>JAWKVM010000041.1:0-73406 GCA_041398025.1 Alphaproteobacteria bacterium
ACGCCATGCTGCGCTCGATCAGGGAAGCCGGCCCCACCAGCGATCTGGTGATCGTCGGCGGTGGCGACGGCACGATCAACAGCGTGATCGACACCCTGCTGGACCTCGAAAAGCCGCTCGGCATTCTGCCGCTCGGCACCGCCAACGACCTCGCGCGCACCCTTGCCCTGCCCGCACGGCCCGAGGAGGCCGCCGAGGTCATTCTGCGCGGCAGGACGCAGAGGATCGACATCGGCCGGGTCAACGACAAGTCCTTCGTCAATGTCGCCAGTCTGGGCATGAGCGCCGACATGGCGCGCGCGCTCACGGCGGAGATCAAGGCGACATGGGGCGTTCTCGGCTACCCCATCAGCCTCTGGCAGGTGCTGAAGCGGCGCCGCTCGATCCGCGTCGAGATCGACTGCGACGGCCGGAAGCTGAGGGCGCGCGCCATCCAGATTTCGGTGGGCAATGGCCGTTTCTACGGCGGCGGCATGGCGATCGCGGCGGACGCGGCCATCGATGACGGCACCCTCGACATGGTGCTCATGGCGCCGCAGACCCTCTGGCAGCTCCTGCGCCGCCTCCCGATCTTCCGCTGGGGCTGGCATGATCTGAACGCGACCGTGAGCCATCTGCGCGGCCGCGAGATCACGCTTAAGGCGACGCGCACCGTCCCGATCAACACCGACGGCGAAATCACCACCGAAACCCCCGCCGAGTTCCGGCTTCTGCCCAAGGCCCTCGAAGTCTTCGTCCCCTGACGACAGCGACGGCGGCGACGCGCCGCGGCGTTGACATGAGGGTCGCCGCCATGTCGTGCCGGATCGGGATCAGCCCGGGCGCTGCGTGTCCGGGCGATCGGTGCGGCCGCGCAGGATGATGATGCCGCTGATCACGATGATGCCGGCGCCGATCACCGTCCAGAGATCCGGCAGCTGGTCGAAAATGACGTAGCCGAAGGCCGCCGACCAGAGGAGGATGCTGTAGCTGAAGGGCGCGATGGTCGGGGCGGGCGCCAGGCGGTAGGCCTTGATCAGCGCGAAATGGCCGATCAGAGCGAAGGCGCCGATCAGGAGCATCAGGAGCCAGCCGGCGCCGTCCACCGGCTCCCAGGCGAAGGGCACGGCGAGGCTGGCGCCGATCGAGCCGACCAGGGCGGTGTAGAGAAGCGTGGTCAGGGGATCGTCGATCGCGCCCAGCCAGCGGGTGCTGAGCTGGTAGCAGGCATTGCTGAACGCGCTCAGGATCATCAGGCCGGCGGCGACGTCGATCAGCCCGCTGCCGGGACGGATGATGATCATCGCGCCGGCGAAGCCGACGGCGACGCCGATCCAGCGCATCAGCCCGACCCGCTCGCCCAGAACCGGCTGCGCGAGGATGACCACCAGGACAGGGGTCAGGAAGTTGATGGCATTCGCCTCGGTCAGCGGCAGGAACTGCACGCCGGCGAAATAGAAGGTGGTCGAAAACAGCATGAAGGCCGAGCGCAGCAGCTGCAGCTTCAGATTGCCGCTCCTGACGATGCGCGCGAGCCGCGGTGCCAGGATGATCAGCGCCAGCAGCAGGTGAAAGATGTAGCGCCCCCACACCACCTGCACCAGCGGGTAGCGGGTCAGCAGAAACTTGCCGGTGGCGTGCACGCAGACGAAGAAGAACGCCGTGACCAGCATCCAGAAGACGCCGCTTTGCAGGACGCCCGCAAGATGCCCGCGGCCGCCGACGCTCTGGAGGGGTCCGGTGGTCATCGGGGCATCACTGATGGCACCGGGGCGGCTGCGATCGATCGGTTCATGCCCGGAGCTTAGCATCAAAACTGCCCGGGCAGGAGAGTGCCGGCAGACGCCTTGCAGGCTGGCTTTGACGCAGCTTTGGTGAGATCGTGCGCGCATGGACGAAGCCCAGCGCGACCCGCCCGTCGACCCCGTGCCGCTTGACGCAAGGAGACCTTTTTGGCGCATCGCCCTGCCGCTTGCGCTCGCGGAGACGATCGTCTGGGCGGCCTATTTCTACGCTTTTCCGGCGCTTCTGCTGGTCTGGGAGCAGGATCTAGGCTGGAGCAAGACCGAGCTTTCCGGCGCCTTCACCCTGGCGCTGGTGACCTCGGCGCTGCTCGCCCCGGTCGCCGGGCGGCAGATCGATCGCGGCAGGGCGGCCCTGGTGTTCGCGGGCAGCGCTTCGGTCGCCGCCTTTCTGCTCGCCGCCCTCTCCACGGTTACGGCGCTCTGGCATTTCTATCTCATCTGGATCGGCCTGGGGGCGGCGATGGCGGGGTCGCTCTACGAGGCCTGTTTTGCCGTGGTCACGCGCACGCTCGGGCCCGAGGCCAGGCGGGGATCACCACGATCGTTCTGGTCGCCGGCTTGCCACCGTCTCCTTTCCGAGCGCGCATCTGCTCGCCGCCTGGCTCGGATGGCGCGGCGCGGTTCTGATGTCGGCGGCGGCCGTGGCGCTGATCGCGTACCGCTGACCTCCGGCCTGCATCGTCGGCGAGCGCCATCGGGCACAGGATGCGCCGCAGGCAGCCTCGACCTGCGCCGGGCCTCCTCGGCGTGGTCGGCGTTCCCGCCTTCTGGCGCGTCGCCCTGCTGTTCGCTGCGGTCGCAGTCAATCGACGGGTCATCCTCACCCATCTGCTGCCGATCCTCGCCGAGCGCGGCGTCGCCGCCGAGACCGCGGTGTTCGCAGCGGCGATGATCGGCCCGGATGCAGGTGGCCGGCCGCGTCGCGATGATGACCCTTCGGGCGCAACGCCTCCACGCGCGCCATCTTCGTCGCCTGCCTCCTGTCGACGGCGCTGTACCGCTGATGCTGTCGGCGCCGCAGGCTTCGATGGTCCTGCTGATCGGCTTCGTCGCCCTGCAGGGGGCGGGCTACGGTGCCACGCCAGCATCGCGCGACCGCTGTTCGCTCGCCGCTGAGCAGTTCGGGCGAGACACCACGGCACGGTCGCGGGCCTGCTGCAAGATCGCCTTCGCCGGCGGCAGTGCTGCCTCGCCGACCCTCGCCGCCCTGATCTGACGCTCGGCGGCTATGGTCCGGTGATCGGCTTTGCCCGTCTCGGCGCCTCGGGTTGTCGCTCGGGCGTTCGAGGGCCTGGAGCGGACGGTCCGCCTCCCCCAAAGCCTTCGGCCTGCCTTGTCAACCCTGCCGGCGGTGCCGGCGCGGCCGGCTCAGGAGCTTGTCGACGCGGGTCACGAAGCAGTCCTGGCCCTGCTGCTTCAGCCAGCCGCACAGCCGGAGCGCACCGACCCGGCCGGCGCCGACCCAGATGCGACAGGTCGTCCACGACGCTCGTCGAAGATCGGCCGGATACCGGCGAACACGCTGGGAAGACGCTCGTTGACCTCGCGCCAGTAGACCTGCGCTGCCGCCTCGTTGTTCACCGCGGCAAGCTGCACGATGCTGGACCGCCCGGGCGGCCGCGGCCACGCTGGCGCTCGGCAGATCGGAGCCCTCGCGCTGCAGCGCCTGGTCGATGCGGCCTCGGCAGGTCGACCGAAGGTTTGTCCTGGGGTCCGGCCGCGTCCTCGGGCGTCGATGTCGTCGTCTGGCGCGTGCCTTCGTCCGCGCGCTCAGCCGCTTGTTGCGGCAGCGGCAGGATTTGCTCGGACAGATCCGCCACCTCGAGGCTCGGGTCGAGATCGTCCGTGAGCGTGCTGCCGACCAGAGCTTCGCGCGGCGCGGCCATGGTATTCTTGGCGATCAGCGCTCTGAGCGCCGCCTCGGCATCCGCATTGCGCAGGTGGGTCGTGTCGGCAGCGGTTTGATCCCCGCCGTCCGACGGCAGCGCGTGCTGCTCCTGCGTGTTCTGGCCGGTCCGTGCCTTGAGGACAGGGATCGGCGGGCCTGCTGCCAGCGCCGGATCGCCAGGCGCGCGCTCGTCGCCGTCGATCGTGTCGATCGGGCCGCCGATCCCGTCGACCTGCTCTGCGTCCGCCCCCTCCAGCGAATCGCCAGCGGGCTCCACCAGCTCGGCCGCGGCGGCGACGCCCTGCTCGTCCTCCCGGCTCGCCTCGCTTCCGGACGACGCGTCCGCGACCGCCGGCAGCATCCGCTCCGGCAGCCAGAGCGCCGAGGTCAGGAGCGTGCCGCCCGTGCCCAAGAGGACACCGACCAGCACCCAGGCCCAGAGCGGCATGGAGGCACGCGGTTCAGGTATGTAGGGGCGAACCGCCGGCCCCTGCCCCATCGGCGGCCTCGTCTGCGGCGGCCTCGTCTGCGGCGGCCTCGTCTGCGGCGCTCTCGTCTGCGGCGCTCTCGTCTGCGGCGGTCCGGTCAGCGGCGGCCGCGAGGGCGGCAGCCGATTGGCTGGCGGGATAGCGTGACGAGGGCCCGTGCCGCCGGCCGCATCGCCAGGGCGAGCGAAGCCGAAGGCTTCTCCACCACTGCTATCACCCATTGAGGACTCCCAACCACATTTTCATCTAATAGAGTTATCTCTAAAATTTTGACCATAAACGATTGTCGGTCAACAGGATCCTTCGATGATTGACATAACCAAATACGGCATTTGCGCAGGTTCATCCATTCAAACGACATGGCAACACTGTTGATTGGCATCAGGAAATAGCTACCTTAACGATAGAAAGTCTTATAATTTTCTCTTTATTATTTATAGACAGCGAACGCTCGTCTGCTCGTCCTCCCGGGGAGCGCCGCGAGCGACCGCGTCGTCTGCGCCAATTCCTTGATTTCCGAGCCGCGAGGTGCCTAACGTTCGCCCATGGAACCGATCACCGATGCCCCGCCCGCCAACCCCACCGTGCCGACGCCGCTGGTGAACGTCGACGCCTTCCTGCCGACGCTTCGGGCGCGCCTGGAGGGGGTCGACCCACAGGACTCCGGCGCCTTGCTGGAGACGCTCAAGGCGTGGCTGCAGGAGCACCAGCAGGCGCTGAAGCAGCGTTTTCTCGCGACCAATGACGGCGAGGCCGTGGTCTATGACCGCTGCCGGCTGATCGATGCCCTGATCACCGCGCTCCTCGATCTCGCGACCTCCAAGCTGTTCCGCCTGCCCAACCCGACCGCGGGCGAGCGCCTCGCCCTCCTCGCGGTGGGCGGCTATGGCCGCGCCGAGCTCGCGCCCCATTCCGACGTGGATCTGCTGTTTCTCCACCCCTACAAGGTCACGCCGCATACCGAAAAGCTGGTCGAGTTTCTGCTGTACAAGCTCTGGGATCTCGGTCTGAAGGTCGGTCAGGCGACCCGGTCGATCGACGAGTGCCTGCGCCTCGCCCAGGATGACGGCGCGGTGCTGACCAGCCTGCTCGAAGCCCGCTTCCTCTGGGGTGACCAGCGGCTGATGAAGGAGCTCGCCGAGCGCTTCGATCGCGAGATCAGGGGCAACAAGGGGATCGGCTTCGTCGAGGCCAAGCTCAAGGAGCGCGACGAGCGCCACGAGCGCACCGGCGACAGCCGCTACATGCTGGAGCCCAACGTCAAGGAGGGCAAGGGCGGGCTGCGCGACCTGCACACGCTGTTCTGGCTCGGCCGCTTCCTCTACCGCATCGACAGCGTCGACGATTTCGTCCGCCATGAGGTGCTGACCGGCCGTGCCCTGGTCAAGTTCCTGCGTGCCCGGAGCTTTCTATGGGTGGTGCGCTGCCACCTGCACTATCTCACCGAGCGCGCCGAGGAACGGCTCACCTATGACGTGCAGCCGGAGATCGCGCGGCGCATGGGCTATCGCGACCGCAGCGCGACGCGCGCGGTCGAGCGCTTCATGAAGCACTATTATCTCTACGCCAAGGAGGTCGGCTCGCTCACCCTGATCTTCTGCGCGGCGCTCGAGGAAAAGCATCGCCAGCGCTTTCTGTTCCGGCTGGATCGCTTCGGCTTCGGGCGCCGTCGCGTCGATGACATGATCATCCAGAGCGGCCGCATCGCGCCCGAGGAGAGCGACCTGTTCGAGCGCGACCCCGTGGCCATGCTGCGCCTGTTTCACATGGCCCATGAGCGCCAGGTCAACATCCATCCGGAAGCGCTGCGCGCGGTCACCCAGAACCTGCACCGCATCGGCCGCGAGGTGCGCGGCAATCCCGAGGCCAACCGGCTGTTCCTGTCGATCCTGACCGGCCCGATCGATCCCGAGAAGACGCTTCGGCGCATGAACGAGGCGGGCCTGCTCGGGCGCTTCATCCCGGAATTCGGCCGGGTGGTGGCGCTGATGGAACACAGCATGTACCACACCTACACGGTGGACGAGCACACCATCCGGGCGATCGGCATTCTGCATCAGATCGAGGCGGGCAAGCTCGGCGACGAGCTGCCGCTGTCCACCGGGCTGATCCCCCACGTGCTGTCGCGCACCGAGCTCTATCTCGCGGTGTTCTTTCACGACCTCGGCAAGGGCCGGGACGGGCATCACAGCGAGGTCGGCGCCGAGCTGGTGGTGCAGGCCGGCCCCAGGCTCGGCCTCAACGAGGATCAGATCGAGACCGTCGCCTGGCTGGTGCGTCACCATCTGCTGTTCAGCACCACCGCCTTTCGCCGCGATCTCGACGACGCCAAGACCATCGCCGACTTCGCCGGCGTCATCCAGTCGCCGGAGCGGCTGCGCCTGCTGCTGCTGCTGACCGCCGCCGACATTCGCGCAGTCGGGCCGAATGTCTGGAACGGCTGGAAGGGTCAGCTGCTGCGCACGCTCTACCAGGAGACGCTGGCGGCGCTCGAAGGCGGCGAGATCGGCAGCCTGCGCCAGGCGCGGGTGCAGGCGGCACGCGACCGCTTCAGCCAGGACTGCACCCATTTGAAGGCGAAGGAGCTGGCGGCCTATATGGACCGGCACGACCCCCGCTACTGGACCAGCTTCGATACGCCCGCCCATCTCCGGCATGTCGCGATCGTCGCCGAAGCGGACAAGAAGAAACCGCATTTCGGCCTGGATTTCTATATCGACAGCTTTCGCGCCCGCACCGAGCTGGTGGTCTACGCCGCGGACCATCCGGGCCTGTTCATGAAGATCGCGGGCGCGATCGCGCTCGCCGGCGCCAGCATCGTCGATGCGCGCATCTTCACCACCGCCGACGGCATGGCGCTGGACAGCTTCGGCGTCCAGAACATCGAGGCGCGCACCGCGGTCGAAGACAAGGCGAAGCTCGAGCGCATCCGCCAGCAGGTGATCAAGTCCCTGGCCGGCGAGGTCTGGCCGGATCGCCTGCTCGCCAACCGCAAGTCGCTGCCCACGCGCACCGAGGTGTTCGCGGTCGAGCCGAGGGTGCTGATCAACAACCAGGCGAGCCGCACCCACACCGTGCTCGAAGTCAATGGCCGCGACCGGCCGGGCCTGCTCTATGACGTCACCAAGGCCTTGAAGGATCTTGGCCTCGCGATTTCCAGCGCGCATATCGCCACCTATGGCGAACGCGTGGTCGACGTCTTCTACGTCAAGGACGTGTTCGGCCTGAAGATTCGCCAGCCATCGAAGATGCGCCAGGTGCAGAACCACCTGGTCAAGGCCTTGACCGAAGGCGAGCGCGGCGGCAATGACAGCCCGCGGACAACGGGCAGGAAGGGCA
Organism: Alphaproteobacteria bacterium; assembly: GCA_041398025.1. Classification (GTDB taxonomy): domain Bacteria; phylum Pseudomonadota; class Alphaproteobacteria; order Geminicoccales; family Geminicoccaceae; genus JANQPX01. Next base: position 7,500 of record JAWKVM010000041.1, read on the forward strand.
GGACGCGATGACCACGGGGCAGGCCGCGGGCGAGGTGGCGGAGGATGCGGCCAAGGGCGGGCGGCGCTCGTCGCTGATCGCCTCGGTTGCGACCGTCGGCTCCTACACCATGATCTCGCGCGTGCTCGGCTTTCTGCGCGACATGATGATGGCGGCCCTGCTCGGCGCCGGGCCGATCGCGGATGCTTTCGTGGTCGCCTTCAAGCTGCCGAATTTTTTGCGGCGCCTGTTCGCCGAGGGCGCCTTCAACGCCGGCTTCGTGCCGATGTTCGCGCGCACGCTCGAAGGCGAAGGCAAGGACGTCGCCAGGGATTTCGCGGCGCAGGCGCAGGCCGTGCTGCTCGCGGTGCTGCTGCCGCTGTTCGTCGTCGGTTTGATCGCCATGCCCTGGATCATCGGCCTGATGGCCGCCGGCTTCGAGCCCGGCGGTGCCCGCTTCGAGGCCGCGGTCGACCTCTCGCGCATCACCTTTTGCTACATCGTGTTCATCTCGCTGGTGGCGCTCTACAGCGGCATTTTGAACTCGCTCGGGCATTTCGCCGTGCCGGCCGCCGCCCCGATCATCCTCAATTTCTGCCTCCTGGCCGCCATGCTGCTGAGCTATCTCTGGCTGGACGCGCCGGGCGAGGCGCTCGCCTGGGGCGTGGCGATCGCCGGGCTCGGTCAGATGCTCTGGGTGCGCGCCGCGGCCGCGCGCCGGGGCATGGCGCCGCCGCTGCAGCGGCCGCGCTTCAGCCCCGAGGTCAAGCGCCTGTTCGCGCTGATCCTGCCCGGCGTGTTCGGCGCCGGCGTCGCCCAGATCAGCCTGTTCGCCGACGTCATTTTCGCCTCGTTCCTGAAGACGGGCTCGGTCTCCTATCTCTACTATGCCGACCGGGTCAGCCAGCTGCCGCTCGGGGTGATCGGCGTCGCCATCGGCACGGCGCTCTTGCCGCTGATGTCGCGCCAGCTCAGAGCGGGCGAGACCGCGGCAGCGGTCCACAGCCAGAATCGCGGCATCGAGCTCGCGCTGCTGCTCACCGTTCCGGCCGCGATCGGCATCGCCGTGCTCAGCCTGCCGATCGTCACCGTCCTGTTCGAGCGCGGCGAATTCGGCCGGATCGAGAGCGTGGCCACCGCGGCGGCTCTGTCCGCCTATGCCCTCGGCCTGCCCGCCTATGTGCTGATCAAGGTGCTCGCCCCCGGCTTTTTCGCGCGCGAGGACACCAAGACACCGGTGAAGATCGCGGTGATCTGCCTGATCGCCAATGTGGTGTTCGTCCTGGCGCTGATCGGGCCGCTGCAGCATGTGGGCATCGCGCTCGGCACGGTCCTGTCCTCCTGGCTGAACGCCATCCTGCTCTGCGTGATGCTCCGTCGGCAGGGACTGTTCCACCTGGACGAGCGCTCGATCCTGCGCCTGCCGCGCATCGTGCTGGCCGGGGTGATCATGGCGCTCGTGGTCTGGCAGGCGATGCGCTATGCCGCCCTGCTGCTGCCGGGCCTGCTGGCGCTCGTGGTCACCATCGGCCTCGGCGGGCTCACCTTCTTCGCGGCGGCGAGCTGGCTTCGCGCCTTCGACCTTCAGGAGGTCAAGGCGCTCTTGCGCAAACGCGCCTGAGCGCCTCGCTTTCGATGTCGCAGCCGCCGATCAGCCGGCGGCATTTCCCCGGCTCGCGTGGTCGACGAAGACGGGCGCGCACGGTTCGCCGCCGTCCTCATCGCCTCCCGGCTCCTCGGGAGCGGCTTCGTCGGCGGTGGAGCTGACCAGCCCGATGCGCCGCTCGGCGGGTGCGGTCACGGGTTCCGGCGCAGGCTCGGCTTCCGGCTCATCCGCCTGCGGGGCATCCGGCTCGACCACCTCGAACACGTCGTGCATGTCGAGATCGCTCTCCGGCTCGAGGCCCGCATCGATCGACGTCGCGAGATCGAAGCTCGGATCCTCGCGATCCTCGCTGTCGGCCTCATCGTCGTCCGGATCATGCAGCGCCTCGCTGTCAGCCGCTCTGTCGGTCATGAGGGGGAAGAGCGGCAGGCTGGCAGGCTGGCCTGCGGATACGCCGGCGTCCTCCTCCTGATCAGGCCCGGCAATGACGGCTCCGGCAGCCGCGGCCGCAGCCACGCCCAGCGCTTCGGGACCGAAGCTGCGCGCCAGGGCGGATCGAATCTCGTGCAGCGCCGTCGTCGCCTGCTCATGCGCCGCGCGTTCGGAGTCGATCGTCTGCCGCATCTCGGCACGCAAGGCGTCGAGCTCGGCCCGGGCGTTTTCCGCAGCGAGCTTCTCGGCACCGATCAGCAGCCGAAGCTCCTCGATCTGCGCCCGCGACTGCGCTTCTCTTGCCTGAGCCTGGGCCGCCGCCGACCGTTCGACCTCGACCGCGCGCAAGGCATTGTCGAGCGCTTCGCGCTGCGAGGCGTTGCCCTCGTTGCGTGCCCGCTCGACGTCGGCGCGCATTTGTTCGAGCGCGCTTTCAGCCTCTTCGGCCTTCAGGCGCTCCGCGTCGAGAGCGCCCTCGAGCTCGGCCAGCGAGCGCGCGGCATCGGCCGACGCCGCGCGCACCGCTTCCTTGGTCCGCGTTTCGGCGCTGTCCAGTGCCAGCCTGGTCTTCTCATGCGCGGCCTTTTGCGACTCGAGCCTCGCCATCAGATCGGCACGCAGCGCCTTGAGCTGACGGCGTTTGCCGCCGCCCCAGATCAGCCCTCCGAGCGCCAGACCGATGAGCGCCGCCGACAGCAGATAGAGAACCATTTCCGTCGCAAGATAGGTCACGACTTATCCCTTTCCTTGTCGTCCCGTTCAGCCTTCGGCCTCGGAGACCTGGGCATTGTCCGCCCGCCGCCACTCGAAGGTGATGCGCCGGTTCTGCGCGCGCCCCTTGTCGGTGGTATTGTCGGCGATCGGCTTGGAATCGCCATAGCCGACGGCGATCAGTGCGTTGATATCCACCCCGCGCGCGGTGAGCGCATTGAGCACGGCATCCGCCCGGGTCTGGCTGAGCTTCTGGTTCATGTCCTTCGCCCCACGCGAGTCCGTATGGCCGCCGATCTCGAGGATCAGGCCGCTACGGTCGAGACAGACGAACGCCAGGCCCGCGAGCGCATTCAACGTCCTTTCCGCGCGCTGGTCCAGACCTTCCTGACCACGCAGAAAGGTGATCTTGTTCGACGCCAGCAGCGCATCGGCGCGACGATTGCAGGTCTCGATGCCGGCCTTGATCTCGACCGACGGAAGCCAGTAGCCGCGGTGATAGACCTCCAGCTCGCCGCTCAGCGGGCTGACGCGCTCGCTGCCCTCCCGATGTGTGGTGGTCGTGGGCTCGACGTCCACCAGCGGCTGGCGATCGTCGCTCAGCGCCAGGACGATCTGGCGGGCGACCGCATCGGCATCGCGCTCAGGCTGCACCGTTCCCTTGATCCGCGGGCGCTCGCCGCCAAGCGACATGTCGAGCTCTTCGAAGGCCGGCAGAAAAGCGCCGATCGTCGACAGATCCTCGCGCCATCTGTCGACGGAGCCCCGTCCGTTCTCGGCGAGCTTGCCGTCATAGCGATCGAGCCCCAGCGCCAGCAGCGCCTCGCCCTCGCTCAGTCCTGATGGAAGCGCGCCGTCGAGCGTGACGCCTGCGTCAGGCACGAGCTTGAGATCGATGGAGGCGACCGGGCGCGGATCGACCGGCTGCAGCTCGACGGTCATGCGCCGGTCGATCGCGGCGAGCAGCGACTTTGCCGGCTCGACATCCTCCAGATTCCTGACCACGCCGATCAGATCGGCCCGATCGTCCTCGAGACGGAGGCGGCCGGCAAGAACCACGTCGAGGGTCTTGATATGGTCGCTGGCAAAGCTCAGCCAGTCCTCGTCGGAACCGCCCCCGGTCAGCTCCAGATCGACCTCGACCTCGTCGCCGCCCGCCCGATCCCTGACCGCGGCGACCACCGTCTCCCGGGACTGCCGATCCGGCAGCTGGCCGCGCACCGACCAGTTCCCGGTCTCCACCTTCTCGACCGTCAGCTCCGGCGCCGGATGCGCGGCGTCGCTGTCCGCCGGCGTCAGGGCGGCATCCAGCGCTGGCAGGCTGTCGGCGGAGGGCGCCGCAGCGTTCCGCACCTCCTCAGCCGGCGCCGCCGGCCGGGCCTCGACCGTCTCGTCCTCGGCCGTAGTCTCGGGATCGCTTGAGAAGGAGACGTCATTGTCGACCACGTCGAAGCGCCCGGCCTCCATATCCTGCATGGCGCTGATCCCGGCCTGCACCAGGGACGGCCACTCCCGATCGGGCATGCCGTCGGCCACCTGGATGTCGGCGACCACGGGCCTGTCGCCGCCGACCGCCCGGCCCTGGTCGATCAGGGCTGTGCGCGTGGCCTCGTCAGGCGCGAAGCCGGACAGGCGAAGGCTGCCATCCGCCTGCTTCACCACGGAAAAGGTGAACGGCTCGGCCGTCGTCCGCTCGACATCGATCGCGTCGTTCCAGTGATAGCCCTTCGGCAGCATGTCGGCAAAAATGTCGATGGCGTCGACGTCGGAGGCCTGTGCGGCCTGGCCTTCGAGCGAAACGTCGGCATCGGTGATCGCGACCTGGCCCTGACGCAGGGTTGCGAGCGCATCCAGCGCCGTGGCTGCGGCCACCTGCCAGTCCGGCGTCGGCGCGCCGTCGGCGATCTCGATGTCGGCCGTCGCCTCATCGCCGAAGATCGCCTTCACGTCCGCCTCGATCACGGCTTTGGCCTCGGCACTGGGCGCATGCCCCTCGATGACCACGCCGCCGCTTTCGTTCTTGACCGCGCCGAAACGGTAGGGCGAGGCAACGGTGAGACGTTCCAGGTCATCGACCGGCCCGAGCACGCCGGGCACCGCGGCGGCAGCGCTCAGGATCACCTCGCGCTGCTTGTCACCGGCGACACGGCCTTCAAGCGTGACGTGACGGCCGTCCACCTTGACCGTGACGTCGTCGACGTCCAGCGCCTGAAGGGCCCAGTTCGTCCTCGCCCTGATGTCGGCCTCGATCCTGGGCGCCATGTAGACAAGCGCCGAATAGCCGGTGAGCCCGAGTGCCGTCAGACAGAGTAGGATACCGAGAATCCGCATGAGATCAGCCTTCGTTCACGCGCGAGCGGGAGTCGAACAAGGTTGCCGGCCAGCCGGTCAAGATCCTCGCGCCGATGCCGAGGTCATCCCTTGATCGCGATCGCGAGTCTTGATGCCCCTGTCGCTTCTATCCTTACGGGAGGCCGCGTTCGAATGCCGATCACCGCTGCGACACTCACCACCATCCAGACCATCGTCAGATGAGCAAAGCTTTTTATACATTTGCGCCCAAAGCACGAGTCATTTGCACGCAACATCGACCAAAGGGCGCCTTTCCCACGCCGGCCGCGCCCATCTTGTCAACACAGGCAGCGGCTTGTCCAGAGCCGGGGGACGCGGCTGGAGGATAGGCCGACACGCGCGGGCCGGCAACCTCACCATATTTGGCGGCGTCTGGCACGAGGTTTGGCGCGAAATCGCGCGAAATTTTATTGATCGCTCAGACCAAAGCCTCTAAGGCATGAGGATCTGCAGACCCATGCCTTAGAGGCTTTGGGACGGCATGCGTCACATCTGGAATGTGACGTCCTGCATACCCGGTTATCAAGGGGTGGTATTCCGAGGGAGGGCCTCGCTTCCATGTCGACACATGAGAGTTTTGCCCGCGACGAGTCGATCGAAGGCAGCACGGACCGAGGCTTCGGCCTTACGGTCGGCGGTATTCTGCTGGCGATCGCGCTGTTGCGTGTCGGGCTCGGCTGGTGGCATTCGGGCGAGGTGGTCGTCGGCTGGTTCGAGTGGGCGCTCGGCGTCGGCGGCGCCTCGCTGCTCCTGGTCGGCCTGGTGGCGCCCGCCACCCTGGCACCGCTGAACAAGGTCTGGACCAAGCTCGGACTCCTCCTGTTCAAGGTGCTCAACCCGATCGTTCTGGCGGCGATCTTCCTGGTGACGATCGTGCCGATCGGCCTTTTGCTGCGGGTGCTCGGCAAGGACCCGTTGCGCCTGAAGTTCGATCCGGACGCCGCGAGCTACTGGATTGCGCGCGATCCGCCCGGCCCCGCCCCCGAGAGCATGCCCCAGCAATTCTAGGGGCGCGGCCCCTGGCGCTGCCGGGTGTCTCGGCCATCGCGGCGGTGCGGGCGCAGGAGAGGTCGGAACCAAAGCGGGTGGCGCGGCCACCTGGATGAACGAATGATGAGGTGAGGATATGTCGATTGTTGCCGAACTCTGGCACTTCATGCGGGCACGGAAGAAATACTGGCTCTTGCCGATCATCGTCATGATGGCGCTGTTCGGCGGATTGATCGTGCTCACCCAGGGCACCGCCGTCGCTCCCTTCATCTACACCGTCTTCTAGCAGGCGGCGCCTGCTGGCCGGACTTGCCTGAGACCGGCTCCCTGGCCCGCGCGAACGCCGGATTCGGGAGCCGGGCCCGGGCGTCGGTTTGCCTCAGTCCGATAACGAACAACGGAAAACGTCATGCGCATTCTTGGGGTGTCGGCCTTCTATCACGACAGTGCGGCCGCTCTGGTGGTGGACGGCAGGATCATCGCCGCCGCCCAGGAGGAACGCTTCACGCGGATCAAGCATGACAGCGACTTTCCCACCGAAGCCGTGCGCTACTGCCTGACCGAGGGCGGGCTGAGCCTGGCCGACATCGACCACATCGCGTTCTACGACAAGCCGTTCTTGAAGTTCGAGCGTTTGATCGAGACCTATCTCGCCTTCGCGCCCAAGGGCTTCAAGTCGTTCCGCACCGCCATGCCGGTGTGGATGAAGGAAAAGCTCTTTCAGAAGAACCTGCTGAAGAAGGAGCTGCAGAAGATCGAGAAGGTCAAGGGAATCGAGGCCAGATTGGTCTTCGCCGAGCATCATCAGAGCCATGCCGCCAGCGCCTTTTTCCCGTCCCCCTTCGAGGAGGCGGCGGTGCTGACCATCGACGGCGTGGGTGAATGGGCGACCACCTCGCTCGGCATCGGCAAGGGCCATGACCTGACCATGCTGAAGGAGATCCATTTCCCGCATTCGCTCGGGCTGCTCTATTCGGCCTTCACCTATTACACCGGCTTCAAGGTCAATTCCGGCGAATACAAGATCATGGGCCTCGCCCCTTACGGCGAGCCGAAATACGTCAAGCTGATCTACGATCACCTGATCGACCTCAAGGAGGACGGCACCTTCCGCCTGGATCAGCGCTATTTCGACTACTGCACCGGGCTCACCATGACCAACAGCCGCTTCAACGAGCTGTTCGGCGGCCCGCCGCGCACGCCGGAGGAGCTGGTCACCCAGCGCGAGATGGATCTCGCCGCCTCGGTGCAGGCGGTGACCGAGGAGGTGATGCTGCGCCTCGCGAGTTCGATCAGGAAGGAGACGGGCCAGAAGAATCTCTGTCTCGCGGGCGGCGTCGCCCTCAATTGCGTCGCCAATGGCAAAGTGCTGCGCGAAGGCGCGTTCGACAATATCTGGATCCAGCCCGCCTCGGGCGATGCCGGCGGTGCTCTGGGTGCGGCGCTGGTCGCCTATCACGGCTTCAAGCGCCAGCCGCGCCGCCTGAACGGCGCCATGGACGGCATGAAGGGCGCCTATCTCGGCCCGGCCTTCGATCAGCGCGCGATCGAGGATCGCTTGAGCCGGGCGGGCGCCGTGTTCAAGACGCTGACCGAGGACGAGATGATCGAGACGACCGCCAAGGCGCTCGCCGACGGCAAGGCGGTCGGCTGGTTCCAGGGCCGGATGGAATTCGGGCCGCGTGCGCTGGGCGGCCGTTCCATTCTCGGTGATGCCCGTTCACCCACCATGCAGAGGACGCTGAACCTGAAGGTGAAGTATCGCGAGAGCTTCCGCCCGTTCGCGCCCTCGGTGCTGAGAGAGCATGTGGCCGAGTGGTTCGAGCATGACGGCGACAGCCCCTACATGCTGATCGTCGCGGATGTCGCCGACGAGAAACGCCGCCGGATGAACGAGGACGAGGAGAAGCTGTTCGGCATCGACAAGCTGAACGTGCCGCGCTCCCAGGTGCCGGCGGTCACCCATGTCGACTACTCCGCACGCATCCAGACCGTGCATGCGGAGACCAACCCGGCCTATCACAAGCTCCTGAAAGCCTTCCACGGCGAGACCGGCTGTCCGATCCTGGTGAACACCAGCTTCAACGTGCGCGGCGAGCCGATCGTGTGCACCCCTGAAGACGCGTTTCGCTGCTTCATGGGCACCGAGATCGAGATGCTGGTCTGCGGCAACACCGTCCTCGACAAGGCCGACCAGGACCTCGCTCTCAAGCTCGACTACAAGGAAGCCTTCGAGCTGGACTGAGCCGCACCGCGGCCGGCTGACGCCACCAGCCGCCCGAGGAGCTCTCCAAACGCCGTCAATCCTGGGCGCATACCGTCTGCCTAGGCGACGGCCGCCCGAGTCGGTGAGGTGGCCACGCCACTGGTCGCGCCACTGGTCGCGCCACTGGGTTCGATCAGGGCGCGGCCGTGGCGGTCGGAGGTCGGGAAGCCGAACTGCTCCGGATTCTGGGCGACATAAGTCTCGAGACGCGGCACGTAGTCGTCGAGCATCGCCGCGATCACCTCGCCGCGCGACACCCCCGACGGCCTGGCCAGGGCGTGCTCGACGACAGTCACGTAGCTGCCGTCCGGCTTCCGGATGGTGAAGACCGGCAGGACTTCCGCGTCTGCCTCGCAGGCGAAATTCAGGGCACCGGTGGCGATCTTGATGCGGCCGTGAAGGAAGGGCAGCCGGCTCACGCGGCGGCCGAGCGGGGTGACGGTCACCAGGATCGGCCGGTTCTCGCGCAGCCGGGCGCGGATCAGCTTGTTGACCTCGCCGGTGTCGCTGCCGCTGAACACCAGACGCTCGCGCAGAAAGCGGCGCTCGATTCCGGCATAGATCGGGTTGAGCAGCGCCTTGCCGAGGCGGCTTTCGGCAAAGCCGTGGCTGTTGCGCACGAGATGGCTGGCGTGGAACCCGGCCCTGGTCAAGGCCGCCTTGGTCATGAGGTCCTTGTAGGCGAAATTCGCGGTGAGGAGCACGACACCCTTGCCGCGGGCGAGCGCGTCCTCCAGATGCTCCCGGCCGACCAGCGCCGGCTCCGGCCGCCAGCGCCACGGCCAGGGGCGATAGCAGGCGAGGATCTGAATCCAGCTCAGATATTTGTGAGCGAGCCAGTCGGTTCGGAAGCATTCCTCGATCCAGGCGGCTTTCTCGTCGCCGCGGCCGACCACGACCTTCACCGTCTCGAGTTCGTCGCCCGAAAGCTTGGCGGAGCGGGCGAGGCGCAGGCGCGCGATCGCGCGCGCCACGCCTGACCAGCAACGTTCGGGCAGGAAGAAGGCGACCAGCCAGAAGACCGCCAGGAGAGCGACCACCATGACATCGCGCTTCTGCAGCCAGGGCGAGGCCGCAGCCGCTTCTCGCCATTCGGGTGTCATAGCAGGCGCGGTCACATTGGCGGAATCGCTCATCATCAGTTCGAGGCTCCCGATACGATGTCCTGTTGAGATCAACTAGCAAAAATTAAGCAAAACTTGCGCTTATCAACTAACGCTTTAGTTAAAGTATATTCTTAGCTGCGACAGTCAATAGTTATCAACAGGCAATAAGAGCCAAATACTATTGATATACTTGCGATTTTTTCGAAAAATTTGTTGAATATTTTCTTGAAGGTGCCGGTCAGCGAGCGAGAACCCAGTTCATCCCGGGGGGAGGTGCATCTGCAGAACAGGAGAAGGGAGCGGGCTGGCGCCGCATGAACGTTCAATGCTTCGGGTGCAGATCCGTTCGGCGTCCCGTCGCTTCGTGATGGGCGACCGGGGACGAGTGGTGCCGATGAATGATGCGCGCCGTACGGTCTGCCCCAGGCAACCGGCCCTTTAGCGTTTCTTCATCTTTTCGTGCGACAACCGGCGTTCTCGATGGTCCATGCGATCCTGGGAATCCGAGCCTCGCCCCACCTGGTTTTGATGGGCGGGCGGATTCCCAGGATCGCATGGACCATGAAGAAATTTGGCAGAGCAACGTTAAGGACGGGTTAAGATAAAAGCAGCCCGTCCATTGCCAAGAACGACCGGGGAAAACGGTCATGGCCAGGTTGGGTTGGTATCACATCCGGCGGGGCCCCACGCCAACGGTGCGTTCGCTACGAAGGACCTTCAGGAAAGGCGTGCCCGCCCTGGGATGTCCTGGCGCGTTCTTCGACGTCGGCGGGAAACCAACGAGGTGGCCGCGCCACTAGATGCTGTCGCGGCGGACGATCGGGCCGGAGGTCAGGGCTTCCCTGACCAACTCGAGAGCACGGCGCAGACGCTCGCGGGTGCGGGCGGCGCTCAGGCTGATGCGGATGGCATGGGGTTCGCGCTCCGGCCCGACGGCGAAAATGAAGGCGGGGTCGACGGCGACGCCACGCGCGCGCAGGGCATCGCTGAAGGTGGAGCTTCGCCAGGGCGCCGGCAGCGGCAGCCAGAGATGATAGGCGAGCGGCTGGCCATGATGGGCGATGCCGTGCAGACAGTCGGCGGCGAGCGCCTGGCGGGCGGCGGCCTCGGCGCGCTGACGACCGATCAGATGATCCGCGGTGCCGTCCTCCAGCCACTGGGTGAACAGAGCCGCCATCAGGGCCGGGCAGGTCAGGAAGAGGTCGCTTTGCGCGTCCGCGAGCCGGTCGAACAGGCGCTCGGGCGCCACCAGCACGCCGAAACGCAGATTGGGCGAGATGATCTTCGAGGCCGTGGTGATGTAGACCGTGCGCTCCGGCGCCAGCGCCGCGAAGGGCGGCGGCCGGTCTTCCGGGAGCTGGCCGTAGACATCGTCCTCCACCAAAGCGAGATCGTAGCGCTCCGCGATCCGGGCGATCGTCCGCCGCCGCGCTTCCGACATGGTGGTGGTGGTCGGGTTGTGGATGGTCGGGTTCATGATCAGAACCCTGGCCTCGCTCGCCCGGCAGGCGCGCTCCAGCGCGTCCGGGCACAGACCATCGCCATCGAGCGCCAGGCCCTGCAGCCGGAGGCCGAGACGCGTGGCGATGCGCTTGATGCCGCTGTAGAGAAGATGTTCGCAGAGGACCGTGTCGCCCGGCCGGGCGAGCCCTGCGAGCGCGGTCAGGATGGCCTGATGCGCACCACCGGTGATCATCGTCTGTTCCGGCGCGAAGGCGGCCCCGATGCGGCTCGCCCAGGCAGCGGCCGCCGCGCGATGCGGCGTGAGGCCGATCCTCGGCGTATAGGCCATGAGCTCGCCGATCGGCTGATGGCTCGCGGCAAGCGTCTGCAGGCTGCCGGCGAGCTGCTTTTGCACGCCGTCGTCCGGCTGGCTGTTGACCGTGAGCTTGATCAGATCGTCGTCGCCGTCGATCACAGGGTTGTAGAAGCTGCCGGTCGCGCCCGCGGACATGACGAAGGTGCCGCGCCCGACCTCGCCGCGCACCAGACCACGCTGCTCGGCCAGTGCGTAGGCGCGCGATACGGTGCCGACGGTGACACCGAGCCGATAAGCGAGATCGCGCTGCGGCGGCAGCTTGCCGCCGGGCTCCAGATCGCCCTGGCCGATCGCCGCATCGATCGCCTCGGCCAGCGCCTTGTAGCGCGGCCCCGCATGCTGCGAGAGATCTGGACACCATATTGTCATGGTATCAATATATAGTTTGACTCGATCATTGAGTCAATGATCTATGAGATTGTCTGGAAAATGCTGGAGACAATCGATGGAAAGGGAAGATTGTATCGATACAATAGCGCTATTACGGCCGCAGGACCGCTTCGGCCTTCCGCCGTGGATGACGTCGGTTTTCCGAACACTCGGCAGGTGGATCGATCGCAGCCGACAGCGCCATCACCTCGCCCAGCTCGATGACGCCGCGCTGAAGGACATCGGCCTCAGCCGCGCCGATGTCTGGACCGAGATCGACAAACCCTTCTGGCGCCCCTGACAAACGCGAACGACCCGGAGGCCCCTCATGCGACGCCGCTTCATCACATCAGACGTGTTCACCGATCGGGCCTTCGGCGGCAATCCGCTCGCCGTGCTGCCCGACGCCACCGGCCTCAGCACCGATCAGATGCAGCGCCTCGCGCGCGAGTTCAATCTTTCCGAGACCGCGTTCGTGCTGCCGGCCGAAAGCCCGGGCCATGACCGAAAGGTGCGGATCTTCGTACCCACGAAGGAAATCCCGTTCGCCGGCCATCCGACGATCGGAACCGCGATAACCCTTGCCCATCTGGGGGCGTTCGATCTCGCCGGGGAGCGGGTCTCGATCACCTTCGAGATGGCGGCCGGCCTGGTGCCCGTGACCATCCATGTCAACGATGGGAAGCCGGCGGCCGCCACGCTGACGGCGCCCAGACGGCCGGAGATCGCCGAGGCCCCCACGGTCGAGCAGATGGCGGCGCTGCTGTCCCTGGGAAAGGCACAGATCATGCGGACGGGCGCGGCTTCGGCCGGCAATCCCTTTCTCATGGTCCAGGTCGAGGATCGAGCAGCCCTGCGGCAGGCGCGCATCGACATGGCCGTCCTGGATCGGATCGGCGATGGCCTCTATGCGCAGGAGCCGTTCGTCTTCACCGACGATGCGCCTTCGGGCGCCGACTTCCGGGCCAGAATGTTCGCGCCTCTGAGCGGCATTCCCGAGGACCCCGCCACCGGCAGCGCCGTCGCCGCGTTCGGCGGCTGGCTCGGCCATCACGATGCGCTGGCCGACGGCACCATCCGCAAGGTGATTGCCCAGGGCCTGGAGATGGGCCGCCCGAGCCGGCTCGAGGTCGAGGTGGACAAGCAGGGCGGCGCGGTCATCGCGGTGCGCGTCACCGGCAGCGCCGTCCTGATCAGCGAAGGCGAGATCGAGGTGCCGGCGCCGATGGCACAAGGCTGACATCGGGCGGGGCCAGGGGCGAAACGATCAGGAGATCACCCGTCGGCGCCGTGGCCGCGCCACCTAGCTCCCCGACTTCGGCTTGTCCCTTTGCGATTCGACCAACTTCGACAATTCGGCCTGGAGCGATTCGATCCTGGCGTTCAGCTTCTGGATGTCCCTGGTGCGATCGGCGGGCTCCGGGGAGGCCTTGCCGTTCTCGACGGGCTTTTGCCCGCCCTCGCCGGGACCGCCCGAGCCCGGATTGAACATGGTGGCGGCCTGGTGGAACAGGGCGATGTTCTGGCGCGCCATGTCCTCGAACTGGTTCATCGGGAAGAAGCGGCCGAAGGTGCCTTCGATGTAGTTCCGGATCTGGTCCTGATTGCTGGAGAAATTCTCCATGCTCATTTCCAGATAGCGCGGCAGGAAGGCACGCAGGCTGTCGTCGTAGAAGCGGATCAGCTGCCGCAGGAAGCTGGTGGGCAGCAGGTTCCGGCCCTTGCCGTCCTCCTCCATGATGATCTGGGTCAGGATCGAGCGGGTCAGATCCTCGCCGGTCTTGGCATCGTAGACGACGAAATCCTCGCCATCCCGCACCATCTTGGAAAGGTCGTCGAGGGTGACATAGCTGCTCGACGCCGTGTTGTAGAGGCGTCTGTTGGCGTATTTCTTGACGACAGCCACGCCTTCCTCGGCAGCGCAGGTCGGCTTTTTCTTCTCTGCCATGTCCGCGTGCGGCCTTCCAATTGCGACAGACCAATAGAGCAACCTAGTCCAGGAAGCCGCGGTCTAGCCAGCTTTTTTTGCAATGCAGCGAGCCGCGGCGCGCACGCCACCGCGGCCCTGGGCAGCGTCAGGCGTCGTCGCCCTCGGCCTCGCGCAGCTCAGCGCCCATGTCGGCGAGCTCGGCGGCGGCCTCAGCTTCCTCGGCGGCCTGCTGCGCCGCATGGGCGGCAGCACGCTCAGGATCCGCCTGGATCTCGGCCTCTTCCCCGGAGCGGGCGATATTGACCTTGACCTCGACGTCCACCTCAGGGTGCAGGGCCACGCGCACGTCATGCACGCCCAGCGTCTTGATCGGCTGATCGAGGCGCACCTGGCGACGATCGAAGGCGACGCCGTCGGCGGCAAAGGCTTCGGCGATGTCCCGGCCGTTGACCGAGCCGTAGAGCTGGCCCGACTCGCCGGCCTGGCGGATGATCACCACCGACCTGCCCTCGACCTTGCCGGCGACCGCTTCCGCCTCTTCCTTCTGCTGCAGATTGGCAGCTTCGAGCTCGACCTTGCGCCGCTCGAATTCGGCGAGGTTCGCCTTGGTCGCGCGCATTGCCTTGCCCTGCGGCACCAGGAAATTGCGGGCAAAGCCGTTCTTGACGGTGACGAGGTCGCCCATCTGGCCCAGTTTCTCGATACGCTCCAGCAGAATGACCTGCATGGGAAGTTCCTCCGATCTCGCTACATGTAACGGCGCAGATGCGCCCAATCCTCAACCAGACCCAAAGCGATGACCGCCAGGATCGGCCAGTTGAACACGATGATGCCCGCATAGACCGCGGCCAGGCCGAGCTGGCGATAGGACCAGCGATTGGCGAATTTGTGGATCACGGCGAGGCCCAGAAAACCGAACGGCATGATCAGCACGATCAGCGCCGAGCGGCCGAACAGGCCGATGCCGGTCGATCCGAGCATGGCCAGGACGACGGCGACGCCCATCAGCGGCCAGAGCCAGAACGGCAGCTCCAGCTCGGCGAGCTGCGGGCTCGGACGCCGGTTCCAGCCCGACCTGACGGCGATCGCCTGGGCGACCACGCCGTTGACCACCGCCATCATCAGCCAGGAGCAGGCCACCACCGAGGGCACGAACACCGCCCGCGAGCGCACCGCCTCGGGGTCGAGCGCCGGCTGGCCCGTGGCCGCGGTGAACTGGCCGAAGGCCTCGGCGAGCATGATCTCGATGAAGCCGATCAGCCCGCCCTCCTCGCCCATCAGGGTGAAGAAGGCCAGCGCCAGCCCCAGAACCGAAAGCACCGTCAGCTCCGCCAGAATATGGCCGGGCGGATACCAGACGAGCCCCGCTTCCGGGTCCTGTCTCGACAGCAGCGCCTGGCGCACCACCAGCAGCGCCGGCAAGGCGAAGGCCACGGCAAAAATGAGGGCGGCGAGCATGCCGCCGATCAACGCGCTCAGCACGATCGCGGCGAGGGCGGCCACGATCGCGGCCGCGAGTCCCATGGTCAGGCCCGCGAGCATCATCGGCAGCTGCACGAAATAGCTGACCAGAATGAGCGCGAACGAACCTGAAAGCGGTGCCAGCCCCAGAGCGCCGCTGATGATGCCGGCCAGGACGGCGAGAGCGAGCGCTTGGGACATGAACGGCCACGACCGGTTCTTTTGAGAAGAAAGCTCTGTTCAGCTCACGACGAACGGCAGCAGAGCCAGGAGACGAGCCCGCTTGACCGCCTGGGCAAGCGCACGCTGTTCCTTGGCCGTCACCGCGGTGATGCGCCTCGGCACGATCTTGCCGCGCTCGGAGACGAAACGCTGCAGCAGCTTCACGTCCTTGTAGTCGATCTTGGCCGCATCGTCGCCGGAAAACGGGCTGGACTTGCGGCGCCGGAAGAACGGACGCCGGATCGTGATGTTCGGCGGCTCGCCGCCGCGCTCGCCGCGCTGCGGACGGCCGCCGAAGTCGCCACGATCACCGCGATCGCTGCGGTCACCACGGTCACCGCCGGCCGTCGAAGAGGTGTGTTCGCTCATGGTCGTCTGCTTCTCTTTCGTCGATGGGATCAGGAGGACGGATCGCCGCGGTCAGGGCGGTCACTCCCTCGGTCACCGCGGTCGCCTCGATCACCACGGTCCCGATCGCCGTGATGACGCCTCGGCCCGTCATCGCGCCGGCCGCGATCCTCGCGGGACGACCGCACCTGCATCAGGATGGACGGGCCGTCCTCGAGCTCGTCGACGCGCACCGTCATGTAACGAATGACGTCGTCGGAGAGCTCTTCCTGACGCTCCAGCTCCTTGACCAGGTCGCCCGGCGCCTTGAAGTTCAGGTGCAGGTAGTGACCTTTCCTGTTCTTCTTGACCCGGTAGGCGAGGTTACGCAGTCCCCAATATTCGTTCTTGGTGACTTCGCCGCCATGTTCGCCGACGACGCCGGCATAGGTGTCGGCGAGGGCCTGGGCCTGCTGCGGCGAGAGGTCCTGGCGCGCAATGATCGTGTGTTCGTAACACCGCGTGGCGGTCACTATGTGGCTCCTTAACCTTTTGGGATGCACCCATAGAAAATGCGGGACCGCGCACACAGCACCGGCCCGCCAAAGGCAGCACTCCAGCGTAATCGGGCCCAGAGGCCCAAACTGGGGCGGCACTATACAAGAAAATCCGGGCCGGGCAAGCCTCGATTCGCGGCACTTCGAGCCGGGATGGCAGAGGGCGAGCCGCTTGACAGCCCTTCCGCGCTCGCTAGACCTTGATCGCTGGTCGAGGAACGGTTTCGGCCACAACGCTCGAGGGACGGTTTCGCGGCATGAGCACAGCTTTTCTCTTTCCAGGCCAGGGATCGCAGGCCGTCGGCATGGGCCGGTCTCTTTATGAGGACGAGCCCGCCGCGCGCGCCGTGTTCGACGAGGTCGACCAGGCGCTCGGCGAGGCGCTCTCCGAGGTGATCTTCGAGGGTCCCGAGGAGACGCTTCGCCTCACCGAAAACGCCCAGCCCGCTTTGATGGCGACCTCGCTCGCCGCAGCGCGCGCGCTCGAGGCCAGGAGCGGCAGGGCGCTCGCCGAGCAGGGCGCCTTCGTCGCCGGGCATTCGCTCGGCGAATATTCCGCACTCGCCGCGGCGGGCGCGCTCACGATCGGCGATGCCGCCAAGCTGCTCAGGCTGCGCGGCCGCGCGATGCAGACGGCCGTTCCCGTGGGCGACGGCGCCATGGCCGCGATCCTCGGGCTGGAGCTGGACGATGTCGAAGCCGTCGCCGCCGAAGCCGCAGGCGATCAGGTCTGCGACGTCGCCAACGACAATGCGCCCGGCCAGGTGGTGGTGAGCGGGCACAAGGAAGCGGTCGAGCGTGCGGTCGAGATCGCCAAGGGCAAGGGGGCGAAGCGCAGCCTGCTGCTGCCGGTGAGCGCCCCCTTCCACTGCCGGCTGATGGCGCCGGCAGCCGACGCGGTCGGCGCGGCGCTGAAGGAGATCACCTTCCAGCCGCCGGCGCTGCCGGTGGTCACCAATGTCTCGGCGGCGCCCGAGACCGATCCCGAAGCGCTGAAGCAGGCGCTGATCGAGCAAGTGACCGCACGCGTGCGCTGGCGGGAGAGCGTGCTCGCCCTTGCCGCGAGCGGCGTCACCGAGCTGGTCGAGCTCGGAAGCGGCAAGGTGCTGACCGGGCTTGCCAAGCGCATCGACCGCGAACTGGCGGCCAAAGCGATCGGCAGTCCTGAAGACCTCGACACATATCTCGCCTGAGCGCGGGGCGACCTTCTCTTGATACCCTGAGCGCGGGGCGCCCTTCTCTTGATACAAGGAGTCATTGATGTTCGATCTATCTGACCGCCGGGCGCTGGTCACCGGCGCTTCCGGCGGCATCGGCGGCGCCATCGCGCGCCAGCTCCATGCGCAGGGCGCTCATGTGGTGCTGAGCGGACGCCGCCAGGAGGCGCTCGATGCCCTCGCTGCTTCGCTCGGTGAACGCACGACCACGCTGGTCGCGGATTTGGGGGCGGAGGACGGGGTCGAGCAGGTGCTGGCCGCCCTCGGTGACGGCGTCGACATTCTGGTCAACAATGCCGGGCTGACCCGCGACAACCTCGCCATGCGCATGAAGGACGAGGACTGGCAGACCGTGCTCGACGTCAACCTCACCTCCGGCTTCAAGCTGATCCGCGGCTGCCTGCGCGCGATGATGAAGAAGCGCTTCGGCCGGGTGATCAACATCACCTCGATCGTCGCGGTCACCGGCAATCCCGGCCAGGCCAACTACGCCGCCGCCAAGGCCGGCATGATCGGCATGTCCAAGGCGCTGGCCGCCGAGGTCGCGTCCCGCGGGATCACGGTCAACTGCATCGCGCCCGGCTTCATCGAGACCGCGATGACCGATGCGCTCAATGACGACCAGAAATCCCGCCTGCTCGGCCAGATTCCCTGCGGACGGCTCGGCCAGAGCGACGATATCGCCGCCGCCGCCGTCTATCTCGCCAGCGCCGAAGCGGGCTACGTCACCGGCCAGACCCTGCATGTCAATGGCGGCATGGCCATGATTTGAGCTGAGCGGCGCATAGATGCTTGTGGTGACCGGCAAACGTCCCTAAATGAGAACGTCAGATTCGGTCCCAAAGCTGGTCAACGCCGGCGGGATCGTGCTAGTAGCCACGGCGTGTTTGGGCGATTTCACCCGAGCGCGCCGGTCATAGGGCCGGGAAGCACACGTCTTGGGCCCGATTAATCGAGGAAGCTCCCCTATGAGTGACACTGCTGAACGCGTCAAAAAGATTGTCGTCGAACATCTCGGTGTCGACGAGAGCAAGGTCAACGAGAACGCCAGTTTCGTCGACGATCTCGGCGCTGACAGCCTGGATACGGTCGAGCTGGTGATGGCGTTCGAGGAAGAATTCGGCTGCGAGATTCCCGATGAAGCCGCCGAGAAGATCCTGACCATCAAGGACGCGATCACCTATATCGATAAGAATGCTCAGACGGCCTGACCGAAAGAGGATGTCGTCGTGATCGGCCGGCGCTCCCGGCCGACGGGCTTCCTGGTTTGTTGGGCTTAGATGGGTCATCGCATGTCGACTAGACGCGTTGTGATCACCGGCCTCGGCCTCGTGACTCCGCTCGGGGCCGGTGTCGATGTCAGCTGGCGGCGTCTGATCGCCGGCGAAAGCGGGCTCAGGCGGATCGATCGGTTCAACGTCGATGATCTGCCGGCGAAGATTGCGGGGCTGATCCCGAGGGAAGGCGAAGGCGCGTTCGTCATCGACGAGGTGATGTCGGCGAAGGATGCCAGGCGCAACGATCCCTTCATTCTGTACGGCATCGCGGCCGCGACCGAGGCGATCCGGGATTCCGGCTGGGAGCCGGAGGACGAAGAGAGCCGCGAGCGTACCGGCGTCATGATCGGTTCCGGCATCGGCGGGCTCGGCACCATCGCCGACACCGCGGTCGAGCTGGAGACACGCGGGCCGAGGCGGGTCAGCCCGTTCTTCATTCCCGCCTGTTTGATCAATCTGGTGAGCGGCCAGGTGTCGATCCGCTTCGGCTTCAAGGGGCCGAACCATGCGGTGGTCACCGCCTGCTCGACCGGCGCGCATGCGATCGGCGACGCGACCAGGCTGATCCAGCTGGGCGACGCCGACGTCATGGTCGCGGGCGGCGCCGAGGGTGCGGTCTGCCGCATCGGCATCGCCGGCTTCGCTGCGATGAAGGCGCTCTCCACCGACTTCAACGACACGCCCGAGAAGGCGTCCCGCCCCTGGGACAAGGCCCGGGACGGCTTCGTCATGGGCGAGGGTGCCGGCATCGTCGTGCTCGAAGAGCTGGAGCACGCGCGCGCCCGCGGCGCGAAGATCTATGGCGAGGTCGTGGGCTACGGCCTTTCCGGGGACGCCCACCACATCACCGCGCCAGCGCCTGACGGCGATGGCGGCTACCGCTCGATGAAGATGGCGCTGGGCCGAGCAGGCCTTGCCCCCGAAGACATCGACTATGTCAACGCCCACGGCACCTCGACGCCGCTCGGCGATGAGATCGAGCTGGGTGCCGTCAAGCGCCTGTTCGGCGAGGCCGCCAGCCGGGTCTCGATGTCGTCGACCAAGTCGGCGATCGGCCACCTGCTGGGGGCGGCCGGCGGCGTCGAGGCGATCTTCGCGCTGCTGGCGATCCATCACCAGACCGTGCCGCCGACCCTCAATCTCGACGACCCGTCCGAAGGCTGCGATCTGGACCTCGTACCGCATGAGGCGAAGAAGCGCGAGGTGCGCGCGGCTCTCTCCAACTCCTTCGGCTTCGGCGGCACGAACGCGACCCTGGTTCTCGCCGGCCCGCCCGAGCGCTGAGCCGGGTCTGCGGGGGCATGCGACGGTTTCTCTGGCTTGGCCTGATCGTCGCTATCCTCGCCGCTGGCGCGAATGTCGCCGTCTCCCGCTTCAACCGATATCTGGCCGCAGGCGGGCCGAACGCCGCGGAGACCATCGTGCTCCTGCCGCGCGGCGCCGGGCTGCAGGCGATCGTGCACCGCCTGGACGAGGCCGAGGTCATCAGCCGTCCCTGGCTGTTCCAGCTGGCGGTGCGGCTCGGCGGCCATGACCGGGCGCTGAAGGCGGGGGAATATGCCTTCCCGGCGCATGTCTCGCCGAGCGAGGTGATCGCGATCATCACCGAGGGCAAGACGGTGGCGCGCCGCCTCACGGTGATCGAGGGCCAGACCGTGGCCGAGGTGTTCCGCAGCATCGACCAGGCCGAAGGGCTGAGCGGCGAGCTGCCGGAGAAGCCGGCGGAAGGCACGCTTCTGCCCGAGACCTATCTCTACTCGCAGGGCGACACGAAGGCGGCCCTGGTGCAGCGCATGCAGGACGCCATGGCCGCGGCGCTGAAGACCGCCTGGGCCGGGCGCGCCGAAGATCTCCCCTTCGCCACGCCGGAAGAGGCGCTGATCATGGCCTCGATCGTCGACAAGGAGACGGGCGTGGCGGACGAGCGTGCCAAGGTCGCGGCGGTGTTCGTCAATCGCCTCAGAAAGGGCATGCGCCTGCAGTCCGACCCGACGATCATCTACGGCCTGACCGACGGCGAAGGCCCGCTCGAGCGCGAGCTCACCCGCCAGGACTGGAAGCTGGATCATCCCTACAACACCTATGTCATCCGCGGGCTGACGCCGGGGCCGATCGGCAATCCCGGGCGCGAGTCGATCGAGGCGGTGCTGAACCCCGATCAGCACGACTATCTCTATTTCGTCGCCGACGGCACCGGCGGCCATGCCTTTGCCGAGACCCTGAAGGAGCATAACGACAATGTCGCGCGCTGGCGGCGCATCAAGGCCGGCGAGGAGCCGATACCGAGAAGACCGTCGCCGCCGCGCCCGCTCGATCTCGTCCCCTCCTCCGAAAGCGCTGCGAGCGAGGACCGCCCGAAGCCCGAGGCCGGCGCCGGGCAGCGTTCCTGAGCTCAGCCCTCCGGACGAGGAGCGACGATCCGATCGCTCGGCTGGTCTCGCCATTGGCACTTTCCGACGCTTTCCGCTAAGACATCGGCAGCGGTCGCCAAGAGCCGCAGCGCCTCGACGTCCGGGCGACGTCCCGCGCCCGTCCGTCAACGCATCCCGCTCTCAACTCACCAAGGTCACCCGATGTCGCCGAGCGCTTCGCTTCCCTGTCCGATCAACGTCAAACGCCGTGGCCTGATGCTGGTGCTGTCCTCGCCCTCGGGGGCCGGCAAGACCACCATCGCGCGCCGCCTGCTGGACGTCGAACCCGAGCTCAGTCTTTCGGTTTCGGTCACGACCCGGCCGAAACGTCCGAGCGAGATCGACGGCGTGCATTATCACTTCATCGACCGCGCAGACTATGACCGCATGGTCGACACGGGCGAGCTTCTGGAGCATGCCGAGGTCTACGGCCACGGCTACGGCACGCCGACCGCGCAGGTCGAGGGCGCGCTCGAAGCGGGCAAGGACGTGCTGTTCGACATCGACTGGCAGGGTGCGCAGCAGCTGCGCCAGCAGGTGTCGCAGGACATCGTCACCATGTTCATCCTGCCGCCCTCGACCGAGGAGCTGGCAAGACGCCTCAGAAAGCGCGCCGAGGACACCGACGAGGTCGTGGCCAAACGCCTCGCCCAGATCGCCGCCGACGTCACCCACTGGGCCGAATACGACTATGTGATGATCAATCACGACCTGGAAAAAAGCATCACCGCCGCCCGCTCCGTGCTGGTCGCCGAACGCCTGAAGCGCCGGCGCCAGATCGGCCTTGCCGATTTCGTCGCCCAGTTCCGGGAGAAGCCCGAGAAGGTTTCCTAGCCGTCGGTGGGCGACGGCCGCTAGGCAGCGGGATTGATCCAGCCCGCCTCCGGCGCCTTCGCCCTCGATCACAACCCGGCCGTCCAGAATCGTCGCCCGTCCCGACGCCATCAGCTCCAGCGCCAGCGGGTAGGCGCGGTGCTCCATCTCGAGCACACGAGCGGCCAGGGTGTCTTCGGTGTCGTCCGTGACGACCGGCACCGTTCCCTGAACCAGGATCGGTCCGTCGTCGAGCTCGGGGCGGACGAGGTGGACGGTGCAGCCAT
Organism: Alphaproteobacteria bacterium; assembly: GCA_041398025.1. Classification (GTDB taxonomy): domain Bacteria; phylum Pseudomonadota; class Alphaproteobacteria; order Geminicoccales; family Geminicoccaceae; genus JANQPX01. Next base: position 29,632 of record JAWKVM010000041.1, read on the forward strand.
GGACGCGCACCCCTGCTGCAAGCGCGCGGGCGTGGGTGTCGAGGCCCTTGAAGGCAGGCAGCAATGATGGGTGGATGTTGAGAAGGCGGTCCTGCCAGCGCTCGACGAACCAGGGCGTGAGCACGCGCATGAACCCAGCGAGGCACACCAGCGCGACGCGCGCCTCGCTGAGGTTTTGGTCCAGCGCACGCTCGAAGGCCTCGCGCCCGTCGAACGCCTTGTGGTCGATCACCAGGCTCGGAATGCCCGCCGCCTCGGCAATATCCAGCCCGCCCGCTCCGGGCCGGTTCGCGACAACCAGCACGATCTCAAAGTGAGCCTCCGGTCGCTGACCGGCGGCGATGAGGGCCCGGAGGTTGGAGCCGCGCCCGGAGATCAGAACCGCGACGCGACTCCGTGATGTGCCGAGGTCCAAGTCAACCCCGGCATGGGTCATGCCCCGGTGATTTCGACGCAGGGGGGGCCGTCGCCCTTCACCAGATGGCCGAGGCGATAGACGGTTTCGCCCCTGGCCTTGAGCGCCTCGGTCACGGCGCGCACCTCGTCCTCGGCGACGATCGCGACCATGCCGATGCCGCAATTGAAGGTGCGAAGGAGGCTTTCCGGGGTCATGCCGGCGGCCTCGTAGATCCAGCGGAACACGGGCGGTGCCTGCCAGGCACGGGCATCGATCACCGCCATCATGCCGTCCGGCAGGACCCGCGGCACATTGTCCACCAGGCCGCCGCCGGTGATGTGGGCGAGCGCCTTGACCCGGCCCTCCTTGACGATCTCCAGGAGGCTCCTGACGTAGATGCGGGTCGGCGTCAGCAGCACGTCCGCCAGGATTTTCTTCGGGTCGAAGGGCGCGGGATCGGAGAGCGCCAGGCGCCGGTCGCGCATCAGCTTGTTGACCAGGGAAAAGCCATTGGCGTGGATGCCGGACGCGGCAAGTCCGAGGAGGACGTCGCCGACGGCCAGATCGTCGCGGGGCAGCATCTTGTCGCGGCTGACGGCGCCCACGGCGAAACCGGCGAGGTCGAAATCGCCCGGCTTGTAGTGCCCCGGCATCTCCGCGGTCTCGCCGCCGATCAGCGCGCAGCCCGCCTCGCGGCAGCCCTCGGCGATGCCGGCGACCACGTCCTTGGCGGCGAGCGGGTCGAGCTTGGAGCTGGCGAAATAGTCGAGGAAAAAGAGCGGCTCGGCGCCTTGCACCAGGAGGTCGTTGACGCACATCGCCACCAGATCGATGCCGGCGACCTTGTGCTGGTCGGCCTTGGCGATCAGCTGCAGCTTGGTGCCGACCCCGTCGGTCGCCGCCACCAGCACCGGATCCTCGAAGCCCGCCTCCTTGAGGTCGAACAGCCCGCCGAAACCGCCGAGCGCGCCGCTCGCGCCGGACCGCGCGGTCGACCGCGCCAGCGGCGCGATGGCCTTGACGAAATCATTGCCGGCCTCGATATCGACGCCGGCCTCGCGATAGCGGTCGTCGGCCAACCGCCGTGAGGTGCTGCTGGTCATGGCTGATCGATCATGATCCGTGCTTGAGTCTTGTATCGAGCGCGCCCAAATGGTTGAGTGTCGACACCTTAGGCGATCTGGACCGCTTTGCAATGCTTCAATCCATACGCTTTTTGTTCGCGGTTACGTCTCTCTGTGTGGTTTGGCTGAGCAGCGGAGCAGCGCACGCTCAGACCGCCGATCTCTACACGGTTTCCAACATTCCGGTCGACGCCACCGCAGCCGATGCCGTCGCTGCGCGCAGCCGGGCGCTCGAGCAAGGCCAGCGCGAAGGCCTCAGGCGGCTGCTGAAGCGCCTGGTGCCGGCGAGCGATCATGGCCGCCTTCCTGATGCCGCCACCTTGAACGCCGATCGCTACGTCCAGAATTTCGAGATCGAGGGCGAACAGCTTTCCAACACGCGTTACCTCGCCGACATGACGATCGCGTTCGATGCCGAGCGCGTCAGGGAGCTGCTCGAGGCCGAGCGCCTGCCTTTTTCCGAGGAGGTCTCGCCGCCGGTGCTGGTTCTGCCGCTGTTCAAGAGCCCTGCCGACACGGTTCTCTGGCCGGACAACAATCCCTGGTGGTCGGCCTGGGCGGAAAATCTCGAGGCCGAGCGTCCGCTTCGCCTGATCATGGCGCTCGGCGATCTCGAGGATGTCAGCGCCATGACCGTCGAGCAGGCGGCGAACGGCGATCAGCTCGCCGTGCAGCGGCTTGCCAGCCGCTATCGCGCCAATGACGCGATCGTCGCCAGCGCCGAGCTTTTGTCAGACGATACCGCAGGCCCGGTGTCCGTGCGCCTGGGCGCGCAGCGCGTCGGCAGCCTCGACCGCAGCGGCCAGCCCTTCACCTTCGAAGGCGCCCCCGGCGAGCCGCTGGACAGCGTGCTGCAGAAGGCAGTGGTGCGGCTGCAGGACAGCCTGGATGAGCAATGGAAAGCCCAGCATGTCCTGCGTCTGGATACCGGCGGCCTGATTTTCGTCGACATTCCGATCGACAGCCTGTCCAGCTGGGTCACTCTCAATCGGGATCTGGAGAGCCTTCCGGTTGTTAGCCAGATCGAGGTCACCGCATTTGCCCAGACTTTGGTCAAGGCCCAGATCTACTATGTGGGCGACGAGGCAGGCTTCGAGCAGGCGCTGGACGGTCTGGGCCTGTCGTTGTTGCGGGAGGAGGAGTCATGGCTCTTGCTGCCAACGGGAGCGATTCCAAAGCTCAACGAGCCGCTGAGCGGGACGTCGACCTCGTCCTGACGGCCGCCTCCCCCTATAATCTCGCCAATCTGATCACGATCGGCCGTCTGCTGATCGTGCCGCCGTTGATGTGGCTGATCGTGACCGATCACGTCTGGGCGGCGTTCTGGCTGTTCATGGCGGCCGGCGCCTCCGACGCGCTGGACGGCTACATCGCCAAGACGTTCAAGCAGCACACCGATTTCGGCGCGATCCTCGACCCGCTCGCCGACAAGGCGCTGCTGGACGGCATCTACATCGCCCTTGCCCTCGGCGGGCATCTGCCGATGTGGCTCGCCGCCCTGGTGGTGACGCGCGACGTTCTGATCGTGCTCGGCGTGATCCTGATCCGCAGACGCGATCCGGTGTTTCGCGTTCGCCCGCTCAAGACCGGCAAGCTCAACACCTTCTGCCAGATCGTGCTCGCGGCGATGGCCCTTGCGATTTGGGCCGACATCGCCGATCTCACCCACTTCGTGCCGCCGATGATCGCCGTGGTCACGGCCATGACCCTGATCTCCGGCGGCAGCTACGTGGTGCAGGCGCTGCGCAACGCCGACCTGGAGAAAACCGCTTGAACCTGTTCTGGAGCAAGGTGCTGCGCTTTCTGGTGATCGCGATGCTGCCGCTCACCCTCATGGTGCTCGGCCTGATCCTGCTGCGCGACATCCTGTTCCCGTTCCTGGTGGGCATGGCGGCCGCCTACATGCTCGATCCGGCCGCCGACCGCCTGGAGCGCATGCGCTTCTCGCGCCTGGCTGCCACCAGCATCATCGCGATCGTGGTGTTTCTGGTCTTGTCCCTGGTGGTGCTGATCCTGCTGCCGCCGCTCGCCGATCAGAGCGCCAGGCTCGCCGCCGAACTCCCTTCCTATGTCGAGGGCCTGCGCGACCGTCTGCTGCCGGCGCTCACCAGCCTGATCGAGCGCTTCAGCCTCGGCACCGACCTGTCCGCCACCGGCATGATCAAGGAGCAGTCGGGGAAGGCGATCGAGGTGTTCGTCGGCTCGGTGACCGGGCTTCTGCAGTCGGGCGTGGCACTGCTGAACCTGGTGGCGCTGATGTTCGTGACACCGATCGTCACGTTCTACATGCTGCGCGACTGGGATCGCATGACCGCCTCGATCCGCGACCTGGTGCCGCCGGATCATCTGTCGAGCTTCGATCATCTGAGCGATCAGATCGACGAGGTGCTGGCGGGCTTCATCCGCGGCCAGGGCCTGGTCTGCACGTTCCTCGCCCTGTTCTACGGCCTCGGACTTTGGGCGGCCGGCCTGAACTACGGCCTGATCATCGGCCTGATGACCGGGGTGGTTTCCTTCGTGCCGTTCATCGGCATGGCGATCGGCCTGGTGATCGGCCTTTCGGTGGCGGTGTTTCAGTTTCAGGACATCTGGATGATCGCCCTGGTCGCCGGCATTTTCGGGCTTGGCCAATTCATCGAAGGCAATCTGATCAGCCCGCGCCTGGTGGGCAGCCGCATCCATCTGCATCCAGTCTGGGTGATCTTCGCGGTGCTCGCCGGCACCGCCCTTTTCGGCATTCTCGGCACGCTGCTGGCCGTGCCGTTCGCCGCGGTCATGGGTGTGCTGATCCGCTTCTGGATCGAGCGCTATCAGCAGAGCGCCCTCTACCATGCGCCCGACAAGAGCGACGAGGCCGAGCCCCAGATGGCGGTGCTGGACGCCGACGGCAAGGTCGCAAACGTCGCCGAGCGCAGGGCCGCGGGCGCGCCCACCAGGCCGGCCGGATGAGCGCTTCCGATCAGCTTCCCTTCGCCTTTCGCCACGATGCCCGAAGCGGCGTCGAGGATTTCATGCCGGCCCCCTCGAACCGGACGGCGCTCGCCTGGATCGAGCGCTGGCCCGACTGGCCGGCCCCCGCCCTCATCCTCCACGGTCCCCCCGGCGCCGGCAAATCGCACCTCGCCGCCATCTGGGCGGCACGGTGCCACGGCCTGCACCTGGGGCCTGAGCTTGGGGATGTGCTGGAGCTCGATGCGGCGCGCTGCTACCTGCTCGATCCGGCGGAGCCGATCGCGGACGAGGTGAAGCTGCTGCAGCTCTACAACCGGCTGCGCGAGGATGGCGGGTCGATGCTGCTCACGGCGACGCGGCCGGTGGCACAGTGGACGATCGCGCTTCCCGATCTGAGATCGCGCCTGGCGGCGGCGCCGTCGGTCGCGATCGAGGCGCCGGACGATCAGCTCCTCGCCGCGCTCCTTCTGAAGCTGTTCGACGACCGTCAGCTCGCCGTGCCGGAGCCGGTGATCCGCTACCTGCTCACCCACATGGAACGCTCCTTCGCCGCCGCGCGTGCCGTGGTCGAGGCGCTTGACCGCTTGTCCCTGGCACGTCAAAGACCGATAACCATACCGCTTGCCCGTCTGGCGCTGCCGGCCGCAGACGAGGTAGAGGTAGAAGACGAGAGCGACAACGAAGACTGAGAAAACCCGAAGCTGACACAGGGAGTCCGAGAAAGATGGATCTGGGGATTGCGGGCAGGAAGGCGCTGGTGTGCGCGGCGAGCAAGGGGCTGGGCCGCGGCTGCGCCATGGCGCTCGCCAAGAACGGGGTCGACGTCACCATCACCGCGCGCACCGAAAGCGCGCTCGAAGCGACCGCCAAGGACATCCGCGACGCCACCGGGGCGAACGTCGCCATCGTTGCCGGGGATATCACCACCGAGTCGGGCCGCAAGGCCGCCCTTGCCGCCTGCCCGGACATGGACATTCTGGTGAACAACGCGGGCGGGCCGCCGCCCGGCAATTTCCGCGACTGGACGCCCGAGGACTGGCAGGCCGCGTGCAACGCCAACATGATCACCCCGATCGAGCTGATCAAGGCGGTGGTCGACGACATGATCGGCCGCAAGTTCGGGCGCATCGTCAACATCACCTCGTCGTCGGTCAAGGCGCCGATCAGCATCCTCGGCCTGTCAAACGGCGCCCGCTCCGGACTCACCGGCTTCGTCGCCGGCATCGCGCGGGAGACCGTGCAGCACGGCGTCACCATCAACAACATCCTGCCCGGCCGCTTCGACACCGATCGCCTGCGCTCCGGCTTCGCCTTCCAGTCGCAGAAGACGGGACGATCCGAAGAGGAGCTCGCGAACGAGGCGATGGCCGCGGTCCCGGCCAGGCGTTTCGGCCATCCCGACGAGTTCGGCGAACTCTGCGCCTTCATCTGCAGCGCCCAGGCGGGCTACATCACCGGCCAGAACTTTTTGATCGACGGCGGCGCCTATCCCGGCACCTATTGAGGCAGAACGCCACCTTTACAGGCTGGAGCCCCATGGCCATAAGGCGCGCATGAAGGTCCATCGTTCCCACCAGAAACTGGCAGACGCCACACGCGGCACGGTGGTCGCCATCGGCAATTTCGATGGCGTGCACCGCGGCCACAAGGCGCTGATCCAGGCCGCGCGTGACAAGGCCGAAGCCCTTGGCGCTCCCCTCGGCATCGTCACCTTCGAGCCGCATCCGCTGCAGATGCTGCGCCCGGACGTGGCGCCGAAGCGGCTGACCCCGCTGCGCATCAAGACGAAGCTGCTCGCCGATCTCGGCGTCGAGCGGCTGTTCGCGCTCGTCTTCAACCAGGCCATGCGCGAGAAGAGCCCGGAGGCCTTCGTGCGCGACGTCCTGGAGCAGGGCCTCGGCGTGCGCCATGTGGTGATCGGCTACGACTTTCGCTTCGGCCACAAGGCGAGCGGCGACGCCGCCACCCTGATCACGCTCGGCCAGACCCACGGCTTCGGCGTCACCCGGATCGATCCCGTCCACTGGCATGGCGAGATCTGCTCCTCCAGCCGCATCCGCGCCGTGGTCAGCGCCGGCGACGTCGCCCAGGCGGCCGAACTGCTCGGTCACCCCTTCATGATCGAGGGCCGCGTGGTCGGCGGCGACAAGCGCGGGCGCGAGCTCGGTTTTCCGACCGCGAATATCCACCCGCCCGAGCCCGGCTCGCCGCGCGGCCCGGCACTCTGGCCGATGGCCGGCGTCTACGCGGTGCGCGCGAGCTGGATCGAGGCCGGCGAGACGGTCATCGCCGATGGCGCCGCCAATATCGGCCTTCGCCCGACCTTCAACGACCAGCAGGGCCACATGCTGGAAGTCTATCTGATGGACCGCAAGGTCGATCTCTACGGCAAGCGCCTCTGCTGCCATTTCGTGCATCGCCTGCGCGGCGAGAAGGCCTTTGCCGATGTCGAGCTGCTGAAGGAGCAGATGGCTAAAGACTGCGAGAACGCCCGCATCGCCCTGGGCAACGTGCCGTTGCATGCTTACTTTAAGGGCTGAGCTTGATGAGGAATTGCGGATCGACGATGACATTTTCCGCCGGACAGACCGAGAGCGCCTTTGACACCCTGGAGGGTTTCCGCCCGGGATCGAACCCGGGCCTGTCCATTTACGACCTCTGACCCAAGTCGACGCTGCGCCACGTTGGCGCCGTGACTTTTCGTGAAACTTGCGTAAACAAGGGCCGTGGCGGATTTCTGCCGCATCATGGCCGACATTGATGAGCTGACCCGATGACGAAGGACTATCGCGACACCGTCTTCCTGCCCCGGACCGAGTTTTCCATGCGCGCGAACCTGCCGCAGCGCGAGCCGGAGACCCTGGAGCGCTGGGAAAGGCTCGGCCTTTACCGTCGACTGCGGACACAGGCTGCGGGAAAGGAAAAATTCATCCTGCATGACGGCCCGCCCTATGCGAACGGCCATCTGCATATGGGCACGGCGCTCAACAAGATCCTGAAGGACGTCATCAACCGCAATCAGCAGATGCTCGGCAAGGACGCCAACTACGTGCCGGGCTGGGATTGCCACGGCCTGCCGATCGAGTGGCAGATCGAGCAGAAGTACAGAAAGGCCGGCAAGGACAAGGATGCGGTGCCGGTGGACGAGTTCCGGCGCGAATGCCGTGAGTTCGCCGAGCACTGGCTGGACGTGCAGCGCGAAGAGTTCAAGCGCCTCGGCTGCCTCGGCGACTGGGACAATCCTTATACGACCATGAACTACAAGGCCGAGGCCGGGATTTTTCGGGAACTCGCCAAGTTCGCCATGTCGAACCAGCTCTATCGCGGCCGGAAGTCGGTGATGTGGTCCGTCGTGGAAAAAACCGCGCTGGCCGAGGCCGAGGTCGAATATCATGACCACACCTCGACCACGATCATCGTCCGCTTCCCTGTAGCGACGCCGTCAAAAGTCGAGCTTGATGGCGCTGCCATCCTGATCTGGACCACCACGCCCTGGACCATGCCGGCGAACCGCGCGGTCGCTTACGGCGAGGACATCGACTACGTCGTGATCGAGGTCACCGAGGTCGCCGAGGGCTCGCATGCCGTGGTCGGCGAGAAGCTGGTGCTGGCCGAGGGCTTGGTCGGATCGACGGCGAGTGAAGCCAAGATCGTCGGGCATAAGGTGCTGGCGACCTTCAAGGGATCCGCGCTCGCCGGCACCACCGCGAAGCATCCCCTTCATGGCCTTGGCGGCTACGAGTTCGAGGTGCCGCTGCTGCCGGCGGATTTCGTCACCACCGAGCAGGGCGTCGGCCTCGTGCACATCGCGCCTTCCCATGGCGCCGACGACTTCGAGCTCGGCCAGAAGCACGGCCTCGACGTGCCGGACACGGTCGCCGAGGACGGGCTCTACACGGACAAGGTGCCGCTGTTCGCGGGCGTGCATGTGTTCAAGGCGGCGGAGCCGGTGATCGAGGCGCTGACCAAGAGCGGGGCACTCCTCGCATCAGGAAAGCTCGTCCACAGCTACCCGCACTCCTGGCGCTCCAAGGCGCCGCTGATCTTCCGCGCCGCCCCGCAATGGTTCATCCCGATGGACGGGGACGGGCGGCTCCGTGAAAAAGCGCTGACCGCCATCAGCGAGACCCGCTGGGTCCCGGCGGCCGGCGAGAACCGCATCCGCAGCATGATCGAGCACCGCCCGGACTGGTGCGTCTCCCGGCAGCGCGCCTGGGGCGTGCCGATCGCCGTCTTCGTCGAGAAGAAAACGGGCAACCTTTTGCAGGACGACGCGGTCAACGAACGCATCGCGAATGCTTTCGAACAGGAGGGCGCCGACGCCTGGTTCACCAGCGATCCCGGCCAGTTCCTGGGGTCCGAGCGCAATCCCGACGACTACGAGCAGGTGACCGACATCCTGGATGTCTGGTTCGATTCGGGCTCGACCCATGCGACCGTGCTCGAGCAGCGGGACGACCTCCAATGGCCGGCCTCGCTCTATCTCGAAGGCTCGGACCAGCATCGCGGCTGGTTCCATTCCTCGCTCCTGGAGAGCTGCGGCACCCGCGGCCGGGCGCCCTACGAGGCCGTCCTGACCCACGGCTTCGTGGTCGACGAGAACGGGCGAAAAATGTCGAAGTCGGTCGGCAACGTCATCTCGCCGATGGACCTGATGAAGACCCAGGGCGCCGATATTTTGCGACTTTGGGTGGTCAGCGCCGACTATTCGGAAGACGTGCGCATCGGTCAGGAAATCCTGAAGGGCCAGGCCGACGCCTACCGCCGCCTGCGCAACACGCTCCGCTACCTCCTCGGCAATCTCGCCGATTTCCAGGAAAGTGAACGCTTGCCGGCGTCGGCCATGCCCGAACTCGAGAAATGGGTGCTCCACCGACTGACCGAGGTCGACAAGGTGGTGCGCGAGGCGAACGAGGCGTTCGACTTCCAGCGCCTCTACTCCACCATCCACCATTTCTGCGCGATCGACCTCTCGGCCTTCTATTTCGACATCCGCAAGGACACGCTCTATTGCGATCGCGCCGACAGCACGCGGCGGCGCGCAGCCAGGACGGCCCTCGACCATTTGTTTTCCTGCCTGACGGCATGGCTGGCGCCGGTGCTGGTGTTCACCGCGGAGGAGGCCTGGCTGACCCGCTTTCCCTCGGACGAGGACAGCGTGCATCTCAGGCTTTTCCCGGAGGTGCCGGCCGAGTGGCGCAATCCCGAGCTTGCGGCCAAGTGGGAAAGAATCCGCCGGGTGCGCCGCGTGGTCACCGGCGCGCTGGAGGTGGAGCGCCGGGAAAAGCGCATCGGCTCGTCCCTGGAGGCAGCACCGACGGTCTATGTCAATGCCGACGATGCCGCCCTTCTTCGGGACATCGACGGCGCCGAGCTCAGCATCACATCAGGCTTAGAGATCGTGGTCGGCGCACCGCCGGAAGGCGCGTTCATCCTCGATGAAGCCCCCGGCATCGGCGTGCTGCCGAAAAAGGCGGACGGTATGAAATGCCAGCGCTGCTGGCAGTTGTACGAAAAACTCGAAGCGGATGGCGTGTGCGCGCGCTGCGCCGATGCGGTGGCGACGCTGGAAGCGGCATGACGCCATGACCGCGTCGCTCAGAAACGGCCTGTTCATCGCCCTCCTGGTGATCGTCCTCGATCAGATCACCAAGTGGATCGCGCTCACCGGCGTCGGTTTCGGGGCCGACCCGATCGCCGTGACCTCGTTCTTCAACCTGGTCCTGGTCTGGAATCGCGGCGTCAGCTTCGGCATGTTCAACGAGGCGGGCGCCGCCGGTCCCTGGATCCTGTCGGGCCTGGCCATCGTCGTGGTGCTCGGCCTTCTCTACTGGCTGAGACAGGCCGAGGCTCGGCTCACCGTGACCGCGCTCGGCCTGGTGATCGGCGGCGCTCTCGGCAATGTGATCGACCGTTTTCGTTTCGGCGCTGTCGTCGATTTCCTGGACGTCCATATAGCCGGCTATCACTGGCCGGCGTTCAACGTCGCCGATGCCGCGATCTGCGTCGGCGCCGGGCTGCTCCTGCTGGACGGGTTGCTGTCGCCGCAGCGGCAGACTACATAGGCCTTTGTCCCTGACCTTATCGGGAGAGCTGGTTTGGTGCGCGCGTTCAGGTCTAGAGCTGCCTCCTTCGCCCTCCTCGGGCTCGCTTCGGGCCTGCTTCTCGGCGCCTGCAGCCGCGCCGAGAACGTGCAGGACGCGCTGGGCTACGAGCAGAAGGGCCCGGACGAGATGGCGGTGATCAAGCGCCCGCCTTTGATCCTGCCGCCCGACTACAATCTCCGCCCGCCGCGCTCGGACGATCACGCTGCCGCCAGCCAGAATGCCAGCGAAAGCGCGCGCGCGACGCTCCTGGGCCAGGATGCCGCAGGCGCCAACGGAACGCCGCCGGACGACGGCGCAGCCCGTGCCCTGCTGACCAATGGTGCGGCGACGGCGGCGCCATCCGATGCGGCGAGTGAGGGCCAGAGCCTCCTGGTCAGCCGCACCGACCGGACCGAGCTCGGCCTGGATCAGCTTGCCGAGACCCGCAAGGAGAACCGGGTGGACACCGCCCTGCTTCGCCGCCTGCTCGCCTGGACACCGGAGGATCGCGCGGCGCCTGCAGAAGGCGCTGATGCTGCCGCCGGCGACGGCCAGGCGCCAGCCATCAGGGTGGTCAGCCGTGCGCAGACGCTGATCGACACCAGCCCCGCCCCTCAGGATCAGACCTCCGCGGCGGGCCAGGAGTAGCGGATTGATCCCCCCCTCCATCAGGCGCCTTTGCGCCAGCCTCCTGTTCCCGGCCGCTCTGATCGCCGGCGCAGGCTCATCGAGCGAGGCCGCCGTGTTCAATCCCGAGACCTTCACCCTCAAGAACGGCATGCAGGTGGTTGTCATCACCAACCGCCGCGCCCCGGTCGTGACCCATCATGTCTGGTACCGCATCGGCTCCTCCGACAGCCCGCCCGGCAAGTCGGGCCTCGCCCATTTCCACGAACATCTGATGTTCAAGGCGACGGACGAGCTCGCCTCCGGCGACTTCTCGAAGGAAGTCGCCAGGAACGGCGGCAACGACAACGCGTTCACCGGCCCGGACTACACCGGCTATTTCCAGACCATCGCGCGCGATCGCCTGGAGCTGGTGATGAAGATGGAAGCGGACCGCATGACCAATCTCGTCCTCGCCGAGGACGAGGTCCTGCGCGAGCGCGACGTGGTGCTGGAAGAGCGCTCGATGCGCGTCGACAACAATCCGAGTGCCCGCTTCGCCGAGCAGATCAACGCCGCCCAGTTCCTGCATCACCCCTACCGCATGCCGGTGATCGGCTGGCGCCACGAGATCGAGGCCTACACCCGCGAGGATTCGCTCGACTTCTACAGGACCTGGTATGCGCCCAACAACGCGATCCTGCTGGTCGCCGGCGATATCGACGCCGAGGAGCTGAAGCCGCTCGCCGAGAAATATTACGGCGTCATCCCGGCCAGGCAGATCCCGAAGCGCGTGCGCGTGCAGGACCCGCCGCAGGGTGCGGCACGCACCGTGACCCTCACCGATCCGCGCGTGCGCCAGCCCTCCTGGATGCGCTCCTATCTGGCGCCGAGCTTCAGCTCGGGTGCGACCGAGCACGCCTATCCGCTGACCGTGCTCGCCGAGATCCTGGGCGGCACCAGCACGTCCCGCCTCTACCGCTCTCTGGTGATCGATCAGCAGATCGCGACCTCGGCCGGCTCCTATTATCGCGGCTCCGCCCTCGATCTCGCCACCTTCCGGCTCTATGGGAGCCCGAAGCCCGGCGTCAAGCTGGACGAGCTGGAAGCGGCGGTCGATGCGGAGCTCGCCCGTCTGATCGACGAGCCGATCACCGCGGACGAGGTTTCTCGTGCCACCAAACGCCTGGTGGCCGAGGCGGTCTATGCCCGGGATTCAATGAGCGGTGCGGTCAGGAGTTTCGGCATCGCGCTGACCACTGGACGCACGGTCGAGGATGTCGAAGCCTGGCCGGAACGCATCGCCGCGGTGACCGCCGAGGACATCGCGGCTGCGATCGAGGCCGTGATCGCGCCCGAACGCTCGGTCACCGGCCGTCTTCTGCCCGCGGATCTGCCGGAGACCAGTGCCACGCAGCGCGCCGCCGTGTCGCAATGAGTGTCGAGCGCCCGTCGATCCGCCTGCTTTCGCCCCTGTCCGGCCCCCGCTTACCCACCCCTCGCTTGCCTATCCCCCGCTTGCCCATCACCCGCTTGAAAGAGTGCCTGTCATGCTGCATCGACCCGGCGTCTTCGGCCTTGGCCTCGCCCTCGTGACCGCTCTCGGCCTCACGGCATCGGACGCCAGGGCAGCCGCAAAGGTCGAGGAGGTGGTGAGTGCCGGCGGCATCAGGGCCTATCTGATCAGCGAGCCCTCGATCCCCTTCATGTCGCTGTCGCTGCGCTTCGCAGGCGGAGCGGTCGCCGATCCCGAGGGCAGGGAAGGGGTCGCCACGCTGGTCTCCGGGCTCCTGGACGAGGGCGCCGGCGAGCTCGACAGCCAGGCCTTTCAGACCGAACTCGAGGACCTGGCGATCCGGCTCTCCTTCGATGCCGGTCGGGACAGCTTTTCCGGCGATCTGAAGACGCTCACCGAGAACCGCGAGCGCGCCTTCGAGCTGCTCCGCCTCGCCCTTTCGGAGCCGCGCTTCGACGCGGAGCCGGTGGCCCGCATCAAGAGCCAGATTCAGGCAAATCTGCGCCGCCGCCTCGACGATCCGGACCGCCTCGCCACCAGCACCTGGTTCGAACAGGCCTTCGAGGGCCATGTCTATGCGCGCCCGGTCGAGGGCACGATCGAGAGCGTGGAGGCGATTACGTCGGATGATCTCCGCGCCTTCGTCGCAGCGAGGCTGGCCCGGGACAATCTTCTGATCGGCGTCGCCGGCGACATCACGGCGGACGAGCTCGGCCCACTGCTCGACCACGCCTTCGGCGGCCTTCCCGCAAGCGCAGCGCCGCTTGCCAAAACCGCGATCGCCCCGGAGATGAGCGGGGTCTCGGTGGTCCGGCAGAACGTGCCGCAGAGCAAGGTGCTGTTCGGACAAAAGGGGCTGATGCGCGATGATCCGGATTTCTATGCCGCCTATGTCGCCAACCACATCCTGGGCGGCGGCGGCTTTTCCTCGCGCCTGACCAAGGAAATTCGCGAAGCGCGCGGTCTCGCCTATTCCGTCTACAGCTATCTCTACCCGAGCGAGCAGGCGGCGATCTGGATGGGCGGGCTCGGCACCAGCAATGCCTCGGTGCCCCAGGCGCTCGGCCTGGTACAGTCCGAGGTCAGGCGCATGGCGGACGGCGACATCAGCGAGGAGGAGCTCGACGATGCCAAGACCTATCTCACCGGCTCCTTCCCCCTTCGCCTGACCAGCAACGACCGCATCGCCGGGCTTCTGGTGAGCATGCAGGTCAACGATCTCGGTCTCGACTATCTGGATCGACGCAACGGCTTCATCGAGGCCGTGACCCTCGACGACCTGAAACGCGTCGCCGCCCGCCTCTACGACCCGGACAAGCTCCTGACCGTGGTGGTCGGCAACCCGCCCGATCTCGAAGGCTAGTGCATCGATCCAAACAGAGCGATCAGCGGTGTTTGGAAACATCGATACAAAACCAATAACCTAGTGCTGCGGCTTGTGAATCATCCGACTGCGCCGCTGCACTAGGAGGGTCCACGTTCGCGCTTCGCTTGAACGTGGAATCTTGAGTCCGGATGCTGTAAAAAACGTCGAGCCCTCTGTAAGATCAGCGAGATCCTTCGTGATTCGGCTATTGCCAGCGCATATCGTGAATCGCATCGCCGCCGGCGAGGTGGTGGAGCGGCCGGCGTCTGCCGTGAAGGAGCTGGTGGAGAACGCGATCGACGCGGGGGCGACGCGCATCGCGGTCGAGCTCGAGGCGGGCGGCAAGGGGCTGATCGCGGTCAGCGACGACGGCGTCGGCATGACGCCTGATGATCTCACGCTCGCGATCGAACGCCATGCGACCTCCAAGCTCGACGACGATGATCTGGTCAGGATCGACACCCTCGGCTTTCGCGGCGAGGCGCTGGCCGCCCTGGCCGGTGTCAGCCGCATGACCGTCACCAGCCGGCCGAAGGGCCAGGAGACCGCCTTTCGGCTCACGGTGGAGGCGGGCGAGGTCAAGGGGCCGGCGCCCGCGGCGGGCGGGCATGGGACGCGCATCGAGATCCGGGATCTGTTCTTCGCCACCCCGGCGCGCCTGAAATTCCTGAAGACCGAGCGCAGCGAAGCCCAGGCGGCGAAAGAGGTGGTCGAGCGCCTGGCGATGGCGGCCCCGGGGGTCGCGTTCACGCTTGCCGCCGATGGGCGCCAAGTGCTCAATCTCGGCCTGGGGAGCGCCGACCTGTTTCAGAGCTTTCGGGCGCGCATCGGCACGATCATGGGCAAGGCCTTTGCCGAGAATGCCCTTCCCCTGGACACGGATCGGGACGGCATCCGGCTTTCCGGCATGATCGGCCTGCCGACCGAGAGCCGGCCGAACGGGCGCTTTCAGCATCTGTTCGTCAACCAGCGGCCGGTCCAGGACAAGCTTCTGAAGACGGCGCTGCGCGCCGCCTATGGCGATCTCCTGTTCGCCGGGCGCCAGCCCATGGCCGCGCTGTTCCTGGAGCTGGACTCCGATCGCGTCGACGTCAATGTCCATCCGGCCAAGGCGGAAGTGCGCTTTCGCGAGCCCGGCGTGGTCCGCGGCCTGATCATCGGCGGCATCAAGCACCGCCTCGCCGAGGCCGGCTGCCGCACCACCTCGTCCCTCGGCGGCGCGGCGCTCGGGTCGTTCTCGGCCGGCGGTTCACCGGCCTCGGCGTTCGGCCAGGCGCGGATCGAGCGCCCGGTCTCCCCCGCCCTCCGGGAGGAAGCCCAGGCGTTCCAGGCCCCGCTCGCGCAGGTCAGGGGTCAAGGCCCCGCCTTGCCGGCCTCGCTGGATGTGGGGCTGCCGGCGGCGCGTGACGACAGCCGCTATGACGAGGTGGAGCCTACGGCCGCCGGCCGCCTCGGAGCGGCGCGGGCGCAGCTGTTCGATGCCTATATCATCGCGCAGACCGCTGACGGCATGCTGCTGGTCGATCAGCACGCTGCCCATGAACGCCTGGTCTATGAACGGCTGAAGGGGCATCTCGCGGCGAGGGGCGTGCCGCGCCAGGGCCTGCTTCTGCCCGAGGTGGTCGAGCTCGAGGACGATCTGATCGAGCGCCTGGAGGCACGCCTTCCCGAGCTTGAGCGCCTCGGCCTGGTGCTGGAGAGCTTCGGCCAGGGCGCTGTGGTGGTGCGCGAGACGCCTGCCATGCTGCAGAACCCGGACATCAAGCGCCTGGTGCGCGACCTCGCCGAGGATCTGGTGGAGATCGGCGAAGCCCGAAGCCTGGAAAGCGCGCTCGAGCGGGTGGCGGCGACCATGGCCTGCCATGGCAGCGTGCGCGCCGGCCGGCGCCTGACCATGGCGGAGATGAACGCCCTCCTGCGCGAGATGGAGGTGACCCCCAACAGCGGCCAGTGCAATCACGGCCGCCCGACCTATGTCGCCATCGCCGAAGCCGACATCGAACGCCTTTTCAAGCGCCGCTGAGGGGCGAGGCGCCCCGGCCTTGGCATGCCGCCGGCCGCAGACCCGCGCCAAAACGCCCTCTGGACAAGCGCATCGACAACCGCCACATAGGGCAAGGTCGCCGTCAAGCGTGTTTGAGGAAAAATTCCTGGAGTCGACATGACCTACGTCGTCATCGAAGCCTGCATCCGGTGCAAGTATATGGACTGCGTCGAGGTCTGCCCGGTGGACTGTTTCTACGAGGGCGAGAACATGCTGGTGATCAATCCGGACGAGTGCATCGACTGCGGCGTGTGCGAGCCGGAATGCCCGGAAGAAGCCATTTTGCCCGACACCGAACCGGAAGCGGAGAAATGGCTGGAGCTCAATCGCAAGTATTCAACTGGCCCTTGGCCCAATATTACCCGAAAGGGCGAGCCACCTGCCGATGCGGACGACTTCAAGGAGGTCGAGGGCAAGTTCGAAAAATACTTCAGCGAGAAGCCTGGCAGCGCCGCTTGATTGTCGCGGATCGCGCCAAACTCTTGACAAATCCGGGGATCTCGGGAGCTTTCAACTCAAGGGTAAAGCGAAAAGCATTGTATTTCTGTCCAATTCTATGATATATTGGTTAATAATCAAAATTTGGCAGTGATACGGAAGCCGCCAACATCGTGTCTACGCGGCTTTCGTCCCAGAGGCAAGCTCAGGCAATGTGGTGCTCAGCCGTCCTCAGCTCGCGTCCGGTTAGGAAGGTAGGAGTCAATCGGTATGGGTAAGGATATGGCCTTTGCCGCGGATGACTATGTCGTCTATCCGTCGCATGGGGTTGGTCAGATCAAGGCGATCGAAAAGCAGGAGATCGCCGGTGATATGCTTGAAATGTACGTTGTGTCGTTCGAACAGGACCGCCTGATTCTGCGGGTTCCCGTGGGCAAGGCGCCGAAATCGGGGATGCGCAAGCTCTCCAGCAAGGACAAGATCCAGACCGCCATGAACGCGCTCAAGGCGCGCCCGCGGCCGAAGCGCACGGTGATGTGGAGCCGCCGCGCCCAGGAATATGAAGCCAAGATCAACTCCGGCGATCCCGTTTCGATCGCCGAGGTGGTGCGCGAACTGCACAAAGGCGAGGACGCCGAGCAGAGCTACAGCGAGCGCCAGATGTACCGCGCAGCCCTCGAGCGCCTGGCCCGCGAGGTCGCGGCGATCGAGCGCATCGACGAGGACATGGCGACCGAAAAACTGCAAAAGGTGCTCGCCGCCGCAGCCTGACCGGCCGCGATGACGAGGTGACGAAAAAGGCCGCGCAAGCGGCCTTTTTTGCGCCGTCGGAACGGCGGCGGACCGCCTCGTCCTCTCCCCCGGCCTCCCCGCTTCGATCGCCGCCGTCTTTACCGTTTATTCACCTGTCCCCGTCAGTATTGCCTCCCGGTCCATGCGACCCTGGGAGTCCGAGCCTCGCCCCGCCGTTTCCCGCCGGGCGGACGTTGCCGGATCGCATGGACCATGAAACAGCATGCCGGGGACGGGTTAACGCAAGCCCTAACGGGTGCACGGAAACCTGTCGGACGGGAACTTGATCGCGTTGCATCGGTGGAAACGTCGTGAGATCGGCATCAACGGCCGTCGGCAGATCGTCCTTACGAACCGGATCCCGGTGCGATCGAGATGGTCGGGGCGCGCGATCACGCCGGTTTTGCCGGACCCGCTCCTCGATCACGTCCCAGATTCTGCCTTCGAGCGAGACGCCGTCGAAGCGGCCGATCTCCTGGAGGCCGGTCGGTGACGTGACGTTGATCTCGGTCAGAAAATCGCCGATCACGTCGATCCCGACGAAGATCAGCCCCTGCTCTTTCAGCACCGGGCCGATTTCCGCGCAGATTTCCTCCTCGCGCCGGGTGAGCGTCGAGCGCTCGGCGCGGCCGCCGACATGGAGATTGGCCCGGGCCTCGCCCTCGGCCGGCACCCGATTCAGAGCGCCCGCGGGCTCGCCGTCGATCAGGATGATGCGCTTGTCGCCCGCACGCACGGCAGGCAGATATTGCTGCACCATCAGCGGCTCGTCGATCGTCTGGGCGAACAGCTCCAGCAGGCTCGAAAGATTGTCGTCGTCCGGCCTGATGTGAAACACCCCGGCGCCGCCATTGCCGTAGAGCGGCTTGACGATGATGTCCTGATAGTCGCGCCGGAACGCCTTGATCTGCTCCGGATCATAGGTGATCAGGGTCGGCGGCATCAGGTCGGGAAAACGGGTGACGAACAGCTTTTCCGGCGCGTTCCTCACCGAAACCGGATCGTTGACCACCAGCGTCTGCGGATGCACGCGCTCCAGCAGGTGGGTGGCGCCGATATAGCCCATGTCGAAAGGGGGATCCTGGCGCATCAGCACCACGTCGAGCGTCGCCAGATCCAGGATCTCGGCGCTGCCGAGCGTCGCATGGTTGCCGCGCTCGCGCCGGACGATCATCGGCCGCGCCCTGGCGATCACCCGCCCGCGATCATAGCCGAGATCGGTCGGCAGATAGTGGAACAGCTCATGGCCGCGGCGCAGCGCTTCGAGAGCGAGCGCGAAACTGCTGTCGGCCTCGATGTCGATCGCCTCGATCGGGTCCATCTGAAACGCTACGGCTAGGCTCAAGATTCATCCTCCAACACCGGCCGGAACGGAAATGGCACGCCACGCATCCCGACGATGGCGCTCGGTCTTGACACTGCCGAGGCCAGGAGGCTTTGTCCAGCTGTCGGCACCGGCTTCCCGCCCCAACCTCCTGCGAGACGATCGATGGCCTATGATGACAGCAACGTGTTCGCCAAAATCCTGCGCGGCGAGATCCCCTGCAGCAAGATCCACGAGAGCGAGCACGCGCTTGCCTTCCGAGATATCAACCCGATGGCGCCGGTGCACGCCCTGGTGATCCCGAAGGGCGCCTACGTTTCCATGGACGATTTCACCGCCAAGGCCTCGGCGGCGGAAATCGAGGATTTCTTCCGCACCGTGGGCGAGGTCGCAAGACAGCTGGGCGTCGCCGAACACGGCTATCGCCTGATCGCCAATACCGGCCGGCACGGCCACCAGGAAGTCCCGCATTTCCACATGCACATCTTCGGCGGCGCCCCGCTCGGCCGCATGATCAAAAAGGTCGAAGGTGGCGCGGCCACCTCGTGACTTTTCGGCCGTCATCGCCTGGCGAGGCGGTATGCGGCCAGGCTTTCGGCGGCCTGAGAAGGCGCAGATCGACGGCAGGCCGCGAACGGGCGGGCGGAGGCCTCGCCTCGGACCGTGCATTCAGGCCAGGCTTAACCTTTCCTTCATGCACTCTCGCTATACCGGAACGGCCTTGCCGGTCCATGCGACCCTGGGAATCCGCCCGCCACTCGGGAAAGGTTGGAGCGAGGCTCGGACTCCCAGGATCGCATGGACCAGGCTACGGAGTATGGAGCGGACGCTTTAAGATTTCGTTAGCGGCGGGGAAACCAGCAGACGACCTGCCGTCATGGCCCAGGTGTTCAAGCCGAAACGCCCAGCTTCTCGCGGAGCCCACCCGAAGGCCCACGATGTCGTACGCTTCGATCAGTCACGCCTGCAACGACGCCCCTTTCCCCAGGAAAGAACCGCATACCCGCTCGACAAGAACGCGCTCAGCACCACCGCTCACAAAGTCCATGAGGTGGCCACGCCACCTAGCGGAGCATGGCGGCGATGGGGTCGTCGGTGCCGCGGCGTTCGGCGTAGTCGAGGGCGGTTCGGCCCCATTGGTCCTGGATGGTCGGCAGGGCGCCGTGGTCGAGCAGGAGGGTGACGATCTCGGGATGGTTGCGCGAGGCGGCGAGGATCAGGGGCGTGACCTCCTCGTCGTCCTGCCAGTCGACCGTAGCGCCATAGCCGATCAGGATCTCGGCGGTGGCGAAATGGCCGTCTCGTGCCGCGAAGATCAGCGCGGTGTTGCCGTTCTCGTCGGCATGATCGGGCGGCGTGCCTGCCGCGAGTGCTGCCCAGACGCCGACCGCGTCGCCGCGCCTGGCCGCCAGCAGCAGTTCCTGCTCGACGCTCGGCCGGAGGGGCGCCGGCAGCCGTTCGGAGCTGCAGCCGGCAATGCCCACCAGCAGGAGCGACAGAATGCAGAATCGCCGCGCTCTGGTCATGTATTCAGGTAGTTCAGCGGCGCGCCGGCGGTTGGCCAGTCGACCGCGACCAGTCGGCCCGAATTCGACAGCGTGATATAGGCGGTCTTCAGATCCTTGCCGCCGAAGCAGATATTGGTCGTCCAGAGATCCGGCATCGGCACGTGCTCGGCCTCGATGCCGTCCGGCGAGATCACGGTGATGCCGCCATTGATCAGGGTGGCGACGCAGATCCGCCCTTCCGCGTCCACGGCCAGGCTGTCGAAGCGCTGATAGCCCCCCATGCCGCGCACCAGCTTGCCGCCATGCGGGATCGGCCAGGGCTCCTTGGCGAGCTTGCCGGGCGAGAGGATCGGCCAGGACCAGAGCCTGGCCGATTCGGTCTCGACCGCATAGAGCGTCCTGCCGTCCGGCGACAGGCCGATGCCGTTCGGCGTGATCAGCGGAAAGGCGATCTCCTCGATCAGCGAGCCGTCCGCCTTCGCATAATAGAGGGCGCCGCGGTCGATCTCTCTCGCGCGCGCTTTGCCCAGATCGGTGAAGTAGAAGCCGCCCTGATCATCGAAGACGATGTCGTTCGGCCCCTTCAGCGGGTGATCATGCGTACCACGATACAGCACTTCGATCGCGCCGGTGTCGAGATCGACCCGCTCGATGCGCCCGCCGCTATAGTCGTAGGCCTCGCGTATCGGCTGCAGGCCGGCGCCGGCGCGCGCGAATTCGAAGCCGCCATTGTTGCAGATGTAGCATTTGCCGTCGGGACCGATCGCAGCACCGTTCGGCCCGCCGCCGGTCTCGGCCACGATCTCCTTGCGCCCGTCCGCATGCACCCGGGTCAGGGTCCGGCGTCCGATCTCGACCAGCAGCACCGAGCCGTCGGGCATGCTGATCGGGCCCTCGGGAAACATCAAACCATCCGTGATCTCGCGAAATTCCGTCATATCCTGCCATTCGGTCTTGCCAATCGAGCGCCCCATCCTTAACGCGTTGGGAGCGTGCTGCAAACGGCTTGGTGGGCGGGTCGACAACTATGCCACATCTCACCATCGGTCTCAAAAAAATCGCCTATGACGTGCGCACCAGCCCACGGGCGAAGCGGCTGAGGCTGACGGTGCGCCCGGAGGGCGTCGAGGTGGTGGTGCCGCCGCGTGTGCCGGCTCGCGAGATCAATGCGTTCATCGACAGCCACCGCGGCTGGATCCGAGCCAAAGTCGAGGCCTTTCAGGCGCTGCTGGACAGCCATGCCGGGCCGGAACGGCTGGAGGACGGCGCCACGATCATGTTCCGCGGCGAGCCGACACCCCTTGCCATCGGGTTTTCGGACCGCGTTCGCCCCAAAGTGGTCGAAGGTGACGGGTTCCGGCTGGAGCTGCCAAGCCGGCTCCGCCCTGAAGAGCACGAGTCCGCCATCGAGCGCACGCTGGTCAATCATCTGAAAAAGCAGGCGAAGTCCGACGCGCAGATGGCGATCGAGCAGTTCGGCCCCCCCCATGGTCTCGAGCCCTCCGCCCTGCACATCAAGGATCAAAAGCGGCTTTGGGGAAGCTGCACCTATGCCGGCGTGATCAACCTCAACTGGCGCCTGATCTTCGCCCCCGCCGCCGTCTTCGACTATGTGGTCGTGCACGAGCTCTGCCATCTGCGCCATCGCCATCATCAGCCACCGTTCTGGCGGATGGTCGGCGAGGTCATGCCGGGTTTCGAGCGCCACCGCCGCTGGCTGAAGCAGAACGGCCATCTCCTGACCCTGAAGCGGCCAGGCGGCGGCCAGCTCTCCGGCTGAGCGCCGATGCCGCAGGATGGCCAGGCTTGAGAGTGGCATCCCCGATCGCTACATGGCGATAAGGCAAGAACCAGGTGACGTGATCGCGTGCGCATCGCTCCGAAAATCCTCCTGCCGGTGGTCTTGCTCGCGGCCTCGCTTGCCGGTGCGGGCTATTTGCGCGCGACCAAGCCCGAGGTCACGCCCGCCCCCGAGACCGAGACGGTCTGGAGCGTGCGCGCGGTCACGGTCGAGCGCCGGGATCATCAGCCGATCCTCGATCTCTACGGCCAGCTGGTCGCCGGCCGTGAGGTGACGATCCGCCCCAAGGTCGCCGGCGAGGTCATCGAGGCCTCGGACAAGCTGCGAGAAGGCGGTCGTTTCGCCGAAGGCGAGGTGATGCTGCGTATCGATCCCTTCGACTATCAGGCGGCGATCGACGATCTCCGCGCCCAGACCGCCGAGGCGGCGGCCAGGCGCGACGAGCTCTCGGCCAACCGCGCCACGGAGGAGACGATGCTCGTGCTGGACCGGGACCAGCGCGATCTGATCCGCCGTGACGTCGAGCGCTATGAGCGGCTTTCCGGGAGCCGCGCCGCCTCGGAGAAAGCGCTGGACGATGCCCGAATCGCGCTGTCCAGGCAGACGGGCACGGTCAGCCAGCGCGAGCAGGCGATCGTCATGCTGGAGGCGAAGCTCGCCCAGCAGGACGCGGTGATCGCCCGCCTGTCGGTCGCCGAAAGGCGCGCCCGGCGGGATCTGGCGGATACGACGATCAAAGCGCCTTTCGCGGGCGTGATCGCCGATGTCGGGGCGGAGCGCGGCCAGCAGCTCGGCCTGAACGACACCGTCGCCCTCCTGATCGACGATCGGGCCCTTGAGATCAGCTTTCAGCTCGCGGACGCGGATTTCGGCCGGCTCTGGCAAAGCGGTCTGATCGGACGCAAGGTGACCGGCCGCTGGAAGCTCGGCAGGTCCGAATTCGCGCTGCCCGCCACCATCGCGCGCGTGGTGCCGACGATCGATCCGGCGAGCGGCGGCGTGACCGTCTATGCAAGCCTCGACGACCGGCACGACGATGTCCCGCTGCGGCCGGGCGCCTTCATCGAGATCGAGATGCAGGACCGCCTCTACGAGGACGTGGTCCAGCTCCCGGCAAGCGCCCTGTTCGACCAGGACACCGTCTATGTGATCGCGGACAGCCGCCTGCGTGCGGAGAGGGTCGACCTCGTCTCGATCACCGGCAGTGACGTGCTGGTCAGAGCGGATATCGCCGAGGGCACGGAGATCCTCGCCTCCAGGCTCGCCGAAGTCGCGCCGGGGCTTCGGGTCGAGGTGGTCGAGGCCGGGGCGGCGGAGTGACCGCCCCCGGAAGCGACGGGCCAGGGAGGGGCGGCGGCCTGATCCGCCTGTTCGCGCGCCATCCGACCGCCGGCAACCTCCTGATGGCGGTCATGCTGCTGGCCGGCTTCTTCGCGCTCGCCAAGCTCAATCGCCAGTTCTTCCCCGATTTCGGCATCGACGTCATCCACATCTCGGTCGCATGGCCAGGGGCTTCCGCCGAAGACGCCGAAGCCTCGATCGTCGAGGCGATCGAACCGGAAGTGCGCTTTCTCGACGGCGTCGACCAGACGATCGGCGTGGCCAGCGAGGGGCTGGGTGCGGTCTATGTCGAGTACAAGCAGGGGGCGGACATGCAGCGGGCACTCTCCGAGGTCGAGAGCGCCGTCGCCCAGATCACGACCCTGCCGGAGGACAGCGAGCGGCCGACGATCCGTCAGATCGTGCGCTACGACACCCTGGCGCGGCTGGTGCTGTCCGGACCGTTCGACGAGGCCGAGCTCAAGCGCTACGCCAAGGCGATCCGGGACGATCTCCTGGCGCTCGGCATCGACCGCGTCAATCTCCGCGGCGTGCGCGACGAGGAGATCCGGGTCGAGCTGACGCCCGCCGCCCTTCGCCGCCTCGACCTGACACTCGACGACATCGCCGGCGCCATCGCACGCTCGTCGCAGGACGTGCCGGCCGGCGATCTCGGCGGCAGCTTCGAGCGGCAGCCGCGCGCCCTCGGTCTCGCGCGCAGCGCCGAGGATGTCGCCGCCATCGAGGTGCGCTCGACGCCGTCGGGACAAAAGCTCCGCGTCGGCGACATCGCCCTGGTGAGCGAGGGCTTCGATCCGGACCAGACCGAAGGACGCCGCTTCGGCGAGCGCGCCGTCGAGCTCGAGGTGCAGCGCTCCCTGGCCTCGGATGCGCTCGATTCCGCCGATGCCCTGGATGCCTATCTCGCCGATCTCCCGGACGACCTGCCCGCCGCCCTCGAGATCGAGGTCTACGACATCCTCGCCAACCTCATCCGCGAGCGCATCAGCCTCCTTTTGCGCAACGGGGCCGGCGGCCTCGTTCTGGTCATCGGCATCCTGTTCCTCTTCCTGAACACGCGGGTCGCGTTCTGGATCGCGGCGGGTATTCCGATCTCCCTGATGGCAATGCTCGCGGTCCTCTGGCTGAACGGCCAGACCATCAACATGATCAGCCTGTTCGCCATGCTGCTGGCGATCGGCATCGTGGTCGATGACGCGATCGTCGTCGGCGAGCATGCGGCCGCCCTGCGCGAGCGCGGGCTGGATCCGGGCTCGGCAGCCGAGCAGGGCGTGCTCCACATGGTCGCTCCCGTGACCAGCGCCTCGCTCACCACCATCGCCTCCTTCCTCCCCATCTTCGTGATCGGCGGGATCATCGGCACCATCATCCGCGAGGTGCCGCTGGTGGTCATCGCCGTCCTGATCGCAAGCCTGATCGAGTGCTTCTTCGTCCTCCCCTGCCACATGCGCGGCGCCCTCCGGGACCTCGGACGCCCAGGCCGATGGCGCCTGGCGTTCAATCGCGGCTTCGACCATTTTCGCGACGTGCGCTTCCGACGCTGGGTCGAAACCGTGCTCGCCTGGCGCTATACGGCCGCGGCCGCGGCGGCCGGCGCGCTCATCCTGTCGATCGCCCTGATCATGGGGGACCGGATCGGGTTCGTGTTCTTCTCATCCCCCGAAGCCGATACGATCGAGGTCAATCTGCAGATGTCGCCCGGCACGGAGCGCAGGCAGACGGCCCAAGCCCTCCAGACGATCGACGCGGCCCTC
The DNA here is from genome assembly GCA_041398025.1 of Alphaproteobacteria bacterium. Taxonomy (GTDB): domain Bacteria; phylum Pseudomonadota; class Alphaproteobacteria; order Geminicoccales; family Geminicoccaceae; genus JANQPX01. The sequence continues at coordinate 54,681 of JAWKVM010000041.1, forward strand.
TATCGGACGGCGGCGAGCGTCGTCGACGATCCGGACGAGCTGGTGGTGATGAGCTTCGCCGAGCTCGGTGCCACCGTCGGCCGCGGTTCCGGAGGCCAGCGGCTCACCGGCGACAATATCGGCTCGCTGCACGTGCAGCTGGTCTCTTCGGACGCGAGACCGGTGCGCATCGATGCCTTTGTCGACGCCTGGCGTGCGGCGATTCCGCCGCTTCCCGGCGTCGAGCTTCTGACCTTGACGGAGCGCACCGGCGGACCCCCGGGACGCGAGCTCGACATTCGCCTGCGCGGCGGCCATTCGCTCGACGGGCTGAAGCAGGCCTCCCTCGAGCTGCGCGCCCTGCTCGCGCGCCTTCCCGGCGTCAGCCAGATCGACGACGACCTGCCCTACGGCAAGGAGGAGGTGCTGATCGAGCTGACCCCGAGAGGCCGAGCACTCGGCTTCACCACCGAAAGCGTCGGCCGTCAGCTGCGCGATGCGCTGGAAGGTCGGATCGCCAAGCGCTTTCCGCGCGGTGACGAAGAGGTCGACGTCGTCGTCGGCCTCACCGGCGAAGCGGTGGCACGCCTGGGCTTGGCGGACTTTGTCTTGAGGAGTCCGGACGATCGGGAAGTGGTGCTCGGCGAGGTGGCGACGCTGCGGGACGACCGCGGCTATGCGCGCATCCAGAGGGAAGACGGGGTCAGGCGGGCCGCGATCACGGCCGAGCTCGACGAAGCGCTGATCAAGCAGGAGCAGGTGATCCAAGCACTCGGGGACGGCGGCATCGACGACATCGCCGGACGCTACGGCCTCGACTACCGCTTCGCGGGCAAGGCCGAGGAGCAGGCGGAAACCTTCGCCGACATCCGTCTCGGCGCCATGCTCGCTCTGGCCCTGATCTACATCATCCTCGCCTGGGTGTTCGCGAGCTTCACGCGCCCGTTCGCGGTGATGCTGGTGATCCCGTTCGGGCTGATCGGCGCCGTGCTCGGCCATCTGGCCATGGGCTTCGATCTCTCGATCCTGAGCCTCATCGCCTTTCTCGGGCTGGCCGGCATTCTGGTGAACGACAGCATCATCCTGGTGAGCGCGATCGACCGCCTGTGCAGGGGCGGTCTGCCGCTGCAGCAGGCCATCGTCGACGGCACCTGTTCCCGCCTGCGCGCCGTGATCCTCACCTCGGCGACGACCATCGGCGGCCTGACGCCGCTCCTGTTCGAAACCAGCCTGCAGGCGCGGTTTCTCATCCCGATGGGCATCACCATCGTCTTCGGCCTGATGGTGACGACCTTCCTGGTGCTGTTCCTGGTGCCGGCCATGATCGGCATTCAGGCCGATATCGGCACCCTCGCGTCGCGCTGGTTCGGCCGGCACCGGACAGCGGCCGCCTAACGCCGGGACGCGTCGGCCAGGAGGACGATCGGCTGCTGGGCCAGGAAGAAGACCGGGCGGGCATTGATGTCGACCAGATTGAAGGCGAGCCGCACCGCCTCGTCGGGCTGCACGTGTCCCTGGTCGAAACGCAGCCGGTCATAGGGTTCGTCCTGCGCGCGGGCCGCGGCGAAAAGGTCGGAATGCAGCCTGTCGCCGAGCACCCGCATCTGATCGAACGACAGGCCGTCGCTATAGGCGCTCGCCTCACCGAATTCGCTGCGCAGCTCGAGGTCGAACCCGGACCATCGCCAGGCACTCTTGTTGATAACCACCTTCACCAGCGAGCGCATGAGCACGCCGAAGCCCGGCGATCGGTTCAGTTCGGCCTCGCCGGGACGGATGGTCAACACCGCAGGCCCCAGACCTGTGATTTCCTCGACCAGAACGATCGGATCCGAGACGCGACCGCTGCCACTCGCCGAGATAAGACGAAAACCGCCGAGTTCATCGCTGAAGGCGAGACCGCCAGCGTGCAGGGTCTCCGCAGAAACGCAGGGAGGCAAGGCGATCGACAGGACGACGCCGATCGCCAGGATCCAGCCGGAAGGGTCCGGCCATCTCGGACAGCCGCCATGCCCGTCGGCCAATGCCGTCACCAGGCGCACCGCCGGCCCCGCAGGTGGCTGCTGCGGCTCACCATGCTGATCCCCTCGCTCCTCCGCTCCCTGATCGAGCAAAGCGCCCCTGCCACCGATCAGCAATGCACCCGAAGCGTCATCACATCCGGCAGGTGACCACGTTCAACATAAAGTGTCGCAGCCCGGTGCAACCTCAAGGGCAATGGTGACGGTCGCGCGGAAAGCCGCGAGCGGACGGTTCCGCGCGGTCAGCCGGCCCGAACGATCTCGCTGGCACGGCGATCGATGTGGTCCGCAAGGCGAAGCGCAAGGGTGACGATGGTCAGTGTCGGATTTGCACAGCCTCCGGTGGTAAAAACGCTGCTCCCCGCCATGAACAGATTGCGTGTCGAGAACACCCGGCAATTGGCGTCGACGACACCGCGGGACGCATCGGCGGCCATGCGGGTCGTGCCCATATGGTGGTAGCCACCGAGAATCGGATCGTCATCCGATGGCTCGTCTTCCAGAAGCCATCGAGGCATGCCGACCCGTCCCAGATCGAGCCGGCCGAATTCCGCACCGATCAGGACCGCGAGTTCGCGAATCGAGCGCTTGTCGATCTCGCTCAGCCGCCAGTCGAGCTGGAGACGACGAAGGCCGAGCGCATCCTTCTCATCACCCAGAAGGACACGGCTCGAAGGATTCGGTGCCTGCTCGGCTTCCGTATAGAGGTAGACCGACGGGTCAAAACGCTCTTCCAGCGCCTCTTTGAGACCGACGGCATCAGTGATCAGATTGGCGATATGGGTCCCAAAATCATCCGGGAAGCGCCGGCGCAGCCAGGCCATCTTCAGCCGGTGCAGCGAGTCGTACGCAACCGAGCGTTCGCGTGCCTGGAACAGAGGACCGAGGCCGATGGCGCTGCCTAGAATCTGCCGATCCTGCTGCATCGCCCGGCTGGCCATCAGATAGGCACGATACTGCCTGTCTCCCTTGAACAGCGAGTCGTAGGAGGGCACCCAGTCGTCCCGATCGCTGATCACCTGACCCGCGTCGGTGTTCAAATGCTCCATGAAGAAGCGACCGACCAGATCCCGGTCGTTGCCGATGCCTTTCGACTGCACCGAGGTCGCGTTCAGGAGCAGACGCGGATTTTCGAGACCGCCGAGCGCCAGGACGAAATGACGGGCATGCACCTTGGCGGATTTCCCCTCCAACGTCTTGATGCGATAGGCCGTGACCTCCTGTCCTGCCGCGTCCATCTCGATGTCGACCAGATTCGCGTGGAGCAGCACGTCGAGGGACGGCGCCTGTTCCAGCTTTTCCCGGTGCTCGACCCCGAAATTGGTCGGCGGGCGGCTGTAATGCCACATTTTGTGATGAATGCGCTCAGGGCGGAAGGGAAGATAACGTGTGCCTTCCGGGGAGATATGCGCACGATCGTAGTCGAACGGGCCGAGCTCCAGCCAGGGATGGGCCTCGGCATACCAGCTCTTCAGGTCGTCGAAGCCGATCGGCCAGCCGCTGTAGGGAACCCAGTCGCGCTTTTCGAAGTCCATCGGTTCGAGATGCGAGCACATGCCGCCCCAATGGTTGGTCGATCCGCCGAGGAAGCGCAGGCGCGTGGTGCTGATCTCGTGATAGGGGCGACCGACATTCTCGCCGACATAGGGATTTTGATCCGCTTCGGTGTAGTCGAACCCGCCGGCTTCCAGCAGAACGACGCGATATTTGCGCTGGGCGAGCGTCAGGGCCAGGGCCACACCGGCGGCACCGGCACCTGCGATGCAGATATCGCAAACCAGGTCGCCATCGCCGTCATAGCTTCGAAAATCCCGTATCACCGCACCGCCTCAACCGTTGACCCGAGGTCACCATCGATACGGCAACAACGTTAATTTTCCGTTGCCATCGGCCATTTTTGCCCATGCGGTGCGTGCGGATGCGCGCCATCACGATCCTGCCAAGGGAAAACCACGCCCCGATCGTCTGCGAAACCGGCGCTCTGGCGCCGCCGAATTCTTGCCTTTTCAAACCGTTTCGGTACAAGCGGCGCATCGGCAACGCTTCATCGAAAGGCGGCAGCGAGCTCATGGACGACAGGCAGGCCGGCGCATCCGCGCTGGGTATCGGTCTCGGTATTGCGGCGATGGTGCTCATCGTGACCGTCTCGAATATTGCCGTGCAATATCCGATCAACGACTGGCTCACCTATGGCGCCCTCACCTATCCCATCGCCTTCCTGGTGACCGATCTCACCAATCGCGGCCTCGGCAGCGCGGCGGCGCGAAAAGTGGTCTATGCCGGATTCGCCGTCGCCGTCGGCCTCTCGATCTGGCTCGCCACCCCACGCATCGCGCTTGCCTCCGGCGCGGCGTTTCTCGTGGCCCAGCTCCTGGACATCGCGGTGTTCGACCGGTTTCGGCGCGCGACCTGGTGGCGTGCCCCGCTCATCTCGTCGACCGTGGCGTCGCTGCTCGACACGGCGCTGTTCTTCTCGCTCGCCTTTGCCGGAACCGGGCTTCCCTGGATCACCTGGGCGATCGGTGACTACGGCGTCAAGATCGCGGTCGCGCTGATCATGCTCCTTCCCTTCCGCCTGGCACTGAACGCCATCGCACCGGCGCCGAACGGAACAAAGCCGGTCTAGCGGCGTGCCCGCATCACGCGCTTCCCTCCGTCGCTGCCAAGATGGCCGATGAGCGGCTAAGGTTAAGGCCGATATAGCGGCGGAGAGCGAGAATGAACCAGATGTCCGGCGCCGAGGCCGTGGTCACCATGCTGCAGCGCTATGGCGTGCGCCACGTCTTCGGCCTTTGCGGCGATACCAGCCTGCCGATCTATGACGCCTTCTACCGGCTCGACCACGGCATCACCCACCTCCTGACCAGGGATGAGCGCTCGGCGGCCTATATGGCTGATGCCTATGCGCGCGTGACCGGCCGGGTGGGCGTGTGCGAAGGGCCGAGCGGCGGCGGTGCCACCTACATCCTGCCGGGCGTGGTCGAGGCCAATGAAAGCTCGGTGCCGGTGCTGGCGCTCACCACCGACATCGGCGTTTCGTCGCGCGGCCGCTACGTGCTGACCGAGCTCGACCAGAAGGCGCTGTTCGCGCCGCTCACCAAATGGAACGACGTGATCCTGCAGGCGGAGCAGATCCCATCAGCCTTTCGCCGCGCCTTTCGCACCATGACCACCGGCCGTCCGGGCTCAGCCCATCTGGGCCTGCCCTTCGATGTGCAGAAGCAGCCGATCGACGAAGCCCTGCTGCACGCCGATCCGCGCCATCAGGCTTATCCGGCCGAGCCGGTCGGCCCCGATCCCGCGGCAGTCGAGCACTTCGTCGAAGCACTGCTGGCCGCCGCCAGCCCGGTGATCGTCTGCGGCGGCGGCCCGGTCATCGCGGGCGCCTTTGCCGAGCTGCAGCGGCTCGCCGAACGCCTCGCGATCCCGGTCGCGACCTCGATCAGCGGCAAGGGCGCCATCGCCGAGACCCACCCGCAGAGCATCGGCGTGGTCGGCAGCAATGGCGGCGTCCCGGAAACGCGCGCCCTGATCAATGAAGCGGACTGCGTCCTGTTCATCGGCTGCCGGGCGGGCTCGGTCACCACCGAACGCTGGCGCTCCCCGCCGCTCGTCGGCAAGCGCATCCTGCATATCGATGTCGATCCCGAGGTGATCGGCGCCAACTACGAGACCGACGCAGCGCTGGTCGGCGACGCCAAGCTGACGCTCGCCGCGATCAACGCCGTACTCGACGACGCGGCCATCGAAACGCCGAAACGCTCGCTCGATCAATCCAGAATTGCCGCCATGCGCGCCAAAAAATTCGCGGCTTTTCAGGACCTTGCGACGTCGGAGGAGACTCCGATCCGACCGGAGCGCGTGATCGCCACACTCGCAAGACATCTCCCGGAGGAGGCTGTGGTCGTCGCCGATCCGGGCACGCCCTGCCCCTACCTCTCCGCCTACCTGCAGCTCGAGCGCGCCGGCCGTCGCTTCATCAGCAACCGGGCGCACGGCGCCCTCGGTTATTCTCTCCCTGCCGTCGTCGGCGCCCAGATCGGACGGCCGAACGCCAAGTGCGTCGCCGTGATGGGCGATGGCAGCTTCGGCTTCGCCTGCGGCGAGATGGAGACCATCCAGCGCCTCGGCCTGCCGGTGACGCTGATCGTGATCAGCAATGCCGCCTTCGGCTGGATCAAGGCCGGACAGCGTTCAGGCTTCGATGAGCGCTATTTCTCCGTCGATTTCACGCCCGGCCGCCATGCCGCGATCGCCCGTGCGTTCGGCATCGAGGCTTTCGAGGTGGACCGGCCAGGCGCCCTCGATCTCGCCATGCAAAAGGCCCTCGCGGCCGATCACCCGACCCTGATCGACATCGCCTGCCAGCCGCTGCACGAGGCGAGAGCGCCGGTCAGCGAGTGGATCGCCTGACCCAACGCCCTTACGCAGCCGCGGCGATCAGCTCCTCAAAAGCGAATACCGAACTGGGTCTTCCAGTATTCGGTCTCTTCATAGGTGTCGTCGGTCAGGCCGTTCACATAGGACACCGACAGACGGTAGTTGTCGGACTGGCTGAACAGATAGGACAGGGACAGGTCCAGCCGATAGAGATCACCGTCATTGCCGTCGATGTCCTTGAGATAGCGGTTGGAGACATCGAGCGCGATGTGGTCGAAGCCGCTGTCCTCGGAACCGCGAAACTGCACGCCGAGCCGGCCGCCGAGCCGGAAGAATTCGGAGCTGTCGGCGAGATCCTCGTCGCCGCCGTCGTCGAACACCCGGCCGAGATCGGCGAGCGCGTCGACGTCGAACTGCAGGGCAAGCGGCCCGTAGGCGCGGGAGAAACCGATCGGCACAATGGAGTCGGGCGCCAGGGTCGGCGTCCAGCGCCACTTCAGGACACCGATGTCGCTATCGAAATCGCTGTCGGTCAGATACAGCGGCGTAATCGCCACTTCGGAGCCGGAGTGGTCGGGCTGAAAGACGTTGAACGCTTCCTGGAGGCCAAATCCCAACGTGTCGATCTCGTTGTCTTCACCATTGAAGAAGCGCTCGATCAGAAAGAACGGAATGGTCGAGGTGTAGATCAGGTCGGTGCGCTCGACCTCGAAATTGTAGCCGACCACCGCCTTGACCTGGTAAAGCGTCTCGTCGTCGTCGAGGTCGGCGGTGATGCTGAGCTCCGCCGGGCGGACGGCGCCGAGCTTGTTGCGGTCCTTGGTCAGATCGTCGACCGCGCTGGTCAGCCGAAGGCCGTCGGCCTCGCGCGGATTGAAGATCCAAAGCGGCTTCTCCTCCTCCTCGACGATTTCCGGCGCAGGTATGTCGGCAACCGCCACCGGGATCTCAGGATCGGGCGTAGTGCAGTAGACCTCGACGAAGCGCTGCCGGACGTCGAGCACTTCCGCGACCTGAAAGCGTCTGCCAGTCACCTCGTAGAAGGGGTTCAAGAAATCGCTCTCGGTGCGCTCATCGAGCGTCGGGCGGCGCACGCGCTCGAAGACGTAGTCGGGCCCGCCTGCGCGATCGACGAAATCGGCGAGACGCTGCTGAATGCGCTCCAGGGTTTCAGCCTCCTCCGCCGTGCAGGCGCGGCCGACATTCCGGGTGCAATAGCCGGGCTGCACCAGGGCGAGCTGCTTTTCCGAGAGCAGCGTGTCGCCGTTGCCGTCGGCATCGAGCGCTGCATCGCCGATGTCGCTGATCGCGATCAGCCAGCGGATCAGACGCAGCGGATCGAGCGTCTTGATCTCGGTCGACGCCCCGGGGCGACAGATCTTGTCCGCCGGAAACAGCGGTTCAGAGCTGATCGGCGGTGCAGCACCGGCAGGCTCGGCCTGCGCGATCGCAGCCAGCAGACAGAGGAGGGCGACGCGCATCCTGGGCCAGAAACGGCCAGAGCGCATGTCCAGAACAGGGCCGGTCATCGCCCCGCTCTTAGCAGTCTCTTCCGACACAGGGGAAAGGATTTTCGACGCTTGCGGCCATGGGCAGCATCAATGCCCTGTCGACCGTGCTGCGCAGACCACAGCGTCAGGCGAATGGCCAGGCTTCCAGCCGATAGGCACTGTCCCAGAACATCCATTCGAGCAGCGAGGCCCGCTCGAACGCGTCGACCATCTGCTCGCGGATGACGGGCGTGGTCGCGGCCGCGGCGGCATCCGCGATCGCGATGACCTTCCTGATGCCCTCCTCGAAGGCCTCGTCGGCATAGGTGTCGATCCAGGCCTGATAGGGATTGTCCGCCGCTGCAATCTCGAGCAGATGCCTGCCCACCTCGCCGTAGATCCAAAAGCAGGGGAGAAGGGCCGCGACCGAGACCTCGTAAGGGGCGTTGTGGGCGGTCGCCAGGAGATAGCTGACATAGTGCGAGCAGGCGGGCGAGGGCTTGGTCGCCGCGACCTCCTCCGCCTCGACTCCGAAGTCCTTGAAAAAGCCCTCATGCAAGGCGCGCTCGACCACGACGCAGGCTTCCGCGCTGTGGGTGAACTGGATCATGGCATCGGGGTCGGGGGCACGTGCCCCGGTGACCGCGAGCGCCTTGCCGAAATGGACGAGGTAATGCGCGTCCTGCAGCATGTAGCGAATGAAGCGCTCACGCGAGAGCGTGCCGGCGGCCAGTTCCTGGTTGAACGGCATCGCCAGGATTTTTTCGTAGACCGGCTCGATCCGCGTCCAGGCCTCCTTGGAAAAGCTCATCGGCCAGCGCCTCCCTTCCCGGCATGTCCCATCGCTGCCTCATCGCGCAGAAAGGGCCAAAGCGCATGGAAATGATGCACCGGCCCATGCCCGCTGCCGACATCAAGGCCGTCGGCGGCGGCGATCGCGGCGGCGATGTAGCGCTTGGCCAGACGGGCAGCGTCCTGAAGGGCCAGGCCCTGCGCCAGAAAAGCGGCGATGGCCGCCGAGAGCGTACAGCCCGTGCCATGCGTGTTTCCGGTCGCGATCCGCTCGCCGCGAAGAGCCTGCTGACCGCTCCGGTCCTCGAAAATGTCGACGGCAGCATCCTCCGAGAGATGGCCGCCCTTCAGCAGCACCGCCTTCGGCCCGAGATGGCGCAAATCGGCGGCTGCCTGGCGCATTTCCTCGATGTCGACCGGCGCTGCGCGACCGAGCAGCACGCCGGCTTCAGGCAGGTTCGGCGTGATCACCGTGGCCAGCGGCAGCAAATGCTCGATCAGGGCCGAGACCGCATCCGGCTGCAGCAGCGCATCGCCGCTTTTCGCCACCATCACCGGATCGAGCACGATCGTCTCGGCACCGTGGCGACGGAGCCATTCTGCGACCGTTTCGATCACCTCGGGCCGGGACAGCATGCCGATCTTCACGGCATCGATGCGGATATCGTCGAACACGGCGTCGAGCTGCGCCGCGACCATCGCGGGCGGCACGTCATGGATGGCGGTCACGGCGCGCGTGTTCTGCGCGGTGAGCGCGGTGATCACCGAGAGGCCGTAGACCCCAAGCGCCGACATGGTCTTGAGATCCGCCTGGATGCCGGCCCCTCCGCCGGAATCCGAGCCGGCGATGGTGAGGACATTGGCAATCTTTCCGCCTTCCCTGGAACCGCCCTGCATCATCCCACCGTCTCTCCCGCCCGCTTCAGCGCTCATGGTCGGCCAAGGTGCGATCGACGACCTCCTTCAACAGCGCAGCCGCCGCCCGCGGATCGCACGACGCCATGACCGCCGACACCACCGCGACACCATCGGCGCCGGCCCTGATCGCGGCCGCGGCATTGGTCGCATCGATGCCGCCAATCGCCACCAGCGGCAGCGCCGTCAGGCGACGCACGCCCTCGATCCCGGCGGCGCCGACAGGCTTGCCGGCATCCGGCTTGGTGCCGGTCGCGGCAAAGGGGCCATGGGCGACATAGTCGAGACAGGCGGGATCGGCGGCCGTCGTCTGGCCAGCCTGGTCGATGGAAAGGCCGAGGATCGCCTCCTCGCCCAGAATTGCGCGCGCCGCTTCCGGCGGCAGGTCGGACTGTCCGATATGACAGCCGACGCCGGCGGCGGCCGCGACATCCACCCGGTCGTTGACGATCAGAGGCACCCCTCTCGGCAGCAGCAGCGCGTTCAGCGCCCTCGCAAGCTCGAGCAGCTCGCGCGCATCCGCCCCCTTGTCGCGGAGCTGGACCAGGCGAACGCCGCCGGCCGAGGCCGCATCCACCATGTCGAGCAGGGAACGTCCGCCAGCGATCTCCGGATCGGTGACGAGATAGAGGCTGAGATCGAGGGTCGAAAGGCCGCTCATCGAATGTCGACCCCTTCCTGCAGCATCGTCTCATCGAGACCCGCCAGCGCATCGAGCAGCCGCCAGCGCAGGCTGCCCGGCCCTTCGGCCTTTCGCGCCGCATGCTGGGCAGCCAGGCCGAAGACGGCCAGCGCCTCGGCGGCGGCGGCGAGAGGATCCGGCTCGACCGTCAGGAAGGCGGCAACCACGGCGCTCGACGTGCAGCCAAGCGCGGTCACCCGCGTCATCAGCGGATGGCCATTGCCAACATGGAGCGCCCGCTCGCCATCGGTGACATAGTCCACGGCCCCGGTGACCGCGACGATGCTCCCGGATTGCCTGGCCAGCGCCCGCGCCGCCTCGATCGCCTGCTCGCTGCCATGGGTGCTGTCGACCCCCTTGGTCGGCGCCACGGCACCTCCGGCAAGCGCCAGCACCTCGGAGGCGTTGGCACGCAGCACGCTCGGTCCGATCGCCAGAAGGTCGCGTGCGACGCCGGTACGATACGCCGTGGCGCCGACGCCGACCGGATCGAGCACCCAGGGCTTTTCTATCTCGGCCATCCTGCCCGCAGCCTTCAGCATCGACGGCACCCAGGTCGAGGACAGCGTGCCGATATTCACCACCAGAGCATCGGCGATGGCCCCGAATTCCGACACTTCCTCGACCGCATGCACCATCGCCGGCGAGGCGCCGAGCGCCAGGAGGCCGTTGGCCACCATGTCCATCGACACGAAGTTGGTGATGTTCTGTATCAGGGGAGTCCCCCGACGGATCGCTTGCAAACAGGACCAAGTTCGGGCAGCATCCACGCCCATGGCTCGCCTCCACTAAGAGCCGAGATCCGCACAGATGACGCTTGGGGAAGGGTCGTTCGCGGCAATATCGGCTCCCTGCGCTGGGATGATCCAGATCAGGTTCAACGGGTTTGCTCTCAGCCCCTCCATCGAGGGACACCCCGGCTAGATACAGCCAAAAGAACGTGGCCCTTCGGCCGCAGGCTGTCAACTGGGCGCGGCCGGCAAAATTGCGCGGGCGCCCAAGCCGGGAGTGCACCGACCATGACCATCGACAGACGATCCGTTCTCGGCGCCGCGGGCGCTCTGGGCGCCGCAGGGTTCACCTGGCCGGCGCCGTCGATCGCCCGGGACAGCACGGTCTGGCGCATGGTGACCACCTGGCCGCGCAATGCGCCCGGCGTCGGGGTGAATGCCCAGCGCTTCGCCGACCGCGTGGGCGCCATGAGCGACGGGCGCCTGACCATCGACCTCTCGGCGGCGGGCGAGCTCATCCCGGCCTTCGAGTCACTGGACGCCGTGCAACAGGGCACTGCGGATCTTTGCCACTCCGCCCCCTTCTTCTGGCTCGGAAAATCCAAGGCGCTCAACTATTTCGGCTCGATCCCGCTCGGCCTCGTCGACAGCGAGATCGCCGCCTGGCTGTATTTCGGCGGCGGCATGGCCTTTTGGGACGAGGCCATGGCCGAGTTCGGGATCAAGCCGCTCTATGCCGGCTCCAGCGGCATTTCGGCGGGCGGCTGGTATCGGAAGGAGATCAACGATCTCGAAGATCTGAAAGGTCTGAAACTGCGCATGGCCGGTCTCGGCGGCGACGTGATGAAGCGCCTCGGCGCGACGCCGGTTCTGACACCGCCTTCGGAGGTGTTTCAGGCGATGTCGACCGGCACGGTCGATGCCGCGGAGCTGATCGGCCCCTGGAACGACATGGCGTTCGGCCTGTTCGAGGTTGCCGACTACTACTACCTTCCCGGCTTTCATGAGGTCGGCCCGACCGCGGAGATCCTGATCAACCGACAGGCCTGGGACGGGCTGACGGACGACCTCAAGGCGATCGTCGAGACTGCAGCCAAGGCCACGGCGATCGACTACAATGCCGACTACCGCTACCACAACGCCACCCTGCTGCCGTCGCTGGTCGAAAAGCACGGCGTCGAGCTTCGGAGCTTTCCGGACGCAGTCAACGACGCCATCGGCCGGACCACGATGGAGGTCCTTCAGGAACTCGGCGACAGCGACGACCTCACCCGGCGGATCCACACGTCCTACATGGCCTTCCTGCGCGAGGCCAACAGCTACGCCCAGCGTTTCGATCTGCCGATCCTGACCATGCGCAACCGCGCCATGGCTGCGGCCTGAAGGTCCGGGAGCTTCTTTCGAACAGGCTGTGCTGGGAGCCGTCTCTCACCGCTCAGGACGCCGCGGAACCGCCTGTCCTGAGCGGCATGGCCGCTCAAATATGCAGCGGCAGACCGTGGGTGGCGAGGGCGGCTTCCTTCACGGCCTCTTCCAGGGTCGGATGGGCGTGACAGGTGCGCGCCAGATCTTCGGACGAGGCGCCGAACTCGATGGCGAGCGCGGCTTCGGCGATCATCGTGCCCGCATCTTCGCCGATGATATGCACGCCCAGCAGGCGGTCGGTCTCGGCGTCGGCCAGAACCTTCACGAAGCCATCGGTATTGCCGGTGGCACGCGCCCGCGAATTCGCGGAAAACGGAAACTTGCCGACCCGATAGTCGACACCTGCCTCCTTGAGATCGTCCTCGGTCCTGCCGACCGAAGCCACCTCGGGCGCCGTATACACGACCGCCGGAACGGCGTCGTAGTTGATATGGGGCCGCTGTCCTGCGAGCCGCTCGGCGACGAAGACACCTTCGTCTTCCGCCTTGTGCGCCAGCATCGGGCCTGCGATCACATCGCCGATCGCATAGATGCCGTCGGCCTTCGTCGCCAGATGGTCGTCGACCTCGATACGGCCGTAATTGTCGGTGGTAAGGCCGACACTTTCCAGGCCGAGGTCATCGGTATGGGGCCGCCGGCCGATCGCCACCAGCACCACATCGGCCTTCATCGTCTCCGGATCACCGCCTTCCGCCGGTTCGGTAGTGACCACCAGACGATCGCCGGAGCTGTCCACGCTGGTCACCTTGGTTCCGAGCATGAAGCCGAGACCCTGGCGCGAAAGCAGGCGCTGGAATTGCTTGGCGACCTCGAAATCCATGCCCGGCGTGATGCGGTCGAGATACTCGACGACCGTGACCTTGGCGCCCAGCCGCCGCCAGACAGTGCCGAGCTCAAGCCCGATATAGCCGGCACCGATGACCACGAGATGGCCGGGAACCTCGTCGAGCGCAAGAGCACCCGTCGAGGAGACGATACGCCGTTCATCGACCTCGACACCAGGCAGGGGAACGACGTCCGAACCCGTGGCGATGATGATGTTCTTGGTGGTCAGATCACGGGTGCCGCCGTCGTTCAGATCGACCTGGATACTGCCGGGCCCGGTGATCCGTCCATGTCCCTTGACGGATGTCACCTTGTTCTTGCGGAACAGGAACTCGATACCCTGGGTCAGTTCCTTGACGACTTTGCTCTTGTGGTCCTGCATCGCGCCCAGATCGAGATCGACCGCGCCCAGCGTGATGCCGTGGGCGTTCATGCCGTTGCGCGCCTCGGCATAGAGTTCGGATGAGTGCAAAAGCGCCTTCGAGGGAATGCATCCGACGTTCAGGCAGGTCCCGCCCAGCGTGTCGCGCTTCTCGACGCAGGCGGTCTTGAGCCCTAGCTGGGCCGCCCGAATCGCGGCGACATATCCGCCAGGCCCGCTGCCGATGACGACAACGTCGTAGTCTTCTTCAGCCATTCACCCATCCGTCCTCAATATATGCTTGCTTGGGCGCGGTCATGCCGCTGTCGATCATCGCCTGCGCCGCCATACACTATCGTGACAGTCACTCACTGCCGGTGTCCCATCCCCATCTCTAGATATCGAGCAACAGGCGCTCGGGATCTTCGATGAATTCCTTGACACGCACCAGGAACGTCACGGCTTCACGCCCATCGACAATCCTGTGGTCGTAGCTGAGCGCCAGATACATCATTGGACGAATCGCCACTTGACCGTCAACCGCAACCGGCCGCTCCTGAATCTTGTGCATGCCGAGAATGCCGACCTGCGGAGGATTGAGAATGGGGGAGCTCATCAGCGAGCCATAGACACCACCATTGGAAATCGTGAAGGTCCCGCCAACCAGGTCGTCCATCGCGAGCTTGCCGTCCCGCGCCTTCAGACCAAGCTCGTTGATCGCCTTTTCGCAGTCGGCGAAGCTCAGCTGGTCGGCGCCGCGCACGATCGGCACGACCAGCCCGCTCGGCGTGCCGACGGCGACGCCAATGTCGTAATTGTGCTTGTAGACGATCTCGTCGCCGTCGACCTCGGCGTTGAGCGCCGGAAGCTCGCGAAGTGCGCCGATGGTCGCTTTGACGAAGAACGACATGAAGCCCAGCTTCACGCCATGTTTCTTCTCGAAGGAATCGCGATAGCGCTTGCGCAGCGCCATGACACCGCTCATGTCGGCTTCATTGTAGGTCGTCAAGATCGCCGCCGTGTTCTGCGCTTCCTTAAGGCGCTCGGCGATGCGACGGCGAAGCCGGGTCATCTTGACCCTCTCCTCGCCGCCGGACGGTCTCGATACAATGGCTTGGGGCTGGGCTGGCGCCTTCTCTTCCTGGCGCGCGGGACTCGCCGCCGGTTTCTGAGCAGGCGCCTCGGCTGCAGGCGCTTTGGGCTTTTCGATCTTTTCCGGTGCCGGCGCCGGAGGCGTCGTCGATGGTGCCTCGGCTTTCGCCGAAGCTGGCGTGTCTTTGCCGGACTCGATCACGGCCAGCACGTCACCTTTTGTGATGTTGCCCTTCGGCCCGCTCGGCGTGATGCTGGCGGGATTGATCTCGTGCTCTTCGACCAGTTTTCTGACCGCGGGCGACATCGCGGACGGGTCGGCCGCAGCCCTCTGCTGCCCGTCCGCCTCCTTCTTGTCCGGCGCGGCGGCGGCTTGCTTCGCCGGTTCCGCCTTCGCGGGCGCGCTGGTGACGCCGGCGCCGTTCTCGTCGATCGCTCCGAGCAAGGCACCGACTTCGACCTCGCCGCCCTGCTCGACCAGAATTTCCGTGAGCGTTCCGCTGGCGGGCGCGTTGTATTCAAGCGTCACCTTGTCGGTTTCGAGCTCCACCAGCGGCTCATCTGCCGTGACGGTTTCGCCGATCTGCTTGAACCATTTGGCGACGGTCGCCTCCGTCACCGATTCCCCTAGGCTTGGCACGCGAATTTCAACGCTCATGATTTCCTCAGCCTGCTAGGCGGGATGATGGCATCACCACGCCGGAAAGCCCTAAAGGGTCAGAGCCTCATCGACCAACTTCTGCTGCTCGCGAACATGCTGAGCGTGGGACCCGGTCGCCGGCGACGGGGCTGCTTTTCTGCCCGCGAAGATAGGCCTCTTCTGATCGAAACCGAGTTCGTTGTAAACAGCTTCGAGCCTCGGCGCCGCAAAACTCCAGGCTCCCATATTGCGCGGTTCTTCCTGGCACCAGATGATCGACACGGAATTTCTGTAGCGCAGCAGCTCCTCGGCGAGGGCCGCGCTCGGGAACGGCGCCAGCTGCTCCAGGCGGATCAGGGCGATCTTGTCGTCCAGCCCCCTTTCCGCGCGCGCATCCTGCAAATCGTAGAAAACCTTGCCCGAGCAAAGAACGACGCGTTCGACCTCCTGGTCCTTCCGAGAGGGCGGATGCTCATACATGACGCGGTGAAAGCTGCTGCCCATCGTCATGTCGGCGAGGCTCGACGTGCAACGCTTGTGGCGCAGCAGGGACTTCGGAGTCATGACGATCAGCGGCTTGCGAAAACCGCGCTTCAGCTGACGTCTGAGACCGTGAAAGTAGGAGGCCGGCGTCGACGGGTAGAGAACCTGCAGATTGTCGTCGGCATAGAGCTGGAGAAATCGCTCGAGACGCGCCGAACTATGCTCCGGCCCCTGCCCCTCAAAGCCATGGGGAAGCAGACAGACCAGGCCGGACATGCGCAGCCACTTGGCCTCCCCAGCCGAAATGAACTGGTCGAAATACACCTGCGCGCCGTTGCAGAAGTCGCCGAACTGCGCTTCCCAGAGCACCAGGGAATTCGGGTCCGCCAGCGAATAGCCATATTCGAATCCGAGAACGCCCTCTTCGGAAAGAAAGCTGTCGACCACCTCGAAAACCGCCTGATCCGCACTCAGGTCGGCGAGCGGGACATAGCGTTCTTCCGTCTCCTGATCGTAGAGAACGGCATGCCGCTGGGAGAAGGTGCCGCGACCACAATCCTGACCGCTCAGGCGCACGGGGTACCCCTCGAGAAGGAGGCTGCCGAAGGCCAGATGCTCGGCGGTCGCCCAATCGATATTCTCGCCATCCTCAATCATTTTCCGACGCTGGCCGATGATGCGTTCCAGCTTGCGATGGATGTGATGGCCCTCCGGGACGGAAGTGAGCGACAAACCGATATTGCGAAGCGTCTTCTCCTCGACCGCCGTCGTCCCCCTTTCATAGTCGGACGGTGCGCGGCTCAAGCCTTTCCAGGCTCCCTCCAGCCAGTCGGCACTGTTCATCTTGTATCCGGCCGAGGCCTCGAACGCGTCGTTCAGCCGCTCCTGGAACTCGGAGTGGATGGCGTTCGCCTGGTCCTCGGTAAGGATATTCTCGTCGATCAGCCGTTGGCTGTAGATCTGCCGCGCAGTCGGGTGCTGCGCAATGCGGCGATACATCAGCGGCTGGGTAAAGCTCGGCTCATCCGCTTCGTTGTGACCATGGCGGCGATAGCACCAGAGGTCGATGACCACGTCCTTCTTGAACTTCTGCCGGAACTCCGACGCCAGAAGAGCGACATGGACCACGGCTTCGGGATCATCGCCGTTCACGTGGAAGATCGGCGCCTGCACCGATCGCGCCACGTCCGAGGGATAGGGCGAGGAGCGCGCATAGGCGGGGCTGGTGGTGAAACCGATCTGATTGTTGACGATCAGATGGATCGTGCCGCCGGTACGAAAGCCGCGAAGCTCCGACATCTCGAAGCCTTCGTGCACCACGCCCTGGCCGGCGAAGGCGGCATCGCCATGCAGCAGCAGTCCCATGACCTTGGAGCGATCGGTGTCCTTCTTCTGGGTTTGCTTGGCGCGCACTTTCCCGAGAACGACGGGGTTGACCGCCTCCAGATGGGAGGGATTGGCGGTCAGGCTCAGATGCATGTTCAGCTGCCCAGGCAGCTCGCGATCCGACGACGTTCCAAGATGGTACTTCACATCGCCGGAGCCGAGAACGTCATCGCTCACCGTGCCGCCCTGGAACTCGGCGAAGATCGCCGTGTAGGGCTTGCCCATGACGTTGGCGAGGACATTGAGCCGGCCGCGATGGGGCATGCCGATCACGATCTCGTCGACGCCGAGCTCGGCGGACTTTCTGATGATCATCTCGAGGGCCGGAACCGTGCTCTCGCCGCCATCCAGACCGAACCGTTTGGTGCCTGGAAACTTGACATTGAGGAAGCGCTCGAACCCTTCCGCTGCGGTCAGCGACTTCAGGATTTCCTTCTTGCCATCGCTGGTCGGCTTCAAGAGGTTGTAGGAGCCCTCCATCACCGCCTGGATCCAGGCCTTCTGGTCCTGCTCCTGGATGTGCATGAACTCGACGCCAATCTTAGCGCTGTAGGTCTGGCGAAGGATCTCGACGATCTGACGAAGCGTCGCCTTTTCCAGGCCGAGCACGTTGTCGAGGAAGAATTCGCGATCCCAGTCCCCGTCACCGAAGCCGTAATTGGCCGGATCCAGCTCGGGATGAGGTTCGTTGCGGCTCAGGCCGAGCGGATCAAGATCGGCGAGGAGATGGCCGCGCACCCGGAAGGCACGGATCAGCATCACCACGCGCAGATGATCGAGAATCAGGCGCTTGTGGCGCTCGCCATCGAGATCGATCACGCCTGCAGTGTCGTTCGTGCCGACGGCGATCGCACCCGGCGAAGGACGGCGCTCCAGCGCATCCCGGCTCTGCCTGAAAAGCTTCTTGGTTTCTTCGCCGAGCTCGTCGAAATAGGCGCGCCAGCTCCCGTCGATCGTCGTCGGATCATCGAGATAGCGGCTGTACAGATCTTCGATGAATCCGCCATTGCCGCCATAGAGGAAGGCGCTCTCTTCTATGTCCAAACGTGTCGCCATGGATCAGCACTGCATAAGAGATCGTCGAGCCCGGCCCAATGCCCGCCCTTTTTTTTAACCTAAGTCGGATTGGTTAATATTCCATTACACTACGCGGCCATCGCCTCCAGCATGGTCTTGCCGATCGTCGCCGGGCTGTCGGCGACGCGGATGCCGGCATCACGCATGGCCGCGATCTTCTCCTCAGCGCCCCCCTTGCCGCCGGCGATGATCGCGCCCGCATGGCCCATGCGCCGCCCCGGCGGGGCCGTGCGCCCTGCGATGAAACCGACGACCGGCTTCTTGGTTCCCGATGCCTTCAGGAAGGCGGCGCCGTCTTCTTCGGCCGTGCCGCCGATTTCGCCGATCATGACGATGCCTTCGGTCTCCGGGTCCTCGACGAACATCTGCAGGCAGTCGACGAAATTGGTGCCGTTCACCGGATCGCCGCCGATGCCGATGCAGGTGGTCTGGCCGAGATCCGTGGCC
>JAWKVM010000042.1:0-71680 GCA_041398025.1 Alphaproteobacteria bacterium
ACGAGAGCCAGCTTCGGCGGTGGGCTCGGCAGTTCGGCCAGACCACTGCGTTGACGACGCGTCGCCGGCCCTCCCGTGAGACGCCGGGGCTGTCGCCTGCGGATCTCGCCGCGGAGAACGCCCGGCTCCCCGCCTGCAGGAGCGAAGCTCCGAAGGTCGGGCATGGCATGCCGGATCTTCGCCGCGATGCGGCTGCAGTCCGGGTCTCAAGCGCGAGCTACAGCGGGCGCAGGCGGAGCGCGACATCCTAGAAAAAGCCGCGCTCATCTTCGGAGCGGCCACGCGATGAAGTTCGCGTTCGTCGATGAGCATCGTGGTCACTGGCCGGTGCGGCTGATGTGCCGCGTTCTGGGCGTCTCGGTCAGCGGCCACTATGCTTGGCGGTCGCGGCCGGAGAGCCCTCGTTCCCTCGAGAACCGCACCCTTCTCAGGACAGTCCGGCTGGTACATGCCGAGAGTGGCGGCAGCTATGGGCCGCCCCGCGTTCACGCCGCCCTGCGTGCCGCCGGCCACAACGTTGGTCGTCACCGCATTGCCCGGCTGATGCGCCGCTCCGGGCTGCGCGGCCTGGCGGCGATCCCCCGAAAGGTGCGCACGACCGACAGCCGTCACGACCATCCGATCGCACCGAACAGGCTCCGGCGGAGCTTTACGGCGACGGCGCCGAACCAGATCCCCCTCTCGCCGTAAAGCTCCGCTTTCGTCTGCCGGTCAAGGGGCTCGCTGATCTGACCTCTGTGAGAACCGGAGAAGGCTGGCTCTTCCTTGCCGCGATCCCTCGGCGCGAATACGCGCCGTCGCTGCGCGAACGGATGATCGGCGCCGCCGATCATTCTGTTCACCCGCAAGGTCGTCGGCTGGAGCATGCGCGAGACGCTGCACGCCGACATCGCTCTCGAGGCTCTGGCCATGGCCATTCATCGTCAGAGACCTGCGCCTGGCCTCATCCATCACAGTGACAGAGGTGTTCAATACGCCGCCGAGGACTATCGCCAAGCCCTTGCCAAAGCAAAGATAATCCCGTCGATGAGCCGCAAAGGAAACTGCCTCGACAATGCGCCGATGGAAAGCTTCTTCCACACACTCAAGGTCGAGCGCGTCCACACGCGGAGCTACGCAACCCGGGCCGAGGCCCGCCGTGATCTGTTCGCTTACATCGAAGGGGTCTACAATTCACGACGACTGCATTCGCCGATAGGTTACCGTTCACCGGCAGACATGGAGCGAATGGCGGCCTAAACCGTCCACTTCTGCAGGGCAAGATCAGTTGGCAGACGCAGGCGACAAGGTGGTCCATCGACGGAAAGCTGGTGAGATCGGCCTTGCCTCATTCCGCCCCGGCGCCGTGGCCGGCACGACGGTGAGCAGCCATGGCCTGCCAGAGGGTCGTCATCGCACGGCGCATCTCGGGAAGGCGGCGTTCGGAAACGGCCGCGAACAGCAGGCAGGTCGTGAGGGTGACGGCGAGCAGGAGAGCGTCGCGCAGGAGGGGGACGAGCCCGACCGGCAGGACGGCGTGCCAGAATTGCAGGGCCGGATAGTGGACGAGGTAGATCGAGAAGCTCGCACCCGCGAGCCAGGTCACCAATCTTGCCAAATCGATTTGGAAGGATGAGCGCTCGAACAGTGCGCGCGCTGCCATCAGGTGCGCGGTCACCAGAGCGCCGAGGAGCGCATTCCAGAGGAACTCGTCGGAAAAGCGAAGGGCCTGAACCGCCTGCTGTCCGATCACGGCCGAGGTTAGCACCATCAGCCAGTCGGGCAGCTCGATCGCCAGGGCGCCGGCATAGAGGAGGATCGGGGCGACGAAGGCGACGAGCGCCGGGATGGGGCGAAGGCTCACCACATCCGCCCGCGCAAAGAGCCAGACGCCGCCCAGCCAGGCCGGCATGAGCAGCAGCACCTTGATGCCGGCAAGCGGCAGGAACAGCGCCAGCAGGAGAAGACGGCGCCATCCGTTCAGGAAAAAGCCAATACCGAACAGCATGTAATAGGCCGCCTCGTAGCTGAGGGACCAGAAGGGGCCGTTGGTGCCGGGACGAAAGCCGCTTGCCGCCCATTCCGTGGAAAAGGTCATGGTTCGCAGCAGGACGTCGCCCATGGGCGCCGGATTCCACCACCAGCCATCATAGACTGCCGGCGCGATGCGGGAGCCGAGATGGTCGAAGACCAGCGTGAGCAGGATGGCAGGCAGCACCACCGAATACAGCCTGGATGCGCGCGCAAAGGCGAACCGGCCCAGGGTCTTGTCCTTTTCCCGCGCGGCATAGGCGATGACATAGCCGGACAGGACGAAGAACAGAATGACCGCGTCGCTGCCGAGATTCCATTCACGGATGACGAGATAGTCGCCGCGCGTGAAGCGCGCATAGGCGAGGTGCGAGGCGAGAACGGTCAGCGCCGCGATCACCCGCAGGAGATCGAGATAGCGGGAAAAGCCCGGCGTCAACGCGCCGTCGTCCCCTCGACCTTCCTGGCCCGGGCGCCTGCGGCCCTGAGCGCCTGCCGGACCGGCTGCATCAGGGCCTGACCGAAGGTGCCGTGCGGCTGCGGCAGGGGACGCCCGTCTGCATCGGCAAGGCCGAAATCGAGATCTTCCCGGCCATCCGGCACGTAGAGCGTGCCGAACATCCAGTCCCAAAGCGCCAGAACCTCGCCATAGTTCTTGTTGTGATGCGCGACCGCGCGGCTGTGATGGATCTGGTGCTGCGCCGGCGAGATGACGATGTGCTCCAGAACCCGGCCATAGCTCAGCCAGATATGGGTATGGCGCAGATTGGCGCCGAGCAGATTGAACAGGACGTAGAACACGTTGATACCCAGGAGCGTGCTCAGCGTCATGGGGCCGACGAACATCGCCAGCACCACGCCCTGAATGACACCGCTGAACAGGCCGCGCGCCGCCGACGACAGGACATCGTAGATCGGATGCTTTCGATAGACCGTGATCGGAGTCATGACCTCGGCGCTATGGTGGACAGAATGGAAGGGCCAGAGAATCCGCGTCTCGTGGTGAATGCGATGGATCCAGTAGATGCCGAAATCATGGGCGAGCAGGATGCAGAAGCTCGCAAAGATCGGATTGACGGACTGTCCTTCCCCCGGCCTGCCGCTCAGCAGCGTGAGAACGAACAGGGCGGTCGCCGACGTCAGAAAAACGCTGTTGAAGACGCCGACCAGACTCAGGAGCCGGTTCAGAGCGAACAGCTTGATATCCACCATGGTCGAGGCATGCGACCAGGTGCTCCAGGGAAGGAGCCAGCGAAGGAAAGGTTCACGAGGCCGGACCGTGAGATAGACAGCGCAGGCGATCAGGATCGTCGTGAGCAGATAAACAGGAAACAGCCGAACGGCTGGTCCGGCCAGACTTGTCAACACATCGATCATGTCGATGAACGTCCTCGCCTCGCTGCGACATAAACCGGACCGCCCCTCCGCCATCCGCGAGACGACTATGAACGAAGCTGATGAAGATTGTCTTAACCTAGGGTCGAAACCCAATGAGCTTCAATGCGCTCGGTCGCGCATGGTTTCGTCGCAAGCGAGGGGCTCTTTACCGTTTCTTCATCGTTTCCTGCGATCATCGCACACTGGTCCATGCGATCCTGGAAGTCCGAACCTGGCCCTATCTGTTGTGACGGACGGGCAGACTCCCAGGATCGCATGGACCAATCATCATGGTGGCAAAGCTCGGTTAAGACATCGTAAAGCTGACGGCAAAAAGACCGTCCGCAATCGATGAACAAGCCGAGCCTGATCGAGTTTCGACCCTAGAGCTTTTCCTGATCAGATGGAAACGACTGATCGATCAGAAAATGCGTTGAAACAAAGAGATAGAGCGTGCATCCCGATCACATCTGATCGGGATCCGCTCTAGTGGAGTGTCCACGGCATTTGATTCCCTCCGTCACCACCAAGATCGACGGCATGCAGCCAGGTTTTCGCGAGTTGGGAGCGGGAGCCTTCTGGCAAAGACATACCACTACCCCCCCGGAAGGAGTGGTCGCGGTCATCGTCGGCCGCTCATCCCTCAGGCTGAAGGCCAGCGCGGGGAAGTCGTGCGTGCGCCCCTCCATGGGTCATTGACGGGAGCCTCCCAAAGGCGGCGACCATTCAACCGCGTCCATCGCCGACAATCTTGAAAGCGGCCCAGAGAGCCGGGTGGCTGTAGCGGACATCGGGCGCCGTCTCGATCATGTCGATCATCGCGCGCCGCAAGGCCGCGGCACGCCCGGCAGCGGGGTGATGGCCCAGAAACACCATAGTGCGTTCGGTCAGCGCGCGCATGGCGTCCCGCTCGCTGCCCCAGTGGCCGACCAAAAGGGCATGGGCACCCGCGAGCAGGAAGGCGCGGGCGAGCTCCGAGAGTGCCTCCCCTCCCGGACGGCTTGGAGGGCCTGATTTTCGGCAGATCGACAGCATGACCAGGTCCGCGGCGACGTTGAGCCGGGCGATCTCGCTCTCGGTGAGGATACCGTCGTCGTCGGAATTGATGCGATCAGAGACCCGCAGGAGCAGCGCGGGTTCGGCGATCGCCGGCCTGCCATCGTCGGGAATGACCACATGCGTGCCGAAGGCGAGGGTCTGGTAGGCGTTGAGATCGAGCCGTTCGAGCATGGTCTCGTTGGCCCTGTCACGAAGAAAGATATCTCGCCGATCGACCTGGACCAGCGACGCCAGGGCCAAAAGCTCGTCTTCCGAGGCGAGCAGAGGGTCCTGATGCCGGCTGCCCCATCGACGGACGTCCAGTTCTACCGACGCTGGCATTTCGGTGATATCGGGCATGCGCGCATCCGGGGAGGCGCCATCGAAGACGGGGTTGCCGAACGCGGCGAAGGGGCGGCGGCGCGAGCGTGCCGGGCCGCGCTGCCTCAGCGCCTTGAGCGTGCCGATCGACGGCAGGGCGAAAGACTCAGATGTCTGGCCAGAAAATCGAGCTTGCGGAACGGAGCGAACGCCTCGTCCGCAGCCTCGATGCGAAACAGGCCGTAATCGGCCGTCGGCGCGGCCGAGCGCAGGAACAGGGACGGCGGCAGGTGCTCCATGTCACGATCGAAAATCGCGATCAGATGGTCGATGCCTCCGAGGCTGTCGGCAAAGGGTGCGAACAGCGCTCGATAGAGGCGATGCGCGGACACTGTCAATCTGCGCGGAACATTGCCCCTCTGGTTCGTCATCTCCTGCCGGCTATTTTGACCTGCCCCCTTCAAACCGCACCAGCTGCTATGAGAGCGGCTGGCGATATGAGCTTGACCCGTTTCCTGGACCATTTGGCGTGAGAAAATTCCGCCTGATGAGCTCAAGGTGGGCTGGTCTGCCTTGAGCTCAACATCAACGCCGCCAGCACCTGGTAGCCAAGCGAGCTGTGTACGGTGGTTATTGTAGTCGATCCGCCATGACTCGCACTTTCTCCGCGCATCGGCAAGGTTCATGAACCAGTGCGCGCTCAGACAATTCGGCTCTGAACTTGCCGTTCAGGCTCTCGATGAAGGCGTTGTCCGTCGGCTTGCCTGGCCGCGAGAAGTCGAGCTCGACACTCTTGGCATAGGCCCAGAGATCAAGGTCTTTCGAGATGAACTCCGGCCCCTGGTCGATCCGGACGGACCTGGGATAGCCAAGCTCGGCACAGACCCGCTCGAGCGTCGCCACGACATCCGCGCCGGTGTAGGACCGCCGTGCATCGATAGCCGGCACATAGCGCGTGAACGCATCGATGATCGTCAGCACGCGGATTTTCGTGCCGTCGTAGAGCTGGTCATGGACAAAATCCATCGCCCAGACATCGTTTCGCCGTTTGGGATCGGTCCGGCCTTCGCGCAGCTTGGCTTTGACCTTCCGCTTGGGCGCCTTGTTGCGTAGCTGCAAGCCCAGCTCCCGATACAGCCGATAAACCCGCTTGGTGTTCACAAGCCAGCCTTCCCGGCGCAAAAGCACATGGATCCGCCGGTAGCCGTAGCGTACGCGCGTCTCGGCGATCTCCTTGATCCGCTTCTTCAGATCAGCCTGCGGCGGACTGATGGACACGCATCAGTGATAGGTCGAACGCTGAGCCTGCAGAACCTTTAGAGCCGCCTGATACTCACCTTCCAGATCACCCGGAGATCGTCCACCAGCTCTCGATGCCGCGCAGGCTTTAGAGCTTTCGGCGGATAACGTCCTGAAGCATCTCCTTGTCCAAAGAAAGGTCGGCAACGATCCGTTTGAGCCGGCCGTTCTCTCCTTCGACTGCGACGCTTCATCTCTGATGGCATCAGACCGCCATATTTCTTGCGCCACCTATAGTACGTTTGCTGCGAAATGCCGGCCTTCCGGCAGACCTCCTCAACCGCAGTGCCTTCTTCCGCCTGCCGCAGAATGAACGCGATCTGTGCATCCGTGAATGTCGACTTTTTCATGCATCTTCCTCGTCAGCAGCCCTCTTCGCTAAACGAGAATTTTCACACCCGCCATGGTCCAATTCCCAGGATGCAGGTCAACAGCGACAGCACTAACATTGCAGGTGGCACATTCATCGGGGGCAGGTCAAAGGACACGATAGCAGATTTGGCATTTAGACTGGCTCTTCTGGTAGAAGCGCTACACACTCCCTCCAGTAGCCTTGCGAGAAGCATTGCAGCCGGGCTTTTTGCTTCGATGCCGATGACTATTGAGACAAAATCGAGAACTGACTGATCCCTTGGAACTAACCACGCTTGCTGCCACGGCCTTTCTTGCTGCGACCTTGCTGCCTGCGTCCTCGGAGGCCGTGCTCGCCGGGTTAGTGGTCGCTGAGGCGGCCCCTATTGCTCTGCTCCTGGCCATCGCCAGCGTCTTCAACACCGCGGGCTCCTGCGTCAACTGGCTGTTGGGGCGCGTTGCCGAGCGCTTCAAGGACCGTCGCTGGTTCCCTGTCAGCGCTGACAGTCTCGAACGTGCGCAGGTCTGGTATCGGCGCTACGGCGTCTGGTCGTTGCTCGCATCGTGGGTCCCCATCATCGGCGATCCCCTGACGGTCGCCGCAGGCGTCATGCGCACGCCGATCACCGTCTTCCTGCCGCTGGTTGCGCTCGCCAAGACCGCGCGCTACGCCGTCATCGTCTGGCTTCTGTCCTGATCAGCTCGACTCGTCGACATGGCTTGCGCCGAGGAAGTCGCCTTGCGGCGTCAGAAAGAGAAAGAGCTCGCGCTTATCGGCCCCGTCGATCTGCTCGTTGACATAGTGGATGCGTCACACCGGGGTCTGCTCGATCTCCTTTTCGACCGGCGGCATGCGCTCGGCGTCCTGCCAGGACGATGGGATCTGCTCGCCGGCTACGAGCTGATCGACATAGCTGTCCGCCACCTCCTCGATGCGGTCCTGTGGCAGCGGCGGTAGGTCGCTGGCACCGTGGGTGCCATGCGCGAGGGCGCCGGAAGCAAAGAGAGCCAGGCCGGCAAGTAACGTGATGAGGCGCATGGCAATCGATCCTGTTCTGATGTGGTGTTGGCCGGAGAAGCCTAAGAACGATGGGCGTGACGTCCTTCTGGACGCCACGCTGTTCCCGGCGATCGCTAAATATACTGCTTCACCTCGGTGTACTCACCGCTGACGTTGAGGGTGACGGTAACCGGGCCAGCGCCCCGATTGCGCCAGAACCAGCCGTGATTGCCGTCGAAGGCGACTTCGAGCACGCCTTCATCGCCCTCGACGCCGCGATCCTTCTGGTAGCTGATCTCGTTGTCACCGCCATCGCCGTGCAGGTCATAATTGACCACACCGCCATCGACACGCCAGGAGAAGTCGGCTTTGGCGCCCTCGGCCATGACCAGCTTGATCTCGATGCCCTGGCCGGGATCGAGGGTGAAGGACACCTCGTCGGATGCCGCCGTGCATGGGCCGGGCTGATCAGCAGCGCTGCGAACACCTTGCCGATCAGGCTGGAGCTTTGATCGGTCTGCACTGGTGCTGCGTTTTCGAGATCGCGCTGGCGATCGGCCTCGGCCTCCTCGGCAAGCTGGACCTTGATCTCGCCCATCTCGGCCAGACCGAGCGCCTTGCCGATGCCCGTCGGATCGATGCCGTATTCGCCCGGCAGCACGGCGGTCACCAGGATGACGATCGCCGCCACCAGGGCGATCAGGTCGAGCGGATCAGCTGCCTGGAGGTCGGCAGCTCGGCGCGGGTGGGCATGTCCTCGTTGTACCTTTGGGGCTCCGAATTGATGGGGTGCAAATAAGAATCAGGAGACGACGTAGCCGGTGAGCTGATAGCCGATCAGCACGAAGCCGGCGCACATCAGGGCGACGTTGGCGGTATAGGCGTGGTGCAGGAAGCTTTGATGGCGCCGCCACCAGCCCATGACGATCAGGATCGCGCCAAGGGCCAAGAGCTGGCCGATCTCGACGCCGACATTGAAGGCCAGCAGGTTCGGGATCAGGCCATTTTGCGCGATGTCGTAGTCGATGATCTTGCTGGCGAGGCCGAAGCCGTGGGAGAAGCCGAAGATCAGGTTGCGGCCTTGGTGTTGGGCTGAAAGCCAAACCAGCGCTGACAGGCGCCGAGATTGTCGAGCGCCTTATAGACCACCGAGAGGCCGATGATCGCGTCGATGACGTAGCTGTTGATGCCGACATTGAAATAGACGCCCAGCAGCATGGTGGTCGAATGGCCGAGCGCGAACAGGCTCACATAGATCGCGATATGCTGCATCCGGTAGAGAAAGAAGATCACCCCCAGCAGAAACAGGATGTGATCGCAACCGGTCACCATGTGCTTGGCGCCAAGATAGATGAACGGGATCAGATAGACCCCGGTGATCTCCTGGATGCAGCCCTTGTCGCCTTCGGCCACGGCGTGCGCGACCGCTTGGTCGATGGCCAAGATCGACATGAGCGCCCCTTCTTCAAGCGGCTGACGCGAGGCAGCCGCATCTACCTCGCGACGCCCAGGCTGCGCGGGCTTCTCTCGCTCAACCTCGCTGCCGCGGCCGGCGGCGCCCTGGTGATCGTCAACACGGTGGTCATCGTGCGCGCCGGCTATCAAGGCGGCGAGAGCGACGTCGCCATGGCGCTCGGCGCCTTCGGCTGCGGCTCGCTGCCCTCACGCTGCCGAGCCTGCTGGAGCGCTTGCGCGACCGGGCCGTGATGACACCGGCCGCCCTTGGCATGACCATCCTCCTGCTGGCGCTCGGCGGCGAGTGGATGGCGGGCCTCAAGCCGCCCTGGACGTTGCTGCTCCTGCTCTGGTTCGGGCTCGGCCTCTTCTATTCCACCGTGCTGACGCCGTCCGGCCGGCTGGATCGGCGAGCGGGCCGGCATGGGCAGCGCCTTTGCCGCACTCGGCCTCTGCGCAGCGCTTGGCGTGCTCGCCGCCTGGCTGCTCTGGCCGGCGGATGATCCTGACATCATCGAGCATGTCCACCGCGACCTGCCGCCCGGCCACCCCCATCTCGGCGATGCCGTACGTGAGGGCGGCGTCTGGCGCCACAGACATGCCTTCGTGATCGACGACGAGCATCGCGCCTGGCCGACCCAGGGATGATTGGCTCCCTGCTGCAGTTCATCGCCGAGACCCAGCGCGAAATCCACGTCACCCTCTCGGGCTACCTCTCCAGTTTTGCCGACGAAGAACGCTGGCTCGCCTTGCTTTGTGCACTTCCTTTCGAGTCGTCGCAGCTTGTCACGCCAGGGCTCCGGCCTCTCGGAATCCGACGAGCCGCTGCCGCCGCTCGTCCCAAAGCGCCAGGCGGAAGCAACTCAGGCTCTGCGCCAGGGTTAGACGGCCGATGTCGCGCAGTTCCGGGTGGTGGTGGAGGACTTCGTTCAGGCGGTAGCTCGGGATGCGGCTGACCAGATGATGGACGTGGTGGATGCCGATATTGGCGGTGAGCCAGCGGAGTGCGGCCGGGAGATCGTAGTGGGTGCTGCCGTGGAAGGCGCCCTTGTGAAAGCTCCACTCCGGGTCACGCGCCCAGTAGGTGTGCTCGAACTGGTGCTGCACGTAGAAGAGCCAGATGCCGACCGCCGAGGCGATCAGGATGATCGGCACGTGCACCAGGAGGAGCGGGCCGAAGCCGACCAGGAGGCCGAGGCCGATCAGGAAAGCGGCGATGGCGAGATTGGTCGAGAGCGTGCTGGTCCATGCCCGCCGGTCGGCGCCGAACAGGTCGTTCGGCAGGCGCTGGCGGAGGATGAAGACGTAGATCGGCGCGATGACCAGGAGAACGATGGCGTTGCGCGACAGGCGGTAGGCGAAGCGGCGGCGAAAGGGCAGTGCCCGGTATTCCGCCACCGTCAGGAGGTCGATGTCGCCGACGCCGCGCCGGTCGAGATTGCCCGAGCCTGCGTGATGCTTGGCGTGGCTGCGCCGCCAGTCGTCATAGGGGGTGAGCGTCAAGACGCCGATCGCGCGGCCGAGCATGTCGTTGGCCCGGCGGCTCTTGAAGAACGAGCCGTGGCCGCAGTCATGCTGGATCGCGAACAGGCGCATCAGGAAGACGGCCGCCGGCAGGGCGAGCAGCAGGCTCGGCCAGTAGCCGAGCTTCACACCGATCAGCGTGCCAAGCCAGAAAACCACGAACGGCACGGCGGTCACGGCGAGCTCGAACAGGCTTCGCTTGAGCCTGGGCGTGCGATAGGCGGCGAGCTTTTGCGCCCATTCTTTTTCACAGATCGGCGCGGCAGTCGCGCGGGCTTGATCGATGGGCGCACTGGCCCTGTCGGCGTTCAGGGTCGAGGGCAATGTCGGGCGCTCCGATGGTTGTTGGCGACAGAGGGGAGTTCGAGCGAACGCTTGGCGCGCGCACCCAGCCTTCAGATCGTGCCTCATAGCGTAATCCGCATGGCGGCGCCTGCGTGATCGAGGCCGTGCCGTCGAAACTGAAAGCGCTGTTCAGTTCTGGATGCGGCCAGCTTTGCTGGCGTCCGAAGCGTAGACACTGAGCGGCCTGTTCGCTTGAAATTTGTCGTCCCAGCGAACCGACAGATGGCCGAAGCGGTGGGCAAGATCCTCCAGGCTGACATACCCGAGACTTGGGCGACCGTCGCCCTCGTCGCACAGCCCGAAGGCTTTGTCCTTGTCGTTCGGGTCGATCCGGGACAACAGCCAGGCGCTCTTCCCCAAGGGCGTGAACAGACGGACGATCGGCCATTCCTCCGGCCTTTCGGCGCCACGCTTGTGGTTGGGTTCCAGGGCGGCCTGAAGGCGTGCAATCGGCATGAGCATGGCTACGGCCCTTTGAGCGAAATCGAGTGCATGGTGGAGGTCATCAGAAGAAACGCTCCTCGATGTTGAGACTATCGCCCGGCAGGACGGTGCTCGCAAGTCCCATGCTCCTGCGGCCATCCTCGCCCCGCCGCTGCACGCTCATGCCCGACTGGCGGGCGCGATAGGTGAAGCCGCCCGCCATGGCGACCGCGGTGATCCCGGTCATGCCGCTGACATAAGCATAGCTGCCGGGCTGATTGGCCTCGGCGAGCGAGACGTCGCTCGCGACGTCGGCGCGCCGGCTTTCATTCGGCGCCGACCCGCACCCGACGAGCGCGCCGATCAGGGCAGGCGAGAAAAGCCACGCCAGCAGTCCGCTGATCGACGACGGCACCAAGGCTACGCCTCGCCGGCGTCTAGCCATGCTGCGTCGGCCGCTCGGCCGCCTCGGCCTTCTTTTCGACCGCCGATCTCTTCCTGATCCGCGCAGGCTTCGTGGCCGATGATGTGAGTGCTTGCTCGGCCGCGGCCAGCCGCTCGGCCTCGGCCTTTGCCGAACTTGCCTTGTCGGTGGCCTCCTTGGCGAGACGAAGCGCACGAAGACGCGCCGACTTCTCGTAGCGCGCCTTCTGCTCGTTTTCGATTTCCTGCATCACGGTTCGATCGCGTGCGGCCATGTCCGCGGCCCGTCTCTGAGGGCTCGATCTGGTGGTGCGCATTGTCCAATCCTCCCCAGGTCACCGAACGTTCGCAGCGATGGCTTCGCCGTCGTGGAGCCACGGCCAGTCCATCGACAGCAGCGCGCAGACCGCAAACCGTGATGCGCGCCGCGTCGATCGATCCTGCGGCTCAGTCGGCCCGCAGATTCACCGCGGACGACTTGCCGCGCTGCTTGTCGACCTCGACGTCGTAGCTGACGGTCTGGCCTTCGTTCAGGCTGCCGAGGCCGGCCCGCTCGACCGCGCTGATATGCACGAAGACGTCACCGCCGCCATTCTCGGGGCTGATGAAGCCGTAGCCCTTGGTGGCGTTGAACCACTTGACGGTACCTTTGCTCATGATCTCGATCCTTGTCCTTGTTGACGACGGGGGTAGGGTTGACGACGGGGGCAGGTGCGCCCCCGTTTCGCGGATGATGCGTCAGCGCTCACACCCGAGCCTGACGCTCGATCGGCCCGGCGCGATCGGGCCGGCGACGATGGCCGCTCTTGACGCCTGTCGACGCATGCCGGGTCTCGGGCTTGGCGCGACGATGCCGCATGCGGCCGCGGCGCTTCTCGGCACCTTCGGCAGCCGGCCCTTCCGAGCGCTTCGGCGACGCTTTGCCGGAGCCTCGCGCGCATGGCGCCCCTTGCTCGGACGAGCCGTCGAGCGAACGGCCGATCAGGCGTTCGATCTCGCGGAGCTGCGCGCGCTCGCTATTGTCGTAGAGGGAAACGGCGGTGCCGCTCCTGCCGGCCCTGGCCGTCCGTCCGATGCGGTGGACATAGGCCTCCGGCACGTCGGGAAGTTCGTAGTTGACGACGTGCGAGACGTCGTCGATGTCGATGCCCCTCGCGGCGATGTCGGTGGCGACCAGCACCTTGAGCCGGCCCGAGCGAAAGCCGGCGAGCGTCCGCTGACGCTGCCCCTGGCTCTTGTTGCCGTGAAGCGCATCCGCGACCAGCCCGGCTTTCTGCAGGTGCTCGTTGACCCTGTCCGCGCCGCGCTTGGTGCGCGTGAACACGATGGCCCGTTCGACATCCTGGCCCGCCAGGATATCGAGCAATGCCTGACGCTTAGCGGGACGATCGGCCATATGCATCGCCTTCTGATCGATCGCCTCGATCGGCCGTGCCGCCGGTGCCACCGAGATCTCGAGCGGATCTCGAAGGAATTCGTCGGCAAGCCGCCTGATCGGCGCCGGCATGGTGGCGGAGAGCAGCACGGTCTGCCGCTCGCCCTCGATCCTGGCGAGAATGCGGCGAATCGCCGGCATGAAACCGAGATCCAGCATCTGATCGGCCTCGTCCAGAACCACGATGTCGGTATCGCCGAGGTGAATGGCACCGGAGTCGAGGTGATCCTGCAGCCGACCGGGCGTGGCGACGACGATGTCGACACCCCGCGCCATGGCGCGGATCTGCGGTCCTGGCTTCACCCCGCCGACGATCACGGCGGTCGAATGGCGGGTGAAGCGGCCGTAAGTGCGGATGCTGTCCGCGATCTGAGAGGCGAGTTCGCGCGTTGGCGCCAGGATCAGCGCACCGCAGCTCCTCGATCTGGGCCTGCGTGGGTTTCGGACCAGCCGATCGAGCAGGGGCAACACGAAGGACGCGGTCTTGCCGGTCCCGGTCTGGGCGATCGCGAGGATGTCTTTGGAAGCGAGCATGGTGGGAATCACCGACGCCTGGATGGGCGTCGGCGCTTGGTAGCCTTCAGCCGACACGGCTTGAAGGAGCGACCCGGCGAGGCCGAGGTCATGGAACTGTTTCAAGTAGCAACTTTCGTTCGTCGAGGTGCCGTGACCATGCGGCCAATAGCGCTCGACGGCATAATGCCGTTAAGGCTGTCAGTATGGATGGACTGCCGGTGGGAGCTTGTTTGCGTCTATCGGCGACACGGCGGGAAGCCGTTCACGAATGCGCTGCAAAGGCCGCCAACGAGCTTTTCGTTGTCCACACACGGCAATTGATGCGCGAAAAAAGCATATTCCTATTCAAATAGCAAACGAATTCGTCAAGGTGGATGTGTTAGCATCGCACCCGGGTGTAGATTTCCACGTCATTTCTAAAAAACGAAGAAATATTTCTTGCCCATTGCTAAACTTAGATATGATATTAAAAATAGTAGCAAGTCCAGATTCAACAAAATACCAGAAAAGAATGAAGTAAACATACAAAAGAAAAACATATTATGGCATTTTTCTTAATGCGGGTGCCCAAGCATTTTGCGTCTGATCGAAAGCACGTCCTCATGATAAGCGTTGAACAGACCAAGCTTATTCTCATGGGCGCGATCGGTGGCGCCATGGCGCTGGCGGTCGTCGGCTTTGGTTCGGGTAGCTGGGTGACTGATGGCATCGCGGAAGAGATGGCGAACGATCGCGCGGACTCGGCCGTGGTTCCGCCCTCGCGCCGATTTGCGTCGATCAGTGTCAGCAGCAAACTGATTCCGACCGCCGGATGAGCAAGCTGGATGATGTCAGATCGTTCCAGCGCGCCACCCACATCGAGGAATGGGGATAGGCGACGATGCCCGGCAGCAAGGACGTGGCGCGGGCCTGTGCCGAGATGATCACCGAACTCGGCGAGTCGTGATCGCCAGCGGCTAGATCGATCAGGAGGCGGCCGCCGCTGCGATCGTTTCGGTGTCCGCCTCTTGTTTTCCTCACGATTTCCGGCACAACGGGCGTTATTGAAGATCATCGCACCAATCGATGCCCGTCTGGCCACGAAGCAATTTCACCAAAAGTCGCGTTGCTTGTTGCTTAATCTCGCCGATCGGTTACCGTCCGGCCGGACTAGAGAGCACATCCGCGGCAATCTTTCGCAATCCAGCCAAGCTTGCCCCGTGCAAATACAGCGAAGGAACAAGTCATGGCTGCAGGCACCGTGAAATGGTTCAATCCCACCAAAGGCTACGGATTCATTCAGCCGGATGACGGCTCGAAGGATGTGTTCGTGCATGTTTCCGCCGTCGAGCGCGCCGGCCTTCAGGGCCTCTCCGACGGACAGCAGGTTGAGTACGAACTGGTGCCGGGACGCGACGGCAAATCTTCCGCCGAGAATCTCCGCGTCCAGAACTAGTTTTCCTATCGCTGGAAAAGACGAGGCGGTGCCTGGACGTCAGGTGCCGCCTTTTTCTTCCTTGATGCTGCAAACTTGATTGGGAGTTCATGGCACGCAAGCCGAACTATCGCTTCGAGCGCAATGAACGCGAGCGGGCCAAAGCCGCGAAAAAAGTCGCCAAGAGGGAGGCCAAGGCCGAAAAAAAGGTTGAGCCAGAGACGGCCGACACCGCTGAAGGCGATCGGCCGTCAATGCAAAACGACGGGTCCTGAATAGCCTCTCGGCTGGCCTAGACCGCAGACAGCACCAGTGACTGACCTGCGCCCTTCAAACCAGACCAGCTGCTATGAGAGCGGCTGGCGCAGATGAGCTTGACCCGTTTCCTGGACCATTTGGCGTGAGAAAATTCCGCCTGATGAGCTCAAGGTGGGCTGGTCTGCCTTGAGCTCAACATCAACGCCGCCGGCACCTGGTAGCCAAGCGAGCTGTGTGGCCGGTGGTTATTGTAGTCGATCCGCCATGACTCGCACTTTCTCCGCGCATCGGCAAGGTTCATGAACCAGTGCGCGCTCAGACATTCGGCTCTGAACTTGCCGTTCAGGCTCTCGATGAAGGCGTTGTCCGTCGGCTTGCCTGGCCGCGAGAAGTCGAGCTCGACACTCTTGGCATAGGCCCAGAGATCAAGGTCTTTCGAGATGAACTCCGGCCCCTGGTCGATCCGGACGGACCTGGGATAGCCAAGCTCGGCACAGACCCGCTCGAGCGTCGCCACGACATCCGCGCCGGTGTAGGACCGCCGTGCATCGATAGCCGGCACATAGCGCGTGAACGCATCGATGATCGTCAGCACGCGGATTTTCGTGCCGTCGTAGAGCTGGTCATGGACAAAATCCATCGCCCAGACATCGTTTCGCCGTTTGGGATCGGTCCGGCCTTCGCGCAGCTTGGCTTTGACCTTCCGCTTGGGCGCCTTGTTGCGTAGCTGCAAGCCCAGCTCCCGATACAGCCGATAAACCCGCTTGGTGTTCACAAGCCAGCCTTCCCGGCGCAAAAGCACATGGATCCGCCGGTAGCCGTAGCGTACGCGCGTCTCGGCGATCTCCTTGATCCGCTTCTTCAGATCAGCCTGCGGCGGACTGATGGACACGTAGTGATAGGTCGAACGCTGAGCCTGCAGAACCTTGCAAGCCCGCCTGATGCTCACCTTCCAGATCACCCGGAGATCGTCCACCAGCTCTCGATGCCGCGCAGGCTTTAGAGCTTTCGGCGGATAACGTCCTGAAGCATCTCCTTGTCCAAAGAAAGGTCGGCAACGATCCGTTTGAGCCGGCCGTTCTCCTCTTCGAGCTGCTTGAGACGCTTCATCTCTGATGGCATCAGACCGCCATATTTCTTGCGCCACCTATAGTACGTTTGCTGCGAAATGCCGGCCTTCCGGCAGACCTCCTCAACCGCAGTGCCTTCTTCCGCCTGCCGCAGAATGAACGCGATCTGTGCATCCGTGAATGTCGACTTTTTCATGCATCTTCCTCGTCAGCAGCCCTCTTCGCTAAACGAGAATTTTCACACCCGCCATGGTCCAATTCCCAGGATGCAGGTCAGCGGTTTGAAGGGGGCAGGTCAGGATAACCAGTGCCGCCAGCATCTACTCACCTCCCAATGCTGCCGAAAACAGCGAATCATAGCCGTCAGATTTTACAACCAGGGTGAGCCAAAACTTCGCAGGGACGGTATTAGATGTCTCTTGGCGTCATGCCGTCTGTACTTGCTTCAAGCATTCAGAAATCAGTAAAAGGCGATGGACGCTGTAACGCCATCTACATTTGAATTCAGCGCGATCTTGAGCGTCCAAGACATTCGATCACAGATCTGCTGAACGATATGCAGGCCCAGGCCGAATCCATCACTGAGATCGCCTTTCACGTCGGGTTCGGTGAGATGTGCGAGTGTTCGTTGATCCAACCCTGGATCGTCGTTGCACACTTCGAAAGTCCCGCCGCTCAAGCGGATGGAGACAACGCCCGCATTTGCATGGTTGAAAGCGTTGCGCACCAAGTTAGCGACAGCAATGTAGAAAATTTGCTCCTTGCACGGCAGTGTTACGCGCCGATCAACGTCGACCCTGAGCTCTAATTGCTTTGCTTCCGCAAGATAGACGTGATCCGCAATTGCCCTCTCGACACAGGCGCTGCAATCGGTCGGCTCCTCGCAATCGTCCTGCTCGCGGCCGAGCCATAAGAAGGCCTCGATCATGGCTTCCAAATCACGGGCCGCACGCTCGACCTTTTCCATCATGTTGCGGTCGACCGTATAGGTTGGGCGGTCCAACGGGCCTCCTTTGACGATCGACAGCGAGCTTCTCAACACAGTGATGGGTGTGCGCAATTCATGGCTGACATTCCGCATGACATTCCGCTCGCGCTGGATGAATTCAGTGATTCGCCGGTTCTTGTCATCGAGAGTCCGAGCAAAGATGCCGATCTCGCCATCGCCATAGATCGCGCTGAGGTTGGTTTCCGGATCGTCAGTATTTGCACTTCTTATCTCTTCGGTCATCAACTCCAGCGGTCTGGATATCTTTCTTGAAACGAACGAAGCCCACCACGTCCCGAACAAGCCATTGATCGCCAGATAGATGGCCAACAGATAAAGCAGATTGGTTTCCGCCGACCGATCAGCCTCCGCATCGGGGATATCCGATATGAAGTACAATGAAGGTTGACCTTCCCCCAGCGGCTCCACGATCACCCGTATCTCGCGCTCGTCGGCAAGCTCCGATAGAATGTCCTGTTTAAGCTGGAACACACCTGGCTCGAGGCCCTGCACAAGCGGCCGATACGTGTCGGGCACATCCTGCAATCCGACATATCCCGCAATACTGGCGCTATCGGGCAAGCGCGCGTTCGGGTCTTTCTGGTAGCGCTGTTTGAAATCCGCCACTTCCAAATGAAGAAGCGCCACTTGGAGTTCATCTTGAGCAGAATAGGAGGCGAAGATGACAAGCACGACCCCAGGAAAGCTCATCAACAATTGAAAGATGAGAAAGCTTCGCAAGATATTGGCGCGCAAGGTCATGGTGCTGCTGCCATCGACGTTGCCTTACTTTTTGCCACGCCTGTCATCGCCGCGAACGTCGATACTGAGACGAAAGCCGACACCATGCACTGTCTCGATGACCGGCGTTCGTGTCACTTCCCCGAGCGCTTTCCGCAGCGAGAACATGTGACTTCGAAGCGCATCGCTGTCGGGCGGGTCATCTCCCCAGATCAGCTTCTCTATATCGCTGCGAAGCAGCACATTAGGATAAACAGAAACGAGCGCTTTAAAGATTTTGAAGCCGATTTGGGTCGTCCTGACGACCTGATCCTGAAAGTAAATCTGGAGCTGATTTATCTGAACCGACCACTCACCAAGCCTCAGCTCGTCCGTCACCTGACCGGAAGCACGCCTTGCCAGAGCCAGTATGCGCGCCTCCATTTCCTCCATCGCAAATGGCTTGGTCAAGTAGTCGTCGCCGCCGGACGTAAATCCTTCAAGCTTGTCTTCCAGAGTATCGCGTGCGGTCAGGAACAAGATCGGCGTCGTAATTTTCAACGTATGCCTGGCCTTGATCGCCAAGGTGAAGCCGTCGATGCCGGGAAGCATGACGTCCAGCAGCACAGCATCGTATTTATTCTGTTCCAGGAGTGACAATCCGGCCTGGCCACTCCAGGCCCACTCCATGCGGTGTCCCCTGCCTTCAAGATAGAGCACGATGTTTTCCGCAATGTCGTGGTTGTCCTCTATCAGCACAAGATCGAGTGGTTCCGTCATCGGCGGACCGGCGGTGTGTTATCAATGTTCATGGGCTTGGAACTCCCAAGAATGCGCCGCTTACGGGCTCACGCTGATCGAAGGAGATTTCTTTAGCCTGCAGATCTGAACCATGTTGTGGACACTCCACTAGAAAACGAGATCGTACAATTTCCCGATCTCATACGCAAAGCCGATCCCGATCGACAGCTGATCGTTACCTTCGGTAAGTGGACTGTCTTTCACTTCGGAACCGAACAGCGTGTATTCGGCGTTGGTGAACACGGTCAGACCATCGAACACCTCGCTGCGGAGACCAACTTCAAGCTCATAGTTGAAGTCCCCATCTGCTTCGTAAGCAGGCCTGTTTGCCAGGGCGAACTGGCCATCGACACCATAGTAATAGTCGTTATAGTTCTTGTCGTAGTAGGCGACTTCAGCACCGACATCAGCAACCAGCCAGTCGGTCAACGGGAACTCTTTGCCAACGCCGACCGCCGCGACATAGCCGCTATAGGCGCCGGCGACATCGGCCTTGAAGCTCAACGACAAGTCGACAAGGTCGGTTTCTTTCTCGAGCAATACGCCAAGATTGACCGGCGTATCCAGCTCATCGAGTCCATCGAGAAAATCACTGTCGTCAGGATCGTATCCGGCGCCGAAATCGACCTCGACAAACGCCGCAGCGTCGATCAGGCCCCGATAGAAGCGAAAGCCCAGACTGGCTTCCTCGATAAAAAACGTCCCATTGTCCCAAAAAATGGCCGGAAGGACCTCGAGTTCGCTGCCAGTGCCGCGATAGTGCTCTGTGCTGTATTCTACGGAGATTCCCAGATTGAGCGGAATTCCCCCGCTCTCCACCTCCACATCGAGCAGCCGACCGTCCGCGTCATACAGCGCCTCGTAATCCTCTCCGTCGAGCTCATACTCGATCTCGTAGACGGTCTCGCCATCGAGGGTTTCTTCATCGACCGATTCGATCTGTGCGGTTGGATGCTCGCGCAGGAGCGATTCTTTCGCTCGCTCCTCATCGGCAAGAACCGGAGACGCCGTCATTGACGCCGCCAGCGCCGATATCCCCAGCAATGGCATCCGCAACTTTGTCGTTTTTGAGCTGGTCACCTTCACTTGTTCTCTCCTCATGCCCCTACTAACCGATTGATTCGGCGCCATTTGTCGCCCTCATTGGTCGCCAAATGCAGGAACACTATAAGAAGCGGGCCGTGATCAACTTGTTGGGTCGATGTGAGGAGAATGTGAAATGCAGCAACATCATGTCGCCAAGCCGGGAACACCCATCGGCTGATGTTCCGCCGGCATCATCCTGAACACGCTGAATACTGTGGACCAGGCGTTCCAGCGCCGCCTTGTCGAGCTGATCGGCCCGACCGAAACTGTACCAGCTCGAGAACTGCCCGGCAGGACCGCGCTTTCACCCATGATGGACGCCATGGTCGAGCTCTACTGCAACAGCTTTCGTGAGCTCCCATCGTCCTCAATATCGACGACACCTTGGATCGCGTTCACGGCCATCAGCAGCTCTCCGTGTTCCATGCCCATCACGATCACCGCTGCTTCCTGCCGATCCACTCGGCCGAGACGGCGAGAATTGGATGTCTCAAACAGCACTCATGAATGAACCGGGCTAAAGGCTGCCCTATCAGCCAGCCAAACCGCTCTGGTGACGCTTGCAGTTGATGAAGAGCTCAGGGCGACCCAGCCCATCCTGAGCAAATCAGGCGGGATTTTCTCACGCCAAATGATCCAAGAAGCAGGTCACAAGCGCAGAACTCGGCCATCTCCCGCATCTTCCTGGCGTAGATGTTGCTGCATTTCACATTCTCCTCACATCGGCCCAACAAGTTGATCACGGCCCGCTTCTTATAGTGTTCCTGCATTTGGCGACCAATGAGGGCGACAAATGGCAGCGAATCAATCGGTTAGTAGGAGCATGAGGAGAGAACGAGTGAAGATGGTCAGGTCAACAACAACAAAGTTGTGGATGCCAATTCTCGGGATATCGGCGCTGGCGGCGTCAATGATGGCGTCTCCGGTTTTTGCCGATGAGGAGCAAGCGAAGGAATCGCTCCTGCGTGAGCATCCAACCGCAGAGATCGAATCGGTCGATGAAGCAACGCTCAATGGCAAGACCGTCTACGAGATCGACTATGAGCTCGACGGAGAGGACTACGAGGCCGTGTACGACAACGACGGTCAGCTGATCTCCGCCGAGCTCGACAGTTGGTAGCGGCTTCCAGCCGACCCGGATCAAGGGTCTGAAAGACGGCTTTCATCACCGGTATCCAACGCTCTGCCCGGAGATGGCTCAAGACCGCCTTCTTGGGGGCGAGTTGAAGTCTTTGCCAGGCGAAAGCTGCACCCACACTGCATAACACAAATATCGGAGCAAAAATTGATATGAACCCGATCGCAGAATCCCTAAAGCATCTTGTGATGGGACGCCGCAACTTTCTGAGTAGCGGGACGGCACTTGGTGTCGGCGTCGGATTGTCCGTGCCCGCCATTATCTCCCGCGCCGACGCAGCAGAGAGTTCGGTCATCGCGTTGCGAGACCAGGACTTGCCCTTCATCGCCACGGAAGAGACCTATACCACCGACGAACTGATAGCGCTGAACGCGATCAACGATGAACACGTAGCGTACCTCAAGGAAACCGGTCTTGACGAACTCGGCCCCGGCCGCTTGGGCGCAATGGATGAGGCGGGGATCAACGTTCAAATCCTCTCCGCACATACGCCGGGCGTGCAGAATCTCCCCGGTCAGGAAGGCGTCGATTTTGCCTATCGTCTCAACAAGATGATTGCCGATGGCCCGATGGTCACCTATCCGGGGCGGTACCAGGCCTATGCAACCTTGCCTCTGCAGGACCCGGAGGCATCAGCGGACGAACTGGAGCGCGCCGTTCGCGAAGATGGCTTCGTGGGAGCCATGACCAATGGGTTCATTGGCAATAAATTCCTCGACCATCCCGATTTCGAGCCCCTTCTGGCACGCGCCGAGGCACTTGGTGTGCCGATATACCTGCATCCAGGCTTCCCGCCTGAGGATGTCTTCAATATCTACTACAACACTGTGCGGCCGGGGTATGACCAGCTGTTCCCGAACTACATCTTCAGCGGTTCGGGATATGGCTGGCACCAGGAAGTCGTTACCCAATGCCTTCGACTGATCATCACCGGGACGTTCGACCGCTTCCCCAATCTGCAGATGATCGTCGGCCATATGGGAGAGGGCCTTCCTTTCTTCTACGAGCGTATCGTCGGAGATATGGCCGAGTCGACCGAAGATTCGCTGAACAAGCCGATCGGGCAATACTTCAGCGACAATTTCTGGTACACGACCAGCGCATTCTTCCAGGATGAGCTGCTTCATCTTCTGCTGAGGTACATCAGCGTGGATCGCGTGATGTTTGGAACCGATTACCCGTTTGCAGACATGAAGCAAGGAACCGACTGGTTTCGGGCAGTGGATCTGCCCCGTGAAGCCAAGGAAAAAATCGCGTACCGGAATGCGGAAAAGCTGTTCGGCATAAAGGTCTGATACCACTTCCGCTTCGCCATCGGTCATTTCGACGTGAAAACGGTTTTTCCGTTGTCTCTGGAATGAAGATTCTGATCATCGAGGACTCGGAGCGATTACGCAGGTCGCTCAGCGAAGGATTACGCCGTAGCGGCTCCGCGGTCGATCAGGTCGCCGATGGCGAGACGGGACTGAACTATGCCCTCGCCGCAGTTTACGACGTGATCGTGCTCGATCTCATTTTGCCAAAGCTGAATGGCCTCGAGCTCCTTGAACAGATCCGTCGACATGGCGTGAATGCCGGCGTGCTGATCCTTTCGGCAAAGGATCAGGCCGAGGATCGGATTCGCGGCCTGGAGCTTGGCGCCGATGACTATTTGATCAAGCCATTCGTGTTCGACGAACTGATCGCGCGCCTCAAAGCGCTGGTTCGTCGTGCCTACAATCAGCGAAATCCCATCATCAAGATTGGAGACGTCAGCCTCAACACCGCGCTGCGCCGTGCGGTCAAAAATGGACGTGAGCTGCCGCTCACCCCGAACGAGCTCAGATTGTTCGAGATTCTCGCCATCAACAGAGGAAGGGCGATGTCTCAAGATCACCTGCAGGATCATCTCTACAGCAGCGATCAGGCCCTTACACGCAACGCTATCGAGGCGCATGTCAGCGCGCTTCGCAAGAAGCTGCGGGCGGCAGGTGAAGCCAACATCATCCAGACCCGCAGAGGCTTCGGTTATTACATCGATGTGGACTAGGCAGTCGATGTCATCGCGGCTGAGCAGCCGGCTCATCGGGGGCATCGGCATTGTCTTGGTGATTGCAGGGCTGGTGCTCGACAGGATCGCGTGTCACCAGGTCCGGCAATCCTACGACGACGCCTTGCTCGCGAAAGCCCGAGCTCTGGCGACCTTGACCGAACAGGACGAGGATGGAATCGGGCTCGAGTTTGCAGTCCGGCTAGATGAAGACATCCGTGACACGGTGGACCAGCAGTCCGCATCCATCATCGCAGCGGAGGAACGGGAAAGACTGGACGGTGTCATCGCATCGATCCGCACGACACTCATCCTGACGGGATCATCATCATCTCGTGCGTTCTGTTCATCCGGCATGTCGCAGGTGCAGGTCTGAGACCGATCATGAGACTTCGCGAACAGGTGGCGGTGCTGGACGACAGGTCGCTCGATTCAAGGTTGACTTTGGATCAGCCTGCGGAAGAGCTCGAAGGGCTCGTTGACCAGTTCAACGCGCTTCTCTCGCGTCTTCAGACCGCGTTCTCGAGAGAGAAGCAATTCACTGCCGATGTCGCGCATGAACTGCGCACACCTCTCGCCGAGCTGCGCAATCTGGCGGAGGTCGGTCGCCGTTGGCCCGATGATCAGAAGCTGGTGCGAGCGTTTTTCGGCGACGTCATCGAGGCGACCGCGCAGATGGAGCGCATCGTGGTCAACTTGCTGGCGCTCGCTAACGGTGAGACATGCGACATCGGCAAAAGCAAGGAAACGTTCGACCTCGTCGGCATGCTCGAAGAGGTTTGGGCGTCCAGACGTGAAGGTGCGATGAAAAAATGCCTGACATTCGACTACACCGGTCCTGAGCGTCTCTGCATCGACAGCGCCTGCGACCTATGGTTCCTGATCCTCTCGAACCTGTTTGACAACGCCGTGTTCTATGGCCTCGACGACAGCGAAATCGCCTGCACGATCGATTGTGAGGAGCAGCGTCTGATCTTGCGTCTTACCAACGCCCAGCACGATCTCGTTCAGCAGGATCTCGCTCATCTCTTCGATCGATTTTGGCGAAAGGATCCCGCGCGCGCCGGTGGTCAGCATGCGGGACTTGGTCTGACGCTGGTCAAGGCATACGCAGACCAGCTCGGATTGAAGGTCGAAGCCAGGCTCGCCGAGCCCGACATTTTCGAAATTTCTCTCCGTGGCCAGGTGGAGTGCCTGCCGGATGCGCCATGCGAGTGTTCGGCCCATCATGCCCGCACGACGGAGGAAGGACCTGGCTCGCCCAATTTCAACGCGCCCGCGTGAAGGCCGATTTTTGACAAGGGAGTGGCGCCGACCGGTTACTCAGGCGGCGGCCGGTATCCGAACATGGTCTGGCAGCTTCCGGCATTCCAGAAACGGGACTGATAGACGTGCAGCTGGACAAGTCTATGTATCGACGAATTCAGCGTTTCTTCAGCTTGGCCTCAGAAGTCCTTCAGCCAGCCTTCCTAGGCTGCATCACGAAAAGCGTGGTTTTGCGCCACGTGTGCATGATGCGGCTTGGAAAACATGGTTTGGTACTTACGCCTGGATCTGAAGAAATCTGCACTCTGTGCTCTTTTACTTACAATAGTGACGGCGTGCGGCTCAGTTCGGGAAGTCTTGCCATCGGGCGACAGCTTTGTTGCCGCCGCCGCCGCCGCGGCGCGCGATCCGAGGACTTGGACCCCGTTGGCCGGTGCAGCCGTGATCGGCGTAGGCGGTTGGGACAACGACATCTCGGATTGGGCCGCGGACAAGACGCCGGTATTCGGAAGCCAGGATCGCGCCAGCAAGGCAAGCGACGATCTGCTGAATGTCTTGGTGGGGGGCATGGCGGCATCGAGCGTGCTTGCGCCCAACCAGGGCCGATATGACGCCTTTCCTGCCGCGCGCGTGGCAGCAAACGCCCTGGCTTTCGGCGGCGCCAATGCGGTTGTCGCTGGTCTCAAAGAAACGGTCCGTCGTGACCGGCCCAATGGCTCCCCTGATCAAAGCTTTCCCTCGGGCCATTCCGTTGCGGCCTTCACATCGGCCTACCTGATCGAGCAAAACCTCAATGAGAGTGTTCGATCACCCTTGGCGAGGGCATCGATCAGCGCAGCGTCCATAGGTCTAGCCAGCACCGTGGCCTGGGCCCGGGTCGAAGGGGACAGGCATTATCCGGTCGATGTTCTGGTGTCTGCCGCGATCGGTAATTTCTTTGCGCGCACCTTTTACAAGTCCTTCGCAGATACCGATGGTCCCGAAGCGATACCGGTATCGATGGAGGCCTGGAGAGACGGTTTCGCCCTTCGATTCGCCAAAGCATTTTGATCGTTCAGGCGATACGACAGAGGATTATAGGCAATCGGTTGTGACCAATTGAAATTCAGGTCATGACTGATTGAAAGTCATGGACCAGCTGTTTCCGCAAGCTGGCCTCTCAATCGACCGCTCAACGCCGTAGGTCAGAAATCGTCATCGTTTGTCCTGCACGGGCCATCCCTCGATTTGCTGCTAAGAGCCCGTTTTTGAAGTTTTCTGGCGATTTCATGGGTTTGCCAATCGCCTGGCGAGAAGCTGGATGATGGCGACGACGGCGATGGCTTTGGAATGTTCGATCAGCCGTTCGAAATCTTTGGCGAGACGGCGGTTGCATTAAGCCAGCCGAGTGCGCTCGATCACCCAGCGTTTTGGGATCACTTCGAACCCTTCGGCGTGCAGTGGCGCTTGACAATCTCGAGCCGGAGCCTGGCGCCGGCTGCATTCGCGGCGATAGGTCCCTGATAGCCGGCATCGGCGAAAAGACAGTGCAGCCAAAGGCTACCTTACACTTGATCCAGCGGCAGGCCAAAGGCAGCCAGCCCATCACGGTCTTGGATGTTGGCCGCATGCACCGCCAGATTGAGGGGCAAGCCGATGGTGTCGGTGACCAGATGGCGCTTTCTGCCATTGATCTTTTTCCGGCGTCATAGCCGCAATCCGTCTTTCCAGCTTCTGTGGTTTTCACGCTCTGGCTGTCGACAACGCCTGCCGTCGGTGACGCCTCCTTGCCGTCCTGCTCGCGCGCCTGCATCAAAGAGGATCATCCAGATGCGATGCCATATCC
Organism: Alphaproteobacteria bacterium; assembly: GCA_041398025.1. Taxonomy (GTDB): domain Bacteria; phylum Pseudomonadota; class Alphaproteobacteria; order Geminicoccales; family Geminicoccaceae; genus JANQPX01. The sequence goes on from JAWKVM010000042.1 coordinate 26,113, forward strand.
CTTCCTGCCAGAAGCGCGGAAATAGCCATAGACCGTGCTCCATGGTGGAAAGTCTTTCGGCAGCAAGCGCCACTGGCATCCAGTCCTCACGAGATAAAGGATCGCGTTCAAGACCTCGCGCAGATCCGTCGTCCGTCGCCGACCACCATGTCTCGCCGGCGGCAACAGGGGCTCGATCAAGCCATACTCGTCATCGGTGACGTCGCTTGCATAGCGAGCGTTCAAACGCTCATAGTGCGTTCGAGCGAAAGCAGTCCACATCGGTCATGGCTCCGTCGTTCCTGGCAGAATTCGGATGCCATAACTGGCTGTTTTCGCTCAACTTCTTTTAAAACGGGCTCTAAATATCGCCGACGCCGACAAGGCCGGCCCGGTCTCCCGAGCCGGCCAAGCCTTGCCGCCTCAGTGAGGCGGTTCGGCTTCGGCGAGCGCTTTGTCGAGTTCGCGGTCGAGCTTCGCCTGCTCGGCGATGAGCCGGTTCAGCTCGGCTTTGGCGCTTGCTCGCTCCTGCCGGCTCATGATGCAGCTTGCCAGCTCGGCGCGCAGTTCTTGGATCTGGTCGTAGATCGACATGGCGTTTCTCCTCCGTTGAAGACGGAGGTTCCTCCCCTGCCCCAAGGATGCGCAAAATCACCGCCGCTCTCGAGCCGGCGAATGGGGCTCATTCGTTTGAGCGAATTGCTCGATGTCGAAGCAGGCACCCCGCAGCTGGCATGGCGGCGGGACTTGCCGGTCTACTGATCGCGCGGCTGCCAGAGCGCGATGTGGCTGCTGCCATCCTCGTTCGGGGTCTCGAGCTTGACCAGGCGGGCACGGACCCAATGGGGACCGAACTCGGGTGCGCCGATCTTGAGGTTGAGGTAGGTCTCGCCGCTCGACTTGGCGGTCTGGCTCCAGGCGGCACCGACCTCGTAGCGCTGGCCGGCATAGATGCGAAAGTCAGGCGCGTTCGCTGAGGTCTTGTCGATCGACGTGATGGTGAGCGCCGCGGTGAAGTTCAGGGTCTTGATGTGGCCGGTGAAGCCGCCGTTGTCCTGCTTGCTGAAGCTGCCAAGCGTGATGGCCCTATCTGTGTCTCCTTTGCTGTCGGTCGCAGGGCGGTCCTGCGATGGATCGGCGACACGGGCTCCAGCGCTTGGAGAGACATGCAAGGGCGGCCTGTGACCGGCGGGGCGTAAGGAGAGTTATGGCCGACGCGCCAGAATGGCGACGATGACAGCAGGGACAAGTCGATACCTATGACAGCAAAATCCGCGTTCACCTGCGGCGATCCTGGTAGCATATCGACCCTGCCGCTGAACGTCGGCACTGCCGGACGCTTCTTGCCGGATGCCGTCGCCGTGGTTTGTCGCTCGCATGAGGGTGGCAAGGCCGGGCAGGCAGTCGCCTGCGGCCGGCCGGCCATCGTCACGGTCGCAATGTCCGAGCACGCCTGATCACGGCTGGCTCCCGAGCGCTACGGCGAAGAAGTCTTCAGGATCCTCCACTTCGACCAGCCGACGGCCCTCGATCAGCCAGAAGCGGGTGCCGACCTCGCGCACGAAGGTGCGATCATGCGACACCAGGAGGCTGGTGGCACCATGGGCGAGCAGCTCGGTCTCCAGCGCCTCCTGGCCCTCGATATCGAGATGATTGGTCGGCTCGTCGAGGAGATAGAAGTTCGGCTGGGTCAGGCGCAGGACCAGCATCGCGAGACGCGCCTTCTGGCCGCCGGACAGTGCTTGGATCGGCGCCGATTGCAGATCGATGCCGATGCCGGCACCGGCGAGCAGCGCGCGTGCCCGCTGGTCGCCGACATCGAAGCGTCCCGCGATCGCGGCGAAGGGGGTCGGGTCGCCATCGAGCTGGCTGAGCTCCTGGTCCGAGCAGCCCGGCACAAGGGCGGCCGCCACCTTGATCGCGCCCGCCTCGCCGGCGATCGCCCGGCGCAGCGCCGCCACGAGCTGCGACTTGCCGCTGCCGTTCGCGCCGAGCAGCACCACCCGATCGCCCCGATGGATCCAGATCTTGCCGGTCTCGAACAGCAGGCGGCCGTCGGGTGTCTCGATCCGCGCCGCGTCGAAGGTCGCCAGCGCCTTGGCATGGGTGCCGCTATTGCCCAGGCGGATGGCTCCGGCCGAGCGCGCCTTGTAGCCCGCCCGCGCCCCGTCCTCGAGCCTCTCCGCCCGCGCCCTGAGCTGCCTGGTCTTGGTCAGCAGCAGATCCGAGCCGGAATTCACACCGATATTCTTCAGCTTCGCCGCCTGGCGACGCATTTGCTTCGCCTGCTTCATGGCATGATCGAAGCGGCGCTCGTCGGCAGCATCCGCCTCAGCCAGGGCCGCACGTGCCGGCGTGTAGGGCAGCGCGTAGAGCTGGGATTGGGTCTCGCGCAGGAACAAGGTGCGATTGGTAACGGCATCGAGAAAGGCGCGATCATGGCTCGCGACCATGATCGGCACCGAGCGCGCGATGTCGGAGAGCCAGTGCTGGAGCAGGCCGATGCGCTCGAGATCGAGATGGTTGGTCGGCTCGTCGAGCAGCAGGATGTCCGGCTCGGTCACCCAGGCACGCGCCAGGCGGGCGACCTGCTGCCAGCCGCCGCTGAGCCGGCCGAGCGGCCGCTCGCGCAATGCCTCGGGCACGGCGAGATCCTCCAGGACGATGTCGACCCGCCAGCTTTCGGTCTCGGCTGCTTCGGCCGGCAGCGCGCGCAGGACGACGTCGCGCATGGCAAGCCTCTGCCACTCTGCCGGCAGGTCCTGCTCGACCAGGCCGATCCGGACGGAGCGGGCACGGGTGACCTCGCCGCTGGTCGGTTCGATCACGCCGGCGAGGCAGCGCAAAAGGGTCGACTTGCCCCGGCCGTTGGCGGCAACCAGGCCGATGCGGTCACGCTCGGCGATGGCGAAGGTCAGGTCGGAGAAGAGCGGCGCGCCCAGGGTCACGCCCAGAGAATTGGTGGTCAGCAAAGACATGGTCTCGACTCGATCGAAGAGAGAGCCCGCCATCGTGTCGACGGCAAGCCAGGATCGGGCTGGACCAGGCGTTACAGCAACGTTGCGCTATCGCTTCAGTTCAGCCCTGCAAACGGATCTGCAGGGCATGAACAGGGCCGCGCGTCTGTACGTGATAGATGAACGTATCCACGACCCCCTCCTTGGCTGTGCATGAGATTGCATCCTAGAATCGGGCGCTCGCCCTGGCAATCGAAAGCCGGGCGAAGAACCGGCAGCTCCACTGGTTCGCAACCGGACAGCAGCGGACAAACCGCGCGCCCGTCGACGCCTTTCGCGAATGGCTGAGGGAAGAACACTCGACGTCGATCCGCTGAACACCGGCATGCGACGGCGTTTCGCCCAGCGTCCTGAACACGCGCTTGAAGGAGCTGCGGACGGCCAGCCTGATCGAGGTCACCGGGTCGGGCTACACCGCGACGCCACGCTGCCGGGAACTGTTCGCCATGCTCGCGCCCATGAGGCCGTGGGCCCACCGGTGGGCCGAAGACTTGGGGAAGCCGGAATGACGTCACGGCATGAGCCGCTGGCGCTGGACCCTCCCGCCGGCCCGCTCCGCGCTGATCGCTGCGGACGAGAATAGCGGTCACCATTCTTTCCAGGATCACCACAGTTTCGGTCCTTTTCAGGCGTGGCTTCATCGAGAATCCGCCTCAAGCGCTGTCCGTTTTCGAGACTTCCCCGCTTGCGCGCGAGCTCATCGCCGAGTGTCGAGGCTGGGACGCCGCCTCCGATCTCGACGACTACGCACGCCGCCTTTTCATCACGCTTGGCGATGTCGCCATGCGTCTTTCGACCCATCCCAGCCCCAGCTGCCGGCCCGCACCGTCGAGCCCCGCCCTCCAGCGCGCGCTCGACCTGACGGAAGCGGAGGCCGCGGGGACACCGGATTTCGACAGCATCACGCGCCGTCTGCCAGTCGCCGCGCACGCTCGCCCGCCGGTTCTCCGACGAGATGGGCATGACCTGGCGCGAGGTGCTGCGCCGCCTGCGCATCATCCGCGCGATCGAAGCGCTGGCGACAACCGACAAGAGCGCGACGACCATCGCCTATGATGTCGGCTATGGCTCGCTTTCGGCCTTCAACAGCGCTTTTCGCGGGCAGACGGGCAAGGGCCCGGGCGAATATCGCGCATCGTTTCGACGCTGAACCGAATACGCCGCCCCCCTTCCAGCCGCGTCACGTCATGAGATTAAGCTTGCCGGATCTCGCGGCTGGTCGGGAATCCATGCATGCCGTTGCTGCCGAAGACGATCGCGTTCGACCGGTAGGGATCGCCCGATACGACGACCAGGATGTCCTCGGGACGTTCGACGATCGGCACCAGCCTTTCGGGATCGTCGCTCTCGGCGAACTGCGCGGAAGCGAGGCCCTCGGCTGCCAGGTCCTTCAGGGTCCGCCGACCGGGCACGAGATTGGTGAAGGCGCCGATATACTGCTCGAATTTCCAAGCCGGAATCCGCGCCCTGTCGAACAGCATTTGCTGGAGGCCCTTTTGATTCACTCCCGATTTGGCAAGCGTCTTGGCGATCATCGGGCTGATGGCGACCAGCGGCCGATGGGTATCAGGCGCGAAGCCGGCGGCGAAGATCAGCTCCCACCCGCATTGCCGCACGAGCCCATCGGCGAGATAGCGGGCCAACCCCTCGGGTTCCCGGCCGTACATGGAGCCGACGACCGTGTCGCCGGTGAAACGCCCCACCGTGACCACATTGGCGTTGGCATCAAAACCGCGCCGGACCGAGAAGCTGTCCCAGCCCAATTTCTCCAGCTCTGCTTCATGCTCGGCGAGCACCACGCGCGCGGCATGGCCAAAAGTGCTCTTGTCACCGCCCCCCGGACGGAAGCCCGCCACGTTGCGCAAGAACAGGCGCAAAAACCGCCCGACGGTTCCGTTGGGCCGGCAGCCGTCCCTGAGCGCGCCATTCTCGTGGTTGAAGCCGAGTTCGCCGATGATCGGGCCGTTCAGAACGATCAGCGGATCGCCTCCGGTGGTGTCGCCGCTATGTTCGACGCCATAGGCCGGATCCGCCATGATCTCGGCAATGGCGACAAGGATCGGCATGTAGTCCGGCGCGCAGCCCGCCATGACGCCGTTCACCGCCACGTTCCAGGACGTCACGCCGGCGCCCGAAGGCTGGACCGCCCCGATCAGGCGGTCGGGCGCATCCGGCGTGTGCCGAAGAAACGCCTCGACCGCCGCCAGGGTCGGCGGCACGATCGGCAGTCCGTCGCTCCACCCTTCGTCAAGATAGGTCGCGTTGATATCGGACAGGCTCCCCCTGGCCACGATCTCGCGCGGGGCAAACGACCGCGCGCTCTGGCCTGCAGCTTTCGGGACATCGGTGAGACAGCGGGTCACCTCGGGCAGGGTGTGGGCAAGCACCATCTCCCTGAGCTCGGTCGCATCCAGGCTGTCGACATGGCCCTTCAGCACCGCGAGCGGCAACGCGGCGCAGCCGAGACCGGGCGAGATCGCATGGGCCTGGGCGGCGAAACCTTCGCAGACCAGCGATGCCGTGGGAATACCAGCCCGTTCGATCGCAGCGCTGGCGCGCATCACCGCCGGCGTGCAGGCGCCGTAACAGCCGACGCCGGAGACTGCCACATCCACGTCGTTCCGGCTGAGTCGCCCCGGCAGTTCCGCGACGACGCGGTGTTCCTCGCCGCCGAATGTGGATCCAAAGGTATCGTAGGCGACGAAACGTGCCTTCGGGTAGGCTTTCGACAGGGCCTCTTGAAGAATTGGGAAGATCTCGTCGCCACGGAACACATAGTCCCAGACGAAGGCCACGACCAGGCCGTCGAGCGAGGCCGGCCTCGGCGCCGCTTCGAAGGTGGAGACGGCCGGCAGACCACCCGGCCAGAGCGTTGCATAGTCTTCCTGGGTCATGTCACGCATTCCGTTGTTGGACCGTCACACACTGCCACCGTCGAAGCGGACGATCTTGAACGTTCTTGGACTCTTTCACCCAGGCGCGCGTATTGCTGCGGTAGCCCTTGTCTACCGATGCTCGTCAGATAGTCTGTGTCATCATGGCCGATTTGAACGAGCAGATACCCTATGGTCTGAGGCTGCATGACCTCGGAGGAGCCGAGATCGTGCGGGGACGTTTCCGCAACCATCGCTTCCCGCGCCACAGCCATGACGGCCTCATGCTTTCGGTGATCGACGATGGTGTCCAGAGGCTGAGCTATCGCGGCGCGACGCATCTCGGCAGCGCAGGCGCGATGGTCGCGATCCCGCCCGAAGAGGTCCATGCCGGCGAGCCATGCCGCGATGAGGGCTGGCTCTACCGCACGATCACGATTCCGAGCTCCGTTCTGAAAGAAATCGGCGGACGGGAAAGCGCACGTTTCCACTGCGACACGATCCTGGACGATGCGGAGCTGAAAGCCAGGCTTGGACGGCTGTTCAACGTTTTCGCCAGCGCGCCGCTTCTGGAGCAGGAGGAGGCGCTGCTGGCAACCGTCGAGCATTTTCTCTCCAGGCATGCCCGGCGGAACAAGGCCAGCCTGTCCGGCAAGACCGAAACCCGCGCCGTCGAAACCGCCAAGGCCTATCTTGCCGCCCGTCTCGACGTAAATGTGCGGCTCGAGGATTTGCAGCGGGTAACCGGGATGGATCGCTATCTGCTGGTTCGCTGTTTCTCCCAGATGGTCGGCATGCCGCCGCATGCCTGGCACCTGCAATGCCGTCTGCGGCACGGTCAGCACTTATTGTCCCGCGGAGAACCGGTCGCGTCGGTAGCGCTTGCAGCCGGCTTCGCCGATCAGTCACATTTGACCCGCGCCTTCAAGCGCCTCAACGGCATTCCGCCCGGCCGCTACCGGCGCAATCACCTCTATCTCGCCGCCAGGATCGGACTGAGATGCCAAGCGCCCAAGCCGACCGAACCGGATCCCACATGCCGGTTTTGATACCGCCGGGACCTACGGTCGGATGTCGACCGTCGACGGCTCTCGGCATGAAACGACTGTGCTCGCCATGCCTTCGTTCATCGTCACCTGGGGCTGGTCAAAGCCCTCATCGATGAACACGCCTGCTACACCGAGGCGGTCACCGAGATAATCGAAGAATGAAGACCCTGGGTTTTTGACATGTCTTGCGCCGGCCAGCTCGGCGTGCCGATCCTCGGCAAGGGGCATCGGCCTCACCGCTGTCGCGCGGCCCCCAAAGACATTAGGCCGTGGTAACAATTCGCCGATTTTCGCCCCGAGGTTAGGAGAATCTTAACGCGTGGCCCCTATTGTCCCTGATCTGGTCCATGCGATCCTGGGAATCCGCCCGCCCGCCGGAACAGATGGGCGAGGCTCGGATTCCCAGGATCGCATGGACCAGAACACGGAGCATGGAGCGGGCACGTTAAGATTTCGTTAGCCGTGCACAAGAAACCAAAAGATTATCTGTCACTACGGCCTAGCACCCATCGATCCAGATCGGCAGTTTCCGGCATGTTCCGTCATGAAAGTCGTGGCGTTTGCATCATGTGAACCTCAGCCACGTCCGGTTTTTCGACCGATGCTTTCCCCCCCCGCACGGTGCAGGTTCCGTCTGGGTGGTCGGCGGCAATGCAGTCGTTTCGTCACCGGTCACTATCGAATGACACGCCATGGGGCTACGCCAGCAGATGCCGCTGCACCGCGCTCAGCAGCGCCCGCGCCGCCGGGCCGGGAACGTGACCTCGCCGATGCGCCGCGTAGATGATCAGGCCGTGGGACGGCGCCGTGTCATTTTCGATGTCCAGTTCGACCAGCCGTCCCGCTGCAACCGCGTCGGCAATCATGTGGTCGGGCATGCGGCACCAGCCAAAGCCGGCCAGGAGGAAGTCGAGCCGTCGGTTCAAATCAGCGAAACGCCACAGCCGCGCGCTGACCAAGCCGTAGTTCGGCCCTGTCGGTTCGACTGGATCCGACAGAACAAGCTGGATGTGCGGTTCAAGATCGCTCTCCGTCACCGGCCGACCAAGGGACGCGAGGCTGTGGTCGGCTGCCACAACCGGCCGCATCACCGTTCGCAGCAGCGGGATGGCGGCGATGTCATCCGGGACATTGGGCAGCAAGGTGCAGATGCCCAGAGACGCCGAGCCGTCGCGCAGGCGGCGTAGCGAACCGCCAAGCCCTTCGGTCGAGAAGGAAATCGAGAGGTCGGGGTAGGTTGCGCCGAGCGCCCGAAGTGAATCGGTCAGCGGACCGCTCGGGACAAGCGGGTCGATGGCGATTCTCAGTTCGGCTTCCAGCCCGCCGCGCGCGTTCGCCGCCACCGCTTCGAAGCGGGCGGCGCCCGCAAGCACCAGCCTTGCCTGATCGATGAGCACCCGGCCCGTCTCGGTCAGGCGCGGGCGGTATCCGGATCGATCGAAAATTTCCACGCCCTGCATGGCCTCGAGGGTAGCGACGGACTGGCTGATCGCGGACTGCACCCGGCCAAGAGCGCGTCCGGCGGCCGAGAAGCTGCCGCTGTCGGCAACCGTCACCAGGATGCGCAGCTGGTCCAAGGTGAGAGCTTCGATCAATCTACATCTCCATAGATGATGAAGATCATCAATATTTCATCTCTATATTTGATGATTGGATGACGGTCTAGTGGTTCAAACCCAACCGGCGCAGCCGGATCAGCCCGTCATCGACCAAGGACACAAACCCATGACCACGCTTCTCGTCATCGAGTCCAGCGCGCGCGGCGAGGCCTCCATTTCCCGCAACATGACCCGTCAGTTCGTCGACAACTGGCGCGCGACGCATCCCGGCGGAAAGATCATTGCGCGCGATCTCATGACAACCGCCCTCGCCTTCCTGACGGCGCCGTGGCTCCAGGCCTACTTCACGCCGCCCGATCAGCTAACGCCCGCGATGAAGCAGGAACTTGCCCTCTCCGACGAGCTGGTGGCCGAGCTTCTGGAAGCCGACGAGATCGCGATCGGGACGCCCGTCCACAACTACAACGTCTCGGCGGTGCTGAAGGCATGGATCGACCACATCGTCCGCAAGGGCCTTACGCTCGGCTTCGACGGCCAAGGCTTGCTGGAGGGCAGGAAGGCCACCTTGCTGATCGCCTCGGGCGGAATCTACACCGAGGGTTCGCCGATCGCCGACCGGGACATCGCCACGCAATACCTCAAGCTCATCTTGAAGGTGATCGGAATCGAGGATGTTACGGTGGTGGCCGGTGGCGGCGCCAAAGCCGTCGACCTGGGCGAGACGACGATGGCAGCCTTCGTCGGCGCGCTCGATCTTCAAATCGAGGCGGCCGCGGCGTGAGCGACATGGTCAAGACAGACGAATACGGCATCCCGGCCGGAACGAAGATCGGTCATGTGCACCTGCGCGTTGCCGATCTGGATCGAGCCGTCGCATTCTACGGCGAGGTGCTGGGCTTCCGGCAGGTGGCCCGTCTCGGCAAGCATGCGGCGTTCCTGGGCGCGCCGATGGAGTGTGGTGACGGAACCATCTATCACCACCACATCGGCCTCAACACCTGGGAGAGCCGGAGCGGCACGCCGCCCCCGCCGGGGCATACCGGACTTTACCACGCGGCGATCCTCTACCCCAGCCGCGCCGATCTGGCCGCCGCGGTCCGCCGGGTCGTCGCCGCCGGCATCCAGCTGACGGGCGCGTCGGACCACGGGGTATCGGAGGCGGTCTATCTGAACGATCCCGACGGCAACGGGCTCGAGCTGTATCGCGATCGCGCTCCAGCCGAGTGGCCGCGCGACGACCGGGGAGAGCTGGTGATGGATCTGAAGGCTCTGGATCTCAACGACCTCTTGGACGCACACCAAGCCTAAGGCGAGTGTCCGCGGCTCTGATGCGCAAGGGAGGGCGCGATGCTGATTGATGACTACGGTATTGCCCAGCACCAGCGCTGCAGGCACCGAGGAGCGCCGGGGCATTCCACGGCACCTGGCTTACGACCACGCCGGCGGGCTTGCGGATCGCCATCATCGTGCGCTCCTGATTGTCCGGCGGGATCGCCTCTCCGGTCAGGCCCTGATAGGCCGCGCCCGCCGCGAAGCGCAGCTTTTCACAGAGCACCTTGACGTTGTAGGCGCCCCATCCGGCGGGGCCGCCCATCTCCGCCGTGATCGCGGCGGACAGTTCGGGCGCGCGCGCCTCGACGGCATCGGCCGTGGCCAGCATGTAGTGCCGTTGCACATGGAGCGGAAACGCGGCCCAGCGATCGAAGGCATGCTGTGTTGCGTCGATGGCGCGGTGAACGTCGGCCACCGTCGCCGCGCCGCCCGGGTCGCGACGTCGCCCGTGTAGGGATTGACGGGCTGGTAGGTTGCCCCGCTTTCGGAGGGCGTCCAGCGCCCTCCGATGAAGAGAGGTCGCTCAGCTGATGGTCATGGATCGCCCCTCGTTCTCATCCGGGATTTCCGGCTCAGCCAGAGCGCGTCGCCGCGAAACGGCCTGCGATTTCCGCGATGCGAACGCCGTAGCGCCGCGCAGTTTCAAGATCGCCTTCAGACATCTCTTCGGGCGCGGCGTCCGCATCCGACTGCGCCATCGGGCCGATATAGGAGCCGATCCGGTTCGGATCGTCGCGCTTCGAGGCCTTCACGTTCGACGGCTTGATCGCGAGGCTCACCCAGATGCCGCCATGCTGCCCGGCAAGAAGGACGAAATATTGCAGCGTGTTCAGCTTGTCGCCGTTGAGGGTGGCGCTGTTGGTGAAGCCGCCAAAGATCTTGTCTTTCCACTTCTCGGCGAACCAGGGCTTCGAGCTGTCGTCGGCGAACTTTTTGAACTGCCAGCTCGGGCCGCCCATGTAGGTCGGCGAACCGAAGACGATGGCATCCGTGGCGAGGAGCGTCTCCCACGCGCTTTCCGGAATGTTGCCTTCGGGATCGATCGCGATGAGCGTTCCTGCCGCCCCCTCGGCGACCGCCTCGGCGACGCGATGGGTGTGGCCGTAGCCCGAGTGATAGACGACGGCGGTGGTGATGATTTCCTGGGTCATGTCGATGTCCTGATGTTTGGGGTCTGGTCGCGTTGAGGTTGCGCGCGGCCGGTGGATACCCCCCGACCGGCTTACTGACGGATCGGCAGAAGGGGGTGCAGGCGCCGGTCGCGCAGATAAAGGCCGCCCCAGGCGAAGAGGCCCAGCAGCAGCGATATGAGTTCCGGCGGAGATCCGAGCTCGCCGAGCCTGACATGCGCGCAGATCGCCCCTCCCAGAAACCCCGTTACAAGGATCGCGCCGAGGAAAGCGGTGGCCGGGATGGCATAGAGGACCGCGCAGGCGACCATGATCGTGCCTAGAACCGGGGCGATGGCCGGTGCGAACCCCGCCTCCCGCAGCATGCCCGCAGCCAGGTTGGGGACGAAGAACTGCGCCGAAGCGTCGATGAGCTGCGCCGCGATGACCAGGGCGCTTGCTGAACGTCCTATCCACAACATGCGGTCTGGCTTCGCGCTGTCCAACATGATGGTACCCGGGTGAAGTGACTTTCCGCCCCCCTGTTTATCGCGCCATATTGATGTAATAAATTATGCCAAATGGAACGCACTGTTCTCTTTTTGGAGAACAGATGCAGGGCATGCGCATGCACAATCTCGAACATCTGCTCATCTTCATCCGGGTCGCCGAGATGCGCAGCTTCAGCCGCGCGGCCGAAAGCATGGGCATCCAGAAGGGGCGCGCATCGACCGTCGTGCGGCAGCTGGAGGACGAGCTGGGCGTCCGGCTTCTGCATCGGACGACGCGCAGCGTGCAATTGACCGAGGACGGGCGAAGCTTTCAGGAGCGCGCGCGGGAACTGCTGACCCATTTCGACGAACTGCAGTCGATGTTTGCAGAGGACGGCGTCGCGCTGCGGGGGCGTCTTCGGGTCGATCTGCCGACCGAACTGGCGCGCACGACGATCGTGCCGGCCTTGCCGGACTTCATGGCCGCCTATCCCGAGTTGGAACTGGAGGTGTCGAGCACGGATCGGCAGGTTGATCTGGTCGAGGAAGGGTTCGACTGTGTATTACGGCTCGGGCCGATCGGAGACGAAACGCTGATCGCCCGCCCGCTGGGCCGGCTACGCATGGTGAATGCCGCCAGCCCGACATATCTCGCGCGTCACGGCACGCCCCGGTCGCTGGAGGAGCTGCGGCGGCAAGGCCACTGCACGATCCATTACAGCCGGACCCTCGGCGCCAGGCCCTATGGCTGGGAATACCCCGACGACGGCGACTACGCCACGCTGCCGCTGCCCGGGCTCCTGCACGTCAACAGCGTGCAGACCTACGAGGCCGCCGGCCTGGCCGGCATCGGCCTGATCCAGGCTGCGCTCACGGGAATAGGCCGACATCTGGAGAGCGGGGCGCTGGTGGAGATTCTACCGGATTTCCGCCCCGAGCCGCTCGACGTGTCCCTGGTCGTGGCCCATCGACGGAACCTGTCGCGCCGCGTCCGCATCTTCATGAAATGGATCGAAGAGGTGCTGGCTCCCTATCTCGACTAGGGTCGCTCGATCAGGCAGCCGGGCACTGGCAAGCCGGGTGCGGACATCGGACTGGTGGCGGTTTCGCGAGATCGTCGAGGATGACTTGCCTGATGGCCGGCAGGCTCGGCTGCGCGACAGCGCTCGCTTACGACTTCGTCAATGCGCCAAAAGGCGTCTCTTTGACCGAAATGGCTGGTGCCGCCGGTCTGCGCTGGACCATCGAGGAATACTTCTTGCGCGCCAAGGACGATCTCGGCCTCGATCACTCCGAGGCCCGCTCCTGGCATGGCTGGCCCTGCGTTCAAGCTATCAGCCAAGCGTCATCTGGCGATGGGCAAGATGGCGACGCCACCATCAGGCCATGGCTGCAAGATGCCATCGCAAAGGGTGTAAAATGTAACTGTAGTACTAGGTCTCGGTGGATCGACCTTCGCGACCAACGCGGGCGGCTTGCAGTATTTCACTCGACAAACCGGGATCACCGTCTCGCACAGCGCGCGACAGAATGATCGCGCCGACGAGCTTCGACAAGGTGGCAATCGCTGCCTCGCGCTTACGGTCCACGCTCGGAGGAACGACGTCCTCGATGAGCCCTATGTAGCGCTCGAGTCCGTCTGCAAATTCCCGCTGTGCACCCACTGGCTGGCGTCCCACGTCGACAGGTAGGCTGCCCGTCGGACAACCGCCGTTAGGCTCATCGCGATGTTCAGACGAGAGATAATTTGCGAGCCGTTCTGATATGGGGACCGAATCTCCCGCCGCGGCAGCGCCTTCGTCCGAGATCTCGCTCAGAGCTTGATCAAAGGCGTATCGGATCGTCTCGATCGCAAGATCCGCCTTCGATTCAAAATGATTATAGAAGCCGCCATGCGTAAAGCCGGCGGCCTTCGTGAGGTCGGCGACGGAGACGTTATCGAAGCCGCGCGTCTTAAAAAGCTGGGTCGCGGTCTCGATGATCTTCCTCCTGTTCTGCGCCGCCACCTCCTTCGTCACTCTCATCTCAACCCCTTGCAAGGCTTGACAATGATTTCAATCATCATCATTAATAATGATGATAGTTATCATTATTAGGCTGTTGGGACGGGTTTGCGCAAGAGGGCCAGGAAAATCCTATGAAGGCCGCAGTTCAAACCACTCTCGGCAACCCAGCCGATGCGTTCGAATTCGTTGATATCGGGGATTACGATCAGCCCGCCGCAGGGGAAGTGTCGATCAGGGTCGAGCTCGCACCCGTTTATCACGCTGACCTTCAGCTAACGCGCTCACAGCAGAACATACCCGAGGATCTTCGGTATGTACGGCGCGGCAATTTCAGCCGTCGAGGCGCAGGACCGAGACGGGTGCATCCTCATCAAGCCATGGCCCCGCGAACATGCCGAGCTGGCTCGTCAAGGGATCCGAGCGTTGATCAGGACCAACCAGCCGCGGGCCTGGAGACCATCGTCAGATCATATGGCGAGCAAGTCAGTAAAGGAAAAGCATGATGAAAATCGGCGTTATAGGAGCCGGAACTGTTGGCACGACTCTCGGTGGGCATTTCGTGGCGGCTGGTCACGAAGTCCTGATTACCAACAGCCGCGGCCCGGAAAGTCTCGCTAGAACGCTAGCGGAACTGAGCCAGCCTCTTGAGCCGGCAACGTTCGCGGACTTGGTCAGGCAGGCCGAGGTGCTCCTCCTGGCCGTGCCTTGGCGGAACGTCCGCGACGTTCTGCGCAAAGATATCGATTGGGGTGGGCGTGTCATCATTGACGCCACCAATATCATCCTAAGCGTGTCTCCCGAGGTTGAAGTCGACGACCTTCAAGGCGACTCCGGCAGCCAAATCGTTGCGCGCCTTGCGCCATCCGCCCGCGTCGTCAAAGCCTTCAATACTCTCCCTTTCGACGTCATGTTTGGACCAGTCCCAACGAGTTTCCGACGTGTCCTGTTCGTTGCCGGCGACTCGCCAAATGCCGTCTCAACCGTATCAGATTTGATTGCCGAAATCGGCTTTCGGCCCGTCGCTATCGGCGAACTCGCGACCGCAGGTCGGCAAATGGAGATTGGTGGCGTGTTCAGCAGGCTCGAGCTGTTTGCTGCTGAGGCCAGGTAAAGATTCGGCGGATCCCGCCCGTATCGCCCCGACGGCGAAGCCGGGTCCGCCTTGCCCCGAAAGGGAAACAAACATGTCATCACTGACTGCCGAGGAAATGGCTAACGTCGAGACGATCGACGCCTTCATCACCGCGTGGAACGCTAAAGACAGCGCCAAGGCTATGACCTTCTTTGCCGACGACTTCAGGTTCACCGCCGGCAACATCGGCAAGACGCCGGACTTCAGTCAGCCGGACTTTGTCGCGATCATCAACAATGCCGTCAGCGTGCACATGGCCATCACCCCCGATACGACATGGGCGCGCGGACCAGTAGTCTGCCACGAGCGGATCGATGACATCCAATTCATCGACGGAACAAGCATCAAGGGAAAGTATATTGCCGTCTTCACACTACGCGCTGGCAAGATCGTCGATCATCTAGACTTCGAGTTCTAACAGAACGACCTCTCAGCGATCCTTGATGCTGGGGCAGATCTATCGCTTATGGCGAATGAGATCGAAGCAACCCAGCCGTTTCAGCGATTTCTTCATGATATTCAATGCGGCGTTCTGGTCGCAGGTCTTTCAAACGGGTTGTTGTACTCAATTAGACCTTGGGAAAACGGTAGCTTCATAGTGAAAGGGCCGCCGCATGATTGTCGATCCCCATCTCTTCCTGCTCTATCTCATCGCAGCCGTCGTATTGATTCTCATACCCGGTCCGGACTCTGTCCTTGTCCTGAGCCGTAGCCTGTTCGAAGGACGCCGTGCCGGTTGGATTACTGCCGCCGGAACGACCACGGGCAATGTTGTCCACGCCGCGCTCGCTGCTGCCGGTATTTCGGCGGTGATCGCCGCGTCGCCCGAGCTGTTCGGTGCGCTCCGGCTCGGATCGGCCCCTGCCATCGTTCGCGCCTGCCAACGCCAAGCGCGCCTTCAGCCATGCCTTCCTGACCAACCTGCTCAATCCGAAGGTCGTATTGTTCTACCTTGCCTTCGTGCCGCAATTCGTCTCGCCGGCAGCCGGATCCATCGCGCTGCAGACCCTCCTTCTCGGCCTGACACTAGAGCATTTTCCTATTGCGTGGAATCGATCCCTGTGATTCGACGATGTCGGTTGAGACAGTCGAGTAGGGATGATGCCGGCACCATTGTCGTTGGATTTGAGGGAGCGGCTAGTTGAGGCCGTGGGGAGCGGCGGTTCGATCAGACAGGCGGCGCGCCGGTATTCGGTGAGCCCATCTGCGGCGATCAAGCTGATGCAGCGGGTCGAGACGACCGGCAGTCTGGAGCCGGAGCCATCGGGCGGGCGCAAACCGCTTTTGCTTGAACCCCATGCTGAGGCGCTGGCCGGCATGGTCGCAGACGATCACGACATGACCCTGGTCGAGATCCAGGGCGAGCTCGAGCGGCGCTTCGATGTGACAGCCGGGCTTTCGACCATTCATCGCATGCTTCGCCGGCTCGGGCTCAAGCTCAAAAAAAGTCGCTGAGAGCCGCCGAGCAGGATCGGCCAGACGTCGCCGCGAAACGCCGCCGCTGGCGCGCCTGGCAGCGCTTCATGGATCCCGAACGCTTCGTGTTCATCGACGAGACGGCGACCGCCACCAACATGACCAGGCGCTATGGCCGCTGCCCCTCGAACCAGCGCCTGGTCGCCAAGGCGCCCCATGGACATTGGAAAACCACCACCTTCGTCGCCGGGCTCAGGCAAAGCGGGATCACGGCCCCACTGGTGCTCGACGGGCCGATGACGGGTGCGGCTTTCCGGGCCCATGCCGAGCCATTCCTCGCGCCAGCCCTCGAACCGGGCGACGTCGTCGTGATGGACAACCAGTCAGCACACAAGGTCGACGGCGTCCGGCAGGCCATCGAGCGCGCCGGCGCGTCGGTCATTTACCTGCCACCCTACAGCCCCGATCTCAATCCGATCGAGCAGGTCTTCGCCAAGATCAAAGCCATCCTGCGCAAGGTCGCGGCGAGAACCAAGGAAGTGCTCTGGGACGCCATTCGCATAGCCCTCGAACGCTGCGACGCCGATGAATTCGAAGGCTACCTCCGACATTGCGGATATGGAGCTACGTAAATGAAAATTGCTCTAGCCTTTCTCGCCTGGCTCTATCATCTGGCACTGGCGGCCCTTGCCGCAGGCGCCGCGCAGCGTGTCATGAACAATCGCGGCTTTCGGGCAGCCATCGACGGCATTGCCGGCCTCCTGTTCATCGGCTTTGCCGCTCGGCTTTTTCTCACCGAGCGGCGCTTCGCTTGAACGATACGGGAGCTGTGAGATTAGATTGGCAGAATAGACTATCTCGCCCACTAAGAAAAAAGCGGCGCTAAGCGCCACTTCCGTCGGCGAAGGTCCACACCGGAATTCCCATTTTCTTGGCCTTGTCGGCGAGGTTGGCGGCGATGCCGGAGCCGGGGAAGGCGATGCGTGGCCCTTTGGGGATCAGCAGCTCCTGCTCGGCGCGACGCTTGGCGTCGATGAACTCACGGCGTCGATCATCGCCGACGTGAGATTGCGATGGCTGATCCTCGAGCCGGAACGGCCGAGGGTCTCGAAAAACCTCGTTGTTCGCAGTAGAATCCAGCGCATTGGCTGAGGCAATTGGGCGGTGTCGAATATGGCAGGACAGATGGGTTTCTTCGACGTCGGAGACCGGCTCGCCGAGCTGTCGAAGAAAGGCGATCCACTGGAGCGCTTGAGCCGGGCCGTCGACTTCGAGCTGTTCCGGCCGGCGCTCGAGCGGGCCGTGCCGAGATCCGATCGCGCCAAAGGCGGACGGCCACCCTTCGACCATGTGGTGATGTTCAAGGTCCTGGTGATCCAGACGCTCTGCACGCTCTCGGACGAGCAGACCGAATTTCAGATCAAGGACCTGCTGAGCTTCCAGCGTTTTTCCGGCCTTGGGCTTGGCGACACCGTGCCCGATGCCAATACCATTTGGACATTCCGCGAGACGCTGACCAAAGCCAAGGCGGTCGAGGATCTGTTCCGCCGCTTCGATGCGGCGCTGAAAGACGCCGGCTATCTCGCCATGTCGGGGCAGATCATCGATACTTCGATCGTCGCGGCACCTCGGCAAAGGCTGACCGACGAGGAGAAGGCGGTGCTCAAGGAGGGCAAGGCACCCGACGATTGGAAAGACAAGCCGGCCAAGCTCGCTCAGAAGGATCGCGATGCCCGCTGGACCTTGAAGCGCGGCCGCAAGAAGCAGAAGCCGACCGATCAGGCTTTCGAGATCGCGGTGCCGATCTTTGGCTACAAAAATCATGTTAGCACGGATGTCCGCCACGGCTTCATCCGCCGCTGGTGCGTCGGCCATGCCGCCGAGCACGATACGCGCCGTTTTCGCGAACTGCTCGACAAGAGCAACACCGCGAGCAGTGTCTGGGCTGACACCGCCTATCGCTCGGGTAAGAACGAGCATCATCTGGGATGCCAAGGCTTTGTCTCGAAGATCCACTTCCGCCGCTCGCCGGGGAAGCCGCTGAGTCGAAAGCGCGCCAGAGCCAATGCGGCCCGTGGCAAAGTCCGCGCCGGCGTTGAGCGGGTCTTCGCCGTGCAGAAGGATCAGAGGGGCCTGTTCATCCGCACCGTCGGGCTGGATCGCGCCAGAACCAAGATCGGCCTCGCGAACCTGACCTACAATCTGAAGCGTTTCGTCTGGTTCGAACGGCAAGCGGCGATGGCCTGAAAGCCATCAAGCCGCTGATAGAGCGGCAGATGAGTATTCGATCGAACGGGCGGTATTATGCCCAAAGCTACTCCTGCCGTTCACTTCGCTCCAAATTGCCATCTTGGCCGGTAAATGGAACCGCTCGGCCGATTCTTAACCTTCGTCATGACAGAACCGAAGGGCTTGAAGTCGTTGACCAAAGTCTGATCGATGAGAATGTTTCGGTCCGCAAGAAACAGTATTCGCTCCGCGATGCTCTCTTCGCCGCGCAGGCCCTCCAGCACGATCCTGACCTTCTCTTCAGCCGAATACCGCCGCGTGTCGCTCGACGGATGTTCCGAACAACCTTCTCGGCCGGTTCTTTCACCAACCCGGATTCCTGGCTCATGTCAGCTCCTTGGATGGCTACGATGACCCAAAAATCCTTCTGTCATCGGGCGTTCCCGCCGCAAGGACTTCTTTGCTCGGTGAGGTGCATGCTTCTGTCCGTAGTACGCGTCTGGCGCCTACATGATGCGGTCGGCTGAAGCGTAGAGCAGCCCATCTCCCTTGCGGCGTCATGTCATGCGCCGAGGATTTCTGGCGGCTTGCTCTGCGCCGCGTCCCTCACCGGGACGTCCCTTGCGGGATCTCTCTTGTCTGGATCTCCTGTCAGTTCACTCGTTCAAGCAGCGCAACGGAATTCGGTACCGTCTACCCAGATGCGGTGCATGATCACCGCAAGCTTGCGTGCCAAAGCGACTTTTGCACGTTTGGCGCCACGACGCGTGGCGATCCGCATGGCCCACGCTTTCAACGGTGTCCACCGGCTCGTGCGAACCATCATCACGTGGGCAGCTTCGAACAACGCCGCTCGAACGCCGCCGTCACCGGCTTTCGTGATGCCTCCGGAGCGATCCGTTTCACCCGACTGGTAGCGCCTGGGCGTCAAGCCGAAACAGGCAGCAACCGACTTCGACGAGGGAAAGCGTGCAGGATCGTCAACCGCCGTTCGGTAGGTTACCGCCACGATTGCACCTACCCCTGGCACGGTCATCAGCCGCCGGCAGATCCGGTCATGGCGAGCATGGGCACGCAGCCGCTTGTCCAGGTCAGACAATTGGGCCGCAAGCGCCTCGCGAGAGACCAGAAGCGGTTCGATAGCTGTCGTCAGTATGGGATTATCCTCGATCAACTCGCGCGCCCATGCGCCAATTCTGCCATGCAGACCGCTCGGCAAACGCAGCCCGAAGCCGCGCAGCAAGCCGCGAATGCTGTTGTCCAAATCTCTCATACGCCGGCCAAGTGACTCGCGGGCCGACAGAAGCAGGCGAAGGTTGCGAGAGCGCGGCGTCTTCATGTGAACCGGCTGAAACCATCCCATGCGCAGCAGTTCGGCCATGCCGCGGGCATCATTGCGATCGGTCTTCACCGGGATCGCCGACAAGGCGGCATGCACCCGTCGGGTCTCCATCAGCACCGCCTGCATGCCCTGGTTCTGCAAGCCACGCACCAACCATTCGGACATCGGCCCCGCTTCCAGGCCTATGGCTTCAATCGATTCCGCATAGGGGAGCAGTTTAGCAGCAATCTCAGCGGCATGGCTGCCTACCGATCCCTCGCAGACTATCTGGCCATCGCTGGCGAGCACACAGACCGCCGTGGTTTCCATCGAGACATCAAGGCCGACATAGTAAGGCATGGTCATCTCCGTTCACTGATACCATCCGCCAAGCCTGGCGGATAATCAGCCCGATGACCGCATCTCCCCTGTTCAACACCTCAAATCTGTCCCATAGGCGCTGATCCGGGACAGGAAAAATCGATGCAAAACCAATAACCTGGTGCTGCGGCTTGTGAATCACCCGAATGCGCCGCTGCACTAGGCGATTCCCATCAGGCCCAACGTCATTTGCCTTGCACGCCGGCGGCGACGATCAATGGTTTCCAGACATCGATTTGTTTCTCGACGAAGCTCACATAGTCCGCGCTCGGCATGGCGCGGTGGGTGATGCCGAGATCCTCGAGTGCCTTGATGACCTCCGGAAGCGCGAAGACCTCGAGCGTGGCGTCGTGGATGGTTGCCGCGACCTCGGGATCGATGCCGGCGGGCCCCGAGAGGCCGACCCAGTTCTCGATCACGATGTCGTAGCCCTGCTCGACGAAGGTCGGCACCTCGGGCACGCCGGGAAAGCGCTCGGAGGCGGCAATCGCGATGGCGACCGCCTCGCCGTCCTCGATCATCTCGCTGTTCTGCGCGACCATGTCGTAGAAGGTGTCGAGCACGCCGGCGCGGAAATCCTGGATGGCGGGAGCGCTGCCCTGATAGGGCACGTGCAGCGTCTCGATCCCGAGGGCCGCATCGACGGCCTCGCCGAGAATGTGGCTGATCGAGCCGACGCCGCTGGAGCCGTAGGCGATGGATTGCGCCTTGGCGAGCTCCACGAACTCGGCGACGCTGGTCACGCCCGAATCCGGCTTCACGAACAGGCCGGGGGCCGAGGCGCCGATATAGGCGATATGGGTGAAGCCCGCCATCGGCTCGTAGGGCAGCGTTTCGAACTGGGTGGGGGCGATGGTGAAGGGTGCGTTGTTGGCGATCATCAGCGTCGCGCCGTCGGGCGCCTGCTGCGCGACATAGTCAGCGGCGACGGTGCCCGCAGCACCCGGCCGGTTGTCGACCACCGCCTTCTGGCCGAAGGATGCGTCCAGATGCTTGGCGAGCAGCCGCGCCACCAGGTCGCTGGTGCCGCCCGGCGGAAAAGTCACGACGATGCGCACCGGCTCGTCCGACCAGGCGCCGGCCTCGGCCGACGCTTCGGTAAGCGGAAGGGCGAGCGCGCCGGCAAGCGCGAGGGCAAGGAGCAGCGGTCGGCGGTGGAGCGAGGCGTTCTTCATCGGACTACCTTTCTTGGTTGATGGTCATTCGGCGGTGGGCAGGGCTGCCAGCCGGGAGCGCCGGCGACCGTGCAAGGTCGACCAGAGCCCGTAGATCAGGATGCAGACGGTGATCGCGATCAGGGCACCGCTGATCGGGCGCTCGATGAACACCATCGGATCGCCGCGGGACAGCAGCATGGCGCGGCGCATCTGCTCCTCCATCATCGGTCCCAGCACGAAGCCGATCAGCAACGGCGCCGGCTCGAAGCGGAAGAGGCGCATCAGATAGCCCATCACGCCGAACAGGAGCGTCAGCCAGATGTCGAAGACGTTGTTGTTCAGGCTGTAGACCCCGATGCAAATCAGCACGATGATCGTCGGATACATCAGACGATAGGGGATCTGCAGCAGCCTCACCCACATGCCGATCAGCGGGATGTTGAGGATCAGCAGCATGATGTTGCCGACCAGAAAGCTCGCCACCAGGCCCCAGAACAGGTCGGCATGATCGGTGAGGATGCGCGGGCCGGGCGTGATGCCGTGGATCATCAGGGCACCGATCACCATCGCCATGCTGGCGCTGCCCGGCACGCCGAGGGTGAGCGTCGGGATGAAGGCGGTCTGGGTGGCGGAATTGTTGGCCGATTCCGGCACGGCGACGCCTTCGACCGCTCCCTTGCCGAACTGGCCGCCGTTTTTCGAGACCTTTTTCTCGACCGCATAGGCCACGGCCGAGGCTACGGTTTGGCCGGTGCCGGGCAGGGCGCCGAAGAAGGAGCCGATGCCGCCGCCGCGCAGGATCGGGCCGAGCGATGCCCACCATTCCGCTTTGGTCGGATAGAACTGGCTGTAGTCGATCTCCTGTCGCCCGCGACCTTCGCGGTTGGCGAGGATCGAGGCGATCAGCTCGCCGACGCCGAAAAGACCCATGGCGACGATGACCAGGTTCACGCCGTCGCGCAGTTCCGGGATGCCCAGGGTGAAGCGGAGATCACCGGTGGTGAGATCGATGCCGACCGTGGCGAGCATCAGCCCGGCAAAGACCATGGCGATGCCCTTGAGCGCGCCGCCATTGCTCACCGCCGACGCGGCGATCAGGCCGAGCAGGATCACCGAAAAATACTCGGCCGGGCCGAAGGACAGAGCGAGCGAGGCGAGGGCAGGGGAGAGCACCGCCATGACCACCATGCCGATGATGCCGCCGCCGAACGACGCGATCGAGGTGACGAACAGGGCGACGCCGGCACGGCCGCTCTGCGCCATGGGATAACCGTCGATGCAGGTGATCGAGGAAGACGGCGTGCCCGGGATGTTCATCAGGATCGAGGCGATCGAGCCGCCATATTCGGCGCCGTAGTAGACGCCGGCGATCATCACCAGCGCCGAGATCGGATCGAGATAGAAGGAGAGCGGCAGGATCATCGCGATCGCCGCCATCGAGCCGATGCCGGGCAACACGCCGATGAAGGTGCCGAGAAAGCAGCCGATGAAGCAGTAGAGCAGGTTTTCCGGCTGGAGGACCGTCACCAGCCCCTGAGCGAAGTTCGCGATGATGTCCATGGCTCAGAACCCCGCGAAAGCTTTGAACGGCAGGCCGAGCGCCTTGATGAACAGCACCCATGACGCCGCGGCGACCACGAGGCCGAGCAGCCCCTTGCCGGGCAGCGACAGGCTGCGGTCCGGGACGCTCGCGATGATCGTGGTGAGAAAGGCGGCCGGCAGGAGGCCGAAGCGATCCGCGGTCAGGGCGAAGGTGGCAAGGGCGGCGCTGATCGCCAGAAAGGAGATCCAGTCCGGCTGCTCGGCGAGGCCCTCACTGCGCAGGTCCTGAAGGATGATGGCGACGGCGAGGACGATCAGGATGGCGCCCGTGAAGAACGGAAAGGCACCTGTGCCCGGACGAAACGCCGTGCCGAGGCCGAGCTCGAGGCCACCAACCATGAAGTAGAGGCTGAGAAGGACGAGCACGGCGCCGCCTGCGGCCCCCCACCAGGCATGCGGCCCGCGTGCGGAATCCTCGGAGGAAGCGTTGCCATGTTCGTCGAGCGGTTCGGCCTGCATGGTCTCAAAGCCCTCCTCTGAACAGCGAATAGCCCCAGGCCGTGAACTTGAACGGCAGGTGATAATGCTGCCGGCGGTCGGCGACGCCGAAGTGAAAGCGGACGACGTCCAGAAAGCTCGGCTCCGGCAATTGCCCGCCCGCCCCGCGATAGAAATCACCGACGGCGAACTCGGCCATGTAGAGCCCCTCGGTGATGCCGTCTCCCCGTACAGTCGGGTGATCGAACAGACCGCTCGTGCCGCAAGTGCCGCTTGCGAGCAGGTGATCGCCATCGGCTGTCAGACGCAGGAGTCTGACGGTCAGACCCTCGGCGGGGCGGCCCGAGGCGACGTCCACGGCGTGGATCGAGATGCCGCCCGCCGCACTCATGGCCCGCTCCCCTCGGTCAGGCCGAAGGCGCTCTCGATGCGCGCACCGGCGACCGAGATGATTTCGTCGCGCGCGGTCGCGATCTCGACCTCGCGCGATGCTGCGAGGCGGCGCTCAAAGTCCGAAAGCACCGAGCCGATGTCGGCATGGCGATGCAGCGCGATGATGAAGGGAAAGTCGAATTTTTGTGCGTAGCGTCGGTTCAGCTCGGCGAGCCTGGCGGCGATGCCGGCGGATGGCGCCGTCAGCGCCAGCCGACCCTGTTCCTTTTGGGATTCGCTAGTCATGTCTTCGGGCCTGGGTGGAGCGAGCTCGGGATGATTGCGCAAGAAAGCCATGAGCTCCTGCTCCTCCAACGCGACGATCTCTCCGCGCACCGCCTCTGCGAGGGCTTTCGGTCCATCGAACGGCCGCCTGCCTGCGATGCGCGCGGCAAGCTCGGGTGCCCGTTCGACGAAGGGCAGGATCATCCCTGCTGCCGCCGCGTCCTCGGCACGATTGATCGCGGCGATATCCAGACTCGTCTCTGTCAACGCGCTGCAAGCCCCGTGCCAGCTTTCACGGACCGATGCTAGCAACCTGCTGAATTGCCAACTATGACAAAAGAGGCAATGTATCGTTCTCGAAATTAGAATGGGTAACCATAAGGCCGAGCATGTCCCTGCACCTTCTTCCCCGCCCGCTGCGCTATGTCGAAGCGGTGGCCGAGCATGGATCGATCCAGGCGGCCTCCAGGGCGCTCGGCATTGCGGCGTCCGCGATCGATCGGCATATCCGCAGTCTCGAAGAGGCGAGCCAGGCGCCGCTGTTCGAGCGTCTGCCCCGGGGCATGCGGCCGACGGCGGCGGGCGAGGCGGTGATCGTGCTCGCGCGACGCTGGCGCGCCGATGCAGAGAGACTGGACAGCGGGCTTCGGGAAATGCGCGGGCAGGAACGCGGCACCGTGCGCATCGCGGCGATGGACAGCCTCGCCAACGGCATTCTTCCGGAGCTGGTGCACTGGCTGCAGGAGGAGCATCCACGCCTTCACCTCGCAGTGAACGTGGTGACGCCAGCGGAGGCCTCGCGCGAGCTGGATGACGGCACGGTCGATCTGGTGGTCGCCTTCAATCTGCCGCAGCAGCGCCATCAGCACCGCCTCTGGATCGAGCAACTGCCCTTCGGCTGCGCCCTGGCGCCCAGCCATCCGCTCGCAAGCGCCTCGGAGATCACGCTGCGCATGCTCAGCAGGCATGCCACGGTCTCGCAGAGCGTGCTTCTGCCCATCCGTCAATATCTCGACAGCCGCTATGGATGGCTGTTCACCGAGAACGAGCCGGTGCTGGCGACCAATTCGCTGCAGCTTTTGAAGCAGAGCCTTCGCCGCGGCTCGCTCGCCATGATCACCTCGGCGCTGGATGTCCTGCCCGAGATCGAGGCCGGCGATCTCGTGTTCATTCCGCTGCGTGAGCGCGGTCTCAAACCGCAGACCATTGCTGTCGCCATCGATTCCCGCCGCCCGATGCAGCGCGCGGCACGGGTCGTCGCCGACCATCTTGCCGAGCATATGGACGCCAGGCTTCGAGGTCTGCGGTCATGATCCCGAGGTGATCGTCAACGTCAGCCTGATGCACCGTCCTCCGTGTCAGGGGGATAGCTCTTGAAGGTCGGCAGGTCGAAATAGTCCCTGGTGCGCGCGTAGCCATCGCCGCCCATGCGCCCGACCGCGTCTAGGCCGCGCGGATCGACATGATGGCGAACCGGATCCACGATGTCTTCGCGTATGAACGCGGTGAGCACGCGGCCGAGAATGATCTCGCGCGACTTGCCGACCTCGATCGTGGTGTGGCGATGGCATTCGAAGGACACTGGCGCTTCGGCAATGCGCGGGCTGACCACCGACGTTCCGGGAACGGCCGTGAGCCCCGCGATCGCGAGTTCGTCGATATCGGGCGGAAACGGGGTGGCGGTGATGTTCATGGCCGCCATGTTGGCGTCACCGACGATGTTGACCGTGAACTGCTCGGTCGTGCGGATGTTCCAGGCGGTGTCCTTGAACGCCTGGCTCGGCTTGTTCTCGACGCCGAGCGCCAGGATCGGAGGATCGGAAGACAGGCAGTTGAAGAAGCTGTAGGGCGCCGCATTGACGACGCCGTCGGGGCTGACCGAGGTCACCCAGGCGATCGGCCGCGGCACGACCGAGCCGATCAGCAGCTTGTAGCAGTCGCGGGGCGCCATGGCGGTGAAATCGAAGCAGCGATGCGTCATGGCGTCTGATCCCTGCCATAGCGAGCCAGGACGCTCGCCAGATCCGGCTCCGGTCCCGCCGTCAGCTCCGCCCTGCCGGCCACGGCGCCGAGATGGGCGTCCATGATCGCCATGGCTTTTTCGGCATCGCCGTCGCGGAGCGCTCGAATGATCTCCCGATGTTCCTCGACGGCGCAGTCGGAGGAGTGGGTGCGGCCGTAGACCGCGAGAATCAGCGAGCAGCGCGAGACCATCTCGGCGACATAGCGCGCGAGAATGCCATTGCCGGTGAGCTCCGCGAGCAGGATGTGGAATTCGCCGGCAAGCCGGATCGACACCGGTCCATCCTTGCCGCGCACCCGCTCCTCCTGTGTGACATGTGCGTCCAGCGCATCCAGCCCGGGCAGCGACATCTGTCCGGCCAGCCGCGCGATCACCTCGCGCTCGAGGCAATGGCGCATCTCGAAGATCTGCCGCGCTTCCTCCAGGGAGGGTGTCGCCACGAACGCGCCCCGATTGGGCAGGGTCTCGACCAGACCTTCCGCCTCAAGCCGGGTCAGCGCCTGACGGACGATCGTGCGGCTGACCCCGAACTGCTCGCCGATCGTGTCCTCGGGCAGGCGCGTGCCGGGCTTGAGCGCCTGTTCGAGCACGGCGCGGCGCAAGGCCCGGTGCACCGCGGCGCTGCGCGGCGTGGCGGTTGTTTCGCTCACGATCGCGGCCCGTCGTGCATAAATCGCTCCATGTGCAGCTTTCAGCTTGTCAATCGTATCCGATTGATTCAAAGATTGTATACTATCTCAGCGAAGGCACTGATACAATTCATCGCCGCTCGGGGAAACGCCATGCTCAAAAGCACACGCCTACCGATCATGCTCGTCGCGGCAGCCCTGCTGGCTTCTCAAGCGCAGGCCAACACGCTGAAATGGGGTGCCAATCGCGATATCGGGTCGCTCGATCCCTATTCCTACGGCGACAGCTTCACCATCAACGTCCTCAATCACGTCTATGAAGGGCTGGTGCGCTACGATCGCGATCTCAAGATCGAACCGGCGCTCGCCACGAAATGGGAAGTTCTCGACGATCAGATCACCTGGCGCTTCACCCTGCGCGAGGGTGTCACCTTTCATGACGGCAGCGCGTTCACCGCGGAAGACGTGGTCGCATCCCTCGAGCGCGTCAGCCACGAAACCTCCCCGCTCAAGGGCAATCTTCCGGCCTATGTCAGCTCCGCCGTGGTCGACGATCTCACCGTCGACATCACCTTGAACGGCACCTACCCGCTGCTGCTCAACGACCTCACCAACATCCACATCTTCGACAAAGGCTGGCTGGTGGCGAACGGGGCGGAGCTGCCGACCGATATCGGCGCCGGCGTCGAGGGCTTCGCCACCTACAACGCCAACGGTACCGGGCCGTTCATCGTCGAGGAGCGTCAGCCCGATGCCAAGACGACCTTCGTGGTCAATCCGAACTGGTGGGACGAGCCCGAGCACAATCTGACACGCATCGAGCTTTTGCCGGTAAATTCGCCGGCGACCCGCGTAGCGGCCCTGCTGTCCGGCGAGATCAATTTCACCAATGACGCGCCCGTGCAGGACCTCGCCCGCCTCGAAGCGGCGCCGAACGTCCAGGTGCTCGAAGGCGTCGATCTGCGCACGGTCATGATCGGCTTCAGCTACCGGGACAAGCTCGCCGACGGCTCGGACAATCCCTTCAAGGACCTGAACGCGCGCCAGGCCCTCTATCAGGCGATCAACATGGATCAGCTGCATCAGCGGGTGATGCGCGGCAAGTCGCGCAATGCGGGCGCCGTGGTAGCACCTCAGATCCCGGGCTATGCGCCCGAGCTGGACGAGCGCCTGCCGTTCGACGCCGACGCCGCCAAGGCGCTGCTGGCCGAGGCCGGCGTGCCCGAGGGCTTCAGTTTCGGCTTCAACTGCCTCTCGGACGGCCTGGTCAACGAGGAGCAGTTCTGCCAGGCGATCGCCTCGATGTGGAGCCGCATCGGCCTCGATCCCAAGCTGGATGTCGCCCCGCGCGCGGTGCAGACGCCGAAGCGCACCAACGGCCAGACCGACATCTACACGCTCGGCTGGGCGACTTTGCCCATGCTCGACGCCTACAGCCCGCTCCTGCAAATCTTCCACAGCAAGGAGGGGAATTCCGGCGTCTTCAACTGGGGCGACTGGTCGTTTCCTGAACTGGACGCGCTGGTGCAGCAGGCAGGGCAGGAGCTCGATGTCGAGAAGCGGCTGAGCCTCGAAACCGAGGCGTTGAAGATCGTCAAGGACGAGATCATCATGATCCCGCTGCACCAGCAGCCCATGGCCTGGGCAATCACCGACGAGGTCAGCGAGATGCCCCTTTTCCCGGACAACAAGCCGCGTCTCTGGTACGCCCAAATGTAGGTTTTTTCGACATGCCGCTCCCGGCTGCGAGTCAAGCCGGGAGCGGCCCTGCCGGAGCGTGCCATGCTGGCCTTCCTGATCAAACGTGCCGCCAATGCCGCGCTGGTCATGCTGGCTGTCGCCTTTCTGGCGTTTCTCATCTTCAGGTCGTTCGGCGATCCCGTCGAGATGATGGTCAACGAGCAGGCCACCCAGGCGGAACGCGCCGAGCTGCGCGAGCGCCTCGGTCTGAACGACGGCTTTCTCGTCCAGTATCTGCGCTTCGTGACCAATGCGCTCCAGGGCGATTTCGGCATCTCCTACCGTAATCAGCAGGACGTGATGGTGCTGATCGGCGAGCGTTTCCCGGCGACCTTCGAGCTGGTACTGGTCGCCACCATGATCTCGCTGGTGGTCGGCATTCCGCTCGGCGTCATCACCGCCGTCCACCGCGACAGCCCGATCGCTGACGGTCTGCAACTCGGCTCGATCGTCGGCGTCTCGCTGCCGAGCTTCGTCGTCGGCATTCTGCTGATCCTGGTGTTCTCGGTCACCCTCGGCTGGCTGCCGGCCTTCGGGCGCGGCGACACGGTCGACATCGGCTGGTGGAGCACCGGCTTCTTCACCGAAAGCGGCCGCGCCGCCCTGGTGCTGCCGTCGCTCTCGCTCTCGCTGTTTCAGATCACGCTGGTGATGCGCCTGGTGCGCGCCGAGATGCTGGAGACGCTTCGCACCGATTTCATCAAGTTTTCCCGCGCGCGCGGCCTGCCGCTGCGCATCGTGCATTGGCGGCATGCGCTGCGCAATTGCCTGATGCCGGTGATCACCCTGACCGGCATGCAGATCGGCAATCTCATCGCCTTCGCGCTGGTCACCGAGACGGTCTTTCAGTGGCCGGGCATGGGGATGCTGTTCATCCAGGCGGTGACCTTCGTCGATATCCCGGTGATGGCGGCCTATCTGATGCTGGTCTCCTTCATCTTCGTCCTGCTCAACACCATCGTCGACGTCACCTACGCTCTGGTCGATCCGCGCCTGCGCGACGACGCGGCACCCGCCGCTGCCTCGGGAGCGTCCAGTGGCGGCTAGCCTGGTCAGCAGACTTGCCGAGCACGAGCTCTGGTGGAGCTTCAAACGCCACCCCTCGGCGATGATCGCAGCGGCGCTCCTTCTGCTGCTTTTCATCGCGAGCTTCGCAGCTCCCCTGATCGCGCCGCAGAACCCTTATGACCTCGCCGCCCTCGACCTCGACAATTCCGAGCTGCCGCCCATCTGGCAGAGCTACGGCGCCTGGCCCTATCTGCTCGGCACCGACGTCCAGGGCCGGGACGTGCTCTCCGCCATCCTCTATGGCACGCGCATCTCGCTGATCATCGGTTTCGCCAGCGTGCTCCTGTCGCTCAGCGTCGGTCTCACCCTCGGTCTGCTCGCCGGTTACGCCGGCGGCTGGATCGACAATGTGCTGATGCGCGTCGGCGACATCCTGCTGTCGATGCCGTTCATTCTAATCGCCATCCTGATCAGCGCGGTCGCCCGCGAGGCCCTGCCGCCCGGCCTTCGGGACACGCTCGCGGCGCCCATCCTGGTGATCGCCATCGCCGTGCCGTCCTGGGTCCAATATGCGCGCACCGTGCGCGCCTCGGCCATGGTCGAGAAGGGCAAGGAGTATGTGCAGGCGGCGCGGCTGATCAAGGTCCGGCCCTGGCGCATCATGATCAACCACATCCTGCCCAACACCCTAACCCCGATCCTGGTGGCGGCGACGCTGAATTTCGGTCTGGCGATCCTGTCCGAAGCGACCTTGAGCTTTCTCGGCGTCGGCATGCCGCCCGACGAGCCCTCGCTCGGCACGCTGATCCGGATCGGCAATCAGTTCCTGTTCTCGGGCCTCTGGTGGATCGTTCTGTTCCCCGCGGTCCAGCTCTGCCTGATCGTGCTTTCGGTCAATCTGCTCGGTGACTGGCTGCGCGACGCCCTCAATCCCAAGCTCCGATGAGGCTCCTCTCATGACCGCCAGCCTGCATGTGAAGAACGTCCGCCCCATGGCCGGGGCGTCGACCGACGTCCTGATTCTCGACGGCCGCTTCGCCGATCCCGGCAGCCCGGCGCCGCCGGACGTTCCCGAGGTCGACGGCGGCGGCGCCATCATGATTCCGGGCCTAGTCGAGGCGCACACCCATCTCGACAAGTCGCTGCTGGGGCTGCCCTGGTATCGCAACGAAGTGGGGCCGCGCCTGATCGACAAGATCACCAACGAGCGCGAGGTCAAGACCAGGCTCGGCATCGAGCCGGCGCGCCAGAGCGAGCGCCAGGCGATCCTGTCCGCGTCCAAGGGCTCGACCCACATCCGCAGCCATGTCGACGTCGACACCGAGCACGGGCTGGCGGGCGTCGAGGGCGTCATGGCGACCCGCGACAAGCTCCGCGATCTCGTCGACATCGAGCTCGTCGCCTTTCCCCAGTCCGGCATGATGATCCGGCCCGGCACCGTCGAGCTGCTGGAGGAGGCGATGAAGCTCGGCTGCGAGGTGGTCGGCGGCCTCGATCCCTCTGGCATCGATCGCGATCCCAAAGGCCATCTCGACGTCGTCTTCGATCTCGCCGAGCGCTACGGCAAGCCGGTCGACATCCACCTGCACGAACGCGGCGAGCTTGGCGGCTTTTCCATGGAGCTGATCATCGAGCGGACGGCGGCGCTCGGCATGCAGGGCCACGTCACCATCTCGCACGCCTTCTGCCTGGGTCAGCCGGATCATACCTATGTCGCCGAGCTGACCGAAGGCCTCGCCGAAAACCGCATCCACATCATGACGACGGGACCGGCGGCGGTGACCGCACCCGTGGTGCGGGAGCTGCGCGCCGCCGGCATTGTCGTCTGCTCCGGCTCGGACGGCATCCGCGACACCTGGGGCCCGTTCGGCAATGCCGACATGCTGGAACGGGCGATGCTGGTCTCCCAGCGCAACAATTTCCGCCGCGACGACGAGGTCGAGATGGCGCTGGACGTCTGCACCTTCGGCGGCGCCGCGGTCATGGAGCGCGGCGACTACGGCCTCGCCCCCGGCTGCTCTGGCGATCTCGTGCTGGTGGAGGCCGAGTCCCTGGCCGAGGCGGTCGCGAACCGCCCGCCGCGAAAGCTCGTTGTCAAGGCGGGCAGGGTGACCGCCCGCGACGGCGTCTGCGTGATCGAGGCGCCCTGATGACGGGGCCGCGCCTCCTGAGCGCGCGCTGGCTGATCGCGCATGAGAACGGCCGCCACCGGATTCTCGAACACGGCGAGCTGGTGATCGACGGCGACCGCGTCGTCTTCGCCGGCTTCGACTATCCAGGCGAGGTTGCGGAGCGCCTGGATTTCGGCGAAGCGGTGATCGCACCGGGGTTCATCGATCTCGACGCGCTCGCCGATCTCGATACCACCATCCTCGCCTTCGACAACGGCCCCGCCTGGAAGAAGGGCCGCGTCTGGCCCCGCAGCTATATCGAGCGCGGCCCGTTCGAGATGTATTCGCCGTCGGAGCTGGCTTTCCAGAAGCGCTTTGCCTTCGCGCAATTGATCCGAAACGGCATCACGACAGCCCTGCCGATCGCCTCGCTGTTCTATCGCGAGTGGGGCGAGACCGTGGACGAATTCGAGGCCGCGGCCGAGGCGGCGGAAGCCTTGGGCCTTCGCGTCTATCTCGGCCCCGCCTACCGCACGGGCAACCAGGTGGTCGAGGCGGATGGCGAGATCACCACGGCCTTCGACGAAGCCCGCGGCCTCCAGGGGCTCGATGCCGCGATCGACTTTTGCCGGCGGATCGAGGGCAGGGGAGGCGGGCTAGTGCGCACGATGCTGGCGCCGGATCGGATCGAGACCTGCACGCCCGACCTGCTGAAACGTTCGGCGGCCGCCGCGCGCGATCTGGATGTGCCGATCCGCCTGCATTGCTGCCAGTCCGCCACCGAAGTGGACATTGTCCGCCGACTGCACGACCGCACGCCGCCAGAATGGCTGCGTGATCTCGACTTCCTCTCCGATCATGCACTCCTGCCGCACGCCACCTTCGTCTCGGGCGACGATCTCGCCATCATCCGGGACGGCGGCGCCGCGATCGTGCACTGCCCCCTGGTCGCCGCCCGGCATGGCAATGCTCTCCGTTCATTTGCGAGCTACAAAGCCATGGGTCAGAAAATCGGGCTCGGCACCGACACCTGGCCGCCGGACATGATCCTCAACATGCAGCTCGGCCTGATGGTCTGCCGTCTGGTCGAAGCCGATGTCGCGGCCTGTCGCAGCGAGGATTATTTCGACGCCGCCACAATCGGCGGCGCTGAAGCCCTCTGCCGCCCCGATCTCGGCAGGCTGCAGCCCGGCGCCAAGGCGGATGTCATCGTGATCGATCTTTCGCGCACGCTGGCGACCACCGATCCGATCCAGACGATCATGACCGGCGCCAGCGGCCGGGACGTCAGGGACGTCTTCATCGACGGTCGGCAGGTGATGGAGAACCGCGTCATCGCTGGGTTCGACGAGGACGCGGAGTTCGCTGCCGCGCAGGCGCAGTTCGACCGATTGATCCGGCTCTACCCCGAGCGCACGCTCGGCCATCCGCCGCTGCACGAGATTTTTTCCTCCAGCTACCCGCGTATCGCCCGCGATGGCTGAGCCCGTGCTCGACATCCGCGGCCTCCGGGTGGAGTTTCCGTCGCGCAAGGGCGTGCTGACCGCGGTCGACGACATCTCGCTCACCATCGAGCCCGGCGAGATCATGGGCGTGGTCGGCGAGAGCGGCGCCGGCAAATCGATGACCGGCATGGCGGTGCTGGGCCTGCTCGAACCGCCGGGGAGAATCGCCGGCGGGGAGATCCGCCTTGCGGGCCAACGGATCGACGATCTAGACGAACGCGGCCTGCAGCGCGTGCGCGGGCGGCAGATCGGCGCGATCTTCCAGGACCCGCTGACTAGCCTCAACCCGCTGTTCTCCATCGGTGACCAGCTCGTCGAGACCATCCGCTTCCACACCGATCTCGACGCTGGCGCAGCCCGCGCCAGGGCGCTTTCCCTCCTGCGCGAGGTCGGCATTCCCGCCGCCGAGAGCCGCATAGACCATTATCCGCATCAATTCTCCGGCGGCATGCGCCAGCGGGTGGTGATCGCGCTCGCCCTGTGCGCCGAGCCGGCTTTGGTGATCGCCGACGAGCCGACCACCGCGCTCGACGTTTCGATCCAGGCGCAGGTCACGACGCTCCTGAAGCGGCTTTGCCGCGAGCATGGCGTGGCGGTGATGCTGGTGACCCACGACATGGGGGTGATCGCCGAGACCGCCGACCGGGTCGCCGTGATGTATGCCGGCCGCATCGTCGAGATCGGGACGGTCGAGGAGATCATCACCTCGCCGCGCCATCCCTACACCACCGGCCTGATCGGCTCCATCCCGAGCCTTCGCCACGACGCCCTGGAGCTGCAGCAGATCGACGGCAGCATGCCGCGGCTGAACGCCATGCCCGCCGGTTGCGCCTTTCATCCGCGCTGCACACATGCCGGGCCGCGCTGCCGGGAGGCGCGCCCGAGCCTCGGTCAGAGCCGGGTGGCCTGCTGGCTCGACCAGGGCGGGGTCGCGTGATGAGCGAGCTTCCGCTGCTGGAGGTCGAACGTCTCGCCTGCCGTTTCGAGGTGTCCGCCCCCTGGCTCAATCGGCTGGTCGAACGCCGCCCCAGGCAATTCCTGAACGCGGTGGACGACGTCAGCTTTTCGATCATACGCGGTCAGACCCTGGCGCTGGTCGGCGAGAGCGGCTGCGGGAAATCGACCATCGCCAAGCTCGTGGTCGGCCTCTATCCGCCAAGCGGCGGCGGCATCACCTTTCGCGGCGACGACCGCCGTGTGCACATGGTTTTTCAAGACCCCTATGCCAGCCTCAATCCGCGCTGGCGCGTCGGCAATATCATTGCAGAGCCCCTGCGCACGCTCGAACCCGGGCGAAGCGAGGCGGTGGTCAAGGAGCGGGTCGACGAGCTACTGGCGACCGTCGGTCTCGATGCCAGCGACGGCGAGAAATACCCGCACGAATTCTCCGGCGGCCAGCGCCAGCGCATCTCGATCGCGAGAGCGCTCGCCGGCGATCCGGAATTCCTGGTCTGCGACGAGCCGACCTCGGCGCTGGACGTCTCCGTGCAGGCACAGATCCTCAATCTGATGAAAAGGCTGCAGCGTCAGCTCGGCCTGACCTATCTCTTCATCAGTCACGATCTGTCGGTGGTCAGGCACATGGCCGACGTGATCGCCGTCATGTATCTCGGACGGATCGTCGAGATGGCGTCGACCGCTTCCCTGTTCGCCGATCCCGCCCATCCCTATACGCGCCTGCTCCTGGAGACGATCCCCGACCTGGAAGCGCCCAATCGCAGCCGGAAGCCGATGGGCGGCGAGGTGCCGAGCCCGATCGATCCACCCTCCGGCTGCGCCTTCCATCCCCGCTGCCCGTTGGTGACCGAACGCTGCACACTCGAGCGGCCGGCCCCGTCGCCGCGCAGGTCGTCCGGCACGGTCGCCTGCTTTGCTGCGACATCGGAGTCGTGACGCCACAGTCATACACGATCGTCGAAAGGATCGACATGAACGAGCAAATCATCCCGATCGAACCGGCCCAGGTCTCGTCCTTCGCGCCCTATGGCGAACTGCTGCTGCCGCCTCCGGGCGAGCCGGTCTATCGCGGCATCCAGGCATCGACCTGGCCGACCGGGTTTCGCTGCGAGGACGAGGTGCGCCTGATGTACACCCGCTTCGGCTGGCAGGAGCCAACTTTCACCAAGCTCGAACGCCACCAGGGCATCACCCAGACCTTCGTGGCTCTGGCGCCTCGCTCCTTCATCATGGTGGTCGCGGCGGCGACACCCGACGATGTCTGGCCGGAGGCGGACTCGCTCTGCGCATTTCTGGTGCCGCCAGGCGCCGCCGTCATCATCGGAGACCGCGTCTGGCACGCCCTCGACCGTTTCCTGCTCGAGCCAGAGCCGCTGGACTGCCTGATGCTGACCAGCGCCGGCGTTCAGGCGGAGCTGGAGGACCACTACACGAAGGGAACGACGCCGACACGCACCGATGTCGTCGATTTCACCGAACGCGGCATCGGTTTCAGGCTGTCATCCTAACGACCGGCGGGCAGCGCCAGCTCGGCGCGGATGCAGCGGACATGGCACTCCCTATCGCGGATGATGTCGGCGACCGGACCGATCTCGAAGATCCTGCCGGCATACATCACGGCGATCCGATCCGCGATCTCGGTCGCGACCCCGATTTCATGGGTGACGAAGATCACCGCCATGCCGAGCTCCCGCTGCAGCTTGCGCAGCAGCAGGATCTGGATCTGCACGGTCGCATCGAGCGCGGTGGTCAGCTCGTCGGCGAGCAGCAGCGTCGGCCGGCAGGCGAGGGCGATCATGGCCCGCTGGCGCATGCCGCCGGAGAGTTCGTGAGGATAGTCTCTGAGCCTGGTCTCGGGAGACGGTATCTGCACCTGCTCATCGAAACGCAGAGAACCTACCTAAGGAAGCACATGGCGTCGTCAGATACGGACGTCTTGGCCCAATCGCCACTCGGAAGAATTTGGCGCGGTTCTTGCTCCAAATTGAATAAGGCGCCTGCAAGTCATTTTCGAAAGAAGCTCCAGGCATCCGGCCATCGCCAATCAGAGATTGACGCCTATGGTTGAGCGAGGCCGGGCCCGTCTCATTGAAAGAAGTTTTCGACCTTTGTACATGTTGCTGAGAAGAGGGCACTGGAATGGACTCACAAATCGTCATCCTGCCTCCCCATCGCTACAGCGTGGAACGCGATTGGGGCCGCTTGCCCGGATCGGCTGCAGAGGGACTGCCTAGTCAGGTTGCCGTCGATGCCGATG
Source organism: Alphaproteobacteria bacterium (assembly GCA_041398025.1). Lineage (GTDB taxonomy): Bacteria > Pseudomonadota > Alphaproteobacteria > Geminicoccales > Geminicoccaceae > JANQPX01. The sequence continues at coordinate 62,091 of JAWKVM010000042.1, forward strand.
ACCGCGTGCATTATCTGCTTCGCGCGCAGCCAGCGGTGCATGTTTTTTCGCGATCGGGGGAGTGGCTTTTCGCCTATGGCGACGACGTCGAGGATGCTCACGGCATCTATCGAGATCCGTTGAACCGGATCTTCGTCACCGATCGCGATGCCCATCAGGTCCTGGTCTTCGACGCGGATGGCGGAGAGCTTTTCCGGATCGGCGAACGCCACCGTCCAGAATGGCGTCAGCCGTTCAGCCATCCCTGCGATGTTGCAGTTGCCGCCGACGGTCGGATCTTCGTCGCCGATGGCTACGGCAATGCGCGCGTCCACCGGTTCGACCCGGAAGGTCGTTACGAGATGTCCTGGGGCGAGCTGGGGCGCGGCGCGGGCGAGTTCATGACGCCGCATGCGATCTGGGTCGATCCGGACGGCCGTGTCCTGGTCGCTGACCGCGAGAACGGCCGGGTCCAGCGCTTTACCACAGAGGGTATGCTGATCGATGCGCTGACGGGACTGCAAAATCCGATGGACATCTGGGGCGACGACGAGGGCCGGATCTATGTGACCGACCAGCTTCCCAGCCTCGTTCTCTTCTCGTCGGCGGGCAGCATTCTCGGACGCTGCCGGCCGTCTCTGAACGGCGCGCATGGTCTCTTCGGCGATAGCGGCGGCAATCTGTTCCTGGCTGAGATGAACCCGCCCTCTTTGACCAGGATGGGCAGGCTCGACTGAGCGTTACCACATGACGTCACCGCCATTGGGCGAGACGCTCTGTCCGATCATATAGCTGCCTTCATCCGAGGCAAGAAAGAGATAGGCCCACGCGATCTCGCTCGGCTGGCCGACCCGCTTGATCGGCAGCTGCTGCTCCTTCCAGGCGTTCCAGGCGGGATCGCTGGCCTGCCACATCGGCGTGTCGGTAGGGCCGGGGCAGACCGCATTGACTGTGATGTTCTTGTCCGCAAGCTCCTGGGCGACCGAGACGGTGAGCGCCACCACGCCGGCTTTCGACGCGCAATAGGCACCATAGAGCGGTGCGGGTTTGTGGGCGAGCTGCGATGCCGTGTTGATGATCCGACCCGAGCCCTGGGCGAGCATATGCGGCACCGCGTGCTTCATGCCGTAGGCGACACCCTTGAGATTGACGGCGATGATGTGATCCCAGACGGTCCAGTCGGTATCCTGAATGGGCGTGGCCGGCGTGCCGACGCCGGCGTTGTTCACGAGGATATCGATGCCGCCGAAGGCCGTCACTGTGGCGTCGACGGCAGCCTTGACAAGCCGCTCCTCGCGCACATCGCACTGAACGGCGAAGCTGTCGCCGCCCATCGTCGAGACGAGGCTCGCAAGCTCGTCCTCATGGCCCCGATCCGCGGCGGCGACACGGGCTCCCTCTCGGGCGAAAAGCTCGCAGACGGCGCGGCCGATTCCGCTGGCCGATCCAATGACGAGGGCGCGTCGGTTCGCAAGCCGTGGCATCTATCTCACCTCATGAGTCGAAAACAAATGTGGGACACCTTGGTTCAGTAGCGGTTCCTGCCCTGCTGTTCCGGCATCCAGGCGAGAACGCGGGCCTGGATCCGCTTCAGGATCGCGTAGCTGGCGACCGCATAGATGACGATGAACAGGGTCACCAGCACCATGCGCCCGGTGTGGCTGAAGAACTCCGCCCAGATGATCATGCGTCCGATGCCGCTGTCGACGCCGATATATTCGGCACCGATCACCGCGGACCAGGCGAGCCCGAGGGTCAGGAACATGCTGGAGAACAGCTCGGGCTGGATCGCGGGCAGGATGATCCGGCGATAGATCGTCAGCTCGCCGGCGCCCAGCGTCTGAGCGTAGTCGACGTAGCGCCGGGGCACGTTGGCCACGGCATTGATCGTGCCGACGAAATAGACCACGCCGACGCCGTAGGCGACGAAGATGATGGCGCTCAGATTGGTCGTGCCGAGCCAGAACTGAAAGAGTGGGATCATCGCCAAGAGCGGCATCATGCGCAGAACATGCAGCGGCATGGCGACAAGCCGGCGCATCGTCAGCGAACGCGCGACCAGGAGGCCGAGCCCGATGCCGGCGCCAGCGCCCAACAGCATGCCGAGCGTGATCCGGTAGAGGGTCAGGGCCGAGTGCCACCCCATCGCCAGAAACGCGCCGAGATAGGTCTGTTGACCTCCCAGCTCGGGGACCGGCGCCAGCATCTGGATCTTCCAATAGTCCGACATGCCGAGCAGCGATGGCCCCAGGACGAATTCCCAGGGCGGAACGATGGGCGACTGGCGCAGCGGGCTGGTCGGCGCCAGCCATCCGGCAATCTCCCAGGCGGCGATCAGGACGAGCACCGTCAGCAGGCTGATCCAGCGTTCGCGCAACCAGATCGTGAGCTTGCCCATGCTCAGGCGGCCGTTCGCTGGCCGAGGCCGAGATGGCCGATCACGGTCTTGGTGATCTCCACGGCGCGCGGCGTCGCGCGCACCTCCTCATCGCGCGGCCTTGGCAGATCGACCTGGATGTCGTCGACAATCCGGCCCTGGCGCATGACCAGGATGCGCTCGGCCAGAACCAGCGCCTCCTCGATGTCGTGGGTCACGAACACGATGGTGCGGCTGGTGCGCTGCCAGAGCTCGATCAGGAATTGCTGCAGGTCCATGCGGGTGACGTAATCCAGCGCACCGAAGGGCTCGTCCATCAGCAGAATGGGTGCGCCCCCGGCGAAGACCGAGGCGATGGCGACACGCTTGCGCATGCCGCCCGACAGCTCCTTCGGCCAGCTCCCGGCAAAGTCGGAAAGGCCCACGGCCTCGAGCCATTCCTGAACGGTGCCGTCGATCTCGGCCTTCGGCCGGCCCTGGGCGCGCAGACCGAACGCGACATTGTCGTAGACGCTGAGCCAGGGAAAGACGGTGTCCTCCTGAAACACCATGCCACGGTCGGGACCGGGACCACTGATCGGCGTGTTCTCGACCAGGATGACGCCGCCGGTGAGCGCGTTCAGGCCCGCCAGCGACCGCAGAAGCGTCGACTTGCCGTGGCCCGATCGGCCGAGCAGGCAGACGAAGTCGCCCTCCCGGATCTTGAGATCGACCCGGTCCAGGGCCTTCACGGTGCGGCCGGAGACATGCTGGAAAACACAGTCGGCGGACTCGATGCTGATCAGCGGTTTGTCGGTCATCAACTTAGACCTCGCTCTTCGTGTCGGCCCAGCGGACGAGATGATTGCGCAGCGCGATGATCCCGGCATCGAGCAGCATGGCGATGATGCCGAGCCACAGGATGCCGGCCATCATGATGGTGATGTCGAACACACCCCAGCTCGCGATGATCACGCGGCCGATCCCCTTGAGCGCGCCCAGAAGCTCGGCGATCGCGGCAAGACCCCATGCGCTGCCGAAGGCCGTGCGCAGACCGCCGAACAGCTCGGGGATGCAGGCTGGCAGCGCCACCCGCCAGAACGCGCGCCGCTCGCTGGCGCCGAGGGTTCGGGCGTATTCGATCAGCGTCGGATTGACATGGCCGATGGCGCGGTAGGCGTAGATGTGCAGCACTACCGCCGTGTAGAACCCCACCAGGACGACCTTGGTCGAGGCGGCGAGCCCGAACCAGATCAGGAAGAACGGCGCGGCCACCAGGATCGGGACCGTGCCGAGGATCGAGACGATCGGGTCGAAGATCTGCAGCGCCACGAAGGATCGCGCGCTCAAGAGTCCGGTGATGGTGCCGAGCAGCCCACCGATGATGACGCCCAGCAGCACGGTGGTCGTCGTCGAGATCAGATGCGGCAGGTAGCCGCCCGGCGGCAGGCCGAGTCCGATGAAATAGTCGCTGTCGAACAGGTGAACGAAGCCGGCCGTGATCACGGTATGCGGCGGGGGCATGAATTTGCCGATCACGGCATGCCCCAGATACCAGAGCAGGATCAGCCCCGCCACGCCGATGATCGCCAGCGGATCCGGCCGCCAAGCCCGCGCCGCGTTCCCTTCCACGCGGGCAGGCTCGGACTTGGCGGTCTCGGCCGCTCCTCCGATCGCGTGCGACCTCAAGCCAGCGCCGCCTCCATGAAGCGCGCGGAATCGAGATAATTGAAATTGCCGTAGTGCTTCTTGGCCATCTCGATGATCGCCATCCGATCCTCGCTGATCGAGCCGTCCTGGTCCGCCTTGGCGATCAGTTGCTCGGTCTTCTCCTTGAGCTCGCGCATCTCTACGAAGATCGGCTTGGCGGTGAACAGACCTTCGATGTCGTAGCTCTGATCGCTGAGCGTGCCGTCGGCGATGTATTTCTTGATCTGGAAGTCATAGATGTTCTTGTAGAAGAGGGCGTAATCCGGATCCTCCCAGATCTGTGCCTGATCCTTCCACTGATAGAAGGGGTCGAGTTCCTCGAAGATGAACTTGATCGACTTCCAGTCGAGCTGCGCGCCCGTATTGGCGTTGATGAACGGTGCATACTCGCTGAGCGCCTGCTCCTGCTCGGGACCGAAGATGTAGTCCATGGTCTTGTACATCGCAGCACACCAGCGCATGAGCGTGTCGCGATTGTTCTCGGCATAGGTCGCCGTCGTCTGCATGACATCGTAATTGAGGAGATTGTTCAGGGCCGAGCCCGGACCGCCGGGGACATGCGCGACCATCTGCCGGGTGCTCATCACCGGCTTCCAGCCGGCCTGATACTGGAGCTGATAGATCTGCACGGCACCGCCGGGTGCGGCGAAGGGAACCTGCTCGCTGACCGCGAGCTGCACGGCCTTGGGGTCTTCGATCGGGATCGTCTCGACGTCTTCCATCGAGAGCCCGGCGAGCCCGAGCGCATGGTTGTTCCAGGGATAGGTGCTGGGATTGGCCGTCACGGTGAGCTTCTGGCCCTTGAACTGCATCATGGCGGCGGACGCGGCTTCTTCCCAAGGCATGCCCTCATCCAAAAACTCGTCGACGGTCTTGAAGCCGCTGTTGGGCGAGGTCAGGATCGTGTTGCCCTGCCAGAAGCTGTAGACCAGCACCGGACGGATATCGGTGATCTTGTCGAGTGCTTGGGTGACGATGCCGAAATACATGGTGGTGATGTCGATCTCGTCATTTTGCAGCATCGGCACCATCTGCTGATCACGCAGGATCTTCGGCGCATTGCCTTCCATGGTGATACCGACATCCGCGAGAAAGCCTTTTTGGGCGGCGAGTACTGTCCAGGCATGGTTGGTGTAGGAAACGGTGCCGTGCCGCACGGTAACCTCGGGAATCGAGGGGACGGTGCTGGCCTGGGCGAACACCCGACCGGGACGCGCGATCGCCGAGGCGCCGACGAGTGCTGCGGAGGACTGAACGAAACGGCGGCGGTCAAGAGGCATTGTTTCTCTTCCCTATTGCACGGATTGCGGGATTTTGTTGCCATCCCTATCACCTCATATGAAGCAAGAAATGTACCAACATGGACATATCGGATAAGGGAGCGTTCCATGAGTCTCATGATCACCGGTGCCACCGGTTTCGTCGGAATCAATCTGCTCGAAGAAGCGCTTCGCGGTGCTCACGATGTGATCAGCCTGGCCGACCGGGCTCTTGGCGAGACACCGAGGAGCGTGCTGTCCGGTCTGCCCGGCCGGCTGACCGAGGTCCTCGCCGACGTGCGCGACAAGGAACAGGTCGGAGCAGCCATGGCGGCGCACGACGTTACACGCGTCATTCATGCTGCCGTGATCACCTCGGATGCGGCGCGCGAATGCCGGCAGGGAGACGTGATCGTCAGCGTCAATCTCGCCGGCACGGCGGCCGTTGCCCAAGCGGCTGCAGAACAGGGCGTTGAGAGCTTCCTGCTTGTCGGGTCCGTCTCGGCATTCGGACCGGTTTTGGCCAGCGACGTCCCGACGATCGAGGAGGACCGGCCGCAGGCGCCGCGATCGCTGTACAGCATCGGCAAGTCGGCGAGCGAGGCGATCCTTTGGCGGATCGCCGAACTCCACGGCATGGACGTTCGCATCGGCCGGCTGGGGACGGTTTTCGGACCTTGGGAGCATGCTTCGGGCGTGCGCGACACGCTGAGCGCGCCCCATCAGATCATGAAAGCCGCACGCGAGAAGCGAGCCGTGCGGCTGCCGCGGCCGGCGCTCAAGAATTGGCACTACAGCCGTCAGGCGGCGGCAGATCTGCTGCGGCTGCTCGAGGCGCCAAAGCCTGCGCGGCGAGACTACAATCTCGGCCCCTCGGCGTCCTGGAGCCTCGCCGATTGGTGCGCTCGGCTGGCGGCCGAAAGGCCGAGTTTTTCCTTCTCCGTTGGCGAGGGTGACGGCGATCCGATCGAGCTCTACGAAGCCGAAGACAATGCACTTCTCGGCGGTAGCGCCTTCATCCGGGATCTAGGGTCTCGCCGTGAATGGAGCATGGCCGAGACCGCCCTGGACTATCTTGCCTGGGCGGCGGCGCATGACGGCTGGGGCATCGACGCTCAGGCGGCATAAGGCGAGATGTCGCGCGGCAGTTCCCTGCCCCAGGACGGATCGCCGACCACCTCGCCGTCTTCGAAGACGACCCGGCCGCCCGCCACGGTGGTGACCGGCCAGCCTTTCACCATGAAGCCTTCATAGGGCGTGTAGTCGCTGCCATGGTGCAGTCCGGCCTGGGTGATCGGACGCTCCAGTTCCGGATCCCAGATCGCCAGATCGGCATCCGAGCCGACCGCGATCGTGCCCTTCCTGGGGTAGAGGCCATACATCCTGGCATGGTTGGTGGCACTGAGCGCGACGAAGTCCTCCACCGTCATGCGGCCCTTCGAGACGCCCTCGGAAAACAGGATGGGCAGTCGGGTCTCGACCCCGGGGATGCCGTTCGGGACCCAGCGGAAGGAAGTTCTGGCCTTCGGGTTCTGCTTGCCCTCGGAGCCTTCATAGTAGAATGGGCAGTGATCGGAGGAGAAGGTCTGGAAGACACCGGTCGCAAGGCCGTTCCAGATCGCCCGCTGGCTGGCCTCGTCACGCGGCGGCGGGCTGCAGACATAGCGGGCACCCTCCATGTTCAGCCCGTCCATGTCCTTCTCGGTCAGGACCAGATATTGCGGACAGGTTTCGGCATAGACCTTGAGATTGCGCTGCTGCGCCCAGCGGATCTGTTCCATGGCATCGGCCGAGGAGACGTGGACGATCATGATCGGCACGTCCAGGAGCTCGGCATGGCTGATCGCCCGGTGCGTCGCCTCGCGTTCGACGATCGCCGGCCTCGAGGCACCATGAAAGAGCGGCGCGGTCTTGCCGTCGGCTTCCAGCTTCTCGGTCAGATAGTTGATCGTGTCGTAGCCTTCCGCATGCACCATCACCAGGGCTTTCTCGCGCTTGGCGACCTCGAACACCTCGAGCAGCTGGCGGTCGTTCAATACCAGATCGTCATAGGTCATGAAGACCTTGAAGGAGGTCATGCCATCGGCGACCAGCGCCGGCAGCTCCTGCCCAAGCACGGCGGGGGTCGGGTCTGAGATGATCAGGTGGAAGGAGACGTCGATATGACAGCGACCTTCCGCCCTGGCCTTGTAGGCGCTCACCGCCTCGCGCAGCGATTTGCCTTTCTCCTGCATGACGAACGGCATGACCAGCGTGTTGCCGCCGGCCGCCGCGGCCCGCGTGCCGGAGAGAAAATCGTCGGCGAAGGTGATCCCCGGCGGGGTCGGCTGATCGAAATGCACATGGCTGTCGATGCCCCCGGCAGCACCCAGAGCCCGTGCGCATCGAGCTCCCGCACGCCGGCTGGCAAGTCCAGCCCGATCGCGGCGATGCGGCCGTCCTTGATACCAAGATCGCAGCCTGCGCGCGATGCGGCCGTGATGACCGTGCCGCCGCGGACCACGAGATCGAAGTCGGTCATTCCTGCAGCTCCTTCAAGACGGCAAATCCAGGCGGATCGTCGGCCACGAGCAGCGAAGCGACCACATCCGGCGCCGAGGCTCGCCGCCGCCCTGATACTGCGCCTCGAGTTAGGCCTGAACGCCTGCGCTGGTCAGCATCAGGCAATCCAGCGCCTCGCGCTCGGAAGGAAACGGTCGAGAGCATGCGATCCCGTCACCGATGATCACGGCGGCGCCCGGCGGTATCGAAGGCGCGGACCGCTTGTCGGGCCAGTCCGCCGCCGGTGGTGCCACGACCATCACGAACCGCCTTGGCATCAGAGCGACAAAGGTCTGCGTGATCCCTCGATGCCGCTCGAACTTGGTGAACAGCGGCTCCTGCCAGCCAAAGCGGACATACATCAGCTGAACGCCATCCACACAGGCAAAACAGGTTGGCCAGCTCGACGCCTGGATGCCCTTGAACACGGGCTCGCCTTCCGGACGCAGGAGAAGAGCGGCCAAGAGCTTGATCACCTGCCCCTTTCTTGCAGCAGTCACACAAGCATGAGCCCACACCACCGCGCTGTCCAGCATCACCCACCCGAGATCGGCTGGCTCCCAAAAGAACGGGCAGCCGAAGCCGCCTTCCCTCATCCATGTAGAAGGCTTATGCCGGGGCGTCCGGTGCGATCAACATGTTGCAGGTGACGGGGCGGCGGTCGAGACCGATGGCGAGGAGTCTGGCGAAGCCGGCATGTCGGCTGCCGCGTCGATTGAAGCGGAAGACAAATGCATCAAGATAGGCTTGGAAATGGGCGCAGCGTAGCCCGTGATAGACGCCGAGCGCCCAGGCTTTGAAGTTGGCGAACACCTGATGGATCAGGAGAGCATGATGTGAGCGTCTATCAGGTCGACGACATGGGGCTCGTGCTTGATATCCTGGCGCCAGGATAGGCAGCCCAGAACCAGACCGTGAGGCTGAGCTTCAAACCGCGCATGATGGTGCCGGCAGTCGCCGAGGTCCGTTTATGGCAGTCGGCGCATTCGAAGGTGATAGAGTGCTCAGGCCTTTATGCTACCGCAGCTCGGGCAAACGAGGCCCTCCAGCCGGCGTGTTTTGATCAGTTTGTCAATCGGCGCGGAACATTGCCGCTCTGGTTCGTCATCTCCTGCCGGCTATTTCTTTTTGGATTTGAAGGAGAAGGTTGTTGTGGTTGCGGCTGTGGTCATGTGAGCAACGCGCAGCGTTGTTCAAGCTTCTCCGCAGGAGAAGCGTCATGTCCACAACCCTGGTCGCGATCGACTTGTTCGTGTTGGGACCTAACGGCCTCAGGCTCGGTTCTTGAAGCGCCCGCTTTCGTTGCCGGTTTCGATGATGTCGCCATGATGGGTCAGGCGATCGAGCGTAAGCGGCCCTCATTGGCCGCTTACAGATCTTCGGGCAGAGCGGCAGGACCTATGGCAGTCCGCGTATCCATGCCGAGCCGCGCGCCGGGGGCCGCGCATCGGCAGAAAGCGGATCGCCCGGCTGATGCGCGCGCAGGGTCTGATCGTGCCGCGAAAGAAACCCCGGCTGCCGGTGACGACGGACAGCCGTCACGACCATCCGGTCGCGCCCAATCTTCCGGGACGACGTTTCGAAGCCGTCAGGCCGGATGAAGCCTGGCTCGCCGACATCACCGCCGACATCACCCATGTGCCCACCGGCGAAGGCTGGCTGCATGCCGCCGCGATCCCCCGGCGCGAATATGCGCCGTCGCCTTGCGAGCGGATGACCGGCTCTGCCGATCATCATGGCGACCC
>JAWKVM010000043.1:0-42960 GCA_041398025.1 Alphaproteobacteria bacterium
CTCGGCGACCTGGTTACCGTCACCCGCGAGCCCGCCTCCTTTCCGCTCTATCGCCGCGACGGCCGCTTCGCCGAGATGGTCACGGGCGAACTCGCCGGCGACTACGAGGCGCCGATCTACGGCATGCTCGCGGTCGAGGACGCCCTCGGCGATCGGGACATCGCCGTGCGCTATCACGGTCAGCCCGAGGACGAGGCGGTCACCACGCTTCTCTGGGACGGCGAGTGGGAGGTGACCTATGTGACCTTTCGCGACATGGGAGCGGCCTTCGGGGTCGCGATCATCGGCATCTATCTCCTCCTGGTCGGCCAGTTCCGGCGCTTCACCACGCCGCTCCTGATCCTCACACCGGTGCCGCTGACCCTGCTCGGGATCGTACTCGGCCACTGGCTGCTCGGCGCCCATTTCACCGCCACCTCGATGATCGGCTTCATCGCCCTTGCCGGCATCGTGGTGAGAAATTCGATTTTGCTGGTCGATTTCGTGAAGGCGAGGCTGGCCGAGAATACGCCGCTGCACCAGGCTCTGCTCGAAGCCGGCGCCGTCCGCTTCAAGCCGATCGCGCTCACCGCGATCTCGACCATGGCGGGTGCCGCCTTCATCCTGACCGACCCGATCTTCCAGGGCCTGGCCGTGTCCCTTCTGTTCGGCCTGATGTCCTCGACCCTGCTGACCGTTCTGGTCATCCCGGCCATCTATATCGGCCTCGCGCCTTTTTCAAAGGCATAGCTCCATATCCGCAATGTCGGAGGTCGTTGTTGGACTCGTCAGCGTCACATCGTTCGAGGGCGATGTGAATGGCATCCCGGAGCGGTTCCTCGGCTCTCGCCGCGGCTTTGCGCTGGATGGCCCTGAGCTTGGCGAAGAGCTGCTCGACGGGATTGAGGTCCGGGCTGCAGGCCGGCAGGCAGAAGACCGCCGCGCCGACGCTTTCGATGGCCCTGCCGGACGCCATCGAACCTATGCGTCGAGAGGTTGGTCGTGACCACGACGTCGCCATTGCGAACATCGGTATGGGCGAGGCTGGCATTTGCCAAATGCAGGTTCATGTTTTCGCCATTGAGATTGAACAATTCTCTCACTTCGGTTTTCGGCTCATACCTACCGTTCTCCATCCAGCGTAGGCTCGACCGGACAAGGTTCGTTGGGATCGATCTCCTGCTGGATCAGCGCGCTGACGCACCGTCAAGCCTGGCAGGACGACAGCGATGCGCTGACGACGCGACATCGCTCGACCCGGACGATCGACGATTTCAACCACAATCTGGACCATTTCCAGGACTGAGCGGACATGGCGCTCGCCGAGATCGGCGTCAATCGGGCGCTGGTGCGTGATCGACACAAGAAGATCACCAAAGAGAGCGGTCCCCATTCGGCCAACCACGTCATGCGTGCACGCCGTTTGACCTGCAATCTCGCGCAGAAGGCCGCTGCCCTGGTGGACAAAGTCCAGACGCTCGAAAATCAGATCCGGCGGGACGTGCACGTCTTCCATCTTCTGGCCGGCATGTGCCGCAGGGCGGCCACGGGCGCTTGATGGGAGCATATGGACTGGGAGAAAGGCTGTCTGTTCGTACGAAGCCGAAGGGAGGCGAGGAGCACGCAATTCTTCTGCCGCTCAGCGTTAATCTGATCGACCCGCTGCAGGAATGTGGAGGCGAGAGCGAGGCGCTGTTTCCCAAGGCGAGTCGGATGGGGCGAGAAGGGTATTCGTATTCCTTGTGATCAGACGACTCCGAGTTCTCACCAGGGTGGCTGCCACCTGGAGGTCTTGTGAGCTGCAACAAGGGCTCTATACGGCGATTTGACCGAATTGATGATTGTCTGCCGATTACAGCAACACCCCGATCGATGGCGCCATGCGCGGCGCATTCAGGTAGATGAGTAGCTTCCTGACGACCTCCTAGGGCCTGAGCGAAGACGGGGCGATTTCGCTCATGTCGGCCCCTGCGTTTGGCCGGTCTATCGGGAGTTGGTCGGCAGCAATTGGGATGTTCACGGTTTGACCGAAAAGGCGAGGTTCGATCGGGACTGCCAGCAGATCGCGAATGGCGCAGGATCGGGCAGTCGGTCAAGTCTCCGATGAGCGACCGAGTAAATCGTCGAGCGCCGGGTCCATGCCGGTAAGCTCCCGCGGTCCCGGATGCGCGAGGCTGCCGACCGCCGGCTTCGACAGCTTCATGCGCACCAGCAGCTCGAGTTGGCCGACACCCGAGGTGATGCCGTCGATCAGCGGCACCGGCAGCGCCGCCTGCAGGCGGCGGGGGGCGCCGGCGAGCACGGCGCCGAGGAGGAGGATCACCTCGGCCATGTCGCGCTCGATCAGATCCTCGCAGGCCTCGGTCAGCTTGGCGTCGAGCTCGGCGGAGGTTTCTGGCGTGTAGGCGCGCTCGTCGTCGATGGTGCGCCAGCCGGCGACGCGCCCGTCCAGGCGATAACCTTCTACCAGTTCGCGATAGACAGGCTGGACGCGGCGCCCGAGGGTGACCACGCCGATGCGTCCGCCGGTGAGATAGCCGGTCGCCAGCGCCGCCTCGGTCATGCCGACCACGGGCACGGGCATCAGCTCGCGCAGCGCGGAAAGCGCCGTGTCGAAGGAGACGGCGATCAGCACGCCGTCCGCGCCCTTCGCGTGACGGGCGGCAAGCGTCACCATTTCCCGTGCGGCGACGGCATTTTCGAAGCGCGTGCCGATGATCCGCGCACCGGTCTCGCCGGTGACGGCCATGATCTCGGTGCCGGGCGACGCCGCGAGCCTTGCCTCGGCGGCGACGCGCTCGGTGACGAAGCTGCTGGTGTTGCCATTGATCAAGAGCAGGCGCATCGCTGCCTCCCAGACCGGTGTTTCAGCCGAACCGCTCCAGCCAGTGGCGGGCGATTCGATCCCGCCTTGCAAACCATGCGCCACCTCGGGCCTGGATGTGGGCGAGGGTGTCGACTAGGCCTTTGATGCGGCCGGGGCGCGCGATGATGCGCAGATGCAGGCCGATGCTCATCATGCGCGGCCAGCGCTCGCCCTCCTGGTGCAGCCAGTCATAGGCGTCGATCAGGTAGCGTGAAAAATCCTCGGCATGGCGGAAACCATTGGGCAGCTGGCAACGCATATCGTTGGTATCGAGACTGTAAGGCATGATCACATGCGGTCCGTTCGGCCTCTGGATCAGGCGGGGCAGCTCGTCGTCATAGGCGTCGCTGTCATAGAGAAAGCCGCCATGCTCCAGCAGCAGCCGGCGCGTGTTCACGCTCGGCGGCGTCCGCGTATGCCACCCCGCGGGCGGGACGCCCGCAGCGTTACCTAAAGCGTCGAACGTTTGGGCAATGTTCCGCCGCTCCTCGTCCTCGGCCAGCCCTGCCAGGGCTTGCCAGCGCCAGCCGTGGCAGGCGACCTCGTGGCCTCTGGTGACGGCGTCCTTGAACAGCCAGGGATAGTGCTCGGCGGTCTCGCCGCAGGCGCTGAGCGTCGCCTCGATGCCGAAGTCCGAAAGAATACGCATCAGGCGCCAATAGCCGACGCGCGGGCCGAAATCGAAATGGCTTTCCATCACCGGATCGGGGTCGTTCGGGACGTCGGCGAGCATGTCGTAGATCGGCTCGTTCATGCCATCGCCGCGCCGGATCGAGCGCTCCGAGCCTTCCTCGACATTGATCACCACCGACACGGCGACACGCGCCCCGCCCGGCCAGCCCGGATCCGGCGGATCGGCCCCGTAGCCGCGAAAGTCGCGGTCCTGATACTGGTCGACCACGCTCACGAAACCTCCTGAAACAACCGGCCCCATCCCAGCACCAGAGACGGATCGACTCCTGCAACCTTAAGTGATTTCCAGAGCGCCGTCGCCACCGTGTCGTAGATTGGGAGGCCCAGTTCCGACTCCATGTCGCGCACAACCGCCATGCCGCGCAGGTTCGTACAAAAGATCGCGATCAATGCCGTACCGCCGCCCGCCTTGGCGACCTCGCGGCACATGCCGGCGATGGTCGCCTCGCTGACCTCGGAAAAGCTGAAATTGCCGGGATCGCCCAGATGGCGCTCGGCGACGCAGGGCAAGCCTGTTCCCGGCTGGTGGTCTCATTGATGCGCGCTCGATCCGTCGAGGAGATAGGGCGTCACCAAAACCAAAACGCTCCACGCCCGTTTTTTCGAACACTTCATTCAGCGCGAGGACGGTGGAGCGCCATAGCATCGCCCGTGCGCTCGGTGATTTCCTGATACAAGACCCGTCCTGCTCGAACCCCAATCCACCCCGCCGACGTGCCATTCCAGCAGATGCTGTGCACCCGCGCATCCGCTAGCAGGCTCGCCGCCTCCAGCATCGGGGCGGTGTCGAACTGGCCGAGCGCCTGGTACTTCAAGGAGATTTCCGTCACCTTGAAGCGCCCGAAATGGGCGGTGACGTCGGGCACGTCCGCCAGCATCGCCGCGGTATAGGGCTCCAGCACCGTGTTCGACGACGGGGTGAGCATGCCGAGGAAGCGACGGTTGCCGACGTTGTTGCGCATCGTTTCTCTCCCTCGCTCGACTTGGTGATAATCGCCGCAGATCCAGAGGAAAGGCAAGGGCAGCTCTTATCGCTGAAAGACGGCTTATTCGTTTCGACCCGAAAGCTGTGCTAGTCCTCCCTCGCAGACTTTGACAATCCGCGGGTCCTTGATCGCATGGCCGATAGCGAGCGACTGCTGGAAGTATATCTTAGCCTTCATGATCTGGTCTAAACGAGAATAGGTGAGACCGAGATTGGCAAGGGAGCTACCCTCACCCCGCCGGTCGCCAATCTCGCGTGAAATGAATAGCGACTGCTCATGATAGCCGACGGCCTTTTCTACCTCGCCCAAAGCTGCATAAGCTAGGCCGAGATTGCCGAGGGCGTTGCCTTCACCCCGCCGGTCGCCGATTTCGCGGACAATAATCAACGCCTGTTCATAATAGCCGATGGCCTTTTCTACCTCGCCCAAGGCCGCATATGCGTTACCGAGACTACCGAGGTCGCAGCCCTCGCCGTACCGATTGCCGATCTCGCGTGAGATGAGCAGCGCCTGCTCATGATAGCCGATGGCCTTTTCTACCTCGCGCAAGACGCCGTAGGCGATGCCCAGATTGCCGAGGGCGTTGCCTTCGCCCCGCGCGTCGCCGATCTCTCGCACGATCGCCAGCTGCTGCTCATAGTAGCCGATAGCCTTTTCTAACTCGCCTAGAGCTGCATATGCATTGCCAAGACTGCCTAGGTCGCTGCCCTCGCCGTGCCGATTGCCAATCTCGCGGGAGATGACTAGCGCCCGCTCGTGATAGCCGATGGCCTTTTCTACCTCGCCCAAAGCTGCATATGCGTTGCCCAAATTGCCGAAAGTGTTACTCTCACCTTCCCGGTCGCCGATCTCATGTGCGATGATTAGCGCCTGCTCATAGTAGCCGATCGCCTTTTCGATCTCGCTCAGGCGAGAATGGCCCAAGGCGATCGTGCCGAGCATCTGGCCTCGAAGAATACCGGCCATCCCATCTTGAACCGGCTTGGCCAGGAAAGGCGCCAGGGCTGTCAACCCTTCGCGCACCCTGCCACGTTGCTGAAGCCATTGCGATGCCTGGCCCAGGAGTTCACCAGCGCGATCATAGTCACCTGCTTCGAAGAGGTGGTGGCCGGCCTCGATGCGCGTCACGATATAGGGTGACGTCTTCGCCTCTATCTCCAAATGCTTGCCGAGGCGGCGGTGCGTGGCGAGAAAGAGGTCGCGATCTGCGGGGTGCGCATCGGTGATAAACTGCGCGGTCGACGCATGGAGACCGTAGCGGGTGACCGTGTCGAACGCGTCCTCGGCGGTCTGAACGAAAAGCTCCATCTGTTCCAGCAGCGACGTGTCGCGCAGTCGCTCCGCCGTCGCGAATGCCGCTGCGTCATCCTCGTCATCCTCGCCAAGCAGCCCGAGCAATGACCATTCGGCCGGGATGCGGAGCACGGTCATGCGGTACAGGAAGCGGCGAGCGCGGTCGTCGAGGACGTTGTCCCAGATCGCCTGGAGGAGGAGGTTGTCCTTGAGTTTTTCTGTGACAGCGGGCAGGGCTGGCTCGACCAGCTTTCCCCACTCCCGATCGATCTCCTCGTCTTTCGGCGGTGTCGACAGGGACCAGAGGCCGTGTTGGTTGCGCCAGTCGGTCAGCGCCTTGGCGACGAGGTCGTCGGCGTAGTCTACCGCGCGCGGATGGCCGTCGAGGCGGGCGACCAGGCGGGCTCTTGTGCGGGCGTGGAGTTTTTGCAGGGCGGGGTGCCAGGCGGTGAGGCGGAAGAGGGCGTCCGGCGGCAGGGGGGAGACCGGGAGGAGGGCGTCGCCGAAATCCTCATGCCGGTAGCTGCAGCTCGCCACCAAGTAAAAGGAATCCGAATCGCGCGCCATGCGATCGGCGTTCTGCCAGATCACCTGCAGCGCCGGCTCCGCCCACTGGCCGAAGGCGCCCTCCTCCGCCTCGCCCTCGGGGCCGTTCAGCAGAGACTCCAGATTGTCGAGATAGAGCACCAGGCTTGGCGCGTTCTGCATGAGCGTGTGCAAAAAATAGAGAAAACGCTGGGCAGGATCGTCGCCTGCCTCTCGGTCCACCTGCTGGACCACCTGTTCCCAATCCAGGCCGAAGCGCTTGCGGCAATAGGCGAGGAGCTGGGTGACCAAGGCGTCCGCGCGTGACCCCTCGCTCTTCTCCACTTCCTGGCACCAGATCGTGCAGACATTGGACGCGTCATCGATCAGCCAGGGCAGGATTTTTTGGGCGAGCGTGCTCTTGCCAAGTCCCCCCAGGCCCTGAAGGACAAAAACCCGCGCGCCGGCTCGTAGCCGGCTTCTGATCCGGTGCTGCTCCATCCGCCGGCCGATGAAGCCCGCGCGCAGCACGCGGCGGTCGCCGAAGCCCTCGAAGCTGCGCTTGAGCACGCGCGTGCGCGCCGGTTTGCCGGGCTCGGTAGCAAGCGAGAGCGGCCACTCCGGGCCGCGCTTATAAAACACGAGCTGCGCCCAGGCGAAGGGATGGGTGTCGATCGCCTGCGCATAGGCCGCCTGATCCTCCGCGAGGCCGTGGGCGCGCACCGGGCGGACAGGGCTGTCGCCCGCGTGAAACGGCTCGGCGAGGCGAAGGCGGGCGGCGCACACGGCATCGCGCGTCGTCTTCCCTGACGCGATTGCTTCGTACAAGGCTTCCTCGGCGCGGGTCGAGAGCTCGTCGACGATCGGGCCGAAATACCCCACCACTTGGCTGACGCCCGCCTGGTGCAGCTGCACCGCGGCGCTGTCCGCGCCGGTTTTTTCGGCGTTCAGGTCGGCAGGCTCGTTGCCGTGGCAGCTCGCGAGATAGAAGAAGGGCGGCAGGCGGCGATCGTCGGGCAGTTTTTTCCGCAGCTTGCCGATCAGGTCCTGGACCTGCACCCGGTTTTTCCGACCTTCGTCATCCTCGAACAGAAGGGCGCCCGGCAGGCCGTGGCCGGAGAAATGGATGCCTTGCGGCGCCTCGCGCTCGACGGTCTGGATCAGGTCATCGAGCGTGCCGAGCTCGGTCGGCACCATCGCACAGCGTTCGGCCGTGGCCAGCGAGATCCGATAGCTCTCCCCCTCATAGTCGAGCGCCGAGCCCTCGGGCGCGGAGACATTGACCACCAGCTTGAACGGCTCGGTCGGCGCCTTCGGCAGGGTGGCGCCGTCGACCTCGTCGGTGGTCGTGCGCACCAGATCGACATCGCCCTCGCGCAGCAGGAAGCGGCCGTCATGGTGGAGCAGCTCCCAGGGCAGCGAACGCAACAGCGGATCGCCGCTCCTGATCTGGATGACCGGCCGCGGCCGATCCGGCCCAATCAGTTTTTTCAGCCCGGCCGCATCCGACTCGTCGAACAGCAGCCGAAACAGCGCGCTGCCCAGCGTTTGGGCATGTCGGAACAGATTCGCTCTTTCCGGTCCATCAGGCAGCGCCTCGCGGTGGAGTTTGAAGAATTCGAGATGGGCGATGCCGAAGGCGTTGTCCTGCTTCCAGGGCAGCGTCGCGCGGCGTTCGCTCCCGTCCGGGTGAAGGACCACCAGGTCGTCGCCGTCGATCGACAGCGTGAACACCAGATCCCGACCGAGCACCAGACGCCGGTCGTCGGCGGACGACAGCGTTGACGGATCGCCGACCGTGCGAAAAATCTCGGCGGCGGCGCGCTCGGCATCGCGGTCGAGCGCATCGATCGCCTGGATGGCGTTAAGGATGAAGGGGAGGGCGACCGCGTCGATCTTCACGGGCAAAAGGCGGCCGAGCGGACCGTGGCCACCCATGAAGCTGGTCCATTCCTGGGTCACCCAGGGTCGGCCGTCCGCGGTGTGGTCGGACAGCACCAGGACCATGTAGCGGCTGGTCTGCAGGCCGTCGTTCAGACGGAGCACCCAGTTGCCGCCGGCGCGGATCTCCTGCTCATCCAGAAAAACCCGAAGTCCGAGCGCTTCGAGCCTGGCCGCCAATGTCCTGACCCAGGTCTTGTCCGGGGTCGCGTGCGACAGAAAAATATCGAATTCGCCAGGTGGTGCCGTCATGGTCGATGACCAACGCCGCTGTAGTTTTCCGAGAATGGCGCCTGTCTACATCGCGTGCCGGCAGGGGGAAAGGCGAAAGATCGCGCTTGGGTAGCGGACGGCAATCCGATCGGCGCATGGTCTGAGGGTTCAGCCCGCATGGCGTGGTTATTGCATGAATCTCGGCAATGACAGCGCCAGAGGAGAACGCCATGCGCCACGCTTTCCGCACCACGCCAGCCGCCCTCGTGATCGCGGGAGCGCTGCTCGCCGCCGCTCCCGCGCGTACCGAAACCATCGAGCTCAAGGTGCTTGGCCAGCCCGGCGCGACCGGCCTCATCCAGGAGAACCGGGAGGCGCCCTTCTTCGCGACGTTCGCGGAAAAGACCGGACTCGACGTCAGCGTCAACTTCCAGACCATGGACGCGACCGGCATCAAGGGGGCGGAGCAGCTGCGCATCCTGAAGAGCGGCCTGTTCGACATCATCTCCCTTCGCCTGCAGCAGGTCAGCCGTGACGAGCCGACCATTCTCGGTCTCGATCTAGTCGGCCTGAACCCGACCTACGAGGCCGGCAGGAAGACCGTCGAAGAGTTCCTGCCGGTGCTGGATGCACGCCTGCAGGCGCAGTTCAACACCAAGCTCCTCGGCGTCTGGCCCTTTGGGCCGCAGGTGATTTTCTGCAAGCCTGAAATCGGCAAGCTCGCCGATCTCGAAGGCAAGAAGGTGCGGGTCTACGACCAGAACCTCGCCAACTTCATCTCTTCGGTCGGCGGCACGCCCGTCCCGCTCGGCTTTCCCGAGGTGCATCAGTCGCTCGCGCGCGGTGTGGTCGACTGCGCCGTGACCGGGCCGAGCTCCGCCAATTCCGCGGCTTGGCCGGAGGTCACCAGCTACGTCCTCCCCCTCGGCGTGCAGATGGCGATCCAGGGCTACGGCATCAATCTGGATTCATGGAAGAAATTCAGCGAGGAGGACCAGGGAAAAATCCAGGCGGCGTTCGACGAGCTGAACGAGTCCATCTGGACCTATTCCGAAGAGCTGTTCGATGACGCTATGCGCTGCAATGTCGGCGAGGAGCCCTGCGAGCTGAACAAGCCCTACGACCTGGTCAAGGTGCCGGTGAGCGAGGAGGACCTGGCGCTGGTCGAGAATGCTGTCAAGGAACTCTCCTTCCCGTCCTGGGCCGAACTCTGCGACGCCTCCAACCCCACCTGCTCCGAGGACTGGAAGAAAACCGTCGGCGCCCGCCTCGGCCTCTAGGTCCTGGCAGGACCTGCCTGACTTGGACCTCACTGGCGGGAGGCGGGGCTTGGTTGCGATGCGACTCTGCGTTCTCGCCGACCGCCTGTGAGGTCGGGGTGAAACCACGGACCAGGGGGACGTGACAGAAAAATGAACCGTCTGGTGATCGTCACGAGTTGGGTCTTCGGGCTGATGCTGCTGGCATTGTCGCTGTTCGTCACCGTGGAAACGATCTCGCGAAAGCTCTGGAATTTCTCGTTTCAGGGAGCGGATGAACTCGGCGGCTACGTGCTCGCGGTCGGCGGCGCGCTCAGCTTCACCATCGCCCTCGTCGAGCGCGGCCATATCCGCATCGATCTGATTCACGAGCATCTGCCGTCCGTGCTGCAGGCGCTTTTGAACTGGCTATCGATCCTGCTGCTGGCCGGGCTCGGCCTGTTCTTCGCCTGGTACGGCTTCAAGGTGATCCAGGACACGCTTGCCTATCGAAGTGCTGCCGCCACCCCATGGGCAACGCCGCTGATCTACCCGCAGACCGTCTGGTACATCGCGCTTGCATTGTTCGCACTGACCGCGTCCATCCTCGCGATCCGCGCGACGTTGCTGCTGGCCCAGGGGCAACGGACGGCGCTGAACGCCGACTTCCATCCACGTGGCGCCATGGAGGAGCTGGCGGAGGAAATTTCGGACCTGGAAAGGCGCTAGCGCATGGCCGTCTCGACCATTCTCATCGCCTTTTTGCTGATGCTGGCGGTCATGCTGCTCGGCATGCCGATCGCCGTGGTCATGGCGCTGGCCGGCGTCGTCGGCGGGCTTCTCGCTTATGGCTGGCCGCTGGTCGACAGCATGGGGCCGGTGATCTGGAGTGTTTTGAACGAAAACATCCTGACCGCGATTCCGCTGTTCATCCTGCTCGGCGAGCTGCTGCTCAGGAGTGGCATGGCAGACCGGCTCTACGGTGCCCTCTCGCTCTGGCTCGGCCGCCTGCCGGGGGGGCTGCTGCACAGCAATATCGGCTGCTGCGCGCTGTTCGCCGCGACCTCGGGCTCCTCGGTGGCAACCGCAGCGACCATCGGCACCGTCGCCATGCCGGCACTGAACGAGCGCGGTTACGACAAGGCGCGCTCGCTCGGCTCGATCGCCGCCGGCGGCACGCTCGGCATCCTGATCCCGCCGAGCGTCAACCTCCTCATCTACGGCTCGCTCTCCGAGACCTCGATCGGGCAGCTGTTCATCGCCGGCATCATTCCGGGCGTGCTGCTCTCGCTGCTGTTCATGGCCTACATCATGTTCAGCGCGCGCGGCGAGACGCGCGACACCGAAGCCGTGCCGCTGGAGGCGAAGCTGCGCGCGCTCACCGCCCTGATCCCGCCTTTGATCATCTTCGTAATCGTGATGGGCAGCATCTATCTCGGCATCGCCACGCCGACGGAATCGGCCGCCCTCGGCGTGATCACGGCGCTGATCATGATCGTCGCCAGCGGCCGCCTGACCCTCGATCTTCTGACCCGCTGCTTCATCCAGACCGCGCGCACCACCGGCATTGTGCTGCTGATCGTGCTCAGCGCCTTTCTTTTGAACGTCACGCTTTCGCTCACCGGCGTCGCCCAGTCGATGACCTCCTGGATCACCACCCTCGGCCTCTCGACCACCGGGCTGCTGATCGCTCTCGTCATCTTCTATCTGGCGCTCGGCATGTTCATGGACGTTCTCTCGATGATGGTGCTGACCATCCCGATCGCCGTACCCGTGGTGACCGCGGCCGGCGTCGACCCGGTCTGGTTCGGCATCTTCATCGTGCTGATGTGCGAGCTCGGCCTGATCACCCCGCCGGTCGGCATGAACCTCTATGTCGTCCAGGGCGTGCGACCGGATGCCGGGCCGTTCGGTGACGTGGTCAGGGGTGCCGTTCCCTATGCCATCCTGATGCTGGTCTTCACCCTGCTCCTGATCGTCTGGCCGGACCTCGTGCTCTGGCTGCCGCGCACCATGACGTCTGGGTGACTTTCTTGTGACCGATTTTTTCCGACTGGACGTCAAGACGCTGCAAAAGCGGCTGCGCGACGGCGATCTCGAACCGGTGGATCTGCTCGAGCACTATCTCGCGCGCATCGAACGTTTGAATCCCACGCTCAACGCCCTGATCGCCACTGATCCGACGGCGTACGAGCAGGCTCAGGCAAGTACGAAAAGATATCGGGCGAAAAAGCCGCTTGGGCCGCTCGATGGCATTCCCTGCACGATCAAGGACAACATCCCGATGGCTGGGCTTACCTGCACCCTCGGCAGCCCGGTCTTTCGTGATTATCGACCGTCGAAGGACGAGACCGCGGTCGCACGGCTGCGGGCGGCCGGCGCCGTGCTGCTCGGCAAGACCAACGTGCCGGAGTTCTGCGTCGAGGGCTATTGCGCGAACGCGCTGTTCGGCGTGACGCACAATCCCTGGGACACGGCGCTGACGCCCGGCGGCTCGAGCGGTGGCGCTGTCGCCGGCGTCGCCGCGGGCCTCTGGCCGCTCGCGATCGGCACCGACGGCGGCGGCTCGATCCGCAGGCCCGCGGGCCATACCGGCCTGGTCGGCCTGAAGCCGACCATTGGGCGCGTCGCGCGCGTCGACCTCATGCCGCAGCTTTTGCTGGACATGGAGGTGGTCGGTCCGCTCGCCCGGCGCACGGCGGATGCGGCGTCGCTGTTCAGGGCGATCGCCGGCCCCGATCGCCGCGATCCGCTTTCCCGCCTGCCGGCCGAGCCGGGCGGTGACCAGCCGCTGGAGCAGGCGCCACCCGCCATGCGCATCCTCTATGTCGAGCGCCTGGGCGAGGCGCCGCTGGCGCCGGAGATCGCATCGAGCCTGCGCCGGACAGCCGATCGGCTCGCCGATCTCGGCCATGACATCAAGGAAGGCGCGCTGCCGCTCGACATCGAGGAGCTGAACCAGCGCTGGACCCGGATCGGCCAATCCGGTATCGCAACCCTCCGCGCCGGCATGGGCGCCAGGTTTGCGCCGGCCTCCGCTCCCTATCGGGCCATGGCCAATTCGGGGGACGCCCTCTCGGCCGCCGATCTCCACGGCCTGATCGCCGTCATCCAAAAGCTGCGTCGGGACGCCGCCGCCTGCTTCGAGACTATCGACATCATCCTGACGCCATCGGCCGCCGCCCAGCCCTGGCCTGCCGAAGAGCGCTTTCCCGACATGATCGACGGCCAGGAGGTCGGCCCGCGCGGCCACGCCATCTACACCGGCTGGGTCAACGCCATCGGCCACCCCGCGCTGACGCTCCCTGCCGATCCCGCCCCCGACGGCATGCCGATCGGCGCCCAGTTCGTCGGTGCCTGGAACCGGGACTGGCAGCTCCTTCGCTTCGCCCAAGCCTGCGAGCAGGTCCACCCCTTCGCCGATCGCTGGCCGACGCTGGCGCTCGAAGGCTAGGCCTTTGAGCTAGACGCTCGAACTCGGTCTGTAGAAGGGCACATGCGCCACCGGGTCCATGTCTTCCTCGTAGAATTTTTTGACATGCGGCAGCAGCTTTTTCGAGAGATCCCAGCGTTCGATTTCCTCGTCGGTCAGCGCGCGGGTGAGGTCGTCCTGGAGCTTGGCAAGCGTCGCCCGCTGGGTCGACCTTCATGAACTCGCCCTGGACGTAGATGACGTCGCTGGCGCGCATCACCATGTCGACGCCTTCGGTCTTGGCGCGGGTCTGGACGTCGAGCGCGGCGAAGGGTTCGTCCATCAAGAGGACCTTCGGCTGCATGGCGAGCGCGCGGGCAACGGCGACGCGCTGGCGCATGCCGCCGGAGAGCTCGTCCGGGCGTTTGTGGGTCGCCTCGGTGAGCCCGACTTTCTTCAGGACGTCGGCGGCTACCTTGCTCATAGGAGACCTGTGTGGACGGCCTCCGCTCGGCAAGGTGTTTTTTGGTGCGGTTCAGTTGGTTGCATGCGAGCCGTGTTGGAGGAATATACTCGCGAGCGTGTGCCATTGGACTGGGCGGCAACTCAGAACAATCTCGGCCAGGCACTTAAGATTTTAGCTGAGCGAACCGGTCGGGAGGATCAGCTAGAAACTGCGTCAGATGCTGTCAAGAGTGCCTCTGAGGTCTATCCTGACGAGGCCGGGCACACACACCGAGAATTTGAGTTCAAACAAGGCATCGCCGAGATCGAAGTCGCCACCGCGAGCCTGTCATAAACGACGCCTCCCATAGCTCACCACACGCCCCGGCCCCCAGGCGAGGTCCAAGTCAGGGCTGGCCGACCTTCGGCCAAAAACATATATGTGGGATCGTTGAGGAATTCAGGGGAAGAGAGCGCACATGTTGACGACCGAGCTTTACATCGATGGTCAGTGGCAGCCGGCGGTGGCGGGGGGGACGATCGATATCATCGATCCTGCGACCGAGGAGCAGGTGACCAGGGCGGCGCAGGCGGATCGGGCGGATGTCGAGGCGGCGATCGCGGCGGCGCATAAGGCGTTTCAGAGCTGGCGCACGGTGTCGGCCTGGGAGCGCTCGAAGGTGCTGCGGCGGACGGCGCAGCTGCTGGCGGAGCGGGCCGAGCGGATCGCGCATCAGCTCACGGTCGAGACCGGCAAGCCGATCGGGCAGTCGCGCGCGGAGCTTGGGGCGGCGGTCGAGCTGATCGACTGGTATGCGGACGAGGCCAGGCGGATTTTCGGGCAGACGCTGCCGGGGCGGACGGCGAACAACCGTTTCATGACGGTCTACGAGCCGGTCGGTGTGGTCGGGGCGTTCACGGCCTGGAATTTTCCGGTGGTGCTGCAGGCGCGGAAAATCGCGCCGGCGCTGGCGACCGGCTGCACGATCGTGACCCGGCCGGCGGAAGAGGGGACGGGGGCGGTCGTCGAGCTGATCAAATGCTTCGTCGATGCGGGAGCGCCTGCCGGCACGGTCAATCTGGTCACGGGCCTGCCGGAGGTCATCTCCGAGACCATCATGGACAGCGACCTCGTGCGCAAGGTTACGTTTACGGGTTCAATACCTGTCGGGCAGCATCTGATGCGGCGGGCAGCCGATACGGTGAAGCGCATGTCCATGGAGCTCGGCGGGCATGCGCCCGTGATCATCCATGAGGACGTCGATCCGGTGAAGACGGCGATCGCTGCGGCTCAGGGCAAGTCCCGGAACAATGGCCAGGTCTGCGTCTCGCCGACCCGTTTCTATGTGCACAAGAAGCATGAGAAGGTGTTCAACGAGACCTTCGCCGGTGCGCTTTCCAAGATGAAGATCGGCCATGGTCTGGAGCCGGATACGGAGATCGGGCCGCTGATCAACAAGAAGCGCCTGGATTTCATCGAGCAGATGGTCGAGGACACGGTGGGCGAGGGCGCGACCGTCGCGACCGGTGGCCGCCGTCCCGCGGACAAGAACAAGGGCTTTTTCTACGAGCCGACGGTGTTCACGGACGTGCGCGACGATATGCGCATCATGAACGACGAGCCCTTCGGGCCGCTGGCACCTGTGACCACCTTCGAGGACTTCGACGAGGTGATTTCTCGCGCGAACAGTCTGTCCTACGGGCTTGCCGGCTATGTCTTCACCAATAGCCAGGCGCTGGCGATGAAGACCATGGAGGCGCTTCGCACGGGCATCGTCGGCGTCAACAACTATGTGGCGGCGACCGCGGAGATGCCGTTCGGCGGCGTCAACCATTCCGGCTTCGGGCGCGAGAACGGCCCGGACGGCCTGAAGGACTACATGGACATCAAATTCGCCAATATCATGATGTAGACCCGGGGCGGGTGGCCCCCGAGGCGGCCGGCGACGTGCCGGTGCGTTCACATAAAAAAGGCCGGGCGCGTGAGGCGTCCGGCCTTTTTCGTGTCTGCTGCCGCGTCGAACTTGCGGCGGAGAAGCGGATCTAGCTGCCGCTTGCCTCTTTCAGATAGGCGATGACGTCGGCCCGGTCCTGTTCCTTCTTCAGGCCGGCGAACGCCATCTTGTTCTTCGGCACCGTTCCCTTGGGATCGGCGAGATATTTATCGAGCGTGGCCTCGTCCCAGGTCAGCCCCGAGTCCTGCATGGCCTGGGAATATTTGAAGCCTTCGACGCTGCCCGCCTGGCGGCCCATGACGCCATGGAGCGTCGGTCCGAGCCGGTTCTTGTCGCTGTCGATCACATGGCAGGCCTTGCACTTCTTGAAGACTTTCTCGCCTGCGGCCGAATCACCCTCGGCGTGGGCAAGCGACATCCCCATGGTGAGCGCTGCGGTGAACCCGAGAATTCCCACAGCTTTTTTCGTCATTTTCATCAGATTTTGATCCTCTCTCCTGCTAAGCCGATCGGCGATGCCAAGCGGTCCAAACCATGCCACAGATCATGACAGCTCGAACCTGAACGCACGCTTACCCTTCAGGCATGGCAACCCCTCTGACCATGACATGGTTCCGCTGGGGGGTGCCGTCAATTCCACATGGTCACCATCATGGAATGATGCCGCGTCTTCATGCTTATCGCCATTCTCAGGCAGGTCAATGCCGTCGGGAAGACATCGGCGTTCGGCTACTGGATCTCCATGGTGCGCTTGAAGTCGATCGTCTCGTTGCTCTTGATCTTGTAGTTGAGCGCCCATTCGCTGTCGCACAGAAACACCGGCATCTCGTTGCGATCGTGCACGATATGGCTCTTGTTCTGCTCGATGAAGCGGTCGAGGGCCGTCTCGTCGTCGGAACTCAGCCAGCGGGCGGTGGTATAGGCGACGCCATCGAAGCCGATCTCGACATTGTATTCCTGCGCAGCCCGGGAAATCAGGACGTCGAGCTGCAGCACGCCGACCACGCCCACGATCCAGTTGCCGCCGATCACCGGCTTGAACACCTGGATCAGCCCCTCGTCGGCGAGATCGTCCAGGGCGGCTCTGAGCTGCTTGATCTTGCGCGTGTCGCCGAGGCGCACTCGGCGCAGGATTTCGGGTGCGAACACCGGCAGGCCGGTGAAGCGCAGCGCCTCGCCCTCGGAGAAGGTGTCGCCGACCCGGATGGTGCCGTGGTTGGGGATGCCGATCACATCGCCCGGCCTTGCGTTCTCGACGATCTCCCGGTCCTTGGCGAGGAACAGGATCGGACTGTGCACCATGACGTCCTTCTGGGTCCTGACCTGGCGCAGCTTCATGCCGCGCTCGAAGGTGCCGGAGGCAAGCCGCATGAAGGCGACGCGGTCGCGGTGGTTCTTATCCATATTGGCCTGGACCTTGAACACGAAGCCGCTGACCTTCGGCTCGTCCGGCTGGACCGCACGGCCGTCAGCGGGGCTGGGACGGGGGCCCGGCGCCTGCTTGCCGATGAACTCGAGGAGCGGCGCCACGCCGTAGTCCTTGAGGGCGCTGCCGAAAATCACCGGCGTCAGATGGCCCTCGAGATAGCCGCCGCGATCGAAGGCCGGATAGGCACCCTTGGCGAGCTCGATATTCTCCTTCGCCGGCTCGAGCACGCTTGCCGGCACGCGCGCGGCGAGCCCGTCGTCGTCGACGTCCGTGCAGTCGATGGTCAGGTCGTGGCGCTCGCCATAGCCCGCAGAACTGGTGAGAAAGCGATTGTCGCGCAGGTCGAAGCAGCCGGCGAAGGCGGTGCCCATGCCGATCGGCCAGATCTGGGGCGCGATATCGAGGGCCAGCTTGTCCTGCACCTCGTCTAGCAGCTCGAACGGGTCGCGGCCTTCGCGGTCGACCTTGTTGACGAAGGTGATGATCGGGATGTCGCGCAGGCGGCAGACCTCGAACAGCTTCAAGGTCTGGCTCTCGATGCCCTTGGCCGCGTCGATCACCATGACCGCGCTGTCGACCGCGGTCAGCGTGCGGTAGGTGTCCTCGGAAAAGTCCTCGTGGCCCGGGGTATCGAGCAGGTTGAAGACGAGGCCGTCATGGGGAAAGGTCATGACCGAGCTGGTCACGGAAATGCCGCGATCCTGCTCGATCTTCATCCAGTCCGAGCGCGCGCGCCGGCGCTCGCCGCGCGCCTTGACGTCGCCCGCGAGGTGAATGGCGCCGCCCGCCAGGAGCAGGCGTTCGGTGAGCGTGGTCTTGCCGGCGTCGGGGTGCGAAATGATCGCGAAGGTGCGCCGGCTCGGATGGTCGGTCAACGGGCGATGTCTCGTGTTGGAGGTTCCGTGCGCTCTATGTAGGCGCGCTTCGCATCGATGTCGAGCGTCCGGGTCGAAGGCCCTCGGCGCCTGCATGGTCGCTGCCGGCACCGAAAAGCGCGATCCCGCCGGCCGCAGACGATGCCTCCGGTCCCGGGCAAAAGGCGGGAGTTGTTAACCCTTTACTATATTTTCACTGCTAGAAGGGAAGTCGGGCTGGCGCTGGGCAGTGTTGCGGCATCGGTCGGTTGACGGCTGCTTAGGATGAAGATACTGGACCTTCACCGGCAAAAAGGCGTTCTGGCCACGGTTCTCTGGAAGGTGGTGCCATCATCCTGTGTTGCCCTGCTGGCTATCTGGATGCTGGTGGGCATCGGCGGGGTCTGGATGCTCAACCAGCGCAATGCCGAAAGCCTGAAGGCGGCAGCCGAACAGCAGGCCTGGGCCGTCGTCGACAAGGTCGACCATTTCGTCGACAGCCTGCGCAGCATCGCCGACAATGCGCTCACGATCAATGCGTTCGTCGACCCCCTCTCGGTCGAGCATTTTCTGCAGCCGTTCTTCAGATCTTTTCGAATCGGGGAATATTCGTCGCTGGTCATCGCCATGGCTGATTTCAGCGGCCTGGTCATGGCATCGAACCACGAGGAAAGCGAGGCCTTTCCATTGCCGCCGACGGATCTCTGGCTTAAGCCGGCGCTCGAAGGGCACGAGGTTCTGACCATTCATGACGGCTCACTGATCGTGGCCGTGCCGGTCAGAATCGGTGCGGCCGCGGAAGGGGCGATCCTGGTCACCCTGTCGTCTGCCGATACGCAAGCGCTGTTCTCGTCGAAGAAGCATAACGGCGACGTCGAGCTCGAGGACCGGAATGCCGGCATCATCTTCCCGAGCAGCACGGACGAGCCCCCATCCAAGGCCGACCATGTCGAAACGACGAGCGTAAGCCTCGCAGGCTTTCCTGATCTCACGCTGCGCTCGTCCATTTCGGCGGATGAAGGGACACCGCTGATCGGCCTCCTGCACGGCTTTCTCCTGACTGCCTTCCTCGCCGACCTCATCGCTCTGGCGTTCGGGATCTATATGGCGGCGAAGCTGGTCGCAGGACCGCTCAATCGCCTGGTGGTGCGCATCGAGTCCATGCAGAAGCTGACGGATCCCGATGAGCGGCTCGATGTCGAGGGCCCCCTGGAGCTCAGAAATCTCGCCTCGGCGTTCAACCACGCCGCCGATCGTCAGGCGCATCTGACCCAGTCTCTCGAGGAAGCCCTGGCCAAGGAGAGGGAGGTCAATGAAACCCAGCGTCAGTTCGTGTCGCTGGTATCCCATGAGTTTCGAACACCGCTTGCCATCATCGATGGCCAGGCCCAGCGGGTCATGCGCAGGATCGACAGGGAGCCGCGGGAGCGGATCCTGCAATCGATGGAAAAATGCCGTTCAGGCGTCGCGCGGCTCATCGGCCTGATCGAGAGCGTCCTGAGCTCGTCCAGAATCGAGGCCGGCACGATCGCGTTCAGTCCGGCGGCCTGCCAGCTGGTCGCGCTTCTGGAGGAGGTCGCGAAAGCTCAGGAAGGCATCGCCTCCACCCATCGCATCGTTCTCGATATCGACGGCTTGCCCGAAACGGTCGTCGCCGACGAGAAGCTGATGCGTCAGATCTTTACCAACCTGCTCTCGAACGCGGTCAAATATTCACCCGGGGCCGAGAAGGTATGGGTCGAGGGACGCCAGGACGGTCAGGACGTCATCATCGCCGTGCGCGACGAGGGTGTCGGCATTCCCGAGCAGGAAATGAACAAACTATTCAAGCGTTTCTTCCGCGCATCGACGGCGAGCGGCATCGCCGGCACCGGCATCGGCCTCAATCTGGTCAAGGAACTGGTCGAGATGCATGGGGGCGAAGTCTCGGTGTCGAGCGTCGAGGGCGAAGGCACGACCTTTGCCGTGAGACTTCCCGTCGACGCCGCGTCCGAGCGGCCCGCCGATGCTGCCTGAAGATCGCGAAGCCGGGGCGCGGCCTGCTCAGTCAAGAGCTGCGACCAAGGAACGAGGTGGAGCGCAAAGGATGATCAGGTCGGATTGGGGGCGGCTCAGCCGCGACGATCGAGGAGCCGGGAGAAGATCAGGCCGAGCACGAGGAGGCCTGCGGCTGCGATCAGGTAGGAGGGGACGAAGCCGTAGCGATCCACCAGGAGCCCGCTTCCGGTGATTCCTGCGGCTTGGCCCAAGAACAAGGCGTTGGCGAAGGTGGACACGGCGAGGCCGCGTGCGTCCGGCGCCATCTGCGTGGCGTTGGTCTGAAGGGTGCTGTGCAGCATGTAGAGGCCGAGGCCCAGGACAAACTGGCAGAAGGCGACGAGAGGCAGCGGGGCGAAGGGCGTCAGGGCGAGCCCGGTCGCGACCAGAAAGCCGCCCAGGCTCGACAGACCGCGTTCGCCGAGCCTGCTGACCATGAGGCGCACGCTTGCAGCATAGGCAAGGCCGCCCACGCCCATGAAGCCGAGGAAGAGGCCGACCATGCCGTAGTCGAGGCCGAAGCGCTGATGAAGGTCGGCGCCGATGAAGGTGAAGGCGCCATAGAAGAACACGCCCTCGACGAAGACGACGGCGAGCACGATGCGCGCCCAGGGGCGCTGGAACAGGCGCCGATAACCGTCGATCAGCGAGCTGAAGCTGATCGAGGGTGTGAGCCTGGGCGGCGGCAGCCGGCCTCGCCTCAGCTCGCGGAACAGGAGGAGGCTGATCACCAGCATGACGGATCCCAGCATCGGGAAGACCGCGCGCCAGCCCAGATGCTCGCCGATCAGGCCGCCCAGCACCTGCCCCAGGATGACGCCCATGATGGTGCCGGAGAGCATGCGCGCGAGCATGGCCTGGCGCTGCTCATAGGCCACGTGGTCGCCGATGAACGCCATGCTGAGCGGCACGATCGCGGCCGCGGTGGCGCCGCCGGCAAAGCGCAGCAGACCGAGCGAGGACAGGGAGCCGGCAAAGCCGGCAGCGCTGACGGTGAAGGCCGAGATCAGGGTCATCAGCGCGACCATGCGCAGCTTGCCGAAACGATCGCCGAGTGGCCCGTAGACGAACTGGCCGATGGCATAGGCGATGGTGAAGGCGGAGCTGATGACGGCGGCATCGCCGGCGCTGCCCCTCATCTCGTTGGCGATCTGGGGGATCAGCGGATCGGCGACACGCATGGTCGCGACTGACGCGAAGGCGGCGATGCCGAGCAGAAGCACAGCCCGGCCGATCGCCGGCGGGCCGCCGGTGGCTTCGGCGTTATCAGGCGAAGGAGGCGACGCGGCCGTCGTTACCGTCGCTCGTGGGGATGGCTCGGCCTGCCGATCGTCCTGCAAGGTCAATCCGCCGATCCGCCCCCGAGATTGGACGGGTCGAACACATTGCCGAACGAGCCGCGTCCCGGATTTTCTGCAGGGGCCTGGCTCTCAGGGCCCGGGGCTGGCTCCGTCTCCAAGTCCGCGGGGGGCGCGTCGCCCTCGCCCCCGAGATTGCCGGGGTTGAAGACGTCGCCGAAGGAGCCGCGGCCGGGATTGGCCGGTGCCGGGGCGGCGGGCGGTGCAGGCTGGGTGGGTGCGGTCGGCGCGAAGATGTCCGGACCCTTCATCTGTTGCTGCAGGCGCTCCTCCTGGCGGCGTAGCAGCATCTCCTGGCGGCGCTGTTCGGCCTCCTGGCGCTTGATCTCCTGGACCTCCGCCTTGCAGGCGGCGGGGTCGTGGACCTGGGAGAAGGCGAGCATGCCGAGGAAGCCGAGACCCACCAGGACCAGGATGATAGCTGCAGGATTGTTCGCCAGGAAACCCGGGAGTTTCAGGCTCGACTTGACGGAGCCGAGCGGCGCGCCGTGGGCCATGGCGAGCGCCTCCCGCCGTTTATAGGCCTCGTGGGCGAGTGCGCCGACGACGGTGATTCCGACGATGATCACGGCGAGTGCCGAGATCGACGGGTTGATGCCGTAGCGCACTTTCTGAGCGAGCTCGATGGTGAGCGTCGGGTAGGTGCCGAAGGTGAAGGTGGTGGTGTTGTAGTTCTCGAAGGACGCGAGAAAGGCGATCACCGCGGCCGAACCGAAGGCGGGCTTCAGAAACGGCAGCAGAACCTTGCGAAACGCCTGGGCGTGGGTGGCACCGAGGTCGAGGGCGGCTTCCATCTGGGCACTGTCGAAGCGCTGCAGGCGCGCGATGAACACCAGCATGCAATAGGACGCGATGAAGGTGCTCTGACCGAGGATGGTGAGAAAAATGCCATTTCGGAGAAATCCGTCGTCGGGCAGGCCGAGCATGGTGTTGAGCCGGCCCCAGAACACCAGCGTGGAGATACCGAGCACCACGCCTGGGATCAGGATCGGCGCGATCACCACGGTGTAGTAGGTAGCACGCAGCTTCGGCCAGATCTGGGTAAGCACCAAGGCCCCCGCGAGCCCGAGGACGAGCGACAACAGCACCGTGCCGGCGCCGACGATCACGCTGTTGCCGATGCCGGCGACGATGCGGTGGTCGTTATAGAGGGTGTCGAACCACTCGAAGGTGAAGCATTCGAAGGGGGCTGCGCGCGGAAAGCCCGGCGAGTTGAAGGCGGTGATGCCCATGATCACCAGCGGGCCGAGCAGATAGCCGAAGAAGATCACCAGGTAGATCGCAAGCGCGATCTTCAAAAACGGCGCTGGGGCGCGTTCGCCCCTCATTTGCCGATCTCGCCCATCTTGACCTTGAAGGCGCGCATCAGCGCGAGCACCAGGACGATGCAGGTCACCAGGAGCACGACCGCATAGGCGGAGCCGCGCGCCCAGTTCTGGCCGGTATTGAACCACTGATAGACGATCTGCGTGAACCAGAGGCTGGACGGCCCGCCCAGGATCTGCGGGGCGGCGAGCGCGCCTGCGGTCAGCATGAACACCATGGTGCAGCCGGACACGATGCCGGGCTTGGCGAACGGGATCACGACGCGCCAGTGGATGCGCCACCAGGGCGAGCCGAGATCGCGCGCGGCCTCGATCTGGTTGCGATCCAGGCTCTCGATGGCGTTGTAGATCGGGAAGATCATGAGGAGGATGTAGGCGTAGCCGAGGCCGGCATAGAGGGCGACGTTCTCGCGGATGAAATCGTAGGGCTGGTCGATCAGGCCGGCGCCGAGCAAGACCGTGTTGATCACCCCCGACGTGCCGAAGATGATTCTGAACGCAAAGGCGCGCAGGATCTCGTTGACCCAGTAGGGGATGATCAGGAGGAGCACGAAGATCCGCGCACTGCCGCCGGCGGGTGACTGTCCCAGGAAATAGGCGAGCGGGTAGCAGAGGATCAGATCGAAGAGCGTGATCAGGATGGCGACGAACAGCGTCTTCACGAACACCGCGAGATCGACCCGGTTCAGCGGGATGCTGGTTTCGTAGCCGAAGATTGAGAGCCGATCCGGATTGCCGGGATTGCCGTGGAGAAGGTGTCGATAGTTGTCGAGGGTGTAGACGTCCCGCTCCGAGCCGACCAGCGCGGGCGGCAGGTTGTGCCGGAAGGAAATGTCGAGCATCGAGAGCTGGGGGAGGATAATCAGCACCAGGATCCAGAAGCCGACGGCGAGGATCAGATAGGCGCCGAGCAGCGACCCGTTCTTCTCGAAGAAGGCGCTCAAAGCCCGCATGTCAGGGCCCGCGCCTCAATGCTCTGACGCCATCTGGCCCTTGGGCAGGACTAGCGCCTGATCGGGGTCGAAGGCGAGGGTGATGTTGCTGCCGGCGGCCGATGTGCGGGACTGGCCCTGATTGACCAGGGACATCTTGATCTCCTTGCCGGCGTCGCCTTCGAGAAAGACGTTGTAGGCTTGGCCTTCGAACTCCTCATGCCTGATTTGCGCGCGGATGGCGTGATCGTCGATCTGGTCGTCAGCGCCGATGCTGAACGCCTCGGGGCGAATGAACAGCATGGCGTCGTCGCCGACCGCGAGCGTGCCTTTGGCGCTGCCGGCAATCCGGCCGCGCAGCTCGCCGCTGCGGTTGGTGGCGACGATGGCGTGGCCATCGACCACGGACTTGACCTTTCCTCGAAAGACGTTGTTTTCGCCGACGAAGGAGGCGACGAAGGGTGTCGCTGGGTCGTCATAGATGGTCTTGCCGTCGGCGACCTGGTCGATCACGCCCTCGCGCATCACCGCGACGTGGTCGGACATGGTGAGCGCTTCGCCCTGGTCGTGGGTGATGTAGATGAAGGTGATGCCGACCTGCCGCTGGATGGCGCGAAGCTCGGTGCGCATGTGCTGGCGGAGCTTCAGATCGAGGGCGGAGAGCGGCTCGTCGAGCAGCAGCACGTCAGGCTCGGCGCAAAGGGCGCGGGCGATCGCGACGCGCTGGCGTTGGCCGCCGGAGAGCTCGGACACCAGCTTGTCGCCCTGGCCCTTGAGCGCGATCAGCTCGAGCAACTCGTCCGCGCGCCGCCGGCGGTCGGCGCTGCTGGCGCCTTTGACTTCCAGAGCGAAGGCGATGTTCTCCCAGACCTTCATCAGGGGAAAGAGGGCGAGGTTCTGGAAGATCAGCGCGGTCGGGCGTTTGTTCGCGCCGATGCCGGCCATGTCCTTATCGCCGATCAGCACGCGGCCCTGGCTGGGTTCGAGAAAGCCGGAGACGGCGCGCAGGATGGTGGTCTTGCCGCAGCCGGAGGGACCGAGAAAGCTGAAAAATTCACCACCCCTGATGCTGACATTGGCATCGCGCACGGCCACGAAATCGCCGAATCGTATCCAAAGTTGGTCAAGCTGGACGCCAACGCCCTTAGTCATGCTCACCTCTGCCCGGACCACTTTCAGGTCTCATTGAAATGAGGCCGATCAATATCTTAGCCTCAAAGAGGCAATAAGCAATCTTCGTGCCGGAAAAGCAATTTTCGTGCCGGAAAAGCAATCCCCACGCCGAAATCAAAAACACGGGCCTGGACCCCAGTCTCAGGCAAGTCCGGGGTCCAGGCCCTGCCTGGTGGTCAGGCGTTTTCGAACTTGTTGGCGTATTCGGTGCGGATTTCCGCGTACCAGGGGCCTTCGGCCGGCCAGGGGTTGAGGTTCTTCAGGCTGTCGCCGGGATAGGCGTCCGCGAAGTTCTGCTTGTAGGTGTCGCCGGCATATTGATCGGCGCCGAGCACAGGCGAGTTGTAGCCATGCTGGTCGATCGCCTTGCCCGCGGGCTCCGGCTTGTAGGCGAACTCGATGAAGGCATAGAGCTGATCGATGTTCGCAGCACCGACCGGGATCGACAGGCCGTCCACCCAGGCCATGGAGCCTTCGACAGGGGCCTGGTACATCACCGGCTCGCCGGCACTCTTCAAGGCGAGCGGCGGGCCGTCCCAGGTCTGGCCGACGATCACGCCCTCGTTCAGGAGCGCGTTCTTCTGGGTGTCGGCGTCGTTCCAGAGCACCTTGATGTTGCCCTTCCTCTCGATGCACCAGGCGGTGACCTTCTCCCAGATCGGGCGCATGGCGTCCTCGGACTCGTAGGCCTTCCACATGGAGCCGGGCTCGAGCTCGCCGATGGTCTCCATGTAGAGGCCGGCGCCGAGCATCATGGAATGGGCGCGGCCCATGGTCTTGCCGGCATTCTCCTCCTTCCAGACGTCGCCATAGGAGGGCGCGTCGCCCTCGGGCGTCCATAGGTCGGTACGCCAGCCGATGCCCTCGGTGCCCCAGATGTGGGGCAGCCAGTGGGAGCCCTTGCCATCGAAGTTCCAGCCCGTGGGGCCGATATCGGCCATGGCGGGGTTGACGGCCTCGATCGCCACGCGGTTCAGGTCGACCGGCTGCAGCAGGCCGAGCGGCTCCCATTGCAGATTGCGGTTGTTGGTCGGCGAGACGATGTCGAAGCCCTGGCCGCTGGTGGCCTTCATCTTGTTGATGATCTCTTCGTTCGAGCCGATGCCGGTGTAGTTGATGGTGATTCCGGTCTCGGCGGTGAACGCCTCGATGAAGGAAGGCGGCAGATAGTCCGACCACATCAGGATGTTGACCTCGCCCGAGGACGAGAGCGCGTTCTTGACATAGGCCGGGGCGGCGAGAGTGGCGGCGCCGGCGACGGCCGCCCCCTTGGTGAACGTGCGCCGGCTCAACCCGGCCTTGGTGCTCTTGGTCATCGATAAGCTCCCAGTCATGGCCAGGACCATGCGCGGTCCGGGCGGCATTTCGTCGTTACAGCAGAGACATGACAGATTGATCAACCGGACCGATGCGCGATCCTCCGGCAGCCCGACCTGTTCGATGGCCTCAGCTTGGCAGACCCGAAGAGGCGCGGCAACAGCGCTGGATCAGGCGATGTGGCGGCGAAGACTGGGCTTTTGACAATCAGGCGAAACTGCTAGACCAGCCTTTCTTAACACGGAGTAGAGATCATGAGCTTCGTCGTCTGGCATGACGGTCGCTGGTTTGACAACGAACAGCCCAAGCTTCTGGGGCCGCTCGATCACGGCATGGGCATGGCGAGCGTCGTGTTCGACGGCGCCCGCGGCTTCGACGGGCTGGCGCCGGATCTCGATCGGCACTGTTCGCGCGTCGTCGAGTCAGCCAAGCGCATGCTGCTGAAGCCGAACAAATCGCCCGGCGAGATCGAAGTGCTCTGCCGCGAAGCCCTGGAGCGACTGCCGAAGGACATGGTCACCTATATTCGGCCGATGTTCTACGCGACCGAGGGCTTCGTGCTGCCGGTGGCCGAATCGACCGCGTTCACGCTTGTGGTGTTCAAGCTGGACTGGCCGAAATCGGATGGCATGCGCTGCTGCTTTTCCAGCTACCGGCGTCCGGCGCGCGACATGGCGCCGACCGACGCCAAGGCCGCCTGCGTATACCCGAACATGCAGCGTGCGCTTCGCGAGGCCAACCAGCGCGGCTTCGACAACGGCATCACCATGGACCCGTCCGGCAATGTCGCGGAGCTTTGCACCGCCAATCTCTGGATCGCCAAGGACGGCGTGGCGCTGACGCCTGCGGCCAACGGCACGTTTCTTTCGGGCATCACCCGAAGGCGGGTCGCCGAGATGTTGCGCGCCGATGGCATCGAGGTGGTCGAGACGGTGCTGACCCGGAAGGACATTCTGGAGGCGGACGAGGTCTTCAGCACGGGCAATTACGGCAAGGTCATCCCGATCACCGCGGTCGAGGATAGGGTGTTCGCTTCCGGTCCTGTCGCTGCGCGTGCGAAAGATCTCTATTTCGAGTTCGCGCGCAGCCAGCCGGTGGCCGGGGTTCGCGCGGCCTAGGTCAGGAGGATGCCGTCCTGACGGTCGCGATGAGCCTGGCGTAGAGCTCGGATGCAGCCGTGTTCATCGCTGTCATGTGTTTTTCGACGTCAGCCTCGAACGTTATCGCCGCACCGTCGCCGAGATGGCGTTCGATCTGGTTTCTGGCCGTGTCCACGCTGAGCCATTCCTTGACCGTTGCCAGGCTGACTTCGATGTGGCTCTGCAGACCGAGCACGCGCTCGCCGCGGCTGATCCCGTGAATCGCGCAGGCGCTGGACCGTGCGAGCACCTGCATGTCCGCGGGCACCGCTTTGACCTCCGCCAGATGCCATTGCAGGAGATTGGCCGTCGCCGGCAGACCACCGAGCAGCGTATGGCGCTCGCCTTCGGTCGTCATCGCCACCGGCACAACGCCGATCTCCGGATGGTCCGCCGGGCCGACCGTGCCGCCGAGCGCATCCGCCAGCAACTGATGGCCGAGACAGACGCCGAAATAGGGCAGGTCGCGGACAAGGACGGCCTCGCGGATCGCCTGCTTTTCCGGCACGAGCCACGGATGCTCCTTTTCCTGCCAGGCGTCCATGGCCCCGCCCAGCACCCAGAGCGCGCCGTAGTCATCGAGCGGGGGAATCGGCTCGCCGAGATCGAGGCGAAGGAAACGATGATCCACCCCGTCGTCCCGCAGCCGGTCGAACAAATAGCCGGGATGCTGCGCCGGCATGTGCTGAAAGACGAGAATGGGGGCAATGGCCGGCAAGCGCGCTCTCCTTGGGAAGCTGCCTGCGAACCTAGCAGACTGCGAACCGGTCTGTTAGCCTCGGCAGGCGTCGGACCGGCCATGGCGTCTGCAGTCCGTGCGGGAAGGCCGTTTTCCTTGGGAGGAGCGTGATCGATGCGGGTGGTGATGACGGGGGCTGCGGGCGGTGTCGGAACGATGATCCGGCCCTATCTTCGAAAGCTCGCGAGCGAGCTGGTGCTGAGCGATCTTCAGGAGATCGCCGATCCCGTCGAGAACGAAAGCTCGCATCCCGCCGATCTCACCGATCTGGCCGCCATGGAGGCGCTGCTCGAAGGTGCCGATGGCCTGGTGCATCTCGGCGGCCAGTCGGTCGAGGCCGATTGGGAGACCGTGCTGAACGCCAACATCATCGGCCTGCACAACGCCTATGAAGCGGCGCGGCGCCAGGGCTGCACGCGCGTCATCTTCGCGACGACGAACCACGTCGTCGGTTACTACCGGCGTCAGCGCACGATCGATCACACCGTCACGCCGAGGCCGGATTCGCGCTATGGTGCGAGCAAGGCCTTCGGTGAGGCCTATGGCCGCCTCTACGCGGACAAGCACGGGCTGCGCGTCCTCAATATCCGCATCGGCAATGTCGGCGAGAAGCCGCTCGACATACGCCGGCTGGCCATCTGGATCAGCCCGCGCGACCTCAGCCAGTTGATCGGCATCGGTCTCACCCATCCGAATCTGCATTACGAGATCGTCTATGGTGCCTCGAAGAACGTCCGTTGCTGGTGGGACAATGCGAACGCCTGTCGGCTGGGCTACGCGCCGCAGGATGAGGCCGAGGCCTTCGCCGACATCGCCCATGAGGCGTCCGCTTCGAACCCCGACGATCCGGTCACCGCGCAATTCCAAGGCGGCACCTTCTGCGCAGACGAGTTCGGCGGCGATGTCTCCAGGATCGGCTAGACAGGGCTGCGCGCGATGACCAAGGTCAGACGGCTGTTCGGCGAGGATGAGGTCGCCGCCCGCGTCGAGGCGCTCGCCGGCGAGATCGTCGGGAACATCGGCCCCGACTTCACCATGATCGGCGTGCTCAAGGGGGCCTTCGTGTTCATGGCCGATCTGGTGCGCGCCCTCGACCGGGCAGGTGCGGCCCCCAGGATCGAGCTGATGCGGCTTTCCAGCTACGGCCGCGGCATGACCACCTCGGGCGAAGTCCGGCTAATCGGCAATACGCCCGACGATTTCGAAGGCAAACCGGTGCTCCTGGTCGACGACATCGTCGACACTGGCCTGTCGCTCAGCTACGGCCGGGATCTCCTGACCGGACGCAATGCCCGCAAGGTCTGGACCTGCGCGCTGCTCGACAAGCCGTCACGGCGCAAGGTCGAGATCGCCGCGGATTTCGTCGGCTTCGAGATCGAGGACGTCTTCGTGGTCGGCTATGGGATCGACTATGCCGAACGGTTTCGGCACCTGCCCTATATCGGTTTGGTTGAAGAATCCGGCTGATTGTCGAAAAAACAACTTTTCAGTTGAAAAAAATCCACTATTAGTAACCAAGAGTTATGGCTATCTCTTGGAGTCCTAGACGATGTTGAGAATCCCTACGACGCTGGCGGCGGTTGCGCTGGCCGTCGCCGCCATCGGCCAGGCCGGCGCGCATGAGGCCGCCTCCGATGAAGGCCGCCTGTGCAATCCCGTGCACGACAAGGGCGAGGCCGCGCTCATGACCAAGAACGGGCGTTTCGTCGTCCATGGCGGCACGTTCGACTGCCCGAAGCCGGAGCCGGTGGTTCAGGCCAAGGCGCCGCCGCCCCCACCGCCGCCGCCGGCGGCACCTGTGGTCATCGCCTCGATTTCGGGCGACGTCGCCTTCGATCTGAACAAGGCGACCCTGAAGCCCGAGTTCTATCCGGAGCTGAACCAGATCATCGCGACCCTGAACGAGAGCCCCGAGACCCAGTTCGAAATCGTCGGCCATGCCGACAGCACCGGCGAGGCGGACTACAATCAGGGCCTGTCCGAGCGTCGTGCCGAAGCGGTCGCCGACTACTTCCGGCGGAATGGCGTCGCTGCGGACCGCTTCACCACCTCCGGCCGCGGCGAAATGGACCCGGTCGCCTCGAACGAGACCAGGGAAGGCCGCGCCAAGAACCGGCGGGTCGACATTCAGAGCTGACCGACCGTCCGAAGCGCCGCTTCGGAAGCGATCGAAAACAAGGGCTGCGCCGTGACGGTGCAGCCCTTGTTCGTTGCGGGGATCAGCGCCGCCGTCGCTCGAGGATGATGCCGCGCTCGATCAGCCCGTCGATCTGCTCCTCGGCGAGGCCCGCTTCCGCGAGGAGCTCGCGCGTGTGCTCGCCGTAGCGCGGCGGTCGGCGCTCGATCCGTCCGGGCGTTCGCGAAAACTTGATCGGCAGACCCCAGCCGCGATAGTCCCCGATCTCGGCGGACATGCTGCGGTGATGGGCGTGCGCGCTGTTCCAGACCTCGGCGACGTCGCGCACCGGCCCCGCAGGCACGCCCTTGGCCAGCAGCCGGGTGCAGAGTGCCTCCCCGTCCTGCTCGGCGAGCAGCGGCAGCAGGCGCTCGGTCATCGTCGCGCGGTTGGTCACCCGATCGCCATTGGTGGCGAAGCGTGGATCGTCGGCAAGCTCCGGCGCACCGAGCTCGGCGCAGAGGCGCGCGAAGGTGCGGTCATTGCCGATCGCCAGGAACACGTCGACGGTCGCGGTCGGGTATTTGTCGTAGGGCGAGATGTTGGGATGGGCGTTGCCGGTGAGGCCGGGCGTCCTGCCGGAGAGCACGTAGTTCGGGATGTGCGGGTGCATCAGCGCGATGCCGGAATCGTGCAGCGTCATGTCGATGAACTGGCCCTTGCCCGAGCGCTGGCGCTCGATCACCGCCATCAGGATGCCGATCGCGGAGAACAGGCCGGTGCCGATGTCGACCAGCGGGATGCCGATGCGCGTGCGCCCGCTCTGGCCGTCGTCGCCGGTCGGCATGCCGTTGATCGAGAACATGCCGCACATCGCCTGGATGACGGCGTCATAGCCGGGCAGGCCGCCCATCGGTCCGTCGGCGCCGAAGCCGCTGATGCGGCAATGGATCAGCCTCGGGAACTTTTTCGACAAAACGTCGTCATAGCCTAGGCCCCAGCGCTCCATGGCGCCGGGCTTGTAGTTCTCGATCAGGATGTCGGCGCCGTCGAGCAGGCGAAGCAGCAGGTCGCGGCCGTCCGCTTCCGACAGATCGAGGCCGAGCGAGCGCTTGTTGCGGTTGACGCCGATGAAATAGGAGGCGTCGCGATCATCGTTGAAGGGAGGGCCCCAGTCCCGGACCTCGTCGCCCTGCGGCGGCTCGATCTTGACGATCTCGGCGCCGTAGTCGCCGAGCATCTGGGTGCAGTAGGGTCCGCCGAGAACCCGCGTGAGGTCGATGATTTTCAGCCCCTCGAGCGCTTGTGCGGCAATGTCGATCATGACTCTCCCCTCATGGACATCGGCACGGAGGCCTCACCACCAGGGCTTGTCCAGCCGCTCCAGCACCTCCATGGCATGACGGTAGCCGCATTCGATGCAGTAATCCAAGGTCTTCCAGGCGCGCAGCTCGATCTGCTCGACCGGCGGCGTGAACAGCAGATCGGCCTGCTCGCGGCAGGTTCGGGAATAGGCTTCGCTGCTGACCGTCGCCGCACGCACCAGAAGGGTGCCGATGCCGGGCGCGCCGGTTCCGAGGCGAAGGAGGGCGCGCCATTTCGGGTAGTGGCTGTAGTCGGGAATGTTGCAGACCAGGGCTTCGACCTGGCCGACATCGACGCCGACCACGGGGCCGCGCCCGAAATTGCGCATGATGTCGGTCGGCAGGTTGTTCATCACGGCGCCGTCCACCAGCACCTGCCCGTTCTCGATCATCGGCGGCATGATGCCCGGGATCGACACGCTCGCGCGCAGGGAGCGCCAGAGCGCGCCGTGCTGATGCAGCTCGATGTCGCCCTTGGTCAGGTTGGAGGAGACGCAAAAAAAGGGTCGCCAGGTCTGCTCGAACGTGACGTCCCCGAAAAAGCGCTTGAGGCGGCGCGTGACCTTGTCGCCGCGGGTGAGGGCGACGAAGGGAAGGGTGTAGTCGTTGACCGGATTGCTGTCGACGAAGGCTTCCTTGATGTTGGCGTAGAGATCGTCCACGGACCAGCCGAGCGCCAGGCCGCCTGCGATGATCGAGCCGATGCTGGAGCCGCCGACCAGATCGATCGGCATGCCCGCTTCCTGGAGAGCTTTGATCACACCGATATGGCTGTAGCCGCGCGCCCCGCCGCCCGCCAGCACCAGGCCATTGGCCTTGCCGGCGACCAGGCGCGCAAGGCGGTCGATCTCGCTGTTGCCGTCTCCGTGCAGATTGATCTGCAGATCGGCGGGCAGCTTCAGGACGCTCGGTTTCGGCATGGCGGGGACGTCGGCATGGGCCGGGTGGATCACCACCAGATCGTGGGGCCGCGGCTCCTCGCGCCGCTTGATCAGCTCGTTGACCACACGGCCCGGCAGATAGGTGGTCGGCCGGGCGAGGGCGAAGACGTAGTCCGCCTGGCGATGACAGCGCCTCGCCCAGGCCGGATCGAGCATGCGCTGCCGGTCGTACAGCTGGGCGCAATAGATCAGGCGGGTGTGGATGGTCTCGAGTTCGTGCAGCCGATCCTCGGTGATCTCGATCGCATCCGCGCCGAGCACCTTGGTCGGCAGGCGGCCGCCGGCAGGCGGATCCAGAACGTCGAGGCGTGCGGCGAGGCGGCGGCCGAGACTTTCGCTGGAAAGCTCGGCATCGAGCGAGATCAGCGCGATGGTGCCGGCATGGCGGCTGAGCGCGCCTGGACCGTACATGCGCACCTGCCGCTCGGCGAGCATGCGCAACAGGTGGCTGGAGGTGTGCGGATGCCGCTCGATCAGACGCTCGAACGCCGTCTGATCCAGGCCGAAGAGCGTGGAATCGCGCAGCGCCGTCACCGTCGCGGTTCTGGGCTCGCCGGACATCAGCGCGAGCTCGCCCACGGTTTCGCCCGCGTGGATATAGCCGATGCGCCGGGTCTCGCCGCGATGATCGGTCACGGTGAGCGCCAGCATGCCGCTCACCAGGACGAACAGCGCATCGCCCTGAGCGCCCTGGTGAAACAGCGGTTCGCCCGCGGGCAGGCTGAACCAGGTGAGCTCTTCCGTGAGCTCGTTCAGGGTCTTGCGGTCGAGATCGCGAAACAGCGGCAGCCGGTGGAACACCGCCTGCAGCCCGTCATTCTGCCATCCATTGCTGGAAAAGAGACGCCAGCCGAACATCAGGCGGACGTCTCCGCGACCAGGCGCGCGGCAAAGGCGGGATAGGTCTCGGCGACCGCCTGGCCGATCGGGCCGAGGATAAGTTGGCGGGTCGCGTCATCCGGCTCCGACGTGACCGGCGGTGCCCGGTCGTGCTCGAAGGCGAAGCCGGTCTCGGCGATCAGCCCCTCCAGAGTCTCGCCCGGATGCAGGCTCTGCAATCGGAAGCGCTTGTTCATACGGTCGAACGCCATGACCGCCTTCGAGGTCACCAGGGCATGGGGGCCGCCCGGGCGGTAGACGTTGTCGGGGCTGGTGCCGGGGGCGCTGATGAAGTCGACCCTGGGGACGAACACGCGCGGGCTGTGCACGTCCCGAAACAGGATGACCCGGGGCACCATGAAATACAGAAAGGCGGAGCCGAAGGAGCCAGGCCAGCGCACCTTGGATTGCGGGTAGTCACCGACGCCGACCAGGTTGATGTTGGCCTCGCCATCGATCTGGCCGCCGCCCAGAAAGAAGGCGTCGATCCGGCCTTCGGCGGCGCAGTCGAACAGCTCCTTGCCGCCGTCGGTGAAGGGGTTGTGGCGTTCGCTGCCGAGGATCGAGACCCGCAGACGTCCGCCCGAGCGTTCGCGCGCCAGCAGGCTGGCGGCGGCCGGGATCGGCGACGCCGCACCGACCGCGACATGGCCGAGGCCGTCCAGCATGTCCGCAAGACTGGCGATCAGGAGAACATCGAGCGCGCTGCCGTTCATGCCGGTTCGGTCTCGCGCAGCACATGCCGGTCGAGATAACGGCGAAAGCCTTCTTCGGTGACGGCTTCCTTGGCATAGGCGGCGAGATGGCGCGCGTCCTGCGGGTAGCAGCCGCGCAGGCCGACCGGTTCCGCGCCTTTGGGGGCAGGGGCGATGGCGCTGACATAGAGGCTCGGGATGGTGCCGGCAGCACTCAGATCGTCGCCGAGCAGAGAACCCTCGACGATCTCCTCCACGGTCACGAGCGTGGTCTTCGCGGCATGGGCCATCAGCATCAGCTCGCGCCGCACGCCGATCCAGACATTGCCCTCGGGGTCGGCCCTGGCGGCGTGGAACAGGGCGACGTCCGGGCGAATCGCCGGGACCAGGAGGATCGGGTCGTCCTCGCCGAAGGGATTGTCGATCATGCGCCAGTCCGGCCGGTGCTTCGTCAGATCAGAGCCGAGCACGCCGCGGATCGGCATGAAGGGGATACCTTTCTCCGCGGCCTGCAGCCCGGCATGCAGGACCGGGCAGGTGCTGTCCCTGATCTCGATCGCGCCGGCCTTGATGGCACGGGTGAAGCAGGGGGCAGGGCCGGCCTCGCCGAGGGTGACGGCAGCGGTTTCGATGCTGCGCACGGCACCGGCGCCGATCAGAAGGTCGGCCTGAAAGCCGAGCTGCGGCGCGCCGATCAGGTGCAGATCCCTGACACCTCGGCGGATCAGGCGGCGGACGATCT
The DNA here is from genome assembly GCA_041398025.1 of Alphaproteobacteria bacterium. Taxonomy (GTDB): domain Bacteria; phylum Pseudomonadota; class Alphaproteobacteria; order Geminicoccales; family Geminicoccaceae; genus JANQPX01. The sequence goes on from JAWKVM010000043.1 coordinate 34,586, forward strand.
CAAGCGCGCAGCCGGAATAGTCCGGCGCCAGGGCGAGGCTGGCGCCGGCCGGAATCATGGCGGCGAGACCGTCCAGATCGATCATGGGAACGCTGTTTCCTCCTCCCCCAAGCTGTAGCTGCTCAGCTTGCCCGAGGCAATGAAACCCGCTAAGCAAACGCCATGTTGCCTTGGACGTTTTTCGCCCTGGCCGCGTTCCTGGCCTGGGTCTTTCTCTTGGTCGCCTGGCACGGATTCTGGCGAGCGGAGCCGCGGCTGCGGCCGGTTTCCGAGCCTTTGGGAGAAACACCGCCGATCGCCGCGATTATCCCGGCGCGCGACGAGGCGGAGACCATCGAGCGGGCGGTGCGCTCGCTTCTCGCCCAGGACTATGCGGGCCGGCTCCAGCTGATCGTGGTCGATGACCGGAGCCGGGACGACACGCGCGCGATCGTCGAAGCGCTGGTGCCGGAGGTCGGGCCAGGCCGCAGTCTGACATGCATCATTAACAGCGAGCGGCCGGCCGGCTGGTCCGGCAAGCTCTGGGCGATCAAGGCCGGCCTCGACCATCTGGAGGCGCTGCCGGAGCCTCCGGACATCCTGCTGCTGACTGATGCCGATATCGCTCATCATCCGCAGAATCTATCAGCGCTTCTAAAAAATTTGGTTAACGAAAACCTGGATCTTCTGTCCTTGATGGTGCTGCTGCGTAATCAAAGCTTCTGGGAACATCTCCTGATCCCGCCCTTCGTCTTCTTCTTTCGCATGCTCTATCCGTTCAGGGCGGTGAACCGGCCGGATCATCCGATGGCCGCCGCCGCCGGGGGCTGCGTGCTGCTGCGGAGGCAGGCGCTGCGCGATGCCGGCGGTATCGAGGCGATCAAGGGGGCCCTGATCGACGACGTGGCGCTTGGCCGCCTGATCAAATCCAGGCCGAACGGGGCAGGACGCATCTGGCTCGGCCATGCCGAACGCACGGTCAGCCTGCGTGCCTATGACGGGCTCGCGCCGATCTGGCAGATGGTGGCACGCAGCGCGGACACCCAGCTCGGCCATTCGCTCATGAACCTCGCCGGCACCGTCACGGGCATGGCTCTGCTCTATCTTCTGCCGCCGCTTGCGGTCCTGCTCTGGCCTGTTCACCAGGACGCGGCTCTCGGCGGCCTCGGCCTTGCCGGCTGGCTGCTGATGGCCGCCGCATTCCGGCCGACCCTTCGGCTCTATCGGGCCTCGGTCCTTTGGGCGCCGACCCTGCCGCTCGCCGCCCTTCTCTATACCGCCATGACCATCGACTCCGCGCGCCGCTATCGCCGGGGGGTCGGCGGTGTCTGGAAGGGCAGGGCGTTTCAGGGCTGAGGGCCCGCGGTCACATTGTCGTCGCAGGAATGATCTTGGATTGACCGGAAGGGTCTCCAGCGTGTTTGCTGGGTGAAACAAACCCGAAAAGAGGTGCGCCATGGCTGATGCGACGACGATCTATCGAGGCGGCGTGGTCCTCACCATGGACGAAGCAGATCGCACAGCGGAAGCGGTCGCGGTCTCCGCCGGCCGGATCACCGCCGTCGGGTCCGAGGCGGACCTCCTGGCCCTGGCCGGCGAGCAGACCCGGCAGGTCGACCTCCGGGGCAGGACGCTGATCCCGGCCTTCATCGATCCCCACGGCCATTTTCCCGAGAGCGGCTTTTGCGCGCTGCACCGGGTCGATCTGATGTGCCCGCCGCTCGGCGAGATCACCACGCTGGATCAGGTGTTCGAGCGGCTCGCCGAACGCGCCGCGAACACGCCGAAGGGCGAGTGGGTGTTCGGCGTGTTCTTCGACCAGACCGTGGTTCGAGAAAAACGGTTTCCGACCGCCCTGGAGCTGGACAGGGTCTCGCGCGACCACGCCGTGGTGGTCATGCACATGTCCGGCCATGCCTGTGCCGGCAACAGCGAGGCGCTGCGCCGAGCCAAGGTGTTCAAGGATACGCCGCAGCCGATGGGCGGGCATATCGAGAAGGACCCGCTCACGGGTGAGCTCACCGGGCTTCTGGAAGAGCCTGCGGCGATGGGACCGATCTCGGCCGTGATGTTCGGCACATCGGGCGAGCGCTTTCGCGCGGGCCTGCGCTGGGCGGCGGACGAATATGCGCGCCATGGGGTGACCACGGCGCAGAATGCCTGGTGCAGCGACGCACTGCTGCGTGATTTTGTCTCGGCAGCTCGGGACGGCGAGCCCAAGATCCGCATGACCGTGCTGCCGGATGCCCATATCGAGCCGGACATCGCCGCGGGACGCATCGACGTCGGCGTTGCCGATCCGCGCCATTTGAAGATCGGGCCCAGAAAGCTGTTCTCCGACGGCTCGATCCAGGTGTTCACCGCCTATATGAGCGAGCCCTATCACACGCCGTTCCGAGGCGATCCGAGCTATCGCGGCTATCCCGTCTACGAACGAGAGATCCTCGCCGGCCATATCCTTCGCCTGCATGATGCCGGCCATCAGATCCACATCCACGTCAACGGCGATGCCGCCGGCGACGACGTGCTCGACGCCTTCGAGCGCGCGCAGGAGGCGCATCCGCGCTCGGATCACCGCCACACCATCATTCACGGCCAGACCCTCAGGGACGACCAGCTCGATCGGATGGCGGCACTCGGCGTCTCCGTCAGCTTCTTCAGCTACCACGTCTATGTCTGGGGCGATCGCCATCGCGAGCTGTTTCTCGGCCCCGAGCGCGCCGCGCGCATCAGCCCGGCCGCGTCGGCGAGCAGGCGCGGCATCCGCTACACCCTGCACAACGACACGCCGGTGACCCCGATGCGCCCGCTGCCGCTGATCTGGTGCGCGGTCAATCGGCTGACCGCCGGTGGTCGCACTCTCGGGCCAGAGCAACGCATTTCTCCAAAACAAGCGCTTCGCGCCCATACCATCGACGCTGCCTGGCAGGTCTTCCGGGACGACGATCTCGGGTCGATCGAGTTGGGGAAATCGGCGGATTTCGCGCTTTTGTCGAAGAATCCGCTGGAGCATGCCGACTGCATCAAGGACATCGAGGTGCTGGCGACCATCAAGGATGGCGAGGTGATCCACGGGGCGGTGTGATCCCCGGAGCTCGGCACCTAGTGCATCGATCCAAACAGAGCGATCAGCGGTGTTTGGAAAAATTGATGCAAAACCAATAACCTAGTGCTGCGGCTTGTGAATCATCCGAATGCGCCGCTGCACTAGGTAGTCCTACGTATTGTTTTTGCGCCGGCCTTTGACCTAGCCTTGCGATGATAGGGTGCGTTTATCGGGAGTCGGTCATGCAGCCCAACTGCGTGGAAATGCTCAAGACTGCAGGTGATCTTCTGAATTTCGGCGTGCTGCCGGAAGCCTCCGAGGAACTGGTCAAGCTGCATGCCTGCAGCCGGCGGGCCGGCTGCGATCACTGGGATCGCTGCCTGAAATCGGTCGAAGGCCAGTGGCAGGCGAACGCGACCATCGGGCGGGGACGCATCGCAGCGGGCTGACCGCCCGGGTCAGCTCGGACTGGCGTAGCGACGCGCGGCCTGCGCAGGGCGGCGCCGACATTCGCGAGAAGCCGGCGCGCCTTTAGCCGGACTAGATCAGCAATTCGACCAGCCGTCGGTATAGTAGCAGCCATTGCCGTCGCCGCCGACGGCGCCGCCACCCAGGAGCGGGTCTTGGTTGTGAACCCAGGAGCCGTTGTCGTAGCGCTCGCCGCTGCCGCCGTAGACGCCGGGGCGAGTCTGGTAGCTGCCGCTGTAGATATTGCCGCGCGGTGTCGAATCGCCCATCAGCCCCCAAGTGCCGTTCGAGTCCATCCAATAGTGGCCAGGCTGCACGGAGCCGTATTTCTGGATGGCGAAGGCGCACTGCTCGGCCGTCATCGGATAGCCGTTGATCGTGGCGTTGCAGGCAGCGTGGGCGGTGGCGGTGGTCGCGACCGAGCCCAGCAGAGCGGCGGCAGCGATCAGAATACGATGCGGGACGCGGTTCATGGTCTATTCTCCCATTCCTCAATGAATCGTCACAAAGATTCCGGATGCCGCCCGCGCGTCGAGTGATATCCTCGTGATGGAGTACGGGATAGATAGCGCCGCTCGCATGAACCTGTGATGACGAAATGTCGTGTTTTCGCGATCAGCCGCCGATGTTGACCCAGCGCCCCTCCTGTGCCGACGCCAGGATCGCGTCGCACAGCTTCTGCGTCTCGAGCGCCGTGGCGAATGTCGGCTCCGCCAACCTGCCGCCCTCGGCGCCCTTCAGAAAGTCGGCGAGCGCGTGCACGAAGCTGTGCTCGTAACCGATGGTGAGGCCGGGGACCCACCAGTGGTCCATATAGGGATGCTCGGCGTTGGTGACGTGGATTTTTCTCCAGCCGTTCAGATGCCCCTCGGTCTTCTCACCAGTCCGTCCGGAGCGATATTCGAAGAAATTCAAATACTGGTCGTCGTGCAGGTCAAAGAAGACGGAGCCGTCAGCGCCGTTCATCTCGAAGGTTTTCAAGGCCTTGTGCCCGCGCGCGTGACGGGTGCTCTCAAAAACGCCCATGCTGCCATTGGCGAAACGCGCGAGCACCATGCAGGCATCATCGATCGCCACCGGCGCCGGCTTACCCGTGCTTTGATGCAGGCGTTCCTTGACGAAGGTTTCGGTCGCTGCGACCACCGAGGTGATCGGGCCGTTCAGCCACAGCGCCGTGTCCAGACAATGGGCGACGAGGTCGCCGGTGACGCCGGAGCCGGCAGCACGCGAGTCCAGCCGCCAGAGGGCGGGGCCGCCCTGGGGCAGATCTTCGGCCATGGTCCAGTCCTGCAGAAACTGAGCACGGTAGTGAAACGGGCGGCCGAGCCGCCCCTCGTCGACGATCTGCTTGGCGAGGCTGACCGCGGGCACGCGGCGGTAATTGTACCAGACCATGTTAGGGACGCCGGCCTTCTCGACCGCCCGGACCATCGCCTCGCCTTCGGCGGCGTTCATGGCGAGCGGCTTTTCGCAGAGCACCCATTTCCCGGCCTCGGCGGCAGCGATCGCGATGTCGTGGTGCAGGTTGTTGGGCACGCAGATGTCGACGGCATCGATGTCATCGCGCGCGATCAGTGCCCGCCAGTCCGTTTCGACCCCCTCATATCCCCAGTTTGACGCAAATTTTTCGACCTGGATCTCGTCACGTCCACAAACGGCTCTCAAGACGGGGCGATACTCCAGCTCCGGGAAGAAATCGCCGACGCGCTTATAGGCGTTGCTATGCGCCCTGCCCATGAAGCCATAGCCGATCATCCCGATATTGAGCGGCCTGGTCATGTCACGCTCGACGCTCCCAGAAAAAGGCCATGGCAAGTCAACGCGCGGCCCGTGGCCGCCGCCAGGCGTTCTGCATGGTTTCGAGGCCGATCGTGTAGACCTCTTCCTCGCTGTCGAAGAACTGCCGCCAGACCTTGGTGGCGGCAGCGAGGGCAGGCAGGGACTTGCCGAAGGCCTCGATGGTGAGCCAGCCGTCATAGCCGCTTTCCCGAAGGGCCTGCATCACGGCGGCGAAGTCGATATGCCCCCTGCCGGGCGTGCCGCGGTCGTTCTCCGAGATATGGACATGCTTGATCACGTCTATGCACTCGGCAATGCAGCCGATCGGATCCTTTTCCTCGATATTGGTGTGAAAGGTGTCGTAGAGCACGCCGAAATTCGACCGGTCGACGCGGCGCACATGCTCGCGCGTGGCCTCCATGGTGTTTAGGATGTAGCATTCGAAGCGGTTGAGCGGCTCGAGCGCGAGGTCGAGACTGATCCGGTCGGCGATGTCCGCGACCCTTTGGTGGGCCTCGACGAGGCGAGCGAGCTCGTCTTCGCTCGGGCCTTCGCCGGAAAAGACCGCGAGCGGCTGGTGGAAGGGACCGCAGAGCAGCTCGCTGCCGAGGGCTTCCGAGCAGTCGATCGCCCAGCTCAGATGGTCGATCGCGCCCTGCCGGCTGGCAGGGTCCGGGCTGATCGCGCTATGGGCCTCGTCCGGCAGCACGGTGACGCTGGTGCAGGCGAGCCCGGCGTTCCTGATGGCCTCGCCGATCGTCCGAAAATGCTCGGGCGTGCCCTCGAAAATCGGGATCTCGACCCCGTCATAGCCGGTGGTTTTGAGGGTCTCGAAAAGATGAACATGCTCGGAGGTGACGTGGGTGGTCCAGAGCAGCAGATTGAAGCCGGTCTTCATGATGTGCCGTTCGAGCCTGCCGAAGCGGGCGCTCGCTCCCTGATCAGTTTTTTTTCGTCAGGGAAGTGTCGAGCTTTCGCCCTTCAATGGCAAGCAGTCAGGCTCAGAAAATGGCCGACATGGCCGATGTCGCCGCGCTCAGTGGGGCTTCAGGACATCGCTGTTGGCGTAGATGCCGTCCTTCAGCTCGCCGAACAGCTCGGTCACCTGCGGATGCTCGACCGGGTCGCCGGTGGCGTCGACCTCCAGGTTCTGCTCGGAGACGTAAGCCACGTAGTAGGCATCGGAATTCTCAGCCAGCAGGTGATAGAAGGGCTGATCCTTCCGCGGCCGGACATCTTCCGGAATGGCCTCATACCATTCTTCGGTATTGGCAAACTCCGGATCGACGTCGAAGATCACACCGCGAAAGGGAAAAAACCGATGTTTGACGACTTGGCCGATGTGAAACTTTGCTAGTCGGTTTGTCATGGTCGTGCGCCCTGGTCTTCTTTTATTGAATGTAGGGTGCTGGCCGGTGTTGTTCTAGCCCCACGCGCGAGCATCATGGGACGCTGCACGGAAGGCCCACGGTTTCTGGCATGTTCCGCGAAATTTTTTTATGAAGACCGTTGCACAGCGACAACCTCAAATAGGAGAGACCGGCGATGACCCTGCCCGTCGACGAGATAAAGGCGCATCTGAAGGACGGGTTCGAACAGTCGGTCGAGCGCCTGTCCGCGCTGCTGCGCATTCCCAGCATCGGCACCGATCCGGCCTATCAGGCGGAAACCTTGGCCGCGGCGACCTGGCTGGTGCGCGACCTCGAAGAGATCGGCTTCGAGGCGGGTTTGCGCGAAACCGCTGGTCAGCCCGCGGTCGTGGCGCATCACCCGGGGCCGGGCGGCGATGGCCCACGCGTCCTCTATTACGGCCATTACGACGTGCAGCCCGCGGAACCGCTGGATCTCTGGACCACGCCTCCCTTCGAACCGACCGTGGTCGAGGGGCCGCGCGGCAGGCGCATCGTCGCGCGCGGTGCGGTCGACAACAAGGGCCAGACCATGATGTTCATCGAGGCCTTCCGCGCCTGGAAGGCGGTGCATGGCACGCTGCCGGTGGCGGTCACGGTCTTTCTGGAGGGCGAGGAGGAGTCGGGCAGCCCCTCGCTCGAGGGCTTTCTCGAGGCGCATCGAAGCGAGCTCCAGGCGGATGTCTGCATCGTCTCCGACACCAATATGTGGGACATCGACACCCCGGCGCTGGGCATCATGCTGCGCGGCCTGCTCTATCTGGAGGTCACCCTGCACGGCCCGGGCCGGGACCTGCATTCCGGCCTCTACGGCGGCGCGGTGCCCAATCCCCTCAACATCTTGGCGCGCATTCTCGGCGACCTGCAGGATGCCGACGGCAGAATTCAGATCCCCGGCTTCTACGATGATATCGAGGATCTGAGCGATCTCGATCAGGCTTGGCGAGGGCTGGATTTCGACGAGGCCGCGTTTCTCGGCGATGCCGGGCTTGCACGCTCCACCGGTGAGGCCGGCTATTCGACGCTGCAGCGCATCTGGTCCCGTCCGACCTGCGATCTGAACGGTGTCTATGGCGGCTATACCGGGGCTGGTGCCAAAACCGTCATTCCGGCCAAGGCATCGGCCAAGCTCAGCTGCCGGCTGGTGCCGGGTCAGGATGCGGCGAAGATCGAAGCCGGCTTTCGCGCCTTCATGGAGGCGCGCCTGCCGGAGGACTGCCGCTACGACCTCGTCCAGCTCGGCGCGGCGCCTGCTCTCAAGGTGGCCACGGACTCGCCCTATCTCGCGGCCGCCAAGGCGGCGCTCGGCGACGTTTTCGGGCGGCCGCCGGTCCTGGTCGGCATGGGGGGCTCGATCCCGGCGGTCGGCGCGATCCGGCAGCATCTCGGCATCGACTCGATCCTGATCGGCTTTGGCCTCGACGACGATCGCGTGCACGCGCCGGACGAGAAGTTCGAGCTCCGCTGTTTCCAGAACGGCATGCTGTCCCATGCTGCCCTGCTGGGCAGGCTTGGCGGTTTATAAGCCCAGCCGGACGCTGCCTTGGAGACGCTGCTCGGCGTCTGCGGAAATTCCGGCTATCGCTAACGAAAAATTAAGAATGATTTGCAAGAGTCCAGGAGGTTGGGCGCGCCTGCCGGGCTCGGTAATTGCCGGATTTCGACGGGTTGGCGCGCTCTTGGGCATGTAGTTC
>JAWKVM010000044.1:0-17506 GCA_041398025.1 Alphaproteobacteria bacterium
CCGACGATCTGCGCTGGCCGCTCTCCTAGCAACGGGCTCGGTTCGATGGGGGCAGGCCAGCCAAGGGTGAACAGCACGCTGCCCTGGGCGTCACGATCGAATGCCGAAGAGCTGGTCGGCGTCGAGATGCTGGAGGTCGCTGATGATCATATCGGCCGCCTGGAGGTTCTCGGGGCGACCCAGACGGTCGATGGCGACGCAGAAAAAGCCGCCCCGTTTGGCGGCCTCGACGCCGGCCGCAGCGTCCTCGAACACGACGCAGTCCGCGGGCGCCAGACCGAGCCGCCTCGCGGCTCTCAGGAAAATCTCGGGATCGGGCTTGCCGTGCAGGACATCGGCGCCGCTGACGATCACCTGGAAGCGATGATCGACGCCGGCGCGCTGCAGGATCGGGGCGAGATTGATGCTGCTGGAGGCGACCGCGAGGGGCACGCCGCCATCGGCGAGGCGGTGGACCAGGCTGATCGACGCATCGAACACCTTGAGCGGCTGCTTCGCCAATAGCGCCGTGAACAGCGCCTGCTTTTCGTCCGCGGCGCGTTGCACGGTCGCCTCGTCCGCATCCGGCATCATGGCGCGTACGCCGTCACTGCGGGTGCGGCCGTCCACCTTGGCGCGATACGCCGCCTCGTCGAAGGCGACGCCGTGATGGTGAAACATGGTTTTCCAGGCTTCGAAATGCAGGGGGACGGTGTCGACCAGAACCCCGTCCAGGTCGAAGATGGCGCCGCGATAGGGCATGAGCTCAGCTCCCGGGGGAAAAGCGGAGAAGGACGTCCTTGCCAGCCTCGATCACCCGCGGCCGGTCGAATAGCTCGATGGTCTCGCTGCGGCCGGGCTCGGCCTCCAGGCGGAAGACCGCGTGGTCGGAAAAGATCGATACCTGGAGCACCGCGCCTCGCCATTTCAGGCGAAAGCGCAGCCAGCGCCAGCTCGCGGGCAGCCAGGGCCTGAAGGTCATGCGGCCCTGCTTGACGCGAAAGCCGCCGAAGCCCGCGACCACGCATTGCCAGGTGCCGCCGGCGGAGGCGATGTGGATGCCTTCCTCGGTGTTGCCCTGATTGTCGGCGAGATCGACCAGCGCGGAGCGCAGGAAATACGACTCGGCCTTGGCGGTGTCGCCGATCTCGATGCCGAGGATCGCGTGGATTGCCGGGCTGAGCGAGGATTTGTGCAGGGTCCGCGCCTCGTAGAAATCGTAATTCGCGCGCTTCACCCGATCGTCGAACTGGTCCGGCAGGAGATAGAGCAGCATCAGCGCATCCGGCTGTTTCACCAAAGTGGTGTCGGCAGAATTGAAGTGATGATAGCCCTCAGGATAGGCGGGCATGCCGTTCTCATCCCAGACGGTGATCGGTGCTTCCTTGAGATCGAAATAGCCGTCGAACTGCTCGATCACCCCGGTTTCGCGATCCGCCGGGATGTGGATACGTTCGGCGATCGACTGCCAGGTCGCCGGCTCACTAGCGTTTAGCGCCAGACGCGCCGCGACCTCGTCGAAAGCCGCGCGGCGCTCTCCTCGGCAAAGCTCCAAAGCGTCCGCCGCCTCCAGGAGATGCCACTTGACCATGCGGTTGGTGAACGCGTTGTTGTCGACATGCTCGTGGAACTCGTCCGGCCCCATGACGCGGCGAAGCTCGAAGCGATCCCGCTCCGCATCATGCTCCAGGCGCGAGACCCAAAAGCGGCTGGTCTGAATCAGGATCTCCAGCCCGTAGCCGGCAAGAAAATCGAGATCGCCGGTCGCCCGCACATAGGTGAGGATGCCATAGGCGACATCCGCCGTGATGTGGAACTCCTCCTCGCCCATCCAGAGCCGGTGCTTGCCGTCCACGGTCCATGTCGGCGTTTCCTCATGGCCGGTGTCCGCGGCCTCCCAGGCATATTGCGCGCCCTGATAGCCGTTCGCTCTCGCGTTGGCGATGGCGCCTTCGAGCGTGTGGTAGCGATAGGCGAGCAGTGCTCGGGCCGCGGCGGGCTGGGTGTAGATGTAGAAGGGGAGGAGGTAGATCTCGGTGTCCCAGAAGACGTGGCCGCGATAGCGCTCGCCGCTCAGCGCGTTGGCGCCGATGCTGACCCGCTCGTCCCGGTCGCCCGCGGCGATCAGCAGATGGTAGATGCCGTAGCGCACCGCCCGCTGCGCCGGCCCGTCGCTTTCGATCACGACATCGCTGTCCCGCCAGCGCTCGGCGAAGGCGGCGAGGTGATCGTTCAGCGCCGCCGTCAGGCCGCGGGTGCTGGCAGCGGCGAGGGTTTCGAGACAGGTTCGGCGAAGCTTGCTTACCTCGACATCCCTCGACGTCCAGATCGAGACCAGCTTGTCGACGGTGCAGCGCTGGCCGCCCTCGAAATCGAGCTTGACCCGTTCTGCCACGGCAAGATCGTCGATCCGCTTCGTCTTGGCGCCGCCTGAGAGGGACGAAGCGTAGGCGAGATGATGGCCGCGGTCGAGGGTTCCAAGCTCCAGGTAGACGGCGCTATCGGAACCGTCCGAGCTGACCGGTCCGAGATGCCGGCTCTTCGCCCATTTCTCGAAGCGGCTTTCGGCGTCGAAGACGTGGCCCTCGTCGTAAGCCGGCAGGCGATCGAGATTGAACCGGCGGCCGTCGATGCCGCCCTCCACCGCGACCGGCGCCTCGTGGTTCTCGCGCGTGATGTCGGCACGCAGGCCGCAGAGATGGCGGTTGGCGAGGCTGGCGAAGCGGAGGGTTTCGAGGCGGGTGCGCCGGCCCTGCCGGTCCTCGAAGCGGGTCAGCCGGTAGAGGAGACCCTGGCGGATGTCGAGAACGCGGCGGTGTTCCAGCACCATCGCGCCCTGTACGCTCAGCCGTTCGCCGTCGACCCAGACCGAGAGCGGCAGCCAGTCGGGGCAGCTCACCAGATCGACCACGGTCGAGTCGTGATGATCATAGATGCCAGCGAGAAAGGTGCCGGGGAGATCGCCCCTGACCCGTTCCTCGAAGCTGCCGCGCGTGCCCAGATAGCCGTTGCCGATGGTGAACAGCGTCTCATAGGCGTTCTGCCGGGCAAGGTCGAGGGCGGGCTCCTCGATCAGCCACTCATGCGCGCTAAGCAGGTTCTTGAGCGTCATCGAAATTCCTCGATCATCGGTCGCGGGCAAGGGGCGATCGCCGGCGGCGCCGGCCGCTCAGTCGACATAGGTGTCGGCGATCTGCCGTTCGGTGTCCTCAAGATTGCGGTACACGGCGAGCTCGCTGCCGGTGCAGCGCTGGGCACCCATGGCGTTGCCGTACCAGCAGGCCTTCACGAAATCTTGGGTGCACAGGTAGCCGAAGGCGAGGCCGGCGGCGAAGCTGTCGCCGCAGCCGGTGGTGTCGACTACCTGATCGACCGCGACGCGTTTGACCACATGCTCGCGCATGCGCCCGGACGGGTCCTTGAAGTAGACCGCGCAGCCATGCTCATCGAGGGTCACGTACAGCGCCTTGACACCGCGCTCCAGGCAGTGCGCCGCGAGCTTCGGGAGCTGGTCCATCGGCAGCTCGCCGATCGCCTGCAGCGTCTCGAGATCGTAGTCATTGCCGAACCAGCAGCAGCCGGCCTCGTCGCGGTTCATCTTCAGGATGTCGATATAGGGCAGCCAGAGATCGCGCTCGACCCAGAATTTGAGCGCGCGCTCGCCATGACGGTTGCAGCAATTGGTCGGGCCGTGGGCGTCGAACACGATCAGCGCGTCGCTCTTCGCCTTGATCGCCTGCAGCGTGCCGAGCGGCACCTCGAAATCGGTGATCGGCACGCAGACGAAGGCATCGACCGCCATCAGATCGGCGATGTCCTCGGCGGTGATCGGGTTCATGAAGCCGGTCTGGCGCTCGATCCGCTGGTTCTGATCGACATAGCGAAGGGTGATCACGTCGCCCTGATCGGCATCGGCGGTGATGTGGTCGACCTCGACGCCGGGGAGGGCGGCTAGAAGCTCCCGGATGGTGGCGAGCTCGCCCTTCCGCACATGCGCCACTGGCAGGATGCGGCTGCGGTCCTGGTCCTGCATCAGGGCCGAGAGCGCTGCGACCGTGTAGACCGCGCAGCCGAATTTCTGAATGCGCTCGCCCTGATAGGTGGTGATGCGATCGAAGGGGATCGGCCCGAGAACGGCAATGTCGAAACGCTCAGCCATGGTTCGCCACTCCTGCTTCGGCGGGAGGTTGCAGGCGATCCGCCGTCTCGACCAGGGAGGGAGCCGAGACCGGGCGGATCGCCCTCTTCCCGGTCAGCCCGAGAAGTAGATCCAGATGATGCCGACGATGATCACCAGGATGACGCTCAGGATCAGGTCCTTCCGCCGCCAGGCATCGTCCGATTCCAGGCTCGGCATGGGCTGCGGTTCGGCGCCGGGTTCGCTCGGCGGGGCCATGGCCGGTCCCGGCGTGACCGTGGCGAAGGTGAGGTCCTTCAGCTTCTCGTCCGAAGGCTCGGGCGTGGCGAAGCTCACCAGCACCAGAACGACGGTGCAGATCACGAACAGGAACAGCGCGAAGTGGAGAAAGTTGATGTCGCTGTACCAGTAGAGAAAGCCGCCGAGGCCGTCCTTGTTGAGCTCGGCGATCAGCCGCGCGATGCCGAGCACGAAGCCCGCGATCAGCGACGCGATGGCGCCCGCGGCATTGACGCGCTTCCAGAAAATGCCGACCAGGAAGACGGATGCGATCGGCGGCGCGATATAGGCCTGCACGCTCTGCAGATATTTGTAGAGCTGGCCGGAGATCAGCTCCATCATCGGGATCCAGGCAAGCCCGAGGCCGACCAGCACCACGGTCGAGAGCTGGCCGACCCAGACCAGGCTGCGCTCGCTCGCATTCGGGTGCAGCTTTCGATAGATGTCCCAGGTGATCAAGGTCGAGCAGCTGTTGAACACCGAGGAGAGCGAGCTCATCAGCGCCGCGAGCAGGCCCGCGATCACCAGACCCTTGAGCCCCGCCGGCAGCAGGAAGGCGATCAGCGCCGGCAAGGCGCCGTCCGGATCGTCGAGCGTCATCTGGCCCTGCTTGGCGAGCGTGTAGGCGACCACGCCCGGGATCACGAAGATGAACAGCGGCAGCACCTTCAGCAGGCCGCCGAACACGGCGCCGCGACGCGCATGGTCGATGTTGTAGGCGGACAGCACGCGCTGGACGATGAACTGATCCGTGCACCAGTACCACACCCCGAGGATGGGGGCGCCGAACAGGATGCCGGTCCAGGGACAGTCTGGATCGGTCATCGGCCGCCAGACCGAGAAGAAGCTCGATCCCGCGGTCTCGTACATCACGTCCCAGCCGCCGATCGCGTTGAGCCCGATCAGGGTGACGCAGAGCGAGCCCGCCACCAGCACGAACATCTGCAGCATGTCGGTGTAGAGCACGGCGCGAAGGCCGCCGAACACCGTGTAGATGCCGGTGGCGATCACCACGATGATGGCACCGGTCCAGAAATCGATGCCCATGAGCGTGGTGAACACGATGCCGCCGGCGGCGATGGTCACCGAGATCTTGGTGAGCACGTAGCCGACGATCGAGATGATCGCGAGATACCAGCGGGCGGCCGGCGAGTAGCGGCGCTCCAGGAACTCCGGCATGGTGAACACGCCGCTGCGCAGGTAGAAGGGCACGAACAGCCAGCCGAGGATCAGGAGGATCAGGGAGGCGAGAATCTCGAACTGGCCGACCGCGACGCCGCTATGGGCGCCGGTGCCGGCGAGGCCGACCAGATGCTCGGAACCGATATTGGAGGCGAACAGCGACGCACCGATCACGAACCAGCCGCTGTCGCGCCCCCCGAGAAAATACCCCTCCGCCGTGGCGCGGGTCGCCTCGCGCTTGGTAACGTAGTAGGCGGTGCCGAACACGGCGGCGAAATAGAGAAAGATGGCGAACCAGTCCAGGAATCCGAGCATTTCTGCCTCCCTCATTCTTGTTTATTGCGCTCGTTTCTTGTTCTTGCTTGTAACGCGAACAGCTCAGCTATCGACTTGAATCGCTCCCGCCGTCATTGACGCCTCCACCCGCTCCCTGACCACCAGCACAGGGCAGGGCGCGTGTTTGACGATGTTTTCGGAATCGCGGCCAAGAGGGATGCGCGGCACGGAATCGCGGCCGCGCGCACCGACCAGCACCAGATCGGCGCCGATCTCCTCGGCAAGGGTGATCACCTCGCCATCCGGCCGGCCCATGCGCAGATGGGCACCGGCGACGGCGCCGCCTCCCGCCTTCACCTGATCGACCGCCTCGTCCAGCGCCTTTTGCGCCTCGCTCTCGAGCGTCTTGATCTGCTGATCCGACAGGCGGACGGGGTAGAGCCAGGGGGACAGCCAGCCGACATGGACGACATGGAGCGCCGCTCCCGTCATCTTGGCGAGCTCCACCGCATAGTCGACGGCGATCATCGATTGCTTGGAGTTGTCCGTCGCCACCAGAATCGTCTGCGGCAGCACCGTCATGGTCTTCCTCCCCGTTGGCCGACGTCGTCTCGATCAGGGGCCAGCGCGGTCTGACCCGAAATCCCTTATCAAATCAGCCTAGGTCGGGCAGGTTGAAGATCAATAAGAATGTATATCTAACATAATTATGCTGACATCCTCATGCGCCTGGCCGAGGATGGCGGGCCAAGACGAGCAAGCGCGCGGGGAGCGCCCGGATGGCGAGAAAGGCGGATGAGCTTCGCGATTTTCAGGCCCAGCAGGCCGCCTATCTGCGCGGCCGGCACAAGATGCGCCAGGAAGAGATCGGCCTGGTGCTGGGCGGCCTTTCCCAATCCCACGTGTCCAGGCTGCTGGCGCGCGCCGAGCGGATGGGCTGGCTGGTGACCGAGCTTCGCTTCGTCGAAACCGGGATCGCCGAGAGCGCGCTCGAACAGATCCGCCATCTTCTGGAGCCCCAGACCCTGATGCAGGCGCTGGAGACGCTGGTCGATCGGCTGGGCGGCGAGGTCCCGCATGTCGCGGTGTTCGACAGCGGCGGCGAGGGGACCACCTTGGCCGCGATGGACATGAGAAGGCGCCGGCTCGGCCAGGCGGCCGCCGGCAGGCTGGACGAGCTCTTGCAGAATGCGCGCACGATCGGTGTCGCCTGGGGGCGGATGGTGAGCGCGCTGATCGACGGCCTCGCCGAGCAGCGCCGCAGAGCCAGGAAGGCGGACGCCATGCTGCTGGCACCGCTCTGCGCCGAGCTGGTCGATCTCCCGGCCTCCGACTGCTCGTCCAGCCGTCTCGCCGAGCGCCTCTGCGGCATTCTCGGTGAAGGTGCCAGCGAGCCGCTCAGCCTCGCCGGCGTGCCGGCCTATGTGCCCCGGCATTACTCCAAGGAGAAGGCCGAGGTCCTTTGGGAGTATGTGCGCGATTCCTTGTCCTATCGGCGCATCTTCGCGGGCGACCGGCCGCTGGTCGACGATCTTGACTGCGTGCTCACCAGCATCGGCTCGACCACAGCACCTGTCCACGGCGGCACGGCGGGTCTGCTCGCGGCGGGCGGCGTCGACATCGACCGGCTGCGCTCGCTGGTGCTCGGCGACATCGGCGGCGCGCTGGTGCCGAAGCCGGACCTTTGCAGGGAGGATGCCGCACTGGTCGCCGAACTCAGCCGCATGTGGACGGGCGTCGACCTCGATCATTTTCGCACCATCGCCGCCCGCGCGCGCCGAGACGAGACAAGGCCCGGCGCCGTCGTGATCGCGCTCGGGCGCGACAAGGCGCCGGTGCTGTTGGCGCTGATTCGTGGGGCGCTGATCAACGAGCTGATCATCGATCGCGACCTCGCCCGCGAGCTCGAACGGCTCGCCAGGGCTGAACGTGAGATGAGTTGACATGGCCAGACCTGTTGCCTGGCATCGTGCCACGGAGCTGCGACGTCGATCAGTCCCCCCTGCAGCCCTTCAGCTCAGCCATCCACCAACCGGACCGCGGCACCCAAGCCGGTCGTGCCGGCGCTCTGACGGGTGCTGGAGAACGAGAGCGGCATGTCGCTGGCGGACCTCGGGGTGCGTAATGCCGCCGTCGGCCTCTGACGGCCTGCTGAGGGCCTCCGGGAACCTTTCCGTGGTTGGTACGTTTCCTGGATAGGGCCAGCGATCGCCGGCACCGATATCGGTGTTTCGGGCATAGACGGTGATTTCTATCCCGAATGCACCCAGTAGAGAACAGCAACCCGGAGACCAGACACACCGATCCTTCGAACCGTCGACGTCCGCTGAAGAACCCCGAGCCCGGCCAAGGCCGCGGATGCCAGAGGAGCAGGTGACGGTGAAGAGCGATCCGACCGCAGGACGGTCAGGTCACAGGCCCTCAGAACGATCGGCAGCATCGAACAGTTTTTGCGCAGCATCCCCGCCTCCCTGAACGACTCTTGCCCCGGCCCGTCCGGGGCATTTTTTTTGGCTGGCGCGCAACGTTCGAAAGGCTGATCTCCCGTCAACCAGGGTGTCCGACAATCTCGAAAGCTTCCCCGATGGAGATGGACGCCCTATGCATAGGGCGGCCCGCCGCCCACTTCGATGGCGACTTCTGATCAGCATCGGGAATGAAAAGCCCCACAGCCGCTAGCGCTCCCGCAATCGACGTCGATGCGGCGTGAGTTCGGACTTCATGGAGGGAGAGCCTCGGCGATCCCTTGACATTCTGTGGACGGTTCGTTGCCAACGGGGCTGGTTGGGCGGCTGCAAAGTCGTTCCGATCTTCTGCATTCGGAGATGCCCAGGATGGAAGTGACTCCTGCCTCACCAGACCCGGCTTCAACGTCGAACGCCGATCGCGTCAATGTCCGCACCACGGTCATGGAGCAGCTTGGCGGCCTGCTGAGCGCGCTTCGGCGTTCGGGCTGCCATCGGCGGGTCAGCCTTCTCGGCTTCGGCATCATCGCCGTCATCGCGGCCAACATGGTCGGGCAGGTGCGTCTCAATCGCTGGCAGGGCGATTTCTACGACGCGCTCGAGCGGCAGGCATTGAGCGCTTTCCTCGACCAGATCGTCGTCTTTCTCGTCATCGCCGTCTGCCTGCTGACGCTGGTCGTGTCCGAGACGTGGCTTCGGCAGATGCTCGAGGTACGTCTGCGCGAATGGCTGAGCTATGATCTGGTGGACGCATGGCTGAAGCCGAAGCGCGCCTATTTCCTCTCCTATGCCGGCGATATCGGTGACAATCCCGATCAGCGCATGCAGGCTGATTGCCAGCACCTTTCCGAGCTTTCCGCCGATCTCGGGGTCGGCCTGATCCGCTCATCATTGCTGCTGGTGAGCTTCGTCGGCGTCCTCTGGCTTTTGTCCGATAAGATCGTGTTTGCGGATGCCGGTCAGTCTTTCACCATCCCCGGCTATCTGGTCTGGTGCGCGCTCGCATTCGCCCTTGCGGGGTCCTGGCTGACCTGGCGCATAGGTCGGCCGCTGATCGCCCTCAATGTCGAGCGCTACAGCCGTGAGGCGGCGCTGCGTTTCGCCATGGTGCGCATCAGCGAGCACGCCGAGGGCATCGCGCTGCACGGCGGCGAGGAGGATGAGCGGCAGCAGCTCGCGCGGCTGATCGACAATGTCATCGGCATCACGCGCAACATCGCTTTCGGCCTCGCCAGGCTGACCTGGGTCACCTCAGGCTATGGCTGGCTCGGCCTGGTCGTGCCAATCGCTGCCGCAGCGCCGGGCTATTTCAACGGCAGTCTGACCTTCGGCGAGCTGATGATGGTGGTCGGCGCCTTCAACCATGTCGAGGCGGCGCTTCGCTGGTTCGTCGACAATTTTTCGCGGATCGCCGATTGGCGGGCGACGCTCATGCGTGTGGCCACGCTTCAGGATACGCTGCCGGCACTCGATACGCTGGGTGAAGGTGTCGAGCGCGTCGATCTGGTGCAAGGCGGCGCCGAGCCCTGCGGGTTCGAGGATCTGAGCGTGGTCCTCCCCGACAGCCGCGTGCGCCTTCAGGAGACATCGGTCGAGATCCTGCCCGGCGATCGCGTCGTCATCCTCGGCGAGCGGCGATCCGGCAAGAGCACGCTGTTTCGCGCTCTTGCCGGTCTCTGGCCTTGGGGGAGCGGCCGCGTGCGCATGCCGCCGCCCGAGCGGACCATGTTCATGCCGCAGCGTCCCTACATCCCCCTCGGCTCGCTGCGGGCGGTGCTCGCCTATCCGGCACCTCCCGATCGCTTCACGGACGACGCCTGCCGGAAAGCACTCGAGCGCGTCGACCTCAACGAGCTCAGCGCCTCGCTGGATCAGGACCGGCGCTGGGACAAGGAGCTCACCATGGACGAGCAGCAGCGGCTCGCCTTCGCTCGCCTGCTGCTGCACGCGCCCGCCTGTGTCGTCCTGGATGACGGCATGGGCGCGCTCAGCGAGCGCCACCGGGCTCTGATGCTCTCGATCGTCGATCAGGAACTCGCCGACGCCACCTTGATCGCCATCGGCCGCGAACGCTTCGGCACGCCGGCGCACCAGAAAACGCTGCATGTCCGTCGCGAGCCGAACGGTGCCGCGTTGCGCATCGGGCCAAATGCCGCGACGGCGAGTGCCTGATGGACGTCATGGCGGCTCAGGACGGCGAAGGTGCTCGCGCCGCGGTGCCGGCTGGCTCGTGACCCGGGCCCGCATCGGCGGTCAGGCTGTCATAGATCTCCTCTTCCTGGGCGAAATGCAGGCGGAGGATCGCATCCAGGCTGTAGAGCACGCGGCGAAGGGCGGGCAGATCGGCGTCGCGCGGGCCTTCGGCCGGCATCTCGGCGATCAGGCGGAGGAGGCGTCTGCCGAGATGCACGATCTCGCGGTGGGTCCGGCTGATCGCCGCCATCGGATCGTGGCCGCCGAGCAGTGGTGCTACCTCCGGGTGGAGGCGGGTCTCGTCGTCCTGCTCATGCGGCAGCAGGCGCTCGCCGACCACATGGGCGATCACCTGGAGCTCGGTGCCGAGCGCGGCCCGGTCGTCGACATCGAGGCGATCGGCAAGGCTTCTGAGTTGATCGAAGATCGGGGTGAGCGCCTTGTGCTCGGCTCTGATCTCGCCGAGCGTCTCCGCCGGCAGCGCTGCGAGCGGCCGCCCGCCTGCGGCGATGGCGCGAAGCGCGTTCAGGATCACCAGGACGTCGATCACCTCCTGCAGCAACGCGCCCGCAAGCGGCGGCAGAAAGCCGAAAGCCGCGGCCAGCATGCCGACGGCCGACATCGCCATGCCGGCGATCACGCTTTCCCGGGCGATGCGCCGGGTGCGCCGCGCGATGCTCACCCCTTCCGCCAGCCGATCGAGGCGGTCACTCACCAGGACGATGTCCGCGGCCTCGCCGGCCGCACCGGCGCCGCGCGCGCCGATCGCGACGCCGACGTCGGCGGCGGCCAGTGCCGGTGCGTCGTTGACGCCGTCGCCGGTCATGATGGTCACGCCCTCGGCACGCTCGGCGCGCACCGCATCCACCTTGTCCTCGGGCGAGCGCTCGGCGAGCACCGTGTCCACGCCGAGGGCGCCGGCGACCACTTCCGCCGCATCCTGGCGATCGCCGCTGAGCATGATGATCCGCCGGAGGCCGGCGAGGCGAAGGCGGCGAAGGGCGCGCGGGGTCTCGGCGCGGATCTCGTCGGCGAGCAGCAGAGCGCCGGCGAGATGACCGTCGACCACTACAAAGACCGACGACGATCCTTCCTCATGGGCGCGCGCCGCGAGGCGCTCGGCCCAGTCGGGCGGCTCGGCCCGGTCGACCGCGTAGTCCAGTCTCCCCAGGCGCACGCGGCGCCCGTCGATCACGCCTTCCAGGCCCGAGCCCGCCTCCTCCTGCACCTGCTCCGGCATAGTCAGCACCAGATCGCGCCGGCGCGCCGCTTCCAGGATCGCGGCGGCGAGCGGGTGCGAGGACATCTGATCGAGGGAGGCGGACAGCCTGAGCAGCTCTTCCGCCGGCAGGCCGTCGCGCGCCTCGATTGCGACCAGCCGTGCCCTGCCGGTGGTGAGCGTGCCGGTCTTGTCGAACACCAGCGTTGCCGCCGAGGCGAGCGCTTCGAGGGCACCCCCGCCCTTCACCAGGATGCCGCGGCGCGCCGCCGCCGACATGCCGCCCATGATCGCGACCGGCGCCGCCAGCAGCAGCGGGCACGGCGTGGCCACAACCAGCACGGCCAGCGCCCGCACCGGATCGCCGGTCAGGAGCCAGGCGCCGCCGGCGATCGCAAGGGCGAGCGGCAGGAAAAGGAGAGCATAGCGGTCCGCCAGGCGCACGAACGGCGCCTTCTCCGCCTCGGCCGCCTCGACCAGCCTGATGATGCCGGCATAGGTGCTCTCGGCAGCGGTGGAGAGCGCCTTCAGGCGTATCGGCGCGCCGACGTTCAGCCCGCCGCTTCTGACGGTCTCGCCGTAGCGCCGCTGCACCGGCAGCGCCTCGCCGGTGAGCGAGGCCTCGTCGAGCACCGCTTCGGGCGCCAACAGCTGACCGTCGACCGGCACGACCTCGCCATGCTTGACCAGCACCACCTCGCCGATCGCGACCTGCTCGACCTCGATGTCCTCGAGCCGACCGTCGATCTCGCGATGCGCCTGGCGCGGCGCACGGCCGAGCAAAGCGGTCAGCTCGCGGCGCGCCCGGCGCCCGGCATAGTCCTCGAGCACCGTGCCGCCGGTGAACATCAGCGCGATCACCACGCCTGCGAGCTGCTGATCGAGCAGAAGCGCGCCGGCCATCGACAGGAGTGCGATGAAATCCACGCCCACCCGGCCGCGCAGGATCGCCTGGACCGCGGTGATCAGAAGGAACAGAAGCACCGGGACGACGCCAGCGGTCCAGATCCAGGCGGCGAGACCCGCATCACCCCGCCAGGCGGCAACGGCGCCGGCGATCAGGCAAAGGATCGCGAACAGGAACAGCAGGCGATCGATGGACAGGGCGAACAGGTCGCTGGCTTTCCTGCCCCCGCCGCGCGCCGCTGCATCAGCCAAGTCCATGGCTAGCCTGCTCCGCGGCGGCCGCGAGGGCGCCCGTTTGCGTCAGTTGCGTCGACGGACATGGTTCCTTCCTTCGGCCGAGTTGCCGGCCATGTCACGTAGCTTCGCGCCCGTGGACAATGACCCGCATCAACGCCGGGCGACACGCCGGCGAATACCGTCAGCGAATTTACCGGAAACATGTGCAAACGCTACCG
Organism: Alphaproteobacteria bacterium; assembly: GCA_041398025.1. Taxonomy (GTDB): domain Bacteria; phylum Pseudomonadota; class Alphaproteobacteria; order Geminicoccales; family Geminicoccaceae; genus JANQPX01. The sequence goes on from JAWKVM010000044.1 coordinate 13,093, forward strand.
CAAGATGAGCATTGCAGGATCGAATGTCTCTTCGATCGACCGCCCTGTTCGGCAGCATGATGACGATCGCGCTGGCGGAGCCCGCTCCTCCGGCCGGGGCCGGACCGCCCGACCGGCCGAAGGAGCGGCGTCGCTCAGTTGCTGATCGAGCCACCGACCCCGGCTGCGACACCGCCGCCGATGGTGACATTGCCGATCTTGGCGCCTTCGCCGCGCACCGGGCCGGTCATCTCGACCACCTTCAGGTCGCCATTGGCCTTTGCCAGCGTGAACTCGCGGCTCTCGAAGCCCCAGCAGACCTTGCGCGAGGTGTCGAAGCCGGGCGTGTCCAGATTGCTGTCCTCGTCGTCACGCAGCCGGTCCCAATATTTGTAGCGCACGTCAAGCACGAGATGATCGGCCGTGTCCTCGACCACCTCGACTTTTGTGATCGCATCGAAATAGGGTCGGTTGCAGCGGCCGTAGTCCTCGCTTGCGTGATCCTCGTAGTAGGACGAGATAGCGCCTTCGGCCTGCTTGCCGGGCGCGAAGGTGGTATCCGGCACCGGCGAAGCCAAGCCGGCGCAAGCGCCAAGCGCCAGCAGTGCCGTGGCGCCAAGCAGGTGTTTGGAGATGGACATTGTCGTGATCCTTGAGAGCCGACGAACCTGACAGTCGACGGACGATGCCTTATCTAAAACACAGCTATTCGAGACAGATAGGCAGTGTTTTCAAATGGCCATATATTCAATATTTCGAATTTATAAAGATCGCAAAGGGATTAAATCGAGTTAATGCTTACTACCCGGTGTCGTGCTCGATTATCGGGCCGAGCAACCGGGGTAACGGGAGCCATCGTGTTCGGCGCTCTGCCGATTCTCCTCGCGGACGCCGCCATTGGCCGACGGCCGGAGCGACCCGTCGGCGGAAGGCGCCGGTCTCACGTCAATCCGGGCCGCATACCGTCAATCCAGGCGATGGCGGTCAGGGTGCATGAGGTGGCCACGCCACCGGAGGCTTCGCGCGACGCAGACATGGCCGCCGCCTTCGAGCGTCTCGACGTCGATCGGCACGCCGTAGACCGACGAGAGGGCCTCGCCGCTGAGAACCTCGGCGGGCGGTCCTGCCGCCTGGATGGCGCCGTCGGCGAGCAGCTGCACGCGATCGGCAGAGGCAAAGGCGTGATCCGGGTTGTGGGTGGAGAGGACGATGCCGAGCCCTGCTGATTTGAGCGTCCTCACCTCGGCCAGAACCCGCACCTGATTGCCGAAATCGAGGCTGGCGGTGGGCTCGTCCATGATGATGAGCGAGGCGTCCTGGGCGAGTGCGCGCGCGATTAGAACCAGCTGGCGTTGGCCGCCGGAGATGCGGGTGTAATCGCGCTCGGCCAGCGCCTCGATGCCGAGCTGTTCGAGCGCCGCCATCGCCCGGTCGCGATCGGTGGTCGTGGGGGAGGAGAAAAGACCGCGATGGGCGGTTCTCGCCATCAGCACCATGTCGAGCACGCTGTAGGGAAAGGTGGCGGCATGGGCCTGGGGCACATAGGCGAGTTTTTTTGCGACGTGCCCGCGCGGCAGAGAACGCAGGTCCTCGCCATCGAGCGTGATGGTTCCGGCTTGCGCGGGCAGCAGGCCGAGCAGGGTCTTGAACAGCGTGGTCTTGCCGGAGCCGTTCGGGCCGAGTAGGCAGTGCACTTCGCCGGTCCTGACCTCCAGATCGACGCCGCGGCCGACCGGAAAGCGGGGATAGCCGAAGCCGAGCGCCTTGGCGGCGAGCACGCTCACCAGCTTCGCCTGCCGGTCGCGAGCAGCCAGAGGAAGACGGGCGCTCCGAGGAACGCCGTCAGGATGCCGAGCGGGGTTTCGGTCTGGGCGAGCGTGCGCGCGACCGTGTCGACGAGCAGCAGATAGCCCGCACCCATCAGCATCGCGGTCGGCAGGAGACGATCGAAATTGGGGCCGATCACGAGGCGCGCGATATGCGGCATGACCAGCCCGACCCAGCCGATCACACCCGAGATCGCGACCACGCTTGCGGTCATCAGGGTCGCGGCGGCGATGAACAGCGCGCGCAGGCGCTTGGGCTCGATGCCGAGCGCGGTCGCCTCCTCGTCGCCGAGCGCCATCAGGTTCATGCGCCAGCGAAGGAGCACCAGGGGAACCAGTCCCAGCAGCACCGCCGGAAGCGCGGACCGGACGTCGCCGCTGGTGACGCCGGCGAGCGAGCCCAGGAGCCAAAAGGTGATCGCCGGGAGCTGGTCATAGGGGTCGGCCAGGATCTTGACCAGCGAGATGCAGGCACCGGCGAGTGCTCCCAGCACCACGCCCGAGAGCACCAGCACGAGGGTCGGCTCGTGGCCGCGCACGGCTGTCGCGATCGCGTAGACCAGGAGCACGGTGATCAGCCCGCCCGCGAAGGCGAGGCCCTGGATCATCACCACCGGCAGCGAGAGCAGGATGCCGACGACCGCGCCGAGCCCCGCCCCGGTCGAGACGCCGAGAATGTCGGGCGACACCAGGGGATTGCGAAACAGGCCCTGATAGACCGTGCCGGCGGCAGCGAGGGCTGCGCCGACCAGCAGCGAGGCCGCGATACGCGGCAGGCGCACCGAGAACAGCACCGTGTCGACCTGCCCGCCGGCGGGCTCGGCGCTGCCCGTCAACAGGCGAAAAAAACCGCCGCCGATCTGGCCGAGCGTCAGCGGATAGGGGCCGACGGTGATGGTGTAGAGGGCGAGCAGCAGGACGGCGATGGCGAGGCTGCCGATGATCACGGCATCGCGCGACCGGCCGCGTGTCGCCTCCACCTCCAGGCCGTTCAGGGTCGCCCGCTTGCCCATTCGATCAGCCGATCCAGCTCGTCGTCACCGAGATCGACATGATAGAACAGTTTGTAGAAGGTGCGCGTCTCTTCTCGGAGATCGAACGCGAAACGCTCCGGATAGAAGAGCCCGGCCAGCCATTTGAGGCCGATGATGCGGTTGACCGAGGGCGGCCGGTCGATCCAGCCGAAGGGCGCCGTCGGCGAGAGATAGACGCGCTTTTCGCGGACGGCGGTGATGCCGGCCCAGAGCGGGTCGTCCCAGACGCGCTCGAAGAAATTGCGGTCCCAGGTGATGATGGTGTCGGGATCGGCGACGATCACCTGCTCGATCGAGACCGGCGTGATGCCGCGGCGGACATCGGCGCCGTCGCCCGGATCGGCGACGTTGATGCCGCCGGCGCGCTCGATGATCTCGGTGTTGATCGAGCCTTTGAGCCCGGTCTCCAGGCCGTCCGGCCCGCGCGCGAGATAGACCCGCGGGCGCGCATCCTCGGGGATGTCGGCGAGGGTGTCGTCGAGTCCAGCGAACAGGCTCTCGACCTCGGCCGCCAAGCGCTCGGCCTGCGCCTTTACGCCCAGCACCTCGCCCATCAGCCGAAGGGCGGCGGGCGTGTTCTCGAAGCGGCCGTCCACCAGCATATAGGGAATGCCGGTCTGTTCCTGGGTGCGATCGGCGAGCGAGATGTAGGTGTCACGGATCGAGCCGAAATCGAAGATCAGGTCCGGCCTGGTCGCCAGCACCACCTCGAGATTGGCGGTGTCGCCGCGGCCGGTGAGCCGGCCGGTCTCCGGCAGATCGCGATAGGCCTCGGCGAGATAGGGCCGCTCAAAGTCGTGGGGTGCTCGCGGCCAGCCGCTCAGGCGATCCGGGGCGAGGACGTAGAGAAGAATCGAGGCAGGCGGCCCCGCGGCGAAGACTTTTTCGACGTTGTCCGGCACCTCGACGGTGCGTCCGGCCGAGTCCGTGACCATGCGCGCCGATGCGGCGGTCGACAGTCCAAGCATGAGGGCGGTGGCGAGGACGAGCAGCGTTCGCATGCAGCTTTACTCCGCGGGCACGGCGTTGGCCTCGAAGCCGTAGCCCGAAAGAATGCGCTGGCCTTCCGGCGAGAGGATGTAGGCGGCGAGGCGCCAGGCGCGCTCGTCGCTCTGATCGAGCACCGTCAGACCGTAGTCCGCGCCGACGCTGAGCTCAGGCGGCACGGACACGATCTGGAGCGAGGCGACTTCCCTCTGCGCCAGCACCGCGTTGGTGCAGTAGGTCAGAAAAATATCGGCCTGGTCGCTGTCCATCACCCAGGCGTAGGGATTGCGGCCTTCGGGCGTGGTCGCCGAGTCCGGCCCGCCGGTGAGCTGCATCGACTTCGCTTCCAGCGCCTCGCGCGCGCCATCGCTGACCGCATCCGCCTTGGCGAACAGCGCGAAGGCGTAGTCGCCGGAGGGGTCGGCCTTGGGTGTCGAGGTGCCGACGCGAACGTCAGGATCGAGCAGCACATCGAGCAGCGTCACCTCGGAGACCGCCAGATCGCCCTTGGCGAGGCCGCAGAGCTTGTTGCGTGCGAACAGCACGACGGGACCGCCCTTGCCGGCCGCTTCCAGCGTTTTCGGATGC
>JAWKVM010000045.1:0-63865 GCA_041398025.1 Alphaproteobacteria bacterium
TGCCGCGATACTCACGGATCGCGTCGGCCGAGAGGTCATCGACATAGGCATCGCCCGCCTCGATCAGGTGCACGGCCCAGTCATAGAGCTGTTCGAAGTAATCCGACGCGAAATAGAGATGCTCGCCCCAATCGAAGCCGAGCCAGCGCACATCAGCCATGATCGCATCGATGTATTTTTGCTCTTCCCGGGTCGGATTGGTGTCGTCGAACCGGAGGTTGCACCTCCCGCCGAATTCTTCGGCGACACCGAAATTCAGGCAGACGGACTTGGCATGGCCGATATGCAGAAAGCCGTTCGGCTCCGGCGGGAAGCGCGTGATCACCTGGTCGACCCGGCCTTCGTCCAGATCGGTCCGAATAATGTCTCGAATGAAATCCCGGCGCAGATCTTCATCCAACGCCACCGCCGTCTCGTCCATACCGATCGATTGCTCCTGACGTGGCCGACACGCGGCCTCGAAAACCGCCTTCTATCTGCCACACTCCCCACGAACCGCCAAGTCATGGCTTGGTTTGCCGCCTCGACGCCAAGTGTCGTACAATCGATGCGCGGCTGACGCTTGGGAAGACAGGGCCTTGGCAATCTCGCCTTCAAACGAACGCGCTTCGTGGACGCGACTGCTTGCCGCCCTCGCCCAGGCCTTTGACGAGGAAGGCCGTCCCGGCGGAAACCTGGCAGCCCACCGGCTCCGCCAAGCAATCGACCGACCCCGCCGCACGCTGCCCAGCCCGTCGCCGCCAAACCAACTTTTGGCAACGGCTTGCCATCATCCCGAAGCCTTGCCGATTGCGGCTTCGGTTCTCGCATGCAGCGAGTGGATCGCCTGGCAGCATTGGGCAAGCGACAAGCTTGCATCGGCGGTGTCGTCGTGCCTCTACACCGCCGAACTCATCGGTCCCGATGGCCATGTCACCGACGATGCGGTTCGCGTCGGGCTGCTGCTTTCCGACCGCGCGACCGACTACCCGATCTCACGGCACGCCGGCGAAGAGACCTATCTTGTGATCTCGGGCGTTGCCGACTGGTCTGTCGACGGCGCGGACTACCGCCCGCATCCCCCTGGCGCCTTCATACACCACCCATCCTGGGCACCGCACGGCCGCCGCACGCTTGACGAGCCTTTCCTCGGCGCATGGCGGTGGAGCGGCGATCTCGACCTTTCGACGTTCAGCATCGATCCTTGAGGATTGAAGCCGCAAGGTCGTTCCCGCGGAAAACAGGAGATCGCAGCATGGCGAGAAGCTCACAGAGCGCGAGATCGAACGTCAAAGGCGGCTATCGACAGCAGAAGCATGGACATCAAGAAAGCAATCTGAGATCCTTCCTACGAATGGGCCAAGCAACGATCGCCGCGTCCGCGCGAGCAGGTCGGCCGGAAATAGGGAGGCAACGATGTCCTGGCAGGCAAAGAGTCTTTGTTGCGCCGCCGCGATGCTGCTCGCGTCGACGGCGATGGCGCAGGAATATGTGAAATGGAACGACGACGGCACCGTCGATCTGATGCTCGGTGCCGAGTATGACGACACCGTCATCACCGTCAAGCAAGAGGATCTTGGCGGGCTGTTCGGTCCTGGCGAGAAGCCGTTCGAAGGCGCTGAGATTTCCGTGACCGTCAATGCCAGCGGACCGAAGGGCGGTATCTCCGGTCCGCTGCATGCGTTTCGCGGCCCCTGGGAGGAGCTGACTGGAGGAAAGCTCAATATCGTCGAGCTGCCCTTTGCCGAGCACTACACCAAGATGATGCTCGATCTCAGAAACGGCACCGGCGAATATGACGCCTTCATGGTCGGCGCGTTCTGGTATGGCGATATCGCGCCCCAGGGCTACGCCTATGAAATCGACGAACTGATGGCCTCCGGCGACTACCCCGCCTGGACCTATGACGACATGCCGCCGTCCCTGAAGGCGCTGCACACCTGGGAAGGCAAGGGCATCGGCGTGCTCAACGATGCCGACGGCCAGGTGCTCTACTATCGAAAGAGCGCCCTCGAGAACCCGGAGCATCAGGCGGCGTTCAAGGCGGAATATGGTTACGACCTGCCGTCCCCGCCCGCCACCTGGCAGCAGCTTCGCGACATCGCGCGCTATTTCAACGGCAAGAACTGGGACGACCACGACGCCGAGCCCGATAGCGGCATGGTGCTGCATCTGAAGGTCGGCGAGCAGGGGCATTACCACTTCCAGTCACTGTCCGCCTCCTTCGCGGTGACGCCGGGCGAGAAGGTCGATCAGTATCACAATGTCTACTGGTTCGATCCGACCGACATGACGCCGCTGATCAACAGCCCCGGCCATGTGAAGGCCCTGGAGTTCCTCCAGGACCTGCATCAGACCGGGCCTGCGGCGCAGGTCGGCTGGTCCCTCGGCGAGGCCTGGGACTACTTCCTGCGCGGCAAGTCGGTGTTCGTCTTCTCCTGGGGCGATGTCGGCAGCCTTTGCCAGGACACCAGCCGCTCAGTCATCCAGGGCGATTGCGCGGCGGCAATCCTGCCCGCATCGGAGGAGTATTACGATCATGAAACCGGCGAGTTCGTGCAGGCGGAGAACCCGACACCGGTCGGCAACACCACCGGCGGTTCCTGGCATGGCGTGATCTCGAATTTTTCGGAGAACCCGGAGGCGACCTACTCGCTGCTCGCCCTGATGGCGATGAAGGACATCTCGCTCTGGAATTCGCAGCATGGCTGGACCGGCGTCGATCCCGGCTACTCCTACCAGTTCCTGGAGAGCCAGGGCGGCACGGCGACGATCGAGCAATATGTCGCCGCGGGCTGGGATGCCAGCGATGTCGAGACCTACACCCAGGCCTATCGCGACACCTTCTATGCCGACACCATGCTGACCTATCTCAGAATTCCCGGCACGTTCGAATATTGGGACATTCTGGACAAGAACCTGTCGGCGGCGATGAGCGGCGAGAAGACCGCGCAGCAGGCGCTCGACGACACGGCGGCGGCCTGGGAGCCGGTGACCGATCGCATCGGCCGCGACAGCCAGCTCCGGGACTATCAGGCCGCGATCGGCTACGAAGGCTAGGAGAGCCGGCCGAGGGGCCGAAGGCGCGCGCTGCGTTTTCGGCCCTGACGCGGCTCCAGGTACGAAAAATGCGCTGGACCAGCCGGGTACGCTTTCTGTTCCTGATGCCGGCGGTGATCTGGGTTCTCGCCTTCACCGTCTTCCCGCTCGGCTATTCGCTCTATATCGCCTTCTACAAGATCGAGCAGAAGGTCGAGATCACGCGCGAAAAGGTGGCGGTGCTCGACGAGAACGGCGAGCCGGTGCTGAGCAAGTCCGGCAAGCCACGAACGAAGAACATCGTCCACAAGAACGAGGTCTCGACCTCGGAATTCGTCGGCGCCTTCAACTTCAAGCGCCTGCTCGACGACCCGCAGGTCTGGTCCGCCGTGCGGGTTACCGCGATCTTCGTCGGAACAGCCGTGCCGATGCAGCTGGGCTTGGGGTTCCTGCTCGCCCTTTTGTTCAACCAGCATCTCTTCGGCCGACCGGCGCTTCGCGCGGTGATGATCCTGCCGATCTTCGCGACGCCGATCGCGGTCGGCTACCTGTTCTTCACCATCTTCTACGAGGAAGGCGGCCCGCTCGGCTTTCTCGGCATTCCGTTCCTTTCCAATCCCGGCTGGGCACTGTTCTCCGTCATTCTGGTCGATGTCTGGCAATGGACTCCGTTCTGCTTCCTGGTGTTCCTGGCAGCGCTCCAGGGCTTGCCGGATGAGCTCTATGAGGCAGCGAGGATCGATGGCGCGTCTGCCGTCGACATGATCACCAAGGTTCTCCTGCCCTTGCTTCAACCCACCATTCTGATCGTGCTGCTGCTGCGCCTCGCGGAGGCCCTGAAGCTGTTCGACATACCCTTTGCGCTCACCGGCGGCGGCCCGGGCATCGCCACGCAGTCCTACTCCTTCCTGGCCTTCAGGACCGGCCTTCGCTTCTTCGATCTCGGCTATGCCAGCGCCATGGCCTACGGGCTGTTGATCGTGGTCATGATCATCGTCACCCTGTTCTTCCGCCGATTGCGGAAACCTATGGATAACGTCAGAACACGCAAGCCCGGCAGCACGGGACTCGGCGAGGCGCGCTGTCCTCGCTGGTTGCCGTCCTGGTCGCGCTGATCTTCCTGTTCCGCTCTACTGGGCGTTCTCGACCAGCCTGCAATCCGATCGACACCTTCACCGTGGCCGGCTTCGGCATCCCCTGGATCGACTTCGAGCCGACCCTGGACAACTGGATCAGCCAGCTTGCGACCCCGGAGTCGGCACGCGCTCTCGGCAACAGCACGATCGTCGCGGGTTGCGCTTCATTGCTGGCTCTCCTCCTCGGCACGCCCGCGGCCTACGCGCTCGCACGCTTTCGTTTTCACGTCATCCCCAATCGCGACCTCACCGTCTGGTTCCTGTCCCAGCGGGTGCTGCCGCCGGTCGCGACCGTCATCCCCTTCTATCTGGTGATGCGTTCGCTCGACCTCCTCGACACCCACCTCGCTTTGATTCTGGTCAACGCGACCTTCACCTTGCCGTTCGTCGTGGTGATTTTGAGACAGACTTTCATGGAATTGCCCGTGGAGCTCGAGGAGTCGGCGTTCGTCGACGGCGCCGGCTATGGGGCAACCTTTTTCAAGATCGTGCTCCCGCTCGCCGCTCCATCGATCGCAGCGAGCGGCCTCATCATCTTCGCCTTCACCTGGAACGAGTTTCTGTTCGCACTGACGCTTTCCTCGAAGAACGTGATCACCGTGCCGATTCACATGGCGGGCGGGGTCGACAGCCGGGGCGTGCAGTTCTGGTTCATGGCCGTGCGCGCGATGATCGCCATGATCCCCCCGGTGCTGATCGCGCTCCTGGCACAGCGCTACATCGTGCGCGGGCTGACGCTGGGCGCGGTCAAGGGCTAGCGCTCGTCTTCTCATCACCGCCCGTCTGTCCTAGATCTGAAGCGGACAAAAGCGTTCATGGCGATCGATCGGGAGAAAGCCGTTGGAAAAGATGCATATTCAGTTCACCTTGTTCTCGGCTTTCTATTCGCCGCTGATCGCCACCATCGCCGGCGGGTTTCTGCGCGACGAGGGGCTGGACGCCTCCTGGTCCGTGGCCCCTCCCGGTGTTTCCGCGATCAAGGCGCTGGAAGCGGGCGAGGCGCAAGTGATCCAGACGGCGCCGAGCCAGGCCTTCACTTCGCTCGGCAAAGGCGAGACGCCGACTGCGGTGCATTTCGCCCAGATCAACGAGATGGACGGTTTTTTTCTGACCGGCCGTGAGCCCGATCTGGATTTTTCGTGGAAGAAACTCGAAGGCGCCGAGGTCGTGCTGTTCGGCGGCGGGCAGCCGAGGGCGATGTTCAACTATGCCTGCCACAAGGTCGGCATCGATGCCGACAAGATCAACGCGATTGTCGTCGGTGGTGCCGCCGACATGGACAAGGCGTTTCGCGACGGTCAGGGCACCTATATCCAGCAGCAGGGACCGTTTCCGCAGCAGCTCGTCGCCGACGGGATCGGCCATATCGTCGCCCAGGTCGGGCCGCTGATCGGCCCCTGCGCCTTCTCCAGCATCGCGGCGACACGCGACTGGCTGGCCTCGGATCAGGCGAAAGCGTTCATGCGGGCCTATCGGAAGACGCGCGTCTACATGAACGAGGCGGGTGCCGACGAGATCGCCGCCTCGCAGGCGTCCTATTTTCCGAAGATCGACCGGGACGTTTTGCGGGACTGCATCGCCACGTACCAAAAACTCGGCTGCTGGACGCCGCATGTCGAGATCACGCCCGAGGCCCTCGAGGTGACGCTCGACGTGTTCGAACATGCCGGTACGCTGAAGGAGCGCTATCGCTACGATCAGGTTTGTGCGCAGCCGCCAAGTGACTGAGACCTGTCGCGAAAACGGCAGCCGGTGTCGGCTTGGACGAACTCGCGCGAAAACCCCATCTCATAATCGAAGCGTGACCAACAATCCTGGGGCAGAGCCGATCGATGTACCGGGCCCGTCTGTTCGCCGTTCGCCATGCCGGATTTTTCGAGCGCGTCTACAAGGTGGTCGAGCGCGTGATGGTATCGCTCGATCCGCTGTTCGAGCGTATCGGCTATGGGCGCGTGGAACGCCCGGTCGCCATGGTCGAAAAAACGGTCAAGACGCTCTTGTTCGATTGCCGGATGTGCGGCCAGTGCGTGCTCTCCTCGACCGGTATGTCCTGCCCGATGAACTGCCCGAAGGAGCTTCGAAACGGTCCCTGCGGCGGCGTGCGCCCCGGCGGATTCTGCGAGGTCAAGCCCGACATGCGCTGTGTCTGGTGCGAGGCCTGGGACGGGGCGACGCGCATGAAGAACGGCCATCAGATCAACGAGGTGCTGCCGCCGGTCGACCGCTCGCTCGCGGGCTCCTCGAGTTGGCTCCGGGTCGCACGCGAGAAGGCGGTGGCCAAGCGCGAGGCCGATCTGGCGAGGCGGGCGTTGGCCAAGGCCTTTCCGGAAGCGCGCTCCCATGAGCCGGTGGCAGCGCCGCTCGCCGACGAGCCCAAACGACGCCAGCGCTTTCGCTGATCGGACAGGACCTTGACCGACACCACCACCAGCGACCTCGACAACGCCTATCAGACACCGCCGCCCGGCCATGTTTCCGGCAGCCGCCTGGAGCGCGTGCTGCGCGCCGGCAAATTCGCGGTCACGGCCGAGCTCAACCCGCCGGACAGCGCCGATCCCGAGGACGTGTTCGAGGCCGCACGGCCGCTCGGCGAGGTCGCGGATGCTCTGAATGCCACCGACGCATCCGGCGCCAACTGCCACATGTCGTCGATCGGCATCTGTTCTCTTTTGACTCGCGCAGGCTATGGCACCGTTTATCAAATTTCCTGCCGGGACCGGAACCGCATCGCCATCCAGGGCGACGTGCTCGGCGCCGCGGCGATGGGCGTCAGGAACGTGCTCTGCCTCACCGGCGATGGCGTCGGCGTCGGCGATCAGCCCGGCGCCAAGCCCGTGTTCGACTTCGACAGCCTCTCGCTGCTGCGCACCATCAAGACCATGCGCGACCAGGGCGTCTTTCTGTCAGGGCGCAAGATCAAGAGCCCGCCGCGCCTGTTCCTCGGCGCTGCGGAAAACCCCTGCATTCCGCCCTACGAGTGGCGGCCCGAGCGTCTCGCCAAGAAAGTCGAGGCGGGAGCTGAGTTCATCCAGACCAACTACATCTACGACATCCCGCTATTCGAAAAATTCATGGCGCGGGTGCGCGATCTCGGGCTGCATGAGCGCGTCTTCATCCTGGCCGGCGTCGGCCCTCTGGCATCGGCCAAGGCGGCGCGCTGGATGCGCAGCAATGTGCCGGGCATTCACATTCCTGACGAGGTGATCGGGCGCATGGAGGGGGCGGCAAAGCCAGGCGAGGAAGGCAAGCGCCTTTGCGTCGAGCTGATCCAGCAGGTGCGCGCGATCGAAGGCGTTGCCGGCGTGCATGTCATGGCCTATCGGCGCGAGCATCTGGTCTCGGAGATCGTCCAGGAGTCGGGCGTGCTCGAAGGCCGAAAGCCGATCGGCCCGCGACGCGTGCGCGCCCGCGCCTGACCGATCGGCGAAGCCGGCTCCTGGCGTGCTACGACGCCTGCTGCTGCTCCTTCGGCATGGCCTCGTCGTCCATCGCCTTGGCACGACGATAGGCGTCGCGATCGCGCATGCGCCCGACATAGTCCTCGAAGATCGGCCGATGATCGATCGAGCCGAATTCCAGGCCCCAGCCCAGATGCGAACCGAGATAGACATCGGCAGCGGAGAAGCGGTCGCCGGCGATGTAGCCGTCCCTCGGCAGGCACTTCTCCAGCACGTCGATCACCGCGGCGAAGGTGCCGTAGCCGATCATGCCCTGCTTGTCCTCGGGCACCTCAACCCCCAGGACCTTGTCGCTGACCGCGGCCTCCAGCGGCCCTGCAGCGAAGAACAGCCAGCGGTAGTAGGCGCCGCGATCGGCGGGCGCCGGCGCCAGTTCCGCCGCGGGAAAGGCATCGGCAAGATAGGCGCAGATCGCGGCACATTCGGTGACGATGGTGTCGCCATGGCGGATCGCCGGGACCTTGCCCATGGGGTTGATCGCCAGATAGTCGGGCGACTTCATCGCCGGGCCATAGCCGACGATCTCGGTCCGATAGTCGGCGCCGGTCTCCTCCAGCATCCAACGGGTGATGCGCCCACGCGACATCGGATGGGTGTACAAGGTCAACGCTTCGGTCAAGGTGTCTCTCCCGGTCAAATCAGGGTCGCTCCGCTGCGACAGGCCTGCAAACAATGCCGTCGCCGCGCGCAGGGTCAAGCTCAGATCCGGCCATCCTGTCGCCTGCTGACAGCCAGCGGCAGGATAGCCGCGAGCACGATCAGCAGGCTGCCGACAACCGTCGCCAGGTTGGGCGTCTCCCGGAACACGACGGCGCCGATCAGCGCCGCCCAGATCAGCCTGAGATAGTCGAACAGGCCGACCAGCGAGGCATCGGCGCGGCGAAGGGCGACGATGCCGGCATAGTGCGCGAGGACCGACAGGACGGCGACGAAGCCGAGCGCGGTCAGCGCCGTCCCGTCCGGCCAGTGCCAGACACTGGCGGCGAGCGGCGCGCAGAAGACGGTAAGCGCGAGATAGAGGTAAAAAAGAATCGAGAGATCGTTCGCGAACCAGGTCTGCGTCTTGCCAATGATGAACGCCGCAGCGAACAGCGCCGCGGACAACAGGATCAGCATGCCGCCCGATCCCAGCCAGCCCGGTCCCGGCGGCGCGATCACCAGCACGCCGGCGAGACCGACGATCGCCGAGAGCCAGCGGACAGCGCTCGCCCTCTCCTTCAGGAAGATCACGCTTCCGAGCAGCATGAAGGCCGGTGTGGCGAAGGTCAGCGCCGTGGCCTCGGCAAACGGCATTCGGCCCAGCCCCATGATCAGCAGCACCATCGCCGCGGTATTGGCGATCCCGCGAAACGCATGACGCGACAGCGCTCCCGGCCCTGCGCGCCAGGCGCCGTGGATCACCACCAGCGGCAGAACGAGAACAAGGCAAAGCGCGTTTCGCCAAAAGGCGATGAGAAACGGCTCGAGTTCGACCCAGCGCATGGTCGCGTGGATGAACGCCGTCGCGATCGACGCCCCGATCGCATAGCGCACGCCCGCTGCCGGGTCAGGTGCAGTATCCTGCGTCACGTCAGCTCCAGCTCGCCCCCCCCGAAGGCGACCGCCCCACCGACGTTCTCAAACCCGGGCCGCATACCGTCAATCCTGGCGGAGGCGGTCAACGTCCATGAGGTGGCCATGCCACCTAGCGTTCGAAGCGGCGGGAGCGGCGCTCGATGCGGCCGAAAAGCCAGGCGAGGCTGTAGCAAAGCAGGAAATACATGCCGGCGATGGTGATCCAGGTCTCGAACGGTTTTCGCGTGGAGACCGCGATCTCGGTGCCGAGAAAGGTGAGTTCCTGCACCGAAATCAGGGCGACGATCGCCGAGTTCTTGACCAACATGATGAACTGATTGGCGAGCGGCGGCGTCACCTTAAGCAGGGCCTGCGGCAGGACCACATCGCGAAACACGTCGAAGCGCGAGAGACCAAGACTCTCGCCCGCCTCGATCTGTCCGCGCGGGATCGCCTGGATGCCGGCGCGCACGATCTCGGTGATATAGGCCGCCTCGAACATGGCAAGGCAGAGCACGCCGGAGATCATGTTCTCCAGAAGCCTGGGCTCGCCGAGCAGAAGCTCGAACAGCCAGCCCTGCTCGCCGTCGAGACCGCGCACCCAGCGATCGATGCCGAAGAGCGGCATGATCTGGCTGGAGATGAAGAAGTAGAAGACGAAGATGAAGACCAGCGGCGGAATGTTGCGGATCAGACCAACATAGGCGGATGCGATCATGCGCGGCAGCAGCCGCTTCATCGTGCGCATCACGCCCAGCACCAGTCCGACGATCGAGGCGATCACCATCGCCAGGATCGACAGTCGGATGGTCGCGAGGAACCCCTTAAGCAGAATGTTCGCCTGCCAGCTCCCGCTCTCCTCGTCGAAGCGCAGGAAAAAGCCGGGGAGAAACGACCAGTCCCACTTGTAGACCAGCACGTCACTCACCCGGCCATAAACATAGACGATCAATGCCAGCACCAGCAGGACGATCACCACATCTCCCCAAGGCGCGGCCTTGGGCGTGGACCTGCCTCGTGGTGATCCGGACGTCGTGGTCATGAATTTCCGCCGCCGGATCTCATTCATGACTCCTCACGGCGATGACCGTCATCGACCACACCAGAATATAAGCGCATACCCGCGATCCAGGCGACGACGGTCAAAGTCCATGAGGTGGCCACGCCACTATTCGGCGACTTGGTCGGCCCAGGGGCGGCCGCCGAACCAGTAGTCGTGGCGCTCCTCCAGCCAGCCGCTGGATTCCTTGATCAGGATCCAGTTCGAAAAGTAGTTGAGCGCGTCGGGGTCGCCTTTTCTGACGGCGAAGGCTTCGTTGCCGGGATCGATCTTCTCGTCGGTCGGCGCGAACAGGACGTCGGGATTGTCGTAGATCATGAAGTTCGGCAGCGGCTGCGAGCCCATCAGGACGTGGGCGTTGCCGTTCATGACCTCCTGCACGGTCTGCGACTGATCGTCGAACTGCCGAAGCGTCGCCTTCGGGAAATGCTCCTGGATGTAGGGGCAAGGCGTGGCGCCGCGCCGGCAGACGAAGGTGACGTCGGCGCTGTTGAAATCGTCCGGCCAGCTCAGGCCCTCGGCCAGCGCCTTGTTCGCCATGACGCCGAGCGAGGAATGGGCGTAGGGGGCGGTGAAATTGACGGTGAGATTGCGCTCCGGCGTGATGGTCATGCCGCCGATGATCACGTCGAACTTGCCGGCGAGCAGGGCCGGGATGATGCCGTCCCAGGCGGTCGGCACGAACTCGACCTCGACGCCCATGTCCGCGGCGAGCTGCGTCGCGACGTCGATCTCGAAGCCGATCAGCTCGCCCTCCTTGTTGCGCATCGCCCAGGGCACGAAGGTGGACATCCCGACGCGCAGCACGCCGTTCTGCTTGATGGTCTCGATCACGCTTTCGGAGGACAGCGCCTGCTGCGCTTCCTGGGCGATCGTCGCCTCCGTGGCCATCGCCGTCATCGCCAGGCCGGCAATCGCGGTCATCATAAGTCTTCTGTTCATCATGCTCTCCCGTTCGCCCCGTCGTTACGCATGGCGCCGCCATGCCGAAAATGGTGTCACCTCGCCCCCGCCCGCGCGATCCGCCGCTCCATCAACCCGACCAGGCCCGAGAGGCTGAGTGTCAGCAGCAGATAGATCGCGGCCACCGTGAACCAGATCTCGAAGCTCATGAAGGTGTCCGCGATCACGTTCCGCCCTTCCGTGGTCAGGTCGAAGATCGCAATGGTGCTGACGATCGCCGAGTTCTTGATCAGGTTGACCACGGCGCTGGTGAGCGGCGGCAGCATGATCGGCAGCGCCTGCGGCAGGATCACCCGCGCGTAGACGTCAGCCCTGGTCAGCCCCAGAGCGGCCGCCGCCTCCCACTGTCCCCTGGCGACAGACAGGATGCCGCCACGGATGATTTCGCTGATGAATGCCGCCTCGAAAAAGGCAAGACAGATCACGCCCGTCCAGAAGCGCTCGATGTCGAAGATCGGTGAGAGCACGAAATAGAAGAGAAACATCTGGACGAGCAGCGGCGTGTTGCGCACCAGTTCCAGATAGACCGTCGCGAGCCCGTATCCGGTGGCCGAGCGCGACAGGCGGAGCAAGGCGGTCACGAGCCCGATCAGGAGCGCCAGAAGAGCGCTCCAGAAGGTGATCTGCAGCGTGACCAGCAGACCCTTCGCCAAGGGTCCCAAAATCAGCTCGCCGTCGACGACGCGATAGAGATAGCGCGGCACCCGGTACCACTGCCAATTGTAGCCCATGCCGGCCGCGCCGAGATAGATCAGCCAAGCGAGAAGGCCGGCACCGAGCATAAAGAGCAGAAGGTCACTGATCCGGCCGTCCAGCAATCGCCTCGTCGACCACGGTGAGGTCTTGGTTTCGCCTGGCAAATTTCGGCCCCCATCGAGCCAGGTGGGTCCGGATGTTGGACAGTGTGCCAACTGTATGATCGTAGGGGGTTTTTGTAAGCAGGCAAGAGGACGTTTGGCACCGGCCCTCGGCGGGCCGGCATCGATAGCTAGGACATCAGCAGGTCAGCCAGTGCAAAATAATAAGGTAGCCAGCACTCGTCAGGTCACTGCGGCCGCTCCCTCCAGCCGTCTCCTCGCCGGCGCTTTCGGACGCTTTACCTCCGTTACCGCCGGCAGCTCGATATTGATGTCGAGCATCGACACGTCGGGGCCGCGCTCGACCTCGATCAGCACCTTGTCGTTGTCGATCTGCACATATTTGGCGATGACTTTGAGGATGTCATCCTGAAGCTGCGGCAGGAAGCTCGGCGCATTGCTGGAACTGCGCTCCAGCGCCAGCAAGACCTGCAGCCGCTCTTTCGCCTGATCAGCGCTGCGCTGTGGCGGCGATGATCTGAAGAAGCTGAAAATGCCCACGCTCTTTCTCACCCATTCTTCCGCCCAGTGGCTCATGCGTCCCGCCGCCACAGACGACCGAAACCGAACTTGCTCAAAAGTCCGGTCTTCTCGGAAGCGAACCGATATTCGATCTGCTCACCCATGAAGCGGGCGACGGCGTCACGATAAGCTTCGCCCGCGACCGATCGATCTTCGAGAATGACCGGCGTACCGGTGTTCGAGGCCTGCAGAACCGACTTGGATTCCGGAATGACGCCGAGCAACGGCAGAGCGAGCATCTCAAGCACATCGTCGACCTTCAGCATCTCGCCGCGCTTGACCCGGTCGGTGTCGTAGCGGGTGATCAGAAGGTGCTGCTTGATCGGCGTTTCACCGTCCTCGGCTCGCTTCGACTTGCTCGAGAGCAGACCGACCATACGATCACTGTCGCGCACCGACGAGACCTCGGGGTTGGTGACGATGATCGCCTCGTCCGCATAGTACAAAGCCGACTGAGCGCCCTGCTCGATGCCGGCGGGGCTGTCGCAGACGACATAGTCGAAATCAGCCTTGAGCTCGCCGATCACCTTGGCGACGCCGGCACGATCCAGGGCATCCTTGTCGCGCGTCTGCGAGGTCGGCAGGACGTAAAGACCGTCAACGCGCTTATCCTTGATCAAGGCCTGGTTCAGGCGGGCATTGCCATTGATCACATCGATGAAGTCGAACACCACCCGGCGCTCGCAGCCCATGATCAGGTCGAGATTGCGCAGGCCGACGTCGAAATCGACGACGGCGGTCTTGAAGCCCTGCAGGGCCAAGCCAGTACCGAAGGTCGCGGCTGTGGTCGTCTTGCCGACGCCACCTTTGCCTGAAGTTACCACGATGACAGTAGCCAAGTTCCTCACCTCCCAAAGACGGGAACCGATCGTCAGGTCAGTTTCTCGATGACGATCGTCTCATTCTGGCAGCCGATCTGCACCGGCTGCCCCAAAAACTGCGGCTCGATTTCGTCGTTCACCAGATAGATGCCTGCGATCGAGATGAGCTGCGCCTCCATGCTGCGGCAGAAGATTCGCGCCGCCGTGTCACCGCCGACACCAGCATGAGCGCGGCCGCGCAGATTGCCGTAGATGTGGATATTGCCATCGGCCATCAGCTCGGCTCCGGGCTGCACTTGAGCGAGCACGACCAGATCGGCATCCTTGGCATAGATCTGCTGCCCCGCGCGCACTGGATCGCTTACGATCTTGGCGCCGGCACGCGGAGCTGCCGCCCGGCTCTCGGGCTGGGGTGCCGCAGGACGATTGGCGGCTGCTGGCGGCTCGGCCGGATGTTTGGCGTCAGCGGCCGGCCGATCACTGGCCGGAGGAGCCTTCTGCCCCGATGCCGGCCGGCCGGCAGGAAACAGGCTGAGCCCAGCATTGATCGCCACCCGGTTCCAGTCCTCGCTGCCATTCTGAATCCCGACCGGAACAAGCTGCAACTGCCGCAGACGCCTGGCAAATTCGGCAAGGTTGGTTGGATTGCGATCGGCTATCGGGCCGACATCGATCACGACGGGCGCATGTTTGTAGAAATCGGGCGCGCGTCCGATCTCCTTGTGGAGTTCCATGAAAAATTGATGGTTATCCGGCTCGACCACGCGCAATGTAACGAGCGCGTACAGCTGCCCGCGAATCTGAAAGAATTCACCATGATTCGCAAAGTCTACCGGCTGACTTCGCGCCGATTCCGCCATCGCTTCAGCCACATCGACTCCCGACAGCAACCTGTGGTTCGAATCTGAACTCGAAAGATTTTCTCAACATCCCTCAATAATCAACGGAGGT
Source organism: Alphaproteobacteria bacterium (assembly GCA_041398025.1). Classification (GTDB taxonomy): domain Bacteria; phylum Pseudomonadota; class Alphaproteobacteria; order Geminicoccales; family Geminicoccaceae; genus JANQPX01. The sequence goes on from JAWKVM010000045.1 coordinate 14,341, forward strand.
CAATGACTTGTTGTCCCTAGTTCAACAAAAAAGTTATCCACAGATACCTCTCAAGACAAATTTATGCTGTCATTTAGTGACCTATATGTAGTAGGAAGAAACAGAGAAGACCGCAATTTATTGCCTCCGCAAAGAGGGATATAATCCACTCCCAACCTGGAGTAAATATGTCGACACTAGCAGAAAATACACTCACTTCTTTCTTTTTATTATTGATGCACAACGTCGATCAGTAGAAGATTTCTCAATATTGTCTTCACTACAAATGCACCCCTGTTCTGTTCTTGTGCTTAGCCCAGATGGCCGCCGCACCCTGCTATCATGCGCTGAGCGTGGATTCTTTCACAGCCTCCGCTTCTTCTGACGGCCGATCATCGTTCCCGCGATGGAGCATCTGGGTGACCGCCAGGACATCATGCTGAAGGCGCAGGACGTCCGCACTTGGTTGATGGCCGTCGAACAGCTGCCTCAGACCAGCCGTGATGGCCGGCATCGAATCCACGTTCGTGGCGCAGGCGCTGGGCAAATCGGCCCAAAGATGACGCGCCAGACTTGCCACCAGCAGGCGCCGCCAGCCTTCCGGATCGACAAATCTAAGCGCCTGTCGATCAAGGCTCAGCAGGAACGTGACGACAGCGCCGCATATTCGCCGCGGATAGCCCCCTCCGGCCCCTCGAAGCAGGCGCTGGATCAGATGAATATCCAGGGCATCGATGATGCCTGGGTCACGTTTCCCGCCATCGATCCATCGCTCGTTACCGCGAAGCAAGTTGTCCTCAATCGAATGGAGAACATGCCGCTTCAGATGTTTGGGACCGTTCGTGGCCAGGAGCAGGATACGCAGCGCGAGACGCCGTTCGCCGGGCTCGACGATCGGCTCCCCCTCCCCCAGCCAGCCGAGCAGGACCGTTTCCGGTTCGGCAGAGAGGATAGGCATCTCGCCGCGACGGGTCAAAAAGAAGTCCGTGAGGGCTTCGAGGTAGAATTCCGTCCAGTCGGCATGGCGCGCGCGCATGATGCGGTTGGCATGGAAGAGTTCGGCGGCCAGCCGACGGTCGATCCTGCCCTGCTTGTAGAAGGCATGGCGCAGCCGCCGAACGTCATGCTCTTGGACCACGGCCTTCGTGGCCAGGGCGTTCAGCAGTGCGCTGATGGTTTCGGCCTGATCCTCGATCTCCAGGGCTGATGGCAATGCAGTGACCTCCGAAAGGCTCCGATCCCGCGTATTCAAGCAAGCTTTGGTTAATTCAGCGTTAACGACGGCGGGATTGGCAGGTTCCGACGGAAACCCTTGTGCTGGCTGGGCTGGATGACCTAGGACCAAAGGACTGACGTGGTCGGTTTTGGGAGGGTGTTTGGGCGATGGTGGATCCTAAGTTTTTGAAGTTCGACACCATGGCGCTACATGGCGGGCAGCAGCCGGATCCGGTGACCGGGGCGCGGGCGGTGCCGATTTATCAGACGACGTCCTATGTGTTTCGGGACTCGGATCAGGCGGCGTCGCTGTTCAATCTGGAGCGTGCGGGGCATATCTATTCGCGCATTTCCAACCCAACTGTGAGCGTTTTCGAGGAGCGGGTTGCGTCACTTGAGGGCGGAACAGGCGCAGTGGCGACCGCTAGCGGTCAGGCGGCGCTGCACTTGGCGATCGCGACGCTGATGGGTGCCGGAAGCCACATCGTCGCCTCGAAATCGCTCTATGGTGGCAGCGTCAATCTGCTGAAACTGACCCTGCCCCGCTTCGGCATCGAGACCAGCTTCGTCGATCCGCGAGATCCCCAAGCCTTCGCCGACGCAATTCGTCCCGAAACCAGGCTGGTTTTTGCGGAAACTTTAGGGAATCCGGGCCTCGAAGTTCTGAACATTCCGGAGATCGCAAAGGTCGCGCATGATCACGGGCTGCCGCTGCTGGTGGACAACACCTTCGCCTCCCCTTACCTCTCCCGGCCGATCGAGCAGGGTGCGGATATCGTCATGCATTCGGCGACCAAGTGGCTGGGCGGGCATGGGGTGGCGATCGGCGGGGTGCTGGTGGATGGCGGCGGGTACGACTGGGAGGCGTCGGGCAAATTTCCGACGCTGACGGAGCCCTATGCCGGTTATGATGGGCTCGACTATGTCGATGCTTACGGACCCGGCGCCTTCCACATGCGCGCGCGCACCGAGGGGCTGCGCGACTTCGGCGCCTGCATGAGCCCGCAGCACGCTTTTTATATCCTGCAGGGCGTCGAGACCCTGCCGCTCAGAATGAAGCGGCATGTGGAAAACACTGGCGCGGTGGTCCGTTACTTGTCGGAGCATGATGCGGTCGCTTATGTCATTCATCCGTCGTTGGAAGAGCATCCGGACCATGAGCTGGCGATGGAGCTGCTGCCTAAGGGGCAGGGCTCGATCGTGTCGTTCGGGGTGAAAGGGGGCCGGGACGCCGGCCGGCGGTTCATTGAAGGTTGTCGCTTGGCCTCGCATCTGGCCAATGTCGGCGATGCCAAGACGCTGGTGATCCACCCCGCCTCGACGACGCATCTGCAGGTGGACGCCGAGCATCTGAAGGCGGCGGGTGTGGGCGAGGACATGATCCGGCTGTCGGTCGGCCTCGAAGACCCTGATGACATCATCGACGATCTCCAGGGCGCCCTCAAAGCGTCGCAGCGGGGTTGAGGCCATGGAGATCAGCGTCGACGGCCAAAGCGCCTTCATCTTCACCAACGGCCGGGAGTTCGATCCTGCCAAGCCGACCATCCTGTTCGTCCACGGCGCCGGCATGGACCACAGCATCTGGACCCTCCAGGCCCGCTACTTCGCCCATCATGGCAGCAACGCGCTGGCCGTTGACTTGCCTGGGCATGGTCGGAGCGGGGGTGCTCCTCTCTCCAGCATCGAGGCGATGGCCGACTGGGTGGCAGCGGCTCTATCGGCACTGGAACTGAAGAAAGCGACGCTCGTCGGACACTCCATGGGCGCCCTGATATGCCTGGACGCCGCGTCCAAGCTCCGCGACAGCGTAAAAGCAGAGGGCCTAGCCCTCCTAGGGGTGGCGGGGGGGATGCCGGTGCATCCGGGGTTGCTGGAGGCGGCGAAGGCGGATCTGCCGTTGGCGGCGGAGCTGGTGACGTCCTGGGGACATGGGCCCGCGGGGCATATCGGGGGCAACCGGGCGCCAGGGGGGTGGCTGATGGGGCATGCACTCAGGCTGCTGGCGAAGGCGGGGCCTGGGGTGTTGTATAACGACCTCGCCGCCTGTGCCGGCTATGAACGCGGGCGGGCTGCGGCCGCTGAGGTGACCTGCCCGGCGCTGATCGTGGCGGGGAGCCATGACCGGATGACGCCGGCGAAGCAGGGGGCGAAGCTGGCGGCGGCGATGCCGGACGCCAGGCTGGTGACCATCGAGGGCTCGGGGCATCTGATGATGGTGGAGAAGCCGGATGCCACGCTGGACGCACTGATTGGTTCATTCGGCTGATTCTTTCTATTTATAATAGATAATGGGTTTTTGGCACGGCGGATTAGGTGTTTGCTCGGATATGGCGCTATAGCGGGGTCGAAGGAGAGGCGCGATGCGTGCAGATCTGGAGTCCCGGATGACGGTCGAGGACTTTCTCGCCTGGCTCGAGACCAGACCGAGGAAGCCCCGCTACGAGCTGATCGACAGGGAGCCGGTTGAGATGTCGCCGGAACGCGTGCTGCATGCCAGATCCAAAGGCAATGCCTGAAACGCCCTTCGTCAGGCCATCGAAAAGCCGGCCTTCCTTTCACGGCGCTCACCGATGGCGTTGCGGTCCGCATCGACGATTACACGGTGTTCGAGCCCGACGCCTCGGTCGCTGCCGACAGCAGCCTCGATGATAACGGCGTCTTCGCGCCGGAGCCGGTGATCGTGGTCGAGGTGCTCTCGCCGTCGACGGCGATGCGCGATGCCTCGGTCAAGCTGGAGGATTATTTCCGGGTGCCGACCATCGCCCACTACCTGGTCATCGACCCCGATCGCAAGGTGGTGTTTCACCATCGGCGTGCCGCAGAAAAAATCGAGACCGAGATCCATCATCAGGGTGGGCTGCGACTGGAGCCGCCTGGGATTGAGGTGGAGGTTGGGGATTTTTTTGGGAGAGCATGAAGCCTCTACATTTATTTATAAATTGCCGCCTTATACCGAATACAGATTGATCCTTCGATCAAATACTATCTATATTACAAGTTAAAAACTATGAAAATCGCTTGATGACTGCTGTGATTGCTTGCACGCCTGTAACTTCGACTGTCGAAGACCCCCTTCGGATGAAAGTACGATCGCCGACAGTTGATACCTGCGATTGCTTCGGAATCCAAAGACAAATAACCGACAATCCCCTATATGCGATGCAATCAATTCTCGCCAAGATATCAGACTTCAAGGGTTCGCTCAATTCTGAGGATCCAAGATGGTTCACTATTGCCCTCTTATATCCCTCAAGGTCGAGTTTGAGATAGTTTAATTCTCTATCAATGCCCACAACGAACCTAGCTCCGACCTGCGCTGCTATAATTCCATCAAGGTGCTCAACTCTTTTCTTGTCTGCGTCAGAATCAGCAACGCCAATGAATAAACCACCTTCGGAGTCGGGACCAATATTCGCGATGGCACACAGCGTCTCGACAATGCGGTCAAGAAGGCCTGTATCGCTACTCCGTAGGTTATCTAAGCGAACTAAGCCCTGCTTGCATTCAAATGCTGCAGTTTCAATCCGCGAACGTCTCAATGCATTTTCGAGTTGTATCGAACTCCCGAGACCATGTAGTAAAGTTGGAGACTCTTTCTCCTCAAAGAACTGTTGAATCAGCCCTGTAACGATTCCAACGTTTTGAATTCTAGGTTCGCTTCTGATTTGCCCTGCAGAAACGTTCAATCGACTTTGAACATTCCTGAGTGCTTGCATAATTTCAGAAGCATCTGTCGGAGTTCTGCGTTGTCGTACACAAAGCTCATAGAAGGCAAAAAAGACTGCAAAAAACGCAGTCTTCACCGGATTAGACTGTCCTCCAGGATTGACGATTCTTCGAAATGCGTTCGCACTGGAATCAAATTGCTCGATCGTTTCACGCAATATGGAAACTGTTCCGACGATATTAGATTTTAGATTAGTTGCTCCATATGTTGCAATCGAGGCTTCTATATTTCTTCCATCATCGGTTAGTGGATCATAGTACTCGTCAAGATTTTTTCCGCTAAAATTGAATGCCTTCTCGTTAAGAATCGAGATTGCCAGGTCGGCAATGAGCTGTTCGTCTTCAGACTCTCGAAGCTGGGCTCTCCTTAAGATTCCCTGCTTACACCAAAAAACCTCATCAGCTTTGATGCCGTAGTTAGGTGCCTCACCGGCAACGTCCACGGAAATTGAAGGCATCTCCGACAGATCCAGCGTATCCTTGGATACGTCACCACGAAGTTCTGCAGCCAGTTCTCTTACTGTATTAGCAAAGCTAGAAACTACACCTGCCTGTCTTTTTTCCTGCGCACTCAGTTGTCGGCCATACGAATTGATTCTGCCAAAAACCTCATTGACGGCAGTCTCGTCCGTTGCAGGAAACTCGGTAACAGCAAGAGTGTATTCCAGGAATTGAGAACACTCTTCATCTGTCAGCAGCAACTCGGGGTCTGATTCCGCCTTGAAGGCTCCTTCGTCAGCCAGCGATTTTGCACGCGATAACTGGCTGACGTCAAAATACTTACCCCCTACGTCGAACTGATTCTCGATGAACGTGAACAGAGCGTTGAGTCGCTGCATGCCATCGAGAATCTCATAGGACTTACTTCCGTCAGAATGTAGAGAATAGGCCAACAAAATTAATGGGATTGGATAGTCATGCAGAACGCTATCTATCAGGGCCCGCTTTTCATCCAAACTCCAGACAAGCTTCCTCTGATAGCGCCTATTTACTATAAAATTGCCACTTCTATATTCACGATAGGCCTCCAGGAGAGGCATCCCACGAGGAGTGACGCTCATTGCAAAATTCCATGTGCTAAGTTCCAATTTTGACTTAGAGCCCGTTTTTGAAGTTTTCTGGCGATTTCATGGGTTTGCCAATCGCCTGGCGAGAAGCTGGATGATGGCGACGACGGCGATGGCTTTGGAATGTTCGATCAGCCGTTCGAAATCTTTGGCGAGACGGCGGTTGCGACCAAGCCAGCCGAAGGTGCGCTCGATCACCCAGCGTTTTGGGATCACTTCGAACCCTTCGGCGTGCGGTGGCCTTTTGACAATCTCGAGCCGGAGCCTGGCGCCGGCTGCGTTGTTCGCGGCGATAGGTCCCTGATAGCCGGCATCGGCGAAAAGACAGTGCAGCCAAGGAAACTGCCGCTTGATCCAGCGGCAGGCCAAGGCCAGCCCATCACGGTCTTGGATGTTGGCCGCATGCACCGCCAGATTGAGGGGCAAGCCGATGGTGTCGGTGACCAGATGGCGCTTTCTGCCATTGATCTTTTTTCCGGCGTCATAGCCGCGCAATCCGCCAGCTTCTGTGGTTTTCACGCTCTGGCTGTCGACAACGCCTGCCGTCGGTGACGCCTCCTTGCCGTCCTGCTCGCGCGCCTGCATCAAGAGGATCATCCAGATGCGATGCCATATCCCTTCCTGCCAGAAGCGCCGGAAATAGCCATAGACCGTGCTCCATGGTGGAAAGTCTTTCGGCAGCAAGCGCCACTGGCATCCAGTCCTCACGAGATAAAGGATCGCGTTCAAGACCTCGCGCAGATCCGTCGTCCGTCGCCGACCACCATGTCTCGCCGGCGGCAACAGGGGCTCGATCAAGCCATACTCGTCATCGGTGACGTCGCTTGCATAGCGAGCGTTCAAACGCTCATAGTGCGTTCGAGCGAAAGCAGTCCACATCGGTCATGGCTCCGTCGTTCCTGGCAGAATTCGGATGCCATAACTGGCTGTTTTCGCTCAACTTCTTTTAAAACGGGCTCTTAAAGGATAAATCCTGCAATCGCAATGGTAGAATCACATCTGCATCGATCGATGCGCGTGACAAATCTTGGCAGAATAACTATTGCGCCAATCAATCAATATTAAAAATCAAACAAAACAATCACAAATATATATAAGAAAAGATATCTAGACCGAAATCATCAAATATTTACCTATACGGACATTATTAGAAGGCTTTACATTCGAGATGTATACTACCTGCACCTACTCCCCATCCCAAACCTTCCGCTTCGGATCGAAGTGGTTCCTCAGCCCCTTCCACACGTCCGGATAACCCACCTGCAGCGTCTCCAGCCCGGCGGCGTAGCGCGTCAGCTGCTGCGGGTAGCGCGTCTCGAACATGAAGGCGAGCGTGTTGTCCAGCTTCTCCGGCTTCAGCTCCTTCAGAGACGCGCCGTAGAACGCGGCGGCGTCGGGGCCGTGGGGGAGCATGGCGTTGTGGAGGCTCATGCCGCCGGGGACGAAGCCTTCGGGCTTGGCGTCGTAGACACCCTCGATCAGCCCCATGAATTCGGACATGACGTTCATGTGGTACCAGGGCGGGCGTAAACTGTGCTCGGCGACCATCCAGCGGGGCGGGAAGATCACGAAGTCGATATTGGCGGTGCCGGGCTGGCCGAGGGGTGCGGTGAGCACGGTGAAGATCGAGGGGTCGGCGTGGTCGTTGAGGACGGGGCCGACCGGAGAATAGTGGCGGAGATTGTATTTATAGGGCGCGTAATTGCCGTGCCAGGCGACCACGTCGAGGGGCGAGTGGTCGATCTCCGAGGCATGAAACCGCCCGCACCACTTGACCACGACCTGGCAGGTCGTGGCGGTACTTTGTTCGAACGCGGCGACGGGGGTCAGGAAATCCCGGCGGTTGGCGAGGCAGTTGGCGCCGATCGGGCCGCGTTCGGGGCAGGTCAGGCGCTCGCCGTAGTTCTCGCAGACATAGCCCCGCGCCTTGTCGTCCAGGAGGTCGACCCGGAACTTGACGCCGCGCGGCATGACCGCGATTTCGCCGGGGGCGATGTCGACGATGCCGAACTCGGTGAAGAAGCGGAGCGCCCCGACCTCGGGGACCACCAGCATCTCGCCGTCGGCGTTCCAGAAGACCTGGTCCTGCATGGATCGGGTGATGCAGTAGACGTGGATGGCGAAGCCGGTCGCGGTATGCACGTCCCCGCCGGTCGAGATGGTGCGCATGCCGGTGAGGAAGCTGCCGGCGTCCTCCGGGATCGGGGCCGGGTCCCAGCGCATGGGGGCGAGCGGCAGGTCGCATTCGCCGATGGTGGGGGCGGAGCGGAAATGCGGCAGGTCGTAAGGCCTCATGTCGCCGACATGCTGGACGGTCGGGCGCATGCGGTAGAGCCAGGAGCGGGTGTTGGTGGCGCGCGGTGCGGTGAAGGGCGAGCCCGAGAGCTGCTCGGCATAGAGGCCGTAGGGGCAGCGCTGGGGAGAATTCTGGCCGATGGGAAGGGCGCCTTCGAGCGCCTCGGTCTCGAAGTCGTTGCCGAAGCCGGGCATGTAGCCCTCGTTGTATTTGGCCCGGCTCTTGGCGATGACCACGTTGGCGTTCGGCTGGTCCATCCGATGTCTCCCCGGCGTCAGGTGCGTTGGGCTGCCCGTCCAGTCTGGTCCTCCCCCTATTCTGGCCCTCGCTGGGGGATTCGAAAAGCGTTCTCGCTCGATGGTGGCAAATGCCGGCGAGCGGGCTAGGCTCGTGGAGAAGGCACATGCCACCGATCAGCGAACGGGATGCCACGATGAAGATCACCGATATCCAGGCCGACATGCTGCGTCTGCCGCTGCCCAGGCCCATGCTCAGCGGCTCGAGCGGCGGGGTCGGCGGCAAGCCCAGGCGTCACATCGACGTGCCGATCTGCCTGATCGAAACTGATGAAGGCCACACTGGCCTCGGCTTCGGCTGGACGCTGATGGGCGGCGGCGGTGCGGTCGCGCAGTTCCTGAAGGACGATGTCGCGCCCTATCTGATCGGGCGCGAGGTGCATGTGCATGCGATCGTCCAGGAGCTGACGCTCAAGCTGCAGTCCATGGCGCGCGCCGGCATCGGACGGCAGGCGATCGGCTGCGTCGACATCGCGCTTTGGGATCTGCTGGGCAAGGAAGCGGGGCTGCCCGTCTGGCGCCTGCTCGGCGGCACGCGCACGGAGGTGCCCTGCTACGGCTCGGACGGCGGCTGGCTGTACATGGCGCCGGAGGAGATCGCGGAGGCGGCGCAGAGCTATCTCGACCAGGGCATGTTCGGCGTCAAGATGAAGGTCGGCCATGACGACCCGCAGATCGACGTGGAGCGGATCGAGACCATCCTCGAAGCCCTGCCCGAGGGCACCTGGCTCGCGGTCGACGCCAATCAGCAATGGACCTACGAGCAGGCGCTCTATGCCGCCGACGCGTTTGCCGATCTGGGAGTCGCCTGGCTGGAGGAGCCGTTCCTCGCCGAGGATATTTCGAGCCATGCGCGCCTCGTGCAGAAGGCACGCCTGCCCATCGCTGCGGGCGAGAACCTGTCGAACCGCTTCGAGTTCCAGAGCTACATCGACGCGGGCGCGATCGACATCCTGCAGCCTGATGTCTGCCGCATCGGCGGCATCACCGAGACCGCGGCCGTGGTCGGCCAGGGCCAGGCCACCGGCCGCGCGGTAGCACCACACCACATGATGGAGCTCTCCCAGCATCTCGCCTGCGGCCTGATGCATGACGGGCCGATCGAGCACATGCCCTGGCTGAACGCCATCTTCGGCGACGCGCTTACCTTCGAGCACGGCAAGCTCATCGCCCCCACCAGCCCCGGCCTCGGCCTTGAGATCACCGCCGAGCATCGCCAGGAGTTCGGGGGCGACGCGCCCCGGCGTTGACGTTGGCGGCGCTGGGGGTGAACGCGTTTTTGCCTGGATGGTTTGCGGGCAGGGATTGGGGGCGCTGCTTGTGCGACTTTGATCGGGTCGAAAACGTTTCGAAACCTCGTTGGTTTTGACAGGGGTTTCTTAAGCCCCCTGAAACGCAGGAATTCGATGCCAGACGGGTAATATCAAAAACGGCCGTTTATGGCGCATAGGTCGTGGAAAAGAACTCTCTGGGCCGCCGAACAGTTTTTTGTCGATCCGTACGGTCGTGGTGGTATGGAGGCGATGACAGATCAGAGCAGAGAACAACATTCATGAATTCAGGCGAGGCCATGGCGACCACACTCTTCGACATGTGCGTCCCGACGTTTTTGCAGACTGTGCAAGCGGTCGGGGGCTTCCTGGAAAAAAGCGGTCGCTCATTGTAATGAGACCGGCATAGACCCGGACGATCTTGTGACCGCGCGCCTCTATCCGGACATGGCGCCATTCTGGTTTCAAATTGAATGCGTGGACAATTATTCCGTTTGGGGGATTGAAGCTATGCGGACCGGTGCCTGGACACCTCCGGACCTTGCACAAGTTGTCCCTTTCTCCGCCTTGCAGGCGAGGATCGCGCGGACGGTATCGGCGCTCGAGGCGTTCAGGCCAGATGAGGTGAACGCCTGGTCGGGGAACTATCTCGACATCCTGATTACCCATGTCAGCCCTCAGCCGACTGCCTTCACATCGGAAACGTTCCTCTTGTCGTTTCTCCTGCCGAACGTCCATTTTCATGCTGTCACCGCCTATGACATCCTTCGCACGCGAGGAGTGCCGATTGGCAAGCGGGACTATGAAGGCCGGTTACGAACGAGATCGGTCTGAATCGAGAGTTTGGGCTCCGTACCGGACATTCTCCGCAGCGTAGGATGTGCCAAAACTCAACCGTTTCTGGCACTGGCGAAAACGACCGTTTTTGACCAGCTTTTTGACGGCCGTTTTTGACACATGCCTGATCCATGCCCTGCTCCCAGAGTCTCCACACTGTTCGAGCTGACCGCAGCGGTGATGACCGACGGTCATGCGGCCAAGTTTGGGACAGCCGTCGCAAGATTTCTGTACCAATCTCACAACGTTTTCCATCGATCAAACGCCGTGCCGCTCCCGTCCGACAGGTTTTTCGTTCAGGCATTAGCTTTTCCTTAACCCGCTCCCGGCATGCTGTTTCCTGGTCCATGCGATCCTGGGAATCCAAGCGAAGATTGACTTGATCTGCCGCTTCGTCGCCCACCAAAAATGTATCCAAATGGGGTGATCTACGAAGATGATCGTGTCTGCTGCCGAAAAGCGTTCCTCTATTGATTTCCAAGTACCAAAACCATCTATGAGCCACCTATCATTCGCAACTAAGGCGCTATGTTTTTCAGCATACTCCTGTTCGGGCGTAAGAAAACCAGCCTGGCTTCCACTGAATTTTGTCAACTGCAAAATACGGCAGACCATGAGCCTGGCTAAGGGTTTTTCATTTGTCGATTTTCCTCCGCCTGCATTCCTGATAACTGCAACCTTTGTCATGATATTCGCCCTCTCTCGCATGAACTGATCTATAGGTATTGTAGATAAAGACACGCACAATAAAAAGACATCTAAATTAAAAACCAACATATTTGATGTTCATATTTAAAAATTCTTTGCACTACTTTTATATTCTCTACAAATGGCTATGGAAATATAGAAACAATGCAGCAATCATTTCATTGATGCGTTGACGATACGGATTTGATCGAGGTTTCTGACACCATCATAAACGACCGTTTTTGACCAGCTTTTTGACGGCCGTTTTTGACACATGCCTGATCCATGCCCTGCTCCCAGAGTCTCCACACTGTTCGAGCTGACCGCAGGGTGATGACCGACGGTCATGCGGCCAAGTTTGGGACAGCCGTCGCAAGATTTCTGTACCAATCTCACAACGTTTTCCATCGATCAAACGCCGTGCCGCTCCCGTCCGACAGGTTTTTCGTTCAGGCATTAGCTTTTCCTTAACCCGCTCCCGGCATGCTGTTTCCTGGTCCATGCGATCCTGGGAATCCAAGCTTCGCCCCACCTGTTCCTGGCGGGCGGATGGATTTCCAGGATCGCATGGACCAGCGTGCGATGATCGGAGGAAAAGATGAAGAAACAGTGTAGAGGAGGTCGCTTGCAACCAGATCATGGTCGATCGAGGGGGATGAAGCTGATTGGGGTTCAACCCTCCTCGTGTGTTCAGCGCGAAAGATCCCCGATGAACAGCGCGCATACTCGTGGAGATTCTGGCGCTTTCTGCAACGTCGGCGGAAACCCAATGAGGTGGCCACGCCACCCACTAGAGCCGAACCGCTTTTCCCGATTCGGCGGCTTCGATCACGGCGAGGGTCGCGGCGAGCGAGCGGCTAGCGTCTTCGGCCGTGATGATCGGTTCCTCCTCGCCGCGGATCACGCCGGCAAAATGGGCGATCTGCTCGGCGAAGACGTCGACTTCAGGCAAGGGGAACGGCTCGCTCGTGAGCGTGTTCTGCCAGCTCGCTTCGCCGTCATGATGCCAGATTCTGGGGCGCGGAAACTCCAGGGCGGCTTCGGTGAAGAACAGGCGGGACGGGTTTTCCTCGTTCGCGGGAAAGGTCGGATGGTTCTCGCCCGTCGCCTGCTCCCAGCTCCAGGGCGAGGGCGCCGCATCCGAGAGCAGGATGGTGCCGAGCGCGCCGTTCTCGAAACGAAGCGCTACGCCGGCGCTGTCCTCGACCGCGAAGCCGCGGATCGCCGAGCTTGCGAACGCCATGACCTCCGCGATCTCGCCGCAGATGAAGCGCAGGAGGTCGATCTCGTGGATGAGATTGATCAGGATCGGCCCGCCGCCCGGCAGGCGCCGCCATTCTGCATCGAAATACGGCGCCGGCTTCCTGACGCACCAGACCAGATTGACCCCGACCAGCCGGCCGAGAGAGCCTTCGGCCACCAGCGCCCGCGCATGCCGGGCCCGCGGGTCGTAGCGCCGGTGATGGCCGACCAGGACCGGCACGTCCGCCGCCTTGGCCGCCTCCGTCAGACGGGCGGCGCCGTCGAGGTCGGCGGCGATCGGCTTTTCCACGATCATCGGCAGGCCGCGGCGGGCCGCGGCGATGCCGAACGCCGCGTGCAGGTCGTTCGGTGCCGCGATGATCACGCCGTCCAGGTCGTGCGACGCCAGCATGGTCTCGACGTCGCCATACAGGACCGCGCCGTGCTCGGCGGCGACGGTATCGGCCTCCGGCATCGGATCGGCGATCGCCGCCAGCGTGCAGTCCGGCGACTGCTTCAGATAGCGCGCATGCTTTCGCCCGATCAGCCCGGCGCCGACCAGGCCGATGCGCAGCGCCCGGGCGCTCATGGACGGGTCGCCTTCAGGCCGAGGTCAGGCATGGCGTGCGCTCAGTAATAGCCGGGCGCACCGCCGCCGTCGATCTGGATGGCCGTGCCCTGGATGTGGCGGGCTTCGTCCGAGCAAAGAAAGGCGACCAGGGCGGCCACGTCCTCCGGCTGGCCGAGGCGCCGGACACCCTCATGGGCGACGGTCTCCTTCTGCACCTGCTCGACACTCTTGCCCTGCTGCTGCGCGCGCCCCGCGAAAATCTGATCCAGGCGCTCGGTGGCGGTCAGCCCCGGATGCACCCAGTTGACGTTGACGTCGTCCTTCAGGCCTTTCGCGGCCAGCGCCTTCGAAAAATTGGAAAGGGCGGCATTGACCGCCCCGCCGACCATGAAGTCGGCGGCCGGCGTGCGCGCGAAGCCGCCGACGATGTTGATCACCGTGCCCTTGGAGGTGACCAGCGCCGGCCAGAACAGGCGCGCGAGGCGCACGGCCGAATAGAATTTGAGGGCAAAGCCGTCCTCCCATTCCGCGTCCGGCTGCTCCGGCCAGACCCCGCCCTTGGTGGCGCCTGCGGAATTCACCAGGATGTCGCAGCCGCCGAGGGCGTCCGCCATCGCGCGATGCGCCGCCTCGCATCCCGATAGCGTGCGCAGGTCGGCGGCGTACCAGGCCGCGGGCCTGCCGGTTTCCCGCTCGATACGCGCCGCCGCATCCTTCAGCCTCTCCTCGTTCGACGCGAGCAGGCCGACCTCGGCACCATCGGCCGCGAAACGCCGCGCGATCGCATAGCCGATGCCCTTCGACGCCCCCGAAATCACCGCTTTTCTGGTCATGTCCTTTTTCCCTCGGGCGCCCTGCTCCCGCGACGCCCACCCTGCTGTTCCCCACATCCGCCGATCATTAGGAAAGAGACCGGAGGACATGGCAAGAGCCCTCACGAGCTTGGCAGCGGACTGGACGATGTGACATCGTCGACCAAGGCTATAACCTGCCGGACACAGCCCCCTTCGCAGCGCAGGTAGTCGAAACGGTACTCGGCTACCCCTTAGGGCGGCAGGTCTAGGTTCGGTGGCGAACTGCGCTATAGTGAACGTCAAGGCCAGGCTCAACGACTGCCGGCCGGCAAACAAATTCGTCAGGGAGACGTTGCATGCCAAACCTGTTCAAAACCATGACCGCGGCCGCAGCCCTTGTGCTCGCCGCCGGTCTCGCCCAGGCCGAGACCATCACCCTCAACGGCGCCAGCCAGTTCGACGAGAACCACGCCTTCACCAAGGCGATGCGCAAGTTCGAGGAGCTGGTCAAGGAATACTACCAGGGTCCTGACGAGGTCGAATTCATCCTGCATCTGAACAGCGAGCTCGGCCTGGAGAAGGACTATTTCGCCTATATGAGCCAAGGGATCTCCGTGGACTACGCGATCGTCTCGCCGTCCCACATGTCCACCTTCTCGCAGAAGGCGCCCTTGATGGACATGCCCTTCCTGTTCCGTGACATCGACCACTGGAACAAGGTTCTGGACAACGACGTGCTGCAGCCGATCGCCGACGACGTTCTGGAAAAGGCCGATGTCATGCTGATCGGCTATGCCGGCGGCGGCACGCGCAACCTGATCGTCAACAAGCCGGTCGGTAACATGGCGGACATCGCCGATGTCCCGATCCGCGTCATGGGCGCTCCCATCCAGACGCGCATTTTCGAGGCGATCAAGATGGCGCCGACCGTGATCGCCTATAGCGAGGTCTACAACGCCATCCAGACCGGCGTGATCGACGCCGCCGAGAACGAAGCCGCCGGCATCGAGCAGATGAAGTTCTACGAGGTCGGCCCGCATATCGGCCTCACCCAGCACGCGATCACCGTGCGCCCGCTCTGCTTCGCCAACAAGACCTTCCAGCGCCTGCCCGAGGACCTGCAGGCGGCGATCGTCAAGGCCGGCAAGGAGGCGGGCGCCTATGGCCGCCAGATCGAAAGCTCGGAGGACAGCGCCAAGCTCGCGGCGATGGAAGAGAAAGGCTGGCTCGAGACCCACGAGTTCGCCGACCGCGCCCAGCTCCTGGAGCTCGCCGAACCGGTCAAGCGCGCCTATGCCGAAGAGCTCGGCGCCGTCGACGTCCTCGAAGCCGTCAACGCCGTCCAATAACCGGCCAGCGAGGCGCTGGACCCTGGACTTGGTGCCTGGCTCGATCGGGTCGGTCTTGCTTTCGCAAAGGCGGAGCGGGCCGGTTCGGTCGAGCCGGCCGATTGGTGGTCCTCGGTCAGGCATGAGTGAGGCGGGGGCGTGCTGGATGTGGTGCCCGTCCCCCGCTCTCCTCGACAACCGTGAACGCCGCCGATTGACCCTCAGGGATGATGTCCGACCGCGAGATGCGACGCTCAGCCGCCAGATGTGAGCTTAACCGAATGTCAACCCAACCCCGCCATACTGGTTTCGTGGTCCATGCGATCCTGGGGAATCCGCTCCCGCCCGCGGGATGGTGGGACGCGACGCGGACTCCAGGATCGCATGGACCAGATCGCGAGCTTGGCAGAGACGGGTAAAGAAACAGCGAACAGCAGGGCGTTCGAGTGGAATGGAAAAAGTCCGGCCGTCCTTGGAGCGTGCTTAATCCGATGTTAACCACGACTGGCTACAATGCTCCACGATGCGTCCGGTCATGATAACCCGGCGGCTCTGTAAACGGTGACCCGTGACACGGACTCCACGTAGCGCAGGGGCAAGGACGATGGCGGTCGAGGCACAGGTGTGATGGTATGACGAATCTCGGGTTTCAGCCGATGACATGCCGGGCGGCCGCGAGCCCTGTCCGAGAATGGGTCGGTCGATGATCCGCAAGATCCTCGGCGGCTATTACCGCCTGCTGCAGATCCTGCTGACCGTGCTCATGGCCGGGCTGCTGATCCCGGTCGTCCTGCAGATCCTGTCGCGCTACACCGGCATCATCCCGCGCTATATCTGGACCGAGGAGATCGCGCGCTTCTGCTTCATCTGGATCGTGATGGTCGGCGCCATGATCGCGGTGCGCGACGGCACCCATTTCGACGTCGACCTCCTGCCCAGGCTGGGTCCGCGCGCCGACGCCGTTCTCC
Source organism: Alphaproteobacteria bacterium (assembly GCA_041398025.1). Lineage (GTDB taxonomy): Bacteria > Pseudomonadota > Alphaproteobacteria > Geminicoccales > Geminicoccaceae > JANQPX01. The sequence goes on from JAWKVM010000045.1 coordinate 30,618, forward strand.
GCCTGTTCACCCATGTGGCCATGTTTGCGGTCGCTCTGATCTTCGTGACCTACGGCTATCAGTTCGCCAAGTTCGGCTCGATCCAGACCTCGGAGATCGCGGGCCTGCCGATGCTCGCCATCTACATCGCCTGGCCGCTCGCCGGGCTCACCTGGCTCGCCTTTCTCGGCGAGAAATTTTTCGAAGACATCCGGATACTGCGCGGCGACATCCCGCCGCCGCCCAACCATGAAATCCCGAGGGCGGAATGAGCCCGGGAGACGTCGCCCTCATCCTGTTCGCCACCTTCGGCATCCTCGTGGTGCTGCGGGTGCCGGTCGCCTTCGCGCTCGGGCTTGCCTGCGTGCCGGTGTTCTTCATCGACGATCGGCTGACCCCGTTCGTCCTCCTGCAGGAGATGTTCAAGTCCTACAACGCCTTCGTCCTCCTGGCCGTGCCCTTCTTCCTGCTCGCCGCCAACCTGATGAACGCCGCCGGCATCACCGACCGCCTGGTGCGCCTCTCCCAGGCACTGGTCGGCCATCTGCCGGGCGGGCTCGGCCATATCAACGTCATGGTCAGCATGCTGTTCGCCGGCATCTCCGGCTCGTCGACCGCGGATGCCGCCGGCATCGGCTCGCTCTTGATCCCGCAGATGCAGAAGCAGGGCTACGACACCCGCTTCTCGGTGGCGGTCACCGCCTGCTCCTCGGTGATGGGCGTGATCATTCCGCCCTCCATCCTGATGGTGGTCTGGGGCGGGCTGATGTCGGTCTCGATCGGCGGGCTTTTTCTCGCGGGCGTCGTCCCCGGCATCCTGATCGCGCTCTCAATGATGGCGACCGTCTACGTCTACGCCAGGATCTACGACTACCCGATCTACGCCCAAAGCTCGCTGCGGGAGTTGGGGAACGCTGTCGCGCAGGCGGCCCTCGCCTTGATGACCCCTTTGATCATCGTCGGCGGCATCGTCTTCGGGTTCTTCACGCCGACCGAAGCCTCGGTGATCGCGGTGATCTATTCGCTGATTCTGGGCGTTTTCATCTACCGCTCGATCGCGCCCAGAGAACTGCCGAAAATCCTCTATGACAGCGCGCGCTTCGCGGCGATCTCGCTGTTCTGCATCGGCACCGCGTCGGCTTTCGGCTGGGCTCTCGCCTATTTCCAGATTCCTCGCGCCCTGGTGGCGGAGATCGAAGCCATGGGCCTCGGCGTCATCGGCACGGGCATCATGGTCGCGGTCGCTTTTCTCGTGATCGGCATGTTCATCGACGCCATCCCGGCGATCATCATCCTCGGCACCGTGCTCTGGCCGGTCGCGACCTCGGTCGGCATGCACCCGATCCATTTCGCGATCATCGGCGTGATCTCGCTCGCCTTCGGCCTGGTGACTCCACCCTACGGCCTTTGCCTGCTGATCGCCTGCGCCATCGGCAAGATCCGCGTGATCGACGCGCTGCGCGACGTCGCCATCCTCCTGGTGCCGATGCTGCTGGTGCTCCTTTTGATCATCCTCCTGCCGGACATCATCCTCGCATTGCCGCGCCTGGTGATGCCGAAATTCGTCAACTGATGGCAGTGATCTTGTAAGAAAGCCGACAGCTCGGCAGTCTGTCCGACGGGAGACCAATCTGGACGGCCGGTGGTGTCGCCAAGTGTGGGAGGATAGCGTGACGGACAGACGTGGCGTCGGCGTCATCGGGCTCGGCATGGCATCCCTGCCCCACGGCAAGAGCCTCGCAGCCCTGGCCGATCGGATCGAGGTGCGCGGCGTGTTCAGCCCGAGTGCCGAACGCCGGCAGGCGTTCGCCAAGCGCTTCGACATGCCCGCGGTCGAGCGCGTCGAGGACATTCTGGACGACCCCGGCATCGACGCCGTCATCCTCCTGACCCCGCCCAATGCCCGCGTCGAACTGGTCGAAGCGCTGGCTGCTCGGAAAAAGCATATTCTTCTGGAAAAGCCGGTCGAACGCACGACGGCGGCGGCCGCCGCCGTCGTCCAGCGCTGCGAGCAGGCCGGCGTCAAGCTCGGCATGGTCTTTCAGCATCGCTTTCGCGACGCCTCGCTCGCCCTTCGCAAGAAACTGGCGGCGGGTGACCTCGGCACTATCGAAGCGGTGCAGCTCGCCGTGCCTTGGTGGCGGCCGCAGAGCTATTACGACGAGCCCGGCCGCGGCAGTTATGTCAGAGACGGCGGCGGCGTGCTGATCAGCCAGGCGATCCACAGCATGGACCTGATGCTCAGCCTCACCGGCCCGGTCAAGGAGGTGGCGGCGATTGCCGGAACGACGGGGCTGCATCGGATGGAGAGCGAGGACTTCGTCGGCGCCGGCCTCCGTTTCGAAAATGGCGCGCTCGGCTCGCTGACTGCGACGACCGCCTGCTACCCTGGGAGACCGGAGAGCATCACCATCACCGGCACGAAGGGCACGGCCACTCTTGCAGGCGGCGAGCTCGCCATCGACTTCGTGGATGGCAGCCGGCAAAGCGTCGGAGAAAACACGGGCAGTGGCGGCGGCGCCGATCCCATGGACTTTCCCCATGACTGGCATCAGCGCCTGATCGCGTCCTTTCTCGACGCCCTCGACCAGGATCTCGAACCGAGCCCGAACGGCAGGGAGGCCCTCCAGGTGCATCGCCTGATCGACGCCCTGCAGCTCTCCGCGCGCGAGCGCCGTCACGTCAGGCTGGACGAGTTCCTATGATCACTTTCGCCGCCATCGGCCTCGATCATCGCCATATCTACGAGCAGGTCGGCCGGCTCCTGGAGCTCGGCTGCCGCTGCAAGGGCTACTGGACCGAAGGCGAGCCGCAGCCGCTCCAGGGCTTCGTCGAGCGCTTTCCCGATCTCGTCAGGGTCGACGACAAGCGACGCCTGCTCGACGATCCCGAGATCCAGCTCGTCGTCACCGCCGCCATCCCCGCCGACCGCGCCGCCATCGCGGTCGAGGCGATGCATGCCGGCAAGGACGTCATGACCGACAAGCCCGGCTGCACGTCATGCGATGACCTCGTTGACATCAAGAAGGCTGTGGCGGCGACCGGCAGGATCTGGTCCGTCAATTTCTCGGAGCGCTTCGAGGTGCGCCGCCGCTGGCGGTGACCTCGAGCGGCCGAGCTGGCATGCGGGCGCACCGGCCGCGTGGCAGACCCTCGGCATGGGCCTGCATCGCCTGAACAAGCACCTTCGTCCCGACCGGTTCGACCCGGCACGCTATGGCGGCATCCTCACCGGACATCGCCAGCCACCAGATCGATCAGTTCCTTAAACCAAAGTACGGGATCGGACGGGCGGAGGTTTTCCAAGCCGTCGACGGTGGCCAACTACGCCAACCCTGAAACGCCTGGCCTCGAAGGGGAAGACTTCGGCGAGATCGTGCTCAGGGGCGACCGTGGCCACGGCTATATCCGTCGACTGGTACACGCCGGATGGCCTGCCCACCTTCCGGGGCGACGGCTGGGGCCGCTTCACCATCTCGGCACCGTCATATCGAGCTGCGCAAATATGTCGACATCGCCGGCCGGTCAGGGACCGGTCACCTTTACTTGGTGAATGGCGACAAAGTCGAATACATCAATTGCGCCGGTGACGAACGCCCCTACTACCGACAACTGGTCGACGATATCCGCAACCGCACGGAGACGTCGATGCTGCAATCACACTGCTTCAAAGTCATGGAACTCGCCCTGCGCGCGCAGGCGCAGGCGACCCGTCTCGGCCATCTCCGCTGATGCGCCTTCGGGTCGCAATCGTCGGCGCCGGCATCGGGGCTGCCCATCTGGACGGCTACCTCGCCCATCCCGAGCTGTTCGAGGTCGTCACCATCGCCGATCTGGACCGCAAACGCGCGGCGCCGCTGACCAGACGCTCCGGCGCCGCCTACAGCCCTTCGCTCGAGGACACGCTGGGGCACGCCGCCCCAGATGTCGACATCGTCGACATCTGTCTCCCGCCGCAGCTGCACAAGGCCGCCATCCTCGCCTGCCTCGCCGCCGGCAAGCATGTCGTCTGCGAAAAGCCGCTGGTGGGCTCCCTCCGGGACCTGGATGACATCGAAGCTGCCGCGGCCAACGTGAATCAACTGGCGATGCCAGTGGTGACACCGGTTTTTCAGTATCGGTTCGGCCAGGGGATCGGTCAGCTCCTGCATCTGATCGACCGGGACCTTGCCGGCCGGCCGCTGGTGGCGACGCTGGAGACCCACTGGAACCGCGGCGCCGACTACTATGCCGTGCCCTGGCGCGGCAAATGGGAAACCGAACTCGGCGGCGCCATCGTCAGCCATGCGATCCATATCCACGATCTGCTGCTGCGCGCTCTCGGACCCGCCCGGCAGGTGCAGGCGAAGCTCGCGACGGCCGTCAATCCCATCGACGTCGAGGACTGCGCCGCGATCATTTTCGAGATGGCCAGCGGCGCGCTGGTGACCTCCTCGATCACCCTCGGCAGCGCCGACGACCGCTCACGCCTGCGCTTCTGCTTCTCCGATCTGACGGCGGAAAGCGGCACCGAGCCCTACAACCCGGGCACGTCGCCCTGGACCTTCACCGCACGTGCGCCCGCGGCGCAGGCCGAGATCGACGCAGTCCTGGCCAGCCATCGTCCCCACGCCGAAGGCTTCGCCCGCCAGTTCGAACTCCTGCACGCCGCGATCACCGACGGCCGCCCGCCCCCCGTCACCCTCGCCGATGCCCGCGCATCGCTCGAACTGATCACCGCGATCTATCAGGCCGACGCCACGGACCGAGCCATCACCCTCCCCCTCGATCGCAGCACGCCGGGCTATGACGGCTGGATGCACCTAAGCGAGACCTGAAACGCGACCGCAAGCCCGCTTCCCGCCTTGCCGCCGGCATGCAGCGCCCGGTCTCTCCCCCAACTTCACGACCTCTTAACCGAGATCAGCGAAGATCGGCCGCCGGTCCATGCGATCCCGGGAGTCCGAGCCTCGCCCAAGCCTTTTCGGGCGGGTGGATGGATGTGGTCTCGCAGGGCGAGGCCGTGATGGTGCTGGGCTCCGGCTGGGACATATCCGCTAGACGCGGGCCAAAAAGCGATTTATGTGAATCGATTGGATCAATGTTTGATTCGAGAAGCACTTTTTTCAGCTTTTGAGACATCCATGCAAGCATTTATCAGCCACTCATTCGAAAATAAGCCCGAATTCGAGAATATCGGCGATGCTCTTGATCAACGTTCTATTCCCTATTGGAATCCCAGTGAAATGAAGGCGGCTAGTTCTCTTCGCGGACAGCTACGGTCAGCCGTGGACAAATGCGGCGTTTGTATATTTATCGCCACTCGTCACTCGATCAATTCGTCATGGTGCGGTGCTGAACTTGGAGCCTTTTGGGGAGCTGGCAAGCCAATTATCACTTATGTGGCTGAGCCTTCATTGGCAGAGGATGAACTCCCACCAATTGTGCAGGGAGACATCTGGGAACGCCGCATTTCACGCGTTGCGGAACAGACGAAGGAGCTATTGCAGAGCCAATCTCTCGGCGCGCAGCCTACCAATTTTCGTCGCACGTCGGTGGCTGAGCTGACCACGGAACAACTTGAACAGCTGATCGTTGGAGCTGTTTCTTTTGCCGCAGCAACCAGCAAGTCCGAAGGTTCCACGCCTTCCTTTAAAACGGTAACAGAGGTTGCAAGAGGTGCCGCAGGCAAGGTGCTCGCTGGAATTCGGGCAACTGACGGGTTTACTACACATGCTGAGAACGATTGGCGAAACAAGATACTCTGGGTTGATGATCGACCTGAAAACAACGTCTATGAGCGACAAGCATTGGAGTCCATGGGCTTTGAATTCACGCTCGCTTTGTCCACGACCGAAGCGCTGCAGCTACTTTCGACACGCCGCTTCGCCGCAATCATTTCTGATATGGGCAGAAAGGAAGGACCGAGAGAGGGCTATGCTCTTCTCGACGCCGTCCGACAGAATGACAAGGCGACTCCATTCTTCATCTATGCAGGATCGCGTGCGCCAGAACACAGAAAAGAGGCGGATATGCATGGCGCTCAAGGAACAACGAATATGGCAACGGAACTTATTGATATGATAATTGAAGCAGCACCAGTGAATCAGTGGAATGATCTATAAAATGCGAGAATTTCGCCTCAACTTTTAGATTTTGTTAAGTATTAGAGATTTTCAGACCTTGAATTGATCGGGTTATTAATTTGCTACTAATGAATCTGATCCCATGAGTCATTGGGTAGCCCCTCACCCCACCGCCGCCCGCTCCCGCCGCCGCGCCGCCTGCACGTCCGGGTCCGGGTGCAGGCTCGCGGCCAGGAGTGCTTGGGTGTAGGGCTCGCGCGGATGCTCGAAAATCTCTCGGACGGGGGCCTGCTCGACGATGCGGCCGGCCTGCATGACGATCACGCGGTGGGCGAAATCGCGCACTAGCGGAAGGTCGTGGGCGATGAAGATGTAGGAGAGGCCGAGGTCGTCCTGGAGGCGGGTCAGGAGGGTGATGACCTGGGCCTGGATGGAGACGTCGAGGGCGGAGACGGCTTCGTCGCAGATGACGAGCTTGGGTTGGAGCGCCAGGGCACGGGCGATGGCGATGCGCTGGCGCTGGCCGCCGGAGAACTGGTGCGGGTAGCGGTGAATGAGAGCGGGATCGAGGCCGACCTGCTCGAGGAGCTGCCGGACGCGGGCGGGCCATTCGGGCCTGGGCAGGATCTCGGGGTGGATGACGAAGGCCTCCGTGATCAGCTCGCTTGCGGTCATGCGCGGGTTCAGGGACTGGGTAGGGTCCTGAAACACCATCTGGATCTCGCGCCGGATCCCAAACAGGTCCGACGCGGACATCGTGATCAGGTCTTTTCCTTCATACCGGGCAGCGCCGGAGGTGGCGTCTTCGAGGCGGAGGAGAGTCTTGGCAAGCGTCGACTTGCCGGAGCCGCTTTCGCCGACGATCGCCACGGTCTCACCGGGCAGCACGGTGAAGCTGGCCTGGTCGAGCGCCACAAAGTCGCCGAAGTGCTTGCTCAGTTTGTCGACGTCCAGGATGGGCTTGATGCCGGTCAACAGCGGCTCGGCCATCGCGCCGGTGCCGGGCACGGCGGCGATCAGCTTTTTTGTATAGGGGTGGTCAGGACTCCCGTACACGCGGCGGGCCGTGCCCGTCTCCACGACCTCGCCCGAGTTCATGACCACGACGCGGTCGGCGACCTCCGCGACCACGCCGAGGTCGTGGGTGATCAGGAGGAGGCCCATGCCGGTTTCTTCCTGCAGCTCTTCGAGGAGCGCCAGGATCTGCGCCTGGACGGTGACATCCAGGGCGGTGGTGGGCTCGTCGGCGATCAGGATGTCGGGCTTCAACGCCAGCGCCATGGCGATCATCAGGCGCTGCCGCTACCGCCGGAGAACTGGTGCGGGTATTTTCGAACTTGCCTCCGGCTCGGGGGATCCCCACACGCCTAAGCGAGTTGCAGCGCCCTGTCGCGCAAGTCCCCGCTCGACGCCGTGCGTCGTAGGGATCGGTGAGCTGGAAGCCGGCGGTGTGGACGGGGTTGAGGTGGCTCAGCGGGTCTGGAAGATCATGGCGATTTTCTTGCCGTTGATCTCCCTTCTTTTCTCTTCCGAAAGTTTCAGAAGATCGCGGCCGTCATAGAAAACCTCGCCCGAGGTGATCTCGCCGGGCAGTCGATCAGGTTCGCCTGGCCGAGGCGGAGACGGACTTGCCGGAGCCTGACGGTCGCCCGGGATCGCCAGGCACTCGCCGCGATCAGTGCCAGGACACGTTGCGCACGGCGTGGACCGTACCCTGGGCGGTGTGGAAGATCGACGGAGAGGTTTTTGACCTCCAACAGATGCGCGCTCATGCCTTCTTGTCCGTAATCTCGAGGCGCCAGCGCTGCACCGGGTCGAGGGCGGTGCGCATCCAGTTGGAAGGTTGAGCGAAAGGGTGGTCAGGATGATGGCGAGGCCGGGAAGAAGGACAGCCACCAGGCGAACGTCAGATAGGGGCAGCCCTGGGGAACCATCAGGCCCACAGGTGATCTCCGGCGGCTGGATGCCGATGCCGAGGAAGGAGAGCGAGGACTCGACCAGCACGACCAGGGCGAAGTCGAGGGTGGCGATGGTGACCGGGGTCGGCAGGATGATGGGGAGGATGTGGCGAAAGACGATGCGGCCGGTGGAGGCGCCCATCACCTTGGCGGCTGGACGAACATACGCTCTCGGATCTCAGCACCTCGGCACGTGAGGTGCGCAAGGTAGATCGGGATGCAGGTAATGGCAAGCACGATCACCAGATTCAGCACCGAGGGCGGCAGCATGTAGAGCACGATCACCGCGAGCAGGAGCTTGAGGGAAGGACATGATCACGTCGGCGAGGCTCATGATCACCTGGCTCGTGAAGCTTCGAGGTGTAGCCGGCGATCAGGCCGAGCACGGTGCCGATGGCAAGCGAGCAGATGACGGCGCCGGCGGCGTACCATGATGGTGTTCTGCGCGGCGACCATAATGCGCGCCAGCAGCAACCGGCCGAGCGCGTCTTGCTCGACCAGTAAGAGCCAGTCCTTGGTGAAATCGAAGGGCGGGGCGTTGCGGCCGCGCAGTTGCTGGTCGCGATGTCTTCAAACAGCAGAGGGTCCGAAAAGTGCCGGATGAGCAGCAGGAAGAGTGCTGCGCAGAACACGAACTTGTCGCGCCAGAGCATTCGTCAGGATTTGTGCTGCGGCGCTCGGCATTGCCTCGATCGTGCTTGTCTCCGTCGCCATGGATCAGTACCGGATGCGCGGATCGAGGATGGCGTAGAGGACGTCGATCAGCATTCCAGGGAGAAAGATCGCAAGCGCGGTGACCATGACCGCGGCGAGGATCACGTTGAAATCGCGCTGCAGGATGGGATCGATCATCCAGCTTGCCGACGCCGGGAAAGCCGGGTGGTCTCGACCACGACGGCGCCGTTCAGGATCGCGGTGGTCTGATCGCCGATCCACGGTGATGACAGGCAGGAGGGCGTTGCGAAGGGCGTGGGTGAAGATGATGGGGCGGTTTCTGACCTTGGCGCGGGCGGTTTTGACGCAGGCCGAGTTCAGTGCCGTGATCATGGAGCCGCGCACCACCTGCAGGATGAGGCCGAAGGGCGGATGAACAGCACGGCGACCAGCATGATCCAGTGCCAGGCCGTGCCGGTGCCGCTGAGGTCGGCAGCCAGCCGAGATTGACCGAAAACAGCACGATGGCGACGATGGCGACCCAGAAATCGGAGCGCTAGCACCAATCAGCGAGAAGAAGGTAGCGATGCGGTCGAAGACGCCGCCGACATGGAACGGCGGCGAGCGAGCCGATGACGATGGCGGCGACCGTCACCAGCGACATGGTGATCACGGCGAGCCAGAGGGTCCAGGCGAAGCCGCGCAGCACGGCGTCGATCGCGGGCTCGGAGCGGCGCACGGACTCGCCGAAATCCAGGCGCAGCAGATCGCCGACATAGCTGAGGACCTGGATCAGGAGAGGATCGTTCAGGCCGTGGATCTCGCGAAAAGCTTCTCGCGCGGCTGCAGTGGCGTTCTCCGGCAGGAACAGATCGGTCGGATCGCCGGTCAGCCGGCTCAGGAAGAAGACCAGGATGATCAGGCCGATCAGCGAGATGGCACTGGCGACGGCGCGTTTCCCGAGAAAGCTCTTCATGACGGCGACGCCCGCGCTGTCCGGGAGCGGGACAGGCCCGCCCCCGGGATCACGCGCTTACTTGAAGCCGATCTGGCTGAGCTGCAGCTCGGAATTGGTGCGGATGGTCGGCGCGAAGTCGAGGCGCGGATTGACGCGGCTGAAGCCGACCATGTGGAACAGCATCACGTCGGCGACCAGATCTTCGTGGATATAGCGGAAGACCTCGCTCCACTTCTCCGCACGGGCATCGCCGGTGAGCGAGCTGGCCTCGGCGATCATGTCGTCCAGCGGCTGGTCGCAGGTGCCGGACTGCAGGCCGTCGCAGTCATATTTGAAGTACATCGAGAACACCGGGTCGCCATTGGCGTTGTCGTGCATCGCCGCGACGATTTCCGGCGCTCGGCCGTCGGCGAAGGGCTGCGAATAGTGCTCCAGCCACTCTGCGACCTCGACCATCTGCAGCTCCATGTTGAAGCCGACCTCCTGCCACATGCTGAGCAGCGCCTCCATGGTCTCGAGCACGTTGCCCCAATTGCCGATCCGCCCGATCAGGGTGATCTTGGTGTCCACCGGCACGCCGTCGGCCGCGGCCGCGGCCAGGAGCTCCTTCGCCTTCTCGGGATCGTACGCGTAGGGCTTGAGATCGTGGTTGTAGCCGAGCGTCGAAGGCGGGGTCATGCCGGTGGCGAGCAGCGTGCCGTCGGCGAGGATCGTGCCGATGAAGGCTTCGCGGTCGACCGCGTAGTTCAGCGCCTGGCGCACGCGCACGTCGTCGAGCGGCGCGGTCGCGTGGTCGAGGCGCATATAGACGGTCTCCGAGTTCGGATAGGAGAAGTCCATCGACGGGTCGGTTGCGTCCTGCAGCGCGATGTTCGGCGCGATGTCGGCCTCGCCGGCGGCGATCATGGCGGCGCGCACGGCGCTGTCCGCGCGGAACAGATAGGTGGCGCCGGTCACCACCGGAGCCTCGCCCCAATAGGTCGGATTGGCGCTGAGCTTGATGTGCTCGCCGCGGGCATATTCGTCCCAGACGAAGGGACCGGTGCCGATCGGAGCGTCGACATGGCTGTCCATCTCGGTTTCGGCGGGCACCACGGTGACGGTCGACATCAAGAGCGGCAGGATCGGCTGGGCAGGATCGGCGGTGATGTCGATGGTGAGGTCATCGACGACCTCCGAGGTGAGCGCGATGCCGCCGAAGAACTTGGCGCCGATCTCGCAGACCAGCGCCTCGTTCTGGACGCGGGCGATGGAATGGGCGAGATCGGCGGCATCGAGCGCGCTGCCGTCTGAGAAAGTGACCCCTTCCCTGAGCTTGAAGCGCCAGGTGCCGCCGCCCCTGTCCTCCCAGCTCACGGCGAGGCGCGGCTGCAGGCCGGTGCCGGGCACCATCTCGGTCACGGTCTCGGAGATGTTCTGCAGGATCACCCGGCCGACATTGGAGCGCGAGGCCTCGCAGGGATCGACGATGTCGAGCTCCTCGGACAGGACCACGGTGACGGTGCTGTCCTGCGCATGGACAGGCATGGCGACGACAGCGGCAAGCGCCGTGCCGAGAAGACAGATGGGCAGATGTCGCAAGGTTTCGCCTCCCTCTGGGCTTTTTGTCGTTGAGCTCGAGGCCGTGCGGGGGGCTCAAGGCCGGGCTGGCAAGTCGCGCCCCACGGCATCTGCACGCGCTCATTGTAGAACGAGCCTAGCATGGTTAACGCTCGTTGGAAGGTGCTGTTTCCGGGCGTTCGCGGTTCCGGTCCTCACGGTCGAGGTTGGGTCGACGATGCGCCGTTCTGGCCATGAGCAGGGAGGCGCCGAAGATGGCGGCACCGCCGAGCCAGGTCATGAACGGGACGATCTCGCCGAACAGGGTGAAGCCGAGGGCGGCGACGATCGGCAGCCGCAGAAAATCGAACGGTGCGAGCAGCGAGGCTTCGGCCAGCGAGAAAGCGCGGGTGACGAGCGCCATGTTGAGCGCGCCGAGGGCGCCTTGCAGCGCCAGCAATCCCCATTGCTCCGGGGTCGGCGGTGTCCAGAACCAGATGGCGGGCAACGCTGCGATCGGCACGGTCAGGATCAGGTTCCAGGCGACCAGCGTTTCCGTGCGGTCCTTCGTGGCCATGGGCTTCAGGAGAAGGAGGATGATCGCCGCCAGCGCCGCACCGAGCAGCGCGAACATCAGGCCCGGGGCGATGCCCTCCTGCTGTCCCGGCCTGACCACCAGGAGCACGCCGACGAAGCCCATCAGGACGGCGAGCACGCGCAGTGCCCTTGGGCTCTCGCCGAGAAAGACCCACGCCCCGATGGTCACGAAGATCGGTGCGGCGAAGGCGATCGCGGTGACGTCGGCGAGCGGCGCCGTGGCGAAGGCCGCAAAGAACGCGACCAGGGAGAAAAGCTTCAGTGCCGCGCGCAGCGCGTGCAGGAGGCGAAAATTCGAGCGCAGCATGCCCGGCCTGGCGGCGATCCAGGGCAGCACCACCAGGAGACCGAACAGGGCGCGGGCAAAGCCGATCACGAAGGGATGGACGCCCGACGCCAGCAGGCGGACGATCACCGCATCGACGGCGTTGAAGAGTGCCACCAGCAGCATGAGGCCGACCCCCAGCAGGGCCGCCCGATCATTCATCCCGGCACCATTCCAGCCGTCACCCCGATCCCCGCCCCCTTGTCCTCACCGCTTCCCGCCATCCGCCATAGTCCACCGACGTCAGCCCTTCACCTGACGCGCGATCAGGCCCATGGCGCTGGCGACCAGACGGCCGGCGGTGAGGGCGCCGATGCCGTCGACGTCGCGCGCCGGCATGAACTCGACCAGGCAGAGGCCGGCGATCCTGCAGCGCGCGGCGACGGCGGTCAGCAGGTCGAGCGCCTGCCCGTACCAGAGACCGCCCGGCGCCCGGCCGATGACGGCAGGCATCACCGAGGGATCCAGGCTGTCGCAGTCGATCGAGAGGATGACGTCAGCACCGTCAGGAAGGAGCTTCGCGACCGCTTCGATGCCGTGTCGGTGAACGTCGGCGGCCGAGATCAGCGCAGCCCCCCAGGCTTTCGCGTCCGCTACATCCTCGGATCTGGCCGAGCCGATGCCGCGCTGGCCGACCTGGACGATGGCTTCGACATGATCCATCTCCGAGGCGCGGCGCATGGTCGAGGAAAGACCATAGCGCTCGCCGTCAACGACGTCACGCCAGTCGATATGAGCATCGATCTGCAGAATGGTGAGCCGGCCCCGCCCGGCGAAGGCCTCCAGCACCGGGATCGGCACGGAATCATCGCCACCGAGAACGATCGGCACCGCGCCCTTTGCGAGGATCGTCGAGACTGCGTCTTGGATAGTCTTGCGGTTGCCGGCGGCGTCGGTCTCGTCGCAAGGAAGATCGCCGCCATCGACCGCAGACACTGCCCCGTCCGGGAAGATCGGGCCGCCAAGATCGAAATCGTGATGAGCGAGATTGGCGGCGAAGGCGGCCATGCCCTGGCGGATCGCCGTCGGCCCGTCCGAGCAGTAGGCGCCGACCGCGCGATAGGGTGTCGCGGTGGGAGCGCCGATCAGGGCGATCGGCCGATCCAGCTGGTCGAGATCGTCGCAGCGATCGATGCCGAGGAAGCTCTCGACCTCGGCCGATCCGAACAGCGCGCCGAGCGCCGGTGTTCCGTCCCCGGCCATGTCAGCGATAGCCGCGATCGGTATTTCTGAAGAGGATCGCCTCCTGCCGCCGCATGATCGCGGCATGGCGTTCGAGCGCTGCCGGGTCCATGTCCATCCTGGGCGACGTTTCCAGCTCGAAATTCCCCTCGTCGTCCGTCCCGCGCACCAGCACGGCGCTGTCCTTGTCGCCGACCACCTGGCGCACATAGGCGGGGATGTAGCGGATCGCGAAGCCGATGCGGCGGTCGTCCGAGCGATTGGCGTTGGAGCCGTGGATCAGCTTCACGTGGTGGAGCGACATCTCGCCGGGCGCGAGCTCGATGTCGACCGCGTCCTTCTCGTCGACCTCGACCGAGATCTCCTGGCCGCGGGTCAGCATGTTGTCCTCGGCAAAGGTGTCGTTGTGCGGCGCCACCTCCATTTTGTGGCTGCCGGGCACGAAGCGCATGCAGCCGCTCGCCACGGTGGCCGGGCTGAGCGCCACCCAGGCGGTGACGATGTCGGCGGGCTCGAGGCCCCAATAGGTGAGATCCTGGTGCCAGCTGATATAGCTGGTGGTCTTCGGCTCCTTGGTGAAGAAATTGGTGCCCCAGCAGAGAATGTTCGGGCCGATGACGTCCTCGACCGCATCCAGGATCTTCGGGTGGCGGATCAGGTCGTCGAGAAAGGTGAAGACCAGATGCGGCTTGAACTTGAGGCGTTTCGCGGGCTCGGCACCGCCTTTCTCGATCGCTTCCAGCCTGGCCCGACAGCCGGCGGCCTCCGCCTCGTCGAGCACACGAATGGGAAAGACGTAGCCGTCCTCCCGATAGTGTCGGATCTGCTCGCTGGAAAGAGCCATGCTTCACCTCCCGATGGGCGACAGACGGTATCTTCTCGAGGAGACCATGCCGGTCGAACGCCCGGTGATGGTAGCGCGAGAGCCATCCTCCGGTCCAGGCGCGGATGCGGCGACGGCATGGATGGCTGACGGCGCGCGCAGCGGCGGCTAGACTCGATCCCAAGTTAGGAAAGACGGGGGCGATGATGGCTGGTGATCTTGAAGGACGGGTGGCGATTATTACCGGTGCTGCCATGGGTATCGGCGCGGCCTGCGCGCGGCAGATGGCGAAGCAGGGGGCGAGCGTGGTGCTCGCCGATATCGATGAGGAGGCAGGCCAATCGGTGGAGGCGGCGATCAACGAGACCGGCGGCCATGCCCTCTTCGTCAGGACCGACGTCGCGTCCATGGGCGACATGGAAGCGATGGCGGCGACCGCCCTCGATCGTTACGGGACGATCGACATCCTGGTGAACAATGCAGCCCAGCCGATCCGAGGCGTGGTCGACGAGACCGACGAGGCCACCTGGAACCGCGCGCTCGCCATCAACCTCACCGGCGTCTGGCGCGGCATGAAGGTCTGCGTCCCGGTGATGCGCCGGCAAAAGAAAGGGACCGTGATCAACATGTCGTCGGTGCAGGCCTTCGCCGGCTTTCAGGGCTGGGCAGCCTATGCCGCGGCCAAGGGCGGCATCAACGCGCTCACCCAGCAGGCCGCGGTCGACCTCGCGCCCCATGGCATTCGCGTCAACGCCGTCGCCCCCGGCACGATCATGACGCCCCTGAACGAAAAGGTGTTCGAGGAACATCCTAACCCGGACGAGCTGATCGCCACCTGGAACCGCGCCCATCCCATCGGCCGCTTCGGTCAGCCGGAAGAGGTCGCCGAAGCCGTCACCTTCCTCGCCTCCGACCGCGCCTCCTTCATCACCGGCGAGATCCTGCGGGTCGACGGCGGCCTGATCGTTCGGGGCGAATAGGCAGAATGCTGGAGTTCGCGCAAATCGCGGCAAGGTAGATACGGCTTGCGCGCTCTATCGCTTCAATGTCGGGTCAAACGCCCAAACATCGCCGGGGGATGCATTAGCGTTTGCGCGCAATGGTTTCGCGCTCGCTGCTTCGCATGTAGAGCACAGTCACCAAAAATGCAGCAAAAGAAGAAGAAACCAAAAAAGAAACCTTATCGAGAACGATGCCAGCCCAAGACATTACTCCCGCCAAAATCAACACTAAATTCCAATGCCAGTTTGTGTTCTGGTCCATGCGATCCTGTGATCTGCCCGCCCGCGAAGGTTGTAGGGTGAGGCTCGGATTCCCAGGATCGAACATGGACCAGAATAATGCGATTGCTGACGTCATATGGGCGTTCCTAGGAGAACGTAAACGAAGGCAAGAGCGTCGGTTTTTTTTTTCAATTTTAAGGAGCCCCGCTGGACAAAGGAGCTGGCTGACCGGCAAACGTCGCTCCGTTTTCAGAACCACGAACTGCCCACCTCGCCGGGACCGACCTGTCGTCCCCACATTGCAAACGCCCTGCCTCCCCTGCCCCGCAGACACGAACCAGAGCTCGAAGACCTGAAGCTAAGCGCAAAGCTTGTGTATGGCCGTTCATGCCGCAGCGTGCTCCACGGCTGTCTTGATTGGCTCTCCACCGTGAAACCTGATGCCTTCAAACACTTTGCCGAGTCGGTTGGTGTCGTCCAGGCGGCGCCGGTGAACGCTCCAAAACATTGGCAATTTTGGCCGACTTGAAAACCTTGATCAGCGCTATATCGCATGACATGCGACGCCGAGGTCTTTTTTCGTCCGAAAAATGCCGGACGGTCGCAAACGTCCTCTCGACCAGATTGCCACTGCGCAAGCAAACCTGACCGCATACCGCCAATCCGGGCCATGCCGCTCCGAGTCAACGAGGTGGCCGCGCCACTGGCCGAGCCGCGCCGGCGGCAGTGAGCACGTCGGCTATATCCTGGTCGCTGAGGCCGTAGTCGCATCTCGCGGCCTCGGCGGAGCTGTAGCCCTGGGCGAGATCGCGCTTGACCAGGTCCGGATCACGCGCTTTCGGGTCGCCATAGCCGGCGCCGCCGGGAAAGGCGAGCAGGACGCGGCGGCCGTGGGGGACGAACTGCTTGCCCTTGCCTTTCATCGGCGCCTGGTCGTCGCGCGCGATGGTGGTGGGCGCGCCGTTTTCACCGCCCTGGCGGCCGCGGGCGGGGTGGTCGACTCGGTCGAACATCGCCTGGAAATCGAACTCGTGGCCGTCGAGTGCTCCGACCTCCATATATTGCCCGAGGCCGCCCCGATATCTGCCGGCGCCGCCGCTGTCCGGTCGCAGCTCCTTACGCCAGATGACGATCGGTCCGGTGTTCTCGGTCGCCTCCACCGGCATGGTCATGACGCCTGAGGGGAAGGCGGTGGCGTTCAGACCATCGGAGGTGGGGCGAGCACCGGAGCCGCCGGAGTTGAAGGTCAGCACCTCGGCGCGCGTGGCGTCCGCGGGCGCCGGCGCATCGGTGCGCGGCCTGAGCGAGACCTGGAAATTGCAGAGCGAGCCCGCCCCTTCCGCCGGCACGGTCGCCGGCAGGATCTGGTCGAGGGCGCCGAACACCGTGTCCGGGATCATGTGGCCGATGATGTGGCGAAGGGCGACCGGGGCAGGATGCGGCGCGTTCAGGATCGAGCCTTCGGGGGCGCTTACCTCGAAGGGCTCGAGCGACGCTGTGTTGTTCGGGATGTCGGGCGCAATGGCGCATTTGAGCGCGTAGCAGGCATAGGCCTTGGTGTAGACGCCCGGCACGTTGATGCCCTTGCGGTCCACCGGCGAGGTCCCGGCAAAATCGCAGCGGATACGATCCGCCTCGATGACGAGCCTGACCTTGAGGTCGATCGGGCGGTCATAGCCGTCGATGGTCATGGCACCTTCGGCCGTGCCGTTCGGCAACGCGGCAATGCGCTCGATCGTGGCCTGCCTGGAGTTCTCGAGGATGAACGCGGCGATGCCAGCGAGATCGTCCAGGGCGAACTCGGTCATCATGTCGATCAGCCGGCGATGGCCGACCTCGTTGCAGGTGGCGAGCGCGTAGACGTCGCCGATGAGCTGATCGGGCTGACGGACATTGCCGCGGATGATCCGGATCAGCGTGCGGTCGACCAGGCCGCGCTCGGCGAACTTCATGATCGGGATGTAGAGGCCTTCCTCGAACACCGAATTGGCATCGGCGCCGAAGCCGCGTCCGCCGATGTCGACGATATGCGCGGTGCAGGCGAAGAAGCCGACCAGCCTGCCCTTGTGGAAGGAGGGGCTGACCACGGTGATGTCGTGCAGGTGGCCGGTGCCTTCCCAGGGGTCGTTGGTGATGTAGACGTCGCCTTCGAAGATGTTGTCCAGGCCGATGCGGCGCATGAAGTGGGGCACGGCATCGGCCATGGAGTTGACGTGGCCGGGCGTGCCGGTGACCGCCTGGGCGAGCATCCGGCCTTGGAGGTCGTAGACGCCCGCCGAGAGGTCGCCCGCCTCGCGCACCGAGGTGGAAAAAGCGGTCCTCACCAATGCCTGCGCCTGTTCCTCGACCACGGAGATCAGGCGGTTCCACATCACCTGATAGGACACCGCCGACGTTTTTTTTGACATGTGCAGTCTCCTAGTCCCGCCTTACGACGTCGATGCAGCCGTCGGGCTGGGCGATCGCGCGCCGGCTGCTCGGAACGATGATGGTGGTCTCGTCCTCGGTGATCGCCGCCGGTCCGGCGAGAGTCTCGCCCGGCCGCAAAGACGCACGCTCCACGACACGGGCCCGGACGGTCTCGCCGAGCGCCGGATCGAACAAGGCGCGCTCGCCTGCGCTGACCGCCTCGGCGTCGCCGTCCAGCCTGTGGATGCTTTCCGCCGCCTCTGCTGATGTGGTGGCGTTGACCGACCAGACGATGATCTCGACGTCCAGATTCTCGACCTTGCGGCCGAAAAGTGCTGCATAGTCGTCTTCAAATAACCGTCTGAAGGTTTCAGCATCCGGGTTCGCGGCCTGTTCGGCGCGCAGCGGCACCGGGATCTCCCAGCCCTGGCCGATATAGCGCATATAGACCTTGACCTCGGCCTCGATCGGAGCATCGGGGGCACAGGAGCGCACGAAGCGGGTGGCCTCGTCTTCGAGCTCGGCGAGGAGGGTTCGGATGGTCGCCGGGTCGAAGTCGGAAAGGCGCATGCGAACACTACGGTTGGCCTCGAAGCTGAAGGGTGCCCTGAGAAAGCCGATCGCCGAGCCGACGCCGGCGCCAGGCGGCACCAGCACGCGCTCGATGCCGAGCTTTTCGCAGAGGCGGCCGGCATGGAGGGGGGCCGCACCGCCAAACGCGATCATGGTGTAGTCGGAAAGATCCTCGCCATTCTCGACCGCGTGCACGCGCGCCGCGTTCGACATGTTCTCGTCGACCACCTCGGACAGGCCGAAGGCGGCGGTGATGGTGTCCATGTCCAGCGGCTGGCCGACATGCGCATCCAGCGCCGCCGCCGATTTCGCCGGATCGAGGGCGATCGAGCCGCCCGCGAAGTTGTCGGGATCGAGCCTGCCGAGCACCAGGTCGGCGTCGGTCACGGCCGGGCGTTCGCCGCCCCTGCCATAGCAGGCGGGGCCGGGCTCGGAGCCCGCGGATTCCGGGCCGACCCGGATCTGACGCAGCGCATCGACATGGGCGAGCGAGCCGCCGCCCGCCCCGATCTCGACCATGTCGATCACCGGGATCGAGATCGGCATGCCCGAGCCCTTCTTGAAGCGGTAGGTCCTCGCCACCTCGAACACGCGGCTGGTCTTGGGCGTATGGTTGCGGATCAGGCAGATCTTCGCCGTGGTGCCGCCCATGTCGAAGGACAGCACCTTGCCGAGACCGTAGGACGCCGCGATGTGGGCAGCGAACACCGCGCCGCCGGCCGGGCCCGATTCCACCAGGCGCACCGGGAACTCGGCGGCACTTTCGAGCGAGATGATGCCGCCGCCGGAATGCATCAGGAAGATCTGGCAGGTGATGCCCTCGTCCGCGAAGCGGCCGCCGAGGCGGCCGAGATAGCTCTTCATCAGCGGCTTGATATAGGCGTTGGCGATGGTGGTGTTGAAGCGCTCATATTCGCGCATCTGCGGCGATACCTCGGAGGACAGCGACACCATCGCGCCGGGCAGTTTTTCCTGGAGGACCTCGCGGATCAGGCGCTCGTGGGAAGGGTCGACATAGGCGTGCAGCAGGCCGACCGCGACACTTTTATAGCCTCCCTCGGCGACCCGCTCGACCACCGCCTCGACCTCGCCCCGGTCCAGCGGGATGAGCACGTCGCCCGCGGCGCTGAGACGCTCCCGAACCGTGTAGCGCTGCTGGCGGGGCAGGAGCGGCTCCGGCAGCTTGAGATTGAGGTCATATTGCTCGAAGCGCGACTCGGTGCGCATCTCGATGACGTCGCGAAAGCCCTCGGTGGTGATGAGCGCGGTGCGCGCGCCGCGGCGCTCGATCAGTGCATTGGTCGCGAGCGTGGTGCCGTGAATCACCTGGCCGATCTCGCCGGGATCGATCCCGGCCCGGGCAGCGACCTGCCTGATGCCATCCAGGATCGCGTCCTCGGGAGCGGCGTAGGTGGTCAGCACCTTGATGGAGAAGCGCTCGTCCCCCACTTCGAGAACGACGTCGGTGAACGTCCCGCCAATGTCCACGCCCGCCCGGATCGACGCCGTCTTCATCTGTGATAACCCTCAACGCAGCGACAAGAGGGCTATGAAAACGGCTTCTGCAGCCATCCGCAAGAGCCGGAAGCGATCACGCCGCGGCCTGGCAGAGGCGAGTCTTGCCGGGTGCTTCTTCGACCAGGCGAAACCGGCCGGTGGTCTCGCAGATCTGGGCGAGCCTGCCGCGATCGAACGGCTTGACCACGACGAAATCACCGCCCGCAGCCAGGACGGCGGCGTGATCGGCGAGGTTTTCCGACCCGGTGCAGACGCCGATCACCACATCCCGGTAGGCGGCCTCGGCGCGCAGCTTTTGCAGAAGCTGAAGGCCGCTCATGCCCGGCATGTTCAGATCGGTGACGATCAGACCTGGCAGGCGCTCGGCGGCCTGGCGGCGCTGGTCCAGCGTCGCGAGCATCTCGGCCGCGTCCATATGGAAGCGGATCTCGAGGCGCAGCTTCTGCCGCCTCAGATTCAATTCGGTGATGACGATCTCATCCTCGACGTCGTCGACATAGAAGATTTCGACATCATCTGGCGCCGACCTCATGAGCTCTCCTTGGGCAGGCGGATGATCATCGACGCGCCGCCCAGCGCACTTCGATCGCACCGGATCATGCCACGATATTGCTTAAGAATCTTTTTGCAGATCGACAGTCCCAGACCCGTTCCGGGAACGTCGTCTCTGCGATGCAGGCGTTTGAAGACCTGAAAAATCTCCTCGCGCGCGCCTTCGGGCACGCCGGGCCCGTTGTCGTCGACGGCAATCGACCAGAAGTCGCCCTCGTCCCGACAGCTGATCTCGACCCGGCAGTCACCGGGGCGTCCGAATTTCAGCGCATTCCCGATAAGATTTTGGAAAAGCTGCCGAAAATGCACTCTGGCGCCTGAAAGCGTCGGCAGGCCGCCGATCTCGATCTCGGCCTTTGCCTGCTCGATCGCTGCGCTCAGATTGTCCCGCACCTCCTCCATGGTCTCGTTCAGGTCGACGGGTTCGGTGGTGAGCGTGCCGTCCGCGCGCGAAAAGGCCAGCAGGCTTTCGATCATGACGCTCATCCGCTGGGCATTCTTGTGGATGCGCGTGAGCAGGTCACGCCGCTCCGCGTCGTCAACCGGCTGCTCCTCGTCGAGCAGCAGCTCGGCCAGATTGCCGAGCGTGCGCACCGGCTCCTTCAGATCATGGGAGCAGACATAGGAAAAGCGGCTGAGCTCGGCATTGGAGCGGTAAAGCTCGTCCAGGGTCTTCTGCCGCTCCTTTTCCCGCTCGCGCCGTTCGGTGATATCGGCGAACACGCCGAACAGCACGGTGACCTTGCCGTCCCGGTCGCGCTCGACCCGACAGATGGAGTGAACGACCCGCACCTCGCCGGACCGCCGCACGATGCGCGCCTCGAACTCGAACGGCTGGCCTCGGGTCATCCCGTCCTCGACGCAGCGCTGCACCATCGCGCGGTCGTCGGGGTGGTAATACTCGATGGCGCGTTCCAGGTCGGGCCTGAATGTCGCCGGATCTTCGCCGTGAATCACGACGACCTGATCGGACCAGAAAAGGCTGTTCTCGACGAGATCGATTCGCCAATGGCCGATTCCGCCGATGGTCTCGGCGAGCGCCATCTGCTCGGTCTTTTCCTTGAGCGCCAGCTCACCGCGGCGCCGATCGGTGATGTCGTCCGCCGAGCCGAGAAAGCGCACGGGCCGGCCCTTCTCGTTCCGAACGGCCTTGCCGCGGGTTTCGATCCACCGATAGCTGCCGTCCTTTCGCCGTATGCGATAGTGCACGATATAGGGCGCGCCCTTATCGAAATGCGCGGTGCGCGCGGCCTCGACCCGATCCTTGTCATCGGGATGAATGCGATCCCAGAAATCAGCCTGCATCCCCGCGAACTCGGTCCTGTCGATGTCCAGGATCCCGAGGCATCGGGAGGACCAGAAGACCGTGCCATCGACAAGATCCCAATCCCAAATTCCGAGGTCGGACCCGCGAAGCGCGAGCTCGAAGCGCTCCTCGCTTTCCGTCAGTGCCTGCCGTGCCTTCTGCGTATCGGTCATGTTCTCGGCGAGCGCATAGACGCAGATCTCGCCGGTGCCGCGATGAAGGAACGGCATCCGGTCCATGCGCAGCCAGAGCGGCTGGCCATCCCGCCCGTCGATCTGGTGGACGACGTTCAAGAGCGGCCGGCCGCTGTCGATCACCTGGCGATCCTCCTCCAGGATGGCGCCGGGCAAGCCGAAGTCGCCGAGGTTTCGCCCTTCGATCTGGTCGATCGGCCGGTTCAGAAACTTGGCCGAACCGGCATTGACCTTGAGAATCCTGCCAGATCGATTGCGGATCATCACGCCGGCCGGAACGTTGTCGAGAAGCAGCTGCAGCTCCTCATCGGCCTGCTGCAGCGACTCGCGCATCGCGGCAAGCTCGCGCTCCAGCTCCACGAGTCGCCGGCGCCCGTCGTCAGGTGCGGATTCGATCGCAGCCTCCTCCCCGACAGGTTCGTGCCGGACCTCGAACAGGATCAGCGGCGAAAGCTCGCCACGCGCCGCTTCCACGATCCGATCCGGCGTGGATCCGCCCGCAGCGCATCGGGTCGTTCTCCGTCAGGCTGCATCCGAGCTCAAGCAGAGGCCCGAGGCCGTCCGAGGATGCACCGATGCCGGCCCAGTCCGAGGCCGGCCGGTCCACCTGCTGTCCACCGACGCGCGACATCTCGTCCATGCGCTGGTCCCTGTCCGTCCGTCACCCAAGGATATAAAGGCAGGGCGTGGGTGATATCAATCAAACAGTGTAATATAAGTGATATTTATTCAATCAATGATATCACACTACACCATAGCGTGCCGCAGTCGCCAGCCGGTATTTGACGATACGAAGATGGTGCGGAGGCAGCTCCCGGCGACGACCTCCTCCATCGTCGCTCAGCTCTCGACGGCATCCAGGGCGCGCCCCGGCACCAAGAGACGCGGCGACAGGCCAACTAGCTGGAGCGCGTTCCGATCGGATGCGCGCGGCATGCATGCCCTATCTGATTGGTTGCGCCGCATTGTCTTGTCGGGCAGGTGGCCCCGCCTGATCCGAAGAAGCGCTAGATCGGCTCGGCGACCACCACCAGCCGCTCCGGGCTGTTCGGGCGCCAGGCGTCCAGGGGATAGCAGGTGACCAGGAGAAGGTGCTGCCTCTCGTCACCCCGGTCCAGCCGGAGCACCGGCTCGCCGGTCACGACCATGTCGCGGACCTCGTAGGTCCGCGCCTTGCCGGTCCGGTCTTCGAGAACCAGGCGGTCATGGCGGGCGATGTTCTTGAGGATGGCGAAATGGGTGTCGCGATGGGCGGAGATCAGGACCGCGCCGTCATCGCCCGGCCGCGCCGTGCCCTCATGCCAGCCGGGGGCGAAGGCGAGGATCGAGCCGGAAACGCCGCGCATCACCACGAAGCTCGCGCGGGCGCTCGCCGGATCGTCGCCCGCCTTGGCGAAGCGCAGCCTGGCGACCGGCTCGCTGTCCATCCAGGGCCACGGGCGCACCCCCTCCTCCCCGGCGAGCACCCGTTCCCAGGCACGGTCCAGGAGCCGAACCGAGAGCCAGGCCTTCGCCGGCGTGAGCAGGCCGTAGCCGGTGAGCGCGATGCCCGCTGCCATCAGGACGATCGCGGCGGCAAGGGTCAGCCTAGGCATGACGGAGACGCCGCCGCATCAGGAGGAGACCGGCACCCGCGAGCATCAGCGACAGGCCGAACAGCAGATGAAGCTGATAGCCGGTCGCGGTCTGCGGGAGGCTGATCGGCTCGATCATGGCGTTGTCCGGGGAGCCGTCGGCCGGCTGCTGCTCCTTCAGGCGGCGATAGGCGGCCTCGGCCTCGAGCGCCTTCAGCCGGTCCTCCTGCCAGCCGAGCGGCAGGGTCGGATCGTAGCGTTTCTGGACGAGAGGAGCGCTCGCCGGGCGAAGGATCGCCTCGTCGACCGCGACCAGGCTGGTCTGATCGCTCACCAGCTGGTGGCGGATCGCGATCGCTTCGATCTCGGCCTCTAGGGTCTCGTCGGCTTCATTGAGGCGATCGAAGGTAAGCGCCTCGATTTTCCTCTGCGCAAAGATCTTGCCGATGCCGTCGGCCGAGCGCGGCGCGTCGATGGTGAGCGTCGTCGCCCAGGGCTCGCCGCCGCGCAGCCCCCGGATGCCGAGGCTTTCGAGCGGTTTCGACGATCGGATCGCGACCGAGATCGGCTCGCCATGGAGCAGGTCCGGCAGCTTGTCCGGCAGGACCTCGGCCTCGATGCCGGCCGGCAGCACGAGCTCGAGATCGGTCAGCGCCGGCGAGGTCATCTTCCTGAAGACCGCGGCCAGCTCGCGCTCGACCGCGCTGACGTCGCCGATGAAGCTGTAGCTGCCGCGCCCGGCCATGGCGATGTGGCGCAGCAGATGGGCGTTCGGGGCCGATCCGATGCCGATCGCGAAGAAGCGGGCATTGCCGGCGAGCTTTCTGATGGTGGCCGCGATCTGATCCTCATAGCCGATGGCGCCATCGGTGATGAACACGATCTGGCGGAGATGATCGGCGCTCTCGGGCTCGGTCAGCGCCTCGATCAGGGGCGGCATCATCTCGGTGCCGCCATCGGCGCGCAGGCCGCGCACGGCAGCCTTGGCCGTCTCGATGCCGGCGGCATCGGCGCTGACGGCGTTCGGAAACACCGTCCAGTAGCCGTCGTTGAAGGCGATGACGTTGAAGAGATCGTCCGCGCGGAGATCGTCGAGCGCCAGGAGCAGCGCCGCCTTGGCCTGGCGGATCGAGGGGCCGTCCATCGAGCCCGAGACGTCGATGATGTAGGTGACCTGGCGCTTCGGCCGCGCGTGCGGACCAGCGATGTCGCCTTCGGGCGCCATCATCAGGAGGTGGCTGTAATGCTCGCCCTCCAGCTCCTCGGTGTAGAGCGCCTGGAAAGGCTCGGCTGCGGGCTCGGGCGTCCATTCCAGGGTGAAGTCGCGCGTGCCGGGGGTGACGCCGCGGGCAAGAGAGATCGCGTAGCCCTCGCCCGCGTCGAGCGCCGCCGTCTCGATGACATGGGAGGCGCTTGCGATCGAGGCGGTCGGAAAGCCCGGCCGGAGCGTGACGGCGAGGTCGACGGGATTGTTGCCGCTTTCGAAATCGGTGAGAGCGAGCCGGTCCACCACCTCCTCGGCCCAGGTTTGATCGGCCACGGTCACGAGATGGCGAAGCTGCTCCTCGCCGATGTGGTCATAGCGCGGCGTGATCGCGAGCGGCATGCGCAGGGAAAAGCGCTGCTCGTCGAGGCGCACGCTTCCCTGATACTGGATCTCGATGGCGATCAGGCTTTTCGGCGGGATGTTGGCGAGCGAGGTCTTGAAGAGGTTGGGCCGCTTCTGGTCGACCAGCCCCGCCGCCTGCCCTTCGGCCTTGGCGGTCTCGTAGATCGCCTTCGCTTCCGCCTTGCCGGTGACGAAGCCGATGACCCGGCGCTTGCCGATCATCATGGTGAGGCTGTCGACCGCGGCATCCTCGGGCAGCGGAAACTGATAGACGCCCTCCTGCCAGGCCTCGGTGTCGTTCAGGAAATACTGGGTGACGGAGGTGCGTGCGACGGTGCCTTCGACATCGATGCGGATGTCGGTGGCGATGCCGGGCGCTTCGATGAAGCTGTTCTTGACGTCGTCCCGAAAGCGGAGCGGCTGGACGTCGTCGGCATGGCCGCGCGCGGGGGCGAGCAGGACGAAGGTGAGGACGAGACAGGCGCCGAAGAGACCTCGATGCATGGGTTTTTTCTCCCTTTGAGGCGTTCTCTTCGCACGGATCTAGCGCTGCCCGGATGAACTTTCGATGAACCGCCCGATCTCGGGAAATACGCCCCCTCGCCTCCGCTCAGTGGAAGTCTCGGGATTTCGGCATGATACGGACGTTACGCGGGTGGCGGTGGGGGGACGGGCGCAGTTCACGGGAAACGTTGCCCTCGTAGGGCGCGTCGCCCCCGCGCGGCACGTTGCTGTCGGCGAGGCGGGCTAGGTGGTGGGTCCAGTCCTTCATGTGCTCGGCGACGATGTGGATGATGCTGCCGTGCCTTTGCAGGCGGCCCTGGACCAGGAGGAGGCGGGCGCCCATGAGGGTGCGGCGGTAGCGTTCCATGACCTTCGACCAGACCACGCAATTGGCGATGCCGGTCTCGTCCTCGATGGTGACGAACACCACGCCCTTGGCCGTGCCCGGCCGCTGGCGCACCAGCACCACCCCCGCAAGCGCGACGCGCGCATCGTTGACTTGCCTGGAGAGATCCTCGGCTGCGAGGATTCCTTTGGCCCGGCAGGCGTCTCGCAGGAAACTCAGGGGGTGGGCTTTGAGGGAGAGGCCTGTCGTCTGGTAGTCGACCACGACGTGCTCGGGCATGGGCATGGGTGGCAGGGCCACAGCCGGATCCTCGCCCTGGCCGGCGATACCGGCATGGGCGAACAGGGGCAGCGGCTTTTCCGACTTGATTTCTCGGACCTGCCAGAGCGCCTGGCGGCGGTCCAGGCCCATGGAGCGGAAGGCGTCGGCGGCGGCGAGGCGCTCCAAGGTGCGGATCGGGACGCCGGTGCGGTCTCTGACATCGCGGATGTCGGTGTAGGGGTGGTCCCGGCAGACGGCGATGGTCGCAGCCTGCTCATCATTCATGCCGCCGACCAGGCGCATGCCTAAGCGAAGCGCGGTGCTTCCAGCACCTGGTTTACTATTTGTGCTCTTTTCCAACGTGCAGTCCCAATGGCTGTAGTTCACGTCGACCTCGCGCACCTCGACGCCGTGTTCGCGGGCATCGCGCACGATTTGGGCGGGCGCATAAAAACCCATGGGCTGGCTGTTGAGGAGGGCGCAGGCGAAGGCCGCCGGAAAATGGCATTTGAGCCATGAGGAGACGTAGACCAGCTTGGAAAAACTCGCGGAATGACTCTCGGGAAAACCGTAATCGCCGAAGCCTTCGATCTGCTTGAAGCAGCGCTCGGCGAAGTCGCGTTCGTAGCCGCGCCGGGTCATGCCGTCGACGAACTGATCGCGCATCTGGTCGATGGTGCCGCGGCGGCGGAAGGTGGCCATGGCGTGGCGCAGGCGGTTGGCCTCGTCAGGCGTGAACCGGGCTGCCTCGATCGCGATGCGCATCGCCTGCTCCTGGAAGAGCGGCACGCCCAGGGTTTTTTTGAGGATGCGCTCCAACTCGTCGGGCGGGCCGTGATCCGGGGACGGTGATGGGAAGGAGACGGGCTCGAGGCCGTCCCGGCGGCGGAGATAGGGGTGCACCATGTCGCCCTGAATGGGCCCCGGACGGACGATCGCGACCTCGATCACGAGGTCGTAGAAGCAGCGGGGCTTGAGGCGCGGCAGCATGTTCATCTGCGCCCGGCTTTCCACTTGGAAGACGCCGAGCGAATCGGCACGGCAGAGCATGTCGTAGGTCGGTTCGTCGTCAGGCGGAATGCTGGCAAGGTCGTGGGTGAGGCCGTAATGGTGCTGCAGCAGCTCGAACGCTTTTCGGATGCAGGTCAGCATGCCGAGGGCGAGGACGTCGACTTTCAAGATGCCAAGCGTGTCCAGATCGTCCTTGTCCCATTCGACGAAGGTGCGATCCGCCATCGCGGCATTGCCGATGGGCACGACTTCGCAAAGCGGGCTCTTGGTCAGGACAAAACCGCCGACATGCTGCGAGAGGTGACGGGGAAAGCCGATCAGCTCCTCGGTCAGCTCCAGCGTTTTTTTGATCACGGGCTCGTTCGGATCGAGGCCCGCCTCTCTGACCCTGGTCTCGGGAAGGCCGCCGCCGGATACGCCCCAGACGGTGCCGGCGAGGGCCGAGGTGACGTCCTCGGACAGGCCCATGACCTTGCCGACCTCGCGCACGGCGCTGCGCGAGCGGTAGGTGATCACGGTGGCGGCGATGCCGGCGCGCTCGCGGCCGTAGCGGCGGTAGACATACTGGATCACCTCTTCGCGGCGCTCATGCTCGAAATCGACGTCGATGTCAGGCGGCTCCTTGCGCTCCATGCTGACGAAGCGCTCGAACAGGAGATCGACCTCGGCCGGATCGACCGCGGTGATGCCGAGGCAGTAGCAGACCGCGGAATTGGCAGCCGAGCCGCGCCCCTGGCAGAGGATTTTCTCGGACTTGGCATAGGCGACGATGTCGTGGACGGTGAGGAAATAGGGCGCGTAGTCGAGGGTGGCGATCAGCCTGAGCTCGTTTTCGAGGGTGTCCCGGATCTTTTGCGGAATGCCGTCCGGATAGCGCTCGCCGGCACCCGCCCAGGTGAGATCTTCGAGGTGGGACTGCGGCGTCTTCCCCGGCGGCACCGGCTCGTCCGGGTAGTCGTAACGCAGCTCGTCCAGCGAGAAGCGGCAGCGCTCGGCGATCTCGAGCGTGCGCCGGATGGCTCCTTCGTGGCCGCGAAACAGGCGCAGCATCTCGGCGCCCGGCTTCAGATGGCGCTCGGCATTGGCCATCAGGCGAAAGCCGGCGTCCTTCAGCGTGCAGCCCTCGCGGATGCAAGTCAGCACATCCTGCAGCGGCCGCCGCGCCGGGACATGACAATGCACGTCATTGGTCGCAACCAGCGGCGCGCTGGACCACAAACTTAAAGCGGCGAGGATGTTGAGACGCCGGCGATCGTCGCCGCGAAAGAGGTGATGAGCTGCGAGATAGGGGCGAGCGTCGAGGCTGGTGACGATCTGCCGGAGCTGCCTCTCGAAAAGTTCGTCCTCTGCCGGCAGCGGCGGCAGAACGATAAGGACCTGTCCTTTGGCAGCCTCGAACAGGTCCTCCAGATACAGGTCGCATTCGCCCTTCTCCGCCCGGCCCTGGCCGAGGGTGAGCAGACGGCAAAGGCGGCCATAGGCGGCCCTGTCTTCGGGAAAGCAGAGAAAACTCGGGCCGTCCCTGAGATCCAGCCTGCAGCCCACTGCCAGGGGCAGACCCTTGACTTTGGCAGCACTGTGCATTCGAACGATGCCTGCGAGCGTGTTCCGGTCGGTCACCCCGATGCCGACAAGACCGAGGGCAGCCGCGGTCTCGACCAGCTCTTCGGCATGGGACGCGCCGCGCAAAAAGCTGAAATTGGTCGACACCTGCAGCTCGACATAGTCGGAAGGCAGGCCGGTCATGGGCGAAGGCGCTCAAGCAGCCCCGCATCGACCTCATCGCCCCGCCGTTCATCTTTTCCTAACCTCGCCATGTCATGGTCATGAACAGGTCCATGAGATCCTGGGAGTCCGCCTGCTCGGCGAAAGAGAGGGGCTGGGCTCGGACTCCCAGGATCGCATGGACCAGCGAGGCAGAGGGATCGTGGCAGGCAGGGGTTAAAAAAGCGTGAAGGTTCGGCGGAAAGCTTCGCGACGACATCCGCGCCGAATAGGCTGCCGGGCGTCTCTCCCTGATCATTGGGGAAGCGCTCTTCACCCTTTCTTAACCTCTGTCTGTCATGCTCGCTTTCTGGTCCATGCGATCCTGGGAATCCGCCCGCCCGGCAATCTTCCTGGGACCAGGCTCGGATTCCGAGGATCGCATGGACCAGGTCATGACCATGACATGATGAGGTTAAGGAAAGGTGAACGGCGGGGCGGTGGGGCAATGTGCTGATCTCACTGCTGCTATGGCCCGCTGACGATGCATCGAGCGGCCTTGCTCGACACCGTGTGGGCAGCGGATGAGCAAGAAAACGGAAAGGCCGATGTCTGAAGATCGCACGCTCTGGACGTCGAACAAGCTGGTCGACATGGAGTTGGGTCGGCATGGGATTCGTGCCGATCATGCTGCGGGGCATCCGAACCCAACACCAAGCGGTCGGCGCGGTCGGCGCGGCCGACGGCGTTGACCTGATGCTCGGGCATGGGGTCGGTGCAGCCGGTCGTGTCGTCGGGCTGCGGGTCATCCGAACACCCCGTGAATGAACCAGCAGACGCCGTCGGTGCGGCCGGCGGCGGTGGCGTTTTTCTCGGTGGCAGGGCCGGTGTAGCCGGATGTGTCGTAGAGGCCCTGGCGGAACAGCCAGTAGCGGCGGCCTTCCTCGTCTTCGACCCGGTAGTAGTCGCGAGTCTCGGACGCCAAGTCCACGCCGTCGGCCGTGCCGACCGTGCCGACCGTGCCGACCCAGGTGGGGGCGATGCGTTCGGGGCCCTCGGCTTTGACGATGCGGTGGGTGACGCGGCGCCAGGTGAAGCGCCGCGGCGGGCCGTCGGGGACCTCGGCGAGCGCCTTGATCGGCTCGGGGCGCAGCAGCAGGCAGGACGGCCGGCCCTCGAGCAGCGGCATGTCTCCCCAAGACTTGAAAGTGGGGGTCCGAGCACCCTGCCCCATGGCGGGCTCCTTGCAGGTCAAGCCAGGGGCAGCTTGCCCCTCCGGAAGGTGGGTTTCGATGGGGGTGGTGATGGTGACGGCGTCCTCGCCGAGACGGGCGGTGAGGTGGTCGATGAGCTGGGCGAGGCGCTCGTCCGGGTCGGTGATGTCGGTGACGCCGCCTTTGAGCCTGTTCTGCCGTTTCTCGATCTCGGCAGTGTGCTTGGCGTGCAGCGCCAGCTTTTCGATGCCGAAGCCAGGATCGATTTTTTCCAGCTTTTCCGCGAACAGGCGGGCGATGTGGCTGGGGTCCCGGGTCGGCAGGCTGGTGCCGACGCGCAGCGTCCTGACCTCGCCGTCGACGCGGAAGGCGAGGAAGGCGAGGCGCACGGCACCCTGGTTCGCGCGGGTCAGCAGGCGGCAGAGATCCGAGGTGAGAAGGGCGAGCCCCTGGGTCAGGGCTTCGGGCTCGGTCAGAGGATCGAGAAAGGCCTGCTCGGCGCGGTAGACCGGCGGCGGTCGGCGCGGGGTGAGCGGTTCCTCGATCATACCGAAGAGCTGGTCGAGGCGGCGCAGCACCGCCTGGCTCTCCTCTCTGGAGGTGAAGCGCCTGGCAAGCGCCGTGCGCGGAAGTGCAGCGAGCTGGCCGACGGTTTTCAAGCCGAGCCGGCGCAGCAGCGTCAGCGTTTCGGCGCTCAAGCGAAGCCCGGCGACCGGCAGCTCGCAAAGCGCCTCGCGCGCCTCATGATCGTCGACGATCGATGTGGCCGGATGGAAACGCGCCAGTCCCCAGGCGCCGCCCAGGGTGTCGGCGAGGCCGAGGCGGTGGCGCAGGCCGAAATGGGTGAGGCGCCGGTCGAGATCGGCGAGCATCGCCTCTTCCCCGCCGAACAGGTGGGCGCATCCGGCGCTGTCGATCCAGAGGCCGAAATCCCCGTTGGTACAGTCTACGGCACAGTCCTTGGCGCTATCGTCGACGCCGCAGGACGGGCTGTAGCGGCAGCACCAGTCGGCGAGCTTTTCCAGGGCGGCGCGATCGCCTCTCGGATCGGCGGGGGCGGTCTCGACATCGGGGACCAGGGCGCGCGCGTGGCTGAGGGTCATGCCGGGCGACAGGCCGGCGGCTGCGGCGGCATCGTTCAGCGCGGTCACGGTCTGCGCGTTCTTCACCGTCGCGATCAGCACCAGCGGCCTTGCCTCATCCCGTGCGCTCGAAGGCGATGACTTCCGAGGCTGTCTTGTCAGGGCTGCTGCGCCTCGCAGCCGCGGCTGCAGCCGGTTGGTCGCCAGCCTTGGAAACCAAAGAGAAATGATGCGCGGCATGATCCCACTCCACGGTCCAATGGCCGGTCTGGCCGTGCGGTGAGCGTTCCAGCTCGAGATGCCAGGCGGGTTTGCCCAGGCCTTCCGGGTCGAGGTGATCGGGGCGGCTTTCCGCACTTCTGATGCGCCAGCGGGTGCGTGCGGCACTGGGGTCCCGGCCGTGCCGGATCGGCAGGAGAAAGCAAAACGTGCCGTGCGCTTTCGCGGCGAGCGACAGGCGGCGGCTGGCGATCAGGTCGGCGCGCCCCACCTGACCGACCACCGCGAGCAGGCTCCGGGATGCCAGCCCCTGCTCCATCGCCCAGAGGCAGTCGGCATCGCGCCTGCCGGTGACCATCAAAAAGCGTTCCGGCGGCAGGCCGAAGGCCTTGAGACCGGGCCCGTAGAGCTGGCCGAACTCGGCGCTGTCCAGCCGTCGCTGGCACCACAGCACCATGCTCTGGTCATCCGCCTGCTGCATCAGGCGCGCGATCAGCGCGAGCGCGAAATCCCGTGCCGCGGGGTGATCGAGATAGGCGTCGGCGACCAGCTCGTGCAAAGCCGGGCGTGTCTTTTCTTCGCCGATCAGCGGCGGCTCGTCGCGTCGCACCCCGTCCCGCGCGAGACCGCCGCTCCTGCCGCCATGGCCTTCGATCCGGCCGATCAGCCGTCGGAGGGCGGCAAGACGGTCGGGGCGAAGGGCGGCGTCCGCGGGCGGCAATCGTCTGGCATGCGCGCTGATCATCGATCTCCTCGATGGTCGTTTTCGGATAAAAGCCCTTTGTTACTCTATTATGTTCCTGTTTTGTTCTTATTGTCAAAGCCAATCCCGAACCGATCAGCCCGTCTGTCACTTTGGCCGTGGCGCGATCAGGGATGTTCACCTATCGTGGCGTCGAGCGTCCAAAAACAAAAAGGCCGACGACATCCATGTCCTCCGCGACTGACCGGGCACCTCCACGCGGGGAGGCGCCGGCCCTGATCGGCGTCGATTGGGGAACCAGCTCCTGCCGCGCTTTCCTGATCGATGCGGCCGGGCGGATCATCGACAGGACCGCCAACGATCAGGGCATCCTGCGCGTGCGGAACGGCGCTTTCGCCGAAAGCCTGGACGGCCTGATCGGCGCCTGGCGCCGGCCGGGTCTGCCGGTCATCCTCTCGGGCATGATCGGTTCGCGCCAGGGCTGGATCGAGGCGCCCTATCTTCCCGTGCCCGCGACCTTCGAGGCGATCGCGCAGGGGCTGCTGCGCCATCCCGAGGACGGCGACATCCATATCGTGCCGGGCCTCGCCCAGGACCTGCCGAACCAGGCCCCCGACGTGATGCGCGGCGAGGAGACCCAGATCGTCGGCGCGGTCGGCGCGAAGCCCGCTCGCCGGCTTCTGGTGATGCCCGGGACCCACAGCAAATGGGTGCTGGTGGAGGACCGGAGGATCGTCTGGTTCGCGACCTTCATGACTGGCGAGCTGTTCGCCGTCCTCAAGGATCACTCGATCCTCGGCCGGCTGATGACGCCGGAAGGCGGCGAGGAGCACGCTGCCTTCAAACAGGGTCTGGACGCCCATCGCAGCCTGCCGGGCGACTTGCTGCAGCAGCTTTTCAGCGCGCGCACGCTCGGTCTGTTCGAGCGGCTTCCCGGCAACGCGCTTGCCACCTATCTCTCAGGCCTCCTGATCGGCCACGAGATCGCCGAAGCGCTGGGCAATCTCGAGGCAGCGCCAGGCCAGGCGCCGATCCTGGTGATCGGCAGCTCAGGTCTCGCGGAACGCTACCGAGCCGCCCTCGCCCATGCCGGCCTCGAGACGACGGCCCCGGATGACGACGCCGCAGCCCATGGCCACGTCGCGCTCGCCAGGGTTTCCGGCCTT
>JAWKVM010000046.1:0-62629 GCA_041398025.1 Alphaproteobacteria bacterium
CGCCCATGACGATGGTGCGGTCGGCAAGCCGGCGGACGACGTCCAGCTTGTGCTCGATCATGATGATGGTGATGTCCGGGAAGCGCGCGCGCAGGCCCGCGAGAACGTCGGCGAGCTCCCGGCTTTCGGTCGGGTTCATGCCGGCGGTCGGCTCGTCGAGCAGCAGGAGATCGGGCTCGGCGATCAGGGCGCGCGCGATGTCGAGACGGCGCCGGTTGGCGTAGGAGAGCGAATGCGCCGGCTGGTCGCGCCGCGGCCAGAGCCTGTCCCCGAAAAGCTGCATCACCTCTTCGGCGCGCGCGCGGCACTCGGCCTCGCGGCGCCGATAGCGGGGAAGGCCGAGCAGAGCGGCGATCGGCTCGCTCAGGGCGTTGAACGCGACCTCGGTGCGACCGCCGCCGATCAGCCGGCGCTGCGTCCCGACGGCGACGCTGTCGCCGACCGAAAGGGCCGGAAAGACACGGCTCGTCTGAAAGGTGCGGGCGACGCCGAGGGCGGCGATGGCGTCGCTCGACAGGCCCGCGAGCGGCCGGCCTTCGAGGCGAAGGCTGCCTGCGGTCGGGCGGACGAAGCCCGAGATGGTCTGCACCAGCGTCGACTTGCCGGCGCCGTTCGGGCCGATGATGCTGAGAAAGGCGCCTTTGCCAACCTCGAAGCTGACCTCGTCGAGGGCCTTCAGGCCGCCGAAGGCGACGGTCAGCCGATCGACGGCGAGGCGGGGCGCTTCGGTCGCCATCAGCGTATGCCCGTGATGCCCTGCGGCCGAAAGCGCAGGGCGAGGAACAGCAGCAGGCCGAACATGATCATGCGAAAATCGGCGAAGTCGCGCAGCAGCTCCGGAAGGAGCGCTAGCGCCGCAGCGCCGATCAGCGCGCCGGTGAGGTTGCCCATGCCGCCGAGCACGATGATCGCCACCAGCAGGAAGGAGGTGTCGAGGCGAAAGCTGTCGGGGCTGATATAGCGGTGGAGAAAGGCGTAGAGGCTGCCGGCCGCGCCGGCGCAAAAGCCGGCGGCGGCGAACGCCGTCAGCAGATAGCGCCTGACCGGCAGGCCCGCGGCATGGGCGGCGGGGCGGTCCTCGCGGATCGCGCGCCAGGCGCGGCCGATCGGCGATTCGAGGAGCCGGCCGGCGGCGAGCACCACCAGGATGAGGACCACCAGGCCCTGCCAGTATTGCGCCCGCATCGAGCTGAGGCCCATGTCGCCAAGGAGGAGCGACGCCGGCCGCGGGATGCCGAAAATGCCGTTCGGCCCGCCGGTGACGTCGATCCAGTTGAGCAGAACCAGATAGATGAGGAGGCCCATGGCCAGGGTCGCGAGCGCCACCACATGGCCGGTGAAGGGGATGCAGACCAGGCCGATCGCGATCGCCAGGGCGCCGGTGCCGATGCCGGCGAACAGAATGGTGACCTCGGCGGGCATGCCCAGGGATTTCGCGGCGAAGGTCGCGAGATAGCCGCCGATGCCGAAGACGCCGGCAAAGCCGATGAACATCAGCCCGGCAGCGCCTGAAAGCATGGTGAGGCCGACGCCGAGAATGCCGAAGATCATGGCCAGCAGCGTGATCTGCAGCACGTAGTCGCCGACGCCCGTGAACGGCAGCAGCGCGAGCAGCGCGAGAACGGCGGCGAGCGTGGTCGCGGGCAGATGCAGGGATGTGCTGCTCTGCAGCAGCATGCCGCCCTGGCCCATGACGATCGAGGTCGACGGCATGATGCCCGAAGCGCCGCCGACGCCGCCGAGCGCGTCCAGCCGGCGATGGCCGATCAGCCCCTGCGGCCGGAACAGCAGAATGACCAGGAGAACCGCATAGGCGACCATGTCGCGAAAGCTCTCGCCGACATAGCCGACCGCGAGCGCTTCGAGCGCCCCCAGGGTCAGGCCGCCGACCACCGCGCCCGGTATGCTCGCGAGCCCGCCGAGCAGGGCGGCGACGAAGCCCTTCAGGCCGAAGGGCACGCCCATCTGCGGGAAGATGCTCTGGTAGTACATGGCGAGCATGACGCCGGCGACCGCGGCGAGCGCCGCGCCGAGGCCGAAGGCGAGCTGGCGCAGCCTCTCGACCGGCACGCCGAGCTGGCGGGCCGCGTCCAGATCCTGCGACATCGCGCGCAGCGCACGGCCGGTCCAGCTCCGGGTGAGGAACAGCCAGAGGCCGAGCATGACCAGGAGCGAGATCGCCAGGATGGCGAGGTCGACGCCGGTGACGAAGGCGACGCCGAACACCCAGGCATAGGCGGCGAGCGGGCTCGGAAAGGCATGCGCCTCCGGCGACCAGATGATCTCGGCCGCCTGGTCGAGAATGAAGGTGAGGGCGAGCGTGGCGAGAAGCGGCGCGATCCAGGGCGCCTGTTCCAGCGGGCGCAGCGCCACGCGCTCGATCGCCATGCCGAGCGCGGTGGTGACCGCGATCGACACCGGGATCGCCAGCCACAGCGGCAGGCCGGCGGCGACCGCGCTGTAGGCGACGAAGGCGCCGACCATCAGGAGCGAGCCCTGCGCGAAGTTGATCAGGTTGGCGACGCCGAAGATCAGCGAGAACCCGATCGCGATCAGCGCGTAGACATTGCCGATGACCAGGCCGTTCAGGAGCTGGCTCAGAAATTCGATCACGGAGCGTGCCGATCGCAAGGACGGGCCATCGGGACAGGCCGTTCCGGGGTTGAGCCCTTGGCCGCGACGACCTGCGGCCAAGGGCTGGACGGGGCGGTCAGGATGGCGGATAGGCGGTGTATTTGCCGCCCTCGATCGTGATCAGGCTCATCTCGCGCATCTCGGGATCGCCATTGGCGTCGTAGTGGATCCTGCCGCTGACGCCGGCCCTGGCCTCGGCCCCCGCGATCGCGTCCCGGACCGCCGCTCGGGTGATCTCGCCGCCGCTCGCAGCGACCTCCTTCATCGCTTCGGCGATGACCATCACCGCATCATAGGCGAAGGCCGAATAGTAGTCGGGCACCTTGTCGAAGCGCGCCTGATAGGCCTCGCTGAAGGCGGCTGCCTCGGCGGCGCTCGGCAGGAAGGGGGTCGGCATCACCACGCCGTCGGCGGCAGCACCGGCGAGCTCGATGAATTTCGGATCGTTCAGCGTGTCGGTCGCGGCGATCGGCATGTCGGGCGCCGCCTGCCGGAGCTGCTGCACGAAAACCGCGGATTCCGCATAGTGGCTGGCGAGAAAGATGCCGTCGGGCTCGGCCGCGAGCACTTTCGTCACCAGCGCCCGGTAGTCCCTGCCTTCCGGCACCATGGCTTCGGCGAGCACCACCTCGGCGCCCATGTCCACGACCCGCTCGGTGGTCGAGCTGTTGACGTAGGCGCCCCAGTCGTCCTGGAAGTAGATGATGGCGATGCGCTTGAAGCCGAGCGTGCCGACCAGCATGTCGGCATGGACCTGGGAGATGGTCGCCTGGGTGTTGGAAATACGGAACTGATAGTCGCTCATGGTCGAGTAGTCGGGATGCGATGCGGTCGGGCTGACCTGGGTGAGGCCGGCATCGCTGAGAATCGGCGCCGCGGCCATCGACTCGGTGCTGGTCTGACCGCCGATCACCGCCAGGACCGTCGGATCCTGGGCGAATTTCTGGGCGATATTGGCCGCCTCGCGCGGCTGGCCGCGGCTGTCCTCCGCCTGGATCTCGAGCTGACGACCGTCGATGCCGCCTGCTTCATTGACCTCGTCGGCATACATCACCGCCGCCTCGCGAAAGCGGGTGCCGAGCGCCGAGCGTTCGCCCGACATCGGCCCGAACAGGCCGATCCTGAGCGGATCGGCCGCGATCGCCGCAGTCGGCAGGAGGATTGCGGGCGGCAGGAGGGCTGCGGCCGACAGGAGGCAAGCCGTCATTCCCATGGCGAGCATGCGCTTCGTGAACATGCGACGGTCCTTTCGTATTGGTTGCTTGGCGTGCTAGGATTTCCTCCTATAAAAATATTTAGTACATAAACTTTATGAGATCGCAAGCCCTATTGCATTTGGGAATATTCTCTATTTTTGCGCAATGAACGAGCAGAGTCTTGCCTAAAGCGGAAACATCGAACTAAATGTTGAGCAGTGATCACGGACGGATGGAGACGGATGACCACGGCGAAGCGCAAGACGGCTCTGCGCCAGGGGAGCGGGCGGGACTTCGACCTGTTCGACAACCAGATGCCGATCCGCCGCTACAAGCTGCTGCTGCAGAGCCTGCTGCAGCGCCGCCGCCGTGGCATCGGTCAGGCGATCGCCGACGCCACCGGGACCAATCCCAGCTTCGTCTCGCAGATGACCAGCCCCGCCTATGACGTGCCGCTGCCGGTGCAGCATGTGCGCACGATCATCGACACTGCGGGCTTCAGCGCCGATGAGGAATGGACCCTGATCGAGGCCTATCTGAAGGCGCATCCCGAACGCGCCGGCGAGCTTTTGACGCGCGGCCGGGCGACCAGTGAGACCCGAAGGATCGAGATCACCGTGCCGGTGCTCGAGAACGAGCGGGCGCAGCGCCGCCTCGAGGCGGCGATCGAGCGCGTGGCGCTGGAGCTTGCCGCCAGCGCTGCGATGTCGGCGCGTTTGCCGAGAGGATGCCGGAGGCGTCGGCGCCGCCGCCAGATGTTCCCCGGGAGACCACGGTTGAACGCCGATCAGCGCACCGTCATGCCCGCACTGCCAGCTCGGCATCGTCGCCTTCGATCCCGAGCGGCGGACGCTCGCGACCGCGATCGCGGCCGGCTCCATGGCCGTCGGTTCCCGCTGTCCGCATCTGGTGACCGACCTCGCCGCCCTCACCAGCCAGGGCTTCACCAATCCGGGGCTCGGGCCGCTCGCCATCGATCTTCTCCGCCTCGGCCTCTCGGCCGGCGAGGTCCTGCAGGCGCTCAGGCAGCATGACCGCTGGATCGACTACCGCCAGATCGCGATCGTCACCGCGGACGAGGAGCCGGTGGCGCATACCGGCAGTGCCAATGCCGGCTGGGCCGGTCACGCGTTCGGCGACAAGGTGGTGTGCCTCGCCAACGGTCTGACCGACGACGCGCCACTGCAGGCCATGCTGCAGCAGTTCGAGCGCGCCGACGGCCCGGCCTTCGCGGAGCGGCTGCTGTCCGCCCTCGAAGCCGGGCGCTCCGCCGCCTGCGGCCCCTACGGCCTCCTGTCGGCGGCCCTGCTCGCCGGCTCGCCGTCGCGGCGCGCGCGCATCGATCTTCGCGTCGACGTTGCCAGCCGCGATCCGCAGGAGGGCGGGGACGCGCTCGCCGATCTTCGCACCCTCTGGACGCGCTTCGATCCGGTCGCCGAGTTCTACGAGCAATGGCCCGACAATCCAGGGCTCGCCCAGGGCAACTGGCGGGAATGGATACGGGCCGCGGGCCGGGAGGAGGGTCCGCCATCGAAACCCGCCGGCAAGGCGGATGCATAGAGGAGGAAGATGTGACCTACACCGTCGTCGCGCGCTGCCCGGACACCAGGGCACTCGGCATTTGCCTCGCCACCAGCCCCTTTGGCGTCGCCTCGCGCTGCCCCCATGTCCGCAGCAACGTCGCCGCCATCTCGTCCCAGAGCCACAGCAACTGGCGGCTGGCGCTGATGGGGCTGGACATGGTCGAGAACGGCCTGACCGGCGCCGAGATCCTGAAGACGCTCGCCGCCTATGACGCGCATTTCGCCTACCGCCAGGTGGGAATCGTGCCCCTGACCGGCCCGGTCGCGGTCCATACCGGCGCGAAATGCGGCCCCTGGGCCGGGCACAAGCATGGCGAGGACTTCATCACCATGGGCAACGGCCTGGTCGGGCCGGGGGTGGTCGAGGCGATGCATGACGCCTTTCTGGACAATGCCGGGCAGGACTTCGAGGAACGGCTGCTGCGCACCATCGAGGCGGGCTTCGGCGCCGGCGGCGAGCCGATCGGCCAGCGTTCCGCGGGTTTGATCGTCGCCGACGCCAACGCCGCCCGCCCGCGCACCGACCTGCGCATCGACAAGGTCGCCGTCCCGCCCGAGGAAGGCGGCGACGCGGTCAAGGAGCTGCGCGCGCTGTTCGACAGCTTCAAGCCGCTCATCCCCTACTATGCCGACTTCTGGCTCGATCACCCCGAGGTCGGCTGGAAGCAATGGCTCGCCGAGCGCACCGCCTGAACCGACGAGGGCACGTCGTCCTCCTCCTGCCGTCACGCGGCAGGCGGTGACGCTCGACCGACCATCCGCGCGACGAAGGGCGGCGTGAACCGATCAATCGCGCTCACCCCAAAAGCCAACGTTCGGACGATCAGACCGTTCGCCTCGATCCGGGCTCACTCGGCCGGCTGCAGGATTGCCTTCAGCTCCGCCTCCTCGGCGGCGCGCCTGGCCGGGCGGTGGTCACTCGCGAGATAGCTGTAGACCGTCGGCACCACGAACAGGGTGAACAGCGTGCCGATCGCCATGCCGGCGACGATCACCAGGCCGATCGAGAAGCGGCTGGCGGCGCCGGCGCCGCTTGCGGTCAGCAGCGGGAACAGGCCGGTGACCATGGCGGCCGTGGTCATCAGGATCGGCCTGAGCCGCACCTGCGCCGCCTCGGCGATCGCCTGGATGCGGTCGTGATTGCGCTCGCGCTGCAGCTCGTTGGCGAACGCCACCATCAGGATGCCGTGCTTGCTGATCAGGCCGATCAGGGTCACCAGGCCGATCTGGGTGTAGATGTTCAGGGTCGCGGCACCGAAGAACAGCGGCAGAAGCGCGCCGCAGATCGACATCGGCACGCTTATCAGGATCACCAGCGGATCGCGCAGGCTCTCGAACTGCGCCGCCAGCACCAGGTAGATCACCACCAGCGCGAACAGGAAGGTGATGGTGAGCTGATTGCCCTCCTGGACGTACTGGCGCGACTGGGAGAGGAAGTCGTGGCGGAAATCGGCGGGCAGCAGCTCCGCCGCCTGGCGCTCCAGGAACTCGACCGCCTGGCCCATGCTGACGCCGGGCATCGGCACGGCGGAGAAGGTCGTGGCATTGAGCTGGTTGTACTGATTG
The DNA here is from genome assembly GCA_041398025.1 of Alphaproteobacteria bacterium. Taxonomy (GTDB): domain Bacteria; phylum Pseudomonadota; class Alphaproteobacteria; order Geminicoccales; family Geminicoccaceae; genus JANQPX01. The sequence continues at coordinate 6,980 of JAWKVM010000046.1, forward strand.
CGCGAATTCGGCTCGATTGCGGTCGAGATCCTGACCACGGTCGACAGCGAGATCGGCTCGCCGCTCCTGGTCTTGACGTAGATCTTTTCGATGTCGCCGGCTGAAAGCCTCTGCGCGCGGGGCAGCTGCGGGATCACCTGATAGGAGCGGCCCTCGAGATTGAAGCGGTTGACGTAATTGCCGCCGAGCAGCAGGGCGAGGCTGTCGCCGATGGTCTGCATGGTGATGCCGAGATCGTTCGCCTTGTCGCGGTCGATCTCGACCTTGACGATCGGGTTGTTGAAGGCGAGGTCGCTGTCGGTGACGATGAACAGGCCGCTTTCGCGCGCGCGCGTCTTCAGCTCCTCCATGGCTTCGTAGAGCTGCTGGAAATCCGCGGGCGAGCTGATCACCATCTGCACCGGCAGGCCCTGGCTGCTGCCGGGCAGAGGCGGCAGCGAGAAGGCGAAGACCTGCATGCCGGTGATCTCGTTCAGCCTTTGCTGGACGATCGGCTGCAGCGCCTGGGCGCTCTGTTCGCGCTCTTCCCAGGGCACCAGCAGCATGCCGGCGAAGCCGTTGTTGACGCCGCTCTCCATGCCGCTGACCACGAAGCGGGTGTCGTGCTCCGGGAACGAGGTGAAGATGCCGTCGAGCTGGTCGGCATAGGCGTCCATATAGTCGATATTGGCGTTCTGCGGCCCCTTGGTGACCGCGAACAGGATGCCCTGGTCCTCCTCGGGCGCCAGCTCGGCGCCGATATTGACGAACAGGAACGGGATGCTCGCCAGCACCGCGAGCGCAAACAGGAGGGTCGCCGGGCGGTAGACCAGCGTGCTCCTGATGCGCCGGCCATACCAGCGGTTCAGGGCGCCAAACGTGCGGTCGATCATGCTCGCGAACCGGCCCTGATGGCCGGCTGTGCTCAGCATCTTGGCGCACATCATCGGCGACAAGGTGAGCGCCACCACGCCGGAGACGATCACCGCACCCGCGAGGGTGAAGGCGAACTCGCGGAACAGCGCGCCGGTCAGACCCGAAAGAAAGCCGATCGGCGCGTAGACCGCGGCAAGGGTGATGGTCATGGCGATCACCGGTCCCGCGATCTCGCGCGCCCCGACCAGGGCCGCCTGCAGCGGCGTCAGCCCCTCCTCGATGTGGCGGTGCACGTTCTCGACCACCACGATGGCGTCGTCGACCACCAGACCGATCGCCAGCACCATGGCGAGCAGGGTCAGGAGATTGAGGCTGAAGCCCGCCGCCAGCATCAGGGCGCCCGCGCCGATCAGCGAGAGCGGGATGGTGACCACCGGGATGACCACCGAGCGCACCGAGCCGAGGAACAGGAAGATCACCACGATGACGATCGCCACGGCTTCGATCAGCGTGTTCCTGACCTCGTTGATCGAGGCGCGGATGAACTTGGTGCTGTCGTAGACGATGTCCATCAGCAGGGTCGGCGGCAGCCCGCGCTCGATCGTGGGCGCCAGCGCGCGCACGCCGGCGACGATGTCCAGCGGATTGCCGTTGGGCGTGGCGTTGACGCCGATGAACACCGCGCGCTTGCCGTCCATCGCCACCGAGCTGTCGCTGCGCTGGGCGCCGAGCTCGAGGCTGGCGACCTCGCCGAGGCGCACCAGGGCACCGTTCTCCGCCTTGACCACCAGCTTCTCGAACGCCTCGACATTGCCGACATCGGTGTCGGCGCGCACATTGGCGACGGTGAAGTAGCCCTTGGTCTGGCCGGCCGCCGCCTGGTAGTTGTTGGCGCGCAGCGCGTCGGCGATGTCCGACGGCCCGACGTCGCGCGCCGCCATGCGCGCCGGATCCAGCCAGATGCGCATGGCAAACGGCTGGCCGCCGAGGATCTGGGCGGACGCCACGCCCTCGACCGTGGCGAGCAGCGGCTGCACCACGCGGGTGAGGTAGTCGGTGATCGCGGGACCGGTCAGGCGCTCGCTGGCGAAGCCGATATACATCACCGCCGTGGTGTCGCCGGTGGTCTTCGAGATCACCGGATCGTCGGCCTCGGCCGGCAGCTCGCCGCGCACCTGGTTGACCTTGGCCATCACGTCGGTCATCGCCCGGTCCGGATCGGCGTTGAGCTTGATGAACGCCTGCACCGTGCTGGTGCCCTGGATGGTCTCGGATTTCAGGTAGTCGAGTCCCTCGGCGCCGGCGACCGCCTGGGCGATCGGCACGGTGATGAAGCCCTGCATCAGCTCGGCGGAGGCACCCGCATATTGGGTGGTCACCGTGATCACGGTGTTCTTGATCTCCGGATACTGGCGCACCGGCAGGCTGAAGAAGGCGCGCGCGCCGATCAGCAGGATCAGCAGGCTGACCACGGTCGCCAGGACCGGACGGCGGACGAAGATGTCGGTGAAGCGCATGGCGTGATGTCCGGCTTGCCGCTATTGCCTGGGCGGGGTGTCGGGGGCGGTGAGCGCGGTGTCGGTCACGACACGCACCGGCGCCTCGTTCTGCAGCTTGAACTGGCCGGCGCTGACCACGAGATCGCCGGGCTTGACGCCGTCGAGCACGGCAACCTGGCCGTTGACCGCCTCGCCGGTGCGCACGAAGGTCTGCTCGACCTTCTGCTGCGGCTCGCCGTCCTTGCCGGCCTCGCCCTCGCGCACGACGAACACCGATTCGCCGTAAAGCGTGTGGGCGATCGCGGTTTCCGGGAGCATCACCACCGCAGGTCCGTCAGGCAGGATGATGCGCGCATTGGCGAACATGCCGGGCAGCAGCAGCTCTTCCGGATTGTCCAGGGTCGCCTGCACCTTGATCGCCCGGGTCGCCGGATCGACCTGCGGCTCGACCGTGGTCAGCTCGCCCTTGAAGCTGCGGTCGGGGATGGCGTCGGTGCTGATCTCGATCGGCAGTCCGGGCTTCAGCCGCTGGCGCTGCTGCTCGGCGACGGTGAGATCGACATAGAGCCTCCTCAGATCGGTGAGCGTCACCAACTCCGCGCCCGGAGTGACATATTGGCCGACCTCGACCTCGCGGATGCCGAGCCGGCCGGCGAAGGGGGCACGCACCAGCTTCTGGGCGATCATCGCTTCGACCCGCTTGATCTCGGCATGCGCCTGCTCGAGCAGCGCCTGGTTCTGATCGAGCGAGGCCTTGCTCGAGAATTCCTGCGTCGCGAGCTCGCGCGTCCGCTTGAGATTGGCTTCGGCGAGCTGCGCCTGCGCCTGGTAGCTGGCAAGCTCGGCCCGCTCCGGCGCGTCGTTGAGCTGCACCAGCGCCTCGCCCGCGCGCACCTCGGTGCCCGGCTCGAACAGCACCTCGACCACGCGGCCCGCGGTCTCGGCGGTGACCTGCACCTGATTGATCGCGGTCAGCGTGCCGATGCCGGTGATCGAGCGCGGCATCGGGCGGCTCTCCGCAGCGATCGCGCTGACCGCGGTCGGCGGCGGCACGTTGCCCGCGAAGAATTGGGCGATCGCCTGCTTCTTGAACTCGTTGAAGAACCAGAGTCCGCCGCCGATCAGACCGATCAGCAGCATGACGATGACCACGCGCAGGACGAGGCCCCGCCGCGTGCCCCGCGGTCCGGCCTCGTCCCGGCGTTCTTCGGAATGGTGATCGAGCGCTGCTTCCATAACCGATACCGACTTGAGGGTCGTCAACATCCCCAGGCGATCCCCCTCCTGAGAGCGCCTGACCGTCATTGCCAGCCTGCATATGGGGAATGTCGATGCGAATAGTTAGAGGCCGCTGGCCAGGAACCTTGCCCTCAGCCAAGCGATTTGAGCAAGACCACACAGCGCGGGGAGAAGATCACTTTGTCGATGCGCGAGGAGATGGGGTCGATGCGCGAGGAGATGGGGTCGACGCGCGAAGAGATGGGCGGCCGGGCATGCCGACCTATCAGGCAGAGGCAGAGCGAAAGGGGGTCGCTTCTGGCTGCGGGATCGTTGGGGACGAGATAGACCGCTCGCTCCGACCTCGTGCCGGCGATCCCATCTCGGCGCAGCGCGCATGGTCGCCGCTTCGCTCCCTATGCCCGAAAGGGCGCGCAGCATTCAGCTCTGAGACTGGGTCAGCTCCTCCATGCGATAACCCTTGGAGTGCATGCAGAAGGTCTGCAGCTCCCATTCGCGCTCGGCGGAGTTGGGATAGTCGTGCCAGAATGGCTCGCGGTCGTGATAGCGCGGCGGCATGAAATGGCGGTCGTAGAAGCTCGGCGGCCAGCGGCTGTCCCAGCTCTCCCGCCATTGCTGATCGCTGGCGAGCAGCCGGCATTGCTGCAGGTCGGCGGCGGTGGTCCGCTGATCGGCGCCGGCCTTGGTCCAGCCCCAGGACTGCGTCGCACAGCCGGCGAGCAGTCCGAGGGCCATGCACGCGCCTGCCACGTTGGACAAACTCGTCATGTCGAGAAATCCTCGAATATGCAGGGGCATGTGACGCGACCTCGAAAGCCGCGTCGCATGCCCTCTGGCTACTTGGTCTGGCTTTTGGCGATGATCTCGGATGCCACCATCTTGCCGTCCCTCATGTGGTAGGTGACGATGGCATGCTCGCCGGTCTCGAGCGTGTTGAGCATGCCGGCCTGGGCCACCTCGAAGGTCTTGCCGCCCTCGAGCGTCACGCTATGCGCACTCTGGTTGATGCCGCTGATCACGCCGTCAGCGGTTTCGGCTTGGGCGGCAGCGCCGAGGCTCAGAAGAGCCAGGGAGGCCAGGACGGGAATCATGCGCTTCATCGAACGATCTCCTTGAGGTCGATGGCCTTGCGTTCGTCGACGTTGACGACCGCCTCTCGATCATCGACTGCGCAGGAGAATGGTAGCCGTGTCGCATCGGCGAAAGTCGGCCCGAAGCGCTAGGTCGGACTGCCGATATCAAGGCTCGTTGCCTAAGCCACCTGACCTAGGCTGGCTGGTCGTAGGCGGTTCGCGGGGGCAGTGCCGCAGAGCGGGAGCAGCATTCGAGCCGGTCGTCGGCCCTGGCGCCTGGCTCGATCACGCTCGTTTAGCTCACTTTGCCTAGGCCAACTGGCGGAGTGGTGCATCGCACCCGACTGCGACAAGGTAGGTGATCGAGGCCGATCACCGATCGGAATTCCCATCCAAGCAGTCATGTCCATGAGCGCTCCTTCAATGCCCCCCATAGCCGTGATCGACGATGATCAGGCGAGCGCGTTCGCTCTGTCGCTTCTGCTTCGGGACTGGGGCTTCGATGTCATCGTCAGCCGTGATGCCGATGCCATTTTGCGCCTGTTGGACGCTCGCAATGGCAAGGTCTTGAAGGCGATCGTCACCGATTTTCATCTGACGTGCAGCACCGGAATCGAGGCGGGTCTGGCGATTCGCGAGCATCTCGGCATCGATTGTCCGGTGATTATTGTCAGCGGGTCGAAAGGCGGGGACACGGCGCGTGAGGCCTCGCGTCATCAATTTCCGCTTCTCTTGAAGCCCTTCGAACCGGAGAGGCTCAGGGAAATGCTGCTGCGCCTCGCAACATAAACCAGAGTTCATCTGACTTGCGTCAAGCAAGCCGGTACGATCCTCGGCTATCGGTTCGTCGTGGCTCAAAAGGTCGCCAGACGTGATGACGCTCGCGCACAACACCAACGATGACGATCTGCTGCGATTACTCGCGGACTCGCTGCCGGGACTTGCCTGCTATATCGATCACCAGCGCCGCTTCCGGTTCGTGAACGCACGCTTTCGCGACGGGATGAGCATCGAGCCCGCGGATTGCCTCGGCCGGAGTCTCGAAGCGATCCTGGGAGCCGATGTCCATGCGCGGCTGGAGCCTTACCTGGTTCGCGTCTTCGCCGGCGAAGACGTCACGTTCGAGAACGAACGGATCCTCGGCGGCGATAGGGCGGCCCATATGCGCACCCATATGGTGCCGCACAAGGCCCATGACGGCACCGTGCTGGGCATGTTCGTCTTCACGATCGACGTCACCCGGGAATGGCAGGCCTCGGAACTCCACCGCATCGCACGCGACCAGGCCGAGGCGAGCCGCAGCGGCATGTCCGAGCTCCTCGCGGCCGCGAGCCATGATCTTCGCCAGCCGCTGCACGCCATGACCTTGTTCGCGCGGGCGCTCAGCCGTCGGGTCGAGACTGACGAAGCGAAGGATCTGGTCAGGCATATGGAGACGGCACTCGGCTCGCTTCGCGACATGATCAACACGCTCCTCGACATGTCGAAGCTGGATGCCGGGCTGATCGAGCCGCATGTGGAGACGGTCGCGCTGCCGGCCCTGCTGGAGCCGCTGAGGGCGGGCTTCACCGCGGTCGCCAGGGAGCAGGGCCTTCGCTTTCGGCTGCGCACACTGGATCTGGCCGTCCGCGCCGACCCCGCCTTGCTGGAGACGATGCTGCGCAACCTGATCGCCAACGCCCTCAAATTTACGGCGAAAGGCGGTGTGCTGGTCGGCTGCCGCCGTCGTGGGACAAGGCTTTGCATCGAGGTCTGCGACACCGGCCCGGGTATCCCCGAAGACCGGCTCGAGCTTGTGTTCGACAGCTACCGGCGATCGGCGGCCAAGGCCGGCGGCGCGAATGAAGGCCTCGGCCTCGGCCTTGCGATCGTGCGGCGGCTTGCCGATCTTGTCGGTGCGGAGCTCAGCATCCGGTCGGTCGTCGGGCGAGGCAGCCGCTTCACGATCGAGCTGCCGATCGCGCCTTCAAAGCTGGGCGGCAGTCCCGCCGCGGTCGGGATGGGTGAGGATCGGCGGTCCTTGCTGAGCGGCCGAACCATCCTCGTGCTCGATGACGATCGTGAGGATCGCCTGGCGCTCGCCCAGGAACTTGCCGACCATGGATCCGCGGTCGTCACCGCATCATCCGGCAAGGAGCTCATGTCCAGGCTGCCCGAACTCCGGACGGTTGATGCCGCGATCGTCGACTACGAGCTCCCGGACGGCACCGGCCCCAAATGCCTCACGGCGCTCAATCGATGTCTCGGTGTCGAGCTGCCGGCAATCGTGATCACCGGGACGACCTCCCTGTCCATGCTCGACATGCTCAACGACGGCGGCTGGCGCTGGCTGGTCAAGCCGGTCGATCCGGAGCTCCTGCTGTCGGCGCTGCAGGCCCTGCATCTGACCATGACGGTGACATAGAACCGCCGATCTCGGTCAGTGCGGCCTTGGCGCTCTGCGCTTCGTGATGGGCGCGGGCGATCAGGTCGTTCACCGCTCTCCCATTCCAAAAGCGACCGGCGCCTAGGCCAATCCGTCTGGGAGCGCTTCAGCGTTGCAGCTTGACGGCGCGCGCTGCGGCTTCGGTGCGGTTGCGCACGCCGAGGATGCGCAGCAGCGCGGCGAGGTGGATCTTCACCGTGCCCTCGGCAATGTCGAGGGCGCGCGCGATCTCCTTGTTGGAGCGGCCCTGGGCGAGGAGAGCGAGCACGTCCCGCTGCCTCGGCGTCAGCCGATCGAGGCTGAGCGGCGCCGAGGACGGCGCCTTGGCCCGCTCCGGCGCGTCGGCACGCCTGACGAGCGTCGGCGGGACGTAGATTTCGCCCGCCGCGATTTCCTGGAGCGCGTGGCAGAGCGCCTTTTCCTCCAGGCTTTTCGGAATATAGCCGCGGGCGCCGGCATCCAGAGCGGCGAGCACCAGGTCCCGCTCCTCGGCTGCCGACACCACCACCACCGGGACGTCGGGATGGCCCTCGACCAGCGCCCTGATGCTGTCCATGCCATCCATGCCCGGCATGTGGAGATCGATCAGGACGAGGCCGACGTCGGTCTGGCGCGCGAGCTGATCGGCGGCTTCGTCAAGTGAGCTCGCTTCGACGACGGTGCCGACGCCCAGAAGATCGCTCAACGCCAAAGCAAGCCCTTTCCTGAACAGGCTGTGGTCGTCGGCGATCAGCGCCTTGGCGATCCTGGATGTGATCATGCTTGCGTCTCGGGCGTCGCGTCATCGAGCCGCAAAGCGGCCTGCGGTCTCCTCCTCCATTAACGAAGCAAAGAGCGCCTGGCGCAAGACCTGGCCATTCGGCCTAGGCCGATCCGACTAGGCCGAGGCGACCCTGGCTACGCCATCCCGCCGAATATTCAGCGATTGCGCCTGCGGGCATGATCCGAAGCCGGACAGCCGGAAGGGCGGCCCGCGAGGACGGCGGGAGGGCCGAGGCTCGTTCCGATCGCCACCACCGGATCCTCGCGATCCGCAGGAACCATGACTGGAGAGGACCCGGCTATGACAGCCCTTCTCGAACGACCGGCAGCCCTTGCCGGAACACCTCGCTTGCGCAGCACCGCAGGGCTGACCCTGGGCCTCCTGCTCGGCTGGTCTGCCGCCGCCGGCGCGGCCATGCCGCCCGAAGGCTTCGCCGATCTGGTGGAAAAGGTGAGCCCGGCCGTGGTCACGGTCGAAGTCACCGGCAAGGCCGAGCGGCAGATGGGCGGCCTGCAGCAGTCGCCGTTCCCCGAGGGCTCGCCCTTCGACGACTTCTTCAAGCGCTTCGGCCTGCCCACGCCCGGCCCGCAGGCGCCGTCGCCCGGCGAGCGGCTGCACGGCCTGGGCTCGGGCTTCGTGATCGACCAGGACGGCTACATCGTCACCAACAACCATGTGATCGACAAGGCCGAGAAGGTGCAGGTCAAGTTCGCCGACGGACGCGAGCTGGATGCCAGGGTGGTCGGCGCCGATGCGGCGACGGACGTGGCGCTTTTGAAGATCGAGGACGGCGGCAGCCTGCCGCTGGTGACCCTCGGCAATTCGGACAAGGTGCGGGTCGGCGACACCGTGCTCGCGGTCGGCAATCCCTTCGGCCTCGGCGGCACGGTGACCGCGGGCATTGTCTCGGCCCTCGGCCGCGACATCGACGCCGGTCCCTATGTCGACTTCATCCAGACCGATGCCGCGATCAACCGCGGCAATTCCGGCGGCCCGCTGTTCGACGTCAACGGCGAGGTGATCGGCATCAACTCGGTGATCCTTTCGCCGTCGGGCGGCTCGGTCGGCGTCGGTTTCGCCATTCCCTCCAATCTGGTGAAGACGATCGTCGCCCAGCTCAAGGATACCGGCACGGTCGAGCGCGGCTGGCTCGGCGTCACCATCCAGAGCATCACACCGGACATCGCCGATGCCATGAGCCTCGACGAGGCCAAGGGCGCGCTGGTCGCCAATGTGGCGCCGGGCAGCCCCTCCGACGGCGTGCTGAAGCAGGGCGACGTGATCGAAAGCTTCAACGGCCAGGTGGTCGCAACCAGCCAGGCCCTGCCCAAGCTGGTTGCCGCAGCACCGGTCGGCGAGCGCGCCGAGATCGGCATCCTCAGGGGCGGCAGGTCCGAGACCGTCGAGGTCGAGATCGGGCAGCTGCCGTCGGCGCAGATGGCGGCGCTCGGCGGTGAGCCGGCTGCACCCGAGCAGAGCTTCGGCCTGGCGCTCGCTCCGCTGACCCCGGAGATGCGCCAGTCGCTCGGTCTGGATCAGCTCGCGCAGGGGGTCGCGGTCACCGATGTCGACCCGTCGGGTCCTGCCGCCGATGCCGGCATTCGGCCCGGCGACGTGATCGAGCAGGTCGGCAGCAAGCCGGTCAGGACGCCGCAGGAGGTGCAGGCGGCGATCGCGTCCCTGCCGAACGACAGCGCCCTGTTTTTGATCAACCGGCATGGCAATTCCCTCTTCGTCGGCGTCACCCGCTCCGTCGGCTGAGGCGAGAACCCGGCGCAGGCAGGGCCCCGCTCTCCCCAAGCGTGCCTGTGCCGGGCTTGCCGCGTCGATCGACCGTCGCTCTGCCGTCCCATGGCAGGTTCCCACCGAACAAGGACCCTCTGCGCGATGTCCCGACATGCTCCTTGGCTCGCCGCCTCCGCCGCTCTTCTCCTCGCAGGCGCCGCGGCCGCGAACGCGGCAAGCCCGGCGACCACCATCGCCACCGACACCGATCTCGGCGATCTGCGCGTGATCAAGCCCATGGACCGGGCGCAGGAGCTGGTCTTCCTGTTCTCGGACGGGGACGGCTGGACGCAGCGGATGGACAAGGCGGCGGACGGCATGGCGGCCGAAGGGGCGGCGGTTCTCGGCGTCGATCTGCCCGCCTATCTCGCCAATCTCGAGGGCAATACCGACAAGGACTGCCACTATCTGGTCTCGGCGATCGAGCGCATGAGCAAGCAGCACGAGAAGGCGTTCGGGATCGTCGACTATCGCTGGCCGATCCTGGCGGGCGTCGGCGCCGGTGCCACGATCGCCTATGCTGCGGCAGCCCAGGCGCCGGACGGCACGGTTGCCGGCGCGCTCGCGCTCGACCCGGCGGCGGCGGTGAAGACGCGGCTGCCGCTCTGTGAGGGCGCGCCCTCGACCCGAACCGCCGATGGCTACAGCTACGGCGCCAATCCCGACATCCCCGGATGGCTTGTGGTCGCCGATCATCAAAAGCCCGGCGCCATGCCCTGGACCGACGGGATGAAAACCGCCGAACGGGTGACCCCGCAGGCGGACGAGGATGCGCAAGCGCTGCTGAGTCGCATGTTCGAGCAAAAGATCGGCTTTGCCATGCCGACCACGGCGGGCCTCGGCGATCTTCCCCTGGTCGAGCTGCCGGCGGCACATGCTCCCAAAGCCCTTGCCGTGATCCTTTCCGGCGACGGCGGCTGGCGCGATCTCGACATGCAGATCGGTCAGGTGCTGGCCAGCCGCGCTATCGGTGTCGTCGGCCTCGACACGCTCCGATACTTCTGGAGCGCCAAGACGCCGACCCAGGTGGGCAGCGATCTCGAAAAGATCATCGCGCACTACCAGGCGACCTGGGACGTCACGAACGTGCTGCTGGTCGGCTATTCCTTCGGCGCCGATGTCCTGCCGGCGGCGATCAACCGCATCGCGCCGGCGACCTTGAAGGACGTCGTCCAGATTTCGCTGCTCGGGCTCTCCCAGAAGGTCGCCTTCGAATTCCACGTCGCCGGCAACTGGCTGGGTTTCGGCCATGCGGACATGAAGCCGATCGCGCCCGAGGCCAGGCGGCTCGATCTCGCCAAGGTGCAGTGCGTCTATGGCGAGGAAGAGGAGGACAGCCTCTGCCGGGCGCCGCTGTTCCAGAAGGCGGAGCTGATCGAAACCAGGGGCGGCCATCACTTCGACGGCGACTATCAGGCGCTCGCCCGGCGCATCCTGGACGGCTACGAGAAGCGGAGGAGCGCATGACCGCGGCGGCGGAGGAGCTTCCGATGGCGGCGGCTCCACGAGTGGAGACCCGCAAGCGCTCCGGCACCGTCAGCCACGCGCTTGCCTTGATCAAAGACTACGCGCCGTCGGCGATCGGGGTCGCTCTGTTCCTGCTCGCCGCCTGGGTGCTGCATCGCACCTTCCGGCACATCACCTATGCCGAGCTCAGCGACGAGATCGACGCCCTTGCCGGCTGGCGGGTGCTGGCGGCGATCGGCTTCACGGCGCTGAGCTTCGCGGCCCTCGCCGGCTACGAGATCTGCGCCCTTCGCTTCGTCGGCAAGCCGCTCTCCATGGCCAAGGCGAGCCTGGTCGCCTTCATCGCGCAGTCGATCGCCCACTCCACAGGCTTTGCCGCCTTCGTCGGCGGCGGCCTGCGCTACCGCATCTATGCCGCCGAAGGGCTGGATCTCGCCGACGTCGCCCGAGTCCAGCTCTTCTTTTCCTCGACCTTCACGCTCGGCGTCATGGTCCTTTCCGGTCTGGCGCTGGTCCTGGAGCCCAAGATGGCCGCGGCCGCGGTGGCGCTGCCGCTGGTGGTCTGGCAAGGGATCGGTGCAGCACTCCTCGCCGCCGTTCTCGCCTATCTCCTGCTCACGGCGAGCGGCCGGTTCGACGGCCTGCGCATCGGGCGCCATCAGGTCAGCCTGCCGGCGCCCGGCCTGACCGCCCTGCAGATCCTGCTGGCCGCCGTCGATCTCGGCGCGGCAGGCGCTGCCCTCTACGTCCTCCTGCCCGATCTCGGCATCTCCATGCCGGCCTTCATCGGCCTGTTCACTGCGGCGATCATCGTCGGCGTGCTCAGCCATGTTCCGGGGGCACTCGGCGTGCTCGAGAGCCTGCTGCTCCTGATGCTGCAGCCGGCGCCCAGGGCGCTGCCGGCGGTGATCGGCGGCCTGGTGATGTTTCGTGCCGTCTACTATCTCCTGCCGCTGATGCTCGGCGCGCTGACCCTGGGCGCGCTCGAATGGCGGCATTCCAGCGGACCGCTGCGCAGGATCATCGGCGTCGGCTGGCGCACCGTCTCGCCGCTTGCGCCGAGGCTCTACGCGATCCTCGCCTTTGTCGCGGGCATGGTTCTCCTGTTTTCCGGAGCCTTGCCGGCCGAGCAGGACCGGCTGGACGTTCTCGGCGATCTCTTGCCCGATCCCTTGATCGAGCTCTCGCATTTCGCCGGCGGGCTGATCGGCGTCGCCCTTCTTCTGCTCGCGCGCAGCCTCGATCAGCGGGTCAGGGAGGCCTGGTTCGCCGCGGTGTGGCTGATCGCCGCCGGCGCCTTCGTGTCCCTGCTCAAGGGCTTCGACTATGAGGAGGCGATCTTCCTCGGCGTCCTGCTCGCCGCCCTGATCCCGAGCCGGGATGAGTTCTATCGCACCTCATCGCTGCTGAACGAGCGTCTCACCTGGGGATGGACCCTGGCCATCGGCTCGACCCTGCTGGCGACCTTCTGGCTGATCCTGTTCGCGTATCGCCATGTCGAGTACAGCCACGAACTCTGGTGGCAGTTCGAGCTCGAAGGCAACGCGCCGCGCGCTTTGCGCGCCATGCTTGGCGGATGCGTCGTCCTGGCGACCTTCGGCCTCACCCGTCTCCTGCGGCCCGCGGCCAGGCGGCCGGGTCTGCCGAGCGCGCGCGACATCGATGAAGCAGAGGCGATCGCCGCCAGAGGCACGTCCAACACCGACTGGCTGGCGACCACCGGCGACAAGGCGCTGCTGTTCAACCCCGCGCGCGATGCCTTCGTCATGTATGGCGCGATCGGACGAACCTGGGTCGCCATGGCCCAGCCGGTCGGACCCGTGGCCGCCTGGCCGGAACTGATCTGGCGCTTCCACGACGAGGCCAACCGCCATGGTGCGCGGACCGTCTTCTACGAGGTGCAGGGCCGCGCGCTGCCGCAGGTCCTGGCTCTCGGCCTCGCCACGATGAAGCTCGGCGAGAGTGCCCGCGTCGATCTCGGAGACTTCAATCTCGAGGGCAGGCATCGCGCCAATCTTCGCCACGGGCACAACCGGGCGAAGAAGGAAGGGGCCGTCTTCGAGGTGCTGCCGCCGGCCCTGGTCCCCGCCGTCATCGATCAGTTGAAGGCGGTCTCGGACGCCTGGCTGGCGGAGCACGACACGCGCGAAAAGCGCTTCTCCCTCGGATTCTTCGATCCCGCCTATGTCGCGCGCACCCCGGTCGCCGTGGTCAGAAGGGACGGCGGGATCAAAGCCTTCGCCAATCTCTGGCTCGCCGGTGACAAGAGCAGCTGCTCGCCGGATCTGATGCGCTTTGCCGCGGATGCGCCCAAGAGCGCCATGGATTTCCTGATGGTCGAGGCGATGCTCTGGGCCAAGGCAGAGGGCTATCGCCAGTTCGATCTCGGCATGGCGCCGCTCGCCGGCCTTCCCGGCCATCGCCTGGCGCCGCTCTGGAGCAAGTTCGCCCGCCTGGTCTATCGGCATGGCGGCGGCCTCTACAACTTCGAGGGCCTGCGCGCCTTCAAGGACAAGTTCGACCCGGTCTGGGAGCCGGTCTATCTCCTCTATCCCCGCGGCACGCTCGCCCGCGTGCTCACCGACATCACCGCCCTCATTGCCGGCGGCTGGGCCGGCGTGGTCAGGAAGTAGGCCCTCGATCGAGGAACCGACATGAAAAGCTATCGTCTCATTCCGGACGACACACATTGGCCCTTCGTCCATTTTCGATACGGGGCCTATGCCTTCTCGGGCGCACTGATGCTGCTCACCCTGATCCTTCTGCCGATCAAAGGGTTGAATTTCGGCATCGACTTTCAGGGCGGGATCCTGATCGAGGCCGAGATGCCGGGGGAGGCCGCCGATCTGGGCGCGATGCGCGCCAGCCTGAACCATCTCGGCCTCGGTGAGGTGGCGCTCCAGACCATCGGCTCGCCCCGGGACGTCATGGTCCGGGTCGAGCAGCAGCCCGGCGGCGAGCGGGCGCAGAACCAGGCGATCACGACGATCAAGCAGACCCTGCAGAGCCGGTTCGGCGACGGCGTCAACTACCGCCGCGTCGAGACCGTCGGTCCCAAGGTCGGCGCCGATCTGATCAGGTCGGGCGCCGAGGCGATCGGCTTTTCCTTCCTCGCCATCCTGGTCTATGTCTGGTTTCGTTTCGAGTGGCAGTTCGCGATCGGCGGCGTGATCGCGCTGCTCCACGACGCCTTCAGCACCGTCGGCCTCTATGCGCTGACCGGTCTCGAGTTCAACCTCACCAGCGTCGCCGCCATCCTCACCATCATCGGTTACTCGATCAACGACACCGTGGTCATCTACGACCGTGTCCGGGAAAACCTCCGGCGTCACAAGACAACGCCGCTGGCCGAGGTCATCGATCTCTCGATCAACGAGACGCTGGCGCGCACCATCGTCACGTCCTTCACCGTCTTCCTGACCGTGGTCATCCTCGCCCTGCTCGGCGGCCCCGTCCTGCGCGGCTTCTCCATCGCCATGATCTGGGGCGTGGTGATCGGCACCTATTCCTCGATCTACGTCGCCTCGCCCACGGTGCTGCATTTCTACAGGCGGGAGCCCCTCGTTTCCGAGCCGGAGATCGCGCCGGGACGAGAGGCGCTGCCGTGAGCGCTGGCGCTGCGGCGAAGGCGAAGCGGGAGCAGCCGCGCTGCGGCGTCTGCGGCCGGAGCTTTGCCGCCCGCGACCTCTTCCCGGTCGACGCCGTGCGTCATCAGATCGCCGACGATCTCGCCCGCCTCAATCCCGACTGGCGCCAGACCGGCTACATCTGCCGCGACGATCTCGCGACGGCGCGACGTGCCCATGTCGAACAGATGCTCCTGAAGGAGCGCGGCGAGCTCACCGATCTCGAGCAGACCGTGATCGACAGCGTCGCCCGCCACGAGACGCTTGCGACCAATGTCGAAGCCGACATCCGGGACCGCCTCACATTCGGCGAGGCGCTCGCCGATCGTGTGGCGAAATTCGGCGGCAGCTGGACCTTCATCATCATCTTCGCCGTCATCATCGCCATCTGGATGACGATCAACGTCCTCCCTCTCGTCGGCAAGGCGCCCTTCGACCCCTATCCCTTCATCCTCCTGAACCTGGCGCTGTCCTGCCTGGCCGCGATCCAGGCCCCGCTGATCATGATGAGCCAGCACCGCCAGGAGGCGAAGGACCGCCTGCGCTCGGAAAACGACTACCGCATCAACCTCAAGGCCGAGCTCGAAATCCGGCACCTGCATGAAAAGCTCGACCACCTGCTGGTGCGCCAGTGGCAACGCCTCGCCGAAATCCAGCAGATCCAGCTCGAAATCATGGAGGATCTCGATCGGCGCGCGAAGACAACCTGACGAGCGCCCGCATGAGCGGTGCGGGTTTGTGCCCCGTGGCCCGGTGTACGAGAGTGAAGCGCGGCGGCAGCTGAACGTTCGGCAGATGCAACAGGCGACGTCTAGGCCAAAGCCCCCCGCACGCGCTTGGCCACACCCTCACCATCCAGCCCGTAATGCGCATAGAGATGCGTCGGCGGGCCGAGGACGCTGTAGGTGTCCGGCATGCCGATCTTGACCAGCCTCGCACCGAGCCCTTCTTCGGCAATGACGTCGGCCACGGCCGACCCGAAGCCGCCGGTGACGTTGTGTTCTTCGGCCGTCACGATCAGCTTGTGGTCGCTGGCGGCGCGGCGGATGGCGGCGCGGTCGATGGGGTTGATCGAGTACATGTCGACCACGCGGGCGCCGATGCTGTCCTTGGCCAGGATGTCATGGGCGTCGAGTGCGGCTTTGACCAGATTGCCGATGGCGAGGATGGTGATGTCGTCGCCGTCGCGGAGCTGGTTGGAGCCGCCGATCTCGAAACTGGGTGGGCTCTCGTAGATGACGGCTTCGCGGCCGCGACCGCAGCGGAAGTAGATCGGATGCGGGTGATCGATGTGACGGGTCAACGCTGAACGCAGTGCGTTCCCGTCACACGGCGCCATGAGCGTCAGATTGGCGATCGCGCGCAGCGCCCCGATGTCTTCGTTGCAGTGATGGGACGTCCCATAAAACCCCATGGCGATGCCGCTGTGGGTGCCGACCATCTTGACCGGGAGGTCGGTGTAGCAGATGTCGTTTCTGATATTCTCCACGCCCATCAGCGCGAGGAAGAAAGAGTAGTTCGAGATGACCGGGATCAAACCGGTGGTGGCGAGGCCGGCGGCTGATCCGATCATGTTGCGCTCGGCGATGCCGAAATTGAAGTAGCGTTTTTCGTACTTGCGCCCGAAGTTCGCGACCTGGGTCGGCCGGCCGAGATCGGCGGTGCAGACCACGATTTTGTCGTTGCCGGCGTCGGCCAGGTCCAGCAGGACCTTGCCCGTGGTGAGCTGCTGGGAGAGCGCGAGCGCGGTCACCATGTCCCAGGACGCGTCGTCGAAATCTTTCGTGACCGTCGTATCGGTGAGGTCGACGGTCTTGCGGAGTTCGGCGCTCATATAGGGCGTGGTCATCCGATCTCTCCCGCCTCGAGCTCTTTATAGACGCGCTCCAGATCCTTCGGCCCCAAAAAACCGAGATGCCACTGCCAGGTGCCTTCCATGAAGGACACGCCTTTGCCGGCCACGGTGTAGGCGAGGACCACGGCCGGCTTGTCGCGCGGTTCGTTGAGGGCGCGGTTCAGGACGTCGAAGGTCTGATCCAGGTCATGGCCGTCTCGCAGCAAAAAAACATCCCAGCCGAAGCTTTGCCATTTGTCGGCGAGCGGCTCGGTGGCCATGGTTTCCTGCGGGTCGCCGTCGGAGCCGGCGCCGTTGATGTCGACCAGGCCGACGAGATTGTCGAGCTTCCAGTGAGCTGCCGAGATCGCGGCTTCCCAGATCTGGCCCTCGGTCTGCTCGCCGTCGCCCATCATGCAGACCACGCGCCCGGGCGAGCCCTGCAGCTTCAGCCCGGCGGCCATGCCGACCGACACCGAAAGATTGTGGCCGATCGAGCCCGAGGAAAAATCGGCGCCCTTGACCTTCTTCATGTCGGGATGATCGCCGAGCGGGGAGTGGAGGCGGGTGTACTCGTCGAGATCGGACGTCGGAAAAAAGCCGAGATCGGCGAGGACGGGGTAGAGGCCGATCGCGGCATGGCCCTTGCCCATGGTGAAGCGGTCCCGGTCGTTCCACTTCGGCTCGTCCGGCCTCACATGCAGGAGCTGGTAGTAGAGGACGGCCAGGAGCTCGGCGATCGAGAAGGCGGAGCCGTAATGGCCGGAGCCGCAGATATCGGTCAGGCGCACCACCTCGCGGCGGATCATCCTGGCTTTTTCGCGAAGCTCGTCCTTCGAGACGTTGCGCACGGGGCGGCTGGGCATCGCTGCGGCTTCCTCTGCTGATGGCCGTCCAACCCGGTCGGCCATGACCGTCTTCATCGTCGATCCCGTCTCCCTGGCCCGCGGAGTCAGGCGTCGATCCTCATCGCAACGCTTTGTTAACAGTCTGTCGCCATGATGATGCTCTGGTCCATGCGACCCTGGGAATCCGTCCACCCGCGATGAGAATGTGGGGCGAGACTCGGACTCCCAGGATCGCATGGACCAGCCTGCAGAGCGTGGCGCCAAAAGCTCAAGGTTTCGTGTGCGGGAGCGGAAACAACGCCTGATAAATTCTCACCATGCCCTTCGCGTGCATCTGCAAAGCGAGCACGGCAGATCCGGAACCGATCGTCTCCGACCCGACAGACGCCCCTCCGGCACTGATCGGCCAGCCGAAGGCCAGGGCGCCTCCCTCTCTTCATCAGCCCAGCCCTTCGCCTGCATAGCGAACCGGTCGCGCCCTGCGGTCGGCCGGCATCGGCAAACCCTGCGCTCACAACCTTGGGCGCATACCGTGACCCCTGGCCAAGGCGGTCAACGTCAACGAGGTGGCCGCGCCACCTAGGGGTGGAGGAAGCTGCCGCCATTGACGTCGATGGTGGTGCCGGTGATGTAGGCGGAGAGGTCGGAGGCGAGGAAGACGATGGCGCCGGCGACGTCCTCGGTGCGGCCGCCGCGGCCAAGCGGGACCGAGGCGATGATTTTTTCCCGGGCCTCGTCGGTCATGCCGGCGGTGATGTCGGTGTCGATCCAGGAGGGGGCGATGCTGTTGACGCGGATGTTGTCGGGCCCGAGCTCCCTGGCCATGGCGCGGGCGAGGCCCATGACGCCGGCCTTCGCCGCGCAGTAGTGGGGACCGCCGAACAGGCCGCCGCCCTGCTGGCCGGAGACCGAGGCGATGCACACGATCGAGCCCGCACGGCGGGAGCGCATGCTCGGGGTCACGGCCTGGGACATGTTGAGGGTGCCGCGCAGGGAGACGTCCAGGACCTTGTCGTAGTCCGCCCGGGAGATGTCCATGAGCTTCAGCGGCTGGCTGACGCCGGCGTTGTTGACCAGCACGTCGATGCACCCGGCGCGCTCCAGGATGTCTTCGACCGCGCGCCGGCAGGCGGCGGGGTCGGTGACGTCGCAGGCGAGGCCGAAGCCTCTTTGGGTGATCCCGGCGGCGGTCGCGTTCGCGGCCTCGCCGTCGAGATCGAGGATGACCACATAGGCGCCGTGCTCGGCCATCATTTTTGCCGTGCCGCGGCCGATGCCGCGCGCCGAGGCAGCACCGGTGATCACGCAGACCTTGTCTTTCAGCAGCATGCCCTGTCCCTGCCTCCGCGATCGTTTTTCGACCTAGGCGTCCTCCGTCCGCCGGAGGTGCAGGTCCTTGCGCTTCAGAATATCAGGGAGCAGCGTCATGCCAAGACCGGGGCCGTCCATCGGATGGATATAGCCGTTCTCGATGCGGGGGAGAGCGGTCACCAGCTCCTTGTACCAGCCGGTGTAGAAGGCGCGCACGCTTTCCTGGATGAGGGCGTTGGTGGCGTTCAGCGAGAGGTGGCAGGAGGCGGCGAACACCACCGGGCCGGTGCAGTCATGGGGAGCGACCGGCAGGTGATGGGCTTCGGCCATGGCCGCGATCTTTCTCGCCTCGGAGATGCCGCCGACCCAGGAGAGGTCGAGCATGACGATGCCGGTCGCCTGCTTGGCCATCATCTCGCGAAACACCGGGCGCGTGGCCACGGTCTCGCTGGCACAGATCGGCACGTCGGTCGAGGCGGCGAGATCGGCAAGCGCGTCGAAATTGTTCATCTTGATCGGATCTTCGAACCAGAAGGGCTCGAGAGGCTCCAGGGCCCGAAAGATCTGCTTCACCGGCCGAGGGGTCCAGAGGCTGTGCAGCTCGACCATGATGTCCATCCGGTCGCCGACGGCTTTTCTGATTTTTTCGAAGGGTTCGATGGCTTTCTTCAGGTCGGCGGACGAGATGTAGAGCCCGTCAGAGGCCTCGGCCGCATAGTCGAACGGCCAGATCTTCATGCCGGTGATGCCCTGCTCCAGCAGGCTTTCGGCGAGGGTGCCGGCATCGTTCAGGAAGGCATCCAGGTCTTCATAGGGCCCCTCGGCGCCGCCGAGTCCCCAATTGTCGGTGAGCTGGCCGACGCTGCCGCGCACATAGCGGTAGCCGGCGCAGGTGTTGTAGGTCCTGATTTTGTCACGCGACAGGCCGCCCAGGAGCTGATGGATCGGCTGGCCCGTGGCCTGGCCGAACAGATCCCAAAGGGCGATGTCGATCGCCGAGAGCCCGCGCATTTCGGCACCGCTGCCGGAGAAGCCGAGATAGCCGTGGAGCAGCGTCCTGGAATGGCGGTCGATCCTGAGCGGATCGCTCCCGACCAGGCGCGGGGCGGCCTGCTCGTGGATATAGGCTTCGGCCGATGCCGGGCCCATGAAGGTCTCGCCGAGGCCGATCAAGCCTTCGTCGGTGTGCACCTGCACCCAGAGCAGGTTCGGGAATTCCTCCAGACGCAGCGTCTCGATCGCCGTGATCTTCATCGGCGAGCCTCCCTTTCCGTTCTTGGCTCGGCTATCGGCGAAACCCGTCGTCCTGCCGACGCGCTCACCGATCCGGCAATTGATAACCCTGGCTGTTCATGCGGATCTGATAAAGCGCATTGCCGGCGGTGACATAGAGGAGATTGGAGTCCGCGCCGCGGCCGAAGGCCAGATTGCTCGGCAGGATGTCGCCCGTCGGAATCGACGCGAGCTCCTTGCCCGCAGTGTTGTAGACATAGATGCCCGGCGCGTCGGCGCGGCGCACGGCGGCGTAGACATTGCCGTCGACATCGGCCGCGAGCCCGCCGGCGCTGTCGTAGGGCGCGTAGTCGACGAACTGACGGCGATTGCTGGCGCTGCCGTCCTGGCCCAGGTCGTAGACCCAGATGATCATCGGGCCGCGCTGGGTCGCCTCGGTATCGCCGAGCCTGGTGAAGTCGAGGGCGCCGTTGTCGTTGCTGACCACGTAGAGGCGGGTCTGATCCGGCGACACCAGGAGGCCGTTCGGCTTGCCGGCATCGGAGATGATGCGGGTGACGGAGCCGTCCGGGTCGGCGCGGTATACGGCCATGGTGGGCTGCAGGACGGGCTCGTGGCCGAGATAGCGCGGGTCGGTGAAATAGATGCGGCCATTGAGGTCGACAGCGACATCGTTGGGCGCGTTGAAGGGCTGGCCGTCATAGAGGGCGGCGAGGATGCGCGAGCGGCCGGTGGTCATGTCGGTGATGGTGACCTGGCGTCCGCCGAAATCGGCGCCTTCGGCCACGATCAGGTTGCCGGCGGCGTCGAATTTCAGGCCGTTGGCCATGCCGCTCGGCGAGCGGAACACGGTGGCCTGGCGGGCGGCGGGGTCGTAGCGCCAGATGATGCCGGCCTGCGGCAGGTCGCTGTCACCGTGACGGCAGCCGCTGGTGAAGGTGATGTCGCTGAAATAGACCTGCCCGTCGGGAGCGACCGTCACGCCTTCGGTGAAGCAGGCGTCGTCGAACAGAAGCTCGAGCCTGGCATCGGCGGAGACGATCGCCGGATCGCCGGTGGGCGGGGCGAAATCCGTGGAGGATTGCGCGAAGGCCTCGTGGCTAACGGCGCCGAACAGGAAACATGCCGACCCAATGAGTGTCGACGCCAGAAATAGAGGGGGCCGGACGATTGCCCGACATGCTGCGTGCAATGGTTGTCTCCCGTCTCATCGCCATCCTTGCGGCGACATCGGAGGCCGCCAGCGTCGAGAGAATGAAGCTCTCGATTCGCGACGTATGCTAGGCGGCGGCCGATGAGGTTGCAATGTCATAGGTGGCAGACGTCGCATCGATGCAACGACGCCATCAATGGAATCCTCTAGCACTCTCTTATCATTCTGATTTTTCATGATTATTTCGAGCTATGGTCCGGTGCTGCGGCCGTCTCGCGAGGTCCTCTTGCCGATAGGGGAGGTCAGGGCATGCGCCGCCCGTGCAGCTGATGCCCGGTCAGGAGCGAGACGAGATGGGCGAGCAGCAGCAGGGAGACCACGATGCCGATCATCTGCAGGACCGGGTAGGACACCAGCGGTGCCTTGCCCAGCGGCCGCTCCTGACGTTCCTGCCAATTGGCGAAGGCGGCGAGCAGAAGCGAGGCCGCGAGCAGGAGAAGGGTGACCGTGAGCGACATCGTGCCTACCAGGACGAAAGACGGCCCCGTCCGGGGACCGCCGCTCGTCGATCTGCACGCTGACGCCGCCGGCGTCAAGACGGGCGCTTGGAGACACCGCCGATGGTCCGGCCGTGTCGGCTATTGCTGCGGCTGCATCTCCTGCAGCATGGCGTAGATGCGCTGCTTCAGCTCGGGATCGGTCTGCGCCGCCTGCATGATGCTCTCATACTCGGCGGTGCCGATGCCATCGGTACGCTCGATGACCTGGTTGGCTTCGGCTTCGAACTGCTGCAGCATTTCCGCGGCCTGGTCCTGCGAGGCTGCGGCCTCGACCTGCGGCTTCCACTGCTCGGCGAGCTGGTTGATGCTGGTCCAGGCCATGGCGAAGGACTTGAGCTGGCCATCGGAGAACTCGCCGGACTGCGCGCTCGCGGGCGCACTCAGCGCCAGGGTCAGCGCTGCGGCAAGCGCGATCGCGGCGTGGCTGAACATCGAGAAAAAGCGGGTCATCGAGGGGCTCCCATCGACGGTTGGTGGGGCGGAGACCGGCAGGAGCGCCCATCGCCGCTTCGAGACGCGGCTCCCGCCGCACCCCTGCGCCCCATGGCGCTCCAGGGTGGTCGGGAGCGTTCAGGCGACGACGATCATCACGGCCATCGTCATCGCGGTCATAAGCGGTGAACCCCGGGAGCGCGTACGCATTCCAAAAAATTTTCAGCAAATTTTGTGCGGACCGCAACCGCCGGCCTGTGCGGCATTGCGCGGAATGGCTTTGGTGATCGGATCGCCTTGGCTATGATCGGCTTGTCCGAATGCACGATTGGAGACCGGGATACCGGCAGGCCGGCGGAAGATCGGCGCGGGTCTCAATTCCAAGAGACCCCTGCAGGTCGAGGCTGACCCTGACGGACGGAGGCGCCATGCTGAGACGATCCATCCTCCTCGCTGGGCTCGCTTTGCTGCTGATGCCGTCGATGCCGGCCGGGGCGACGGAGCTGATGCTCGGCGGCTTGGTGTTCAGCGACGAGCTCGGCGGCGTGCGTCTGCTCGAAGGGTCGGGCACCGGTACGCTCGACGATCCGGTGGTGCTGGTGGAGGAGATCACCGACTATGGTCCCGCGGTCATCGTGATCCGCGGGATGACTGCGCGTTTCGGCAACCGGATCAAGTCGCAGCACGATGTCGGCTTCGCCATGACCAAGGTGGTCAGGAACGCGACTTCCCAGCCCTGGACCCTGTTCACGCTGGAGCTGCGCGAGAAGCTGGGGCAGGAGAGTCCCTTCGGCGACGGCCTCTCTTTCGGCCAGGCCTCCGAGGCCGGCCGGCCCTTCCGTTCCGACCGCTTCGAGGCCAGCCTCGAGACGGGCGAGCCCTATGACGGCGTGCAGTTCTATGACGGCGTGGTCGAGCCCGGCGAGACCGTGGTGCTGACCTTCGTGATCACCGACACGACGCCGCGCTGGAAGTTCTACCTCATGCAGAAACGCGACAACAATTTCGTGCGCGATCTCGGACCTCGGGGCGGTCAGGGCAACTCCGGATAAAAATTACCATTTACGAGAGGAGCCTTCGCCGCGAAGATGGCCCGATGCAGGTCCGTCACGACAGCATCCATTTCCAGATCCTCGATCGGCTCTGCCGCATGCGCAGGGCCGTGCGCGGCATCGCGCCGGCGATGCTGCAGCGCCAGTTCGGCGATCTGCTCGCGGTCGAGGATCTCGCCGCCGCAGGCCTCCTGAAGAAGCGCGGCTGGGCCGACGGCCCGGGCTGGGTCTGGGTGCCGACCGAGGAAGGCGAAGCGCTGCATCGCA
Organism: Alphaproteobacteria bacterium; assembly: GCA_041398025.1. Lineage (GTDB taxonomy): Bacteria > Pseudomonadota > Alphaproteobacteria > Geminicoccales > Geminicoccaceae > JANQPX01. The sequence continues at coordinate 30,402 of JAWKVM010000046.1, forward strand.
GCATGGCGACAGCGCCGCACCAAAGCCCCGCCGTCACCTCCGGCGACCGCATCATCCTGCCGTCACCACGAACCGGCAAGCAGCTCGCCGACTAGGGCGAATTCCGATCAGCTTCAATGCGCGCGATCGAGGATGACCGGGCCACCATCGACGCGCTCTTTACCGTTTCTTCATCCTTTCTTGCGATCCTCGCACGCGGGTCCATGCGATCCTGGGAATCCGAGCCTCGCCCGACCTGTTTTTGGCGGCGCGACGGACTCCCAGGATCGCATGGACCAGATCGTCAGGGTGGCAGAACGCAGTTAAGACTTCGTAAAGCTGGCGGCAAAAGGCCATCGGCGCTCGATGAACAAGCCGAGTCTCATCGGATTCCGACCCGAGCGCGGCAACGCCGCCCGGCCCTCAGCCTGCCCGCATACCATCCAAGCCAGGGCCACGTTCAGCGGCGACCACCCCAAGTCAACGAGGTGGCCGCGCCACCTGGAGGTCGAGCTGGTAGGAGGCGGGGACGTAGCGGAAGCCGCCGTCGATCTCCTCGATATAGCCGACTCCGGGGAAGGGCATGTGGTAGCCGGTGAAGGGGATGCGGTCGGCGGCGTTGCCGCTGTCGAAGATGATCACCTGCTGCCTTTTCTGGTCTTTGACGTGCAACCCTGAGGATACCCAAGGACATCTTCATGACAACGGAAATCACAGGCATGCGATCTCCCCGCCGGCGTTGACAGAGGAACTCCCCGCCTCTTAAATCCCCTCATGGGGTCCGCGAGCGCCCCGTGAGGCGACAGCCCAAGTTTCGCGTCCATCGAACCCCAAGCCTGTGGGAGGACGCATCATGCCGTCGCCGAGCGAGATCACCGTTGCCAAGCTTTCCCGCCTGATCGGCACGCCGAACGCGCCCGTGCTGGTCGATATCTGCATCGACGAGGATTTTCGTGACGACCCGCGCCTGATCCCGGGCTCGTTTCGCCATCCCTTCCATGAGATTGCCGACCTAGCGCCAAGACTCGCCGGCGAGCGCGTCGTGTTGATTTGCCAAAAGGGAAAAAAACTGAGCCAGGGGGCGGCGGCCCTGCTGCGCGCTGCCGGCCTCTTCGCCGAGAGCCTGGAAGGCGGTATCGTCGCCTGGCGCGATGCCGGCGAGCCGCTGCTGCCGGCGGACAAGCTGCCGAAGCGCAATGGCGAGGGGCGGACCGTCTGGGTGACGCGCCATCGCCCGAAGATCGACCGCATCGCCTGCCCCTGGCTGATCCGCCGCTTCGTCGATCCGAACGCGCTGTTCCTGTTCGTCGCGCCCGCCGAGGTGCTGAACGTCGCCGAGAAATTCGAGGCGACGCCGTTCGACGTCGAGGGCGTGTTCTGGAGCCACCGCGATGATCGCTGCAGCTTCGATGTCATGATCGAGGAGTTCGCGCTGGTCACGGAACCGCTGCAGAGGCTTGCCACCATCGTGCGCGGCGCCGACACCAACCGCCATGATCTGGCCCCCGAGGCTGCGGGTCTGCTCGCCGCATCGCTCGGCCTGTCGCGCATGTTCCGGGACGATCTCGAGCAGCTGGAGGCGGGCATGCTGCTCTACGACGCGTTCTATCGATGGGCGCGCGACGCGGTCGACGAGGGCCATGACTGGCCTTCGGCCGTGAGCCGGAGCTGAGGCGGTGGGTGAGCGTGACATCGGCATCGACGCCGGGCTGGAGGGAGAGCGTGCGCGCGCCGATGCGCCATCGTTTGCCGAAGCGTTTTGGGTGTGGCTGCGCATCGGTCTGCTCTCCTTCGGCGGACCGACCGCGCAGATCGCGCTGATGCATCGCGAGGTGGTGGAGGAGAGACGCTGGCTCGGCGAGCAGCAGTTCCTGAACGCGCTCAGCTTCTGCATGCTGCTGCCGGGACCGGAGGCGATGCAACTCGCGACCTATGCGGGCTGGCGCCTGCACGGCCTGCGCGGCGGCCTCGCCGCCGGTCTCCTGTTCGTGCTGCCCGGCGCCCTTCTGGTGCTGCTCCTCGCGGGGATCTATGCGGCCTTCGGCGGGGTCGCCCTGGTGCAGGCGATCTTCGTCGGCATCAAGGCCGCCGTGCTGGTGATCGTGATCGAGGCCCTGCTGCGCGTGGCCAAACGGGCGCTGAAGCGTCGTGTCGACTGGGTGATCGCAGCCCTTTCCTTCGTCGCGATCTTCTTTCTGACGCTGCCCTTTCCGCTCGTGATCCTGCTCGCGGCGATCGCCGGTTTTTTTGCGGTGAAGGGCAGGGCAGCGAGCAGCGAGTCCGCGGCATCCGAGAACCAGACAACGATCAGGGCGTCCCTGCGCACCGCCGGCGTCTGGCTCCTGATCTGGCTGCTGCCGCTCCTCGCCGTCGCCCTGGTCGTCGGCCGGGATCACGTGCTGACCGAGCTTGCCGTGTTCTTCTCCAAGCTCGCCGTGGTGACCTTCGGCGGCGCCTATGCGGTGCTCGCCTACATGACCCAGGAGGTGGTGCAGAACCATGGCTGGCTGTCCGCCGGCGAGATGCTGGACGGCCTCGGCCTCGCCGAGACCACCAACGGACCGCTGATCCTGGTGACCGAGTTCGTCGGCTACCTCGCCGCCCACCGCTTCGGCGGCGGGCCGCCTTTGGCCATGGGGCTCGCGGGCGCCGCCGTCACGCTCTGGGCGACCTTCGCACCCTGCTTCCTCTGGGTGTTCACAGGCGCACCCTTCATCGAACATCTGCAGCGCATGCCGCGCCTCAGCGGGGCGCTGCAGGGGGTGACCGCGGCCGTGGTCGGCGTCATCCTGAACCTCTCGGTCTGGTTCGGCCTGCATGTGTTTTTCGGCGTGGTCGAAGCCGTGCCGTTCGGCCCGTTGACGCTCTGGCTGCCGGACCTCGGATCGATCGACGGCCTGTCCGTGATCCTCGCGCTGGTCGCCGCCGCAGCGCTTCTCTGGCGGCATCTCGGGCTCGCCTGGACGCTGGCGCTGAGCGGCGGCCTCAGCCTCGTCTGGCACGGGATCGCCTGACCGAAACGGGAACACTGGCGAACCGCGCCGCCCTGGGCTAAACCTCCGCGGATGAACCGGTTTTTCATGCCAGCGCTGGCGGCCTTGCTGCTGCCCTTGGTGTTGAGCACCTGCGAGGAGCCTCCCCGGGCGCCGAGCGCGGTGTCGCGCTATCTGCCGACCAACCTGCCGCCGGTCCTGCCGAGCGGCAACTACCAGGGCTATATCGATGCGGCGCGCGGCTATGTCACTGCGGTCAACAACGCCGCCGGCACGCCGATACCCCATGAGGACGTCGCCGCGGTCGGGCCGTTCGAGCTGCGCCCGAAGCCCACGGACAAAGATTGCAAGGGCCGCGCCGAAGCCAAATATGACCGCGGCGTGCTCCTGATCCACGGGCTGAACGACACGCCCTTTTCCATGTGGGACCTGGCGGCAGCCTTCGCCAAGAACTGCTATCTCGTGCGCGCGATCCTGCTGCCGGGGCACGGCACCGTGCCGGGCGATCTTCTGACGGTCGGCCTTCCGGCCTGGCGCGATGCGGTCGCCAAGGCGGTCTGGAGCTTTCGCGGCGAAGCGGACCGCCTGGTGATCGTCGGGTTCGATCTCGGCGCCGATCTCGCCCTCGACGCCGCTCACGATCTCGCTCCGCCGCCGGAGGTCGAGCTGAACGGCGTCGTCCTCATAGCACCCGCCTTCAGCTACGACCCGCCCGAGTTCGCGCCCGCCTCGGTCGGGCCGGGCGGCAATGCGCTTTGGGGCGAGGTCTACGAAAAGCGCGACTCGCTGCGCTACAACTCGGTGGCCAAGCCGAGCGTCGCCGCGACCAACGCGCTCGGCGGCGAGCTGATCCAGGAGAAGGCGCCCCTGCATGTGCCGCTGTTCATGGTGCTGAGCGCCGAGGACACGGTCACCGATGCCAGGGCCGCACGCGACTGGTTCTGCGCGCAGGACGTGACGCCGCGGCATCTGCTCTGGTACGCGCGCTATCCCGATGCACCCTTTCCCTATTGCCGCTGCAAGGTGGCGCATCGCGATCCCGGCGCGGAGGACATCCGGGACTGCGTCACCGTGCGGCCCAGCTCCTGCGTGCTGCCGCCTTCGGGCGTCGACGGCGCGCGTGCGCATCCGAGCTCCGAAATCTGCAGATCCAACCCCTATGCGCGTAAAAAAGGCGACACCGGCGGCGCAATTTTGGACCTCGCGCATATCGCCCTACTGGCGGCGCCGGACAATCCCCGCTACGGTGCCGATGCGCAGACCAACGACTGCCTGCACTATTCTTGGCAAAAAGAAACGCCGGAAGCACAGGTCTGCGCCGGCTGGGCGAATGGTGACGGCCGTCCCTACCTTCGCTATGGCGAGATCAGTGAAGGTAATCTTCACAACTATATTTTGCGGCGCCTGACCTACAACCCGGATTTCGATCATATGGCGGAGCAGATGATCGACTTCCTCCGGCGTAGCAATTAGGGAATAGCGATGATCGCAGCTCTGCCCATGTACGACTTTGCGCCGGTGCGCGCGGCCACCGATGGATGGTGGCGCGGTATCGCCAAGGCGCTTCGTCTGCAGGGTCTACAGGACGTTCCGGACAGGCTGACACGCGAGCGCGCCGAGCGCCTCTGGCGTCATCCGGAGCTGATCTTCGGCCAGGTCTGCGGCTTTCCGCTGATCCGCGCCTACGGCACCAAACCGCAGCTCATCGCCACGCCCTGCTATGACGTGCCCGGCTGCGATGGTCCCGAATATTCGAGCGTGATCGTGGTCCATGCCGACAGCCAGGCGGCCGACATGGAAGACCTGCGCGGCCGGGTCGCGGCGATCAGCGGCACCGACTCCCATTCCGGCTGCCACATCCTGCGCGCCATGGTGGCGCCGCTCGCGAGCAAAGGCGGGCGCTTCTTCGGCCGCCAGATCATCACCGGCAGCCATGCCGGCAGCCTGGAGGCGATCGAGGCGCGCGAAGCCGACGTCGCCGCGATCGACGCCATCACCTTCAGCCTGATCAAGCGCTGCATGCCGCAGGCGCTCGACAATTTCCGCGTGCTCGGCCGCTCGCCGCTGGCGCCGGCGCCGCCCTACATCACCTCGTCGATGGTCTCCAAGGAGAATATCGAGCGCATCCGCGACGCACTGGTGGATGCGCTCGCCGATCCGCATCTGGCGTCGTGCCGCGACGAGCTGATGATCCGCGGCGCCAAGATCGTCTCGATTGACAAATACAAGCGGATCGACGAGATGGCCCGGATCGGCGAGAGCGCCGGCAAGGTCGAGCATTAGGCCGAAGAGGACGTGACGTTGAGCGACAATCCCCCCGCCTCCGATCAGGTGATCGTGGTCGATCATCCGCTGGTGCAGCATAAACTGACCCTGATGCGCCGGACGGACACCGCGGTCGTGCAGTTCCGCCAGCTCGCCCGGGAAGTCGCCCTGCTGCTCGCCTACGAGGTCACGCGCGACCTGCCGCTGACCACGATCGACATCGAAACGCCGGTGGCACCCACCAAGGCGCCGGCGCTCGCCGGCAAGAAGCTCTGCCTGGTCTCGATCCTGCGCGCCGGCAACGGCCTCCTGGACGGCATGCTCGACCTGGTGCCGTCCGCACGCGTCGGCCATATCGGCATCTACCGCGATCCCTCGACCCTGGTGGCGGTCGAGTATTACTACAAGGTCCCGGAAGACCTGCCCGAACGGCTGGTGATCGTGGTCGACCCGATGCTCGCCACCGGCAATTCCGCGGTGGCCGCGGTCTCGAAGCTCAAGGACGACGGCGCCGAGCAGCTCAAATTCGCCTGCCTCCTGGCGTCGCCCGAAGGCATCGCCCAGATGCAGGAGGTGCATCCGGACGTGCCGATCTTCACCGCCGCGATCGACGAGCGGCTGAACGATCACGGCTATATCGTCCCCGGCCTCGGCGACGCCGGCGACCGTCTTTACGGCACCAAGTGAGCGCCGGGCAGGCGCGAACCGCGAGCCGCGGCGGGCCTTACTTTTATTTCTAGTCAGGCGGGGGCGGCTTGGTGGTCGTTGTCGCCGGAGCGGGGCAGGGTGCCTGCTCTGCGCCGGCCGCGCGGCATGGCGACCCAGTAGAGGACGGCCATCGACAGCAGGGCCAGGATGGCGAGCGGCAGCCAGGCGGCGAGGGCAGGCGGCACCGAGCCGGCCTCGCCCAGCGCCTGCAGCACGCCGTCCGCGACGAAGTATAAAAAGGCGCCGCCGAAGCCGACCAGGGCATTGAGCACCGTGCCGCCCTGACGCTGCAGGCCGCGCACCGAGGCGGTCGCCAGCGCTACCATGAAGATCGAGGCGAGCGGCAGGGAGAAGCTCTTGTGCAGCCAGGTGCGATAGACATGCATCGGCCGGCTGCCGATCTCGGGATGATCGAGCACGCGCTTCAGCCTGGCGATCGAGAGCGCATTGGGCGGCGCTGCGAGGTCGGCCACCAGCCCCGGCAGAATGCCGGTCTGCCAGGCCTCGCGCGGCACGGAAGTCGGTGAGCCGGCCTTGGGGAGCACCGCCAGATCCTTGACCTCCTGGAGCCACCAGCCGTCGTCGTCGAAGACCGCGTCGGCCGCCCTGGTCTCTGCGGTCAGATTGCCGTCCTGATCGCGCTTGAAGATCACCACGTCGACCAGCCGCCGGCCATCCTCCTCGATCTTGCCGATGCTCACCAGATGGTCGCCGTCGCGCAGCCAGAGCGCGATGTCGTTGGGCTTCCGCTCTTTGCTCGACGCCAGCCAGTCGGCGAGCGCGCGGTTGGTCCGGGGCGTGAGCTGATCGGTCAGCAGGAAATGCAGAAAGGCGATGGTGAGCAGGGTCGGCAGCAGCAGCAGGACGATGTGGTGCAGCGGCCGGCCGATCGCCTGCATGGCGGTCAGCTCGCTATGCCGGTGCAGACGGCCGAAGGTGGTCAGCGCCGCCAGCAGCACGCTGAACGGCGTCAGGAAGGTGATCAGGTCGGGCAGGCGAAGCAGCGTGTAGCGCAGGAGGACGTTGGACTGGCCTTCCAGGTCGCGCAGCAGATCGTCGGCATTGCTCATCAGATCGAAGAGCTGCAGCAGGGCGACTGCCGAGATCATGATGATCACGAAATTGCCGAGGAACAGCCTGGCCAGATAGCGGCTGAGCGTCGAGGTCATGGCTTCGCCGTCCGCGGCAGCAGACGGCTGATCAGCTCCGCAGTCCGATCGTAGAGGGCGGTCAGCGGATTGAAGCCGGCGCTCGACATGTGCCTGGCGGCGCGCACGAACATCCAGCAGCTCAAGAGAATGAACAGCACCATCGGCAGCTCCTGGCCGATCCAGGCGGAGACGCCCTCGTCCTCGATCATGTGCTTTCCGAACTGCAGCACCTCGTTATAGGTGATCAGCAGGAACAGCCCGATCGCCAGGTTCAGGCCCTGGCGCCGCTTCGGCGAGGTCGCGCCGAGCGCCATCGCGAGAAACGGCAGGAACAGGATCGAGACGATGCGCACGACCCTGGAATGCAGCTCCGCCGCCATCTCCGCTGGCGACGACCTCTTCGGCGGTGCGCCCTGCCAGGACCAGAGTTCGCCGAGCGTCAGCTCGCGCTCGTCCTGGCCGCGCGGACGAAAGGGCGGCGGCGCGAACAGTGTCTCGATCTCGCGCTCGAAATGCTTGATGCGCACCACCAGCGGCTTCTCGCCGCTGGCGTGGTCGATCACCTGGGTGGCGTTGTCCAGGGAGAGCACGAGCTTGTCGTCCGCGCCGATGTCGAAGCGGCCGCGCTCGGCGGTGAGCGTGTTCATGTCGCCGTTCTTCTTGCGCTCGTGGAAGAACACGTCGCGCAGCTCGTGTCCGTCGTCGGAAATGCTGCCGACGGTCATGGTCATGTCGTCGATGCCGGTGAGAAAGGCGCCGCTCTCCAGCACGTTGTACCAGCTGCCATAGCCGGCGAAATGCATGAGGTTGCGATAGCCGTAGCGCGCATGCGGCTGCAGCACGGCGATCACCAGGGCACCGAGCAGGCAGAACAGGCAGGCGAGCGCGAAGATCGGCCGGGCGATGCGATAGAGGCTGATGCCGCCCGCATAGAGCGCATCCAGCTCGCTGTCCTCGCGCAATCGGATGATCGCCATCAGCACGGCGATGAAGAACGCGGTCGACAGCGCCAGGCTCAGATAGTGCGGCACCAGATTGAGCATCAGCTTGCCGACCACGTCGAACGGCGTGTTCTTGGTGGCCACCAGGTCGAGCAGGCGCACCAGCCGTTCCATCAGGAGCGCGAACAGCACGATGCCGAGCAGGGTCGCGAAGCGCGACAGCGTGTGCCTGACGATATAGCGGTCGATGATCTTCACGCACACTCAGCCGCGCGGAACATGTCGAAGGCAGCCATCACCGAGAAGCCGTAAGCCCTGGGCGCAAACCGGCCGGCCCGACACTTCCGGTCAAAGTCAATGAGGTGGCCACGCCACTTTGAGGTGGGCGATGAGTTTTTGCGCCATGTCGTCGTCAAGGGTGGGGCCGGAGGCCAGATTCGGCGCTTTCGGCCAGCCGGCATCCTCGAAATCCATGCCCTCGAACGACTTGGCCTCGCCATAGCGCGGGAAGATGTGAAAATGCACGTTGGGATCGACCATCATCAGCATCAGATAGTTGATCTTCTCATAGCCGACCGCCTGTTTGAGGCCGGTCTCGATCGAGGCGGTGATGCCGGCAAGCTCGGTGAACGCCGCCTGATCCAGGTCCGACCAGGCGGTGGCCTCCGACTTCGCCATGAGCACCAGGGAGCCGAGCGTCACCTGATGGCGCCGAAGCGTGAGGCACCAATGCTCGAAATCCTGGACCAGGAGATCCGGATACTCGAAGCGCTGCATGGTCGGATTGAGCGAGGCTGCCAAGGTCATTGTCCTTCTTGCTTGGGCTGGTCCACCAGATCGATCGTCGCTGACCAGGCTGTCGGCTCTGCCGCTCGTGAAGGCCGGGGACCGTCCCTCTCAGGCAGCAGCCGCCGCGATCACCGAGGCGGGCACGGAAAAGCTCTGGCCCTCGGCGGCGATGAAGCGCCGGCTCTTCCGATCGAAGCGCCTGACGTCCATGCGGATGGTCCAGCCGTCCGGCGTGCCGCCGATACGGTAGATGTGGTAGGCCGCTGGCTTCAGGCCGTGACGCGGCCAGGCGGACGCCGAGGGCACGCCGATCACCGGGGCGAAGCCCAGCGGTGTCGCCACCTCGCCCTGATCGAAGCGGTGGTTGTGGCCGTGCAGCACCAGCTCCGCCCCGGCATCGGCGATCACCTCGCGAAAGCCCTTGCCGTCGCGCAGCTGCTTCCTGACGCGCGCCGAGCCGTCGATCGGTGGATGGTGCACCAGCACGGTGCGGAAATAGCCTTCCTCGCCCAGTTCCTTCAGCACCATGCGCAGACGCACAAGTTGTGCCTGGCCGATCATGCCGGCCGCCGAGAACCAGCGGGTCGGGATGGCGCTGGAAACGCCGACGACCGCGACCCGGCCGATTTTGCGCACGAACGGAAAAGATGACGCTTCGCCCTTCAATTCGTCGTCATTTTGCTGCATATAAGCGGCCAGCCTGCCGATGGTCTGGCTCCAGGGCATCGCGATATAGGCATCGTGATTCCCTGGTATGACGCTGACCTGCTCGGGTTTTCCGAGCTCGGCGAGCCAGTCGATCGCATGATCGAACTCGGCGGGCAAAGCGAGATTGGTAAGATCGCCGGTGACCACCGTATGGTCCGGCTGGATGGCCTTGAGATCGGCCGTGAGAGCAGCGAGCACGCGCGGGTCATGGACCGATCTGCGATGCCTTCGCCAGGAGACGTACCCCGTCATCCGTTTGTTCATGAGATCCCGCCAGTCAACTTGAGCGGGAAGCGGCAGATGGGGATCGGAGAGATGAGCGAGTTTCAACATGCGCCGTACAAACCGTGGTCGTTGCGCCTTTGATGTCCGCCTTGACCGGTCGAGTCAAGCGAACTTGTTTTTCATGTCACAAGATGGGCACCGTTCCGCATGACTGAGACAACGAATTCCCAAGGCCTCGTCAACGCGCCGCCGAGGCAGAAGCTGATCGGGACCAAGCCATGGCGCTCGGTGGCGTCGTCGGGCAGCACCGCGCTCGCCCCGAGCTTCGAGCGTCCGGCGGTGGTGATGGTCGGCCGCTCGGACCTGCCGATCTGGGGGCTGACCACCAAGCAGCGCCTGCGCCGGATTCTCGACATCATGCGGGTCGACACCCTGCTCGACGACGGCGAGCCGTTGCCTGAGACCGGCAGCGTTCTCCTGATCCGCGCGGACTACGCGCTGGAGGACCGCCTGATCGGCGCGCTGATCGAGCATGGCCCGAGCGCGCTGCTGGCGCTCGACGGCGAGGCGGGCGCGCACTCCCTGCCGGTCGCCGCGATCGTGCAGGCTTCCGAAGCGGAGGCGGTCGCCGCCATCCTGCGCAAGGGTGCGCTCGATCCCGGACAGGACCTGCCCCCGGCAGTGCAGGTGAAGGGCGTGCTCGACATCGGCACGAGCTATAACCGCAAGCTCAGAAAACGCGAGGTGCCCTACGCCCTCGAGGTGACGCCGGAATCGGTCAAGCCGATCGAGAACCGCATCTTCGCGGGCGCCTACAAGGGTATCACCGACTTCGTTACCAAATACTGGTGGCCGCTGCCCGCGCGCTGGGCGACGCGCCAGGCAGTGAAGCTCGGGCTCTCGCCGAACATGGTCACGTCCATCGGCTGCGTGCTGATGTTCGTCGCCCTCTACCTCTTCATGCAGGGCTTTTTTCTGACGGGCCTCGCCTTCGCCTTCGTCATGGTGTTTCTCGACACGGTCGACGGCAAGCTCGCGCGCGTCACCATGACCTCGAGCAAATGGGGCAATGTCTTCGATCACGGCGTCGACCTTGTCCACCCGCCCTTCTGGTGGTGGGCCTGGTGGTACGGCCTCTACAAGACCATGCCCGAGGCGGCCGCGGCATCCCCGCTCCTCGACGTCGCGCTGGTGATCAACCTCGCCGGCTACATCGTCGGCCGTCTGGAGGAGGGGCTCTTCATCAAGGCGTTCGGCATCCAGATGCACACCTGGCGGCCGGTCGACAGTTTTTTCCGACTGATCACCGCAAGGCGCAATCCGAACATCGTGATCCTCCTGGTCGCGACCTTGCTTGGAGCACCGCTCATGGGCTTTCTGCTGGTGGCGCTCTGGACGGTGCTGTCGCTGCTGTTCCACGCGGTGCGCATCGCCCAGGGCTTTCTCCTGCGCGACAAGGAGGGCCTGCGCTCCTACCTGACCGAACCGCTCGCGACGACCTAGCAGGTCGTGGCTCGACTTGCCGTCATCAGCAATCCGCGGAGCCAGCGTAACCGGAGAGGCGCGCTGGCCGCGGTGAAAGCGGTCGTCGCCGAGCATCCGGACGTGCGTCACGAGGAGCTTTGGGACTTTTCGGACCTTGGCCCGCTGATCGTTAACATGATCCGTAACGATACCGAGGTGATCGCGGTCAATGGCGGCGACGGCACGGTGCAGGCGGTGCTGACCGAGCTCGGCCGGCGTGATCTGAACGGCAAAGCGCCGAAGCTTGCGGTGCTCGCCGGCGGCATGACCAACGTCATCGCCAAGGATGTGGGGCTCGACGGCGACCCCGCGAAGGGCCTGAAGCGCCTGCTGGAGGGTGACGCCGTCAGCGAGGTCGAGCGGCCGCTGATCGGGCTCGCGCTCAGTCCGGAAAAACCGCCGGTCTACGGCATGTTCTTTGGCGCCGCCGGCTTCTATCAGGCGGTGAAGCTCGCCAACGACCGGGTCCGCACCCACGGGGTGGCCGGTAACCTGGCGTCGGCCTCGACCTTGGCGCTCTCGCTCTTCCGCCTGCTGTTCGGCCGCGCCGACGCCGACGATCCGCTCTATCGCGGTGAGCCCATGGCGATCGGCCTGGACGGGGAGGCGGGCGCGGAAAAGCCCTATCTCCTCATGATCGCCACCACCCTGGATCGCCTGATCCTCGGCCTTTCTCCATTTTGGGACGATGGCACGCCCAACGCCAATGGTCGTACCATCCGCAATGGTCGCGCCATTCGCAATGGTGGCACCATCCGCTACACCAGCGTCGACTTCCCGCCCAAACGCCTGGCACGCGCGCTTCTCCCCGTGCTGCGCGGCCGCCCCAAGGCCTGGATGGGGGAGGGCGGCTATCACAGCGGTGCCGCCCACGACATCACCCTCGACATCAAAAGCCCGGTCGTCCTGGACGGCGAGATTTTCTTCCCCGACCCGTCCCAGCCGCTCCGCCTGACCGCCGACCGCACCCAAACCTTCCTAGCGGGAACCGGAGGCCGGTTTGCCTGACCTGGTTCTTCGAGAGGCCGTGGCGGCGGAGCTTGGACGAGACGTACATCCGTCCTCGCGGGCGCTCGCAGACGCGATACGGGAACGGCATGGCGACACGGTCGCTGCGATTCTCTTTTATGGCTCCTGTCTCAGGCAGGATCCCGCCGCCGACCCGCCGGAAGGCATCCAGGATTTTTATGTGATCGTCGACCGCTACCAGGACGCCTACAAAAGCCGCTGGCAGGCCATTGCCAACCACATCCTGCCGCCGAACGTCTTCTATATCGAGCATGGCTGGCAAGGGCATGTGGTGCGCGCGAAATACGCCGTGGTCAGCCGGGCGCAATTCGTAAAGGGCACGTCACCCGCCGCCTTCCACCCCTCGCTCTGGGCGCGCTTCTCGCAGCCCGTCGCTCTCCTCTACGCCCGGGACGAACGCGCGAGAAACGAGATGACCGCAGCGATCGCCGAGGCGGTGAAGACCATGCTCCAAGCGTCGGCCCCTCTGGTTCCGTCGCCTGCGAGCTCGGCCGACCTCTGGCAGGCGGCATTGCGAAAGACCTACAGCGCCGAACTCCGCCCCGAAAGCCAGGAGCGCGCCGCCACCATCTACCAAGCCGACGCCGCCCGCTACGACCGCGTCGCGCGGCTCGTTTTTCCCGATCATCTCACGGACGACGGCCGGATCGCCATTCAGGCAACGGCCGAAGAATCCACTCGAGCGCGTCGCTCGTGGCGGTGGCGCCGCCTCCTCGGCAAGCCGCTGTCCGTGCTGCGCCTGATGAAAAGCCTGTTCACCTTCCAGGGCGGCGTCGACTACGCGCTTTGGAAGGTGGAGCGTCATACGGGCGTGCGCGTACCGGTCAGTGGATTTGAGCGCCGGCATCCGTTGCTGAATGCGCCGCGGTTGTTGTGGCGGGTGTGGCGGCTGAGTGCTGTGCGGTAGCCAAAGAACGAGAAAGTTGATTCTTGACGCTAGCTAATTTTGATAGTCAAAAGAAAAATATCAGTTGCTAGTCTTTTACATAGAGTGCGCATGAGCGAATCCTTGTCTTTATCTGAAAAATTGAGGCGCATTTTTATATTTTTTGTCATTATATATGTGACAATTGCTCCTTTCTTGTTGCCGGCGGCATCGGCCACCTTGGCTATAGTTGGAATTATCGCAGTTTTCTTTTTATTGAATTTCGAAAAGCTGAGCAAGCTGAAGCTTGGGCCGCTTGAAGCTATACTTCGTGAAGCTCAAGATAATCTCAAGGAAACTCGCAGTCTCGCTTTGAGGCTTGCCGAAATAAATCTCGAAATTTTGATTGGTGGATGTTTTGGTTTTCAAGATGGTCTAAAAACAAGGAGGCGCTTTGAAATCCACGACAGAATTATTGATTCACTGAGACAGCTTGACATACCAGAGATTGACATTCTAGACGCTGAAAAACATTGGCGGCGGGGCATAAATTTTATGTTCATGAATCAGATCATACATGTATTCGAAATGAGGACGAAGAAAAATCAAATAAATACCAAAGATCTACAGGGCGGTGAAAGGCGCAAAATATCAAAATCAATTCATGAGATGGCTGATCTCAAAAGTTGGACTGCGCCAACGCTACAACAGATACGTCAGAAAATTACTGAATCGATCTTTGAAATCTCTTTTGAGGTTGAAAGTATGATCAACAACTATGAAAGTTTTCTTTCAAGCGGAAAGATTAATGCTCAGGACGATTTCCTGAAATTCTATGATGAGTGACATCCGATGTCACTCATCATAGAGCCCAACACCAAACTAGAGCTGACAGGCCGGTATTCTCAGCTCACCGCAACCCTCGCCGGAGCTTCCAGCAGGCCGGCTTCGTAGGCAATCCCGGTCAGCTTGTCGACGATGGTGCTGAGCTGCTCCTTGGTGTGGGCGGCGCAGACGCTGCAGCGGAGAAGGGCCTCGTTGGCCGGGGTCGCGGGCGGAAGCGCGAGGTTGACATAGACGCCGGCCTTCAGGAGTTCGTGCCACATATGCACGGCCAGCTCCGGGCTGGGCAGGCGGACGGCGACGATCGGGCTCGGCTGCTCGCCGAGCAGAAAGCCCTGGCGGGCGAGGCCGTCATAAAAGTGGCGGACGTTCTCCCAGAGCGTGTCCCTGAGCTCGGGACGCTGCCTGATGGTCTCGAGCGCTGCGCGCACCGAGGCGATCACCGACGGGGGAAGGGACGCGGTGAACATGTAGGGGCGGCAGGCGACCCGGAGGATGTTGAAGTCGGGAAGGGAGGAGACGCAAAAGCCGCCGACCGCGCCCAGGCTCTTGGAAAACGTGCCGACGATCATGTCGACGTCCGCCTCGACATCGGCCTCCTCGGCGAGGCCGCGGCCCGTCCTGCCGAGCACGCCGAAGGAGTGGGCCTCGTCGACGATCAGATAGGCGCCGTGCTTCTTCTTGACCTCGACGATCTCCCTGAGGGGGGCCTTGTCGCCGAGCATGGAGTAGATGCCCTCGACCACCACGACCTTGTTGCCGGGCTCGTTCGCGAGGCGCGCGAGACGGCGGTCCAGGTCCTTCGGGTCGTTGTGGCGGAAGCGGATGACGGTGGCGGAGCCCATCTTGCAGGCATCGTAGATGCTGGCGTGGCTGTCCGCGTCGATCAGCAGATAGTCGTCCGGGCCGGCCACGGTCGAGATGATGCCGAGATTGGCCTGGTAGCCTGTCGTGAACACCATGCCGTGTTCATGGCCGAAAAAGGCGGCGAGCGCCTGCTCGAGGGCCCGGTGGCCGCCATAGTGACCGTTGGCGATCGAGGAGCCGGTGGTGCCGGTGCCGAGGGATTCGAGGGCGGAGGTGGCGGCGCTGATGCAGCCGGCGTCGAAGGTCAGGCCGAGATAGTTGTTGGTGCCGGCCAGCAGGATGCGCTTGCGGCCGATCAATGCCTCGGTCGGCGACAGCACGCGGTCGATGCGCACGCGAAACGGATCGGCACCGATGTCCTTGACCGCACGGTGCGACTGAGCCAGATGCTCAAAACGTTGGAACAACGACATAGCTCAGGTTTCCTCCTTCAACTGGCCGATGGTCTCGGCCAAATCGCCCACCGTCTTGATGTCGGGAATGAGGTTCAGCGGGATCGAGATATCCAGCGAATCTTCCAATTCCATGATCACATCCATCACGGCGAGCGAATCCAGATCCAGCTCAGCGGCGATGTCCGTATCCGCCTGGATGTCTTTGCCGGTCTTGTCGAACTTCTGCAGAGCGGCGATGACGCGATTGACAAGATCTTGATCCATGCAGAACGGCTCGGTTGCCTTCTCCTCCAATCAAACGATGATCGGTCGTAGCGGAGACGTAAGCGACAGTGCAAGGATTGGTGTCTTAGTCGAAGTCACAAATTGTTGCAATTTGTCACAACCACCCCCGCTTTCGATACCAGTCGATCGTTGCAGGAAAGCCGCGATCCACCGGAATCCGCGGTTTCCAGCCGGTTGCGGCCGGTGTGCGCGCGGGATCGGCGACCCAGTCGGGGTGGCGAAGTTCCCGGACTTTTCCAGGCGTTAGCATGGGCGTGTAGCCGGGAAGCAGGCCGAGGCCGGCATTGACGTGACCGAGCGCCTGCAGGAGGGCTTTCGGGACACGCACGCGCCTGACCCGCCTCGCGAAGGCGTGTTCGGCTGCGGCAATCATGCCACACCAGCTGTGACCGCCCTCCCGGCCGTCGTCGGGCTCGAGGGTCAGCTTGTCGGCGACCGCCGGGTCGAGGACGGTGCAGATCAGCTCGACCAGATCGTCGACATGGAGGAGGGAGAAGCGCGCGCGCTCACCGCCGAGCACCGCGCCGACACCGCGTCCCGTGCTCTTGAAGAAGGCGAGCGTCTCCCGGTCCCCCGGTCCGTAGACCGCCGGCGGGCGCAGGATGGTCCAGGGCAGGGCGTCGCCCAGCGCCGCGAGGGCTTCCTCGCCGGCGCGCTTGCTGGCGGCATAGGCGGAGAGACCGGGCTCGCGCGCGGCGAGCGACGAAACCAGAACCAGCTTCGGCGGCCCGGGGCGAGCACTCGCGATGCCGGCGAGGTGGCGAACGCCGTCCGCATTGACCTCGAAGAACTCGGCGCGCGTCTTCGCCTTGATCAGGCCCGCCAGATGGACCACGGCGTCGACGCCGTCGAGCAGCGCGCTGACCGCCCCGTCGTCGCCGAGGGCGCCTTGGATGAGCGTGAGGTCGCCGGCATCGCTCTGAACCGGTCGCTGTCGCGTGAGCGCGCGTACGGAAAAACCGTCCCGGCCGAGGCGCTCGATCAGGCGCTGCCCGATGAACCCGCTTCCGCCGGTGACCGCGACGGCGACCATCGCATCAGGCGCCGGCCATCAGTCGCCGGCGGCCATCGCCAGCGGCTCGTCGACCTCGCTGTAGAGGCCGTCCAAAAAATTCTGCTTGGCGCGCGCCCGGCTGAGCTTGCCGGATGACGTCATCGGCAGGCTGTGCGGCGGCACCAGGATCACCAGGCCGTCGACCGCCGCCGTCCTGGTCGCCGTCGCCTTGACGTCCTTCACCAGCTGATCGCGCAGCTCGGCATCGCGCGAGCGGCACTGCACCAGGATCACCACCTGCGGCTCCTGGCCCTGATCCTCGATCGAGAACACGGCGACATCGCCGCGGCGCAGGCCCTCCAGCTCCTCGACCGCCCATTCCACGTCCTGCGGCCAGATATTGCGGCCGTTGACGATCATCAGGTCCTTGCTGCGCCCGGTGATCACCACCTCGCCGCCGGCGATATAGCCGAGATCGCCGGTGTCCAGCCAGCCGTCCACGAAGACCCGCGCCGAGGCCTCGGGCTCGCCGAAATAGCCCTTGGCGATGCTCGGCCCCTTGACGAAGATCCGCCCGACCAGGCGCTCGTCCAGAACCTCGCCCTCCTGGCCGCGCACCTCGATCTCGTGATCGGGGAGCACCGGTCCGCAAAAGGCGAAGCCGCGCACGTCGTCGGGGTCGGTCAGTTCGTCCGCCGGCGTCGCGATATGCGCATCCGCCAGGCGCTGCTTGTCGATCCGGTCGACCAAGAGGCCGCGATCCAGCGGTGCGAAGCTGACTGCGAGCGTCGCCTCGGCCATGCCGTAGCTGGCGACGAAGGCTTTTCTGTCGAAGCCGTGCGGCGCGAACACCTCGGCGAAGCGCGCCATCACCTGCGGCTGGATCATGTCGCCGCCGATGCCGGCCGCACGCCAGGTCCTGAGGTCGAAGCTCTGCGCGGCCGCATTCTCCGCGCGCCGGCAGCAGAGGTCGTAGCCGAAGGTCGGGCTGTAGGAGAGGGTCGCGCCATTGTCGCCGAACAGCTTCAGCCAGGTGAGCGAGCGCCTGGCGAAATCCCGCGTCGCCAGATAGTCGCAGGTGAGCTGGCAGAGCACCGGCGTCAGCATGAAGCCGACCAGGCCCATGTCGTGATAGAGCGGCAGCCAGGAGACTCCGCGGTCGCCCGGACGCACCTGCAGCCCGTGATTGGCCATCGCATAGCTGTTGGCCATCAGGCAGCTCTGCGGCACCTCGACACCCAGCGGCCAGCGCGTGCTGCCGGAGGAATACTGGAAATAGCAGGCATCGTCCGGCCCGAAGGGTCGAATGTCGACGGCATGACCCGGCAGGTCGAAAAAATCCGCAGGCGTGCCGGTCATCGGACTGGCGTCCAGCCCGGCGACGGCCTCCTCGAGAAAGCCGAGATAGGCCTCGGGCGCCATGGCGGCCGAGGCCTTCGAGCTGGTCAGCAGGCGCTGCAGCTGCTCGACATAGGCCTCGCGCCCGCCGAGGCTTGCCGGGATCGGTACGATCACCGGGATCAGGGAGGCATATTGGCAGGCGAAGAAGCCCGTGATGATCTCGGGATCGGTGTCGCCGAGCAGCACCACCCGCTGCTCGGGTTCGAACCCCGCCTGGATCAGCCCGCGCGCCATCGTCACCGCGCGCTCGCGCAGCTCGGCATAGGAGAGCGTCGCGGTGAGCTCGGCGCGCGCCGAATAGAAATTGAAGCCCGTCGTCCCGTTCGCCGCATAGTCCAGGGCTTCGGGCAGCGTCCGAAAGTCGGCCCGGCGAAAGGGCAGTCGGGGATTGCTCGTCGGCGTTGGCGTCATACGGTCTCCTGCGGACAGGCCCATCCAGTCTGCCCGCTCCCCCAGCATTATGATCGGTTCATGACAAGAGCGGCGATAGCTTTACTGACGGAGTTCAAGGGCGGCAAGCCCCGAATGTGCCGCAACCCGGCTCTCCGCTATGCCTTGTCGCCCCGTTCGAGCGGCCGTCATCGGGGTGCTTGCGGGCGTCGTCGCTCGGCAAACCGCATGGCCGCGAAGGACAGCATGCCGAGCAGCGTGAAGCCGCCGACCATCGGCAGAACCGTGCCATCATAGGCAAAGCCGATCCCGCCGCCCAGCACCATCGCGATCAGCATGGTGACCGTGCCGATCGTGCTCGCGGCGATGCCGGCGATATGGCCGAGCGGCTCCATCGCCAGCGCGTTGAGATTGCCGAACAGCAGGCCCACGCAGAAGAACACCGACAGCAGGAACAGCATCAGCGCCCAGAGCGGCGGATGCCCGCCCAGCACCAGGGCCACGAGGAAGAACGTCGAGGAGCTGATCACCACGCCGGTGATCGCGACCCGGGTCAGCCAGCGCATGCCGAAGCGCATCACCAGCTGCGAGTTCAGCAGAGACGCACTCCCGAGCGCCAGCGCCAGCGCCGCGAAATACAGCGGAAACAGCGCCCCCAGCCCATACTGCTCCTGGAACATCTGCGCGACCGAATTCAAAAAGCCGAGAAACGCGCCCACCAGCAGGCCGGACGCCAGCGCATAGCCCGCGGACCTCCGGTTGCGAAAGGTTTCCGCCGCACCCCGCGCGATCGACGCGAGCGAAAGCGGGCGGCGATGCTCCGGCTTCAGCGTCTCCGGATGACGCAGCAGCAGCCACGCCCAGCCGATCAGCGCCACCACCAGCAGCACGCCGAAGATCCAGCGCCAGGACGCCAGCGAGAAGATCACCTGGCCGACGGTCGGCGCCACCACCGGCACCAGCACGAACAGCGACATCACCAGGGACATGATCCGCGCCATGGCGGCGCCGGCATAGCGATCGCGCACCATCGCCACCGTCACGATCCGCGGGCCGGCCACGCCCAGCCCCTGCAGCACCCGTCCCGCCAGCATCATCAAGAACGAGTCGGAAAGAATCGACAGCACCGAGCCCAGCAGGAACAGCGCCAGCCCGGCCTGGATCGCCGGCCTCCGCCCGAACCGGTCCGACAGCGGCCCATACACCATCTGCCCGAGCCCGAGCCCCAAAAACAGCGCCGAGATCACCAGCTGTGCCCGATTCTCGTCCGCCACCCCAAGTTCCCGGCCGATGGTCGTCAACGCCGGCAGAATGCTGTCGGTCGACATCGCCACCAGCGACATCAAAAGCGCACAAAACCCCACGAACTCCCCCATCGACGGCAGCGGCGCGCTGCTGCGTGGACTTGCCTGAGACTGTGCAGGGGGGGACGGGTGCTCGTCGTTCGGACTTGGGCGGTTCTCGTCCATCAAGCTGCCGGCCCGGCGAAGGTGCTCTTGATCGCGTGGCTGCGCCTGGCCGCCGTCCTCTGGGATGTCTCACGCACCGTCATGCCTGCGACCAGCGCCAGCGGCAACGTCGAATTCACCAGACACCGACCGAGCTCGGACTTGGCGTCGACGAAATGCGCGGGATGCGTGTTCATCGTGAGATTGGTGAACCACACATTGTCCGTCTCGGTCACCGTCCGCCCCGGCCAGTGTTCGTCGATATCCCCGACGACGAAGCCCTCGTAGGACCGGCCGGGATCCTCGCGATAGCGCTGCTCGCCGATGTTCTTGATTCCATAGCTGTCCACCTACCGTCCTCTCAAGCCGGATCGTCGCTTCTCAACCTTGCACTGCTTTCTCCCAAAGGTCACGGCAGCGCGCAGCCTCCTTGATTTGCCGGAGTCAGATCGTGATGGATTTGAACAAGACTGCGTAGGTCGGTCGTTGTGACTGATAGCTTGTTTCTCGATGTTAATTTTGGTAGAAAACTGCTGAATTTCTTTAATTATAGATTGGGTTCGGCGGGAGATTGAGCCGTGAAGGATTGGAGAGATTTTGACCCGGCCAATCCACATGCGTTCCTGAGCTATGTCCGCAAGGATGACGAGTATCTCCATGGGGGCATCACATGGCTCCGTCGAGCATTGGAGAGCGCAGTTGGGACGCTTACTGCCAGCCAGTTCCTGATCTTCCAGGACGTCGAGCATATCGGCCTCGGCCAGACCTGGCTGAAGAAGCTTGATCAGGCCCTCGAAGCTGCACCGCTTTTCATACCCGTCTTGACACCCAGATTTTTTGCCAGTTCGTTTTGTCGCCATGAAGTCGAATCATTTCTCGACTACGAAGCACGTGCCGACCGCGATGATCTCATTCTGCCGATATATCTCATTGAAGCCGAGGCCTTTGATACTCCCTGGTTGAGAGCGCAAGACGAAATCGCAACCAAAATCCGCGAAAGGCAATTCGACGATTGGCGTGATCTCAAAGACACGCTGTTTGACCGGGGACCGCGCGCTCGGGTCGAGAAAGTGGCTAGAGCGATAGCGGAGGCGTCGAGGCGGCAGGTCTGACCGATACGGGTTTCATCTTGAAACCCGATCTCGATCCGCTCGGCGGCGGGATGGGCGCCGGCGATGTCGGCGATCAGGCTTTGGCAGTTTTTTTGAACGCCGCCTGCGCCGACGGGTCGGCCTTGGGATGAGACGGCCTGGTCTTTTGCCTGGACAGACCGAGGCTGTGCAGCAGCTTGAACATGCCGCTCTCCCGATAGCGCACGCCGAACCGCGCCTCGACCAGCCGGCAAAGACCCCCGGCCGTCCAGTTGCTGACGCCGTCGCGCTCGATATCCGGGCCGCGCAGCACCATGGCTCGGAACACGGCGAGTTCGCCATCGTCGAGAAAGGAAGGCCGGCCAGAGCGCTGCCGATCCTGCAGCCCCGGCATGCCTTCGGCGTTGAAGCGGACAACCCAGTCACGCAAGGATTGCCGATCGATCCCCGCCTGCTCGGCGGCCCGCTCGCGGCTCATGCCATCGAGCGCGTTGGCGATGGCCAGAAGCCGACAGGCCACCCGTCCATTGGCTTCAAGACGCGCCGTACGCCGTAACTCTTCCGTTGAAAGATCGTCCCGGATCGATAATGCCGCCGGCATCTGCTCACCTCCCGCTGCTGCCGAAAACAGCGAATCACAGCCGTCAGATTTTACAAGCGGGGTGAGTCGAAACTCCGCAGGGACGGTATCAGCCGACCCTATTACGCCACCCGGTCTGGAGACTGGCGTGTCAGGGCATTCCTGAACACCGACCGAAAAAGAACCTTGAGGCCCCGATCCGGCGGTTCCGGCAGATCCTCAACATCGCAGAGGCGGCCGACTATGCCAGCAGACGTGGCGGGTGATCTTGAGCGGCCGGATGGATGCGGCGTAAATTGCAGTATAAGACATGCAGCGCAACCGAGGCCTCGCGGGTCTCGATCTTCTTCGAAAAACTGTCGGGCTGTGGTGACAGCTCGCAACAATCTTTTTCCCTCCTGTTGCCCGATTAACCGATCCTTAACCCGCCGGCCTCAAGCTCCCGGTCTGGTCCATGCGATCCTGGGAGTCCGTCCGCCCGCCAGAACAGTCTCGGCGGG
The DNA here is from genome assembly GCA_041398025.1 of Alphaproteobacteria bacterium. GTDB lineage: Bacteria > Pseudomonadota > Alphaproteobacteria > Geminicoccales > Geminicoccaceae > JANQPX01. Next base: position 52,373 of record JAWKVM010000046.1, read on the forward strand.
GCTCGGACTCCCAGGATCGCATGGATCAGTGAGACGATCCCTTTCTATCCGAAAAGCCTTAAGAAAAGGTGAGTCCGGGGCTCCTATGCGCCAATTCCATTCGCTCATGAGAGCCTGCTCGATCGATCACGTTGCAATAGAAAAACGGCCCCGCCACATGAGCGGGACCGCAAGTTCATCACGCCGCACCGTTGGCGCGTCTCCGGCGCTGTCCTGCACGAGCGCCATGTCAAAAAAGATCACTGTTGCACCGGTTCCTGGCCGACGCTTTCCAGGATCGACAGATAGGTCGCGCGCTCGTTTTCCATGACCTCGACGGCCGCGGCACCGCCGCGGAAGGTCATGTCCATATTGCGCTTCTGACCGACATTCTGCGCCATTTCGCCGGCGACCGCGGGTCCGAACGCCGCGGCGATTTTTTCGACGACCTCGGACGGCGTGCCGGCGGGGGCGTGCAGCGAGATGTGGGAGGTCACGCCGAAGGGGAAGCCGAGATCCTTCATCGAGACCAGATCCGGCGCCAGCTTGAGGCGCTCATAGGAGGCGGCGAACAGCGCCTTGGCGTCGCCGGCGGCGACGATCGGCGCCCAGGAACCGCCGGAGAAGGAGAGATCGACGTCGCCCGCCATCACCGCCTGCACGGCGCCATTGCCGCCATTGACCGGCACCGGCAGCAGCTCGAAGCCGCGCTCCTTCGCGACATACTGCATCAGCAGCCGGTCGATCGCGAGCTGGCTCGCGAAGCTCACCGGGCGCCCCTCGGCCTTGGCGTTCTCGACCAGCTCATCGAGGGTGCTGAACGGCTTGTCGACATTGGCGAACATGGCGTTCTGGAACTCGCCCAGAATCGCGACATGCTCGAAGCTGTCCATGTCGTAGGTCGCCTTCTGCACCAGCGGCGCCAGCGTGATCGAGGTCGAGTTGGTGGCGAGCAGCGTGTAGCCGTCCGGCGCCATCTGCGCGACCTGGGTGGCCGCCACGCCGCCGCCCGCGCCGCCGACATTCTGCACCAGGATCGGCTGGCCCAGCGCCTCGCTGACGATGTCGGTCATCGCGCGGATCGAGGTGTCGGTGCCGCCGCCCGCGGGATAGGCGACCACCACGGTAACCGGCCCGCTCGGCCAGTTTTCCTGGGCCGACGCGGCCCCGGTGATGAAGGCGGCGGTCGCGATGCCAGCCGCGATGAGCGTGGTCGCCTTCCGTCGATCGATCAGGTATCGTTTCATCATTGTCCTCCCTTGGGTCGTTCAGGTTTTCTGGCTCTGGATGGCGCTCTCGCCCTCCATCTGCATCGAGCGCACGCCGGCGATCGCGAAGCGCCAGATCGAGAACACGGCGAGCGCCAGGAACAGCAGCGCGATCGGGTGGTCGATCAGCACCGCGGGGTTCGAGTTCGAGAGAATGATCGACTGCCGGATCGAGAGCTCCGCCATCGGGCCGAGCACGTAGCCGACCACGAAGGTGACGAAGCTGTAGTCGAACTTCTTCATGAAATAGCCGACGAAGCCGAAGCCCAGCATCAGATAGACGCCGAACATGCCGCCGCCCTCCATATAGGCGCCGACCACGCAGAGAAACACGATCACCGGCAGGATCACGCTCTCGCGGACGCGGATCACCATGCTGAAGATCTTCTGGCCAAAGAGGCCCACCAGCAGCAGCGCGGCGGACGCCAGCAGCATGCCGAGATAGATCGAGAACACCACCTCGCCGCTCTCCCGGAACAGAAACGGCCCCGGCGTCAGCCCGTGCATCATGAACGCACCCATCAGCAGCGCGGTCGAGAGACTGCCGGGCACGCCGATCGCGAACACCGGGATCAGCGCCGCCGGCACCGTGGCGTTGTCCGCGGATTCCGACGCCGCCACTCCCTCGGGCGCGCCCTTGCCGAAGCGCTCCGGGCTTTTGGAACTTGTCCGCACCCAGGTATAGGCGAGGAACGAGGCGAGGGTCGCGCCCAGCCCCGGCAGCAGGCCAATGCCGGTGCCGACCAGCGAGCCCCTCAGCACCGACGGCGCCAGGGCGCGCGCCTCCGCCCCGGACAGCGCCCGGTCGGCCGCCTCGGCGCTGTCATCAGGCGGGCTCGGATAGTGATGGCCGCCGCGCCAGCCCTTGTCGACCTGCACCAGGATCTCGGACAGCGCCAGCGTGCCGATCGCGACGGCGAGCAGCGGGATGCCGTCATAGAGCTCGAGCAGGCCGAAGGTCAGCCGCGGCAGCCCCGTCTCGACGTCGATGCCTGGTGCTGACAGCAGGAGGCCGAGAATGCCCGCGATCATCGCCTTCAGAAAGGACTCGCCCGACACCGCCGCGATGAAGGTGATCGAGAAAACCAGGATCGAGGCGAGCTCGATCGGCCCGAGCCCGATGGCGAAGCGCGCGATCGGCTGGGCCAGAAGGATCAGCACGAAGGTCGCGAACAGATCGCCCGCGACCGAGGCGTAGAGCGCTGTTTTCAGCGCCTTTTGCGCCCTGCCTGCCAGGGTCATCGGGTAGCCGTCATAGGTCGTGACCACCGAGGACGGCTCGCCCGGCACGTTCAAAAGGATCGCCGAGACCGCCGATCCGGCAGCACCCCCCTTGTTGATGCCGATCAGGAAGGACAGCGCCGCCGCCGGGTGCATGGTGAAGGTGAACGGGATCGCGAGCGCGATCGCGGTCGTCCGGTTCATCCCCGGCAGCGCTCCGACCACATAGCCGAGCAGCACGCCGAGCAGGATGTAGGCGATCACCTCCGGCGTGAAGATCGCCGCCGCCGCCGGCGCCAGATGCTCAAGCACGGCCGGCGATCACGGCACCGGCGCGCCGAGCACGTGCAGCGCCAGAACGTACACCACCAGCACCGGCAGCACCGACGTCACCAAAATCCGAACGGGATGGCGCTCGCCGAGGAACAGCATGAACGCCGCGATCAGAACAGGCCCGCCGATCAGCATGCCGAACACGTCGATCATCATCACCCCGCCCAGCGCCAGCGCCGCCGCCAGCCCGAACATCATCACGTTCCAGCGCTCGATCGGGCCGGGACGCCGGCCGCGTTCTTTTTTGAGGCGGAGCCAGGCTTGGAGGGTCAGCGCGGTGGCGGCGAGCGTCAGGCAGCTCGCCAGCAAGGTCGGGAAAAACGTCGGCGCCAGGCCGAAATACATGCCCTCCTCGGTGCCGAGCGGGATGATCACGAAGATCAGCAGCAGGCCCGCCGCCGTCAGGCCGGCGCCGCCGACCAGATCCGCCCTGTTCAAGGCCTCACCTCCCGGATGGTCGCCACGGTTTTGCGCCGCCTTCGCGGGCGGAGCGCCGCCTTCGCGGACCGCCGGCGCTTGTTCACCTTTCGCTCGACGGTATAGGATGAGGCCGATAAGTCAATCCTACAATCTGACCCGCCGGCCGGTCACACATCGATCCAAGGGAAACCACCGTGCAGCGAACCGCCATCGTCACCGGCGCCAGCCAGGGCCTCGGCAAGGCCATCGCCCTGGCGCTCGCCGCCGACGGCATGACCGTCGCGCTTGCCGCGCGCAACCGCGAAGCCCTCGAAGCCGTCGCCGCGCAGGCGAAAGCGGCGGGCGCCCAGGGCGCCCTGGTATTCGACGCCGACCTGCGCGCGCCCGACGCCCCCGCCCGCATCACCGACGCCGTGCTCGCCAGCACCGGCCGGCTGGACGTGCTCATCAACAATGCCGGCGACACCGTCCGCGGCGATTTTTTGTCACTCTCGGACGAGGACCACCTCGCGGGCTTCGCGCTCAAATACCATGCCGCCCGCCGCTTCTGCCGCGCCGGCTGGGAAGCGCTCGCCCAACACGACGGCGAGAAGCAGGGCGGCGTGATCGTCAATATCGCCGGCGTCGCCGCCCAGACCCCCGACGCCGAGTTCACCGTCGGCGGCCCGGTCAACGCCGCCCTGGTCAACCTCTCCAAGGCGCTGGCCAAGCGCGGCACCGAGGACGGCGTGCGCGTCAACACCCTTTGCCCCGGCCACATCGTCACCGACCGCCTGCAGCGCCGCATCGACACCCACGCCGAGCGCCACGGCCTGTCCCAAGCCGACGCCCGAGAAAGCCTGCGCGCCCACTACCGCATCCCCCGCTTCGGCAACCCCGCCGACATCGCCGACACCGTCGCTTTCCTATGTTCGCCGCGCGCGTCGTACATCCATGGGGCGACGATCGTCGTGGATGGCGGGGCGACGCCTGGGGTGTGAGTCTTCGTACATCGACCTGGGCGGAAAGGCAGAACTGCATCGGTTTCCTGCGCAGAAACATGGCGCACGCTACCGGACGTGGCGCCTTCTTCATCTTTCGCAAACCGTTTTTGCTTAAACTTCAATTATCTACTTATCGGAGAAAATTCCAACCGGAAAGCAACCTATGAATATTGGAACTCTCCTCGTCGCCAAAGGGCTGGTTTCAGAGGAAGACATTGATAGGGCAGTCGAACACCAAAGCGCAAACGGTGGCATGCTTGGCGAGAGCATCCTCGCCCTCGGCCTGCTGAACGCGGACCAGGTCGAAGCCGTGCTTTCGGAGGCCCCTCAGGCCCCGTCACTTGTCGAACGCACCGGTATCGACCCGGTCATGCTGCTCGAACTGGCCATCAAGGGTATTTATTCGGAAAGCCTGGAGACGGCTGGCCAGTTGAGCGGGGCGATGAAGCTGACCAGCCGTGTCGTCGACCAGATTTTGCAAACCGCGACGGATCGCAAGCTCATCGAGGCCCTTTCGTCGGCAGGCGGAAGTGGTTCGCACTCGGAGATGCGTTACGGCCTGACCCGTGCTGGTCGCGAATTCGCCATCGACAGCTTGCAGCGTGGGCAATATTTCGGCCCGGCGCCCGTGCCGTTCAAAGCGTACACGGACAGAATCCAGCGCCAACGGGTTACCAACGAGATCATCTCGCGTGACCGGCTCGATACGGCTTTTGAAGGCCTGGTCATGCCGGAGCGTCTCATCAGCCGCCTCGGCCCGGCCATCAACTCTGGCAACCCGATCCTCATTTACGGTCCCGCCGGCAATGGGAAAACGACGATCGCCGAAATCATCGGCAACGTGTTCCAAAACGTCATCTATGTTCCCCATTGCGTCGAGATCGACGGCGAGATCATGAAAGTCTTCGACCCGAGGATCCACCGCGTGGTCGACGATCCGCGCGCGCGAGAAACGACGACCAACCTGCGTCGCAACCGTTTCGACCCGCGTTGGGTCGCCTGCTACCGGCCCATGGTGATCACGGGCGGTGAACTGACGATCGAGATGCTCGATCTCAAGTACAATGCGCTCGCAAAATTCTATGAAGCGCCGCTGCACATCAAGGCGCTTAACGGCACCTTCCTCATCGATGACTTCGGCCGCCAGCGCGCCAAACCGGAAGACATCCTCAACCGTTGGATCGTGCCGCTCAACAGTCGCATCGACTTTCTTACCTTGCACACCGGCAAGAGCGTCACGATCCCGTTCGACGAGGTCGTCATCTTCTCGACCAACATGCACCCGGACGACCTTATGGATCCGGCGTTTCAGCGCCGCATCAGCTATAAGCTCGAAACGGTCGAGCCGCCGGAGGACCTGTTCCGGGAAGTGCTTGACGACATGGTCGACAAGCACAGCCTGCAACTGCCGGACGACATCTACGAACGCATTCTCGCCGGAATTCGCAGCAACAACGCGCCGCTCGCCTACTATCAGCCCAAGTTCATCATCGACCAGGTGCTGGCCTCGTGTAAGTTCGAAGGCACAAAACCACAATTCACCAACGACAATGTCGACGACGCGCTCACCAACCTGTTCGTGAAAAAAACCGACAACAAGATGCATGGTGTGACAAGGAGTTAGAGCTGATCGTCGTTCAGCATTCGACCATGCCGCCCGCCGCTTCTGCCGCGCCGGCTGGCAGGCGCTCGCCCAGAGCAGCGGCAAGAAGCAGGACGGCGTGCGCGTCAACATCGCCGGCGTCGCCGCCCGGACCCCCGACGCCGAGTTCACCGTCGGCGGCCCGGTCAACGCCGCCCTGGTCAACCTCTCCAAGGCCCTCGCCAAGCGCGGCACCGAGGACGGCGTGCGCGTCGACACCCTTTGCCCCGGCCCCATCGTCACCGACCGCCTGCAACGCCGCATCGACACCCACGCCGAGCGCCACGGCCTGTCCCAAGCCGACGCCCGAGAAAGCCTGCGCGCCCACCACCGCATCCCCCGCTTCGGCAACCCCGCCGACATCGCCGACACCGTCGCTTTTTTGTGCTCGCCGCGCGCGTCCTACATCCATGGCGCGACGATCGTCGTGGATGGCGGGGCGACGCCTGGGGTGTGATTTTTGTTGCGAGGTCTCTGGCGCGATGTCGAAGATGTGTCGGTATCCTATCTCGGAGCTTGATCCGACACTGGCCAGAAGGTTCCCTTAACCGCCAATCAGCTGCCACGACACTCGTTCGGGCTTTGTGCCATGATTGGTCATGCGTCCTGGACGGCAAAAATCATCTCTCCCGATGACATCTTCCTGCCGTCCAGGCACCTGCCGACGCTCTGCTGTGGCGCGTGATCGAGATCAGATCAGGTCGCGGAACTGAGCGGCGAGATGATCGATGAATGCGCGCACAGCCGGCGGCAGGCCGCGGCGCGTGGTGAAGACCAGGTGGACGATTCCGGGCTCGGTCGCCCAGTCGGTCATGACCCGGACCAGGCGCCCGCTCTCCAGATCCGGCGCGCATGCATGGTCGGGGAGCAGGGCGACCCCCATATTGGCGGCGGCGAGCCTGCGCAGGGCGGTGAAATCGGAGCAGGCGAAATGGGGCTCGTGGCGCAGATCATGATGGGCGCCGCCTGGTCCGCTAAGCCGCCATTCGACCAGACCTGGCTGGTCGGTAGCCGCACAGGTCGGCATGTCCGCAAGAGCATCGATCCCTCGTCCGGCAAGCTGGTTGGCGAGCTTGGGGCCGGCAACCAGAATCCAGCGTGAGCGGGTAAGCGTACGCATGGTGAGTGCTGCATCGCTGTCAAGCGTCATGCGCACCCGGAGCGCGACGTCGATCCGCTCCTCGATCAGATCGACCGTGCGGTTGGTCGCGACCATCTGGAGTTGCACCTTCGGATAGCGGGCGATGAAGTCGTCGAGCTTGCGCGAGACCGGCTCGACCAGGCCGGTCGGGCAGCTGAAGCGAACGCGGCCGCGTGGCTCGACCGCCGCCTCCGCCGCCAGGGTCTCGGCCTGCTCCAGTTCGGCCATGATCCTGCGACAGCGCTCGTGCAGCGCCTGGCCGACCTCGGTAACGCGGAACCGCCGGGTTGAGCGCTCGATCAGCCGAACGCCGAGCCGGCCCTCCAGTTGCGCGACGCGCCGGCTGAGCTTCGACTTGGGCTGGCCGAGCGCCCGCCCCGCTGCGGCGAAGCCGCCATGGTTCACCACCTCGGCAAAGAAGACATAGTCATTGAGATCCATCGAGGCCACCTTATTGTTCCATTTAAGGAACTATAAGTGCTAAAACTGCTGTCTAAAAGTCTTGTCGTTCTATTGATAGGTCTATAGTCACGAGAGCGGGCGGATCCGCTCCGGGACAAAGGAGACAGACCATGAGCCGGAACCTCGAGAACAAGGTCGCCGTCGTCACCGGCGGCACCAGCGGCATCGGCCTCGCCACGGCCAGCTTACTCGCGGCCGAAGGCGCCCACGTGTTCATCACCGGCCGGCGCCAGGACACGCTCGACAAGGCGGTCGCGGCCATCGGTCACGGCGCCGTCGGCGTCCAGGGCGACATGGCGAAACTCGCCGATATTGATCGACTTTATGACGCCGTTCAGCAGCGCCACGCCCAGATCGACGTCATCTTCGCCAACGCGGCCGGCGGTGAATTCGCGCCGCTCGGCCAGATCACCGAAGAGCATTACGAAAAGACCTTCGATTCCAACGTGAAGGGAGTGCTCTTTACGGTGCAGAAGGCCTTGCCGATGCTGAAGGACGGCGCCTCGATCATCCTCACCAGCTCGACCACCGGGACCACGGGCACGCCGGCGTTCAGCGTCTACAGCGCGACCAAGGCAGCCATACGCAATTTCGCCCGCAGCTGGATGCTGGACCTCAAGGATCGCCATATCCGGGTCAACGCGGTGAGCCCCGGTCCGATCGAAACACCGGGCCTCCTCGGGCTTGCTGAAGGTGAAGACCGCGATCAAATGCTCGGCCATCTCACCTCCCTCGTGCCGCTCGGCCGGCTCGGCCAGCCGGAGGAAGTTGCGAAGGCGGTGGCCTTCTTGGCGTCCGACGAGGCGAGCTTCGTCAATGGCGTCGAGTTCTTCGTCGACGGCGGCCTGGCCCAGTATTGACGCCAGCATTCAAGGCCGGGAAACCATCTTCCCGGCCGAATTGCTCCAGATCGTTATGGCCGGATTGGGTCAGAAACGCGCTCTAAAGCCGTCCACCTTTCGTCCGCTTTCGCAACGAAAATGCAAGGAATGCTAACAGGCTGATCTGGACAATCCTGTCAGCAGTGAGCCGCTGGTTGCGATTGGCTTTTCAGTATGATTGTATGATCGTGAAACTGCCTGCCTCATCGGAGAGAAATGAACGAAAAACCCACAATCGGCTTCATCGGCCTCGGCACCATGGGCCTGCCCATGACCCGCCATCTCCTTGCCGCCGGACACACCCTGCTCGTGTTCGACCTGAACACCGAGGCGATGGCGGCGGCGGAAGCCGAGGGGGCAACCCAAAAAGAATCGGTGCGCGAGGTCGCGGACCAGGCCGACATCGTTTTTTTGTCACTGCCCGATCCTGCGGCGGTGCGCGCCGTAGTCCTGGGCGAGGACGGGCTGGTCGGCGGCAAGGCGGCGCGGATCGTCGTCGATCTCTCGACCACCGGCCCCGCGGTCGAGGAGGAAGCCGCACGTGCCCTCGCCGACGTCGGCAAGCTTCTTCTGGATTGCCCGGTGAGCGGCGGTGCCGCCGGCGCCATTGCCGGCAAGCTCACCCTCATGCTCGCCGGCGATCCGGCCGCCGCCGAAGAAATCCAGCCGCTGCTGGCGCTGTTCGGCCGCTGCTTCTCCGTCGGCGACCGGCCGGGGCAGGGGCAGGTCCTGAAGGTTCTGAACAATCTGATGTCGGTCACCGCCCTTGCCATCGGCTCGGAAGCCCTGGTGCTCGGCGCCAAGGCCGGCCTCGATCCCGAGATCATCCTGGAGGTCGTCAACAACGGCACCGGCCGCAGCGGCGCCAGCATGGACAAGCTGCCGAAGCATGTCCTGACCCGGAAATTCGATTTCGGCTTCCCGGTCGCGCTTTCGGCCAAGGACATCCGGCTCTGCCTGGAAGAGGCCGACCGCCTCGGCGTGCCGATGATCGTCGGCACCGCAGTCCGCCAGCTCCTCACCATCACCCGCGACCGCCAGGGCCCCGACACCGACCTCACCGCCCTCATCCGCACCATCGAAGAATGGGCCAACATCCAAGTCCGGGGGGGCGGCCCGCCCCATGGTTGACTTGGCTTGTTCCGAGGCGCCGGCGGAGGCGGAACTTGCGCGGTTTGCTGCCGAATGCAGGTTCGAGAAAATTCCAGAAAGCGTCCGGCATGAGGCGAAGCGTTCGCTGGTCAACATTTTTGGGACGGCGCTCGCCGGCTGCCGGGAGCCGGCGATCGAGACCATGCTCGCCACCATGCAGCCCTTCGCCGGCGCGCCGAGCGCCGGTCTGATCGGCCGCCCCGAGCGCACCGACGCCGCCCTCGCCGCCTGCCTGAACGCCGCCGCCGCCAACATCTTCGACTTTGACGACACCCACGAGGCGACCATCATCCACCCCGCAGCCCCCGTCTTCGCCGCCCTGTTCGCCGCGGCCGAGAGTAGGGAAAAAACAGGGGCCGAGGTCCTGCGCGGCGTCGTGCTTGGCGGCGAGGTCACCTGCCGCATCGGCCTCGCTCTGGCCCCCGGCCACTACGCCAGGGGCTGGCACATCACCTCGACCGCCGGCGTGTTCGGCGCCGCCGCCGGCACCGGCACCCTGCTTGGCCTGCCGCCCGACAAGATGAAGCACGCGCTCGCCGCCGCCGCCGGCCAGTCCGCGGGCCTGGTCGAGACCCTGGGCACGGACGCGAAAAGCCTCTCGGTCGGCGCCTCCGCCCGCGGCGGCCTGCTCGCCGCCCTGCTCGCCGAGGCCGGCTTCACCGGCCCATCAGCCCCGCTCACCGGCACCCGCGGCTTTCTGAACGTCTACGGCGACCCGCCGAGCCCGGACGCGCTCCTCGCCGATCTCGGGGAGTGCTGGGAAATCGCCGCCAAC
>JAWKVM010000047.1:0-62128 GCA_041398025.1 Alphaproteobacteria bacterium
TGGCACAAGCATGGCGTCTGCAACGAGCAGCTCTGGCCGAAGCGGGCGCGCGGCAGCAAGCGACCCAATCCAAGCTGGCAATCGGACGCCGAACGGCGCCCGCTCGGCGCCTATTACCGCGTCGACGCGCGCTCGATCGCCGACATGCAGGCGGCGGTGCACGAGGTGAACGCGGTCTATTGCTCCGCACGCGTGCATGAGGGCTGGCTGCTGGATCGGGCGCGCTATTCCGTGACCGTCGCCGATCATCCCCTGCCGGTGATCTCCACCCGCAGCTTCGAGGACATCACCGGCGGCCACGCCTTCGCCGTCGTCGGCTATACCGAGGACGGGTTCATCATCCAGAACTCCTGGGGGCGCGACTGGGGTCATCAGGGCTTCGGCCTTCTGACCTACGAGGACTGGATGAGGAACGGCGACGATGCCTGGGTCGCCGCCATGGCCGCGCGCGCCAAGCTGTCCTCGTCCGTCTCCTCCGAGATTCCGGCAAGCTATTCCCAGACCCAGATGCAGCTCAGCGTCTCCATGGAAGCGTTGAAGGATGATCGCACCGGTGGTCCCGGCAAGGCCTGGAGGGAGGCCAAGGCCTATGAGCATGCGGTGGTCATGGGCAATGACGGCAAGCTGCTCAGGCGGTTGATCGACACCGCGGACAGCACCGACAATCTGGACAAGGTGGTGCTGGAAACGCCGTCCAGAGCGATCGAGAAGGGGGCGAAGCACGTGATGATCTACGCCCATGGCGGCCTCAACAGCGAGCGCGCCGCGATCGAGCGGGCAATGCGCATGGGACCCTGGTTCGAGGCGAACGGCATCCACCCGGTGTTCGTGGTCTGGCGGACTTCGCTCCTGGAATCGATCGGCCAGATCGGCCAGGACTTCGTCCAGACCTTCCAGAAGGAACGGGACGAGCTCAAAGCCGAAAGTGTCGGGGATGTCCTCGATCGCATGATCGAGAAGCTGCAGAACAAGTTCGACAAGGCCTTCGAGGCGGCAGCGGAGAAGGTGGTGGGCAAGGCGGTCTGGTCGCAGATGAAGCAGAACGCGCGCCAGGCCGCGACCGGAAAGGGCGGCTCGCGCCGGATCGTGCGCGCCCTTCGCCTGCTGAAGGACAGGCATCCGGGCATGCGCCTGCATCTGGTCGGCCATTCGGCGGGCTCGATCCTCCTCGGCCACATGCTCGGCGACATGGACAAGGCACTCGGCGTGGACTCGGTCAGCCTGTTCGCGCCGGCCTGCTCGGTCGACTTCGCGGTCACCCATTACGGCCGCGCCCTGAACGCGGGCACGATCGGCAAGGGCAAGCTGCATGTCGACAATCTCTCCGATGAGAACGAACGCCGGGACACGGTCGGTCCCTATGGCAAATCCCTGCTCTATCTGGTGAGCCGCGCCTTCGAGGACCCTTACAAGATGCCGCTCCTCGGCTTCGCCAGATCCTGGGCCGATGCGAAGGTCGAGCTTCGGGAGCTGATGCGCGAGTACGGCGCCGACTTCGCCGAGAGCGGCATCCGCGCCATGCACAAATGGGCGGCGATCGCCGATCAGGCCGGCGTCGCGCTCAAGGTGCTGAAAGACCGCGAGGTCGAAACCTACAGGGCCAATGGCGATCGCGTGCAGATCAAGGCGGCCCATGGCAGCTTCGACAACGATCTGGCTGTCATGAACGCGGCCCTGAGACGCATGCTCGGCGGTGCGGCGCCGGCGCACGAGATCCAGGATCTCCGCGGATTTTGAGCCGTTCATCGCATCGAGGATTTTCTCCCATGCCGACATCGACCGACAGCCAGCAGCTCAAGGCCTATCTGGACAGCATCACCAGGGAGGGAGCGATCGAGGCGATCGCCGACGACAAGGAGACGGTGATGCGCATGACCGGTGCCCGGCCGGTGCGCAAGAGCGACGCGGAGCGGGCCCATGCCGCCGTGCAGAAGCTCGCCGGAGGCAAGGAGATCTCTGCGCAGGAGGCCTTCTTCATCGAGGCGATCATCATCCCGGACAAGCGCCCGGCGATCCTGATCCAGGACGGCGACTACAGCGTCACGCACGAGGACTGGCTGCATCTCAACGATGACGGCGCATCCAGGGCGCATATCCTGCGCGCTTTGCCGGCGATCGGCCGGATCGAGCTGCCGGGCCATCCGCAGCTGCCCTATGGCGGCACGGGATTCGTGGTCGGACCTGATCTGGTCATGACCAACCGCCATGTCGCCGAGATCTTCACCTCCGGCCTTGGTCTGTCCGATCTGCAGTTCAGGCCGGGGCTGGCCGCGGGCATCGACTTCAGGCGGGAGGCGGGCGCCGAGGCCTCGCGCTTTTTCGCCGTGCGCAGCGTGGCGATGATCCATCCCTACTGGGACATGGCGCTCCTGCGCGTCGACGGCCTCGATGCCGACATCCGCCCGCTGACGCTCAGCCAGCGGCATCCCGAGGATCTGCTCGACAGCGAGATCGCAGCCATCGGCTATCCCGCCTTCGATCCGCGGAACGATGCCGCCGTCCAGGATCGGGTGTTCGGCGGCATCTACAATGTCAAACGTCTGCAGCCGGGCCTGCTGCGCCAGCGGCGGCTGCAGGAGAGCTACCGGCACATGGTCGACGCCGTCACCCATGACGCCTCGACGCTCGGCGGCAATTCCGGCTCCGCGGTGCTCGATCTCGCCGCCGACGAGGTGGTCGCCCTGCATTTCGCCGGCCTCTACCGGGACGCCAATTTCGCCGTGCCCAGCTTCGAGCTGTCGCGCGACGGGGCGGTGGTCGACGCCGGTGTCGATTTCGGCCGGGATGACGATCTGAACGTTGAGCGGCCCAATCCCTGGGCGGAGCACTGGGACGCGGCCGACCGCCGGGCGGAAGGGCTGACCTCCGTGTCCTCGCCTTCGCCGGACGGACCGGCGGCGTCGGCAGCTCAGGCTCAGGCGGCGCCGAACGAGGCCAGCCTCACCATCCCGCTGACCGTCACAGTGCGCCTTGGCGCGGTGATGGCGACGGCCGGGGCTGCGCTCGCCGGGCAGAGTGCCGGCGCCGCGGCGGCGACCGAGGCCATGGTCGAGCCGCTGCACAGCGAGGATTACGACGCACGTCCGGGCTACGATCCGGATTTTCTGGGCGTGCCCGCACCCATGCCCACGGCGACCAATCCCGGCGATCTCTCCACGCTGGACGGTGGCGATCCGATCATCCCCTATGTTCATTTCTCGCTGGTGATGAACCGTCATCGGCGCCTCGCCCAGATCACCGCCGCCAATGTCGACGGCAATCCCGAGCACCGGGAGCCCGAGCCGGGCCGGAGCTATACGCGCCGGGCGCTGAACGGCTTCGCCTCGAACAACGATCGCGAACGCTGGTTCACCGATCCGCGCCTGCCGGCGACCCATCAGCTGCCGGACCGTTTTTTCAACAAGGATCGCAAGGCGTTCGACAAGGGGCACATCGTGCGTCGCGACGCGGTCGCCTGGGGGCGGAGCTACGAGGAGGTGCAGCTCGCCAATGGCGACACGTTCCACGCCACCAACTGCTCGCCCCAGGTCAGGGGCTTCAACCAGTCCAGCCTCGGCGGTATCTGGGGCCAGCTGGAAAATCATGTGCTCGCCGAGGCGGCGACCGAGCGGCTCTGCGTGTTCGCAGGGCCCGTGCTCAAGGACAGCGACCGGCTGTTCCAGGGCGTCGACGACGACGGCCCGATCCAGGTCAGGATTCCGAGCGCCTATTGGAAGGTGATCGCCTGCGCGTCCGAGGGTGACCTCCAGGTCTTCGCCTTCAAGCTCGAGCAGGATCTCGCCGACGTCGCCTTCGAATTTCAGGTGACGCCGGTCTGGAAGGAACGGCAGATCGCCCTCGATGCTCTGGAACGGGAGCTCGGCAGCGTCGCCTTCGATGCGCGCCTGCACCGCGCCGACCAGGCCGGAAAAGGCCCCGCCGAAGCCATCCGCCTGCGCGCCGGCATCGGCAGCTAAACCTTCGGCAGGGCGCTTATCTCGGCGGTGTCGGACGCCGAGCGCTCGGTTTTCCTGACACCGGTTATCCAGCAGAGGAAGCGCCAGACCGGGGGGACGATGTTGGGCAGCCAGGGCAGGGGATCCTGCCAGGGACGGCCCTGGTCAAAGCGACGGCGGTCGAGCCAGCGGAAGGGGGCCAGAATCCACATCTTGCGCAGCGCCCAGACGCGCACGCGCTTCGCCGAGGAGCCCTCATAGTCGAGAATCGCGTTGACCGCGCGCCGCGCCGCCTCATTGGCCGCTTCCATGGTCGCGAGATCGGTGCTGGTGCGCACATAGTCCGAGGCGAGAAACAGGTTCTTGATGCGGCTGTCGGCATAGGGGCGGCAGCGCCAGGAGTCCGTGGTGTTGACCAGCAGCGGCTCGGCATTGTCCAGCAGCGGCTCGGCGGCGTTCTCCGTCTTCACGCCGATCTGGTGAATGATCTCGGATTTGAGCCGACGTCCGTTCGGTTCCTTCTGGTCCGCGGAGGCTGTTTCAAGGGCGAATTGCGCCTGCACGCTCTTCTTGACGTCGGCGAGTTGCGTGATCGACGGATCGAGGGCTGTGTAGAGGAGATCGTCATCCCGGAGGATCTCCTCGCCATTGCCGTTCAGCGTTTGCTTGAGCTGCTGCCAGATGGTGTCGTCGATCGTCTCCCGATCATCGTCGACCAGGTCATCCCAATTGGAGACGTCGACGGACAGCGTCGCGACGACATCGCCTTTGCCGTAGCGCTCCATGTCCACTTTCGCCCAGAACTGCTTTTGCGAGATCGAGGTCAGCGCGGTCGGCGGGTCCAGGTAGAGCACGTGGCCGTTGGCGATCGGGACGTCGCGCTTCAGGAAGAACACGATGCCGTTCATCCATTCGACGGACAGCTCCAGGTCCTTCAGCCAGCGCAGCACGGGATCACACTTTTCCATGGCCGGCGTGACCAGCTTCGCCATGCGCTCCACCGGCAGAGCCGAGATATAGTAGTCCGCGTCGACATGGTCGCCGAGTTCGACCTCCCGGGTGTGGGCGAAGTCCCGGCAGCAGCGCTCGATCCGGCGAGGCGGCCGTCCTACGTTGCTGGGGCGAATGCCGACGCCGGTGATGCACCGCTTCGTTTCATCGCAGTCGATGCGATCGACGGTCACGTCGAGATAGTAGGCGAACTTGTCGCCATAGGTTGCGCAGAGATGCTGGATCCAAGGGTGGATCCACACCTCGTTGGTCGGTCCCTTGAGCACGCGGTCGGGGGTCGAGAGCAGGCTCATCATGTCGATGATCAGCTGCTCCAGGATGTCGCCATTGGTGCGCGTGCTGGCGAGCCGGGGCTGGGCGGCCACCAGCGAGCGGGTCAGATTGCCGAAATAGCGCTTGAAGTTGTCGGACTGCCTGTCGCCGTCGATGAAGTCCCACCAGCCGATGCGCTCATAGTCGTTGACCCGCCTGGCCTCCGAGCTGGTCATGATCTGCCAGACGCGTGTGCTGAAATGCGCGAATTCCTCGTAGGACAGACCGGTCTTCGCCTCCTCGACCGCCTTCAGCAGGGTGCGCAGCTGCGCGAGGCTCCGCGGGAAATGGGTCGGCAGCCGGAGCACATGGGCATCGGTGCGCGCGATGCCGACCTCGTTGGTCTTGACCAGATCGTCGATGACATTGCCGTCGCCGGTAAGCTTGGGCGTGCGCTTCATGATGTCGGTGATGTGACGGTAGAAACCGGGGAAGAAGCGAAAGCCATGCTCACCCGGCAGCCCCGGATTCGGGCCGCCGTCGCCGGGTTCCGCCGGCTCCCGTTCCGCGCGCGTGGCGACCTTGGCCATGGTGCTGCCGATCATGACCTCCTGGTCTTTCGGCCAGTAGCCGAAGCTGCGTGCCTTGCCGCCGGGAATGGACTGGCGTTCGTAGATGTTGACGCGAAAGCCGCGTTCGAGCAGCTCGTGGGCGGCACTCAGGCCCCCGACGCCGCCTCCGAGAATGGCCACTGTCTTCATGGTCGCTGCATCTTCACCTGAGGGGTCGAACAATAATCCGGCAACGGATCATTAATTCAATCCCTAGGCGAAATGCGACGGGCTGCCTATGAACTGTTTCACAGCCTCGGACAGAAAAGGGCTGTCCTCGACCGTATCGACCTCGGCGGCGCATGCGCGAACCAGGGCGATGGCGTCCTCCTCGCGGTCGTCAAGTGTCAGCAGATGCCCCAGATCCAGCGCGATGCGCACGGCCCAGGCACGGGACTGCATCGCGTTCGCACGCTCCAGGGCCGCTCGGAGCGCACGCCTCGCCCCGTCGCGATCGCCTGCCCGCTCGAGGCAGCGCGCCTCGATGCGCATGATCTCCGCGATGTCGCCCAGCCCTTCCGAGCGGGTGGCGTCCTCCCGGATCGCCCGGATGCGCGCCAGGGCCTCGCCCGGCTCCAGGCTCGTGCATTCCTGGTCGAGCAGGAGGGCGCGATAGAGCGGTGCGGACAGGCCGGAGCCGATCTGTGCATAGGCATCGAGCCCGGCGCGCATCTGCGCGAGCCCGAGGGCCGCATCGCTCTGCTGCTGATGCCGCGCCCACCCGCCGACGATCGCCGCCGTCGCCCCCCAGACCGGGAAGAGCTGCTGCTCCGACAAGTGTTCTGCCCGTTCGGCAAAGCGAAGCGCCGCGGCCGCATCGCCGCGCAGCATGTGCATGCGCGCCAGGATCGACAGGCAGAAGGCGAGGCTGAAGGGATGCTCGCTGCGCTCGGCCAGATCGAGCGCCTCGTCCGCGCGCTGCAGGGCCTGCACCTCCTCGCCCAGCCACCAGAGACTGATGGCGAGAAAGGTGGTCGCGGCCATGCCCGGCTCCTGGCCGTAGATGGCCGCATGCCGGCGGTGGCGCTCGGGATGGTACAGGCGGAGCGCGGTTTCGCAGTGATGGCGCGCCTCGACCACCGTGCCGCGCGTGAAGTGGGTGACGCCGAGCAGCACATGCGCTTCCAGCAGCAGGTCCTCGTCGTCGATCGCCGAGGCGATGCCGAACAGACGCTCGCCGACATCCAGCGCCTCGCGCAGGTGGTTGCGCACCACGGCATAGGACCAGAGCCCGAACAGCACGGGGATCTGCTCGGGCGCGTCGGCGTCGAGGCCGTCCAGCAGGACCAGCGCTTCCCGATAGGTCGCGGCCACCGCCTCGTCGGCATAGCCGCGCAGCGCCATCAGGGAAGGGCCGAGCGCCATCAGCAGGCGCAGCCTGGTCGCCCGGCGGTCCTCGGCGGCGGGCACGTGGTCGGTCAGACGCAGGCACTGCTCGAAATGCCTGACCGCTTCGATATGCGCGGATCGTGCCGCCGCCTTCGCGCCGGCGATCTCGTAGAGGGGAAGCGCTTCGACCGGCCGTTCCGCCGCCAGCAGATGACGCGCCATATCCTCGGGATGGGTGTCCCGATAGCCTGGCCGCAGCAGCGGCAGCGCGTCCGCGATCTTCCGATGGGTGGCCGCGCGCGTGGTCTTGAGGATCATGTCGTAGGCGGCCTGCTGGATCAGCGAGTGGCGGAAGACGTAGCGGCCGCCCTGATCGTCGCCCTGCTCCCGGATGAGCTGCGCCGCCAGCAGGATGTCCAGCTCCGTTCGCAGGCGCTGCTCGTCCCGCTGCATCGTGGCGGCGAGAAGATCCCAGGAGAATTCGCGGCCGATGCAGGCTGCCGTCTGGACGGTCTCCCGGGCCGCATGCGCCCGATCGAGCCGGGCGTTCAGGAGATCGTTCAGGGACAGCGGAATGTCGAGATCATCGATGGCGCCCTTCAGCGAAAACCCATGCTCGGTCTCGATCAGGACGTCCGATTCGAGGAGCGAGCGGGTCAGCTCCTCGATATAGAGAGGCACGCCGTCGGTACGCCTTGCGACCGTCTCCAGGATCACCCGCGGCATCGATTTCTCGCGGGCGATCTGGCGCATCAGATCGATCACCGCAGGACGCAGCAGCGGCTGGAGGCGGATGACCTCGGCGGATGCCGGCACGTGCTCCAGAAAGGACGGCCGCGCGGTGACGACCGCCAGAAGGCGTTCCGAGCTTATGGCCGCGAGAGCCTGCTGCATCAGCGCAAGGGTGGTGGGATCGATCCAATGGGCGTCTTCGAGCAGCGCCACCACGGGCCGTTGCCTCGCCATGCGCACGAGATCGCGGGTGAGCAGATCCAGGGTGCGCCGCCGGATCTGCTGCGCGGAGTCGCGGGTCCGATCAGCGGCATCGGCGCCGTCGGCAACATGGAGCATCATGGCGATCAAGGCGCGGTCGGCCGTATCGGTCAGGCCGTGCCGATCGAGCGCTTGCGCCAGCCGTTCGCCGATCTCGGAACCGGCCTCGGAGGCTTCGAGCCCCCAGGCGCGGCGCATGGTCTGGATGATCGGGTGGAGCGGCGTGCCGGTGTGAAACGGCGAGCATTGATAGACGAGCCGCGTCACGCCGTCGGTGCCGATGTCGTCGAGAAGGGCCTGGGCGAGCCGCGACTTGCCGATGCCGCCTTCGCCCATGAGGATGGTCATGCGGCCGCGACCGGCGGAGGCGTCGGCCCAGTGCTGCCGCAGCTGAGCGAGCTGCTCTTCGCGCCCGACGATGGCAAGGCGCCGCGCCGTGCTGCGCGCCACGAAGCGGCTTTCGGCCGCACTCTCGCGCTCGACCCGGAAGGCCTCGACGTCCTTGCTCAGCCCCTTGATCGCGAGCGGACCGACCGGCCGCAGCTCGAAGCGTCCCTTGATCAGACCGGCGGTCGACTCGCTGATCAGCATCCCGCCGGGCCTGGCATGGCTTTGCAACCGCGCCGCCAGATTGGGCGCGACCCCGATCAGCTCGCCGACCTTGATCCCGGCGCCGCTGCTCGCTTCGCGCACCACCACGAGACCGGTCGCTGTGCCGATGCGCGCCTGAACAGGAACGTCGACGGGTGTTTCCAGCCGGCTCAGACCTGCGAGGATGGCGAGCCCGGCGCGAACCGCGCGTTCGGCATCATCTTCATGGGCCAGCGGCCAGCCGAAGCAGGCAGTGACGGCGTCGCCGACGATATTGACGATATCGCCGCTGAACCGGCGCACGACCTCCTCGCAGAGCTGACGGTAGGCCTGAAGAATCGCGCCGACGTCCTCCGGGTCCAGCGTCTCCGAAAGGCTGGTCGATCCGACCAGATCGACCATCATCACGGTCAGTCGGCGACGCTCCGGCAAGAATTCGCGTGGTTCCATTGTTCGCGCCTTATGCGCTGCATCGCTATCTGCACGCGCTCAAATCGCTTCGCCGCGGCCCCGGTCAGCCAAGATGCAATGGGTGGCTCTGTCCTATCCGAAGCCCGTATTTTCAGTCTGTTTGAACTATATTATCCCGTAGGTAGAAAAGGCAACAGGCCGGGCGGGCGGCTCCCTGCCCCGTGGTCATGGCTTCTGCCCGGCGTTCTCGCCGTTTCTTCCCGTGATGCAATGGGCAAATTCTCGCTTGACGATGTCGTGTCCCATCGCCGCCTTGCCCAGGCGATAGCCGAGTTCGCGATAGGCTTCGAGCTGGATCTCGTCGAAGAACTGGTCCGCGGTGGTCTCGTTGGGAAAGTGCGGATTGGCGCTCTTGTAGCCCAGGACGTCGACCGGCAGGTCATCGACCATCGTGGCCTTGATGATGACGAGATAACCGTCTTCCGGGTTTTTTCCGGATGGATGCTGGTTGTGCGGCTGGTTGTGCGGCTGGTAGTCGATGCGCGCGATGGCGAAGCCTTCCTCCGCGGTCTTCAGCTTCTTGGCATAGGCATCCTTTTTGTCGGGATCATGCATCAGCTTCTTGAGGATCGGTTCATCGTCGCCGAAGCGGATCTGCACGCCGAAATCGGCGCGGATGCGCTCGAAGGCGCTGGCGAGGTCGCTGCAGTGAAACTCGTTGTCGTCGCTGCCGTCGACCATGATGATCAGCTTGACGTTGCGTCTGATCAGCTCGTAGAGGCCGGTATTGTCGAAATGGCCGCCGTCGGTGAGCTCGATGAAGCCTCTGTCCTCCCGGTGAAACCGTCCTCCCAGCCCCTGATCGATGCCCGGATTCAGAAGATTGGGGGCGTGGGACGGCTGCTTGACCGCCGGATCGGGATTGGGCAGCCAGAGGCCGAGGCGGGCGTTGAACAGGGTCATCAGAAAGGACACGAACGGCGTGCGCATCGGTCCCCGGCCGCTGGGTCCGGTCTGGGGATTGATCGCGGCCCCGGAGACCGCCATGGCCGTGGCCAGGGTGAGGGAGCCCGTCGGCATGCGCCAGCTTTCCGTGGCGCGCCAGCCGGTCGCGTCGCTGCCGCTATAGAGCGGCGAGATGATGAAATTGGCGCCGCCCCGTCCGCGGTAGCGCGCATTGGCCGAACTTGTCAGCACGAGATTGGTGTTGATCAGGTGGTAGGGACCGCGCCGCTCGCCGGCGCGGCTGGCGTGGCGCAATTGATGGACGAAGAAGCCTTCGACATGCTTGGCCTGATAGTCGGTGTCCTCCATGCGGTAGGGGCTCGGAAAGAAGGTCTGCATCAGCCGGTCGCGGTAAAATCGGTGGAAGCCGACGAAATTGGCATTCGCCTGCCAGCCGACGGCCGCCCCGAACAGCGCGGTCAGCACCACGATGAGAGCGAGGCTTTCGCGCAGGTCGGTCGGTTCGAAGCCCAGAGCTCTATGGGCTTCATAGATCAGGTCGCAGAGCGCGAAGCCCAGCAGGAGCAGCCCGATGACCGTGCCGAAGCAGGCGACCACGATCAGCAGGCCTTCGAAGCCGGCGAACGTCTTCTTGATGTCGCTGATGTCCACGAAGACTTTGCCCAGATAGGCCGCGATGCCGGTCGCGGTCAGCGCCGGACCGATGGTGCTGCTGACATCGGCATACAGCACCGGGAGGAGCCCTGCGACGAGGAACGCGCCGGCGAAGATCAGGATGAACGCGCCGGGAAGCCTGGCTCTCTGCCGGATGGCATAGGCGTCCTGCAGGATATCGGCATCGTCGCTGTCCGTCGCCTGGCGCTGCAGGCAGATGATGATGACGACGATCGAGAGCGCCCCGAGAATGCCGCTGATCCAGAGGATCTGAGCTGTGTCGTCCGTATTCACGGGAAGGCTGGTGACGTCGAACCCATAAATAAGGGCGAGAAAAACGATAAACGACCCGGATATGTACAGTGACAAGTCGAGAAGTTTGAATTTGGGAGATTTGTCTTGTTTGAAGAAGATAAAAATTCTCGCGCCTATGACGTACAAAAGCGGTGCGATCGCGAGTTCGAAGTAATAGATGGTAGCAAGAAGATTACCTTCGTCATGATAGTTGAATATATTCTTATCCAAAGAAACGATAAGCGGAAAATTCAACAGGAACAGGATCAAAGGTCCGACGAAGTGCGAGTATGAAATTGATGCGGCAATGATCGAGATGATAAGAGAGGCCGTTATGTATATGTCCAATGGTTGAGAAATGTAAAAAAGCAAGGCGAACAGTATCGGTGGAAAGACGACAAGCAGGCACAAGGGGAAGACGACGAAGCTGCGCAGGAGGCTTCGGCTCCAGGTCAAGGTCTTCGGCGTTCCGGAGAACAGCGCGTAGACGAGAGCTGCCAGGGTAAAGGTGAGGAGCAGTGCGCCGCCGATACGCCAGGCGCCGTTGTAGTGCAGCCAGACTGAAGCGTCGGACAATGAGGAAGGGGCGTTTGGCGGGTTGCTGTCGATAATTCTCGAATAGTGCCCGGAGTCGGCGAGATCCTCCGACGGATGCAGCAATGAACGGTCCGATATGGGCCCCAGGGCGAGCAGGTAGGCGATGAAGGCGATGGGGAGAAGAAGGGCGCAGAAATAGACGAAAAACGAGGGGATCAGAAATCTGAGCATGGTGGCGAACAGGATGATGATATCCCAGCCGCCCCTCGGATTCAGATAGCTGCCGTTTTGTCTGATGTGGCTGAGGATGCGGGTCTGCTGCGCTCGTTTTTCCCGGGCATTGGTCCAGGCTGCCTGGTGCCGAAGGCGTTCGCTGTCGTCCGCTTCGTCGTCGATGGCGGCGCGCTCGTCCTCGCGTCGCGACGAGTCGTCCCGGGTCACGAGCTCTGCATGTTCCTTGGCGCCGAAGGGGAAATAGGCGCTGGCCGCTTCGAAGCGCCCGTCGGCGGCCGTGGCATCCGGGTGGTTGCGGCAGGCGCCATGGCCGATGAACCAGGACAGGGACGAGCCGATGAAGCCGCCGCCGGAGACGGTGGACATGTAGTGGACATGCTTCAGCCGGTCCGCATTCGCCATCGCCTGCAGCACGCCGAGCGAGAACGATGCCGCCCGAATGCCGCCGCCCGAGAGCGCCAGGCCGATCAGTCGCTGCCTGTCGAGATGGGACGCGCCGGGGTTGCGGTCGCTGCCGAGAAGGTGGTTCAGCTCGGCATCGATGACGGTGTTCGGCTCCCTGGTATGGTAGCAGCCGAGCCTGAGGTCGACGGACTCGCCGTGCTTGTTCCTGATCGGCTCGAGGTGAGCCTTGATACATTCGGCGGTTTCTTCGCGCAGGTCGTTCCAGCTGAGATCGATGGCCGCGAAGCTCCGGAGCCGGTCCCGCACGCTTTGCGCCGAGCGCTTGAGAACGTCGCCCGGATTGTCGATGTCGCTGGCGGGCGGCGCGTCGACGGCGGCGCCGATGACCGCAAGCGCGCCACGGTCGCCGATCCAGTTGGCGCTCAGATCCAGGCTCCTGAGATCGGTCCCCCGCGCCAGCGCATCGGCGATCGCCAGGGCGCCGTCGACGTGGATGTCGTTGTCGGCGAGGTGCAGCGCATGCGCTTTCTCGATCACCCCCTGCAGCGGGCGCGCCATCGCCGCAGCGCCGATATCGCCGATGGCGTTGCTGCTCAGATCGAGCGCGGTGAGGTGTTTCAGGTGCTCGGCGATCGCCTTGGCGCCCTCGGGTCCGATGCTGTTGCCGCTGAGATCCAGCCGTTCGAGCGCCTCGAGCCTGGGCGCGATAATGGCCGCACCTTCGTCGCCGATGCGGTTGCCGCTCAGATTGAGCATGGTCAGCCCGGTGAGATCCGCGACCTTTTCCGCCAGCCCGTCGACGGGCTCGATCAGCTGGTGGACCGGCATGGTCCGGTCGAAGCCGGCCGGCCAGCGCTCCCTGCTCTCGCCAAGTCGATAGCCCGGCCCGAGAAGAATGAGGGCTTTCCAGCGTCCGGCCCTGGCATCGCGGATGAGCTTTTCCAGCCCATCCCTCGAAATCCACGTTATGATCCTATCGGTCATTAAATGGCGCCACGAAATATCTTGTTATCGGCAAACGGTCGTCAATCATCGAAGCTTAGCCGATGGTTTTCTGCAAAAGAAGCTGTCAAAGGCTGTTTTTATACAACCCAAGCTTCATTTTTCGCCGTGATACGCCCGCTGATGCCGGTGCCCGTACTGGCTCGATGTCATTCTGGTTGAGCGCGGCCGTGACGGCCGACAAGGGCGAGAGGCGCCTTGCTCTGCAGGGCGTGCCCGTTCGAGCGTCTCTCGACAAGGGCAGGGCTGCCGGTTCTTCGGAAATGGCGCGCACGGCAGGACTCGAACCTGCGACCTCTTGCTCCGGAGGCAGGTTGGAAATCGTCGAATTGTGACGAAATTTCAATGAGATAAGCAAAATGGGTTTGTCAATCGACTACTACAAAAGTCGCCTGTAAAGCCTTGATTCCACCATGCGGCGAGACGCGAGTGACAAACCTAAGAAGGCTGTCCTAAGATGGCAACCAGTACGCGAAAATACGCCATTCACTGCTCATCCTGGCAATCAAAAACCACTGGCAACCTTTGTGGATTTTGATGCTGGAAAACCACATCAGAATGATCGGATCGAGCCGATCATGATGGCTGATTCTTGAAATTTGGTATTGATGGCCCAACTTGCTGCCCAACTTATTCGCGCTGCCAACGCGATGCAGCGTCAATCAGTGGGATAGGCTCTTCGTCTATTCTACTGCTAAGAGCGTCGGCAATGACCGACGAAATAGGGAGGTTACGATGAGATGGATTCTTACCGTCGTCGCGCTTGCGCTTCTGGTTAGTGCTCCGGCCGAAGCTAGGCCCGGGAAGGAGTTGCGTGATTTTTTCAAGAATAAGGAAATATATCGTCTGCGTCACGGGCATACCCAACAGGAAAGGGAGGCGTTGAGACGGGCGAAAGAGAAAGTGCAAATTACACCCAACCACGCACGCAAGCTCGAGGAGCTGATTACAAAGGGGAGCGAGCAAGGCGACCAACCTAGACCGCGAATGCCAGAGGGATCCTCGCAAGGAACATTCGTGCGGGAGAAGAGCGACTGCGAGAGCATTCGGGACACCGCCAATGCCTGTGAAACAGGGGCGCCGAGCAGGAAGCCGCCAAGGAGAAAGTCACAATCAACTACGACCGACGCGACAACGAGCCCACCGTCCAGCTTATCCGGTGGCTAGAGGCTGACTATCACTAGTAGCTCCAGATCCACGGCCTGAGCCCGGCCGGCGCCTTCACCCAGCAGTCCAGGTGCAGATAGCGCTGGTCGCGCGGCCCGGTCTGGCAAACTCCGATGCCCTGCGCACCCTGCGACAGAGCGATCTTCGCGAGCCGGTGCGCGGCCTGGCCGGAGATCAGGACATCGACCGCCATGCCGTCGACGTGCGCCCCCGTGGCGCGCCCCGTAAGCCTCTCCTGGTGCGCCGCCGTGCGATAGCCCGACGTCACCACCATCGGCTGTCCGAAGACGTGCCGGACGCCCTCCAGCCAGTCCATGAAGGCAGGGACCACAAGCAGCTCGTCAGTCTGCGAGCACGCCATCTCGCTTGGCAGGAAATGCGGCCAGCGCCATCGAAATGTGCCGAGCTGGCGGAAGTTGACGAAGCGAGCGGGCGGCATGATCACCGCGCCGCTCCCATGACTTTTTCGACCCCGCGCGAGACCACAGTCCCGAGGCCGATCACCCCGGTGACCACGGTCATGATCAGGCCGCTGTCGAGGAGAGACGGTGGTGGAGGTATCTCGGCGCTGTGGAAGATCTGCAGGAGCCAGAACAGGCCCGGCAGCAAGCCTCGGTCGATCACGAACACCAGGCAGAAGGCATAGAGCACCATCGGCCGCGCTCGCTTGGTCCACGGGTCTTCCTGCTGTGCCTGGATCATCGCGAGCTGCAGGCTGGCCATGTAAGGGCTGTTGCGGATGTGCTCGAGGATCGTCTGCTTGTCGAGGCGTTCCTCGTCGGACGTGAAGAGGGAATCCAGTGCGCCGCCGACGGCCTCGACTGGCCTCGCCAGGTCAGCGCCGAGGCCGATCAGATCGGCGAGCTTGGTCTTCATCGCGCAACCCCCGCCTGCTTGGCGATCTGCTCGAGCTGCGCCTTCATCACCGCCTGGTCGCGCTTCATCTCGTGCACAGCTTCGTTGATCGTCTTCAAGGTCGACTTGATCTCGCTGGAGTCCTCCTTTTCGGCGTCGAGCCGGTCGCCAAGGCGATCGGTGATCCGCTCCAGGGACCCGACCCGGACCTCGGAAAGCGCGCGCCTCTCCTGCGTCGCCGAATTGATCGCCGACCAGGCCCGCTCGATCCTGCCGTCATGATCGTCCAGCCTGTCCACCAGTGCCTGGACCTCCTTGCCTGCGCCAGCGGGAACAAGGCCGGACGACTGGGCAAGTGCCCAAAAGACCAGCGCCGCCAGAGCCCCTGGCCCGCTCCATTCCTTCACTGGTGCCGGGAGGTCTGCCATGGCGCCCTACGGTATCTCCTCCAACCGCTTGTTCCTGAACTGCAGCCATCCCTGAAACCAGATGTTCTGCTGCGCAAAGGAAGACCGCCGCTGCGCCGAGGTCTGCCAGAAGTCGACGCCGTCACAGCCCGCATCGAGGCAGGCTTCCGCCATGTGCGCGACGAAGGCCGAAGGGATGAACTTGAACTCGATATTGTGGAAAGAGGTCCAGAGGAAGGCGATGACGGGCTTGTTGCCGCTGATGCGCTTCGCCTCGGCGACGTTCCCCCGGACATAGGCCGTGAACTTGGTGCGCGCCGCGGCGTCGGCGGCACCGAAGATGCTGTCGAAGGCATAGAC
The DNA here is from genome assembly GCA_041398025.1 of Alphaproteobacteria bacterium. Classification (GTDB taxonomy): domain Bacteria; phylum Pseudomonadota; class Alphaproteobacteria; order Geminicoccales; family Geminicoccaceae; genus JANQPX01. The sequence continues at coordinate 16,015 of JAWKVM010000047.1, forward strand.
CGAGGGACACATCACATCGACCTGCGCCGCCATGCCGATCATCTCGGTATTCGAGGCTTTCCAGGACGTGTTCTGTGCGGTCGAGCCGAAGCCCTCGACGCCGAACAGGGTGCGCTGCGGAATGGTGCTGTACCATCCCCAAATCTTCGAGCCCTTCACCTTGTTGATCTCGGACCCGACGAACTCATAGTTGGCGATGGCCGACGCGCCGAAAGACCCCGTGCCTGCGCCCGGCGTCGGATACCAGCCTTCGATGTCCGGGACGAACAGGGAGTTGGCCCCGGCGACGTTGGCCTGAATGCGCGACACGGTCGGCCGCGTGCGGTCCGGGTTGCCCTGGCGCCCTGAGATCCCCGGCAGATAGGCGCCCTGATACTGCACTTCGAGGTCGACCAGACCGGAGCTTTCCGGCGACCCGCCGAGCGCGCCGACGCTCGCCTCGTAGAAGGTCGCGAACGGCCGCCCGGTCACCTTGTCCCGGTGGGTCGCCAGCCCCTGCAGCTTGGTCAGCGCCGAGCTCGACGGCGTCGGGTCCGGTGTCGGCTGCGGCGGTGGCGGTGGCGGCGTCACCACATTGCCGGGAAAGGTCCACCGGCTCGGCGCGTCGAGATTGAACTCCCGCTCTGACAGGCGCGGGAAGTTGTCGCCTTCGTTCTGCGTGAAGGAGAAGAGAGCGCCCGCGTCATCATTCGCTGTGGCGCCGACCGCACTGTCCGGCAGCGTGGCAGCGAGCGCAGCGCCCGCACCGATCGCAGGCGAGGTGCCGAGACCGAGACGGGTGCCGTCATCCGGGAAATAGGTTGGATCCAGGATCAGATCGGCTTCGGTGGTGCCGGCGAACACGCCGCTGGTGCCCTGGACCGCCTGCGACTGCGTGTTGTCGGCCGGCGAGACCACGACATTGTTCTTGCGGCCGGCGGCGAGCGGATCGACAGCCGCGACGTCCAGATCGTTCTCCTGGCTGACGATGTTGTTCTGCCAGGTCAGGATGCGATCGTTCTGACCGCTGTTCGACCAGAGACGGTGGCCGGTGCCGAAGGTGCCATAATCATCGGCCGCGCCGATCCGGTTGATGATCGTGTTCTGGTAGTAGTGGATTTCAGCCCCGGCGGCGAGCTGGCTGACCTCGATCAGGAACGGCGGGCGCGCCACGTCGAAATCGAAATTCAGCACCAGATTTCGATACATCAGATGGCGCTTGTACTTTGAAGACCCGCTGTGCAGGAAAGGCTTCTGGCAATCGAGAAAGCGGTTGTCGTTGATGTGCAGGTCGCCGGTTTGCTCGTTCCCTGCCGCCGCTGTCTTGACCGCCGGACCCAGGATGCCGATGGCCACGTTTTCCTTGAATTCAGCCTCGAGGTGCTGCGCAATCCTGCTGATCGCGAAGGCATCGAAGAACAGGCCCTTGGTGACCACGGTGCGGCGGGTCGCGGGTGAGCTCGGGATGTCGACCGAGCTGTCATAGATCGGTGCGTTTCGGTCAGTGTTGAAGGCAAACTTCTGGCCGAAGGCATAGTCGACATGATAGCGCTCGTGCACGTCCGAGCCGGCCGTGGCCAGCGTGCGCAGATCCTGGCCGAACGCGGTCATGCCAGGCACGCCGGCGAACTCGGGATATTCGATCAGGGTGAAGTCCGAACCACAGCGCACGCCATGGCGGCAGGCCTTGAAAATGCAGTTGCGGACCGTGGTGACGATCGAGCCGGACGTGGTGTTGACCGCGTAGGTGTTCCCGGAGCTTTCGAAGACAATGCCGTCGATGATCACATAGGGCGAGCTGGACAGGGTGAAGAGTGTCTTGGCCGTGCCGTTGGTGATCCCGACCTTCTGGCCGGTCGGGTTGCTGGCGTCCGGCAGCTTGACGAACACGCGGCCGTTCTGGAAAGCATAGCCCCGATCCGGCTTGGTGAAGGTCGCCGCGGCCGCCCCGGTCTGCGCGTTCGCCAGCGCCTGGAACGTCGAGCCCTGCAGGTCGGCCAGCGTCCACAGCGGCAGCATGTCTGAGCCCTTCCAGGCCGCATAGGGGATGGTCGCGACCGGAAAGCTGAAAATACCGCTGCCTTCGTCCTGCCAGACGGCATCGCCCTCCCATACCGACTGAATCGAGTTGGTGACCGTGACCTCGCCCCGGTTTTCCGCAGAGATCCAGATCGGCTGCGCGGGCGTGCCCTGGAAATTGGTGAGCGACAGCGTCTCGTAATAGCGGCCATCGGCGATCGTGATGACATCGCCCGGCAGGGCCACATTCAGCGCCGCCTGGATGGTGGTGAACTTCAAATCGGCGGTCTGGCCGTCTTCCGGGTCGCTGTCGTCCTGCGTGACGTGAAGGCGCCTGTTGCCGGTGTCGAAATCGAACTGTGTCCGGGGTGGCCTGGCGCTTGCCGGTCCGGTGATGACCGCATTGTCGACGCAAAAGTCATAGTCGAATTGTCGGGTCGACGCGCCGCGCGAGGCCAGGAACCGAAACTTGAAGTCGGCATTGGTGAACCCGGTGCTGTCATAGGTACCGAAGGTGCCCAACGCCTTCCATGGCGCGTTCGCCGCGGTCTGCTGGCTGCCGGTGATGGTGTTGCCGATCTGCGACCATGCGCTGCCGTTCCAGCCCTGAACGATCAGGGTGCCGTCGAGAATGGCGCCGTTGTTGAAATTCATGTGGATGTCGGCGCCGAGGGTCAGCGTGCCCTCGCTGGCATCAAGAACCGGACTCTCGAGCGACCATGGTCCCGAGACCGTGACGGACTCGCTCGCCTCGGTGAAGGCCATGCCGTTGGTCGAATCCACGGACCGTGTGGCCACGACCGACCCGCCAGCCGCCCCGGTGGTCGATGTCGGCGTGCCCCCCGATGTGGTGACCTTCCAGGCGGTGCGCGGGTCATCGTTGCCGGGCGTTTTCCACTGGCCGAATGAGCCCTGAAAATTCGTCCGGTTGAGCTCGATCACCGTTTCCGGCGCGACCAGCTCACCGCGTTTGACGACGCCAGCGGCGACGCGGATGCTCATTCATCAGCCCCCGGACAAGATGGCTTCGGTGCCAGCGTCGTTGACCGAGATCGTGGCCGCGCGCCTGGCGCTGATCGTGCCGTCAGAGATCACGCCGTCGACGAACATGGAAATGCTCGAAGCGACCACGGACACGGCGACCGAGCGGAAATTCACGATCAGGAAGTCACAGCCGCCGATGCCTGTGGTGTTGCCGTTCAGGGTGATGGTCGAGACCGAGTCCTGGATCTGCACCGCGCGGATATTGTGGATGCCGGGAGTCAGGGTGAAATTTGCGGTCTCTTCCCGGTTCTTGAAATTGCCGAACACGATGTCGCGCACGCTGATCTCGCGCGGCTTGCCGTCCGTCGCATCCAGGATCCACATCCGGGTGTTCAGAAGGTCGACATTGTCCGTGGTCGACAGGCTGAACGCACCGCGCGCAGGAATGAGGTTGTTGCGCTGGATCTTCCGGGTCCCGTCCGGCGTGTCCATGGCCAGAAAGTCGCCATTGTTGGCCGTGGTGACCTCGGTCAGGGATGTGATCGTTCTTTCAAGATCGGCCATGGCCTTTTCCTATGCCGGATTGAGCGAGATCGCGGTGATCGACGCCCGGTTCGGTGTGATCGAACTGCCGGTCGCGCCGACGCTGATGGTCTCGGTCGCGGTGCCTGTCACATCGGCGACAGAGCCGGTGGCGGTGCCGTTCGTGGCGTCGGTCTGCTCGGTCAGGGACGCATCCCAGGCAAACACCGAGGCATTGCCGGAGACCGCATGCGCGATGGCAGCGCCGCCCGCGACCGTGTCCAGATCGAAGTCCGCTGCATTGCCGGACGCGTTGACGCTGGTCGCCTCATCGAAGATCGGCGTGGTCTGGTTGACATTCTCATAGGAGCCGAGCGCGATGATTTCCGCCGACGACGAGCCGGAAAGATCGGCGTCCCAGGTCGTGCTGCCGGCCGCGGCAATGCCGGCCTCGTCCAGAGTCCAGATCTGGTTGATGTTGCCGCCGACCGGCTCGCTGGACTGCAAGGTGAAGTCCGACCCGCCATAGTTCGGGGTGCCCACGGTCTCGGAGCCTTCGAGCGAGATCGCCATCACCAGGAGGCGGTTGCTGCCGGAGCTGACCGCATAGGTGCCGCTGCCGACACCGGTGAAGGCCGTCCAGGCGTCCAGAGCTTCGACATCGGCCGCGGTCGTCGAGACGGTCGGGGCGTGCACCGTGGCACCTGAGTAAGTCGCCAAGCCGGCGTCCAGGAGGGTTGCGACGGCATTCGGACGGACCGCGGCCGCAATGACCGTGGTTCGGTTCGGCGTGATGCCGGACCCGGTGGTCTCGACGCTGACGGTGGTCGTGGTCGACGGCAGGACATGCGCAACCGAGCCGGTGACGGTCGAGACGGACTGGTCGGTCTGCTCGGACATGGGCGAGGTCCAGGCGAATACGGACGCGTTGCCGGAAAGTGCCGCGGCGATAGCGACGCCATTGGCCACGGTATCGAGGTCGAAGGCGGCAGAATTGCCGGTCAGGTTGCGGATCAAGTCGCTGTCGAAGATCGGCGAGCCCTGATTGACGCGCTCATAGGAGCCGATCGAGATGACGGCCGCTGTCACGCTGCCGCAGTCGAAATCAAAGGCCGAGCTGGTCGCCGCCTGCAGGCCCGCCTCGTTCAGATAGAACAGACCGCTATTGGCGTCGTCGTCGAATTTGCCGATCAGGGTCAGCGCCTGGCCGCCATAGGTCGGCGTGCCGAGATTGGTGCCGCCCTCATAGGCGATATGGAAGAACGCCATGCGGTTGGTGCCGGCGCTGATCGCCTTGGTGCCCGTGGCCGTGCTGGTGGTCGGCGTGAAGGTCGTCCAGGCGTCCAGGAGACGGACGGACGAGCCAAGCACGGTCGGGCTGTTGATGGTGACGCCGCTGTAGGTGGTGAGCCCCGCGGTGATGTTCTGTCCGCCGCCAACGGTCGGCGCGTTGATGGTCGCCCCGCTGTACGTGGTCAGGCCCGCGTTGATGTTCTGTGCACCGGCCACGGTTGGCGCATGGATCGTTGCCCCGCTGTAGGTGGTGAGACCGGCGGCGACATCGTCCGAGCCCGTGACCTGCGGCGCATGGATGGTCACCCCTGAGTAGGTGACGATGCCCGCAGCCACGGCGATCCTGACGGACGGCGCGTTGATCGTGACCCCGGAATAGGTCGTGAGACCGGCAAGCACCTGTTGCCCCGTCGGCGTGCTGACGACAGGGGGCAGGATCGTGGCGCCCGAATAGGAGAATAGGCGCGGGATGACGAATTTCGCCGCTCCCGCGCCCCCAGCGCCAACAATGCCGATCGGCAGGGTCACAGTGTGAAGATCCCCGAGCCGTTGAAGGTAAAGTCGATCTGACCGCTGTTCGGGGTGAACGGCAGGCCGGTGCCGGATGTCATGCGCCAGACCAGACGAGACGTACCTTCAGCCCCGCTGTCGATATAGCCGATCACCTCCTCGAACTGGTCCCCGGACACGCCCGAGATGCTGATATTGTCGGCGTCGAAGCTGGTGGTGGTGAAGGTCTTGTTCGCCAGGTTCGCCGAGGTCGCGACCCGAGCACCGGCCGCGATGTCCGCCAGAAAGTCATCGTTGGACAGGTTGGCGGTGTAGTCTGCGGCATCCACAGCGACGATCTTGACGTTGCTGGTCAGGATGTCGATCGCGGTGCCCGACATGCCAGCCTTGAGCGTCTGAGCGAACAGGTTGCCGGCCGGGATGGAGAAGATCCCGGATGCGTTGAAGATCACATTGACATCGGTGCCGTTGGGCGTGAGCGTCGAGATGCTGTCATCGTACCAGACCAGCCGGGACGTTCCTGCGACGCCGGTGTCGATATAGCCGACCAGCGCCTCGACCGTGTCGCCCGAAACCGTCGAGATCGAGGCATCGGCGGCATCGAAGGCGAGCGCGTTGAAGCCCTTGCTCGACAGGTTGCCGGTGGTCGCGACGATCGCTGCGCCCGGGATGTCGTCCAGGAACTCGTCCGTGCTCAGATTGACCGTGTAATCGGCCGTGTCGATCAGAGCGACCTTCACGTTGCCGGTGAGAAGGTCGACATTCGAGCCGCCGGTCAGGACGGCCTTCAGATACAGCTTGTAGAGGTCGGCCATGTGTCCGCTCCTAGCTCGAAGATTTCAGGATGATCGACCGGCTGGTGCCGGACGTGATCGGCCCGACGACAAGGGTTCCAGCCTCGCCCTCGGCGATCGAATTGGTGTCGCCGACCTGCGTGTGGCCGGTGAAGTCGAAGGTGGCGGGGTTACCGCCGGCATTGACGATCGAGAAGGTCAGGCCTTCCGACAGTTCCTCGTCAAAGGTCAGCGTGCCCGGCGACGTGGCGGTGAGCCAAAGGGTGCGCTCGTGGTCGGAGTCGGTGATGTTCCAGTTCGAGGCCCCGGTCACCATGATGTTCTTGCCGATGGCCGTGCCGGGGATGGCGAGCTCGTCGCCGTCTTCCGTGGTGCGCCAGCCATGCGAGCAATGCGCGACCCATAGCCCGCCGCGCTTGTAGAGGCAGACGGTCGCCTCATCCGCGATCGAGGCCTTGGCGCCGACATAGACCGTGTCCGCCCCGAAAGCGCTCTGGAACGGGTTGCCTGACGCCCTCAGATTGTCGGACAGCGTGGCGACGAACGAGACTGGATTGTTGCCGGATGCGATCGAGAAGGTGCAGAACAGCCCGCCGCGGTCGACATTGTCGCCGTCCAGGTCTTCCTGGTCGATCAGCACATCTTCGCTGTCCGGCAGGTTGATGACGACCGCGCCGTTGGCATTGTTGACGTTGATATGCCGATGGAAATGCGCCGCCTCGGTCAGATTGAAGCTGTTCGGCCCCGTCCAGAAGACGATCCCATGACGCAGCTCAGGGATATCGGCGACCGGAACGCGCGCCGTGCCCCTATTGACGTTGGCGATGATCTCATCGTCCATCGCGAGCCCGGCGCCCGGATCGACTTCGGTGGTTTTCTTTCCGATGGGCATGTCAGATCACCTGAAAAATTCGACGAGAATGGACGTGCTGGCGCCATCGCCGCCCGACGCTTCGCCCGAATTGACACCGCCTGTGCCCGCCGCGCCCCCGGACACGGTCAGGGATGTCACCAGCGTCGCGTCGATCAGCACTTCGGCGTAGTGTCCTGGCAAACCAGACGCCCCGAAGTTGGCGCCCCGGCCGCCAGGCATGCCCATATTGGCGATCGAGTTGCTGTCGACGATGGCGCTCCCCGAAGGCGAAAAGCCCGTTGCGGTCGTCAGGTCGATGCCGGATTTCAGTGTCGCGCCCGCGCCACCGCTGATGGTGATTGCCACCCTGCCGCTCGGCGACGACGAGATCGTCGTGGTGCCGCCGGCCGTGCCGTCGCCGGTATCGCTCGAGAAGCTGTCCGGTGCCGACGCGCCACCACCTGATGCGCTCCATATCTTCAACAGAGCCTGGACGGCAGAGCCCGGAAAGGTGATAGAGCCTGCGCCGACCACACGGCCCATCGCGAACATCGTGTAGGGACCGCCGGTCGTCCTGATGTCGTCCGCCGTGATGCGCCCGCCGACGCCGAGGGTGCCGCCTACCGACGCATCGCCCGTGATCGTGGCGTCGCCCGTGGCCGTCAGAAGACCGATGATCTCCAGCGCATGGTCGATCTTCGCGGGGACGGACGAGCCGACAGCACTGTTGATGCCAAGCTCGATCAGCAGCGTTTCGCTTTTGAGGGTGCCGCTATCCCAGGCGACCGTGACATCGGTGTTGCCGGAATTGGCCGCAACCGCCGTGATCGTGCCGGTTATGGTGCCGGTGGACACGCCCGTTGCCCGGACCCGTCTGCCGACCTGATAGCGGGATGCAAGGCTGATGCCCTGGACCCGAAAGCTTGTCGCGGTCAGGAAGGTGAAGGTCGCCGGCCCGGACAGATCGCCGATCGCGAACCATTCCGCCTGGTTGGCATAGCCGCGGATCGCGGCCTGAAGCTGCCTGAGATTGTCCGACAGCAGGTTCGCCAGCAGGCCTTCCTGGAACAGACCGCCCGCGACATTGTTGCCCCCGGCCGAATTCCCCCATGAGCGTACCTGGTCCGTCACTGTGCGGCCTCCAGCAATTCGCGCACGAGCTGCGCGTGTCTCTCGGCGTTGCTGCCGACATCAGACGGAAGATCGGTCTTCTCGATCGGCGCCGAGCCCCGGCGGTTGCCCTTCAGCGCCTTGACCACACGGGACCGAATGCCCTTGCCGCGTTTGAACAGGTCGGCCGCTGCGCGTGCCCCCATGCGGCTGCCGGCCATGTGACCGAGGCCGGGGATGAACGAGCCCCCTACGCTGCCCCCCAGGAGCCCGCCAGCGATGTCGGGAGCGAATTCCGCGGCGACCCTGCCGCCCGCAGCCACGGCCCGCCCTGCAACCGGTCCGCCGACCAGCATTTCGCCATAGCCGAGCATTTCATCGCCAAGCTCGCGCCGATCGCTGATCGACTGCGGCAGGGAGAAATACGGAAACTGGTCTGAGGGCTCGACGCCTTGGGTCACCATGTCTTTGATGTCCAGCGCCTGCGCGATGCCGGGGAGCGCGCCGAGGTAATCGAGGACTCCCGCGCCCTCATCTCTCGGAACCGAGCTTTCCACTCCAGGCGTTTCAGCCGAAGGAAGAGAAAGGCCAAGGATAGAAGCCAAAGCAGCACGCCCAGGATGAACAGTCCCGGCAGCGCCGGCAGGATCAGGTCCAGGAAACCCAGGATCAGCGGCGCCCCCCTGCGCCGCCTCGGTCATCTGGATCACGCCGCGGGATTTCAGCTCAGCCAAAACCTCAGCCTGGCGCGCCGGCAGCTCGCCCCGCCTGTCCAGCTCCAGCATGACGTCGAGCTTGCGCTGATCCATGGCTACAGCCCCAACTCTTTCAGCAGATCGGCGGTCGATGCCTGGGTCACCGGGATGACTTCAGGCTGCTTCGCCTCGCCGCCCGGTGCCGACTCCCTCCTGAGATTGTCGATCGCCCGCTGGCGCGCCTGTCGCTTCTGCTCGATCACCTTCTGACCGTCGCCGGATGTCGGGAAAAACTTCTTGCGCTCGCGTTCGAACTCGTCGTCGGCGATCACCGCGCCCGATTCCTTGCGCAGGACCGCGGTCACGAAATCCCGCTCGGCCTGGCTCCTCTGCTGTCCGCCCTCGGACTGGATCATCGACTCCACCGCATCGCCGGCAGTCGGGGACAGCCTGTCGAGCGCACCGCCGACAAGCTCGGCAATGCCGGTGCGGGTCGTCTCGCCGCCGCCAGGCTGGCCAAGGTCGCCGAGAATGGCATGCGCGGCCTCGGCGCGGTCGGCAAAGCCGGCGGACTTCAACTGCGCCTCGGTCTTGTTCTGCGGCAGGGTCGGGTCCTGCGGACCGCCGGGGATCGGCAGGACGCTCGCTTTGTCGGGTCCGAGCATGAAGCCGGACGGCACCTTGATGCTGCCCTCGCCCGTGTTGACTGTGACCCCACCCCCGCCGACCTGCGTGGTCTGGCCCGTCGCCTGATTGACGCTGTAGAGCTTGTCGGCGAGCTCGCCCGGCAGCCCAAGGTCCTTGCCGAGCACCGTCTTGTAGGTTTCCGGTGCCGCGGGCGGACGCATCGCCTTGTCGGCCTGCGCCTGCTTCAAGCCGATGTCGGCACGGGTCAGATCCAGCCCGAGCTGCTGTTCCTCGGTCAGGGCGGGCGCCAGAGCCCCCGTCAGATCGAGGAAGGCCTGCCCCCTGTCCTGTGGTGCCAGGAGCGACAGCGCCGTGATCTGGTCCGGCGTGAGCTGCCCAGAGGCCCCGGCAGCGTCGATCGCGTTCTGCGCCTTGACGATCTGGCCAGCCTCTTGGGCGAGCGCGCCCAGGGTCTTGTTGCGCTCCTGATCGGCCGCGGCGGCCTTTCTCGCCTCCTCGCTCTTGGCGCTGGTGAGCTGGAACTGCAGAAGCTGCCGGCGCAGATCGTCATCCTTCGACGCCTGAAAATCCCTTCCTGCCTGCTGATAGGCCGGAAGGAAGGACTGCGCGAACCCGCCTAGGAAGTTCATGCCGCTGCCCCTTGTCCGCCGCCGAACAGCGCGCCGCCGGCATAGCCGCCGAGGGCGGTGCCGGCCGCGGTGCCGACCGGACCGAGGAAGCTGCCGGCGAGACCGCCCGCAAGCGACCCGAGCGACCCGCCCTTGCCGCCGCCGCCGCCAGGCGTGCCCCCCTTGCTCTTGGTGATGCGCAGGGAGGGCAGCGCGCCAGCAATCTGCGTCAGGCGGTTCAGAGGGAGCTGGCTTGCCTGCAGCGCTGAATTCGCCGCGTCGCGCTCGCCGGCCGCGACCTGCGGGAAGATGCCCGCTGCCTGCTGCTGCCGGTCTCGCTCCTGCTGAATGGCCCCGGATGCCACCTCGGCGATATTCCGGGACACGATGTCCTGTGCATCCTCGAAGGCGGAGGCCTCGGCGCCCGATCCGGTCCGCCCGGATGCCGCAAACCGCCCGGCGATGCTCGGCGCGATCGATCGCCTGAACTCGCGCAAAGCCGGTGCCGCTGCCGCCTCGATCTGCCCGCCAAGCGCTTCCGGCGAGACGAAGTTGCCCGCGATGGTCTTGCGCAGAAGATCGACGCTCGGATCGGTCAGGCCGCGCGCATCGGTCGACGCCAAATTCTGGCGAATGCCCTTGTCGATAGACGCTGCCCCGCGGCCAGTCTCGCCGAGAAACGCACCGGCCAGCGCTCTGGACAGCGGATCTTCGCCGATGACTTGTGTGCTCTTGCCGGCCTTCGGCGCCTTGCCGCCCTTGCTCATGGTCTCATCCTCATCGCGACTTCACCAAGCGGCTCGCACTCGATCAGCCCGGCCCAGCCATGCCGGCCGGTGTAGGAGATCCAGTCACAGCGCCAGCGGTCGAAAGCCCATTTCTCGAGGAGCCCGCCGCGCTTCACCCACTCCAGGATCTCCGAAAGTCCGCCCTTGCCGCCGGCCAGGAACACGTTGCACACGCTCTTTCTCGGATAGACTTGGATTTCGGTGATCCCGGACGCCTTCACGCCCTGCCAGAGGTGCAGCACGCCCTGGTGCAGCATGGTCAGGATGTCGACCTCTTCATGCGTGCCGTGCAGCGTGGCGATCGACCCCCGCAGGTGCTCGACCGAGGCCTGCCAGGCAAAAGCGTGGTCGTCTCTGGTCACGTCGAAACCCATGATCGGCTCTTTGATCATCGCGTACGCCCCGATGGCTCGAAAACCGCATAGGAGAACGTGCGATCGGCCGACGTGGCGGACCCGTGCCGCACCGTGAAGCTGCCGTCAGCCACGTCGGCTGCACCGATGAAGGTGGTTGCCAGCGCCCCGGCCGCGTTCGCCGTCTGCGCCGTCAGGGTGATGTGCGAGCCCGAACGGCAGGCCGAGTCGGAAATGACGGTCGTGGTCTGCGCCGGGGTCAGGGTGAAGGTGCCGAACGATACGGAACGGATTGCCTTGGTGAGGTCGCGCACGAGCTGGCCAGCCCAAGCGACCACCTTGGCAGGGTCCGAAAGGCGGGAGAACGCGGCCATGTCAGACGCTCGTGATCAGCCGGTCACCATCGCTGGTGACGAGCCGATCGCCGTCAAGGGTGACAAGGAAAGCGATGCTTTCGCCCTCTTCAAGCTGATCCTCGACCAGAAGCGGAACGCCGTTGTGATCCAGAAGCAACAGGCCGGTCTGCACCAGAAGGAACGGCGGCGCTGAGAAGGTCACGGTGATGTCGACCGGGTCGCGGTTGCCGGCCTCTTCGAAAATGCCCTGGATGCCCTGCGCGAAGGTCCATTCGGCGCCCTCGTCGGTCTCGATCTGCAGGGCCCAATAGCGCGCCGTGATGCGATGCCGGGCGCTGCCGGCGATCACCCGCGACGAGTCTTTCTCTTGCGGCTGGTCCTGCAGGGTCTCGCGCACGATCGGGCGGACAGAGACCTCGTCGGTATCGATGAACGGCCGGGAGAACTGCAGATAGGCCCGCCCGTCGTCGAAGATCTCGGCTTCTTTGGTACGCAGGACCGCCGGCAGGGTCGGACCGTTCAGCGTGCCGAGCTTGTTGTCCGCGTTGAACGCCGTGAAGACAGGGACCCTGGACCCGGCGAAGATCGGGTCATCCATCGACAGCGTCATGTTGTCGATGCCGCCGAAGCTCGCCGCGATGCTTTCTGCCGTCTTGGCCGTGTTCAGCGATCGGACGAACAGCCGGACGCCGAGGCCTTCGAGCAAGGAAAACTCGTCGACCGCATAGCTGTAGGCCAGGGTCAGGTCCTGCTCGCCCGGCAGGGTCCAGTAAAGGAACTTGCCGCGCACATCGATGCCGGACTCGATCAGCTCGAGCTTGTCGTTGCGGATCGCCTCGAAGAGAAAATCGTCGACCCGATTGGCGCCGAGCGGGTTTGACGAGATGCCGTCCGTGAAGAAAAGGCCGGTGTCGCTCATGTAGAACGCGCGGCCGCCCTCCTGGACGATCGACCGCGGCGCAATGCAGCCTCTGGCGCCCTCCAGCACATCGAAGGCGAAAATCTCGTCACCGCCCCGGAAATTCATGGCGGTGATGCCGTTCTCCTGGAAGATCACCGCGTCGGCGCTGGTCAGGCCCGACGCCCCGCCCGTGATGTCGCCATACTCGGTCGCCAGGATCTGCCGGTCGGACAGGGTTTGAATGGCCCCGTCGCTGCGCGCGTTGGTCAGGATGTTGATGAACGGGAAGGTGGTCGGCGCATCGATGCCGGACCAGCGCACGCCAGAGGGCGATACGGTGCCGTTCTCGTTCAGGAACAGCAGGACCAGAAAGCGGTTGACCACCAACAGAAACTTGGCCTTGGGCGCGTCGGTCGCGAGGTCGGCAAAGGCCGTGTCGGTCAGCAGGTTGAACTTCTGCAGCGGGTCGTTGAAGTTGGTGCCGACGACCAGATCGTTGAACCGGACGAAGTACCAGAAATTGCCTTCAAGGGTATTGAAGCCGCCGGGGTTGGACACGTTCAGGAAGGATGTCCCGTCGAGCTTGCGCAGAGTGTTCGTGGCGCCGACGAACCCGAAGGCGGATCCGGCAGAAGACACCGCAAAGGTCGCCGCCAGAACGTCTTCCGTGACCGATTCCGTGAAGGGCACGATCTGGCGCGCGGGGATGTAGCCGCCCTGCACCGGCAACGCGTTCTTGATGACGGTCGCGCCCTCGGACCCGAACGGCGGAACGTCCGGGAGAAAGGGGCCGAAGCGGGCGCGGACGGCGGTCATCAGGCGATCCTGAACGGCACGCGCGGCACCAGGGTCGAGCCCGCGATTTTGTCATCGAGATCGGCCTGGAGGATGCCCGCCATGGCCGCGTCGAATTTGGCCTGCCAGTCCGGTAGCCGCTCCTTGTTGCGCGCATGGTCGCCGAGATGCGACAGGCAGCCGTAGAAATAGGCGTCGGGATACTCATCGAGGATGACGTTGCAGTCGTCATCGTCGAGAAGTGCTGGATCGGCCAGATAGGTCAGGCGCAGCGTGTAAGTCTGGTCCGGGATAGGTGCAAAGCGCAGGATGGGAAGCTGATCCTCCCGGCCCTCCAGGGCGAAGGCGTCAGGGCGCCCGCTGGTGCCTCGGTTGTCGGCGAGCTTGCGAACCAAGGCCTCGCCGTCGAGCACGTCCAGCGCCTCATAGCCGGGGATATAGGCGCGCTTGACCGCAAGAAAGCGCGACGGCACGACCAGCGTTTCGCCGCTGATGGTCAGATCCTCGGTCACTTCCATCTTGAAGATGCGCAGCCGACGCCGCATCTCCGCCTCGGTCAAAGCGACCGCGCGGTCGAGCGTGTCCGCATCCAGGCTGCCGTCGGCCATCCACGATGTCAGACCGGCCTTCAAGGCTGAAAGATTGGCGAAGATCAGCGCCATTAGAGGCGACGCCCCCCGTCAGTGCGCAGAAAGCGCCAGTCCGGATCTTGCAGCCGCTGCTTGACCTTCCTCTGCTGATCCGGATCACGGGAAAACACGTCGATCCCGTCATTCAGCCACTGCAGGGCGATCACGGGCGGGATATGCGCGACATGCCGGAAGGTGCCGTCGCCGGTCTTCGGCTTGCGGTCGCCGTTCGAGGCGCGCTTGGCGTGCTCGATATTGGCCTCGACGTCGCCGATATGCTCGTTGTGGTAGGTGCCCTCGACCTCGTCCCACCAAACGCGGGAACGGACGCCGGGACGGGTCACCTGATCAAAGAGAAGCTGCATCGCCGATACCCTCGCTAAGGCCGCTAGGATGCGCGCAGGGCGGCGCTGTCCGATCCGTGCTCGATCGTTCGTCGCCGCCCGACATCGTCAGTCCTGCCCCTATGGCCGTGTCGCCTGGACGACGATCCCGTCCTGCGTGGCGTTGGGGTAGATGAAGCAAGCTTCGCCATCGGCGTTCTTGAGACGCAGATAGACCACATCGGTATCGGTGGTGCCGCGTCCGATCGCGCCCCAAACCACGCCCTCAAACTGGATGGCGAACTCTTCGGCCTGAGACGAGCCGGGGGTCAGCCTGAAAGTCGTGGTGGCTGTGGACGGACCATCGGTGGTTTTCACAAAAGGCATCGTGCCCTCCTTGGTGCTCCGGAGCCCGAAGGCCAGCGTGGCCCGCGAGACCCCGGAGCCGATCAGTCATCAAGAGGTCGTGTTGTCGGCGACGAGGCCGTTGCCGCTCTCGTTCCGCGCCTCGAGGGTGAAGTCGCAAATCAGCATCCGCTTCTCGGCGTCGCCGGTCGGCCCGAGCTTCTTCACGAACATGTTGCGGACGAAACCGACCGCCCAAAGGTCGGCCTGCAGCACCCATACGTCACGGGCGCGGCTGAAGCGGTCGGCGATGGCCTTCATCATGCCGAAGTCGGACTCGTAGTAGTCGACGCCAGCGATGATCTTGCCGCTCTCGGCGTTCTGGTACTTCGTGGCGATGCCGTCGAAGCCCGAAAACACCTGCTTGTTGAAGCCGCCCATGATCAGCCAGTCCGGCTGGCCGCCATTGGTCCAGCAGCCGAGGATCGCGGTTTTCAGGCGTGCCTCGGTAAAGGCCTCCTGCGTGCCATCGGTGCGCGCATCGGTGCCGTCGCCGGTCGGCGAGGCGGGGGAGCCCGCAGAGCCGAGCACGTCGTTGGTGGCGACCCAGGCGCCCATGCCGGCGGACTTGGCCGCGGTCGAGCTGTTGCCGGTGACCTTCGCGACATTCGAGAAGATCGCCCATTCGATGTCGGTGCGCAGCTCGCGCCCCATCTTGAACAGCTCTTTGGCGAGCTCGGACTTGCGCCCGGCTTTCTTGACCGCTTCCTGCATGCCGGTGACGGAAACGATCTTCCAGGCGGTCTGGACGCGGTTGCCGACGCGAACCTCTGCCGGGCGCGCTGCGGTCGAGAAGTCGGCGTCGTTGCCCTCGATCTGCGCATTGGAGCCGGCGGCGGTGAGCGAGCCGGTCAGCCATTCGTGATTGACAGCGTCGGCGGTGATCCGATCGAACAGCGTGAGACCGGGAGTCTCGTGCGGGTCGATGTTCCAGATCGTGTTGACGAGATCCTCGCGGTTGCCGACCGCGGCGGTGGTGGAAACGGTGTTGGCAATCTGTGCCATGGTCTCGGACCTTCAAGGCAGGTCCGAAGCGATGGGCTCAGAAGTCGTCGGGCAAGCTCGCCTCGATCATGGCGATTGCGTCAGCCTTCGTCGCCTGTCCACTTCGGACGCGTTTGCGAAGCTGCGCACGCTGCCTGTCGTCGCCCGTGGGCTTGTCCAGTGCACCGGATCTCGTGTTGACCGCCGTGGGTGCCGCACGCCTGCGCGCACGGACATCCGGCTTTTTCTGCCGAAGGCTTTGCCCATACATGGCGTCACGCATCAGCAGGACATAGGCCGGCTTTTGAAGGACGCCGATGATATCGTCATCGCCCAGCCCATTGCTCAGCATGAACTGGCGCATGGCACCTGATTCGGCCTCGAATTTCGCCTGGTCGCGCCATTCGGGGACGGTCTCGCGCAACGTCGAGATCGTCCGCTGGACCGCCTTCACGGTCTCGCGACTTGCGGCCTCTTCGGCCTCTCGGTCCCTCTTGGCGGCAAGCTCCCTGGCCTTGCTGACCTTGTCAGCCATGGCACGCCAGCTTTTCATGGCCTGCCAGGCCTTGGCATCGTCACCGCCGTATTGCGCCTTGAGCTGTTCAAAGGACGGCTCGCGGTCAAACGTCGACCCGAACACGGCAAGCACGTCGTCGACATGCTTCATGCGCTCGGAGAAATCTGCCGACAACTCTTCCCGCGCAGCCTCCGCTTCACGCTCGACGCGCTCGGCGACTTCCTGCGTTTTCCGAGTGTAATCGGCCTGCCGCAGATAGCCCTTCCTCAGCTCGGCCATGCCGAGAAGCTGGTCTTCACCATTGATCGTGACCGGGACTTCGAGGTCGTCGAGATCGACTTTCTCGCGCTTCCCGTCCTTGCCGATGGTGAACAGCTCGAATGGCTCATCCGCTTCCGATTCCTCGTCCGACTGCTCAGTGGCTTGGTCGTCTTCTTCGGCGGTGATGGTGGTGTCGTCGTCGCCTTCGGACTGCGCGAGCGCTTGGTCCTTATCGGTGACGGTGGTGTCGCCTCCGGTGTCCCGGTCGTCGTCGAGATCCATATCGAGGAAATCGCCGAGCAAGCCGGGGTTGGAGTCGACAAGGTCGAGTGCGGCCGCGATCGAAACCGGGCCGTTTGCGCTATTACCAGCGGGTGCTGACTGCGTGTCCGCCACTAATTCGCTCTCCGCTTGCGAGGCTTGGCATCTTCCGCGGCGAGCCGCTTCTGATATTCGCCGTCTCGCTTCATTTCGGCGTCGGCGAGCTTGCCGGCGTCGATATTCTCCTGGATCACCTGGCGGACCTGCCGGACCGCGCGCACACGATGCCAAAGCTCCTGTGCGACTTCCGGCTTGTCGGTCGTCGCCCACTTCTCGGTGAACTGAGCTTCGAGGGCGGCGAGACATTCCTTGGTCTCGTCGGCTGCCGCGAAGATCTTGAACCGATCGGCGTTGGCGATGATCGCCAGATAATCTTTGGTGTCGTCAGGCATGTTCAGCCGCAGAACTTCTTGGCCTTGGTGCCGACCTCGTCGTAGTCGCGCGGCTTGCGCAGCGCACTCGCCGAGCCGCTGTCGACAGGGACGCCGTCAACCATGGTGGTCTTGCCGGTCATGCCGAATTCGGCAGCGTCGCCCTGGAAACCGCCCATGCCGGGCGAGGTCTGGCGCTTGATGCTGCCGGTGTCCATGCTGGACTTGGCGGGGTAATCGGCCATAGCAAACTCCTTCGTTACGTTATAACACTACACTTGCTGTGCGTTGCCAGCAAGCGCCTCGGGTGTCAGCAGACCCCTAAGCTGTTGAACCTGCGCGGTCATCCCGGCCTTCTCGAGCTCGGCGATGGCCCTCAAAAGCGCAATGTCGCGCTCGCGGTCGTCCTTGACCCGCATATCGAGAAGCTTCAACTGATCGGCGCGGGCGGAGGCCTCCCGCTGTGCGCGCACGTCCTCCAGCTTGGCCACGGCGCCCATACGCGCGGCCTCGACCTGCGCGGCGGCAAGATCCTGCTCGGGTGTCGTCTGGCCCTGTGCGTCCTGCGCTGCCGCCTGCTGCGCCTTGATCACCTCGGGGTCGGTCGGATCGGCAAAATACCGGGACGGATCGGCAATCCCCAGGGTCGACGACCAGTCACGCAACGCGTTGTAGATGCGCCCCATATCGGTCAGCGGGGCGCCTGTAGAGGCGATCTGCACCTGCCGGTCGATCACCGCGGCGAGCATGAGCTGCTTGCGCTCGCGGCTGCCGGCGCCGAGGCCTGGCGCGACTCGGAGGTTGCTGCGTTCGCCCCACTGCCGCGGGTCCGCCTTGATCCATTTGCCGGCGACCTCGATTTCCATCTCCTTGTCCTGATGCCGGCGCAATAGGGCGTGGATGTGCTGGATCAGGGACGCATAGCCGGTCTCGGCGAGGTTGCGGGCAATCATCTCGACCTTGTCGAGCCCCGCTTCCTTGATCATCGAGACGCCCGTGGCGGTCTTGTTCAGGCTGTCGGCGTCCAGGCCCTGATTGTAGCGCGTGACACCTGTCCGCTCCTCCTTGCGCTGATCCCAATACTCCAGGACCGGCAGCACCTCGCCCAGGACGGACGGCAGCTTGTAGGGCACCACCTGTGTCGCATCGCGCGCCCGGATCACGCCGCCCGGCCGATAGGTGAGCGCATCGCTGATGGTGTCGCCGCCTCTGGCATCGTCGCCGATGATCGTGCGCGGGTTGGAGGTGAACGCCATGTTGTCCATCATGGCGCGCTCTGTGCCCGTGCGGTTGCGCTGGATGTCGGCCGTCCGGCAAACGACGCCCTCGCCGGCATGGCGATGCGGGATGAGGTAGGGCGACCATGAATGGATCGGGATTTCCTCGACCTCTTCGACCGCGACCGAGCCGTCCGAAAAACGCAGGATCTCATTCCCGCCCATGACCACCATCAGAAGCTCGTCATACCCATCGCCGTCGCGATCGATGCGGACATAGGCCTCGGTCACCATCTTCAAGCCGTCGTCGGCGCCGAGAATGCCTGACTCCTCCAGGCCGTGGCGTGTCTGGCGTTCTTCGCTGAGCTGGGATGCGTCGAAGGTGGGCAGCTTCTCGATCTGCTCCGGATCGAAGCCCTTCGAGATCAGATCCGATGTCGACAGGCCGCAGACATGGCCGCAGTAAGGCGCCTCGGCGAGCGATATGCTGGTCCAGCCGGCCGGGACGATCACCTCGTCACCGGGGATCGCCATGACCTTGATGGCGCGCTTGGCGCGGGCGATCCTGATCTTCACATCATAGGTCGTGTGGATGATCTCGACCTGGCCGTCTTCGGTCTGCCTGATGTCCGTGGCATCCTGCGCCAGCGCGGCGACTTCCGGGTCGGTCTGTAGGGCAAGAGCCTCGACCGTCACCGTCTCCTGGTGCTCGACCTGATTGACGATCTCGACCTTGGCGCCGTCTTCCTCGAGATCGGCGACCATCGCGGTCAGATCATCCTCGGTCAGGCCAGAATATTCCTCGACCTCCTTGACGACCTTCTCTTCCCGGAAGGCCTTCACGTAGCCGACATCGGTGACCAGCCCGTCCCAAATCCACGAGAAAAACACCAGATAGGCATTGTTCTGGACGCGCAGCACATGCTCGATCACGTCCATCTCGGTCTCGGCATCCTGGACATCGTCAGGACCGGACGGGATGAACGAGACGACCCGGTCGCCGCCGACGAACGTGCGCACAAGCTGTGCCATCATCCAATCGACGGTATCGGCCGCGGTGCTGTCCACCGTGGTCGAGCGGTCTTCTGCCGCGGCCTCGGCGTCCTGCTGATAGCCATATCGGAAATAGGTGGCGAGGTATTCGGCGCGCTGCGGTGACAGCGTATTCGTGCCGGCAGGGCCGGCCGCGTCCAGCTTGGCCCTTACGATCGACGCAAGCTCAACGTCGCTGAGAGGTTCGCGCTTCTTGTGCATACGCTCGCCCAACCACACCAGATGGGTGGACTATAGGGCAAAGACAGAACTAGGACAACAATCCGTTTTGTGGGAATAATAGTTAGGCAACTCGCCTGTTCTTGTATTGAATAGGACCAGAGCCCGTGGTCTTGCCAATATCCCTGCCTTCGCCCGTTCCCATCAGGCCGTAGGTGTCGCCCTCGACCACATGCGACCACTCGTTCTTGTCCGGCAGAGTCTGATATTTGGTGCCCTCATCGGTCGACACGCCGACTTTCTTGAGCACGTACTTCTGTGCCAGCCCTTTCCGTAGAACCTTGCACTTCGGCGAGATCAGATAGCGCGGCTGACCGTCGACCATCTGCCGGCAGACGCGGTTGATGATCTCGGTCCGCATGGCGAAGCTGTTGGTGAAGGCCGGATCGCACTTGATGCCCTCGTCGGCCAGGATCTGGAACGGCGCCTTGCCATCGGTCTGACTGGTGCCGCTGCCGGCCGGGTCCCCCGTGATCACCATGTTCTCCGGATTGAAGCCCATCGCGTGAAGGCGCTGCAGTCGAGGCTTCAGGACGTTGGCCGCAAAGGCGCCGATGCCGAATTTCTCCGCGTTCAGCTCCTCGATCGTGCGGTATTGCCCGTTCGGCATCACCTGCCGGATGGTCGCGGCCGGCGTCGCGCCGAAGTCGATGCCGATGTAGAGCTCGGGGACGCTCAGGTCATAGTCCAGCGGCTCGGAAGCGCAGTGCACGGCATCGTTGTAGTCGGAGACGATCCGCTTGCCTTCCTCGGCATAGCCATATTCGCCGCCATAATAGACCGCGATGTGGGCCTCGCTCTTGCCCTGCATGGCGTCCAGATAGAACTGAGCGCCGCCATTCAGGTTCTGCAGGTTTTCGGCTTTGGGGTTGATCTTCCAGCCGCCCCTGCCGTCGCGGATCAGAGCGCCAGGCTGGCGGAAATACTCCCACCCGGCGGGCGTTTCGTTCTCTTCGAACATCTCGTAGATCCAGTGATCCTGGTCCGGCGGGTTGGTGTCGCCAGCCAGCCAGAATCGATAACCTTCGCCGCCGTCGCGCTTGGCCGGGAAGTGGCCTATGCGATCATCGAAGGCGTCGACCACGGCCTTGGGCAGGTCCCGGGCTTCGTTGATCACGCCGCCCGTCAGCTCGAGCGACAGCAGGCGGCTGATATGGGCTTCCTTGGCCATGGAGAAGAAATTGACCTCGGAGACCACCCTGGTGCCGTCCGGCAGCATGATGTCGACGTCGTGGATGATGCCCTCGACCCGCTGCACAGGTTCGGTCTTGAACAGCGGCAGGGACCAATCGACCCAGGTTTTGATGGTGGTCCTCTTGAGATCGCCGAAGGTCTTGCGCAGCACGGCATAGCGCGACCGCCGGACACCGTTGACCGCCGGGCACTCCATCATCTGGCGCATGAGCTCGTTGCAGAGCGCCACCGATGTTCCGGACCGGATAGGACCGACGATCAGCCGGCGCCTCGCCTTGCTGAGATGGAACCGCCGCGTGGTCGGTCCAGACGGGCGGTAGACGATCGCGCCGTCACTCATCGGTCGGCGCTTCGGTCAGGTCGACCCGGTAGCTGACGGTGGCGCCAGGCGGCAGGCCCGTGGCCACGCCGTAGAGCTTCGGAAGGAGCTTCATGGCCTGAAAGCGGCGCTCGTCCACCCGCAGCTTGGTCGCGCTCACCAGAGCCATGGCAACCTTGCCGTCGTACTTCGGAACCTCGATCTCCATACCCTCCGGAGTGCGTTCCTTGGTCCTCTCTCTGAGATCAGCGTCGAGATCGTCGAGGGCGTCTTCGTTGGCGTCGATCAGCGCCAGGATGCTGGATTTCTTGGCCGCGATGTAACGCTCTTGGAGCGCTTCGTCCTTGCTGATGTGGGCGAACAGGGTCTGACGGCTGATCCTGCCGTTCGCTTTGCATGCGGCCCGTGCAGAAAGCCCTGTGGCGATGAGATCGATAATCGCGTCGACGGCTTCCAGGACTTGTTTCTGGCTTAGCTGCTTCTTCCTGGCCATCGCAGATCACGCTGCTTTCGCCTGCAGGACCTCGCTTTTCTCGTCATCCCCGGCGCGTTCACAGTAGTCGAGCAAGTCCTTCGGCGTTCTGATCCTTGGGTCATGTATTCCTAGCATGTGGGCAGCAAAACCTACAGACGTTTTCGGGTAGAACGCAAATGGCAGCCTTGTCCTAGGTCGCCGCCGGTATGTCTTGACCCTCCGGATGATCTGTCGCGGCGTCTCGTCACTGGACGCGTCGCCCCAATCCGCACGGGTCACCTTGTCGAAGATATGGGCGCCGATCTGAGCCGGGATCGCGCCGTTCTGATCGGTCAGCACGCGGACGATCTCGCCCTTGCCCCGGATGTACTCGGCGACGTGCCAGAAGCCGGACGCCTCGAAGATGACGATCACATGGCGGCAGCCTTCCTCGCGGTTGGCCGGCGACATCGCCAGATAGCGTAGCCCGAACCGGACGGCCGCATAGATCATGAACAGCACGGTGATCACGCCCGGGACGCCGAGCAAGGCGAACATCAGGAAAAACCAGACCGACACCAGCGCATGACCATCACGCACCACGTCGAGCCAGCTCACCCGATCAAAATTCTGCCCGGTGCTCATGACGAACGCGTAATCGCGGAATGGTCGCCCCTTCCGCTCCTTGATTGCATCCTCATCGCGATCGATCGGACGCTCGCCGAACATCACCATGGCCAGGCTGCCCTGATCACGGCGCCAATCGCGCTTCCCTTGTCGGTGAGAGCGCACATTTGCTCTTGCGCCTTGATCTCAGCCCTGGCCTGCTCGAGCTGGATCTGCAGCCCCTCGATCTCGATCTCTGCCGCCTGCATCTCAATCGAGTTCATGACGGCGTTGCGCTTGCTGTCCGACGCCTTGTTGGCGATGTACGAAAGGATCGTGCCCTCCGTGGTGTCCGGCAGAAGCATGCCAACGAAGAACACCATGAAGCACAGCAGGATCACGCCGCAGGCGATGACGAGCTTCATACCGAGCGACTCGGCAGTCCGGCGAGCATGGCCAGGCCGATCATGGTGACGACCACGGTGATCTCGGCGACACGGCCATCGCTCAGCGTCACGGATGCCTTGCCCTCTACCTTTCCGCCCTTGCCGTTCTCGTCATCGTCACAGCCCGGCAGCGCGAGCAGGGCGAGGCAGACAGCGACCGCCCTAAGCAGCATGTGCATAGGTCAGAAGCTCCCTCGCCCCATAACCGCAGGCCAGAGCCAACACCAGGGCAACGAAGATCAGCGGCGCATTGCTGTTCACGACCGCGAACAGGAAGACCGTACCAGCGAGAGCGCCTCCAATAGCCAGGCAGAAGCCAAGCGTCCGTCGGCAGATGCGGGACAGCACCGGCTCGCGATCGACAGAGAACGCCGGCCTCACGTCCTCCATCTCGTCCTCGACCACCAGCCGCTCGGTCATCGTCCGGGTGATGACCTGCCGAGAACGAGATGAAGAACCGCCAGATGGATGGATCACCTCCTTCCGCTCTTGCATGCGCACAAGATGGGCCAGGAGATCGCCGCCAGACACGACGGACGGCGCTGGCCTGGATCCGGGCCCGGAAACAAGACGTCGCTCGTCTCCGGGCTCCAGAACCACGGCACGGCAGCCATCGGGAAGCGTCACGATCTGTCTGGACCGGTCCGACATGGTCACACCAGGGCGTGAGCCGGCAACGGTTCGGATAGCTCGACATAGGACCGGACGTTGTAGAGATAGGTGCCGCCCGCGGTCTGCCAGACTTCCTTGCCCAGGTGAAACGGGTTGTGCATCGTCCGGTGAATGCGTGCGAGGTGCAGTGCGCCATTGTGGCCGACCAGCACCCGCCCTTCCCGGATCACGTCGTCACGCGGCAGGCCGTCCTGATCCACCAGCATGACCATCAGGTAGATGCCCTTCATGCCGATCGCGCCCTTTCGATCGCCGCCGTGATGTCCAGACGCATCTGGTTCGTGACGTGAACCTCTTCGCCGCCTGCGAGAACGAACTTCACCGGACGGCCGGTGCTCATCGCCGCGATCGGCCAGCCCATGAGCTGAGAGAATGCCATCCAGTCCTGTGGTGTCGGGTCCGCCGTGCGCGATGCGCCAGCCGACCGCGCGGGGTTCGTGGTGGAAGTGTCCATGATGCTGCCCTTGCTGCGCGCGTAGTGGTCAAGGCTTTCCGCCGCTTGATCAATCAGTTATTGACGATCTTGCAGTGGAGTATCAGCAATCATAAACCACGTTATATGTGGTTTCAAGGCGGACGGTTGGAAAGCTACGACTTCAAAGCTCAGCTGAAGGCCAGAGGCTGGACGCAAAAGCGTTTCTCGGAGGAGACCGGGACGCCGATCCGCACGGTCGAGGATTGGGCGCGCGGGATTAACCGCATCCCAGCAGTCGTGGCTCGCTATTTCCAGGCACTCGACCAGATCGACCAGCAAGCCGAAGTTATCGAGAAGCTGCGCGCCCGCATCGCCAGCTTGGGCGGGAAGGTCTGAGCGTCAGTGCCGGCCAACGGCCGGTTGTTGAAAATTCTCTACGTTGCTGCGATATGAGCCGAAGTAATCCCGCCGGGAGCATGCAGCCGGCGCCTCCCCCGGGCCAAGGCTCGGGGGAATCTATTTTCAGGCCCGAAAGCCGAATAGCCGGTTGAACGCGCGTCGCAACAACGCCGGCCTCTCTCTGCGCGCCTCCTGGAGCCCATCCCTTATCGCGATTGAAAGTTCGCGGTCTTCTGGAGGCAGCACGATCTTGGGATGAAATCTGAAATAGAAGCTGCGATCCAGGATGTGATCCAGCGACAGGCTTGGATCTTCGATCGCGCGACTGACCTCCTCAATCATGGCCTCGATTTCAAGCTTGGTTCTCGGTCCCTGCCAAGGGTGCTGGCATTTCAGCCACGCAAGGGCGACCTTGAGATGGCGGCGCTTGGTCTCGTCTCGCTTGACGCGTCTTGACTGTAGGATGGCCGTGCTGGCACGGGCTATCGGGGTACGCGCCTCGGCAAATCGGTCGCCATCGAAAGGAAGGCTTGGCATTGGCTCGCCGTCGCCGATCAGATCCCAATTCCCTGAGATTCGTTCATGCTGGTCCGGAACGGCTATTCTCAGACAGTCGGCGACCGTTTTTGGAAGTGGAGCGCTTTGCAGGTCCTGGCAGCGCGATTTCCACATCTCCAGGTCGTTGAAAGTTGTTGTTGGCTTGGTCATCTTGTCAAAGAGAAGGCGCAGACAGCCCTCACTCCACCCGCACGCTCAGCCGCTTCCCCAGCGCCCCCAGCGCCGCCTCGATCCTGCTGATCTTGCTTTCATGGTTCAGGTTCACCATGCGCCGCACGGCGGCCTCGCTGCAGCCGAGCATTTCCGCGAGCTTGGTGTTCGAGGTCTTGGTTTCGGCCATGCGCTTGATCAGCTCGAGCTTGGCCTGGTAGAGCGCCGGCACGAAGACCAAATGCTCGCCGCGCTTCGGAGCCGTGGCCGGCGGCAAGTCCTTGCCCTCATCGGCGAACATGCTGAGCGCCGTGATCAGGCAATCGACGGCCTGCTCCAGAGCGCGTTCCTGGGTCTCGCCGTAGGTGACGCCGTGGATGTCCCGGAAGGTGACCGTGAAGCCGCCCTCATCCTCGGGATCGAGCTTTGCCGCGTAGATCATGACAGCTCCTTGTGATCGACACCAAGCTGCTTGCAGATGGCGCGGAACGTTCCGAGCGGGATCTCCCCGCGCTTGCCCGGCAGGACGCTCATCTGCCCGTCCAGCCAGATCTTCACGTGATCGCCCTGGCCGGGTTCCATAACCAGGGACAGGTCATTCTTCCTGGCGTATTTCTTGAGGCGGCGAATGAGTTCCTGCGCTTTCATCACGTGTATATCGTACATTTATGTTCGGGCGTCAAACGAAACGGACATATATAGACAAAAAGACGTTGACGTGTGGCCCAAGACCGTCATCGACTAGGGCAGCAGGTTCGGCCTCCATCTGCGAGGGCGTTGCTGATCTGCAACGAATATCAGCCTGACTGCCCTACCTCCGAAATTTCCGCTGGATTTGTGTTAATTCCAAGGTGTCTGGTCTGCCCTTCAATAAAATTAAAAAGGGAGACCAATTATGAAGCGCCTCACAACATCGCTCTCGATCCTCGCCGGATTCGTGCTTTCGAGTACCGCGGTCGCTCAGTCGAGCCCGTTCTATCTGCAAGTCGATGGCGGTGCCTCCTTCCCCACCGAGAACGAACTGGTCGGCCTCGACCTTGAATACGACACGGGGGTGGTGTTCGGCGGCCGGCTCGGGTTCCGCCCGGCGGATGCCGTACGCCTGGAGTTCAGCGCGGCGTACACCGAAAATGACATCGACGAGCTCGGCGGCATCGTCATCACGCAATCGAGTGTCTGGATCGCCGACTTCTCGGTGGGCGCCTACGGCGACCTGGCAATCGCGCCTTCGCTCGCGGCCTATCTCGGCGGCGGCGCGGGTATCCACTACAAGGAGCTGGACGACCCGGGCATCGAAGACGACGACACGGATATCAGCGCGCATGGCGAAGTGGGCTTGAGCTTCGATGTGACGCCCAACTTCTCAATCGTGCCGCACTACCGGTTAACCTGGTTCAACGACTTCTTCGACGATGAGCAGTTTCACCACTGGCTGCGGCTGGGGTTGCGGTTCAATCCGTGAGGTGAGCATGGCCGGCAGCTTCGGTCGCAGGTCAGCTACCCGTCGACCCGTAGCCCGAGCCTGCCCATCGCCGTCAGCAGGATCGCCACGGCGTCCGCTTCGTCATGATGGGCAACGCCGAAACCGCGAGCCCGCACCGCGGCGAGGACCTGGTCCTTGCTGGCGTTGCCGCGGCCGGTGACGTGCTGCTTGACGTTCTTCGGAGATGTTTTTTTACTAAAGACGAAGGGTTTCCAAGTGCTGGTTTAAGGAGATGAAATTAGAGCAAGAAGCTTTCAGTTCATTGGCAGCGTGGTCCCAAAATACCACGTCCAATTGAAAACCTGCTTCTCGAACTTTATTGACAGTGGGGACGTAGTCGGAGTCGCCAGCCACAATAGTGAAAACGTCGCCGTCTTTGGCGTGGCGCCCGGCATCCCAGGTCATCTCCGTGACAATCCCAGTATCAATCTTCTTTTCTTTGTTCGCTGCATTTCGGTCATGGACCACGACCTCGAATCCTGCCCGTTTTGCGATTTGCCAAATAGCATCGTTTGGCGGGGGCCTAGAGCCAAAGAGCATTGCTCGTGCGACCTGCTCTCTTTGAGAGCCGGCAATGAATTCATAAAGCTTGCCAAAGCTGAATGAGTACGTGTGATCCAAAATCTGATTGTTCATGGCCTGATAGATGTCCAGGGCCATCCCCGCTGCAACCGCGCTCACGCGTTTGCCCTCAATAAAGACGTTTGAATTGTCGACGTAGATCCAATCAGCCATGCTAGCAACCTTTAATTGAAGATAAAGGGAAGGCCTAGTCTTATAAGCGAATTCTATGCGCCCTTCTAGCGCTTTTCTTCCGTCGAGGCTGTTTGCTGGAGGTTAGACCTCGCTATGGGAAGTGGAGGGCGACTTCCAGGCGGCCGCGTTCTGATCTGAGACGGGAATTGCTCGAGCGGGCTAACGAAGATTTCCGTCCTTGGCGTCTCGCTCCAGAATTTGCCGCTTAGGCTGCTTTCTTGGCAGATCAGCGCATCATCGGCGATGACCACGCCCTTCAACGCGTCGACCGCGGCTTTTCTGAGATTGTCCCAGTCCGGCTTTTGGCTATGGGCGAGAAGACCGGCGTCCAGCAGCTGGCGCTTCCACTTCGGCCAACTCGGTGGTGGTGCGAAGAAAAACCGTGCGACCAAGCAGACCGGGCATTGAAGCGGCGGGCGCCCTTCCATGGCGTCCTCGGCCGCTCTGCGTAGGTGGGCTTGATGGTCGGTGGTGCTCTTGGTCCTGGAGCTCCAGACACGCGCTTTGCCGATAGCAGGCTGGTGCACCCGGGCGCGCTCACGGTAAGGTGCTGCGACGCCACGCAAGACGATCCTGACGCCATCCTGGAAGGGCACGGCGATGCCGTAGCTCATTTCGGGCCTTGCGGGTTCAATGTCGGTGAAGCCGTTCATGCTTGCACTCCCCGAATTGCGAAGATGATTTGTCTTGGTTCGAAGCGCCTGGAGTGCCAGCCTATGGCGATCGGAGGCCTCCACCTGCCGTCGATGCAGAACGAGAGCCAGGCCGGTGTCTGCAGCGCGATCTGGAAGCTCCAGACGATGCGGCGCCAAGTCGGGATCCAATGTCGGAAAACCTGAACCCAGGTCACCACGGTGACCGGGTGCTGGAACTGGATGTCGACGGCAAAGCGGTGCGGTATTAGCTCGCCTTCCCGCAGTCTGGCTTTGATGATCGTGCTCGAACCGATGAACAGACGCCAGGCGATGCGATCGACCAGCGGGTCTCTTCCCATGCGAAGGATCATGCCGCGTCGACCTCCATTCTCTGTTTCTTTGCCCACCACATCGGCACCACGATCGAGGTGCTCGACCTGTCCCGGATCACCGATCGAGGAATCCATCGATGGCCGTGGTCCCTTGTTCGGAGGAGCAGAGCTTTGCGTGTCCTCGCCTCGATCCGGATGACATCGATCTCGAACAGCTCTTCATCGTCGCCGCTCATGCTGCAGCCCTCTGCTGTCGTTCTGGGAATTTAATCTCGGAAAGGTCGCCGACCATGCCGCGGATGGCATCGCGTGTTTCGGCGGCGGAAAGGGTGCCGGTCACCAGGAAGCGGCAGGGCTGACCACGCTGGCCGCGGCGGCGGTAGAACCCGGCCGGAAAAGGTCGACCATCCTCTGATAATATATAAATCGGATGGTCGACCTTTAATTTGGTCGTTGCGTCCTTCGCAGATTTGACCGTCGGGAACAGATCCGGCGCGAGCCTGGCCATGTCCGCCGGACCCATCGGCACCACGCCTCGGTCGGCGAAGCTGTGAACATATTCCTCGATTGCGGTCGAGAACGTCTTGCCCTTCTTTAGCTCGCGGAAGCTGATCGCGCGGTTGATCTCGACGCCCTTGGGAACGGCGTTGGTGACCAGCAGCACCTTCACGGGCTTTGGCGCCCTAATCGATCGCGCGCGCCCCATGGCCTGGATCAGCTCGCCCTCGCAGGCCCGCCAGCGCATCGCCTCGACGATCGGGTCCGGGTGCCAGGCCTTGCCATTGCGGTCGACATAGCCGTCTGTGCGCTTGACGGTCCGGATATCCTTGCCAGGGTGATCCTGCTGCCACCTGTCGAGCCAGGTCTGGACCGTCTCGATCTCGCGACCACGCATCGCAGCGACCGCGGCGGCCTTCGGGAGAAACTGCGCCTCGTTCGGCTGCTGGCGCCCCAGGACCACGAAGCGATCAGCCTCCCGGTAGGTGTTCATGCCGACAAGGTTGCCGAAGTGCTCGACCGGCATGTTCTCCGGGAACTCATCGATCCACTTCTCGGCGGTCTGCTTGTGCGTGAAGATCGGGCAGGTCTTGCCCGCTGCGAACTTCTCGAAGGCGCGCATGATGCCGTCGAGCTTCTCGCTTCCCTCGCAAGCGTAGAGCGCGGCCTTGCTGCCTGAGGTGTTGACCAGCGTCACGTCGAAATTCTCTTTGACCGTCGCCTCGATGATGGTTGCCTTGCGACCAGTGACGGCCTCGAGGAGCTCGACGTTGACGGTGGCGTCCAGGCAGATGATCGGCTTGCTCTTGCCGATCCTGATCGGCGCACATTCGGTGATCACGAAGACGTCTTCGCCGTCATCGTTCCTGGTCAGCTCGATCTGCGGCAGCCGCCTGGCGCCCGTCTTCATGGCCAGGAGAAAGGCCCGGATGATCGCGATGATCTCGAAGCGCCCGGCGTAGGTGATCGCCTGCGCGCGCCTCAGAAGCTCATGGTCCGGCAGGTGTCCGTTGATGGCGTCGTCTTTGGCCTGGCCCTCGATCAGCGCCTTGGACGCTGCCTTGAGCTGCTCCGCCCCGATACCGACGCTGTCCAGGTACGCCACCGGCGCGCCGCGGTGGTCGATCAGCGCGCGCTTCAAGTGATCGGTGACGTGGTAGACCCGGTCGACATCCTCGTCCTTGCAGAGGCGCCAGATCGCGCGCGGGTCGTCCATGAGTGAGGCCTTCAGGCCCCTGGTGCGAAACAGCCCCTCGACGAAGGCCTCATCGATGATGATGACATCGCCACGCGACCAGATCGGCTGGTATTGCGCGTAGGCCGAAGGCGCGAACACCACGCCGCCAGCCTCGGTGACCTCTTTGAGGGTCTGGCGCTGCGCCCGGTAGCCGCAGACGCCGCGAAGCGGACAGCTCGGGCATATTTCCTGGTTGACGTTGACGCCGATGGTGGCCAGCGGGGAGACCACCTCGAACCGCGGGCACATCGCGCGCGTCTGCCAGCTTTGATCCCACTGGCCGCGGTAGCCGCTCCACCTGTCGAGCGGATCATCGCCACCGCGGCCGACGGCGCGAGCATGCGGCTTGCTCAACATCCCGTCGAAATCGGCCTCTGACTGATCCAGCAAGCGATGGTTCGGCGCCATCCAATCGAAGCGGGCGCGCCTCGGCTTGGCGATCTCTTCCAGCGCGGTGCGCGACTTCCCGAGGCCTGTGGTGGCCTTGATGACGACCAGCTCGGGGAGCTTGGGCATCTTGTCGAGGCCTTCATCTCTCGCGACCCTGGCGCTCATGCGGCGGGTTGCAGCGGCCTTGGCGCGGCGCTTGTCGGCCCGATAGGCATCATGGTCGTCATGGGCAGGGTTGAGGCTTGCGTCGCCCCATTTCCTGGCCATGTCCGCTTCGATCTGATCGTGGATCGGTGCGACCAGCTCGGCGCGGCGATCCTTCATGGCCAGGATGCGGTCGATCCGATCGAGAACGCCTCTGACCTCGCGCCTGAGCTTGCCTTCGGCGAACGCCAGAACGTTATCGTCGGTGTCGGCGGCATCTTGCCGGGCCCGCTCGCGAATCGCCTTTTGCTGCCGGCGTTCGTTGCCGACGATCTTGTTCAGGGCCGATCGAAGCTTGGCGTCGACCTCGCGAACGCGCATGCTGATGTAGCGATCGGACCGGGTATGGCCGCGTTCCCGAACCCGTTGCTGGATCTCGGCTTTGACGCGATCGAAGGTCGCCTGGTCGAGGAGATCCTCGCCGAGGTCACGTGCCGCGGCCCATGTGGCGGCCTTGACCGGCTCCTGAAAACCGGCCTGGCCCGGCGCGTCTCCGATCAAGTCCAGCGCTTGGTGATAGCGACTGGTCAGGAGATTGCCGGTCGGGACATAGGCGCCGTTGTCGTTGGCGATGGCCGGCAGGTCGAGCGACAGGACGGCCTGGTCGCCTTGGATCAGGAAGGAACGCCGCGGCAGCGGGTCGTTTTCGCCGACAAAGAGCGGGTTTGCGGTGAAATTCGGCTGGACGCCCCGGACGGTGACCGGGTCGATCAGGCGATGCCCGGCACGCTCGTTGATCCCATTGATCCAGAGGGCGAGCTGCGCCTCGGAGTAAGGCCGATCGAGGACGTACCAGAGGTGGACTGAAATCTTGCCGCCCGGATCACCCGTCAGGATGTGCAGGCCGGCGCTCGACGACAGATGCGCATGCACCGCCACACCTTCGAGCTCCGGCGCGTGGCGCGCGACCTCCTTGATCACCGCGCCGATGCAGGCCTCGGGATCATCGGCGACGTCCAGACCGCCGGGAAGGCAGATCTTGTCGACATCCAGGCAGACCCACTGGCGCGCGACCGCGACATAGTTCGCGACGGCCTCGACGGTGCCGTCCAGGGCGACCTGGTCGTATTTGATGCGACGGCAGGGCTTGCCGTAGCTCTCGGCCGTCGGCTGGTCACGGATAACGCAGCGATGCGGGTGCGCCTCGAGCTGAACGAGGATCCGAGACAAGTCTTCGATGGTCTCGGCGCGGTGCAGAGTGGCGGTCGAGGTGTAGGTCGACCCGTAAGCGTCTTCCGCGGTCGGCGCGATCAACTCGCAGTCTGCGTCGAAGCGCCAGCGCTTGGTCAGCCGCTTCTTCGGGTCGTGGAGAACGACCAGGTCGAAGGGGCTGTAGGCTGGCGCGGCCATTTAGCCGGCCGCACTTTTCGAGAGGAGCGGAGCGACCGCGGCCCCACCACAAGCGCCCAGGGCAAGGCGTGGCCAGAGGCCAGCCGCGGCGCTCAACGCTCCGACAAAAATCCTAGCGCGACCTGTGAAAATTGTCGATATGTCGACCCGGAACATTCAGGGAACGCCAGCCTAAGCCGCCCGGTCTTGCGACGGCGGCACGGTCCAGCCGAGACCGAGCTTCAGGGCGCGCTCGACATAGGAACGCTTGCCGAGATCGTTGCCCGCTGACAGAAGCGCCTGCTGCCAAGGGCGATCGGCAAAAAATTCTTCGGCGGCGAACCGGATCAGGAAGGCGTCGCTGTATTTCTTGCCGTCCCGTCGCCGGCAATTGTTCTTGATCACCAGCAGATCACGCGGGCGCTTCAGAAAACGCCTGGCATCCTTGAAGGTGACTGCATCCTCGAGCGTCTCGGCGATCCGCACCACGCGGCCTGAATGGCGCGCGATAGCCTCCTGCTCGCGTTCCTTCTCGGCAGCGCGCTCGAATTCTCGCTGGACCTGTTCCTCGGTCTTGGCCTTGCCGGTCAGATCCCATTGGACGATGTCGCTCGGCAGGCCCAAACGCGCAGCATTTCCGGCCATGTCCAAGAGGACCATCGGACCGCCGTTGGTCTTGGGGCGCATGCCGCGGCCGATCATCTGAAACCACATCGTCAACGACCCGGTGCTGCGCATGGCGAGGATGGCTGCCGTTTCCGGGCAGTCAAAACCTTCCGAAATCAAATCGACCGAAACGAGAACCGTGGCGCGGCCTTCGGCATAGTCAGCGAGGGCCTGCTTGCGCTCCTTCATCGGCATGTTGCCGTCGACGAAGACGGCGGTGACGCCAGCTTCGATGAATCGGTCGCGGACGAATTCGCCGTGACGGCGCGATGCGGTGAAGGCGATCGTTGGAAGGCTGAACGCCTTGTCCCTCCAGGCGCCGATCGAGCCTTCGGTGTGCTCGGCGACGATCTGGGCAAAGTCCGCCGGGTCCTGATCGCCGACGCCGCGCAGTCCCGCGACGATACCGCCGGCATCGTGGTAGGCGTTGATTGGTGCAAGGTGCCCCTGGGCTGTCAGCTCCTTGACGGTCGGCCCCTGGACCAGCGCGTCGTAGTGCTTGTCGAGCCCTTTGCCATCCAACCGCCGCGGCGTCGCGGTGACGCCGAGGTGATAGGCGTCCGGGAAGCGGTTCAGCACCTTCGACCAGGTCCGGCCGACGCAATGATGCGCCTCATCCAGAACGATCAGATCGTAGTCCGGCAGATCGAGCTTGGACGCGGTCTGAGCCATGGCGACGGCAATGGGGGCTTCCTGCCAGCCGATGTCTCGGCCGACCATGGCCGTCTCAATGCCCATCATCGCGTATTTGGCGCAGGCCTGTTCGACCAGCTCGACGCGGTGCGCCAGGGTCAGGATGCGCTTTCCCTTGGCGGCTGCGCCCTTGGCAATGCTTGTGAAGCAAACGGTCTTGCCGGCGCCGGTCGGAAGCTGCAGCAGCACCCGCTTGTCGCGCCTGAATGCTTGGCGGACGTCGTTGAGCGCCTTGGTCTGGTACGGGCGAAGCTGGATTTTTGGCAAGGCGGTAGCGCTCACGGAATCCTCCGCGTCAAAACTTTCTTTGTTTCAGTGGGTTAGGGCGCCGCTACGGCGCTTGGGCGTCGTTCATCACGCGGCCTCGGCAGCGGCCGAATCAGGTGTGGCGCGAAGGTGGTTGACCAGCTCCTCGGCGGTGATCTGGACGCCGACGGCGGCGGCGGCGTGGAGAAGAGCGGGGTACCAACTACCAGAGATCTTGCCGCGGTATTTCCACAGATTGATCATGATCGGCTTTGCGATGGCGTGCCCAAAGATAGACATTGTCCCGGAGATGACACGATGCGACCCTTCGGTCGGAATTCCCCCGGCACTTCAGATGATCTTGGCCACCTCTTCAGGTGCGCCTATCAATCGAGAATCTGGCTGATCGTTTTCATGAACGATCGTCTATCAAATCGATGTAAGTAGTGAGAGCCAACGATGAATCGATAGCATTCTTAGAAGCATCTTCTGGCAAAACTTTTATTGTCGTATGGTTCCAGACCACCACCACGCTAACGATAAAAAGATAGGCATGTTATGCTTCGGTGAAAGGCCGTCCGAAAAAGACGCGGCAGGACAACAAATCGCCGATGTTATTCCGGGGTGAGCTATACCAATTACACAGGGAGATGTCACGAAAATACAAGGACAAGGATCTTGATAAGTCATTAAAAAGTAGTCTGGTTTGCGCCTTAGGCTAGTTCGTCTTTGCTATAAAAGATCAATGGAAAGTTTTGCGCAGACACTGGATATACCGAAGGGTCGATTGAATTTATATGAACTGGGAGAAAGGACTATTCCGGCGTCCTTGCCTCAATACCATTCGGCAAAATCCTTAATCCCCAGCGATTTTATTCTGTTCGGCGATGCAAATCTGCGGAGCTGCCCAATCAAGGTAAGGGAAATAGTCCAAGAAGCTACAGGAAATGATTTGGAGATCATGAATGTAATTACCGCTCCGGGCGTCGACTATGTTACTCACGTCGAATGGGATAAGGTGAGAGAGGCCATATATAAAATCAAGTTTGACGTGGAGCGAATTGATCGAGAGCTCGAAGGCCTTGATAGCGACATTCATAGGTGGTGACGGAAATCGAAATACAAGTCTTGGTGTTTCGAAAGTATTCACGGTAACGTTGCTCTATCGAATCCACTCCGGAGCAACCCACCGCTCGAGGCCACACCTGACCCCACCGTAACCTGTCGGCCCTGCCGGCGTCTCCCAGCGTGCTGAAGAGCTACGCCTATATGCGTTATTCGTCGCCGCGCTCTTCATGTGGGTGGCGCTCGTTCTGTTCTTGGGCGCGCCTGGGGCGCCGATTATTCCTCGGGCTCTTCCTGACGCTTGGCAACACGTCGCTGATCGTCAGCGCAGTACTGACCGTTCGGCACTGCGCGATCAGACCGCGCCTTGAGCTGCGGCGAGACGGTCCCGCTTCCGTCCCTGGAGCTTCTGCCGTTTCGGTGTGGCTGGCCTCAAAGCCTGCTGCCCGATTGCGTTCGCGTGGCGGTTTTTCGCCGGAGTTCCGGGTTCTCCCCAGCCGTCACGCCGACGAACCGCCGGGTTTCCTGAAAGCTCGCGCCGAGGCGATCGAGCGCAACATCGCCTACTACGGCTGTCAGACCTGCGAGGTTCGCTATCGCAACCTTCCAGTCTCTACGGCGCCGCGGCTTTTGAGGTGCATCACGTCAAGAGCTGGAAGCGGCAATCCCGAGCTGCGCGCCGACTGATCCGGACAACCTCGCCCTGCTATGCTGGAGCTGCAACCGCGGCATGTCCGACGATTTCCAGTCGATCGACCTGCAGCGCTGCGAAAGGAAAGCGGCATGATCCGCCACATTCTCAACCTGATCTTCGGCTGCCCGAAGCTCGATGCCGCATGTGCACGCCTCGACGCTGCCCTCGCCGAGCTCAAAGCCGCACGCGCATCGAAAAAGGGAGGGAAGGCGTGAAATGGCTGTTCATGCTCTTCGCATTCCTGCCCCGCCGCCGCCCGCGCAAGGCTGCCGACGTGGCGTGGATGTATCACCGGTGAGGGGCCAGCGATGAACCAGATGGAATATATCGGCCTGGTCGGGACAGTCCTGGCGGCTGCCGGCGTGGTTCTTCTGCTGATCACGATCGCCATGCTCGGCTTCGTCATCATCAAGGGATGGCGTTCCCGCCGGTATCTCAGGGAAGCGCAGAGGCTTCTGGACCGTTGCCCATGAAACCGATCGACATCACCCAGCGTCTCCTTACCGCCCAGCGCGACAGTGCACTGATCGACCGCCTGGCCGCTGCGCTCGAGGGTCATTCGGTCGTCGACCAGATCCAGGCGCTCGGAGCGATGCAGGGCGAGCTGGTGCTGGAGCTCGCCGGCGGCGACGAAGAGATGACCAAACAGCTTTGGGGTTGTGTCGTGGCCAATCAGACGGCCATGCTTAAGAAGATGATGGCGCCAGACGATCCGAGGCAGATGCAATGATGGAAACGCTTCGCGAGATCCAGATGGCCGGCGCGCTCGGCTATACCGAGATCGATGATTTCAGGCGTGACCTCAAGGCCGGCATCATCCCCAAGCCGGTGAGCTACCTTGCGCCGAAGAACAAGCGCCCGATCTGGCTGCGCGATCAGGTCGAGGAATGGCTTGGTGTGACCAAGGCCGATCGTGACCGGCAGGACTTCCTCGCCCTGGTCGATCAAGTCGCGTGATCCATGCCTCGACGCAATTCCCGCCTGAAGTTCGTAAATTGCTACCGTGATCGGCACGGGAAAGAACGGTGCTGGTATCGGCGGGACGGACAGCGCATTCCGATCAAGGGTGACTTCGGGACGCCTGAGTTTCTGAAGAGCTATCAGGCCATCCAGGCCAGTTTCGAGGCCCCGGCCGCTGCCGGGCGCGGTGCGATCGATGGCACGTTCCAGGCGGCGGTCCTGGAGTATTTCGAGAGCGACCGGTTCCGCCACGTCAAACCGCAGACCCAATATGGCTATCGCAACGCCCTGAAGCCGCTTCTCGAAGCCTTCGGCCACGTGAAGCTCGCCAAGATCACGCGCGGCGGTCTGGTGCAGCTGCGCGACAATATCGCGCGCAAGCAAAGCCCTCGTAAGGCGATCGAGGCTATCAAGGTCCTGAACCTTGTCTTCGAGACGGCGCGCGACCGGGACATGATCACCACCAACCCGGCAAAGGATATCGCCAAGCCGGCCGGCTACAAGGCGACGCCGCATCGGCCCTGGACGCAGGACGAGCTGGACCTGTTCCTGGAGAATGCCAAGCCAGTCTGGCGCCGCTCGGTGACCGTGCTCCTCTATACTGGCCTTCGACGTGACGATGCGATCAAGCTCACCCGCGATCGGATCAGGGGGAACCGGATCTACCTGACCGAGGAGACCGGTGGCGGGACGCAGAAGACCGGCAGCGAGGTGATCATCCCGATCCACGATCGCCTGAAAGCCGAGCTCGCCCGCCCCATGCGCATCGCCAACGCTGCCGGCCTTCTGATCACCGGGACGCGCGGCCGTCCGATCCGCGGCGACGTGCTATCCGCCTCGATCAGGAGAGAGTGCCAGCGCCTCGGCATCGAAGACCCGCCGCCGCTGCATGGCCTGAGAAAGAATGCCGTGCGCCGCCTGGTCGAGCTTGGCGTTGCCTACCAGGACATCCAGGCGATCACGGGACAGTCGATCGAGATGATCAAGCACTACTCGCGCGGCTATGATCGCGAACGCGCGGTTGAGCGAGTCGAGGCTGTGATCGAGCTTTCAATGGCCGGAAAAGACAAGAACAAATCGTGAAACTGACAAACCTTGGTATGTCAAACGCTGGATCTATCGACAAACCTTCCAGCGGCAGTAATCACTAAGTCTCTGAAATGGTGGCGCGCACGGCAGGACTCGAACCTGCGACCTCTTGCTCCGGAGGCAAGCGCTCTATCCAGCTGAGCTACGCGCGCCTGGAACGCGTTCTATAGCGCAGCTGCCGGGCGGCGGGAAGGGGTGCCGTGCGCTGCTGGCGGCGTGTGCCGGGAACGGCCCCGCGGTGCAGGGAAGCCGCACGCGGCAGGGATCATCGGTGATGACCGCGAAAAGGCCTTGATCTTGATCGTCGTCCCCCACAGGTTTTCGGAAGTTGCGGAGTGTTGGCGCGAACGGGTCTCGCGGGGAGGGCTTTGGTCGCCGATCGATGGTTGGGAGACCGCTTTGTCGAGACGTTCGGATCTGATGTCATCCATGATGGCTGCCATGATGGCCGGAGCCGCCCTTTGGGGGGCGCCCCTGCAGGCTGCAGGCGTGGTGTCGCAAGGGGCGGCGATCGACGACCCTGTCGATCCGGTCAACATGTCCACCGAAGGGCCGATGATCGAGCTGGTCGCGCCGGAAAATGGCGGGATCTACACCTCGCCGATCGGCATCGAGATCGCGTTCGCGCCGAAGGACGGCAGCACCATCGACCTCTCCACGCTCAAGGTCACCGTGGTCAGCACCACGATCGCCGGCGTGTTCGAGCTGGATATCACCGATGATATCATCGACTACGCCTCGGAAGACGGCATCAAGGCGGCGAACGCCGAGATCCCCGCCGGCGAGCATGTGGTGACGATCCAGGTCGCCGATTCCGAACGGCGCCTTGCCGAGCGTCAGCTCGAGATCACCGTGCGCGAGGAAAGCGTGCTGGAGCGCCGGGGCAAGCAATAGCCCTTCGAAGGCCGCACCCGCACCCTAGACGGCGGCGAGCTGCTGCTGCCCGTCGGCCGGGTTTGCCGCGACCGGGAAGAACAGGCGAAACGTCGAGCCCTGGCCTTCCGTCGAGGCGACCTCGATCCGGCCGTCGAAACTCTGGGTCACGGCTCTGAAGCAGAAGGCAAGACCCTGGCCGGTGCCCTTGCCCACGTCCTTGGTGGTGAAAAAGGGTTCGAAGATCCGGTCCCGAATGGCCGCCGGGACCCCGCAGCCATTGTCGCCGACCTCGATCACGATGCCGCCCTGGTCGAGGCTGGTGCGGACCTGGATCAGACCGGCGCCGGCCCTGCCGCTCTCCTCGATGGCCTCGGCAGCATTGACGATCAGGTTCAGCATGATCTGGTTGAACTCGCCCTGGTGGCCGGTGAGCTTCGGGAGATCGTCGGCGAACCGGGTCTGCAGCTCGGCGATGTATTTCCATTGACCCCTGCAGACCTCGATCGTGCTGTCGATCGCCTGGTTGGCGTCGAAGGCCTGGCCCTCGCGGCTGCCCGGATGGGCGAACTGCTTGACCGCCTGCACGATCGTCGAGACGCGCGCCAGGCCCTCGCCCGCCTGAGCGATGGCCTCGGGGATCTCGTCCATCAGAAAGTCGAGATCGAGCTCGACCTCCAGGCGTCGAACCTGCTGCAGCGGCGCGGCAGCCGCGCTGTCGGCGTCGAGGCGTGCGGCGAGATCGCGATAGGCGGCGAGAAGCGAGAGCAGATCGCCGACGCCGTCGCGCAGATAGTTGATATTGTCGCCGATATACTGGACGGGCGTGTTGATCTCGTGGGCGACGCCGCCCGCCATGGTGCCGAGCGCTTCGAGCTTCTGCGCCTGCCGCAGGCCGTCCGCCAGCACTTGCCGCTCGGTCTCGGCCGCATGATGCTGCGTGAGGTCGCGAAAGATCCAGACCCGATGGCGATCCTCGCTCAGACGCAGATCGGTGACGATGAACTCCAGGGGAAAGATGGCGCCGTCGGGACGCCGGCCCGAGGCCTGATGCCAGACCTCCGATCCGCCCTCGTCGATCGAGCCGATGAAGCTCGTGGCCGCGTCCGCGCAGAGCAGGCGCGACTCGCCGTCGAACAGGTCGACCATCGGCATGCCGATCACGTCGGCATCGTTCTGCCGGAACATCGACCTTGCCGCGCGGTTGATGACGATGATCCGGTTCTGCTGATCGCTGACCAGCGTGCCGGCAAAGCTGTGATCGAGAATGGCGGAAAGCCTGGACGTGCTGGCTTCCAGCGCGCCGACCGCGCTGGCCAGCTCCTGATTGGCCTCGTAGAGCTCGCGGCTTTTCTGTTCGAGCAGGGCTTCGGCCTGCTTGCGCGCCTGCCGCTCCCGTGCCAGTCGCCGTCCCAGCCGGCCGGTTTCCGTCGCCGTCATGGTCTAGGCGGCGCGCAGCAGATCGAACTCCAGCCGATCCCCGGCCTCCACGGCGACATGGGATCGCTGGATCTCGATCGGCTCCGCGAAATGCTGAACGCATCCTTCGATCAGACCGTGGGCGAGATCACCCATGTTCCGATCCGAACGGTAGACGATCTTCAGATGGTTCGGCCCTTCGAGACTTGCAGCGACGGAGGGCAGCTCGGCATCCGGGTAGAGTTTTCTGACCTCGACATGGATATGGTCCTCGACGCTCTGCAGGAAGTGAAAGGCATCGCGCTTGCCCTCGAAGAAGGCGGGATAGCCTTGAACGAAGCGTGCGAACAAATGCTTTCCGAAGCTGCGCAGCAACAGGTCGAGGCCGAGCCCGGTCTCGGCGCTCAGGTTCTGCACCAGGGTCACGATCTCGGCATGATCGTAGGTGCCGACGGCGGTATAGGCGCCGCCGGACGGCAGATCGGAGGCTTCGATAATGCTGTCGGCGACATCCGGCGAGAAATAGTCCTCGACCATTTCGAGGAATTCGGTGAACACCACACCTTTCATCGTCTCAAACCTCCCGAAGCAGGCCGAAGGGAACTCAGATAATTTTTCGATCAATTTTAGGATGACAGCGAAACGTTAAGATCAGGTTATCGCGCGCGCTGCATGCTCGTCCGGCTGTC
Organism: Alphaproteobacteria bacterium; assembly: GCA_041398025.1. Taxonomy (GTDB): domain Bacteria; phylum Pseudomonadota; class Alphaproteobacteria; order Geminicoccales; family Geminicoccaceae; genus JANQPX01. Next base: position 55,994 of record JAWKVM010000047.1, read on the forward strand.
GGCGGCGGCGCTCTGGGGGTAGCGAGGGGCGCGCGGTCAGGACAAGCGACGCAGCGCGGCCTTCGTCAGCGCCGATCCGCGTCCACGCCGTGGCTGCCGGTGAGGCGCAGGAAAAGTTCCTCCAGATCGGCTTCGACCGTCGCCAGATCGCGGATCGCGAGGCCGGCTTCGTGCATCCTGTCCAGGATCTCGCCGACCAGCACCTGGCTCGGACGATACTGGATCTGCAGGTGATGCGGGTCGGTGAGAACGGCGCCGAGGGCGGTGAGCGTGTCGGGCAGGTCGCTCATCGGCTCGACGGTGGTCACCTCCAGGGTCTTCTCGTCCAGTTTCTGGATCAGCCCCCTGGTTTCGCCCGACGCCACCAGCCGGCCTCGATCGATGATCGCGATCTCGTCGCACATCGTCTCGGCTTCTTCGAGATAGTGGGTGGTCAGCACCACGGTCACGCCCTGGTCATTGAGGGCGCGCATATGCTCCCAGAGCGTGCGCCGGAGGTCGACATCGACGCCGGCCGTCGGCTCGTCGAGGATCACCACGGGCGGCCGGTGGATCAGCGCCTTCGCCACCAGGAGGCGCCGGCGCATGCCGCCGGACAGGCTGCGCGCATAAGCGTCGGCCTTGTCGGCGAGCCCGACGGCTTCCAGCACTTCCATGACCCGGCGCTCACTCTTGGGCACGCCATAGAGGCCGGCCTGGATGTCCAGGGTCTCGCGCGGGGTGAAGAAGGCGTCGAGATTGAGCTCCTGCGGCACCACGCCGATCGAGCGCCGGGCGCGTCTCGGATTGACGTCGATATCGTAGTCCCAGATCCGGGCCGTCCCGGCACTCTTGATCACCAGGCCGGCGAGGATGTTGATCAGGGTCGACTTGCCGGCGCCGTTCGGTCCGAGCAGGCCGAAGACCGAGCCGCGGCGGATCGCGAGGTCGATGCCTGTCAGAGCCTCCTTGGGCGGCTGCTTCTTGCTGCCGGCATAGGTCTTGGCAAGTCCCCTGATCTCGATCGCAAGAGCGGGTGCCCGATGAGGATCGAGGGTCGCGTCAGGCCGCTCGCGCTGCAGGTCGGGTGCTGCGTTCATGCCGAACAGCTCCTGACCTCCTCCCAGCCGCCGCTTTCGCCGGAGCGGTAGAGCGCATCGATCGCGGCCATGTTCCTGACCGCGTCCTCCAGCGGGAAGTCGAGCTTGGCCTCGCCGCGCACCACGCGGGCGAAATGGTCGCCCTGGAGGGTATATTGATTGATGCCCTTGAAGGGGATCATCTCCATCGCGTCGAAGCCGCGGCCGCTGCCGTCGTCGATCAGCAGGCGGGCGGTCTCGTCTTCGAGCGGGGTGAAGGGAAGGTCGAACTCGATCCTGCCTGCCGTGCCGAACACCTGCACGCGCTGCTGCGCCACGAGCTGAGTCGAGCAGATGAACTGCGCCTGCCCCTTCGGAAAATGCAGGATCGCCGAGGCCAGGCGGTCGGTCAGAAAATCCGGATCGCGCTCGATCAGGGCGAGGGCGCGCACCGGCTCCTCGGCGAACAGATAGCGCGCGATGACCGTCGGGTAGCAGCCGATGTCGTAGATGCCGCCGCCGCCGATGCCCGCCTGGTTGCGCACATTGTCCGGGTCGCGATTCATGTAGCTGAACACCGCCTGCACCGCGCGCAGCTCGCCGATGCGGCCGGCCTGCACCAGCTTCCTCGCCTTTTGCCATTGGGGATGATGGCGCACCATGAAGGCTTCGGCGATCACCACGCCGGTGCGGTCGCGCGCGGCGATCAGCTGCTTCGCCTCGTCGGCGTCCAGGGCGATCGGCTTTTCGCAGAGCACATGCTTTCCCGCCTCCACGGCCTGGATCGACACCGGCACATGGAGATGGTTGGGCAGGGGATTGTAGACCGCCTCGATTGCGGAATCGGCGAGCAGCTCCTCGTAGCTGCCATAGGCTCGGGCGATTCCGAAGTCATCAGCGACCTTCCTGGCGCGATCCAGGTCGCGGGACGCGATCGCCTCGATGACCACGTCCTTGCCTTTCTGCATCGCGGGTATCACCCGCTGGAGCCCGATCTTCGCGGTGCTGATGACGCCGAACCGTACCGGATTCATGGCTTTCTCCCCTCCAGACTGCAGCCCGACAGTCTTAGTGGCGAAGCACCGGCTTCGCTAGGGGGCGCCCGTCCGGAAGTGAGATCGGCAGTCCGCGCTGCGGTCTCCCCCGCTACGCCTGGTCGCGGCCGGAAAGGGTCTCGAAGATCACGATGCAGGCGTTCTGCTTCTTGCTGTCCTCGTCCCGTGCGAGCCCGATCGCGGTGGCCTGCGAGGTGCGCACGCGGCCGGGGGACACATAGGTCGCGTTGAAGCGCTCCTCGCGCGATCCTTCGTCGAAGATCCGCCGCCACATGGTGTTCATGCCGGGCCCGCGCAGGATCATCAGATTGTCCAGCCTCTGCCCGAGCATGGCCTGCGGGTCGATGTTGAGCCAGGCGACGAAGGCGTGGTTGGCGCGCCTGACCTCGCGCTCGTTCGAGAGCAGCAGGCAGGGCATCGGACAGGCATCCAGCACCCGGGTGAGATCGGCGCTGTTGCCGGCGAGCTTGAGCTTTTCCAGCTCCTGATCGAGGCTCTGGGCGCGCAGCTGCGCGTGCAGCAGCGCGAAGGTGCGCAGCGTCGATGCGAGATTGGTGCGCTCCGGCGTGGCGTCGGCGATGTCGTTGACCAGACGCGAAACGCGAATGGAGCGGCCGTCGGCGACCTCCTTGAGATAGGTCCAGAATTCCTGCTCCAGCTTGATCGAGGTGCGAACCTCGCCTACCCGCATGGTTTTCCGAATCATGAGGCCAGCTGATCCATGATCATCCTCTATGCGTACTATGATACTTCATACCTGTTCGTCTCTGAATTGTTCTGATAAACGATGTAAATTAAAATTTAGGTAACAAAGCTCGCGTAAAAGAAACTTCTGAGGGAACCGTCGGGACATCCTTATGCCGGCCCAATGGAGTCTTTGATGGCGAGAAACTTCGAAAACCAGCCTGCGACCGATCAGCAGGCCGTGCGTGGCGACGACCCGAACGTTTTTTTTCAGATCGCCCAGCAGGACGCCGATGTGACGGCGGTGGCGTCGCCGCAGAATGGTGAAGCCTTTGTCGCGGCCGCGGGTGATTGCGCCGTCACCGATCAGCAGTCGGTGCTGCGGCTGCCCGTGCTGCAGAACGACGGCCGCGGCGACGGCCAGGACCTGGAGATCGTCTCGGTCACGCAGCCGGCGAGCGGCCGTGCGGCCATTGCCGCCGACGGCACCATCAGCTTCACGCCGGACCAGCCGGGCCATCAGGAGATCACCTATGTGGTGCGCGATGCCGGCGGCGCCACGAGCGAGGCCAAGGCCCATATCTTCGTCAACCCCGAAGGCGGGGTGACCGCCCGGCCGGTGCTCGACGGCGCCGACGCGATCGAGCTGGCCGACGTCGCCAGGAGTTGTGTCGACGGCATGGCGCTCGACATCGCCCGCCTCGCCGGCGACCGCGTGGTGATCGATGCGCCGGCACCGGGCCAGCGCGTCCAGGTGACCGCGGCGCCCGGCCAGCAGATCGACATCGAGGACCCGAGCTTCATTCAGGCCAAATTCTTCAAGGTCGACGGCGGCCTCCTCATGATCTCCGGCGACGGCCGCATGATCTTCCTTGAGGGTTTTGCCCCGGCCTCCGAAGGGGCGGACCAGCCGACGCTGTCGATCGCCGGCAGCACCCCGGTGGACGGTGCGCGCATTCTCGAAGCCGCCCTCGAGGTCGGCGATGTCGAGACGGCGGCCGGGCCGGCCTCCTCCCATGGCGGCGGCGCCGGCTTTTCGCCCTATGATCCAGGCACCATCGGCGACGGCCTCGACGGGATCGGCCCGCAGTCCCCGACGACGCTCGCCATCAACGCGCCCGAGATCATTCTCGAAAGCCCGCTCGATTCGGAGCTTTCGCCGCTTGGCGACGACATCGCCTCGCTCGACCCCTTCATCCCGCGCGACCCCGGCGACCCGGATGGCCCTGGCGATCCCGGCGGACCCGGCGATCCAGGCGGCCCCGGCGATCCGGTGAACCAGGCGCCGAGCATCAGCATCAGCGCCAACATCTCCGTCGAGATCGGCGAAGTCACCAGCGGCGGCGACAACTTCGTCAATGCGCCGCCGTTCCCCGATCTCGACGAAAAGCGAAGCATTACCGGACCGACCCTCAACGGCGTCGACAGCCGAAACCTGGCGATCGGCAGCGGCGGCGATGCCGCGATCATCTTTCGGGACGAGTTCGCACTCTTCAAGAACAGCGTCGGCGTCTATCTGATCGGCGAAAATGGCGAGATGCTGGACCCGAAGCTCGCCTTCTTCTCGGTCGAACATGCCGAGCCCTTCTTCGACGAGAACGGCGTGCAGCAATTCGCCTTCATCCGGCCGGGCGGCGGCCCGCTCAGCCCCGGCGACCAGGTGCTACTCAGCGAACTCTATCCCGACCAGACGCTTGAGCCCGGCGCCAGGTTCGGCGTGTTTCTCGTGGTCGACGGCGGCGGCACCGGCCAGATCATCGGTGACGAGACCTTCTCCTTCCGCAATGCGGATGGTGACATCGCCACCGTGTTCGACAGCGAGCCCCCGACCTTCTTCGCCAACAACGAGCCGATCGACATCACCGTCTATCACGCGTCCGACCCGGATGCGCCTGATGGCAGCAGCAACGATCTCAATCCGAATGGCAAGTCGCAGACCATCTCCGGCCTGGTCGACGATGGCGCTGGCCTGACCATCGCCTTCGAAGATGTCGAGCGCGGTCTGGGTGACGACGACTTCAACGATACCGAGATCGACGTTCTGCCGATCCCGAGCGCCGTCTCCAGCCTGCCTTTCGTCAATGTCGACATCGCGATCGACGCGACCATCGACGACGCCGACGACGTCAATCTGACGCGCGCCGTCGTCGAGATCTCCAACGGCGCGCAGCCCGGCGACAGCCTCGCGTTGACCACGCCGCTCGACGGCACCGGCATCAGCCTGATCGAGGATGGCAGCAGCGGCCGTCTGGTCCTGGAGGGCACGGGCTCGATCGCCGACTACGAGGATGCGCTGCGCGGTCTGCAGTTCGGCTTCGGCACGGGCAATGGTGAGCGCGAGATCAGTTTCCAGGTGGTCGACGAAGCCGGCAATGCCAGCAACACCGAGGTTGTGACCATCACCCCATCGGCCCTCGCCGCCGATATCGGCACGGAGGGCGCGGACACGCTTGCAGGCGCGGACGGAGTCGACAATGCAATCGCCGGACGCGGCGGCGACGACAACCTGTTCGGCGGCGATCGCGACGACGTGATCGACGGCGGGCTCGGCAATGACGTCATCTTCGGCGATGCCGGCGACGACCTCCTGATCGGCGGACCCGGGGCCGACGTCATCAATGGCGGCGACGGCGCCGACGAGCACCGGTATTTCTCGATCATCGAGCGCGGTGATCGCATCGAGGGCTTCAATGCCGGCGAAGGCGATGTCCTGAACTTCAGCGATCTGCTCGGCAATGACGAAGGCTCCGGCAATATCCAGGACTTCATCCGTTTCGACAGGGTCGGCAACGATGTCGAGGTCAGCGTCGACGTCGATGGCTCGGGCAGCGACGCCGCGTTCGTCCCCTATGTCACGCTGGTCGATCCGGTGGGCATCACCACTGTCGAGGAGGCCGCGAATAACGGCACGGTCATCAGCTGAGGTTTGAAGCCGGGGTTTTGCCGAAACGCGCTGTCCGGGTCCGCAACTGCGTCCGGACACCGCGCCGGCACGGCTTGTGCTTGCGAAGGCAGGGACGGTCGGTTAAAACCTGCGGGCTCACTACCCCATTCCCTCGTCTCGCAACCAAGGCGACAGTTTTCAATCATGGCGCGCAAAAAAATTGCCCTCATCGGTGCCGGCCAGATCGGCGGCACCCTCGCCCTCCTCGCAGGTCAGAAACAGCTGGGTGATGTCGTCCTGTTCGACATCGTCGAGGATATGCCGGCCGGCAAAGCGCTCGACCTGGTCGAGTCCTCACCCGTCGAAGGCTTCAATGCCAAGGTCACCGGCAGCAACGACTATGGCGAGGCGCTCGCCGGCGCCGACGTGGTGATCGTGACGGCCGGCATTCCAC
>JAWKVM010000048.1:0-59671 GCA_041398025.1 Alphaproteobacteria bacterium
CGGTGCTGATCGGCTGCAGCATCGCCTGCTTCGGCCGCTGGGTCAGCGGGCGCTCCAGCCGGGTGCAGAAATACATCAACCGCAAGACCCTGATCCTCGGCACCGGCCAGCAGGCGGCGACGCTCTGGGCCCTGTTCAAGTCGGGCAGCATCCAGACGGCGCATCTCGCCGGCTTCCTGCGCTACGGCAGCGAGGTCGACCAGCTGCGCGAGGTCGATCCGCGGGTCCCCGAGGACAGGATCATCGCGACCCGCCTGGGGCTGTGCGAGACCGCCCGCGAGCAGCGGGTCGAGGAGATCGTGATCGCCTTCGACCGGCCGGACGAGAGCCTGCCGGAGCGGGCGCTGCTCGACTGCCGCCTCAAGGGCATCTCGGTGATCGACAGCATCTCCTTCGTCGAGCGCGAGACCGGCCGTCTCGGCCTGGACACCCTCAGCCTGCGCTGGCTTGTGTTCTCGCCGGGCTTTCGCCGCGGCTGGCTGCGCGCCTCCCTGAAGCGGCTGACCGACGTCGCGATCAGCACCGTGATGCTGGTGCTGCTGGCCCCGGTGATGGCGCTGACCGCGCTCGCGGTGCGCCGCGATTCGCCGGGTCCGGCCCTGTTCGCCCAGACCCGCGTCGGCCTCGGCGGCAAGCCGTTCACCATGTACAAGTTCCGCAGCATGCGCCAGGACGCCGAAGGCGACGGCAAGGCGCGCTGGGCGCAGCAGAACGACGACCGCATCACCAGGCTCGGCCGCTTCCTCAGGAAGACCCGTCTCGACGAGCTGCCCCAGCTCTACAACGTGCTCAGGGGCGACATGAGCCTGGTCGGCCCGAGGCCGGAGCGGCCGGAATTCGTCGAGGGGCTGGCGGCCGAGATCCCGTTCTACGAGGAACGCCACAGCGTACGCCCCGGGCTCACCGGCTGGGCCCAGACCAGCTACGCCTACGCCTCGACCATCGAGGAGACCAGGACCAAGCTGGAATACGACCTCTATTACGTGAAGAACTACTCCTTTCTTCTCGACCTGTTCGTCCTGATCCAGACCTTCCGGGTGGCGCTGCGCGGCGACGGCGCACGCTGACGTCCGGCCGTCCGGATCGGTTCACGCCCTTCGCAACTGGGAGGCCGAAAGCTTGCGGTTTTCGATCCTGTCGACGGAAGACGATCTGGCCGCGCTCGAGGCCCGCTGGAACGACTTGGCCGAGCGCTCCGCCGGCTGCAGCGTCTTTCAGAGCCACGGCTGGCAGACGGTCTGGTGGCGGATCTTCGGCAAGGGGCGCGATCTGCGCCTCATCCTGGCGGAGGACGACGAGCGGCTGATCGGCCTCCTGCCAGCCTATGTCGAGCGCACCGACCTGGTCCCGGCGATCGGCCTTCGGAAGCTCCGCCTGATCGGCCATGGCGGCGACACCGCCCCCGACGATCTCGGCCCGATCCTGGCGGACGAGACGGGTGAGCGCGCGGTCGACCTGCTGATCCGGGGGCTGATCTCGATCCAGGACGAATGGGACGTCGCCGCGCTCGACGACCTCCATCCGGACTGCGCCCTGCTGGCGGCGCTGCGCGAGCGCTTCGGCGGCAGGGTCGAGATCACCGAGGGCGTGCGCATCTCCTTCGTCGAGCTGCCCGCGACCTTCGACGACTATCTCGCCAAGCTCTCCGCCAACCGCCGCTGGAAGATCCGGCGCGGGCGCAAGAAGCTGAACGCGCACAAGCCCTACCGCTTCGAGCTGGTCGCCACCCGGGAGGAGCTGGACCGGTACTACCCGGAGCTGGTCAAGCTGCATCACGACCGCTGGGAGCACCGCTCCGACGATTTCGGCTTCTCGACCGCGGGCTATGTCGACTTCCACCGCGAGGTCATGGCGGCGATGCTGGAGAAGGACTGCCTTCGGTTGATGGTCCTGATCAACGAGGACGGGGTGATCGCCGCGAACTACTGCTATCGCTGGCGCGACGGCTTCTATTTCTTCCAGGGCGGTTTCTCGCGCGCCTACGAATCCTTCCGCATCGGCGAGGTGATGATGAGCCATGCGATCGAGCAGGCGATCCGGGAAGGCATGGCCGTGTTCGACATGCTGCGCGGCGAGCACGACTACAAGAAGTCGCTGACCGACCGGGTCAGGACCAGGACCGACCTGCAGCTCTACCGCCCGACCCTGCGCACGCTGTCCTACCGCACGCTGCGTGCCGGCTATCGCCGCATGCGCCGCCTGCGCGCGCGCCCGGAGGACGCCCATGGCCACGCGGCCTGAGAAAGGCGCGGCATGAAGCGCCATCTGGCGACGCTCACCAAGCGGGGGCTGATCGGCCTCGGCTTTCCAGCCAGGCGGCTGCAGCGCGCCGATCAGGCCTTCGTGCTGTTCTATCACGGCATCGGCGGGCGGAACGGGATCCCGACCCCGGCGTTCGAGCAGCAGATCCGCTATGTCGCCCGCCATTTCGAGCCGGTGTTCGCACGCGATCTCGGGGTGTTGCAAAGCTCGCCGCGCCTGCGGGTCGCGATCACCATCGACGACGGCCTGAAGAACACCTTGAACGTCGCCCTGCCGATCCTCAGGAAACACGGCGTCAAGGCCACGATCTTCGTGATCTCCGGCGACCATCGCTGGCTCTGGACCTCGGAGCTGCGCGAGCGCCTGCGCACCTCGCTCGGGCGCACGGTCGACGGCCGTCCGATCCGGGACGCCGCCGCCGTCGACGGCTTGGTGAGGGAGCTGAAGGCGATGACGCTGGCCGACCGGGACGCGGCGATGGCCCGGATCCGCGCCGAAACCTCGTTCGATCCCTCCCCGGAATGGCTCGCCGAGTACGAGCTGATGACGCCGGAGCAGCTGCAGTCCCTGCCCGAGGACCTGGTCGAGATCGGCGCGCACACCGTCAACCACCCGATCCTCGACCGCCTCGACACGGACGCGATCGAGCGGGAGATCGTCGAGAGCAAGCGCGGGCTCGAAGCGCTGCTCGGGCGTCCGGTGCTGACCTTCGCCTATCCCAACGGCGATTTCGACCGGCGCTGCCGCGACATCGCCGAGCGCCATTACCGCTTCGCCTTCACCACGGATCAGGCGATCGAGGACAAGCCGGAGCGGCAGGACCTTCTCGGTCACCCCCACGCCATCTACCGCATGCACGGCACCGACCGCTTCGTCGATGCGCCCATCCGGATGCAGCGGCTGCTGCAGCGGGGCTTCGGCTTTCGGCCCGGCTAGGGCCGGCAGCGGACGGAAGGACAACGCCAAGGATCGGATCTCGGGGAACCCTGGAAGAATGCAGCCAGTCTATATGTATCACGCCGTCGGCAGCGGCACCGAGCTGCAGGGTGCGGACCCGCATTACGCGGTCGCCGCTGCCGATTTCGCGCGGCATCTCGTCAGGATCGGCCGGTCGCTGGCGCTCGCCGCCCAGCGCATGGCAGGCAGGCGGCCGAGCGCGCCTGCGGTGACCTTCGACGACGGGCATCGCACCAACTACAGCAATGCCTTTCCGGCGCTGGTCGAGGCCGGCATGCAGGCGGAGTTCTACGTCAACAGCGCGCTGGTCGGCCGGGACGGCTTCGTCACCTGGGCCCAGCTCGCCGAGATGGCCGATGCCGGCATGAGCATCCAGTCCCATGGCGACCATCACCTGTTCTTCGCCGATCTCGACGACCGCAGCCTGGAGACGGAGCTGGAGCGCTCGAAAAAGACGATCGAGGACCGGCTCGGCCTGACGGTCACGGTGCTGGCGCCGCCGGGCGGGCGCTTCGATCGGCGCACCGTCGAAAAGGCGCTCTCCCTCGGCTACAGGGCGCTCGCGGTGTCGCGCCCCGGCCTGTGGACGCGCACCGACGCGCTCACCGTGCCGCGCTTTCCGATCTACGCCCATACCGGCGAGGACACCGTCGCCCGCTACAAGAGCCCGCGCAGCGCCGACACGCTGCGCGCCGTCGCCCGCTACCGCGCCGCCCGGATCGGCCAGACGATCCTCGGCAACCGCCGCTATGACGGCCTGCGCAACAGCATGCTCGGGGCCGGCGAGGGGAGGGCGGCATGATCCTGCCCGCGATCTTCCTCTCGTCCCTGGCGCTGCTGGTCTACATCTTCGTGGGCTACCCGCTCCTGGTCTGGGCGATCGCCCGCTGGCGCGCGCGCCCGGCGATGCGCGACGACGGCTATCGGCCGAGCGTCGAGGCGATCGTGATCGCCCATAACGAGGAGAAGACGATCGCCAAGAAGATCCGGAACCTGCTTGCGCTCGACTATCCCGCGGACAGGCTCTCGGTGCTGGTGGTCTCCGACGCCTCCGAGGACGAGACTTGCGAGCTGGTGCGCGGGGTCGGCGACGACCGGGTCCGGCTGATCCATTTCGACCGGAAATCCTCCAAGGCGGCCTGCCTCAATCGCGGCATCGCGAGCTCGAGCGCCGAGGTGCTGCTGCTCACCGACTGCCGCCAGGAGCTTGCCGAGGACGTGCTGCTCCGCCTGATCGCCCCGCTCGCCGATCCCACGGTCGCCGCGGTCAGCGGCGAGCTGGTGTTCGAGCAGGAGGGCGAGAACGACTTCTCCAGGGGCATGGACGCCTATTGGCGCTACGAGAAGTTCATCCGCAAATGCGAAAGCGAGATCGGTTCCGCGGTCGGCGTCACCGGGGCGATCTACGTGCTGCGCCGGGAGTGCTACATCCCGATCCCGGAGGAGACCCTGCTGGACGACGTGCTGATCCCGATGAACGCGGTCATGGCCGGCCAGCGCGTGCTGTTCGAGAGCGAGGCCTATGCCTTCGACATCCCCTCGAGCGATCACGCCAGGGAGAAGCGGCGAAAGACCCGCACCATCGCCGGTAATTTCCAGCTGCCCGGCCTGTCGCCCGGTCTCCTGAACCCGCTGCGCAACCCGCTCTGGTGGCAGTTCGTCTCCCACAAGATGCTGCGCCTGACCGCCCCCGTCCTGCTGGTGGCCGCGCTGGTCAGCAACTGGCTGATCGCGGACCGGCACCCCTTTTTCATGCTCTGCCTGATCGGCCAGCTCGGCGTGCACGGCGCCGTCCTGCTGTCCTTCGTCTTCGAGGACCTGCGCGCCTTCCTGCCGATCAGGGTGATCCGCGCCTTTCACGACATGATGTATTTCACCGTGCTCGGCGCCTGGACGTTCCTGCGCGGACGCCAGCTCTCCTCCTGGAAATAGGCCATGGCAGCAGCGACCCCATCGGACCGAAGGCGCAAGGTGCTGATCGCCACCGACGAGATGGAGGTGGGCGGCAGCCAGCGGCAGATCACCAATCTCCTCACCGGCATCGATCAGACCAAAGTCGAGCCGGTGCTGCTCTATTTCCGCAGGCCCTCCTTTCTGCTGGAGCGGATCGAGGCCGCGGGCGTGCGCGTCCATTGTCTCCCCAAGGGCGGCAGGATCGATCCCGGCTTCTTCTGGAAGCTGGTGCGCTTTCTCGCCGTCGAGCGCTTCGACGTGATCCACGCCTACAGCCTGACCGCCGAGCTCTGGCTGGCGCTCGCCCGGCTGTTCGCGGGCGCGCCCCGGATCATTTCCTCGATCCGCAGCACCTATGACAATTACGCCTGGTGGCAATGGCGCCTGAAGCAGTGGATCACCAGCCAGTCCTCCCTGGTGATCTCCAATTCGAAGCTCGCCGGCGATCAGGCGTTCAGGCGCATGGCGCTGCCTGCCTCGTCCCTCGCCGTGGTCTATAACGGCATCCGGCCGCCGGCCGCCGGCCTCGCCTTGCCCGAGGACCGGGCCGCGGCGCGCGGGCAGCGGGATTTCATCCTGACCTTCGTCGGCCGGCTCGGGCGCGAGAAGAACCTTCCCTGCCTGCTGCGCGCGCTCCATCGCCTGAAGGCGGAGGGCGGCCGGCGGATCGGCGTCTGGCTGGTGGGCGACGGGTCCGAGCGCGCGCGCACCGAGGCGATGATCGAGGAGCTCGGGCTCGATCACGTGGAGCTGCTCGGCGAGCGCAGCGACGTCGACGCGCTGCTCGCGCATAGTGATGCCGCGGTCCTGCCCTCCATGCGCGAGGGATTGTCCAACGCCATTCTCGAGGCGATGGCGAGCGCCAGGCCGGTGATCGCATCCGCGGTCGGCGGCTCGCCCGAGATCATCAGGGATGAGGAGACCGGGCTCCTGTTTCCATCGGGCGACGACGAGGCCCTTGCGCTCGCGATCGCCCGCCTTTATGACGCGCCGCAGTTCCGGGCGAAGCTCGGTACGGCGGCCAGGGCCGACGTGGCCGAGCGCTTTTCGGTGACCTCGATGGTGCGCGCGTTCGAGCGGCATTACGGCGCCGCCGCCTGACCCTTTCTCCGATCCATCCGCGGCGAGATCCCATGGCGAGGCATGATCAGGCGACCGACGGCGAGGCGATCCGGACGGTCTCCTATCTGCTGTCGATGTATCCCGAGTTCCACGAGACCTTCGTCGCGCGCGAGGTCGAGGCGCTGCGCCGCACCGGTGCCGATATCGCGGTCTACAGCCTGAAGGCGCCGGCCGGCGCCGAGCATGACCTCTATCCGGAGCATCGCGCCTTTCTGCATCAGGCCGGCTTTCTGCTCGACCGGCGGGTGCTCGCGGCGAATGCGCTGCAGTTCGTCACCAGTCCGGTCCGCTATCTCTCGGCGATCGGCATGCTGATCGGCCTCTACCGGAAGCGCCCGGCCGAGCTCGTGAAGGCGCTCGCCTCCTTTCCCAAGACCGTGCTGTTCGCGCGCTCGATCCGGGCGCGCGGCGGCATCCTGCATGCGCATTGGGCGACGATCCCGGCCGCCATGGGGCTGGTGATCAACCGGCTGACCTCGGTGCCGCTCAGCCTCACCGCCCATGCCTGGGACATTTTCCTGACGCCGGAGGACGAGCTGCGCTACAAGATCGCCCGCGTCAACGGCGTCGTCACCTGCACCGGCTTCAATGTCGACCATCTGAAATGCCTCGCCGACGCCGGCGACCGGGACAAGATCAGGCTCAACTATCATGGCCTCGATCTCGCCCGGTTCGAGGACAGGCCCGCGGCGGATGCCGCGAGGGCGAACGGGGGAGAAAGGCCGCCGCTGCGCGCGCTCGCGGTCGGCCGGCTGGTGGAGCAGAAGGGCTTCGTCCACATGATCCGGGCGCTGAAGCGGATGACGGGCGTCGGCGTCGAGCTCGCCATCATCGGCGAAGGTCCCCTGCGGCAGGCCCTGGAGGACGAAGCCAAAGGCCTGCCGGATGGCGTTGCCGTGCATTTCCTCGGCCGCCGCTCGCATGATGAAACGCTGCGGCGCATGGCCGAGGCCGACGTCTTCGTGGCGCCCAGCGTGATCGCCGGCAATGGCGACCGGGACGGCATTCCCAACGTGATCCTGGAGGCCATGGCCTCGGGGGCGGCGATCGTCGGCACGGCGGTGTCCGGGATTCCGGAAGTCGTCCTCGATGGCGAGACCGGCCTCCTGATCGCGCCCGGGGAGCCCGAGGCGATCGCCGAAGCGCTGCGGCGGCTCGCCGAGGATCCCGACGCGCGCCGGCGCATGGGCGGGAAAGCGCGGCGCTTCGTGGTCGAGCGCTTCGACATGGACGGCAATATCGACGAGTTTCTGGGCTTCCTCGCCGAGTTCCACACTGCCGAACCCTCTGCCGGGCCCTGATGCGGCTCCTCCTGGCCCTCCTCTGCCTGATCCCGGTTTCGGCGCTGGCGGATTATCCCGATCCGGAGCGGAAGCAGGTCCAGGTCGAGATCCTGACCGGCACCCTGATCGCCGCGCCGGGGCAGGTGGTGGTCACCGGCAGCTCGACGATCGGACGCTGGCGCTCCATCCGCAAGGACCTTCTGCCCGCCGAGGTTATCGCCACCGGGCTTCCCGGCAGCAACATGAACGATCTCGATCACTATCTGGACGAGCTGGTGCTGCGCTATCGGCCCCGTGCCGTGGTGATCTATCAGGGCGACAATGATTTGCTGATCGAGGGCGTTTCCGTCGAGCAGGTCGTGGACAGGTTCAGGCATATCGTCACGAGAACGAAAGCGGCTCTCCCTGACGTCTCGATCTACGTCCTGTCGATAAAGCCGCGCCTGTCCCGCCGGGACAAATGGGCTGAAGCGACGGCCATCAATCGGGCATTCGGCGCCATGGCCGAGCGGATCGACGGTCTGCGCTATGTCGACATGGTCAAGCCGATGCTGGACGACAACGGACTGCCAAGGCGCGACCTTTTCGTCGAGGACGGGGTGCATCTGAGCGCCGGAGGCTACCGCCTCTGGTCGTCGATCCTGCGGCCCATCCTGTGGTGTGACCACCGCATGGATTCGGGCCGTTTCGGCCAGGATCGACGGTATGCCGCCAGGCTTTGTGCGGAAGAGAACGGCTCCTCCGCTTCATCGATGCCGGCGGGCACCGAATGAGGTGGTCGTACCGCTAGCGCTGCAGGGCACGCCGGAAGCGTTCGACGCCTTCCTCCAGATTGCCGGCCTCGGCGGCGAAGGAGAGGCGCACGTGATTGGGCGCGCTCGAGCCGAAGCCGCGGCCCGGTCCCGAGTTCGGCGCCACCACCACGCCCTCCGCCAGCGCCCTGGTCGCGACCTCCCAGGAATTGCCATAGGCCGAGACGTCGACCCAGAGGAAGAAGGTGCCTGCGGGCTTCACGAAGCTGAGGCCGTCGATGTCGAGCAGGCGGCTGCACAGCAGCTCGCGATTGCGCGCATAATAGTCGAGGAGACCGGTGCGGTCGGCCTTCATCGCCAGAAGGGCAAGCTGCTGGCTCGGCGTCGGCGCCCGGAAGGTCAGGTTCAGATGGGCTTCGAGCACGGCCTCCGGATCGGCGGCGATCGCCCAGCCGATGCGGTGCCCCGCCAGCTTGAACAGCTTCGAGAAGCTGCTGATGACCACCGCGTTCTTCGAGACCGAGGCCATGGAGGTCGCCGGGCTGTCATAGGTGAGATGCCGGTAGACCTCGTCGGAGATCAGCAGGATGCCTTGGGCATCGGCGAAATTGCTGAGCGCGCGCAGCGTCGGCGCGGGGTAGACGGCGCCGGTCGGATTATGCGGGTTGTTGACGATGATCGCGCGCGTGCGCTCGGTGACCAGGCGGGACAGAAGGTTGAGATCGGGCATGAAGTCCTGCTCGGGCAGGAGCGGCCAGATCACTGGCGTGCCGTGCATCATGCGGATCAGCGGATCATAGGCGACGAAGGCCGGGTCCGGGATGATCACCTCGTCACCGGGCTGGACGACCGTGGCGAGCGCGCAGGCCAGGGCCTCGCTGGCCCCGCAGGTCACGATCACCCGCTCGACCTCGACCCGGTGCATGGCGGCGAGCTCGCGCCGGAGCTCCGGCAGGCCGGGGTCCGGGCCGTAGCCGACCTGATCGTTCCTCAGGAGGTCGAACCACTGCTCCATGATTTCGCTCGGCGTCTCGTAGAGCGGCTCGCCGAGCGCCAGGTTGATGGCACCCTTGGGCGCCTTCGAGGCGAGCAGCGACATCAGGAGCGGGGCGGGCTGCCGCCTGACCCGCTCGGCGGCGGGCTGCGCTGCGGATGACGTCGTCTTTTTCAGGGCATGAGGCATGATGCTGTCCAACTACGGGAACGTGGGTCAGGACGCCGCTTTGAGAACGCCGCGCTGGATCTGGTCCTCCTCGATCGACTCGAACAGGGCGCGGAAATTGCCCTCGCCGAAGCCTTCGTCACCCTTCCTCTGGATGAATTCGAAGAAGATCGGGCCGATCACGGTCTTGGAGAAGATCTGCAGCAGGATCTTGGTCTGGCCGCCGTTCAGCACCCCTTCGCCGTCGATCAGGATGCCGTGCGTCTTCATGCGCTCGATCGGCTCGTCATGACCGGTGACCCGAGCTTTCGAGCGCTCGTAATAGACGTCGGGCGGTTTGGGCATGAACCTGATGCCGTTGTCGAAAATCTTGTCGGTCGAGGCGTAGATGTCGTCGCAGCCGACCGCGATATGCTGGATGCCCTCGCCCTTGTAGCGCTTCAGATATTCCTCGATCTGGCTCTTGTCGTCGGCGCTTTCGTTGATCGGGATGCGGATCTGGCCGCAGGGGCTGCCCAGCGCCCGGCTGAACAGGCCGGTCTGTTTGCCGTAGATGTTGAAGAAGCGGATTTCCTTGAAATTGAAGATCTTGATGTAGAAGTCGGACCACGTGTCCATATTGCCGCGGCGGACATTGTGGGTGAGGTGGTCGAGATAGTAGAAATCCGCACCCTTCGGGCTCGGATCCGTCTCGTCGAGCCAGTCGAACTCCGCCTCGTAGGGCGAGCCGCCCTGGCGATGGGCGTCGACGAAATAGAGCAGCGAGCCGCCGATGCCGATCACCGCCGGCACGTCCAGCGCCTTGCCGGGCCCGGTATACTCGACCGCCCCCAGGCTGACCGCACGCTCGAGCGCATGTCTCGCATCCACCACCCGCCAGGCCATGGAGGGCGCGCAGGGGCCATGCTCCTCGACGAAGCCCTGGGCGTGCGAGCCGGGCTCGCGGTTGACCAGATAGTTGACGCGGCCCTGGCGGTAGAGGTCGATCGCTTTCGACTTGTGCCGGGCGACCTTCTCGTACCCCATCGACAGGAACAGCTCGTCCAGTTTCTCGGGCTCGGGATGGGCGAATTCGACGAACTCGAAACCGTCCGTGCCGGCGGGATTGGCCTCGGTGATTTCCGCGGGCGGAGCGTCGTGAGGAAACGGACCCATGGCTAGCGGCTCCCTTCCAGGCTGCAGTGAGACGGATGACGGCGGGCGGCGGGCGCACGGACAGTGCTGGGATATGTTGGCGGCACTCTGCGTTTCCTCTCGCTTCCCGTGGGCACGGGCAGGCTGGCCTGCGCTAGTCGGGAGGTTGTTTTTTTGTCGAGAACATTAATTGAAAGTTGAGAATTTTCTACGTGACTTAACTATACAATCCAGAGCTGCTCCTGTGTAACAATTATCCACCGTAAAAAGACGAGAATTGAGCAAATCGATGCAAATGTACAACAGTATGTAGCCGCACTGTTGCAGCTCGCGCGCTGAATCCCGCCAGGGTCGAATGTTTTTCTGTGAATTACTGTAATTCGGCAAATAGGGTATTTTCGATCATGCAAGATCGCCCCGCTGCGGCAGAGGTCGGTCGCGGGCGGAAGCTTCAGCGCGCGCCGAGGGCGAAGCGGGTGGGGCCGGGCGCCAGCCACCTGGCGGCGGCATGCAGCCCATGGCAGACGGCCGCGACGACGAAGGGGGCGGCGAGCCAGAAGAGCTCGTAGGGCACCGCCTGTGCCGGCGTCTTCTGATAGAGCATCCACAGCACCAGCAGCACCGGCGCATGGGTGACGAAGATGGCGAAGCTGTGGCGGGCGAGCGTCTCGAGGGTCCTGCCGGCGGCGGTCCCGGCGAGAAGGCTGCCGACCGGCCAGATCAGAAAGGGTGCCAGGGCCTGAAACAGGCGGATGTCGCGGATCTCGAAGACCACGATCGCGGCGCTCGCCAGGACCGTGGCCGCGGCGAGCGGCAGGGCGAAGGCGTCCAGGCGCCTCAGGTCCCAGCCCCTCACCGCCGCCAGCCCGCCGACATAGAAGGTGACCGGCATCATGTTCCGGCTGATCAGTGCGGCGTCCAGATTGAGCCAGAAGACGGCGATCACCAGGACCAGGCCGATCCAGGGCGCGCGCCGGATGAAAAGCCCGAGCAGCGGCGCCAGGAGCGCCAGGACGAAGAGGTCGCGCAGAAAGCCGAGGGGATAGTTGATGGATTCGCCGGTGAGCGCCAGGACCGCATCGGCCATGGTGCGGGGGGAAAAGGGATGGAGGCTCTGGGAAAACTGATGGTCCATGAGCCCCTGCGCCTGGATGTAGTAGAGCGCCAGGGCGAGCGGCGCGTTCCAGACGATCATCGGGATCAGGAGCGTCCTGACCTTCTTCTGCAGGAGATCGGCAAAGCGCCGGTCCAGGCCGGCGCGAAACAGGAGAAAGCCGGAGATGCAGGTCAGCACCGGCACCGTGGTGCGGAACAGGCCGTGGGCGAAAAAGCCTTTCAGCAGGGCGAAGGGATCGCTCCCGATCGCCGATAGCGGCACCGCCGGCGGGACGTGCAGGACCACGATGCCGAAGATCATCAGATATCGGGCGATGGCGATCCGCTGGCTGATGTCGTGATCTAGCTTGGCAGGCATGGAACGTTACCGTTTCGTCCTTTTCGGGATGGCTGCCGGTCTAACTTGGCTACTGATTCGGCATGGCTACTGGCTGGCCCGCTTCTCCAGGTAATAGCCGCCGAAGGCCAGGGCCGAGGACCAGGACCTGATCGAGGGGTCGCGCCCCGAGGTGAAGCTCGAGAGCAGATAGGCGAAGAGATCGTCGGCCAGCCTTGCATAAGCCGCCGGATTTCGCTCCTCGATCTCGGCGCAGGCGGCGAGCGCGCTCAGCCAGAGCCAGCCGTAATTCGGCTCGTCCGTCCATTGGACCTCACGCTCCGGATCGCGGTCATAGACGAACTCGTAGACCCCGCCGGTTTTCGTCGCCGAGCCCGCGAGGTCCTCGCAGCTGGCGAGGACGGCCTGCTGCAGGGGCTCCTTCGGCAGCTCGTCGTCCGGGTCCAGATAGACCATCTGCAGCGCCGCCACCCCCTGACCGGACCAGACCGGCTGCTCGCTCGGATAATGGCCGGCCTCGCCGTTGATCGCCCGGACGAAGGCCTCGACCTGCTCGTCCAGCAGGGTCCGGTAGGAGGTGCCCTTCGGAAAGTCGACGCCCTCGCCGGCATCGTCGAACGCGGTCGTTCCCTCTGGAAAGACCCGGGCACCCGTATGCAGGCCGCGCAGGACCCAGGCACCGGGCCTGGCACCCTGGCGCAGCAGCCAGTCGCTGCCGCTGCGCACCGTGCCGCCCGAGCGCGCCGAGAAATAGGCGAGCGCGTCGATCTGCTGCCGGGCGAGATCCTGCGCGAACGCCTCCCCGGTCAGATGATGCCAGAGGAGAAAGGCGCGATAGCCATAGCCGAATTCGGGGATCGGGTCCTGGCAGGTGGCGAGATAGGCGACCTGGCAGGCGCCCTTGCGGTAGAGATGGCCGCTGCTCTTCGGCTGGTAGGGGAAGAACTTGACCATGCTGACATCCATCTGATGCCGGAGCGCGGCCCGTGCCCTTTGCCAGAGACGCTCGTCGCCGGTGCGCATCCAGGCGACCAGGAGACCGAGGGTCAGGTCGTATTGCAGGCCGCCCCAGTCCTGGACCGGACCGTTCCTGCGGTTGTAGCTGCCGCCGATCTGGTAGTCGCCATAGCCGCGCCAGCCGTAATTGTCGTCGAGCTCGTCCGCGGCGGCGATGGCGGCAGGGACCGAGGCCAGCAGCCGGTCGTAATCGCCGTTCGCCACCAGGGTGCCGTCGAACGGGCTCCACCAGTCGGGCAGGCCGGGATTGGGCGGCGGCGCCTTGATCCTGTCCATGGCGTCTTGGCTTTTCTCGGCATCGAGGATGATCGCGAGGTCCAGGGTCAGGCCGATTCCGCCGGTCCAGATCGCGGGCTCGGCAATGGCGTTGACGCTGAGTTCGCGTCCATGGCTGAAGACCCCGATCGGCCAGTGCTGCCAGAGATCGACCACGCCGAGCGCATAGCCGCTGTCCTGCAGCACGTCGTCGGGCAGGCGCCTGAACCCGATGTCGAACGGTGCTCCGTTCTCCGGCTCGACCCGAAGCCCGCCGGCGCGCACCGCCGTGCGCCGTGCGTCGGCGGCCTCGGAGAACAGCGTGACCGCCGAATCCCGGTCGAGCTCGAAACTGCCGAGATCGATCTCGGCGCTTCCCTGATCGACGCTCAGCCGGTCGATGCCGCCGGCGTGCTGAACTTCGTAGACGACGTCGTCGGTCAGGAAGCTGCGGCCGTCGCCTTTGGTGGAGGCGAAGGTCGCCACCAGCCTGGCGCGGCCGGTATGGCCGGGGATCCAGGTGACCGAGTTGGTCCTGCCGGCCGCCCGGTCCGGTGCTTCGGTCACCCGGTGCAGGATCTCGATCTCGTCGGTGAGGGCGACGTCGCGCTGCCAGAGATAGGGCGATCCTTCGTTGGCGAAGATCAGGATGTCCGGATCGACCCCGACTTGGCGGCCGGTGAACGAGGTCGTCTGCTGAAAATATTTGCCTTCGAGGTCGTCGCTGGTGCGGACGGTGACCCGGAAGTTCGAGAGCCTGCGATCCCGCCAGTAGTCGCTGTATTGCGCCTCGGCATGGAAGTCGTCATGGCGGTCCATCAGGCTCAGCGCCAGATGGGCGTAGGGCTGGTCCTCGAAAAAGCGGTAGCGGGCGACGTACCAGAGGTTCTTGTCCCGATCCGCCCAGCCGCGCAGCTCGACCCAGTCCTCGCCGCTCAGGAACTCGTCGGGCGGGCCGAAGCGCGAGGTCGAGCCGAGAAAATCGGTGCTCGCCTGGCCGCCTTCGAGCCTGAGGTCGCCGTTTGCGCGCGCCTGCTCGATCACCGTGAAATCGGTCTTCGAGATCACCCACTCGAAGGCGCCGCCGGTGATGCGGAAACGCTCGGCGTCGTCCTCGATCTCGAGAGCGGCGCCCGCGGACGGCAGCAGCAGGACGGCGCCGAGCAGCGCGCCGCCGAGGGCGGCCAGGCCCAGACGGTGGTTTCGAAGACGGT
Source organism: Alphaproteobacteria bacterium (assembly GCA_041398025.1). Taxonomy (GTDB): domain Bacteria; phylum Pseudomonadota; class Alphaproteobacteria; order Geminicoccales; family Geminicoccaceae; genus JANQPX01. Next base: position 14,565 of record JAWKVM010000048.1, read on the forward strand.
CTCGGCTCTCGCATGGCATGTCGATCGATCCCGGAGCTTGGGGGCCTGCCCGGCCGCTGTCAGGCGTCATCGGTGGTCAGCCCGCGCCCGCGGCCAGAGAGACGGGGACGGGCCTGTCGCGGCTCATCCGGTGCCAGAGGGTGAAGACCAGCATCTGCCAGAGATGCTCGCCGTGATCCCGCTCGCCGGCGCGGTGCTGCGCGAGCATGCCCGCGGCGATGGACTGGTCGAACACGCCCGCATCCCTGAAATCGGCGCTGCCGATGGTGTCGGCGGCGAGCTCGGCCAGATCGTGGCGGAACCAGTGGGCGAGCGGGATGGCGAAGCCCTGCTTCTTCTTGTCCAGGGCCTCGGCCGGCAGGTAGCGCTCGGCGAGCCGGCGCAGGAGATATTTGCCGCGGCCGTCCCGGATCTTCATCCGGTAGGGCAGCCGGGTCGCCCATGCTGCCAGGGGCGCGTCCAGCAGCGGCGCCCTGGCCTCGAGCGAGTTGGCCATGGTCATGCGGTCGACCTTCACCAGGATGTCGTCGAGGAGATAGGTCTCGATGTCGCCGTGGATCATCCGGTCGGCGACCTCCTCGTAATCGTGGTCGAAGCCGCGCTCCGCTCGGCCGTAATCCCAGCGTGCCGGATCGGCGCCGGCGAGCCAGGCGCCGGCCTCGGCCGGGGTGCAGAGGGCCACGCCCGAGATGTAGCGCGCCGGGAAGGGAAGGGCGGTGCGCCTGCCGAGCCAGCCGAGGCGCCGGCCGAAGGCGGTCGGCAGGAGGCCGCCGAGACCCTGCAGCGCCGGGCCGGCGAGGCCGAGGCTCAGGCGTCTGAGCCGCTCGATCGTCTGCTGTTTCAAATAGCGCTGATAGCCGCCGAAGATCTCGTCGCCGCCGTCGCCCGAGAGCACCATCTTGACGTCGCGCGCCGCGGCCTCGGCCACCAGATAGGTCGGGATCGCCGAGCTGTCGGCGAAGGGCTCGTCCAGATGGAAGACCAGCTTGTCGAGCAGGCCGACGGCATCGGCGGAGACGATGTGCTCGTGATGCTCGGAGCCGATATGCCCGGCGATCAGGCGCGCGTCGCCGAGCTCGTTGAAGGCGGCCTCCTCGAAGCCGATCGAATAGGTCCTGACCGGCCGATCCATGTGCTTCGCCATCAGCGCGGTGACGATCGAGGAATCCAGCCCGCCGCTCAGGAAGGCGCCGAACGGCACGTCGCTGCGCAGGCGCAGGCGCACGGCGTCGTTCAGGTGCTGGTCGAGCTGATCCAGAAGCTCGGCCTCGTCCGCCTGGTGCTTCGGCGTCATCGACAATCGCCAGAAGCGCTGCTCCCTAAGCTCGCCATCCGCCTCGACCACGAGCGCGTGGCCGGCGCGCAGCTTCCTGACCTCCTTGTAGATCGAGGCGGGCGTGGGCACGTAGCCCATCAGGGCGAAGTCGCGGCAGGCCTCGGGATCGACGGTGAAGTCGAAATCCGGCAGCGCTCTGAGCGCCTTCAGTTCGGAGGCGAAGGCCGTGCGGTCGCCTCTGGTGGTGACGAACAGCGGCTTCTTGCCGAGCGGGTCGCGGGCCAGGACGAGCCTGCGCTTTCCGGCATCCCAAAGGGCGATCGCGAACATGCCGCGCAGCCGGGCGAAGCCGTCGACGCCCCATTGCTCGTAGGCGTGCACGATGATCTCGGTGTCGCTTGCCGTGTAGAAGGCGTGACCGAGGCCTTCGAGTTCGTCCCTGAGTTCGAGATAGTTGTAGATCTCGCCGTTGTAGACCGTCCAGATGGTGCGGTCTTCGTTGTGGATCGGCTGATGGCCGCTGTTCAGATCGATGATCGCCAGACGGCGGTGGCCGAGCAGGACGCCGTCGTCGCGGAAGATGCCCTGATCATCGGGACCGCGGTGGCGAAGGGTGGTGCATGCGGCCGCGAAGGCCGCTTCGTCCGGGAGCTGCCGGCTTGGGCTGTAGAGACCTAGGATTCCGCACATTTGACCAACGCTACCGTGTCGTTTTGCGCACAAAGCTGGAGGATGCGTGACCAGACCCGCTCGACTCCGACCGCGCGCAGCGCAGAATCGCGCGCCGCCTCGCCCATGGCCCGGCGCGTCGTCGCGGGCATGCGGAATGCGCCCTCGAGACAGGCCGACAGGCGCTCGACGTCGCGCGGCGGGAACAGCCAGCCGGTCTTCGCCGGCGTGATCAGATCGACATTGCCGCTGACCGCACTGCCGATCATCGGCACGCCCGAGGCCATGGCTTCGAGGAGCGCGTTGGAAAGGCCTTCGAAGTCGGAGGTCAGAAGGCCTATGTCGCTGATCCGCCAGTAATCCGCGATCGCCGTTTTGTCGTCGACGAAGCCCGGAAACACCATCTGATGCGCGATGCCGAGGCTGTCTGCCCGGACCCTGAGTGCTGCCTCCTCGGGGCCGGCGCCGATCAGCACCAGGGCGGCGTCGGCGTCGCTGGGGATGGCGCGCGCCCAGGCCTCGATCAGCGTGTCCAGCGCCTTTTCCGGCACCAGCCGGCCGACGAAGCAGCCGACGAAGCCGGCGCCGATCCCGAGCCGCGCCTTGATCGCCGGGCGCGCCTCGGCGGCGGGCGCGAACAGTCCGGTGTCGACCGCATTGGGCAGACGGTGCACCCGCTCCGGATCGAAGCCCTTGTCGATCAGGCGCTTTTCCAGGGTCTCGCTGATCGCCTGCACCGCGCTCGCCTTCCTGATCAGCCAGCGCCGGACGGCGATGCCGAGCGACCGGTTCTCGCTCAGGATGCCGTGGTCGAGTTCGGTCATGCCGGTCATCTTGACCAGGACGGGCCGGTCCAGGAGCCGCCCGAGAGCGCAGGCGAGCGCGCTCATGGTGTTGCCGATATGGCAGTAGAAGGCGTCGAAGCCGCGGCCTCTGGTCAGGAGGTGCCAGGCGAAGCGCAGCTGCAGGACCGCGCCGCCGACCAGGCGCAGGTGCGGATAGGGGATGCGGTAGACCGGGCAGCCATGGACGACGTCGTGGATCCGCTGCGGCCCGTCCGGCACCCGGGGGGCGATCACGGTGATCTCGAGATCGTCCGGCCGATTACGGGTGAGGGTCTCGATCTGGGCCTCGGCGCCGCCGCCCATGAGCGACGGGTACTGGCTCTCGATCACCATCAGGAGGCGTCGGCGGCGGGGTTCAGGCGGCATGGCGCTCGGCCGTCGCGGCGTCGGCATGGTGCTGATGCCAGAGCTCGAGCATCAGCAGCAGCCAGATCTCGGTCCGATAGTCCCACACACCCTGCTGATGGCGCTCGATCAGCCGGCGCAGGAAGGCGGGCTCGACATAGCCGCGCTCGATCGACCTTCGCGATAGCAGGATGTCGCGGACGAAGGCGCTGAAGGTCGGATCGTGGCGGAACCAGTGGCCGAAGGGCAGGCCGAAGCCCTGCTTCTTCTTGGTCAGGATCATCTCCGGCAGCAGCGGCGCCACCGCTTTCTTGAAGAGATAGCGCTTGGCCGTGCGGTTGACCTTGAGCGACGCCGGCACGCGCCCCATGAACTCGATCAGATCCGGGGTCAGATAGGGGTAGAGCACCGACACGCCAGCCGCCTTGGCCGCGCGGTTGACCTTGGTGAGGTCGTTGTCCGCGATCGCCATCTGCAGGTCGATATACATCAGGCGGTTGAGGTCGGATCCGGCCTCGGCCTCGGCGAAATGGCGCTCCAGGACGGCGAGGGAGGAGCGTTTTGCGCAGGCGGCGCGAAAATCCGCGGTCAGCAGCTCGTCATAGAAGTCGGAGGCGAAGGAATCGTCGGTATAGAAGCGCTCCGGATTGGCGAGCGCGCCGCGGTTCAGGAAGTTCTTGACCCGGTTGGCGAAGCGCAGATCGATCGGCTTCAGCGCCCCGCGCACCAGGCCCCCGACCGCCTTCGCCGGGGCCGGCAGGTCGAAATAGCGCTGGAAATAGTAGTCCTTGGCGTAGCGCTCGTTGCCGCCGAAGATCTCGTCGCCGCCGTCGCCGCCGAGCAGGCGGGCGTGTCCCTGGCGGCGGGCGAGATCGGCGCAGTAGAAGGTGGGGATGGCCGAGGAATTGCCGAACGGCTCGTCGAAGGCGTCGACCAGCCGGTCGATCGCGGCCATGCTCTCCTCGGCGGTGATCCGGCGGTGGTGATGATCGATGCCGAAGCTCTTCGCCGCGGCCTGGGCGAAGTCGAGCTCGTCGAACGCCTTTTCGGCGAAGCCGATCGAGAAGCCGTGGGTGTTGGCGGACCCCGCCGTGCGGCTGAGAATGCTGGCGATAGTCGAGCTGTCCGTGCCGCCGCTCAGGAAGCAGGCGGGATCCGCGCCGTCCGCGGCATGGCCGCCGATGACCGTCTCGAGACGGCCGCGCAGCTCCTCGGCGAGCGCGCCTTCGTCCGGCGCCCCCCCATCCGGCACCAGGTCCTCCTGATAGCGCGGGCGCCAGTAGCGCTCGATCGCGATCCCGCCGCGATCCGCGCGCAGTGCCGCCCCCGGCGGCAGCTTCTGCACCGCCCGGTAGATGGTGAAGGGGGTGGGCACGTAGCTGAAGTTCAGATGGTGATAGATCGCCTCCGGCAGGATCGCCCGGTCCCAGCCCGGAAGCTGGGCGAGCAGGGAAAGGTCGGTCGCGACCGCGGTGACCCCGGGCGCCTGCAGCAGATAGAGCGGCACCTGGCGCATGGGATCGGTGTGCGCGGTGATGGCGCCGCTCGCCGGATCGACCGCGGCCTGCGCGAATTTTCCGCGGTAGCCGGCGGGCCGGCCGCGGATCACCTCCTCGATGCCGGTCTCGCCGAGACGCTGCTCGAGGCGCAACCCGAAGGATCCGTCGCCGCTGGTCCGCTCGACCGCACCCCGCCAGGCGGCAGCCAGGCCCTCGCCGATCTCGGCGCTTTCGACGGCGGGGCTCTCGCCGCCAATCGCCGGCCAGCGCCAGCCCTCGGCCAGGTGCCGCCAGTCCGTCCGGGGAGCTTCGAAACGGGCGACGACGAAGTCGCCAAGTCCTCTCGCCATGGGATCCCTATCCGTCAGATGTCCGTCGATCCGCTAGCGGTGCGGCCGCGCGGTTCGCTTCAGCAGGGGGTCGATGTCTTTTTTCGAAATCGGCATGTCGCACGGTCTTCGAAATCATTCTTTCAATCGCGGCCTGCCCTAGTGGTGCGTTCGATACACAAGAGTCCCTCGATGTTCGCAAAACCTGGCGGCATACCGTCGATCCAGGCGATAGCGGAGGGAACCGAATGATGCGGTCATACCACTAGGCCTGTGTCCTGGTCAGGGCGCGTTCGAGATGGCTGCAGATGGTCTCGACGTTCGGCGCCTTCAAAAGGCTGTGGTGATCGCCGGGCACCACGTGCACCTCCAGCGTCGGCAGAATGTTGCCCCAGCCGAGCCTGGGATCGTCGACGCTGAGCTTGGAGCGGTCCCTCGCCTTGAACATTAGCACCCGGCCGTCATAGGGGTCGGGGCGATAGCCGTCGGTGCTGTCCCAGCGCATCTCCCAGCGCAAAGAGTCGCCGGTATATTTGCGCCGATCGGTCCTGTCCCCACTTTCCGGCGGTTTCGGCATGAGATGATTGAGATAGGTCATGGTCCTGCTGACCAGGGCCTTGAAGATCGCCTCGACCCGGTTGGGCTGACAGGTCTTCTTGAAGAAGCGGGGTTCGTTGCAATCGAACAGCACGACCAGCTCGACCTCTTCGCCGAGCGCGCGCAGGCGCCTTGCGGTCTCGAGCGCGACCACGCCGCCCCAGGAATGGCCGGACAGGATATAGGGACCGTGCGGCCGGTGCCGCTGCACGATCGTCAGATAGCGCTCTGCCACCTGCTCGAAATTGGCGAAGACCGCGCGGATCTGCTCGACGTCGCCCTGGTAGAAAAGCTGGTCCTCGATCTTCGGGGCGACGCAGACGACCGAGCGGTCGAAGCCCAGATGCTGGGCGAGATCCCGATAGGTGAGGATGCCGAACAGGCAGAAGATCGGCGGCTCTTCCGCCCCCTCGCGCAGCTGGATGATGTCGCCGCGCTCCCCGGACTCGGCCTCGCCACTGATCACCAGAGCGAGGGTTTCGATGGTCGGCTGCTGCAGGAAGACGTCGGTGGACAAGGTCCGTCCCCAGGCCGTTTCGATCTCCATCAGCACATTGGTGGCGCTTAGGGAATCGCCGCCGACATCGAAGAAATTCGAGGTCACGCCGACAGTGTCCAGGCCGAGCTCGGCACACCAGATTTCGGCCAGCCGGCGCTCGACGTCGTTGCGCGGCGCGGTCGCATCGTCGAGTGTGATCAGGTTGTCCCGGCTGACCGGCGGCAGCGCCTTGCGGTCAACCTTGAGGTTCTGATTGAGCGGCAGACACTCCATCAGCACGAAGGCCGAGGGGATCATGTAGTCGGGGAGCCGCCTGGAGAGAAAGGCGCGGATCGCCGATGGATCGAGCGTTGCGCCTTCTTTGGGGACGACATAGGCGACCAGACGCTTGCTCATATCCTCGGATTCGGCGGCCGCAACCACCGCTTCCTTGACGCTGTCCGCCTGACGCAGCTGCACCTCGATCTCGACAGGCTCGATGCGCATGCCGCGTAGCTTGATCTGGAAGTCGCTGCGGCCGAGCAGCTCCAGATTGCCGAAGGAATCGAAGCGGCCGAGATCGCCGGTCCTGAAATAGCGCTTGCCGTCGATCTCGAGATGCTTTTGCGCCATGAGTTCGGGCTTGGCGATGTAGTCGCTCAAGAGGCCCTCGCCGGCGAACAGCACCTCACCGGTCTCGCCCACCGGCACGTCGCCGCTTTCCTGCTCCCCGTCCTTCTCTCTCCACAGTCTGACCTCGGCGCCGGGGAAGGCGTTGCCGACATAGGTCCGGTCGACGCGGCAGGTGCGCGGCACGAGATAGGTGCAGCCCATGCAGGCGACCTCGCTGCAGCCATAGATCACGCAGATCTCGGCATTGGGAAACACCGCCTTCATGGTTTCCAGAAGATCGGGCTGGGCCACGTCGCCGCCGACCGAGGCGTGGTGGACATGATCGAAGCGGCTCACCCCGTCATTGTGGCTTTGAATGTAGTCGAGGGTCCGACCGAACAGGCTCGGCCCCATATGCACGACCGTGACCTGCTCCAGCGTGCCGGCGAGCAGCGCCGGCTTCATGATGTGGTCGCGCTCCAGGATCACCACGGACCCGCCGGCGACGATCGGGCACATCAGCTCGAACAGGCTGATGCTGAAGGAGAATTTGGCGATCGCCGGCATGATGTCGCCGGCGGTGATGCCGTAGACGTCGATGGCGGCATGGACGTAGAAGGCGAGCCCGCGCCGGCTGACGGCGATGCCTTTCGGCGCCCCGGTCGTGCCCGAGGTGTAGAAGATGTAGGCGAGATCCTCCCGGTCGATCTCTACAGGCTCCGGCGTTCCGGCCTCGCCGTCGATGCGGCAGAGAGCGGCGAGATCCTCCCGGGCGACGCCGGTTTTCTCGAACAGACGCGTGGACTGCCGATCGGTGAGGGCCAGTGCGGGGCCGAGCTCCTCGACGATCGCTTCGATCCGCGCTTGCGGATAGGTGGGATCGAGCGGGATGTAGACGGCGCCGACCATGTGGATCGCCAGCACGGCTGCGGGCATTTCCAGGCAGGGCGCCACGCAGACCACCACCCGGCTGCCCCGTCCGATACCGCGGTATTGGAGCTGGGATGCGAGCTGTCGAGCGGCGTCGATCAGGTTTTGATAGGTCCAGGATGCATCGGCAAAGGTGACGGCGGTGTGGTTGGGCGTGACGGCGGCATGGCGCTCGACATAGCGATGGAGCAGGTGCTTGTCGCGATCGTCTTCGGTCTCGGCATGGGCCAGAACGGAGCGCCCCTGCCACTCGTCGAAGGTCTCGCTGCCTGTGGGTTTGTTCATTGTGATGCCGACCAAATGGGGAGATTTCAGCTGAATCCAACACCGTCTCTTTGTCAAACGCTGATCTATGCCAGATGAGGCATAATGGAAAGCATGCATCTTGAAGGGTGCTGTTTGGCAAGATGCGTATCCGGCTGTCGATGATGCAGCTGCGATGTCGCTCGCGGCATTCGTCTGCTGGCGGTAATGCTTTGGTTTTCATGCATCTTCAAAACGCCTTCATGCTCACCTTCAGCGCGGCGTTCTAAATCGTATTTTTATTTATAAGGAGAAAATTTCAACTTATAAGATCGCATCGCAGCGACAAAAGCTGCCCTCAGTTACTCAATAGTCACACACAAACCGAAATCAGAAAAACCGCTATGGACGCCGGAAAGGAGGTCTTTTTTAAAGAGGAAGGCGACGGGCCGCAAAGAAGGCCGTGCCTGAACACGGAATAGCCATGCCCCAGAGGACGCGTGAACGTTTCCATTCGATGGATGCCGCAAGAAGCATCCTGATGACGCTCGGCATCGTTCTCCATACCGCCAATATCTACCGCGCCGAACCCGGCTGGCGCCTCCACGATCCGTCCGGCGGGCCGATCTTCGATCTCATCGTGGTGGTCATCCACACCTTCCGCATGCCTGCTTTCTTCATTATCGCAGGCTTCTTCTGCATGCTGACCCTGATCCGCTACGGACCCGATCTCTTTTACGGACGCCGCCTGGTGCGCATCGGTGTGCCTCTGCTGTTCGTCGGCCTGGTGCTGAATACGATCCAGGCCTTCGTGACCGGCAAGCCCGAGGCCGGGCCGCTGACCCTCGGCTACTGGCTGAGCGACGGCGGCTGGATCTCGCATCTCTGGTTCCTGCTGCACCTGATCGTCTACTTCACCCTGGTGCTGATCCTGGCGAAATGGCGGGCCGTCCACGGCGTCCTGCGGGCGCTTAGGGATCTGGCCGGCAGGATCGGCGGCGGTCCGGGGGGCCTGGCACTGCTGGTCCTGTTGCTGCTGCCGCTGATCACCACCGGGCTTTCGGTGAGCGGCAAAGCCCTGCCCTTCGTGAACGACCCTATCCTCGGCCTGTTCACGACCCGGGACCTGTTCCATTACGGCCTATTCTTCGGCTTCGGTGCCATCCTGTTCTTCGAGCGCGACCTGCTGGCCGCCTTCTCCGCGCCGCCGCTCTGGCTCCTGGCCGTGATCCTGCCGGCCGCGGCGGGCGCCCTGTCACTGGCGGACGCGGACCCGGCCCTCCTGAAGCTGGCGCAGGCCTATGCCTACGCCGTGACCATCTGGATCTCCTGCGCGCTGGTGTTCTTCCTGTTTGACAAGGGCTTCAGCAGGCCCAGCCCCGGCTTCATGAAGATGGCGGACGCCTCCTACACCATCTATCTCCTGCATCACCTGCTGGTCATTCTGTTCGGCTTGGCGCTGCTCGAGACGGCGCTGCCGGCCTCCGTCAAATTCACCCTCATCGTCACCGTCACCTTCGCCCTGACCTACGGCATCCATAGAAGCCTGGTCCGACGCATCCCCCTCCTGCACTTCCTCCTGAACGGCGTCTACCACAGCCCCCCACTGGCGTCGCCAGCTGACTCACCTGCCTGAGACCTTGCTGACGCGGCGGTAAAGACTGGGCGCGCACCGTGTCCCCGGACACACCCGCCGCCGGTCCCAAGCCCCCAAACCTGGCCGCATACCGCGGGGCCAGGTGCCTGCGGTCCGAGTCAACGAGGTGATCGCATCACGGAGGGCCGCGGCGGGTGTACCATTTGCGGCAGAAGCCCAGGAAGGCGGCGTCGGGGTCGCGCGGGGGCTCGGTGATCCAGTCGCGCCATTCGCGCTCGAGGAACTGGATGTCCCAGCCGGGCGCGAGCGTGCGGGCGTCGTGGTAGGTTTCGGGATCGAGCGTGCCGATGTCCGAGGTGTCGTGGGTGGGGGATGGGACCGAGCCGCGGTTGCGGAACACCACGCGGTCCTCCTCCTCGAGGGTGACCGAATAGTCCGGCATGTAGTGATGTGCCTCGTCCTGGCGGACGATGTTCAGCACCAGGCGCTTGAACTCGCGCGGGGTCGAGCAGGAGCCGCATTTCTGCTGCAGGGTGGCGAGCGAGATGCTCCACTCGTCCTGCCGCCCGCAATGTTTTCGCGCGAGCTCGTACATGCGGCGTTCCAACGGCTTCCTGAGGCGGAAATAGTCGCGGTGGAGGGTGAGCACTTCCTTGTGATTGATCGCGTCGAACACCCAGTCCGAGAGCTTGACCTCGATCTCCTGCATGCGCCCGTCGCGGGTCTCGCGCACGATGGTGGCGCGGTCGATGATGCTGAAGATGTCGAGCTTTTCCGTGCCGCCGGTGACGATATTGGTCTCGATCTGCGTGCCCTGCAGGCGGGCGAGGGCGGATTTCAGGCCTTCGTAGCCGCGCCCGTCGGTCACCCGGTTGGTCGCCTTGAGGAGATCGTGAGCTCTGAGGCGCACGGTCTGCGAGACCTTCTCGCCCCGGTTCAGCGCCGCGATGATCTGGCTGATGCAGTAGATCAGCACGTCCCGGTCATGGATCGTCGCCAGGCCCTCGGCCGAGGGCTTGACCTCGACATAGTCCGCCCCGCTGACATAGCGCCGGATGCGCCGGTCAGGCTTGGTCGAGAGCGAGAAAATCGGATGCGCCATCGATGCGATGTCCGCTTTCGGCGCCGCATCGAAGATGTCGCAGACGAAAAAATCCTCCTTGTCCGAGCGAATCGGAAGGAGAGGATTGCGCACGTCGTTCGTGATTTCACCCACCATGCGCGGACTATCGTGATTTCACACACAAATGGCAAGCCTTTCGTGATTTCACCCACAAAAAAGCGCCTTTCGTGATTTCACCCACATTCGGCAGGGATTCGTGATTCCACACACGGAGATTCGTGATTCCACACACAAAGTTTCGTGATTTTACCCACATCTAATATACAAAAAGTCTTTGTATTCAGTAGGTTGCGAGGCAAAAAAATGCCCTTAACACTATTTAACACATATATAACACTCCAGGGCTGTGGATAACTTCGGAAAATCGCGGTTCGCTACGCTTTCAAAGCATTCGGCTACGCCTCATATCATCCCATCATCTCCTACCCTCCGTTCGCTCCGCTCACTGCGCCCCAAGACTTCGTCTTGGCCTGAAAAAGCGTGCCCTCCGGGCACAACATCCATCCTCTCGACAAGAAAAATAGCACGGCCTCGAAAGCAAACCCTCAAGGATGGCCCTTCAGGCCACCAGCTCCGCTGGCGCTTCGCGTCCTTGACCGTTTGCACGGCCGTGCTGCGCTAAACGCGTCGAGAGGGGGAATGTCGGTCACCGGGCCTCTGGCCCGGCGGAGACCAGCCTCCGGCGGGTCTCCTGAGGGAATGGGGGAGGGAAGAATGGGTGTCGCATTGCTTTTGATATTGTGGCATACTTCTGACTCAATGTAAGGAATGTGTGCATGCTCAGCTCGACCGTCACCGCCAAGGGACAGACCACGATCCCGGCCGAGATCCGGAAAAAGCTCGCGCTCAAGCCCGGGGACCGGATTCTCTATCTCGAGGAGGAGGGCAGGGTGCGCATCGTCGCCGCCGACCGGCGTGCGCGAGACCTGAAGGGGCTGCTGCCCAGGCCCGAACGGCCGGTCAGCCTGGACGAGATGGACCAGGTCATCGCCACCGGCCGCGCCCGTTGATCGGGCTCGACACCAATGTCCTGATCCGCCACCTGACCCAGGACGAGCCAGGGCAGGCGGCGCGCGCCTCGGCGCTGATCGAAAAAAGCTGCTCGATCGAGGAGCCGGGCTACGTCAACCGCGTGGTCATGTGCGAGATCGTCTGGGTGCTGGAGCGTGCCTATCGCTATGAACGCGCCCTGATCGCATCCTGCATCGAGACCCTGCTGCGCACCGCCGATCTGCGTGTCGAGAACGAAAAAGCCGTCTGGACGGCGCTCGCCCGCTACCAGGAAGGCTTCGACTTCGCCGACGCTTTGATCGCCGAAACCAACGCCATGGCTGGCGTCGGCGCAACCGCGACCTTCGACAAAAAAGCCTGCGCGCTCAAGGGGTTCGTCGGCGTCGATTGAGGCAGGAGAACCTGTTCACTGCGCAGGCAGGCGGCGATTGCCGTGTGCCCGGACATCGAAATCGTCATAGCGACAAATAGTTGTCGATCTTCCCCTCGCCGCCATGGTCGGCGGCCCTCTTGCCAGGCAACCAGGCGCGACCCGGTTTTATGCCACCGCCGAGCGCCAGGCCCACGCGCTCCGCGCGGCTCTCCATTTGCTGACCCGCAGAGCTATCGGCTGTGCACAGCCGATAGCTCCTCACACAATAGGCAACGTTCCGTTGCTCAAGGGACATTCCACCAAAGCGCGTATTTTTTTAAGATCTTGTCTGATATCAAAAGGTTAATCGATGCACATGGCTTATGCAGACTGTGCACCGTTTGGCACCGACGTCACAATCGCCGTGTCCTGAACATCGACTTTTTCGTAAGATCAAGACGTTAACTTACGCACGATTTTGCGCAGCTGTCACACTTCATTGGCTGGTCCGCTCTTTCCTGGCACAGCCGGTGGCACTGTTTGGCACAGCGAATTTTGCCGCCTTATCGTTCCCCTGACGCTGCGTCGGCGCGCGCATCCTGATCGCCCTTGGGGCGCTCGGAGCCTGACAACAAAGGAGGAACCTCGCCATGGCGGCCAAGGAAACGGAGTCCGAACGCTTCTGGATGCGCCTGCCCAAGGCCCTCAGCAGGCAAATCGAAAGCCGGGCAAGAGCCGAAGGATTGAACAAAACCGAATGGGTGCGCAATGCCATCAGCGACGCACTGGCCCCCTCCTCGGAGATCGATTTCGCCATCACGGACACCCTCCGCGGGATCCATGCCCGGCTCGATCAGCTGGAGGCCAGGACTTTTCACGAGAACAGCGCCTTCCTGCATCTTGGCCTCATCGCCCTTCGCGAAACCACCTATGCCCACACCGCCGCCGTGGCGGCCGCAGCCCTCGCCGGCAGGACCGGCACTGACGCCATCCGCGAGGTCATCAGCCGAGAAGCAGAGCGTCAGTTCAAGAAGATCCACGATGAGGTGATCAGTGATCTGACCGAGCTCCGCGAGCAGGCCAGGATCAAAGCCGGCAGACAGGCCGTCGGCGATGGGGATGCCACCTGATGGTCGGCTTTGCTCGAAACCGACGTCGTTACCGTGTTTCCTGGCAGCATCGATACTGGCAGTGGCGAACCAAGATTGTCACTTGGTTTGGCGTGTTTCAGCGATCTTGACATGCTGGTTGCTGTTCGTGGTTGCATATATCTGGTTCGCGGAGCCAGCTTCCCGTCTCGTCGCAGCTGCCCGTTGGGCCTGCGCCGCTCTGCTCGATGCCATCGGCCTTGATCATTGGACCTGGACGGTCGCCACGAAAGAGGGCGATGAGCTTTGGCAATCCAATCTGATCCGCCTCGACAGCTGGCACCTGGAGCAGGTCAGGGGCGTGCTCGCCTCGTTTATGACGGGCATGACGTGGGTGACCGGTCTGACCCTCCTCGGTCTTTCGTTGTCCTTGGCCTGGTGGCTGGGAAAGCGTCGAGCGATCGTCCGCTATGAAAAGCAACAAGCTGTGCCGGAGGTGCAGCGCCTCACCGCTGCTGATGACAGCCATCCCGATCTGCCCGTCAGCGCAAGGGAGCGCCCGGAAGCGCTTAACAATGACCAGGAGCGGGACCAGTCGGCTGACCAGGATGAGAAACCCGATATCGAAGGACTCTTCCAACAGGAACAAGATCTGAAGGCGTGGGATGAAGCGCGTCACAAGAAGCCCGTCGCCAGGCATAAATGGCGCTATCGATCGTGTTAGGCGTGGTGGTCCACCAGCTTTGCCGGCCCTGAGCGTCCTAGACCGATTGCCAAGCCGGAACACAGTGAAAACGCCAAGCGGGAAAATGTCGGCTACCGACCCTCTGTCGACTGGAATATGCTATATGAAGAAGGAAGATATCCAGGAAGAAAGCTGCCATGGCCCTCAACATCAAGCACCCGGACGCCGACCGGTTGGCGCGCGAACTAGTAAGGCGGCGCAAGCGCAGCATCACCGACGTGGTTCTCGAGGCCCTGGAAGCAGCCCTGGCCAAGGAACGCCAGGCGGTGCGGGCGCCCGGCGTCGCCAGGGAACTGTTCAGCATCGGCGATCGCTATGCGACGCTGCCGACCCTGGATGAGCGTTCCGACGACGAGATCCTGGGCTACGACGAGCATGGTCTGCCGGCCTGATGGTAATCGACACGTCTGCCGTTCTGGCGATTCTCCAGCGCGAGCCCGAGAACGAGCGCTTCGCTGCGTCGATCGAAGCCGATCCCATCCGGCTGATCTCGGCGGTTTCGGTGCTCGAAGCAGGCATGGTCGCCGAGGTGCGCAAGGGCGAGGCGGGCGCGCTCGCGCTCGACAACCTCCTGCTGCGTGGTCAATTCCAGACTGTTCCTTTTGACGCCGAGCAGGCCGGCATCGCGCGCTTCGCCTTTCGTCGCTTCGGCGAAGGCCGCCATCCGGCTGGGCTGAATTTCGGGGATTGCGCCGCCTATGCGCTCGCCAGCACGCGCGGCGAGCCGCTGCTGTTCAAGGGCGGGGATTTTTCGAAGATGGATATCGCCGAGGCCGCGGGCTGACCGGCATCCCGGTTCGGTCGCGTCATGTCGTTTTCAGCTCCATCGACAGGTCATGTCAGCGTGACGACGACCCCGCTCCGCTGGCTGGTTCAGCTGCGGCCGCCATGGGCCGGGGCGATGTCTGCGATCCCATAGATAGTACCTTAAGGTAGATTATATTTGTAAAAATTCTATTTTTGATTGTTATATGACTCTATAGTCGGCGTCCGACAGCGTCATATGGACGGAGACAGTCAGCATGCCGGCGGATGAACTGCACCTATCCGGGGCCAGCGCGGCCGACACGGTCAGGGCGTGGAATTACCGCGAGGACAGGTCCTCACCCGGCGCGCGCCCTTCACTCCTGGCTGCCCGGGACGATAGACGAGACCGACCGCCTGCCGCTCGCAGGCACGGCATGTCGGTGGACGTCGAAGACTATTACCACGCCTGGGCGATCACCTCGGCGATCGGCAAGGCCGGCTGGCGGGACCTGCCGTCCCGGGTGGCGGACAGCACCATGCGTATGCTCGACCTGTTCGATCGGCGCGACATCAAGGCGACCTTCTTCACCCTCGGCTGGGTGGCGGAGCGCGAGCCTCTGCTGGTGCGGGAGATCGTCGCCCGCGGCCACGAGCTCGCGAGCCACGGCTACAGTCACGACAAGGTCGGCGAACTCACGCCGTCGGCCTTCCTCGATGATGTCCGGAAAACCCGGCTGCTGCTCGAGGATCTGGGCGGCGTCGCGGTCAAGGGCTATCGGGCCCCCAGCTTCTCGATCGACGAGCGCTGCTTTTGGGCCTATGACGTGCTCGCAGAGGCCGGCTACGGCTATAGCTCCAGCCTGCACCCGATCAGCCACGACCATTACGGCATGCCCGAAGCGCCCCTGGCGCCGTTTCGCCCGCGCGGCGGCGCGGTCGTGGAGATCCCGGTGGCGGCCATCGACTGGCGGGGGCGGCGGATCAGCTGCGCCGGCGGCGGGCATTTTCGGATATACCCCTATCGCTGGTCGAGCTTCTGCCTGGACAAGCTCGAGGCGGAGACCGACCGCATCGGCGTGTTCTACATGCATCCCTGGGAGATCGATCCCGGCCAGCCCCGAATTCCGGACCTGCCCCTGCGCTCCAGGGTGCGCCACTATACCGGGCAGGGTCGGATGAGGGCGAAGCTCGAAAGACTGCTCGACGAGCGCCGCTGGGACCGGCTCGACCGGCTGTTCGATCTCGCCGCCGTGCCGGCGGTCAGTCACTGATGAGACCTGTGCGCGGATAGAAAATTTTCGACGCTATATCAGATAGGTATGACTTTTCAGCCCTGCCACCAATCCGGCAGCCGGGGCTTTCGATATGGCGCTTGTCAGGCTGGCATCAGGATGTTTCGGGCTCGTTTGAGATTGTAGGCGATGGCGGTGAGGCGGGCTTGGAGATGGGCTTCGGCGAGGCCTCGCCATCGCATGCGGCGAAAGCCGTAGGAGCGCTTCCAGGTGCCGAAGATCTTCTCGATGCGGCAGCGGATCATGTGGATCGGGCCGTTCCAGGCAGCCAGCTTCCGATCGGCCTCGTCCTGACTTTGCGCCCAGACATGGGTGATCAAGACACGCGGTTTGCCGCCACGCGCGCGCACCGCTTCTCGAAAGACCTCGCCGCGATAGGCGCTGTCGGCAAAGACGTCACCCGGATCGTCCGGCAGCGCGGCCTCCCCGTTGCGCCCGTCATGGGCGTTGCCCGGCGTGACCGCGACCTTCTCGACCAAGGCGGTGTCGGCATCGGCGCCGACGTGCGCTTTGTAACCGTGGATCGACCTGCGGGATCGATGGCCCGACCACCTTGCCTCACCGTCGCCTTCGCTGGCCGAGCCCACCACGGTCGCGTCCACCAGCGTCCCGGTCTTCACCCGGATCGCCTTGGCTCTAAGCTGTGCCGTGATCTCATCGAAAAGAACCCGGTCGAGCTCATAACGGAGCAGTTCCCGGCGGAAGCGGACGAAGGCAGTACGCTCCGGCGTCGGCTCGCTGCGGGCAAAGCCACAAAACCGGCGGAACGATGCCCGGTCATCCAGCGCGTCGGCAAGCTTCACGTCCGAAAGGTCATGCCAGACCGCCAGCAGCATCCCGCGAAACATCGCGAGCGGCGGCCAGCTCGCTTCGCCCCTGGGTGCTGAATGGATAACCGCCAACCCTCGCTCGATCGGCGCCCAGTCGATCAGCTCGGCCAGATCCTCCAACGGCGAGCGCTTGTCGCTGGCTGGAAACATCATCTCCTGACCAATCCGGCGGCGCGGCATGGCAGAGTTACCTCTCTGTTTCTTCAATAGAATCAGAAAGATAACGCCAATACAAACCCTACCCGCGCACAGGTCTCATGGGAGACGTCGCGGCGGCCGGGATTTTCAGGGTCCGTTTCGACAGAGATCGGCCAGGCCTTCGAGCACGGCCGCGCCGACGCGTTTGCGGGTCGCCGCATCGAGATAGCCGAGGGACTGCGCGGCACCGATCGGGATCGTCGCCATCTTGGCCGTCCTGACCACACAGGGTTTGACCAGCCCGGCCGCTTGCAGATCGTCGATCTCGACGTCTCCCGGCCAGGGCCGATGTCTGGAACTGGTGATCATCAGGCACCAGGCGACGCCGCATTCATGAAAGGCCGACGTGGTGACGATCACCGCCGGGCGGATTTTCCGCTGCGCGGTCTCGACATAGGGAAAGCCGACCTGGACGACCTCGAATGGAGAAAGTGCTTTCATCGGCCTGGCTGCAGATGGGCGAAGGCTTCGTCATCCTCGGCGCTCGCCCATTCGTCGAAGACCGCGAAGGGATCGGCGAATGGGTCCGCGGCGTTGGCCGGTGCGGCGCGCACGATCACCTCACCCTCGGCACCGACGGTCGCCTCGATCTGGTCCCCCTCGGACACGCCCAGATGGTCGCGGAGCGGCTTGGTGAGAGTGATCTGGTGCTTGCGGGTGATCTTGATGCGGATGGGAACCATCGATCATGTCCGACGTAGTGCGTACTACGTCCTACATATAGCCTCTTTCCCTCGACATGGCCATGGCACGGCCACCTCGTTGACTCGGACTGCAAGCGCCTGGGTCCACGGTATGCGGCCAGGTTTGGGGGCGTGGGGCCGGTGGCGGGTGCGTCCGGGGACACGGTAGCCCACCAGGCTTTCACCGGCGTTTAAGCAGGGTCTCAAGCAGGTGAATCAGCTGGCGACGCCAGCGCCAGTGGACTTAGTCTAGGGCTTAGTCTATGCTGAGTCGTGGGAGAATGACCATGACCACCGTGAACATTCATGATGCCAAGACCCAGTTCTCGAAGCTGATCGCGCGGGTGCAGCGGGGTGAGGAGGTGGTGATCGCCAAGGCGGGCAAGCCGGTGGCGCGGCTGGTGCCGGCGACCTCCCCTGCCCTGCCCCGTCAGCCCGGCTCCGCGCGCGGCAAGCTGCGGGTGCATGGCGATTTCGATGCTCCCCTGCCCGAGGAAATCATGGCCGCGTTCGAAGGGTCGTAGCCTTTTGCGCGTCCTTCTCGATACCCACGCGCTGCTTTGGTGGCTGGCCGCTGCCCCGGACCTTTCGGACAACGCGCGAAGGACCATCGCCGATCCAGAAAACGAGGTGCTGGTGAGCATCTGCTCGATCTGGGAGGTGGCGATCAAGGCCCGGCTCGGACGCCTCGACATGCCTGACGATCTGGAGGGCTTCTTCGCCGACCAGCTGCCGCTGAACGGCTTCACCGTGCTGCCGATTCATCTCCATCATGCCGCACGGGTCCGCCACCTGGCAGATCATCATCGCGATCCTTTCGACCGCCTGCTGGTCGCCCAAGCCCAGTGCGAGGCTGTTTCCCTCGTTTCCAGAGACCAGTGGCTGAGCGCCTATGACGTCGAGACCATCTGGTAGGATACAGATTTACGGAAATCCTACGGTATATCATTATACTACCGTAAGGTATAATATTACTATTATCTTACCATAATCTTACGGTAATCCTTCCTTCTTCCAGCAGGAAACCTGGG
Source organism: Alphaproteobacteria bacterium (assembly GCA_041398025.1). Taxonomy (GTDB): domain Bacteria; phylum Pseudomonadota; class Alphaproteobacteria; order Geminicoccales; family Geminicoccaceae; genus JANQPX01. The sequence continues at coordinate 33,085 of JAWKVM010000048.1, forward strand.
TAACCATTTAGGGAATGGGACGTATTACCGTTTTCCAATTGATTACCGTAGGATTACCAATATACCGTAAGCCTACCGTCATCCCAGTCTGGAGGAACCATGCCCGTCATCGTCCTTGCGAGCCCGAAAGGTGGGGTCGGCAAGAGCACCACCGCCCTGGTGCTCGGCACCACGCTCGCCGAGCGCGGGGCGGCGGTCACCGTGATCGACGCCGATCCCAACCAGCCGATCGTCGGCTGGGCGGCGCTGCCGGGCGTGCCGCAGGCCCTCGACGTGGTCTCCTGCACCAGCGAAAAGGAGATCATCCCGGCCATCAAGGAGGCCGCCGCGCGCACGCCCTTCGTGATCGTCGACCTCGAGGGCACCGCCAACCTGCTGGTCGCCTATGCGATCAGCCGCGCCGATCTGGTGATCGTGCCGACCCAGGGCTCCCACCTCGACGGCAAGGAGGCCGCGAAGGCGATCCAGCTGGTCAAGGAGCAGGAGGAGTATCTCGGGCGCACCATCCCCTTTGCCGTGGTGATCACCCGCACCAGCGCCGCGATCCGCCCGAAGACGCTGCAGCATGTCGAGCAGCTCCTGCGCGACGCCGGCATTCCGATGTTCCGCACCCAGATGCTGGATCGCGAGCCGTTCCGCGCGGTCTTCTCGATCGGCGGCTCCCTGGAAAACCTGCCGCAGAGGGAGGTGAGCACGCGCGACGCCGCGATCGCCAATGCCGAGGCCTTCGCCTCCGAGCTCCTGGAGAAGCTCGACGACATCGCCGGCGCAGAGGGCGGGCCGGAGAACGGAGCCGACGGCGAGGAGGCGGCCTGAGATGGCGGGCGAGCAGCGCGCCAACCCCTTCGGCAATCTCGGGCGCTTCAAGCCGAAGACACCGGAGCCGGCCGAGCCCGACCAGAGCGCCAGCGTCAAGACCGCGGCCGAGCGTACCGGTTTCCAGAGCCGCGAAGCGCCCGTGAAGAAAAAACGCCGCGGGCGCCGCTCCGGGCGCACCCGGGCGTTCACCACCAAGATGACGCCGGACTATCACGACCTGGTCTATCGCCTCGCCGACGGCGAGGTGGACGGGCGCGAACGGCTGGTGAGCGAGGTGATCGAGCAGGCGCTCGACGCGCTGATGCGCGAGCTCGGCGCGGAGCGGGCGGGGTAGGGCAGGGCGGCCTGCGGCCCTGCCGCAACAAGGAAGCGTATCATCGTGCCAGAGCCTGCCGAAAGGCCGGGCTGCCGGCTGGACATTGCGCACGGCCAGGCTGTACTAGAGCGCCATTGATTTTTCCGATTGAACCGAGGAGGTGGAAAGCAAGCCTCCCGCAGCGCCCAAGGGGAACGTTCGATGGTCCGGTCACTGGAAGACGTGCGTCTCGGTGTGGTAGGTCTGGGCTATGTGGGTCTGCCGCTGGCGGTGGAGTTCGGGCGGGTGCTCGACACGGTCGGCTTCGACATCAAGCAGGAGCGGATCGAAGAGCTGGAGCGCGGCATCGACGGCACCCGCGAGGTCACGGCCGACATGCTGGCGGACGCCAGGCGCCTCGCCTTCAGCAGCGATCCCGCAGCACTCGGCGGGTGCAACGTCTACATCGTCACCGTGCCGACGCCGATCGACGGCTATAAGCGCCCGGATCTGCGCCCGCTGGAGGCGGCGAGCCGCACGGTCGGCAAGGGGCTCGCCAAGGGCGACGTGGTGATCTACGAGAGCACGGTCTATCCCGGCGCCACCGAGGAGGTGTGCGTGCCCATCCTGGAGCAGGTCTCGGGGCTCACCTTCAACCGGGACTTCTTCGCAGGCTACAGCCCGGAGCGGATCAATCCCGGCGACCAGAAGCACCGCCTGCCCGACATCACCAAGGTGACCTCGGGCTCGACCCCGGAGGCGGCCGCGTTCATCGATCGGCTGTACAAGAAAATCATTCGTGCCGGTACCTATCCGACCAGCTCGATCCGGGTGGCGGAGGCGGCGAAGGTGATCGAGAACACCCAGCGCGACCTCAACATCGCCTTGGTGAACGAGCTCGCTTTGATCTTCCACCGGCTCGGCATCGACACCGAGGAGGTGCTGAACGCGGCCGGCACCAAGTGGAATTTCCTGCCGTTCCGGCCGGGGCTGGTGGGCGGGCACTGCATCAGCGTCGATCCCTATTACCTCACCCACAAGGCGCAGCATGTCGGCTATCACCCCGAGGTGATCCTGGCGGGCCGGCGGATCAATGACGGCATGGGCGCGCATGTCGCCGAGCGCGTGGTCAAGCTGATGACCAGGAAGGGCCTGCACGTGGTCGGGTCGAAGATCCTGATCCTGGGCCTGGCGTTCAAGGAGAACTGTCCGGATCTCAGGAACACCGGCGTGGTCGACATCATCCGCGAGCTCGAGAGCTTCAACGCGGCGGTCGAGGTGTACGATCCCTGGGTGTCGGCAGACGAGGCGCGCTCCGAATACGGTCTCGAGCTGATCGAGACGCCGGAAGCGGGGCGCTATGACGCGATCCTGCTGGCGGTCGCGCACGACGCCTTTCGCGAGCAGGGCGCTTCCGGCCTGCGCCGCCTGGGACGAGAGGGCGCCGTGCTGTTCGACGTGAAGTGTCTGTTTCCCAGAGACGACGTGGACGGGCGGCTTTAGGGGGCTGTGACAATTCACCGATTTTCGCCCCGAGGTTAGGAAAATCTTAACGCCTGGCCCGTATCGTCCCTGTTCTGGTCCATGCGATCCTGGGAATCCGCCCGCCCGCCGGAGCAAAGGGGTGAGGTTCGGATTCCCAGGATCGCATGGACCAGGGGGTGATGATCGAGCGGGCGCTTTAAGATTTTGTTAGCGTCGGACGAAGAAGCGGTGGGTTATCCATCACCCGCGCCAGCGGCCTGTCCTCGACAGGTCGACCCTTGCGCTCACGTCCAGGAACCTGGGCGCAAACCGTCGATCCAGGCTCCGACGGTCCGGGTTCATGAGGCGGCCACGCCACCACCGGCGCCTTCAGGCGGTCAGAGGCGGATCCAGAAGGTCGGGCTGTCTTCGGGCCTGGACTGGCGGTGATCGTACATTCTGGTGGTCACCGGGCTGGCGTGGTCGAGCCAATCCTGGACCCTGGCGATGTCGGCGCCGCTGTCGAGGGCGAGGGTGGCGGCGGTGGCGCGCAGGGAGTGGGGGCAAAATCCCGGGACGTCGCCGGCGATGCCGGTGCGCGCGGCATGGGATTTGACGATCCTGTAGACGGCGTCCGGATGCAGCGGCTTTCCCGGGCCGCCGGGTGTGCGGCTGCGCAGCGGCCGGAAGAGGGCGCCCTTCAGATCGGCGCCGTGGCCGGCGGCGCGGAGATAGTCCTCGATGCGCTCGCTCGCCTCGGGCCGGGCGGGGAGGTAGCGGATCTTGCCGCCCTTGCCGTGGATGCGCAGATGGGCCGTCCCCCTGCGCTGCTGGCGGTCGCCAACCTCGAGGGCGCAGAGCTCGGCGCGGCGCAGGCCGTGGAACAGCAGGGTGGCGAGGATCGCCCGGTCACGCCTGCCGATCAGGGTCGCGGGATCGGGCGCGTCCAGCAGGCGCCTGGCCTGCTCGGCGGAGAGGGCAGGGGAGGCACCTTCCCTGACCCTGGAGACGGGGCGCTTGACCCCGCTCACCGGGTTGACGTCGATGGCGTTGCGATCGGCGAGAAACGCGAACAGGGTCGAGACCGCGGCGAGCTTTCTGCGAATGGTGGCGTCGGCGAGCTTCCTTTCGGCCAGGTGATGACGCCAGGCGAGGATGTGGGCACGGGTGACCAGGCGCATGTCCTCGGGGCCCTGCAGGCCGACGAAGCCTGAAAAATCGCTGACATCGCCATGATAGGCGCGCCTGGTATTGGCGTTGTCGATATTGGCGAACCATTCGACCGCGGGCGGCACGGCTGCCAGCCGATGGAACTCTTCCCGGCTCAGCAGGTGGCCAACGGCCACGGGCTCGACTGGGGTCTGATCACCCGCCGAGGTCAGTGCACGGTCGTCGATCTGCTCGTCTCGGCCTGACGTCATGCTCCGTCCCCAATGCCTAATCCGTGGCCAGTCGCTCTCATCCCTGTCCCAACCATCCGTTCACGGTCTCATCACAAGTCCACCGGATGCCGGCGGCATGCATGATAACATCTTTTATCACGTTGTGACAATGCCGGGACCGGATCGTTCGCTGCGGCTTGTTTTAAAAGTCGATCTCTATTGAAACTTTTTAGGCAATTTGCTTTCGTCTACCCGATGACGACGAAAGCCGAAACCATCGACTGGGTCGGCCTGGCGCATGCCCATGGCCGGGCGGAGCGGGCGCTCGGCCGGCTCGGCCATGCCCTCGAAAGCACCGGGCTGCATCTGACCTGGCTCTGGCGGGAAATGACGCGGGCCGCCGTGGTGGTCGTCCAGGCCGGCGGCTATCGGGCCGATGTCGATTCGCTGCGCAGGGTGACGATCGGCGTGCCGGTCGATCCCGGGGGCGAGGGTCCGGGCCTGGCCGCCGCCAAGCGGGTGTTCGTGACCATGGCGCCGCTTTTTCGAGATCTCGGCCGAACCGACTCGAATCCGGCGCTCTGGCCGCAATTCTGGAGCAGCGAGGCGCTGCAGCCCGACGGCGGGGCGCCGCTGCCGGGCGCACAGCTGCGATCGGGCGGGACAGGGCAGGGGGAGGACGATCGGCAGCGGCTGACCGATCTGGTGCGCGTGCTCGCCGGCCTCGCTGACGACGGCAGGCGGCCGGCGCTGATCAATCTCTTCCTGGACCTGCGCCGCCGGGCCGGAGCGGGAGGCGTTGCGCCCCCTCTCATGCGTCTGGCCCTGCCGCTGGCCCTGGCCGAGACCGGCATTGTGCCGAAGGGCGCCCCCGGCCTGCTCGGCGGCCGGCGCCTGGCGCTCGGCATGAGTGCCGCTTCGCCCGGGGGCGGTCCGCTTTCCGACTGGCTGGCGTCAGGCCTCGGCGATCTTGCCGGGGAGGCCGGACAGGCCCATCGGCGTCTCCTCGGTCTCACCCGCCGGCACCGGGCCTGGCACGGCGCCCTGGCCGCCGCCGGCCTGCGGCGCCACGCCCGGGCTCCGGGCGTTCTCGACCTTCTGGCGGCGACACCCGTGGTCACTATCGGCCTGGTCGCCGCCCATCTCGCCTGCTCCCGCGTCGCCGCGGGCAGGATCGTGGAGCGGCTGGTCGCGGCCGGCATCCTGACGGCGGCGACCTCCAGGTCGCGTCACAAGATCTTCACGGCCGGCGGTCTGCTGGCGGGGAGGCAGGCCGGGCCGGAGCCGGCGCGGCCGCTGGTCTTCAGCGAGCCCGTGCCGCCGGTCGACGCCGCGGCGCTCGACATGACCATGGACAGGCTGTTCGCCGATCTCGAGCGGCTGAACGGGCGGGTCGGGGCGCGGATCAGGGAAGGGCGGTGATGGGCTGCTCGAACGTGCCGCGCGGCCGGATGATGCTGGCCCTGCCGCCGTCGACGAGCACCTCGGCCGGCATGGGCTGGCTCAGAAAGCCGGTCGGGCTCGCGGTCAGGCCGTAGGCGCCGGACTGGAGCACGGCGATCAGGTCGCCGTCCTCGGGGGCGGGCATGGCGACCTTGCGGCCGATCGTGTCGAGCGGGGTGCAGAGCGGGCCGACGACGCTAGCGGTCACGTCGGCCGCCGCATCCAGCCGATTGGCGAGGACGATCGGGTAATCCTTCTTGATGACCTGGCCGAGATTGCCGGAGGCCGCGAGATGGTGGTGCATGCCGCCGTCGGTCACCGCATAATGGCCGCCGCGCGATTCCTTGAACGCCCGCACGCGCGCGAGGTAGACGCCGGCGCTCGCCGTCAGGCAGCGGCCGGGCTCCAGAACCAGGCGGGTGTCCGGCAGCCGTTCCGCCGCCTCGGCGAAGAGCGGGACCGCCAGTTCCTGCAGCCGGTCGAGATCCAGCGGCCGCTCTCCCTTGAAATAGGGCACGCCAAGGCCGCCGCCGAGATCGAGGGTTGCGACAGCAAGGCCGTGCTCGCGCTCGATGCGGGCGGCGAGCTCGACGCCGTGGCGCCATTGGGCGCACAGCACCTCGGGGTCGAGGATCTGGGTGCCGGCGAAGAGATGGACCCCCCTGAAATCGAGGCCGGCATGGCGGCGGACGTCGGCGATCACCGTTTCCAGCCGCTCCTCGTCGAAGCCGAACTGCGCGGGCTTGCCACCCATGCGCATCGCCCCGCCCTGGGCGGCTGCGGTCGGGTTGATGCGCAGTCCGACGGCCACCCGAACACCCCGCCGCTCGCCGATCGCCGCGACCGTCCGAAGCTCGGCATCGGTCTCGAGATGGATTTCGCCGATGCCGCTGCCGATCACGAAATCGAGCTCGTCCCGCCCCTTTCCCGGACCGGCGAACAGGATGCGCTCGGCGTCGGCGCCAGCCCGGCGCGCGCGGATATACTCGGCCGCCGACGCCACCTCGAGGCCGGCACCCTCGGCGACGAACACGGCGACGATCTCGGGATTGGGATTGGCCTTGACCGAATAATGGATGTCGACGCTCGGCCCGACGGCCTGGCGCAGGCGGCGGAGATTGCGCCGCAGCAGGCCGGCATCGTAGACGTAGAGCGGCGTGCCGAACTCCTCGGCCAGCCGGTCGGCACCGATACCGCCGATGGCGAGAACGCCCTGATCGACCGCGAATCCGTCCTCGATCAGCTCGGCGGCGAGCGTGTCGAGCGCGTCCCGGCCGTTCGTCGGGTCCGGCGTTGGGCTCACGATGCCCGTCCCCGAAGTGGCGGACCGGCCGAAGCCTGCCTCGAGGCATCCGCGCTGCGCTCGGCCACCAGGGCCTTGTAGTCGACCTTGCCGTTCTGCGAGAGCGGCAGCGTCTCCACGAGCTCGATCTCGCGCGGCACCATGAAGGCGGGCAGATTTTCGGCGCATCGGGCGAGTGCGCCTGCCTGGTCGCATCCGTCCGCGGCCGCGACGCCCACGGCGTGCACCCGCTGGCCGGCGACGGCATCGGGCAGGCCGACGACCGCGATCTGGGCGAACTGGCCCGACGCCATCAGCTCCTCCTCGACCTCGGTCGGGCTGATGCGGTGGCCGGCCGACTTGATCATGGCGTCGTTGCGCCCGACGAAATAGAAGAAGCCGTCTTCGTCCTGGACCGCGAGGTCGCCGGAATAGCAGACGATGTCGGCGCCCTGCTCGGCGGGGATCAGGGGGTTCTGCCGGAGCACCCGCGCGGTGTCGTCGGGGCGCCGCCAATATCCGAGGGACACGGTGGGGCCGCGATGGACCAGGGTCCCGGTCTCCCCCGGCGCGCAGCGCCGCCCGTGCCTGTCGACCAGAAAGATCTCGCATTCCGGGATGGCCCGGCCCATGGAGGTCGGCCGGCGATCGATCTCGGCCGGCGGCAGATAGGTCGAGCGAAAGGCCTCGGTCAGGCCGTACATCAGGACGATGTCGGTGGCGGGGAGCAGCCTGCGCAGGGTCGTCACCATTTCGGAGGGCACCGCGCCGCCGCTGTTGGTGATGTAGCGCAGATCCGCGGGCGGGGACTGCTCGAGGGCGCGTTCCGCGCGCGCCAGGATCGCCCAGACGCTGGGCACGCCGGCGAGGCCGGTGATGCGCTCCCGGGCCAGGGTCTTCACGATCTCCTGGGCGAAGCGGAAGGTGAGCAGGACCGTCGCCGCCCCCTGGCCGACCGCGGTCAGAAGCTGGTTCAGGCCGTAGTCGAAGCTGAACGGCAGGATCGACAGGATGCGCTCGTCGGCGGTGATGCCGAGATAGCCGGTCACGATCCTGGCGCCGGCCAGGAGATTGCGGTGGCTGAGCATCACCCCCTTGGGCCGGCCGGTGGAGCCGGAGGTGTAGAGGATGGCGGCGAGGTCCTCGCCGATCGCCGGGCTCGGCGGGAAGGCGGCCTGCCGGGCGTCGAGGGCGAGACGGATCACGCGCGGATCGCCGCCTTCTGTATCGTCGTCTGCAGCGCCGTCCGTCAGCAGCACGCGCCGGAGCGACGGGACCTCGCGCAGGGTCGCCCCGACCGCCTGCCAGAAGGCGGATGTGGTGATCAGGAAGCGGGCTTCGCAGTCCTCGAGGATATGTCTCGCCTGCTCCGCCTTGAGCAGGGGGTTGACCGGCACGAACACGCCACCCGCAAGGCTGACGCCGAAGATGGCGAAGCACTCCTCGGCGCTTTTCGGCAGATGGATCACCACCCGGTCGCCGCGTCGGATGCCAGCGGCGTGCAGGCTGGCGGCGCAGCTGTCGGCGGCATCGGCGAAATCGCCGTAATCGAACCGCCGGTCGCCGTCGACCACGGCTTCGCGCCGCTGCTCATGCCGTCTCCGCTCGAGCAGGCTGTGGAGCAGGAAGGTCAGGGTCAGGCTCCGGTCTGCTTGGCGGCGACGAGGCGCGCCAGCACGTCGACGCTGTCGAAGTTCTCGGGGTCGAGCTCCTCGTCGTCGAAGGTGATGCCGAAGGTCTCCTCGAGAAAGGCGACCAGGTCGAGCAGACCGAGGGAGTCGATCGCATCGCCCTCCAGCAGCTGATCGGCCCGGTCCAGATCGACCTGGCGGAGGGCCGGAAAACGTTCCTGCATGAAATCCTTGATCGGCTGCCGGACGCCGTCGAGGTCGGCAGCCTCTGTGATGGCGCCTGGTTGCGGCATGGTCATGGCGGTGCTCTTTTGTCGTTCGTTGTCCGAATGGGCGTTTCTGGAATGCAGCGGCCGCCGGATTTACAGCGGTCAAGATCCACGCTGCGCCGATACTACAGAAACAGGCGGCGATACAGACATATTGCTCAAATTCATGGCGCTTTTACAGGCGGAATGACGATATTGCCATACTCGAGTGATCTTTCGGGGACAGGGACGCCGGGCTGGTCCTGCCGATCACGAGCCGGCCCTGACGCTCAGGAGCTGTGGATGCCCGCCGGTGATTGCGCCTCGGCCCAGGCCAGCAGATCCCGCCGTCCCCAGACGACGACATAGCGGGTCGGATGGTAGCTGCCCTGCCGAAAGCGTGCGGTCCGCTCCCTGGACAGGCGGGTCGCCACTCTGACGGTCTGCTCGCTGGCGGACATGCGGAACAGCCTGGCGCCGCCACCGAGCGGCAGATCGTTGAGAAAGGCGAGATTGGGGCTGATGGCGATGGCCACAGGGTCGTGCCACCAGCTGCAGCTGTACATGCCCTTCACGTCCGGCCTGTCCTGCAGGATCCGCGCGATCGTCAGATAGAGGTCGCGATAGCCCTCCACCGAAAACGCCCCGGCTCGGCGCGAGTCGAAATGGGTCTCGAAGAACGGCTTGAAGCCGCCGAGTGCTGCGCCGACCTGCAGCAGAACGCGCGCGAACTGGCGGGCACCGCCCTGCAGCAGCACACGGCGCGGCAGGCCGGAGGCGACATCGACCAGCTCCGCGCCGCAGGGCCAGAGCTTGAGGCGGCAGACGGCGAAGTCCTTCATGAAGGTGTCCTGGTCCGGCTGCAAAAACCGCCGCGGCGGTTTTTGCAGCTCCGCCAGCAGGTCGCGGAGGAACGCCCGGGTGCGGCCTTCGAGCCAGGACGGCAGGCCGCGCGCCGCCGCCCGTTCGTCGAAGCCCCCGATCAGCCTGACCAGGACCAGGCGAAGATAGGCGTCGAGCGCGGGCTCGCCGCCCTGGGAGACGATGGCGTCGCAGCGCTCCCTGGCGGCCGATGGAAAATGGTCGTAGGCGATCGGCGAGGGCAGGGAATCGAACAGATCGATATAGCCGTCGACCGCGAAGGCGCTGCTTGAATTGCCGTCGGAAGCGATGCCGGGATCGATGCCGGCGGCAAGCAGGCGGTCCGAGAGGTCCGCGCCCAGCTGCCGGAGAAGGTCGCCGTCGAAGGCCGTCTCGTCGTCGGTCGTCATCACCTGGTGGGCCGCGTCATGCCGCGTCATGCACTGCACAGCACCCTGACGCGGCATGCCGCGGCGGAGCCGGGCGGAGGATCAGCCCCGATCGCCCGGCGCGCTGCGTTTCAGGCGGCCGCCAGGCTCTCCGGCCGGTCCGATGCCGGCCTGCGCCGGGACCAGACGACGCCGAGTGCGAGGAGCGCGCCGAGCAGGGTCAGCAGCGAGGCCGGGGCCGGAAGGTCGACGGTGCCGCCGCCATTGCTCGACCAGGTGCTGCCATAGCCGCCTTCGTAGATCCCGCCCGCGTTGAACACCGATGCCCAGAGACCGTTTTCCCGCGTGATCTGAAAGTTGAGGCCGCGAAAGCTGAGATTGAGGTTGCCGTCGTCGGTTGAGCCCTCGCTGGGCAGATAACCGGAAATGGTGCGCAGCTTGGCATCGCCCGGAACCTCGAAGGAGCCGCTGGACGAGCTGTAGGAGAAGGCGATGAAGTCCTTGTTCTTGAGCGCGCTGCCGCCCTGGTAGGAATCGTCGAGCTCGAGGGTCGCGGTCGACACGCCCGAGCAGCCGATCGCGCAGGTTCCCGACCAGTTGTAGAAGGTCGACGCGGACGCGTCCGAGATCTGTCCGAAGGTCACGAGGCCGGCGACGACGGCCGCCGACAGAAGGGTCCGAAGGTGAGGCGCCATGGTGTTTTTCTCATTGAGGTTTTGTTCAACTGATTTATCACATTGCCGATCGTGGATTATCCGTCAATCCGTTTGTCGGCGGGACAAGAAAAAATTCGTGATGTGACACCGGGATACCGCACTCATCGCCGGCGGCGGCCGGCGGGAAGGGGATGTCGTGACCGACAGTTCGGCGGTTCTGTTCCTGACCAAGCTGGCACCGGTCTTTCTCTATCCGATCGGCCTGGTCATCCTTCTGACGATCGCAGGCATGATCGTGATCCCGTTTCGCCGGCGTCCGGGCCTTTTTCTGCTCGCGCTCGCGGCGGCGTGGCTCTGGGTGGCGTCCATGCCGGCCTTCGCGGCCTTCGCCGTGGCGACCCTCGAACGTCAATATCCGCCCGTCGCGGCCGAGGCGGCACCCAAGGCTGACGTCGCCATCGTGCTTACCGGCGGGATCGGCCCGGCGGCGGCGCCGCGGACCGATCCCGACCTCAAGGACGAATCCGATCGCGTCCTGCACGCCGCAAGGCTCTACCGGGCCGGGCGGGTCGGGCGCATCCTGGTCACCGGCGGCTTTCTTCCCTGGGTGCCGCAGGGCCGACCGGAAGCCGAGCTCACCCGCTCCCTGCTGGTCGACTGGGGCATTCCGGCGGAAGCGGTCGCGATCGCCGGCGAGAGCCGGAACACCTATGAGAACGCTCTGGAAATCGAGGCGATGAGACGGGAGGCGCCGTTCGACACGGCCCTGCTCGTGACCTCCGCCTACCACATGCCCCGGGCCATGGCGGTGTTCAGGAAGGCCGGCCTTCCGGTGACCGCGGCGGCGACCGACATCATCGCCCTGGACGATGTCCCGGCGACGCCGCTTCGCTGGCTGCCCAGCGCCTCGGCGCTCGCCGTGACCACCCTGACCATCAGGGAATGGCTGGGATACGCGGCCTACCGCCTGCGCGGCTATCTCTGATGGGGGCGGCTCCCGCCGGCCCCGGTCATTCGGCGACAACGCGCAGTGCCGCCGGGAACCAGAGCTGCAGGGCCGGGGCGGCGAGCACGCTCAGCGCCAGCGGGGCGAGAAAGGCCAGGCGCCAGGGGCCGGCCGGTCCGTCCGTTTCCGGGGTGGGGGCGGGCGTCGCCGGGGCCTGCCCGCGCTTTGGCCAGTCCGCGAATTTCGCCCCGACGACGAAGGTGACGACGATCGCCGCCATGAACAGAACCCAGCCATAGACGATGTGATCCGGGCCGGCGATGCCGGCATCGCCGCTCAGGTGGATGACGGCGATGATCCCGAAGGCGCGCAGACCGTTGATCAGGATGGGGGCGATCACCGAGACGGCGATCACCAGGGCCTGGGCGACGGGCGAGGAAAAGGCGAGATGGGCGAACAGCACGCCCGCCACCAGATTTGCGGCGAGGAACTGCAGGCCGGCGCAGGCCTCGGCGATGTTGAATAGCCCGAAGGAGGTCTCGATCAGCGTGCCCTCGCGATAGGTCGGAATGCCGGCGAGCCAGAGAAGCGTGTCGGCGAAATGCGTGGTGATCGTCTGCAGCGCCGGCAGGAGCGGCCCGCCGAAGGGCAGCATGAAGGCCAGGAAGACGAGCGGAAAGGCGAGGCGGCGGACGATCCGCCGGCCCTGGAGGGCGAACACCAGAAGGCAGGCCGAGAGCGGCAGGGCGAGATATTCGAAGGTCGCGATCTCGGCCGCCCTGGACGCCAGCCAGAACCCGTCGGTCAGAAGGAGGGCCGGGATCGCCAGGGGTTCCTGCTGCGGGACCAGGTCGGCCAGCGCCCGCCGCCGCCGCCAGATCAGAAGAAGGCTGACCGGCAGGATCAGAAAGCCGTAGCTGTAATAGCCGTCCTCGATCATCCAGAGCGCCGCCAGGCGCCGGACCGTGTCCATCATGGCGAGCAGGAGCAGGGCGAGCATGGCGGCGAGCGCGAGCAGCGCCGTGCGCTGGCGCCGCTTCAGGGCGGCGTCTTCGCGCCCGGTCTCGCCGGCTTCGGCCATGCCTCTGCCGGCGGGAGCGCCGGTCAACGGGCGGCGGCCAGGCGCTCGAACAGCGCCAGCGCCTGCGCCCGCTCGGCGAAGGGCCGGTCGGTCTCGGCCAGGTCCCGCAGCGTCGCGCGGGCCTCCTCCGGCCGGCCCGCCTCGGCCAGGGCATGGCCGAGATGGTAGCGGATCGTCGGGTCGTCCGAGCGCGCGGCGAAGGCCTCCCTCAGCAGCGGCAGGCCGTCCTCGACATCGCCTTCGCCGGTCAGGATCCAGCCGAGCGTGTCGGCGATTTCCGGCACCGGCGCCATGACATAGGCGCGTTTCGCGCTCTCGGCGGCCCCGGGCATGCCGAGCGCGTGGCGCACCCAGCTCAGGTCGTTCAGCAGGGCCGGATCGTCGCCGGCGATGCCGACGGCCTGCTCGTAATAGCGAAGGGCGAGCTCGAGATCGCCGCTTTCGCTGTAGGTGTCGCCGAGGAGATCCATCGCCAGGGCGTCGCCGGGCTGGCGCACCAGCCAGGCGCGCAGGCCCTCGATGGCGTCGTCGCGCAGGCCGGCCTGGCGCCGATGGAGGAACAGCGCGTGGGCGAGGGCGGGGTCGCGATATCTCGCCAGGGCGTCCTCGAGGATGGCGAAGCCCTGCTCCGGGCGTCCGGCCCGGATCTGCAGGAAGGCGAGCAGCTCCCGGCCGAGGGCGGGGGCCTCGGCCTCCAGCCGCTCGATATGGGCAAGCGCGCCTTTCTCGTCGCCGGCCTGCAGGTCGAGCTCGACCAGGATCCTGTTGGCCGTGTCGTGGGCGGGGTCGAGGGCGATCGCCGCTTCGGTGCTGGCGCGCGCCTGGTCGATCCTGCCGAGACCGTAGGCGGCACGGGCCAGCGCGACATGGGCGTCCGGATCCTCCGGCGTCGCCTGCACGCGCCTGGCGAAGGCCTCGGCCGCCAGCGCCGTCTCGCCATAGCGCTCGGCCAGGCGGCCCGCCGCTGCAAGCGTCTCTGCGAGCACTTCCGCGTCGCCGGCCCCGCCGAGCACGAGCAGCTGCTCGATCCAGGGACGCACGGGCCTGCCGAGCGCGGCGCTTCGGTGCACCAGCGCCTCGCGCAGGCCGATCGAGGCCGGCTGGGCGGCCGCCTGCTCGACCAGAAAATCATAGGCCGCCTCGTCGCCCTGCTCGCCGGCGATCAGGGCCGCGAGGTCGAGGGCGGCCTGCTCGGGCTGGTCGCCGGCTGCGAGCCGCTTGTGCAGCCGCGCCGCCAGGACGTCGGTCCTGCCCGCACGAAAATCGAGCTGGTCCAGGGCGCGGCGCGCGTCCAGGTGGCCGGGCTCAAGGGCCAGGACCTTCTCGAAGGCCGTCCTGGCGCCGGCCTCGTCGCCGCTGCGAAAGCGCGTGATGCCGAGCAGGTTCAGGACGGCGGGATCGTCCGGCCGCTCGGCGGCGAGGCGATCGAGGATCGCCAGGGCTTTCCCGCTGTCGCCATAATGGAGGTGATCGAGGACGCGGGCGAGGTCGCCGCGTCCGGCGCCGGGAGCGGCGTCGTCCAGGGCGGCGAGCAGGGTTTTCGCCTCCGCGGCGGCGGCGGGATGGCCGTGCTCGGCGATCCGGGCGAGCGTGACCTGCGCCGCCGGCAGCCGGCCGGCCCGGATTTGCGCGCTCGCGAGCATCTGCAGGACGGTGATATTGGGCGGCGACAGGGCGGCGAGAGGCTCGAGCGTGGTGATCACCGAGCTGTCGAGGCCGGCATTCAGCTGGACATTGCCGAGAAGGCGCCTTGCGGCGTGGTCGCCCGGGGCCTGTGCGACATAGTCCGAGAGCAGGGTTTCCGCGGTCGCGTAGCGATGCGCGACCGCATTGGCGATGCCGCTCAGGAGGAGGTAGGGCTTGGAGCTTTCGGTCTTCCGGTCGAGCTTCGCGAGAATAGCCTGCAGGCTGTCATAATCGCCCTCGGCCGCGAAGATCATCGCCAGCAGGAGGGCGGCCGAGGGCATGGCGGGCCGGGCGGCCAGAACCGCCTGCAGCCGGGTCTTGGCTTCGTTCAGACGGCCGGCGCTGACGAAGATGCCGGCGCGCGCGACCTCGATCTGCGGGTCGCCCGGCGCCTCCTCGGCCAGCCGGTCGATGTCGGTATGGGCGAGATCGAAGCGGCCGGCGGTCGAATCGACGTCGATCTTGCCCCAGAGCGCTGCAAGCGACGACCCGTCGACCTCAAGCGCGCGCGCGATCGCGGCGCTCGCCTCGGTGAGCGCGCCCGCCGCCAGGTCGAGCCGGGCGTCAACCACCAGGGCATCGACGTCGAGCGGGTGGTCCCGCAGATAGGGTGCGAGCGCCGCCCTGGCCTCGTCCGGCTTCTGCAGGGACATCAGGGCTTCCGCCTTCAGCAGCGGCAGGCGGCCGGGATCCTGCGCGAACTGGCGCTCCTGGCGCTGGGCGAAGAGAAAGGCGGCCTCGCCCTCGCCCTCGGCGAGTAGGGCGTAGCCGAGCAGGGCGGCGATCTCGCCGCTCGGCGCCAGCTCGAAGGCGCGGTTCAGGTGATCCCTGGCCGCCGTGATCTTGCCCTGCTGCAGCAGAAGCTCGCCCAGGAGGATGCGCGCCTCGACGTCGTCGGGATCGTCCTTGAGCGCGTTGCGCAGATGGATGATCGCGGTGCGCGGATCGTCATTGGCGAGTTCCTGTCTGGCGTCCTCGAGATAGCCGGCGGCGAGCGGCGGCGCCGCGCCCAGCACCGACAGGCAGGCCAGGGCGAGTGCCAGCCCCAGACCGCGGGCGCCGCGTCCCAGCCGCTCGCCGTCTCTCCGCTCGCCGCTGCCTGCTGGCAGCGATGGCGATGTCGTCCCGTCTTCGACCTTGTGCATGGCGTCCACTCTCCCGGCGTGATCCTCCGATCGAAGGTCCGCCGTTTCCATCCCTGTCGCTTTCATCCCCGTCGCTTCCATCCCCCAGCTTCTACCAATGACATTTCAGCCGATAGAAAAACCCGTTCGGCTTTCGGGCAATATCGAGATGTGCCTTTAAAAAGCAACTTTCGATTGCCAAATAGACAGGCCGAACCCTAAGGGTGCGGTGTCATGTCAGGACACCGGGGGCTTTTGTCCGGTTATTGCCGGTCTTGGCCGCCGTCGCCCGAAACAAGCTCACTCTACTTTGCAACGGAAAAAGCATCATGCAGCCCAAGTCGTTCAGAGTCCTTGCCGTTTCCTCGCTGATCGCCGTGCTGGCGCCGCCGGCGCTGGCCGCCGACTACCAGATCGATCCGAGCCATTCCTTCATCGAGTTCCGGACCCAGCATTTCGGCTTCAGCTGGCTGAGCGGGCGGTTCAACAGCTTCGAGGGCAGCATGGCCTACGATCCCGAGGGCAGCCCCGAGGACCAGTCGGTCACCATCACGATCGACGCGGAGAGCCTCGATACCAACCACGAGAAGCGCGACGAGCATCTGCGCAGCAAGGACTTCTTCGACGTCGGCAGCTACCCGACGATCACCTTCACCAGCACCGGCTTCGAGGGCGACGCCGAGGGCGGCACGCTGAGCGGCGAGCTCACCTTTCTCGGCGTCACCAAGGAGATCGCCTTCGACATCAGGAGGATCGGCGAAGGCGAGGACCCCTGGGGCAAATACCGCGCCGGCTTCGAGGGCCAGTACACCTTGAGCCGGAGCGATTTCGGCATGGATTTCGATCTCGGACCGGCGGCGGAGCAGGTCGAGCTCGATCTCATGATCGAGGCCGTCCGGCAATAGGCTCGCAAGACGCCCGTCCCCTGATGTCCGTCTCGGATGCCAGGGGGCCGTGGCCTCAGGCGACCAGCCGGGACATGGTGCGCTTGACATGGGCGAGGGTGGTGCTGCCGAGGCCGAAGCGGGTGAGATGGAAGGGATCGAGCACGCTGTTGGTGCCGTGATCGGTCGAGGCGATATAACGAAATCCCTCCTCGAGGGCGATGCGCTTGGTGCGCTCGTCGAGATAGCCGTGGGGCGAGGCGAAGCCGTCGACCGGGCCGCCCGTCCAGCTTTCCAGAAACCTTCGTGAGCGCACGATCTCGTCCCTGACCAAGGAATCGGATTCCTTGGTCAGGTTCTGGTGGTGATGGGTGTGGGCGGCGACCTCCATGCCGCGCTCGACCAGCAGCCGCGCCTGATCCGGACGCATGCGCCGCGGGCACGCCGCCCTGCAGTCGTCGTCGATGGGGTCGGGATCATGGAGGCGGAGAAGGGTGTTGATCTGTCGGTATTCCAGCTGCCAGAGGCGATCGAGAACGTGCTGCAGCGCCGCCCTGCCCGTGCGCGTCCCGGTCTCGAAATACTGCGCCAGGGCCAGCCAGGCCTGGGACTGCGGCTTCGCCGCCATCGCCGTGACGAGATCCCACCAGAAGGGGCGGTCGTCGAGCAGGGGGCCGGTGCAGAGGAAGAAGGTCGCGGTGCACCCCTCCTGTTCGAGGATCGGCAGCGCCAGCTGGACATTGTCGAGATAGCCGTCGTCGAAGGTGATCGACAGGAGCGGCCGGTCCCGCGGCTCGCCGCGCTCGGCGATGCCCAGCGCCTCGGTGACCGTGCACACATGAAAATGCCGGCGAAAGAAGGCGACCTGCTCCCGAAAGCAGTGCCGGCTCAAGCCGATACCCAGCGGATCGGGCTCGTCCTCCTCGAGCACCCGGTGGTAATAGGGGATGAACCAGGGCCGCTCGCCGGCCGCCCGGCGCAGGCGGCGGTCATAGACGCCGAGACCGTCGAAGACGGTGCTCCAGATGATCTTGAGATGTTTGAGATCCATGACCTGTTCGCTGTCGCAGATGCCGCCTCGCCAGGCGATCAGGACATGGCTTCTCCATAGGGGTAGCTCGAGATCTTGTGATCGGGCAGGAAGGCCCGGTTCATGAGGAAGCTGACATGGTCCTCGCCCCCGAGAAGGTCGAGGCTGGAGCCGACCTCGTCGATGGTCGCGTCGCCGGTGCCGACCACCAGGACCACCTCGTCCGCGATCGGCGCGAGCGCTGCGGCTTCAGTGGTCGCGAGCATCGGCGGACCGTCGAGAATGATCACGTCGTAGCGCCTGGTGTCGGCGGCGAGGCTGTCGATCAGGGCGACCATGCGGTCGCTCGAGAGCAGCTGCGCCGGCGAATAGATCGCCTGGCCCGCGGGCAGGATCCTGATAGGCAGCGGCGCCACGCGCAGGATGAAGTCGTCGATCGAGGCCTGGGGATCATCGAGATATTCGAACAGGCCGGGTTTGTCCTCGGAATAGCCGAAGGTCTCGGGCATGCTCGGCTTGGCGAGGTCGGCGTCGATCAGCAGGACCTTGAGGCGCTCGTCGAGCGCCAGGCTGAGCGTCAGATTGGCGCTGCTGAAGGTCTTGCCCTCGGCCGGGCTGCTCGAAGTCATGAGGATGACCGGGCGGGCCTTGTCCTTGGGCATGCCGCCATTGATCACGGACTTGATGCCGCCGGCGAAGTATTCGAGGCGGCGGAACAGCCGGCGCTTGACCAGGCCGTAATCGCGCGCGAGCTCGCTGGACAGGTTCCCCGGCGTGAGAAAGCCGCGCTCGGCCAGGCTCTTGAAGTCCAGGACGATGTCGGGCTTAGGGCCGTCGTCGGCATGGTTGACGACCGCCTTGCTCCATTTGGGCTTGAGATAGCTCTCCAGCCGCTTTTGCCGTTCGTTGTTTCTCTTGAACAGTCCCATCATAGGCCGGCACTCGCGTCTTTGCTGCCCAGGAGTGCCGCCAGCTGGGCGATCGGGGCGAGGCTGCGCATGTCGATCGAGCTGACCTCGTAGAGATAGACCAGGATGGCGCAGCACAGGAACAGCCCCGCTGCCGAACCCGCGAGGCTCATGTGGCGAATGAAGCTGGAGCGGTCGTCGGTATAGGGCGCCACGGTCACGCCGCCCAGAATGGGCACCTTCTTGAAGGCGCCCCGCAGCTGGCTGGCGGTCATGACCACGCCGCTCAGCAGAAAGCGCAGCAGAGCGCTCGCGACGCCCGCTCCCAGCGCCAGAATCAGCACGGCGACGACCAGCAGGCCGTGCAGCGGCCCGCTCGGCTCGAGCGGACGGGTGGGCGGATCGATGATGCGGAATTCGGCGCGCTGCCGGCTGGCGTCCAGATTGTTCGCGAGCAGGGTCGATTCCCGGCGCTTGGTCAGCTGCTCATATTGCAGCAGCAGGACGTCGTAGTCGCGGGTCAGGCGCTTCAGGTCGGCTTCGGCGCGCGGCGAATGCTCCACCAGCTTGGACAGGTTGGCGACCTCGTCCTCGGCCGTCTTCACCCGCCGCGAATAGTCGTCGACCGAAACCTCCGCGACCTCGATCTGCTCCTTGATCTGGGTGTAGACCGGGTTGGCGATGGCGCCGCTGTCGATGGTCGCGGCCTGCTGCCGCTGCTGCTCGGTGGCGTCGGCCAGAAGCTTGCGCAGGGCGAGGATGTCGGGATGCTGCTCGGTGTAGAGCAGCTGCTTGCGCGCGAGTTCCTGACGCAGCTCGTCGAGATAGCTCACCGTGCCACCGGTACGGGAAGCCGCGGCGTCGTCGACCGAGACCAGCCTGCTGGTGCTGTCCAGCTTGATCTTGAGCTGGTCACGGCGCCAGATCGCAGATTCGAGCTCGGCGCGCAGGCGGCGAAGGTCGCTCTCGGCCCGTTCCATTTCCCGGGTCGCGCGCTCGGCGCCGCCGAGCTCCTCGGCGTGCTGGCGTTTGAACTCGGCGACCTTCAGCTCGGCTGCGCGCAGCTTCTCGTCATAGATCGCGATCTGCTCGTCGATGAACTTGGAGGCCTTCTCGACGTCCTTCTGGGCATGGCCGAGATTCTTCTGGACGAAGATGTCCATGGTCTCGGCCACGATCGAATAGGCCATGTCCGGATCGACGTCGGCATAGGTGATGGTGAACAGGTTCTTGCTGTCGACGTCCAGACCGACATCGTCGGCGAGCTCGTCGATCAGGTCCGCCTTCTCGACGTCGGTCATCACGTTCTTGTGCCGGTCGATGCCGGTGCGCTCGATCAGCTCGACCATGTTGGGCTTGCTGAACAGGGTCTCCCTGATCATCTTGACCTGACGATCGAAGTCGGGGGTGACCGCGATATCCTTCATCAGGGGGCCGAGGATGGTCTCGGTGTCGACCATCAGGCGTGCCGTGACCGTGTAGCGGTCGGGCAGCATGGCGACCGCCAGCCAGCCGACGAAGCAGAGGATCCAGGCGACGCTCAGTGCCAGCCAGCGCCAGCGCCAGAGCGCGAGAAGATAGAGAATGGCCAGGTTACGAATCTGAAGCATCATGTTTTGCCGGCTAGTCGTGCTGGCTCTCCTGGAGGGCCTGCCTGAAGCTCACGGGATAGACGCCTGGAAAGCATGCCGAATTCAGAGCAGACTCGAGGGCACGACGACCAGATCGCCCGGGCGCAGGCGCGCGTTTCTGCCGAGATTGCCGTCGACCACCAGGTCCTCGAGCCTGAGGCCATAGGTTTTGCCGCCCTTGTCGTCGCGGCGAATCAGCTTGGCGCTGTTGCCGTCTGCGAATTCGGTCAGCCCGCCGGCGGCGACGATCAGGTCGAGCGCGGTGATGTAGGGGCGATAGGGCACCGACTTGGGATCGTTGACCTCGCCGAGCACCTGCACCGTACGGTCGTCGTTTTCCGCGAATTCCTGCACCACCACCGACGCCTTGGGCACCTGGACATAGGGTTTGAGCGCTTCCTCGACCTCGCGCGCCAGCTCGATCGGGGTGCGTCCCGCGGCCTGGAGCTCGTTGATCAGGGGCAGCGAGATCTTGCCGTCCGGGCGCACCGGGACGGTGACCGAGAGCTCGGGCGAGCGCCAGACGAACACCCCGATCGTGTCCCTCGGGGCGATCAGATAGTCCGGCTGGGCCAGAACCTCGTCGTCGGAAAGCTTGGGTGGCGGCGGCAGCTTGGCCTCGCACGCGGCAACCAAAAGCAGAACAGGCATCAGGAGCCAGGCGAGCCAGGGCGTTTCCTTCTGGTGCATAATTTCCCTACCACGTTCGAAGCTGTTCGATGTCATTTTCCGGCAAGGGCCGGACGCTCGAGTTTCCAGCCTTCCGCAGCACGCTTCGTGAGGCTTATGCATAAGTCTCAGCGAGACATACAGCAGTTTGTCCGACAATCCAAAAAAAACCATGGCACTTGTGGCATTATCGAGAGCATTGCCATGCTGCGCCAGCAATAATATCGACCTTAAGTTGTTTTTTGCCCGTGTATTTCTCCCGTACTTATCTTGATACGCCGATCTTGAACAAAAGCTGCTGTCCACTACCGCCGGTCAGCCATGATATCTACATGGTCAAAAACGTAAAACATCGATACCGTCGTCTGCTATTAAACTATTGATAAATAAATTAACAAGTAAATTCTACTAATAGGTTATATTCATGCCGACCCTGACCTGATTCTCGTAGAAATCATTGTTGTCGATATCCGATTGCCGTGCCTGGAACTGATAGCCGAGCTCGATCAGCAAATAATCGTTCAGCCGATGAAAATAGCCGAGGCTGGCGGTCACGCCGTGATCCGTCCGGTCCGCGCCGCTGAAATCGCTGTAGGCATAGGTCGCCGCCGCATTGACGGCGCGCTCGGACGACAGCAGGCGGATGACGTCGACGCCCACGGCGGTCACGGTCTCGCTGGCTGCGTCGTCGGCGGTGGTGACGTCGGTCTGGCGGCTGACCACGAGCCCGACATCGGTGCGCGGATCGTAGCTATAGGTGGCGCTCAGCGAGCCGATGATCTCGCCCTGGTCGTCGGTGTCGGGGTCTTCGAAAAAGGTCTCGCTGTAGCCGAGTGCTGCGCCGAGGGTGAGGCGGGGGCGGGGCTGGTAGTCGGCGCCGACCACGGCCGAGAGCTGCGCGGAATCCCGGTCGATACCGTCGTCGTCGGAAACCTCGTCGAACCGGTCGATGGTGTATTGCGGGGCGACGAACAGGGCCAGCCGGTCGTTCACCAGGCGCACCACCCTGCCGCCGACGCCGTAGCTCCAGAAATCGCGGTCCGCGGTGTCCTCGCCGGAGAAATCGGCGCGGTCGGCGCTGACGTTGAGGGCGTAGTCGAGGCGCCGGCCGGTGAACTGATAGCCGAGGCTGCTGCTGAAGTCATTGACCTCGGCGTCGGTCCCGTCGGCCTGGTTGGAGCTGTCGGCCTCCTGGGCCAGGCTGCCGCTGACCGCGGCGCCGACCGCGCTCTGACGGGACAGGTCGTAGCGGCCGTCCGCGCCCACCTCCCAGCCGAACACATCGTCGTCATTGCCGGTGAGCGACGAGCCGGCGGTGACGCTGGCCTCGGCCCCGAGGGCGTGCCGGCGCAGCAGGGAATCGACGCGCAGCCGGGCCGTGCCGCCGAACAGCACGTCCTCCTCGCGGTCGGTTTCGGTGTTGTTGGCGTTGTCGGTATAGGTGGCGCCGAGAAAGGCCGAGGGCGAGATCACGGAGCGGCCGAAGCGCACGCCCTGCTGGGAGGAAAGCGCGGCGGGCACTGCGGTCGAGGTCAGCGAGCGTCCTTCGGTCGGCAGCTGCGAGGGGCGCCGGCTCAGGGATTCGATGCGTTCGCGCCGCGCCTGCTCCTCGCGCGCCAGAACCCGCGGGTCGGTCTCCCCGGCCTTCTCGTCCTCCACCCTGTCTTCCGACTGTCCGGTCTCAGCGTCGTTGGTCTCGGTGTTGCCGGCCTCGGCGGCCGGCTGGCCGGTCTCCTGCGCCCCGGCATCCTGCACGAAGCCGGGAAGAGGGAGCCAGAACGCCGCCAGAACCGGCAGCACGAGGCGGCCTACGCGCGGACTCCAGCCTGCCTTTCGCTTCTCGTTCACCTGGCGCTCCGTTCCAGATCCGGGCTTGTTCGCTTCACCGATGTGGAACTGTTCATGATCTTTCGACGGCTGCGGGGCTTTCCCGTCCGGTCGCCGTCCGGCCACTCTCGACGAATAGAACAGGCCGTCACTGTAAGTTACTGGCGCAAAAGCTTAGAGCGCTGCCGGCGGTGGTCAAGCGGCAAAGCCGGACAGGCCCCTTCCTTTGCGGCAGTGCGGGCAACACTGTGGCGCGAAGGACGCATCGGCCCGGTGCCGCGGAACGAACAAAATCTAGTCGGCGCCCGCCTGCTGGTCGCTCACGGCGGCGTGCACGGCCGGGGCCGGCAGATCGCGCCCGCGCCGGCGGGGACGCTTGCGCTGCGGCGGCTTTGGGGCCGGCTCGCCGGCCGCATGCGCCGCCGCCGGCGCGTTCGGGCGCTGCAGGTTCAGGAAGTGCCTGGCGGCGAGCCCGCCCAGGCCCCAATAGAGCCCCATGACCTCGCCATTGGCGAAGGGGCTGCCATAGACGTTGCCGAAGATCATCGCCAGGGTGACGAAGGTGAAGGCGGTGCCCAGCGTGCGCCCGAGCGGGTCCTGCCGCTTCTTCGCGAGATTGGCGAGGCGCCGGCCGAGGTTCAGGAGCGAGAACACCAGGACCAGATGGATGATCAACCCCACCGGGCTGGCCTCGACGGCGAACAGGACATAGTGGTTGTGAGCATCGAGATTCTTCTTGCCGCCGTAGGATTCGGAAAGATAGGCGAAGCGCTGGAAGCCGACGCCCCAGGGGTGATCGCCGAGCATCTTGCCGCCGGCCTCCCACTGGATCCAGCGGCTTTCCGTGCTGCCGTCGACGGTCTCGACGCCGTCCTCGTCCACCTGCTCGGTGTCCGCCAGGCGGCTGACCGCGGCGTCCGGCAGCCAGTAGCTGTAGCTGAGCCCGAGCACGATCAGGACGACCCAGAGGAAGGGGCCGCGCTTCAGCATCATCAGCACGCTGACCAGGGCGACGATCAGATAGGACTGGCGCGAGAAGGTGTAGAAGATGCCGGCCGCCAGCACCACCACGCCCAGGGCCGCGAACGGCCGGATCCAGCGGTTGCCGGGCTGCGGGTTGTGGAGCACGCAGGCCAGTGCCAGGGCGAAGAACATGGCGTAGAACACGCCGGCCCGGTTCGCGGTGAAGACATCCTTGCCGAAGGGGCCGGAGGCCCGCTTCATGGGGTTGAAGCTGGTGACGCCGAAGTCCAGGCCCTCGCGCACCGCCTCGTAGCCGGCGATGATCGCTACCGTCAGAATGACGAACATCATGAAGCGGATGTCGTCCTCGGTGCGCACGACGTAGAAGAAGAGGAAGAAATAGAGCGGGTAGAAGATCGCCGCCTTGTAGAAGGTCAGGTCCAGCATGAAGCGCAGGGGCAGCGTGATCTGGGTCAGCAGGAAGGCATAGGTGACGATGCCGAACAGCAGGAAGATCTGCACCCGCACCGGCGCCTTGTCGTCGTTCCTGCAGCCGGTCTGCAGATGCATGGCCCAGACGGCGATGCAGATGACGTTCAGGACGTTGAGGCCGGGCACGCCGAAGCTCTGCGGGAAGTGCAGCATGTTGACGGTGTAGAAGGCGAGAAACGCCATGCCCCATTTGAGGGCCAGCGGCATCGCTTCTGCCTTGGATAGGGCGGTTGCCTGCATTCGAGCGCTCTCAGCCGCAATCGTCGCCGCAATTATCGTCGGAGCCGTTGCCGGAGCTGCTGCCGGGCGCCGGTCCCCGTCATGCGCAGCGGCCGGAGCCACAGGCGGCACCCCGCCGTGGATAGCAAACCCGGCCCGGGGCGTCCAGCAGCCCGAAAGCCCGTCGGCCGCGGCCGACGGGGCGGACCTGGCGTCTGCGCGGACGGCCGGCGCCGGGTTTGCTATCCACGGCGGGAGCGGGTGTTCGTCATCGGCCCCGTCGCGGCACAGTCGCGGGAAAATGGTGATGGGCGCCCGCCGATCCCCTTGACGGCGCTTGCACTTCAAGGCGTCAACGACAATGATCCCGCAGCCTTGGCGGGAGCGCCCGCGTCCCGCCGCCGCCCGTCTTCCAGGGCGCTCGTCATGCGCGGCGCCGACTTCCCGGGCACACGCCGACCCCGAGCCCATGCCGACCCGAGCAAACACTGACGATGTCCCGCTTCAAGAACAATCCGACGTTCCACACTGCCATCTACAGCACCAGCAACCTGCTGGTGTCGGCGGCCGGCCTGATCAGCTTTCCAATCCTGACCCGCATGCTGAGCGTCGAGGATTACGGCATTCTCAATCTGATCGCGCTGACCCTGATGATCCTGGTCGGGCTGGGCAAGGCGGGCCTGCAGCGCTCGATCATCCGCTTCGGCAGCGAGGCGCGCTCGAGCGCCAGCCCGTTCGGCGAGGCCGACATCTACATGACCTCGATCGTCGGCATGCTGGCGATCGTCCTGGCGATTCAGGCGGTGTGGTCGGTCGCCAGCCAGTTCCTGCCGCTCGGCATGGTCGGCGACGCGCGCGTCTATCCGATCTTCGTCCTCAGCGGCATGATGGTGGTCGGCCAGGTCCTGTATAGCGGGATCAGCAACGTCTTCGTCTCGGAGAAGGCGAGCGTCTCGCTGTCGCTGATCAACGTGCTGAAGCGCTACAGCTGGATCGCCGTCCTGGTGCCGTGCCTGCTGCTCGCCGAGAACAAGCTACAGATCTTCTATCTGGCGGGCGGCCTCCATGAGCTGGCCTTCTGCGCGATCATGGTGATCGTCTGCAGCCGCCTGTTCCCGCTGTTCCGCGGCAAGGTCTCGCGCCCGATGCTGCGGCCGCTTCTGGCCTACGGCCTGCCGCTCGCCGGCTACGAGATGATCTCCCTGGTCCTGGTCTACGGCGACCGCGCCCAGATCAGCTATTTCCTCGGGACCCTCGACGTCGGCCTGTACGCCGCGGCCTACAATCTCTGCACCTATCTCTCGACCGTCTTCCTGATCTCGGTGGCGACCGCGATCACGCCCATGTACATGGACCGCTGGGAGAAGGGCGGGCGCGCGGAGACCGAGGCCTTCCTGGCGCTGGTCCTGCGCTATTACCTGATGCTGTCGCTGCCCTGCGCGGTCGGCGCCTCCCTGATCGGCCTGGACCTGATCACCTTCCTCGCCGGCGAGAAATACACCGGCGCGCACGACGTCATCCCCTATGTCATCACCGGCATGCTGGTCGACGGCCTGACCGTGGTCATGGCGGCCGGGCTGCAGATTCAAAAACGCACCGGCTCGATGATGGCGGTCATGGCGGCGGCGGCGGTGATCAATCTCGGCCTCAACAGCGTCCTGATCCCGCTGGCCGGCATCCAGGGGGCGGCCATCGGCACGCTGCTGGCCTATCTCTTCTTCACCGGCGGCTGCTGGTTCCTCGGCCGGCGGATCCTGACCGTCAGGCTCGAATGGCGTCCGGTCCTGATCTATCTCCTGGGCACGGCGGCGATGGCGCTGGCCGTGCTGTCCGTCGGCATGCCGTCCCCGGCCGCCAATCTCCTGGTCAAGGTGATGGCGGGCGCCCTGGTGTTCGCGGGCGTGGTGCTCGCGCTCGACGGCGAGATCAGGCGCATCGTCCTCGGCCATGGCGCGCGCGCGCTCGCCCTGCTCAGGCGCCGGCCCGCCTTCAAATAGCGTTCCCCCCTGGCAAATAGCGTCCCCGGCAATCAGCGTACCCCAGGACATCAAAAGCCACATGCTGTGACTTTCCTGCAACGCGAGCGATTCCGGCTAAGCTGTGGAAAAGCCTGCGTTAGATTTCAAAAAGCGAAAGGCCGATGTGAATTTTCTCCTTTTAAGATATTGACACTGAAATGATCGCGCCGCTAACGGTCAAATTAACAGCGCATTTGTCGCAATTTTAAGAGAAATGGCGGCGCAGAGATCCGCAAGCCGACCGCGGAGTGGGCAGGATCCTTGCGCTGAATAGCCGGCAAGCAAAACAGAGGCGCCCGACAATGTCGATATTCGGCCACTATGTAGCACGTGGCATCCTTTTGATGAGCCTGGTGGAGGCTCTGATCTTCGGATCGCTATTTCTGGTTTCAGGTTCCTTCCTTCTCGGCGGAGAGCGCGGCGACGGCATCGCCCATTTCGCCATGGACGTGGTGTTGCCCACGGGCATCATTCTGATCTGCCTGCTGATCGCCGGCGGCTACAATCTGGATGTCTGGCAGGACCCCAAGAAGATGGCGCGGCGCATCGCCAGCGGCGCGATCGGCGGGGCCGCCCTGATCGTCTTCTTCCACGACGTCATCACCAGCGCCGGCAGCGTGTCCTACGGCATGGTGGTCT
>JAWKVM010000049.1:0-58119 GCA_041398025.1 Alphaproteobacteria bacterium
GCAGCGCGCCAGCAGACGTAGCGGCTCGTCGTAAAGGCTGGACTCGTTATCAGCCGCGGCCGGATGAGCGCAGATCTCCGGCGTGTTCTCATGGAGCTTCAGCAGGCTCTGCTGTCGGTCGCCAACCAGGAACTCGATCTCCCGATACTGAAAGAACTGGAACCCGGAGGACCGACCAGGGGCGCCGCGAAACCGGGCAGGCGCGGCCATGTGGTGCAGTCGGCCAGTGCGGCGGGCGTCAGCGGAAAAACGCGCCTACCTCGACATCGATGCCCGGCGGATCGAGCACAAGTCGGCCCTCACGAAAAATCTCGGTCTCGATCTTTGGGCCGATGCGCCGATGATGAAACACCACTCGGCGCTCCGGATCCACGATCAGATAGTGGTCGATGGTCGGCACCCTAAAATAATCCTCGAGCTTGATCGACGCATCGCGCATCGCCGTCGACGGCGACAGCACCTCGACCACGATCACCGGCTCCGGCACGAGAACGCTGTCGTCATCGAGGCTTTCTTCGGCGGCGACCGAGGCGTCCGGTTCGAACGCGGTGTGGTCGTCGACGCGGACCGCAACGCCGTCGGTAAGCGCGGTATAAGGCAGGCCTGCCCTTTCGATCGCCTGACGAAGGGCGAGACAGACTTCCAGCTTGACCTTGGCATGGCGCACCCGCTCCGGGGACATCTCAACCGGCTCCCCGGCGATCAGCTCGTAGCGCGGCCGATCCGGCTTGTCCTCCAGCCAGGCGAAGAACTGCTCGACCGTCATCGGCGGCTCCAAGGTCGCACGCATCGGCTTCTCCTCTGTGCTTCACAATATATACTCTTTGTCTACCAGTGCCTAATGGTCCGCTCGGCCCTTGGCGTTATAGGCCGGCGAAGACGTCGGCTCCAGCCCCCCTGCCCTCGCCTCGGCGATGACGCCGTGGCTCGCCAGCCGCCCCTCTGTGCGCTGCTCCAGCCGCTCGAGCTCGGCGAACAGCCCGTCCAGGGTCGCCTCCACGCCTTCCCGGTCGATCTCGGGCAAGGGCTGGCTGAAGCCGAGCGGATCCGTTGCCCCCTCCCCCGCCCCCGATCGGTCACGATCGGCGACGGACAGATCCGAGGCCAGATAGATCGTCCAGCGGGAGCTCAGCCGGGCCGCCGTCACGATCCCAGCCGGCCGACGCCAGGCACACAGCCGGCGCCTTGCGGCATGCAACCGAGATGGCGCGCCGCAAGGCGGTTGCCAGACCAGGGTCGCCCGCCAGCAGATCCAACCCGCGGCGCCAGGAGTCCCGATGAAGCGCGGCCCGTGAAGGCGTGCCGGGCGCGGTGCTGTCGGGTCAGGTCGTCGAGCCGTTGGCAGGCGCCATCCGCCTCCCTGGCCAGCGCGGCGAGCGCCGCGCCAACAACGGGCTGACCGGGCTGGCTGACGCCAGACGTTCCGTCGGCGCCGAGCGGCAGCCGACGCCGACAGCGCCGGCGCGACGTAGGCACCAGTCCGGCTTGATCGAGGGCGAGCGGCAGGGCCAGGCGGGCCAGGGTTCGTGACAGCCGGCGGGTCCGATGGGACCGCATCCCTTCGAGCAGGCCGATCAGCGGCGTGGGTGCCTGCTGCGCTGCGGTGACCATGGCTCGGACGACATCCCGAAGCGCGGCCAGATCAGCGTCCGGATCCGCCGCTGAGCTCCCTCCCCTGCCCGGCTCCTCCCCGTCGATTCGCGGATCCAGGCCCAAAATTGGCTGAAAGAGCTCGGTCGGCGCCGGTATCGAGTCGGCGGTGTCGGGCGCACGAAACAGCCGCCCGGCGGTGAGAAAAATCCGCCGGCCGGCGGCGACGCCGCCGTGGTCGTCGCTCCGGTCGAGCGGCAGGCCGGCGAGATCCCGGACCAGCTGGTCAAAGGTGACCCGATAGCCGGCATTCTGGGCGATTTTCGCTGATGTGCGCGCGGTCTCGCGCCAGAGCCAGGCCGGATGCAGCGGGCTGTCCTGGAGGGCGTGGCGGAGCTGGCCGAGGGCGAGCATGGCCTCGCTCAACGGGCCGATCAGGTCTTGCCACTGAAGTGGTTTGGCGGGGCTGAACATCGGCTGTCACGAAACGAAAACGATGATTTAAGTTCAACATAGAGGCTTCTGCAGAATACACCGCTTTTCGCGGTTTCACAGAAAAAACTGTCGAAAGAGCAAGCCATATGATAAAAGACGTTATCATAGAGCTTTGCGAAACCGTGATTTTGGGTGCAAATCGATGAGCCTGCCGATACCAGGACCGCTTGGCGACGCCGGAGCCCCCTCCCCTGCCCGCCTCATGGCTCCGCCGCTGATCGCCGCCGCCGGCGAGCGCGCCGAAAGACGGTTCTTCGAGTTCTTCACCGCCAACATCCGAAACCCCAACACCAGGCGCGCCTATGGCCGCGCCGTCGCCGACTTCTGCGCCTGGTGCGACGACCACGGCGTTGCGCTGCAGCAGATCGAGCCGATCCTGGTGGCGACCTACGTCGAGTCGATCATGCGACGACTGTCGCCGCCGAGCGTCAAGCTGCACCTCGCCGCCATCCGCATGCTGTTCGACTGGCTGGTGACCGGCCAGATCGTGGCGATGAACCCAGCCGCCGCGGTGCGCGGCCCGAAGCATGTGGTCAAGCGCGGCAAGACCCCGGTGCTCGAGGCCGAGGACGCACGCGCCCTGCTCGACAGCTTGCCGCTCGACAGCGTCGCCGGGCTCAGAGACCGGGCCTTGATCGGGGTGATGATCTATTCGTTCGCCCGGGTCGGCGCGGTCTGTGGCATGGACGTTCAGGACTACTATCAGATCGGCAAGCGCACCTGGTTCCGCCTGCACGAAAAGGGCGGCAAGCACCATGAGGTGCCCGCCCATCACACCGCGGAAGACTATGTCGACGCCTATCTCGACGCGGCCGGGCTCACCGCCAGGGACAACAGGACCCCGCTGTTCCGCACCCTTGACAGCCGGCGCCGCCTCACCGATCGCCGCCTGCAGCCGCCGGAAGTGCTCGCCATGGTCAAGCGCCGCGCCAGGCTGGCAGGCCTCCCCCCTGCCCTCTCCTGCCATACCTTCCGCGCCACCGGCATCACCGCCTATCTCATGAATGGCGGCCAGCTCGAGCATGCGCGCGAGATCGCCGCCCACGAAAGCCCGCGCACCACCATGCTCTACGATCGCACCGGCGACGCCATCTCCCTCGACGAGATCGAGCGCATCGTCATTTGAGCATATCTTGCCCGATTCGCACGTTTGTGAGCGACCCGCTTATCCTGACACGCTAACGAAACGTACGCGGCTAGAACCAGGCCGCGCTTAGCGTCTCAATTCGGTGCTATAAGCTGAATATCGAGAGAGAGAGAGAGAGAGAGAGAGTCCGTTAGGGCTGGTCTCATCTATCAAAAGCATCAGAATGTTTGAGAGAACAAGCCGGGTCGGGTTCGTTTGGAGGACGTCGCCCCTGCTCAGTCACGGGATGGATTGATTCTGTTGAGTCAAGGAATGAGGCCAACAAGATTGGTTATGAGATTAGGAAAAGTTAAAAATGTTGTTACGGTGCCGTAAAGTTGGGCGCTGCCAATGTGTTAGGTCGCTTCTGTGTTCCTGTTATTCTGAGTGATGCGTTCCCAATATACCGTGCTGGGTGTCCTCGATGTACCGATCATCTGTTCCCGATGTTCCGATAGTGGCATGACGGTAAAAACTGCCTGCAGCATCGTGAACGCACAGATTTGAAGGGTTTTCGCATCGTGGAACGGTCGGTGGCGCTGTTTGATGACCTGAGAATTCATCGAAAATTGCAAATCTGCGCGTGAATTGCCGTGTCGGTTTGGCGAGTGTTGTTGCAATGATGGGATCAGTCCCCGTGCGACCGGACACGTCGCTGGTTTGGCGTTCCAGATGTACCGATACCCGCGACACCGCATCGGAAAATGCATTTTCCACGTGTCAAGAGAGAATACAGGAATCAAAGTGTCGGGTTTGCGATCGGGCTATGTTCCCGAAATACCGTGTTGGTCTGGAATACTAAGGAACTCAGAGAGGATTGGTTGCAGCGTAACGCTTGCACCAGGCGAGAAAAGCCTTGTCAGGGGAGCTCACAGATACAGCCTGCGTAGCAGACCATTCCTGCCATCGTGATTCTAGATACTGAATGTCATAGCCTGGAAAGAGTGATCTAGCCTCTTGATAGGCATCGTACGAGACTGTCAATTCATCATCGGACGAAGTGTCTGCCAGAGAGACTGGTGCAGACGTTCGCATAGCTACGCGCTTGGGCCAAAAATGAACCGCAGGACCTTTGATCTTGATCGGGGAGGCCTCTGGGATATCAGATGGCGTGCAAAGCCTCAGGCTGTAATCCGGAAGCCCGTCATGTTCAGAGATTTGGGCAAGGCGAAATTTGAACTTCCGCGTCGTATCCTCGGATCCGCATTTCTTCGCAAGCTTTGGCAACCCTATATACCAAGCGTCTTGATAGCCGACATGCTTGCGGGCGACTTCGTAAAGGCGCCGCTCAAGGCCTTTCTTCAGGTGGAAGTAGGCCGGATTTATGGTGAGGATGCGCCGGTCTTTGACGATAGCTGCGAACATCCAACGATTGAGGGTAATCTCGACACCGGCCATGACCAGGCGGCCGCTTGCCGTATTGCGTTCCAAAACTCGCCAATCTTCGATCCATCCAAAGCCGCGGCGATCGCGCGTTCCTGCACTGGCTATTGAAGTAGAGATGTTTGTCGACCGTAGCCGGAAGAGGGCATCCAGGAAGAGTTCATAGGCCCTCTTCCCTGTTCCGCGGCTCGTCGTCTTCAGGAAATCATAAGCAGGGAAACGGACTGTTCTCCCAGGCTCTTCTCCCCTTTCGACCTGCTCCGAAATGATAGATGCGAGATAAATGAGGACATCTTTGTCATAGATGGTTGCAATGCCCTTCGGACCGGGCTGGATGAAAATATTAATGTCTCCGTCCTGATAGTTGATGGCTTCAAAACGGGGACGTTTCTGAAGGCTGAAAAACGGGAACTCCATCAGGCTCCGGTCATCCTTAAAAGGAGCATCGGAGAGTTGCCGAAGGAAGAGATCCTGCCTGGTCACTACTTTTTTCAAAGCGCTGCACACGCATCTAATCTGGGCCTGTGTTCAGCTGGCAGGGTGAGAATCCGGATTTAGTCGTGACCGGTCGGTAACAATCCAGTTGAATTCAGGCCCCATAGGAGACAATTCCCCTATTTCACAGTGGAAGAACATGACATAAACGCGTTTGCCGCGCAAGAACGGAAAAAGGCGTGTATGGCGGCCCCGCACGCCCTTGTTTGGAGAACTTTAGCATGGACAGGATTGAGGACGTCACCGCGCTCTTCAATGACTATGCCGATCTAAGTGAGGATGTGCAAAAGCGCATTATCGAGATTGATAACAAACCAGAACGTAGAAAGCAGCTTCGGAGATTTTCGACACGGGAAGCTGCTAACGCGCTTGGGATATCCGATTCATATTTAAGGCGGCTGGTCCTCGAAGAAGATGCACTTCCGAACGGAAAGGACCAGGCAGACGCAAAACGCAGTTTCGCGTTGCGGGATATAAGGCAGATTCGTGAATGGCTGCTCGATAAAACAGAAGATGATCGCTACAGGACCAGACGAGCTGGCAGTGAGAAGCTGCAGGTCATCGGATTTTGTAACTTCAAGGGCGGTGCAGCCAAGACAACGTCATCGGTTCATTTCGCACAGTACCTGGCCATGCGTGGCTATAGGGTCTTGCTGGTGGATCTGGATAGCCAGGCGTCAGCGACCGGGTGGTTTGGGATCAATCCCGACGAAGAGATCGATGATCTTGAAACGCTCTATGGATATATGCGGGGGGAGGTTGAGAACCTCGGGCAGATTGTCCGCAAGACCTACTGGGATCAACTCGATCTTCTTCCTGCAAATCTTGGCCTGTACCGCGTCGAATTCGAACTGCCGGTTCGGCAGATCAAGGAACAGAACTTTCGATTCTGGCGTTTACTGCGGGACGGGATCCGGACCATCGCCGATGATTATGACGTCGTGGTCTGTGACGCTCCTCCGTCGCTTGGTTACCTAAGCATCAATGCGATTGTGGCTTCGACCGGGATGGTCATCCCTGCTCCACCCAGCATGTTGGATTTTGCATCTACCGGTCGGTTCTTTCGGATGATGTCTGAGACGCTCGCCGATATCATTGATTTTGAGGGCCCGGAAATCATCGACCTGGACTTTGTCCGCATCCTGACATCGCGCTATAGCACCGCTGATGTCAATCACAGGCGAATAGCGGGATGGATGATGGCCAACTTTGGTGATGCTCTGCTCGAGAACCGCATGGCCGTGACAACGTCGCTGGATATGGCAGGTAACATCAAACGGACGTTGTACGAATTGGAACCGGGCACCAGGAGAAAGAGTGTTGACCGGGGCCGTGATTATATGGATGCGGTCAACCGTGAACTGGAAAATTTATTGTTGGCCCAATGGGAACGGCCGCTTTTGCAGGTCCATCAGGAAGAGATGGGGGGATAAGCCATGGCAAAGAGCAAGGGGCAGCCTGACGAACTTGACGAAGCCATCCTGGGACTACGCCGTGAACGCAGTGGTTCGGGTCGCCGGGGCTCGCCGGTTCCAATCGGTGAGCAAGTTCGCACCGTTGCTGCCGGGACCCAGACTGCCTACGAGGAACTTAAGGAAAAGTATGACTCCGCCGTCTCTGACGGACGAATGGTCATTTTGATCAAGCCTGAGCTGATTGATGAAACCAGCTTTCGGGATCGCGATGAATCCGGCTTTGGCGATGAGGCCTTTGCACGGCTGCAGAGTGACATTGCGACAAACGGACAGATTGCCCCTGTTGCAGTGCGCGCTGCAACCGAAAACAAGGACCGATATGAGGTTATCTTTGGGCATCGCCGTGTCAGGGCCTGCCGGAGCCTGGGGAAAGATGTCAGGGCTATCGTCCTGAATGCGGATGACCATGCTGTTCTGCATCGAATGCTTGTCGAAAATGCATTGCGGGAGGACATTTCCCCACTTGAGAAAGCCCGGCACTACAAGCTTGTGATGGATTCCGGAGTAACAGACAGGCGTGGCCTAGCGGAAATTTTGAGGGTGTCCCCTCAACAGATCAGCAATATCACTGCTCTTGCAGCTATTCCGGATGATTTTTTGTCCATGTTAGGAGACTGGCGGAACCTGAGCATTGCGAACGGAAAGGCGTTGCTGGGTGCGTTGAAGGCCGCAGAGTTCGCTATTCCTGATGAAATTCGTGAGCGCATTCTTGATGTCCGTGGTGATGCAAACAAGCGAGCTCAGGCTCTGATCCGGGGGTTGGCTAAGCCTGAAGTGGCGGCCAAGGAAACATCGACAGGCACAGAAATCAAGGACAGGCAAGGCAGGAGATATGGCCTCCTCACGCGGTCTGGAGCGCAGTGGATCATAAGGTTTCAGCCCGGTTTGAGTGAGGTTGCGATCAAGAAAATTGCCGATCAGGTCCCGGAGATTTACGAACGATTCTCAGATCAGGATGATTGAGCCCGATAGCAGATAGGGAAAATGCATTTTCCCTATAGGGAGGATGCCGCAAGGTCACTAAGCTAACAAACACCGTTTAGAGGCTGTGTTCTGGCGCTGTCGCCGGGTTGATGTATCTCTCGGTGACGGCGATTTGGATACCGAGACGATCATTTAGCCGCAGCCAGAGCAGCCCATGCGCCTACAGCGCCCCACCACGCGCACGGGACGGACGGAGCAATTCACGACAAAAACGACAACAGGCTACCGGACGCTTGTCTACGACATTGCTGATGGCAATGGATGCGATGATGCGCGAGATTGCGCTTGAACGATCAGGATAGGATTCTCCTAACTCCAACTGCAACTACTCACCAAGAGGGTAAACGGTGTTAAGATCAAAGCGGCTGTCTACGCCTTATTGGCCATGCCCTCGAACACCTTGACCATCTCAGGATAGTTTTGGCGGATATTGTCGTAGATGCGCTTGGCGGTTTCTTCGTCATAGATATGGCTGGTCGTGTTGCGGTCGGAAAGCATTTGCAGCCAGGCCGCTTCATCGGTGAGCCATCCGGCCTGGAAGGCTTTGCGCAGCGTGTCTTTGGGCGTGGAGGTTTCCACACCTTCCTCGGCCAGGAGACGCTTGAGCGTCTTCCAAAATAGCTCGAGGGCGAATTCGAACCGCTGGATGGTGCCGTCGATGGCAAGCGTGTTGCTCTCGGGCACCTCAAGCGCTTCGCCGAGGCGATCCAGTGCCCGGTGGAGATTGCGGAGCGACACCTCGACCTTACGGGCGTTCATAGACGATCTTTCCGGTTTGAAGGATTTCATATCGCAAATTGCTGGGAGCTTCTTCCAACCAAATCACATCCACATCCAGCAAAGTCTCTGCGTCCCGAACGGCCTCAGCAATGGCGTCCCAGCGTCTCCGGTCGATGTCAGGGCAGGAGAGGGCAATATCGACATCTGACATCGTTCCGGCGTCCCCTTGGGCACGGGAGCCGAACAGATAGGCTTTCTCCACCTCCGGGAACCGCTGCACCTCTTGTAGCACAGCTCTTACAGGCGATCCGGCTCGTGGCTGCCGTCGCCTGGGTCGGTGTTGCTCGACCAGCGCCTCTAGCTCTTGGAGCTTTTCAGAGATGGCATCGCGTAGGACATGGCTGCGGTTGAGACCAAGCTCGTCCACCAGCCTGTCGAAGCGCTCCTTGGTCTGGTCGTTCACTCGGAAGGTCAGGGATGCCATGAAACCCTCTTTGTAAGCATTGTCTTACAATACTAACAAATTCTCACGAAAAAGGCAATTTTTGGAGGGTGGTTGTGAACTACATGGGGGAAAACCGCCCCTCGCTCCATGGCGGAGATTTCCTATGTGCTTTGCTATTGTAGCGGTGCACAACGCGATGACCACCTCAATAACGTCGCCAACATCCTTGTCGGCTAGATCTAATGCCACGACGTTGCCATTGTCTGCGTCGTTCGCAAGTTGCAGCCTTCTCCAGGACCGGTAAGGCTTACCTGCCTTCCGCTCGCCAAGACACTCTTGGCACCATTTGTTGGGGCTATAGATCCTCAAGCCGGTGCTGTCGACAACCAGACCGTGGCTGTCCTTGCTCGATCGCAATCAGCGTGAGCGCGAAAGCCTCCGACCTCGCCTGGACAGAGTGATGTGATCCGGTATGGACAGACTAGGGCCAATGAAGGCCGGGATCGAACTGACAAGTCCCTCAATCTGGCGAAGGGGTTGATATAATTCAGAAAAAGAGTTTTCGCGAAAACGCGAATTCTTGCTAACGCTCCGAAGAATCGATACCTAGTGAAATCAGATGCTCGATCGTCGCAAATAGCGACGCGTCGGGTTGACGCTCTGATCGATAGCTCTGAATCCGCTGCCAAAGAGGGGCCGATAGTGAATGGAGACGTTGTCGCCGTGTTTGATCATCCATCAGGGCGAGAACCAAGCGGCCCTGAGTGACGTGCGCATCTGCAGGCTCGTCATGTTCCTGCCAGCCACGCGGGTGTTTTTCCAGATAGGTTTGCAGCATCTGCTCGAGCAGGAACCAGGCGAACCCACAGCCTTTAGGGAAGCGCCGCTTATCCCGAGCGAGAGTTCCATCGAACCAGTCCAGGAACGCTGTCGTTGCAGACTTGTTGAACTGACCGATCTCGCTTCGATCGGGTTTCGATGTGTGAACAAAGTTCGGTGGATTCCGCATCCGGCTTTCTGCCTTACCAAGACCATCGCATGGCAATCGCCTACGCATCCTAGTCGAGGGAGGTGGATTTACCACGAATTCGCGAAAAAGAGAATCCTCGTATTCTAACATACCGACTCGCTATGGACTATGACGATGGCGACTCGTCCAAGGCAGTCGTCATACCCGAACCCGGCTCAAGCCTTCTCCGTTGCACCAGGTGGTCCCTAACAACACGATTTTCGGGTAATAAGGGTAGGGCAGGGGGCAAGCTGCGATGGCAGATGAACAATTCGGCCCGGTGTTCGACACCGATATGATCAGCTCGGCGCTGCTACCCACGTCTGATGCAGCTTATCCCCGTAGAACAACAGTAGGGAGGCCCAATGATGAACGAGGCGATGAACCCGAAAACCGTGCACAAGCCGCTCGGTATGTACAGTCACACGATGAAAATCCCCGCGAACGCTGAATGGCTCGTCATAGCCGGACAGGTCGGTATCAATGCCAAGGGAGCGGTTGCGGCCGGTGCAAAGCGGCAGGCTGAACAAGCTTGTCGGAATATCGTTGCCTGCCTGCGTGCCAACAAGATGACCAAAGAGGATCTGGTCAAGCTCACCATCTACCTCACCGATTCGCGCTATGTTGAAGACGTGCGCGCGGCACGGCTCAAGGTGCTCGGTGACGCGGTGCAGCCCACATCGACGCTCGTCGTCATCAATGCTCTCGCTGCTCCGGAATATTTGGTAGAGGTCGAAGCCTGGGCGGCGAAATCTTAGGTCCTCCTTTCGAGCTGTGA
This sequence comes from Alphaproteobacteria bacterium, assembly GCA_041398025.1. GTDB lineage: Bacteria > Pseudomonadota > Alphaproteobacteria > Geminicoccales > Geminicoccaceae > JANQPX01. The sequence continues at coordinate 10,501 of JAWKVM010000049.1, forward strand.
CGTCTAGCCGACATGCCAACTCGGAACGATGCTTTGGAGGATCACGGAATGGATCGTGAGCCTCGTTGAGTCACAGGCAGCAAGGTGCCTGTCCAGGAACGGCCTTGCCTTGTGCCGATGGGCGAACGTCAAGTTCTGAATGCGGTGCCCGGGACATGGCCAGGCAGCAGTTGGATCTCTTTTCGACAAGGGCGTCATCGCCTGAGCCCAGCTCTTCAGCTGCCGTCAGCCAACCCGATAAGCCGCCGCCTTCATCGCTTGAGGAAGCAGAGCTTCTCGTCAAGATCGCCTGGGCCGATGTCGTGGAAGGTCCTATCATGGCGATGGAGGCTGGGCGCCGAAGCTTGGCTGGTGCGGTTCAGTCCCCGCCTTGGAAGCGCTCTGCCTGCGGTTTGCCGGGTTTGGTCTCAAGCGCCGGATTCCGGAACAGGAGGCAGCGTTCGAAGCTTTGGCGATGATCGGCGGCCAACATGCGAAGCAGTCAGTGGCGAAGATCATTCTCAAAGGCGCCGTCCAAGGACCATCCTTGAGAACGGCGATGGCCGCGGCAGGCCGCCTCAAGATTGTACTCCCGAGTGACTCGATCCTGCAGTTCCTCCAGCACGAAGATGGGCATGTGCGTTCGGCTGCGTGCAGTTGCGTTGCAAGGGATCCGAAGGTGGTGCCCTGTCTCACGGCTTGCCTTCAGGATCACCTGCCGGAGGTCCGCGATGCGGCTGCCTGCGCCCTTGGCCGATTGGGTAGGCACGAGGCGCTCTCTCCACTGACCCATCTCCTTCAGCAGGCGCCTTCGGCCGACGTCATCGATGCTGTGCCATCGATTGCAAATGAAGACTGTGTCGTCCTTCTCGGGCGCATTGCCCGAACCCGCCCGGACCTTAAGGAAGCCGCGATCGAGGCTCTCGAAACGATCGAGCATCCTACCGCTGCGCTCTTGGTTGCGAGGCTCGCCGATGGATCCTGTCAATCATGTCATCCTGCACCCTGTGCGCCCACTCAAGGCTCGATGTCCAGAAACAGAGGGCCAAATGAGAGCGATCTCGTCATGACTTGACGGGTCTCCAGTCAATGGGGTCACGGGGCCGGTCATCTCGGGGTTTCACCGGAGGCCTTTGTTGATTAGACTTGCGCGCCTCAGAACAGAGGCCCATCTCGCATGCCTTTTCGTTTCGTTCATACCGCCGACATTCATTTGGACTCGCCCCTGAAATCTCTGGCGCTCCGGGATGTCGAGATTGCCGAGATCGTAGGCAATGCCACGCGACAAGCCTTGGAGCGAACGATCGACCTCTGCCTCGAGGAGGACGTCGACGCCTTGCTGATTGCGGGCGATCTCTTTGATGGCGATCAACGCAGCGTCAAGACCGCGATCTTCTTGAGCACCCAGATGCGACGCCTGACCAAGGAAGGGATCCGCGTTTTCATCATTCGCGGCAATCATGACGCCGAGTCGGGCATCGCCAGGCACCTTTCCTTGCCAGATGGCGTTCATGTGTTCACCGGGCATGGAGGCGTCGTCGAGATAGACGATCGGGACGTTGCCATCCACGGCGTCAGCTTCGCGCGGCCCGAGTTGCCGGAGAGCCTGCTCCCGAAGTACCGACAGCCGCTACCCGATTGCAACAATATCGGGCTCTTGCATACCAGCCTTGCGGGTGCCGAAGGGCATGATGTCTATGCACCCTGCAGCCTTGCTGACCTGACGGCCCAAGGGTTTGACTATTGGGCGCTCGGGCATGTCCACAAACGCCAGATCTATGCCGAGACCCCTTGCACCGTCGTGATGCCAGGGATGCCCCAAGGACGTGACATCGGCGAATCGGGCCCGAAATCCGTCACCCTCGTGACCATTGCGGATGACGGTTCGATCTCATTGGACGAGCGCATGACCGGCGTGGCTCAGTTCGAGCGGCTATCGCTCGATCTTACCGGCCAGGATGAATGGAGTGACGTCCTTCGAGCCATCGAGCGGGCGCTGGAAGAGGGCAGGGGGGATGCGGTCTCGGATCATCTGATTGCCCGGATTGATGTCATCGGACAGACACATCTCGCTTCACGCCTTCGGCGGGATGCCGACGTATTGTTGGGTGAGGCCCGGCAGGCCGCTGCCGCCGTGGGTCGCACATCGGTCGAGAAGCTTTCGGTCGATGTCCGACCACCGGTCGTCACTGTGCCAACGACCGGCCATGATCCGTTGACGGAACTCAGAACGCTGATGACGACCGACGTGCTGACCTCGAACGGCCATCGTGCGGCAGCGCGTGCCGCGATCGAAGAGCTGCAGCGGCAGCTTCCTCCAGAGCTGCGTAGCGCCTTTGGTGACAGCGATACCGAGCTGGACAGGACGATCGCACGGCTTATCCGGCAAGGCGGCGAGGACGTGTTGGCCAGGTTCGACGCGGGCGAGAGGCCGACCTGATGCGCTTTCGTAGGCTCGATCTCAGCCGATATGGCCACTTCACCGACTATTCGGTCGATTTTGGCGAGCGGCCGTCAGACGTGCCGGATCTGCATATCATTTACGGGCCAAACGAGGCGGGCAAGAGCACGATTCTCGCGAGCATTCTCGACCTGCTGTTCGGGATCGAAAGGCACAGTGCCTACGGCTTCCTTCATGACTACCGTTCCATGCGCATCGGGGCCGCGCTGGAGGTAGCGGGGACGACGCACGAACTCGCCCGTATCAAGAAGGACCAGGGCAGCCTTCTGGGCGAGGGTGATTTGCCGGTGTCGGAGGCGGTCCTGACGTCCTGTCTCGGCGCGATCGATCGGCAGAGCTACCAGTCGATGTTCTCGCTCGACGACGACACCCTCGAAGACGGTGGGGACAGCATTCTGCGGAGCGAAGGCGACCTCGGCAGATTGCTATTCTCGGCAACGTCCGGCCTCTCCGAATTGAGTGGGCGACTTGAAGAACTCAAGGCAGAAGCGGACGCCTTCTTTCGTCCGAGGGCGAGGACCACCGAACTGAAAGCGCTGAAGGAGCAGCTTGATCTGCTGGTAACACGCCAGAAAGAGCGCGATACGCAGGGCAAGCAATTCACCGAGCTACGACAGAAAGCTGCTGATGCTCAGAGTGCCTACGACGAAGCCAGGTCCGAGCGAAACTTAACCAAAGTGCGTCATTCCGGCCTTCGGGAGCTACTCGATGCCATTCCAGTCGCGCACCAACTGAATGAACTGCGTGCATCGCTGGCGCCCCTTCGGAACCTTCCCGATCCGCCGGCCGGCTGGGCCGAAGAGGTCGTTGAGCTGTCCAAAAAAGAAACATCATGCAAGACGATCATCGACAATGGCCGTACCGATGTCGAACGTCTTGAGGGCGAGCTGGAGGCGATGGTCGTCGACCAGACGATTCTCACTTGGCAGGATCGCATCGATCGCCTCAAAGAGACGGAAATCGGCTATCGATCTGCTGGCGATCTCTCGGCTCGAGAGGAGGAACGCTCGCGCATCGATGAGCAGATCGCTCAGGTGCACGAACGTTTGGGACGGCCCGCCGTCGACGATCAGAGGGCACTGTTGCTGCCCGTCGATGTTGTCGGCGGATTGCGAGAGCTGATCGCGGCCTATTCTGGGTTAGTGGCGGCCGGCGAGGTGGCGCGAAAGGAGCTTGCCGGTGCGGAGGATCGTCACGGTGAAGCGGTCGAGGCTCTCGCAAGGGCTGGCGCGCCCATTGATGCGACCATTCTCCAGACACTCGTGGACCGACACCATGGCGATGGCATCGACAGCAAACTGCAGCATCTGCAAAGCAATAGAGTGAAGCTTGCCCGTGAGATCGACGAAGCGCTGCTTGGCCTCCGCCCATGGCAAGGTGATCTGGAGGCGTTGGCCGTTCTGCCGGTGCCTGATCGCGGCAAGGTGGCGCGTTGGCAAAAAGATCAGGCATCGGTCGCCCAGCAGCAAACCCTGATCCGTGAGCAAAGGACCGACAAGGAAGTGGAGCGCGACCGCCTTGTGGCTGAGCTTGGGCGGCTGAAGCAGCGAACCGGGGCCATCGACGACGAGCATTGCCTGGCCGCTCGGGCGTCCCGCGATCGAACCTGGGAGGCTCATCGGGCAGCGTTGAGCAAGGATCAGATTGATGGCGATGATGCAAGGGCGACCGCGGACTACTTCGAGAGGGCCATGGCCGACGATGATCGGCTGATGACGGCACGCTCCGCCCAATTGAGAGATCTGGAGCGTCTTCGAAGCGTCGGCGACCTGTTGGCCCAAACCAATGCGGACATCACCTCGGCCGGTCGGCGCTTGGAAGCTGTCCTGCAGCAAACTGTCGAGATGGTCGCGGCTAGCGACAACGTGCTTGCCGCCATCGGATTGACTACAGGGATGGAGCTTTCCGATCTCGAGCGTTGGTTGGATCGCCGCGACGCACTTTTGGAAAGGCGTGCCGTCTTTCTGAGCTTGGAGACGGAGATCGCGGAGATCGAGCGTGCCTGTTCGGAAGCGTCCGCTCGACTTGCCGATGCGATCGAGACGGCCGGCGAAAGCGCCGACCGCTCGTCGCCACTCAGCGAGCAGGTGGACCAGGCGCGAAGGATCATTGAGCGCGCCAAAACCCGCGACACCGAGATCGCCGCTGCAAAACGGGAACTCGAGCGGACCGAGACCGAACGCAAGACAAGAAAGCGTGACCTTGATACTGCCGATCAGGCGCTGCTTGCATGGCAGGATCGCTGGACCGCCCTGATCGCGGATTCCTGGCTCGGGGAGAAGGGCAGGGAGCGTACCCCTGGCGAGGTCGCCGAAATTCTGCAGCTGCTTGCGGAGCTTTCGGCCAAAGTCGAGAAGCGAGAGGATCTCGATCAGCAGGTCAACGCGATGCATCATGGCAAAGCGCGCTTCACCGAAACCGTTCGTGCGCTCGCCACCGAGGCGGGCGAAGATTTCGAGGAAGACCGTGTTCTCGAGCTGGCCGACCGGCTCCGTCACCGTCTCGCTCAAGCACGCGAGCAAGAGCGTATCGCCGCGTCGAAACGGGAGGACTTGGAACGGAGCCGGAAGCGATGCCGCGAGGCCGAACAAGAGCTGGCGACCATCAAGACACGGTCGACGGCCATGTCAGAACGGTTCTCGGCGGGTGATCTCGACGATCTCGGACAGAAACTCGATCAGGCGAGCATCAAGGTCGATCTGGACCGTCAGATCAAGGCCTGCGAGCAGCAGTTGGTCGAGAGGCTGAAGGTATCATCATTGGCGGCAGCCGAGAGCAAGATCGAAGCGGCTATTGCCGATGACGCCGACATCGACCGGCGGCAGGCAGAGCTCGTCGAGCTCGAGGCGCTGCTTGACGACCAGGATGAACGGGTGACCCGACTGTTCCACGAGCGCGAGATGGCCGATCAAGCCGTCTCGAGGATTGGCGGCGACGGTGAGATAGCTCGACTCGAAGAGGAACGCCAGGCATTGCTCCTGGACATAGAAGATCGGGCGGAGCGCTATCTTCGCCTCAAGATCGGCAGTGCTGCGGCGGAGCATGCACTTCAGCTTTACCGCAGCCGTCATCAGAGCTCGATGATGACCCGAGCCAGCCACGCTTTCCAGAGGATCACCGGTGGTCGTTTTGATGGATTGACCACGACTCCAGGCAAAGAGGGTGAGACGCTTGTCGGGATGCTGTCGACCGGTGGCTCCCAGGTGGCGACGGCGATGTCGAAAGGGACGCGATTCCAACTCTATCTCGCCCTCCGCATGGCTGGCTTTTTCGAGTTCGTCGAGCAGCACGAGCCCTTGCCGTTCATCGCCGACGACATCATGGAGACCTTCGACGACGATCGTTCAGCCGAGACCTTCAAGCTGCTGGCCGGCTTGGCAGAGAAGGGGCAGGTGATCTATCTCACCCATCACACGCATCTTTGTGACATGGCGCGCCAGGTCAGCGGTGGGCGTGTTCAGATTCACCAGCTACCGTCTCCTGCAATGAAGGCATCCACAAACATTGCGGCGGCATAAGAAGTATGAGGGTAGGCGAAGGGCGGAGAGTCAGTACCAACTATGTGGCTGAGTTCATGAGCCAAATGGGAAGTGAAATCCGGCACGTCGTGATTGCCTAATCCACTGATGAATTGGGAGCAGAGTCCCGTTGATCATGCTCGAATTGACGTGACAGGTCTTGAGACAACTGGCGTTCAAGCACCAGGGCGCCAATCGTCACCACGGCTCAAGATCACGTTCCGGGTCGGAAAATGACGAAATCACGATGTCTAAATGTGCGAGCGCTGCTCCAATGAGAGAAACTTCGCTAAGATATGTGTGAATAGGCTCGACTCGACCCAAAATTGCCGTATTAAGCTCCAGCTAAGCTTGAGAATGCCCACATGCAGACTGGGGCTAGCGACCGGTATGCTGAACCCAGTGAAACATGATCGGAGCATGGGAGCGAAAGAGCATCGAAACAGCTAGATTGGGCTGTGCAAATTGGTTGACATGCTGAATAGAGGATCAAGGTGGCTGAAGTGTGATCTGCACGTTCATACGCCCGCGTCATTCTTTCATCAATACGGTGACTCAAACGATGAGGCCACCTGGGAGCAGTTTGTCGCCGACCTAGAAGCCTTACCAGTAGAGTTCAAGGTCGTAGGCATCAACGATTATGTGACACTGGACGGATATAGGAAGATTTTGGACTATAAGTCCCAAGGTCGTCTTAAGAATATTGTGTGTTTGTTGCCAGTTGTTGAATTTCGAATCAATCGATTTGCTGGGGAAAGCAAGTTACGGCGCATCAACTATCATGTAATCTTCTCAGATGAGATCGACATCAATACAATTCAATCACAATTTTTGAACTCGATTGCATCTTCTTATACGCTTGAAAGCGGAAGTCCCGATCCGGACTGGTCTGCGGCATTGACCGACGAATCGCTGATAAGCCTAGGGCAACGCTTGAAGAAAGCTGCACCTGGCAACGCGTCGCTTCAGAATGAATCTGATTGGAGGGTGGGTTTCAACAATTTTAATGTCGACTATAGAGACCTGAGAACAATCCTTGCTAAACCGCAGTTCCTCGATCGTGTCGTCACCGCGATTGGCAAGGGGGAATGGGATGACTTTCGTTGGGATGCTGGTGGAGCGGCTGAAAAGAGATCCATCATCAATGAGGCCGACATCGTCTTTCTTTCCAGTGCGACGCCCGTGCACTACGACAGTGCCAAGGCAAAATTGAAACGGGATCAGGTCAATCATACGTTATTGGATTGCAGCGACGCCCATTATTATAGTGGCAGTAGCGAAAAGGACCGGATCGGCAATTGCAATACATGGTTGAAGATCGAGCCTAGTTTCAATGGCTTGAAACAGATCTTGTTTGAACCAGAAGACAGGATCTGTGTGAGCGAGGTGCATCCTGATCAAAAGGCGCCCTATCAGACAATCGCGGACGTAAGGTTCGTGAATGGTGGTTGCTACTTTACGAATGAACCTATCGAACTGAGTTCTGGTTTGAATGCTGTAATTGGTGGCAAGTCGACCGGGAAATCTCTTCTGGCAGGTTTGATTGTCAAATCTAGTGACCTTTGCGAATACGAGAAGCGTAAGGGCAAAACACGCCGTCATGAGCTAGACTGGATCGAAGAAAAGCAGGCAGGTGTCGATTTTCGGGTGCGCTGGAAAGATGGCAGTGAGACCTCCCTTCGGGCCAATAGCCAGCACGAATCGCGGAAGATTACCTATTTTCCTCAACACTATCTAAATGCACAGATCAATGATAAAGGCGCAGGCAACAAAGAATTAAACAAAATCATTCGCGATATTCTATCTCAGACACAGATCTACAGAGACGCATTTCTGAGTTACGAGAGAGCAAGACAAAGCATCGATCAAGAAATCGCCGCGGACTCTACCTATTTTGAAACCAAGCTTAGAGATCTCAGCGGTATGAAAAAACTTCAGCAGGAAAAAGGCAAATCAGCGGATATCAAGAAGAATATCGATCGATTAAACCAAGAACTATCCGAACTAAAAAGTCAATATGATCTCTCCCAAGAAGAGATAGAAAAGCATCAAAATATATCATCATTTATTAAAAATATGGAAGAAGAAAAACGGATCATAAATGAAAACATAAGCATTTTAGCAGACGCAAGTAGAGAAGAAATCACCCAATCATTGCGGCTATCCATGTTGCTCGGCTCTCGCTATGAGAATTTGAGTGATTCGGTGAAGACTGAGATGGAGGCTCAGTTAGAACAATTGATACCAGAATACGTAGACAACGTGTATGCTATTGTTGCCAGGACCTTCAAGCTCAGCGAGATCGAATTTTTCTCTATTGAAGTCGAATTAAAGAGAAAGAAGCAGAGCATGCGCCAATTCTTCTGAAGATCAGGAATTCGTCACCGCTGCGTGAAAAAAACAAGCTCATTCATGAGGAAATCGCAAAATTGGATGAGGTGAAGAAAATAGAAGATAGCATAGATGAGCTCGAAGATGAGCTTGATAGGCTCACGCGGCGACTGAGAGGTTACATTGAACGAAAGGTTCAATGTACGAAGATCGTGAAGGAGGGAATCAAGGAACATCCATTTGCCGATCAAGATGACCAGCTCGGCATTGTGGTAGAACACAAATGTCAGGCAGCACACGTGCAAGATATTTTAAGAGATCGCGTGAAATACCAGAGTAATTCTGAGGTTAGGAAATTTATCAACGACGATGAATTTGGTGATGACGATATCGAAGATTATGCTGAACGATTAACAATCGTTTTGGACCAAGCCCGAAGTGACACGCTGGAACTGAAGGGTGAGAATAAGATTTCTCGCATTGTTCAAGATATTTTGTCAGATGCAATCTATCTTAACTACGACCTGAAGTTGGGCCAGGATTCCTTTAGCATCATGTCGCCCGGCAAGCGCGCCCTGGCCCTTTTGCGCGTACTAGTGGAGCTTGATCAGAGTCAGCATCCAATCATCCTTGATCAACCCGAAGACGATCTGTATAATCGATCAGTTTATGATGGATTAGCAAAATACCTCAAGAGAAAGAAGAACGATAGACAAATTATTGTGGTAACGCATAACCCGAATGTGGTTGTTGGTGCTGATAGTGAACATGTTATTGTGGCTAATCAGAGTGGCCAGGAGTCCAACAAGGACAATCGAAAGTTCCATTTTGAATACATTTATGGCGGTCTCGAAAATAGTTTTGAGAACATCGCATCACCGTATATCTTGGAAAGACAGGGGATTAGAGAACATGTCTGTGAGATCTTGGATGGTGGTGAAGCGGCATTCGGGAGGCGCGAAAAACTCTATTCAGGATTCAGAAGACGTCTCATCGTGCCAAGGGATATCGACGCATCGTCATCAATCGCAGCCGAATGACCTTCTTATACCATCTTGTACAGATGGCAACGGCGATATAGTGACGAACCTGACTGAAACGTCGGCCGCAGTTGCGCGACCGTTAGCTAATTGAATCGATAGGTCGCCGGCGTGCCGAGCTTCACAATCGATCGATGGGCCCCACTTGTTGGCTACATCGGCAGCCTCTAGGGACCATTTTTCCGATAGACAAGCGTTCCAAATTCAATGCGATTGTCTTTTCCCTGATAGCAGGGTTGATGCGGTTTGCGACAGTGTTTCGATATCTATCGCTGCGGCTGCAAAGCTTTGTGCGAGCAAGTCATCATCCAGATAGCGATCATATTTATCAGGCCGCTTGTTGGCCACTCTTCGCGCGAGATCGATTGCCGTTGGCAGGCGATCATTCGATAGCGCCGTGAGAACATCCTCGACCTCATCGCAGGTGTTGTTCACAAAAACGACGGCGTTCTCGATGTTGGTGCTGAGGCCCGCGGCATTCAACCCTGCTATCAGCGTCGTTAGACGACGGCCACCCACCCAGGGAAACAGCAACGTCGTCTTGTCTTCAGCGACGCGCGACACATGTTGGAGGCCGAGCATCGCATAGGTTTCCCGACCTTCGGCGAGATGAGCACGGGCTTGAGCGTTCAAGTATTTGGGCTGATCGGTCTTGTTGAACACGTGCCGCATCTCCTGGACGATCCGGCCGTGAAGCCCGACCCCCTGACCGCGAAATCTGGGCGGTACGCCGCCCTTTGCGGACCGCACTTCGACCACTTTCTGGCGATCATGGATTTCGATCACCTCCCACCGGCGTCCGGCGAATATGATCAGTGCACCTTGGTACAGCGGGAAATCAATGGGAACCATGCCAAGCGTCTTGCCGTTGGCGACGATCCGATACTCTTCGGGTGTTTCAAAGACGGCATAGAACGTGTGACGTTCGACGACCCGTTCACCCTCGCTTCCGAGCAATAGCGTACCGTCCGGTGCTTGCTCGATTAACCTGATCTCAGGGTCACCCATTTGACGAAGGAGATCGACGAAGAGCCCTCTTTGAACATTGCGGAACGGCCCTGTTTCGCAAAGCATCCGATACAGCGCTCCCGCACGGACGCCGCCCCGCGCTGCAATGATCGAGAGCACTTGGTGGAGCAGCGTCGAGAGATGCAATGCCCGACGCGGCGGTGGTTCACACCATCCGGCGAGCAGGAGTTGGACCGCTGCGACGGCGAGCACGGTATCGAGCCTGAGGCGATCGAGTGTTGGCGATCGTGCTTCGATCGGCGCTTCTTCTACGTAAATGCGGAGCACAGCGGCCTTGCCGGGGCGACGTCCTGATCGACCCAGCCGCTGACGCAAGGCTGCAACCGAAAAAGGTGGGCCGATTTGGGCGACGCTCTCGACATCGCCAATGTCAATGCCCAGCTCGAGCGTCGTCGTACAGACCGCGGTGGTTGGCAGCCGCCCTTCACGCAGCCGCGTCTCGACGTCGTGACGCAGCTCCTTGGCCAAGCTGCCATGATGCGGGAAGAACTCATTCGGGATTGCGGCATCGTCGCACATCTGCCGCAACCGGTCGGCGTAGAGCTCGACCGTCTGCCGCGCGCCGGCGAAGACAAGGTTAGACTTGCCGCGAAGGACCTCGAGCAGATGATCTACAATGGCTTGCCTGACCGAGGACGGCTCTTCTCGCTCGTTTGCAGGATGGTCGACATCGACCGCTGCATGCGGCGCTATCGTAGCTTGGTATCCACGAATCTGGAGCTTGAGCTCTGCCTTGTCAGAAGAGCTCTCGAGAATGGAGACGCTTTCGGGATGGTCGGGTCGAAGGGCCCTTGCAGCAAGCTGCATATCGCCCAGCGTCGCCGATAGGCCGATCCGTTTGGCTATCGTTCCAGCTGTCCGTTCGACTCGATGCAGCAGCGACTGCAGATGAATGCCGCGCTCGCTCACGAGAAAAGCATGAAGTTCATCAACCACGATGAAGCGAAGCTTGGCGAACAAGCGAGCTATGTCCGGCCCGCGAAGGACGAACATCGCCTCGAGCGATTCCGGCGTGATGATCAGTATGCCCCCCGGATGACGCCGCGCCCTCTGCTTGGCGTTTTCCGCGACATCGCCGTGCCACTTGTGCAAAGGGATATCGGCCGCGCCGCATAGCTCCTCGAGCCGGCGGGCCTGATCGTTGATGAGCGCTTTGAGGGGGCTGAGCGCGAGCACTTCGAAGCTTGGCACGTCTGGCCGACCCATGCCCGCAAGCTCAGAGACGATGGGCAGGAATGCCGCCTCGGTTTTGCCGCCTGCGGTCGCGGCGCTGATAATGACGTCGCTGTCTCCGTCGATGATGGTCGCGATGGCTCGTTCCTGGACATCCCGAAGCGCGGTCCATCCCTGCTTCCAGATCCAGCGTTTGACCCTGGGCTCAAGTCTTTCGAAGGCGACGGAGCTTGTCATCGGACCGGACGGTCAAAGCTTGAAGCTGGTCAGTTCGTCATCTTCACTATTCGACTCGACAAGTTCGTCGTCCGGACGATCGTGCTCGATCTCGATGTAGCCCAGCAGATCCTGCCACTGCGCTCCAGGATTCTGTTCGATAACCGACAGCAGATTCACAAATGCCTTGATTGTCGTCCTGGGAGTCCGAAAGTAAGCTTCGCCGATCCGCTTTGAACAATGTTCCATGAAGACAGCAAACGCGTCGTCCGGGACCAGATACGCGGCGGGATCGCCGAGTGCGAAAATGGAGCGAATTCTGCCCAGCAGAACGAAGAGCTCTTCCTGCGTCAACGACTGCAAACGAAGGACGGGTCCCGACATGTCGACCAAGCCGTCGGTCGCGAACCGGTTTTCTGCCAAACGACTCTGGAGGGCTTCGTAGCTGTAGAGGCCACGGCGTGTATCCATGAGAAACTCGGGCGTTCCGCCCAGTACAAACCCGAGATGCCCGTTGTTGCCTTGCAGCACATCGTTCAACATACGCAGAAGCTGTTCGAAGTTGGCACTGCGCGCCTGTGTGCTTTGAAGCTTGTAGAGATTGACCATCTCGTCAATGGTCACCAGCAGGCCTCCATACCCCGCAATACGAACGAACCCGGCCATCAATTTCAGGTAGTCGTAGATGTTGGAATCGTCGATGATGCTACGGACGTTGAGGGCCTGGCGCGCTTCGGTCTTTGTTCCAAACTCCCCGCGAAGCCACCGCAATGCAGCAGCGCGTTGTTCGTCATCGGCGGCATCTGACGCGCGCCAGTAGGCTGCAACAGCTGACGTGAAGTCGTAGCCGGACACAAGATCTTGTAGTGGGGCTAGCCGTTGATCGATTTCATCCTCGACGGATTGACCACCGGCTGTGGCTGACTTGTGCGCGTCAGCCACGAAGCGCTCGACGATGCTGGCAAGGGCACCGCCGTTCGGCTTTGTACGCGTCGAGAGATTGCGCGTCAGCTCGGCATACAAGCTGCGTGCTTGTCCGCCGGTAGCATGGAGTCTCCTATCCGGTCCGAGATCCGCAGAAGCAACCACCAATTTGCGTTCAAGCGCGACCAGACGGATGAGGTTGAGAAAGAACGTCTTGCCTGATCCATATTCGCCGATCACGAGCCGGAAGGCTGCACCACCATCGGCAACGCGTTCAATATCCCGCACCAATGCCTGGACTTCACCGGCGCGGCCCACCTGAACATGCTGCAGCCCGAGGCGCGGCACGACGCCCGCATTCAAAGCCTGTATGATGGTGTCCTTGTCCCGAGCTTTGAGCCGTGGCTGTTTCATGCCGCTGCTTCCCTCGCTTCATCTGGCAGAACGTCATATTGAATAACGAGCGGGTCGCCGTCATCGATCAGCGCAGCATCAAAGCGCTCGAACGACCACTCGTTCACTGTCTCAATGGCGCCATCGGGCAGCAGCTGGAGGCTGCGGCATAGGGCCTCGAAATCGGTTCGAGGCCAGCTCTCGAGGCGAAGAAGCTCATCGACAAATGCGGTGTGTCGTCGATCAAGGCCATCAAAGGCTGCCGGCTTGTCGGCGCCCACTTCAGGCGCGAGGTCGGGCTCGGAATCTGCCGGTTCGGCGAAGATGTCTGAAAGGACGGTTGCAACCACTTCGGTCTCACGTCGGACCCGTTCGATCCGTTCGTGGTTCAACATGATAGGTCCAGCTCTCTCGGCTCCTGGCTCCGTGGGGATTCGGTGTTTCCGTGCGTCTGCGGTGGCTGGTCGGACGGTTATTGGTTCATCCTGTATTGCCGCGTCGTCGCCTTCCAGAGCATGCAAATCGCTGTAGAGCGCATTCGGTTCGAAGTCGAGAAGCTTGTAGAACCGCTCCAGGAGCTTGACTTCCGATGCATCAATTCGGTCGTCCGCGGCGGCCGTCGCCAACGCGAACCTGGCGAGTCGATGCCGACTGTCTTCAGAAATGCCACTGAGGTGCTTCTTCAGCTGCGCGAAAGGCGGCGGCACCAATAGCAACCAAGTTGCGAGCGCAGACAATCTGCGACGTTCGGAGGCTGTAAGATGCAAATTGTCTTGCACCGAATTGACAAGTTGACCGATTTCTTGGTCGACGATCACACCGTCGGCGTGGGCGACGCCGGCGGCGATGGCAAGCGTCGCCATCGCAGATGTATAGGCATGCCCGGAGGCGCCCCCTCCGTTTTTCGGCGTCTTGAACAGAACGACAGGCTCCTCGCTCTTGGGCGAGGGGCCGCCGTATCTTGGATCGGGTTCCATGCCATAGCCTAGCGCTTCCAAAATCGAGCTCATGGTTCTCACGAGTTTCTTTGGAATGCGAACGGCGTTGTCGAGTTCAAGCTCAAGCCGCGTCAGGAGTTCCGAGCCCTTTGCGACACCGATCGTGTCGCCCACCGTCGATTCCAGCCATCGCGTGAGATCAGCGCCCGCTTCTCTCATGGAATGCTCGCGGAGGTCCTTAGGAAGCAACGATATCGCCTCTAAGCCATGGGCCACGTCAGGATTCTTTCCGATCAAGCGGCTATAGCCGGCCAATTCGTCGGCGCAGGATTCTGCGAGAGTCGTGGCCACCCTGATTGGCTGGCGAAGGTTTATGATATCCGGCGAGTCGGCAGAGATCGTCGACGTGAAGTCGCCACTTGCCGCTCGGTATTCATAGTTCAGCTTCGGCTTTGGAGGCGAAATCAGCAGGCCATCTGGATAGGCGGCTTTAAAACGCAGACGAAAGAGATCGCAGAAGAGGGGAAAGGCTCTGCTTGCTGGTGTTCTGAGCCTTGTTTCAGGATGTGCGAGGTACCAGGTCAGCATCCAATCGGCAGTCAACGCCTCGCCAGCAGCGAGCCGTCTGCCCAAGGCTAACCGAAGCGTAAGCGGGAGCTCCCAGTCGACATCTTGGCTTTGCGATGGCGGTTCATCAACTGTTCCGCTGTTGGCAGCTAGGGCTTGAATCGCTCGGGCCGCATCAAGAAAATGGCCGCTATACCGGCGGAACGAGCGATTGTGGGCAAAGAGCTCGCGAAGGCGCTCAACCTCCGCGATGAGCATGACGATTTCGCCATGAGCCTTGTCTGCGAACAGCCGTTTCTCCAGACCGTAAAAAAAAAGGAACGCCAGGCCCACGCCGACACTGGGATCTGATCGTCCGCCGGCGAGCCATTGCAGGTATGCCAAACGGGAGCGAGGGGCGAGTGTGGCGTAGCTGGGCCAATAGGACATCAGTTCGCCGTGAATATCGGCGTTGTGACGAGCAACCTCCAGCGATGGATCGATGGTCGAGCGCCATTGGCGGTCGCTCGAGCGCGCCCGGCCGACGTAGAGCATGCCGGCGCTGATCGTATGTCCGGCTATGTCGACCCGCTCTCCTGGAGCGATCCATTTCACGCCACGGGACCGGCGTCTGTCGCGTGGATCCAGGGCGGCCTGATGGCTGTCCTTCCTGGAGTCTCCCTGCAGAGGCGTCTGTTTCCGCCTGAAAATCCAACCAAGCGCCACGACGGATACTCCCGCGATGAAATTCTGCTGCGACGCCATCGACGCCGTTGATTGGCTGCTGACAGCTGCCAAGACATCCCGCATTTGCTATTGGATTGTCTTCGGCAATGTCAAAAAGCCGTGCCGGGGCTTCGATCCAAAGGGTTAATACCGCATTCGTTTCGTACAATGAAAGACGAAAAAGACGAGCAATTGCGTCGCCCCTACGGCTCAAATGATCACGCTTAGCGATCCTGCGCCTGTAGATCACCGTCGAGACGAGAGCCGACGGTGCATCGTGTCGGAGATTGAGGCCACAGAACATGAGATCACGCGCTTGTGTTGACTCGGGGCAGGCGCCGCTCGATTTGCCCGCGAAAAGGGATGCCGGCCAAATGGATTGAGATGGCGGTGTTGGCAACGCCGTAGATCAAGCGCGCGAATTACCGTCGGCCTCCTTGGGCCTCTGGCCTGGCATGCCGAGCTGCCGGGATCTCGATGGGGCCAGCCACTCATTCTTCGAGCCCGCAAGCCTAGTTATTCTCGCGCATTCTTGATCGCTGCTTGATCCCGCAGTGCCTATGACTTGAAGGCTATCATGCGTGCTCGACGCGGAGGCCTGCATGCTTTGGACAATCAGCAGTTTCTTGAATATCTGGATCTCGGCGGCAGGACTTCTGGTTGCGGTTTCATTGCCGGTGGTTGCGACCGAACAGCAGCCCCTGACCCGCATCGCTTTCGGTTCCTGTGCCGATCAGCACCATCCGCAGCCGATCTGGGACGAGGTCTTGGCGTACGATCCGGAGCTTTTCATCTTCGCCGGCGACAATGTCTATGGTGATGATCGCTCGGGAACCCTGATGGAGCTTCGAGTCGCCTATGCCCGGGCGGCAAAGATCGAGACCCTCAACCGGTTGCGCGCCACAAGACCGGTGCTGGCGACCTGGGATGATCACGACTTCGGCATGAATGATGCCGGCGGGGATTTTCCCAACAAGCGTGCGTCGCAGGAGCTTTTCTTGATCAATTGGCGCGTGCCCGAGGACGATCCCAGGCATCGACGGGACGGTGTCTATCATGAAGCGACGTTCGGCCCCAAGGGACGGCGCGTTCAGGTCATCCTGCTCGACACCCGCTTTTTCCGATCGCCTTTGAAGGAGACCGATGAGCGTGGCGCGCCAGGTAAGGAGCGCTACCTGCCGGATGACGATCCGCGCAAGACGATGCTGGGCGACGCTCAATGGACGTGGCTGCGGGAGCAGTTGCAGAAACCGGCAGACCTGCGGCTGATCGTATCGTCAATCCAGGTGCTAGCCGAAGGCCATGGCTACGAGCGCTGGGGCAATCTACCGAAAGAGCGGCAGAAGCTCTTCACTTTGGTGACCGAGACTGGCGCCAATGGCGTGGTCTTTCTGTCCGGTGACCGTCACGTCGGCGCTCTCTATCGGCAGATCGATCACCTCCCTTACCCGCTTTACGAGATCACATCGAGCGGCATCAATCGCGCCTATCTGCGTGCTGATGAACCTGGACCGCTGCGCCTGGGCGATGTGTATCGGCATGAGAATTTCGGCTCGATCGATATCGATTGGTCGATGGGCATGGTGACTCTGGCGGTGCGTGACATGAGCGGCCGGCCGGTGCGTCAGGTGGAGATCTCAATTTCGTCTCTGAGGCGGAGCCATCGATGAGTGCGGTCGAGAAGGGTGCAACTTGTCCATGCTGGTGTCTGGCCTCATGGCCAAGCGACCCACCTGATTTTCCGTTCCCGCCTCATCGTGGTCACGGATTAAGAGCACAATCGCGCCGCAGCGCTCCTCGGTCTCGACGAGACGATGCGAGTCCGCTGCGTGATGCATCGGAAGCTTTCGGTCGACGATTGATTTGATCCGGCCGTCTTCGATCATCTCTTTGAGGGCGAGCAGCTCTTCCTTGGTCTCTTTTGCGAAAGCAAAGCTCGCCGTCTTGTCGGTGAAACGATCGGTCAGCGCCGAACGCAGCATGATCGACAATCGCGGGTTGCCGGAAAAATACCGTCCCCCAGAGTTTAGTGCGGCGATGCAGGCTCCATAGGAGCTGGTGGGAACCATGTCGAAAGCGACGTCATAGGTCCGTCCCGCGCGCGAAATCTTCTCGCGTGTAGTCAATGAAATGGTCAGCGCCCAGGCGGCGCAGCAGTCGCTCCTTGGTCGTCTTGTCGACCGCGGTGACTTTGGCGCCCATGCTTTTGGCGATTTGAACGGCATGCGCGCCAATGCTGCCGCCGGCGTCGTTGATCAAGACGCTTTCTCCCGGCTCGATCTTTGCGAGGCGCATGAAATGAAGCGCGTTCAGACCTCCCAATGGAACGGCGGACGCCTCGGCAAAGGTCATGTTGCGCGCCCATGCGCAGCCCCGTCGTGACGAACACCTGCTCGCCAATTGCGAGCTGTATGACGTTCTTTCCGATCGCCGAAACCTACCCCAAGAATTTTCCGCCTTGGCCTGAAGCCGCCGACAGCGATACGCAGCGGAAGCCAGAACCACTTGACGGAAAATTTGAAGCCACGCAGTTCTCAGGCGGCTTTCGTCGATTTCGCTGCTCGCACCCGGGCTATGCGCGGATTTGGGTGACGGGCGACTAGGCGGCGACGTTGGTTGACTGTTTGACGGCTTCGACACCGTCGATGAAGGTGACGCCTTCGACCACTTTGGGCAACAGCTTGTCGCCCTTCAGGCGTCGCCAGGTCTTGGCGGCGGTCATGATGAGCTTGAACACCATCAGCTTGGCGGTCGTTTTGGAGAGCGAGCCTTTGGTTCTCACCGTTCGGTGACGGACCGTGGCGAACACGCTCTCGATGGGGTTGGACGTCCTGATATGCTCCCAATGTTCGGCGGGGAAGTCGAAGAAGGCGAGCAGCTGGTCGCGATCCTTCGTCAGGCAGTGGACCGCCTTGTCGTATTTCGGGCCATATTTCTCGGCAAAGATGTCGATCGCCTTCTCGGCGGTCGTCCGATCTGGCGCCGTCCAGACCTCGCGCAGATCATGCTTGACCTGGCTCTGGATCGATTTCGGCACCTTGTTGAGCACGTTCGCGGTCTTGTGAACCGTGCACCGTTGGTGGCGGGTTCCGGGGAAGACCTGGTCGAGCGATCTCCAGAACCCAAGGGCGCCGTCGCCCGTGGCGAGCTCAGGCGCGATGGTCAGACCCTTTCCCTTGAGGCTGACCAGAAGCTCCTTCCAGCTCTGCGCGCTCTCACGGAAACCCACCTGGAAACCAAGAAGCTCCTTCTTGCCGTCCGGCGTCGCGCCGATCATGACCAGCATACATTCGGCTTGGCTCTCCATCCTGGCCTGAAGATAGACACCATCCGCCCAGATATAGACGAAACGCCGCCCCGAGAGGTTCCGCTTTTGCCAAGCGGTGTATTCAGCCTCCCATTTGCTGTTGAGCCGACTGAGCACCGACGGCGACAGGTTTGGCGCATCCGGCCCGAGCAGGGCGGACAGGGCCTCTTGAAAATCGCCTGTCGACACGCCGCGCAGATAGAGCACCGGCAACAGCGCCTCAAGGCTCGGCGAGCGACGCGCCCAGCGAGGCAGGATCGCCGAGGTGAACCGGATGCGGTCGTCAGCCTCGCCGGCGCCGCGGTCGCGGATCTTGGCCCGCTGGACGGGCACGGCGCCGATGCCTGTCTGGATGCTGCGCTCAGGACCATGGCCATGCCGGACAAAACGGGCGCGGCCGTCCACGAGCTTCCAGTCCGACATCAACGCCAAAAAGGCCTCGGCTTCCGCCTCGATCGCCTGGACCAGCAGGCGCTGCGCGCCTGATCGCAAAACGTCCGTCAACGGATCATCGACGACATCAACAGGGTGACCAGCAGCTTCGGTGACAGTAGTCTTCTTCATGGCGCGTATCGCTCCGCTTGGAGGTTCAGGTAGGCTCGTCACCCACCTCGATACGTCGCCGCATTCATGCCGTCGTCACCCAATTCCACGCATAGCCCCATCGACACCGGCTTCGTGCAGTCGCTGACCATGCTGACGGTTCAGGGCGTGCTGCTCGGGGCCGGGTTCTGGCTCTGGACCAAAGGCCGCGCGAGCGCCGGCGACGTCGCCTACGTGCTCACCAGCTTCATGGTGGTCAACGGCTATCTCAGAGATGTCGGCCAGCATATCCGCGTGCTGCAGCAGGGGGTGAACGACATCGAGGACGTGGTCGAATACGCCCTGACCGAGCCCGACGTGCTCGACCGGCCGGAGGCGGGCACGCTCGGCGTGCGGCGTGGCCTGATTGCTTTCGAGCGGGTCCGGTTCGCCTACCCGAAAAGCCGGGAGCCGGTGTTCGACGGTCTCGATCTGACGATCGAGCCCGGCGAGAAGGTGGCGCTGGTCGGCCATTCGGGCTCGGGCAAGTCGACCTTCGTGAAGCTGCTGCAGCGCTTCTACGACATCGACGGCGGCCGCATCCTGATCGACGGCCAGGACATCGCCTCCGTCACCCAGCAAAGCCTGCGCGAAAAAATCGCGCTGGTGCCGCAGGAGCCGATCCTGTTCCACCGCTCGCTCGCCGAGAACATCGCCTATGGCCGGCCCGACGCCGATCTGCAGGCGATCAAGGCGGCCGCCCGGCTGGCGGAGGCCGATGGCTTCATCCGGGATCTGCCCGACGGCTACGACACGCTGGTCGGCGAGCGCGGCGTCAAGCTCTCGGGCGGGGAGCGGCAAAGGGTGGCGATCGCTCGCGCGATCCTCGCCGATCTGCCGATCCTGATCCTGGATGAGGCGACCAGCTCGCTGGACTCGATTTCCGAGCTGGCCATTCAGCGGGCGCTCGACCGGCTGATGAAGGACCGCACCACCCTGGTGATCGCGCACCGGCTATCGACGGTGCGTCAGGTGGACCGCATCCTGGTGTTCGAGAAGGGCCGGATCGTCGAGGAGGGCAGCCATGATGCCCTGCTCACACTCAAGGACGGTTACTATCGGGAGCTGTTCGAGACCCAGGCCGGCGGCTTCAAGCCGAGGCTTGCCGGGTAGGAAAGCAACCGCCGCGACTGATGTCGCGGCGGCTGTCCTTTTTCACGGACGCACCGGGAAGGTGGCGGTGCGCCGTCTGCCGTGCCTGGCGAAGATGTGGGAAGCGCCTGGGCCCGGCGAAGGTGGGAAGAGGGACCTTTCCCCCTGACCTGACCGACTATTGGGCGTGTGCGGCCGAGGCAGCCTGCATCTTTTCGACGATGCGCTCGCCGAGACCTTCATCCTTGATCGCGGCAGCCTCGATTTCTCTGAACTCGGCGAGCGTGATGCCGTCCGTCTTCTCGATCGCGGCTTCGAACCTCGGCTCGAGCTCGGCCTGCAGTTTCTTGAATTCCTCTTCCGTCTTGACCGCCTGGATCTCCTGCATCGAGGCGCTGGCGACCTCATGCACGGCACGATAGGCGTCGACGAAGGAATCGAGCTTGGCCTCGTCCACCTGAAGCGTGCTCTCGGCGCGCAGCTCGGCGACGCTCAGCCAGCCGGCTGCGAGCACCAGGGAAAGCAGCCCGGACAGCTGACGAATGGATCTTCTCACGTGATAGTCCTTTCACGAACGCGGTTTTTCTCTTTTGTCTTCTGCGCGTTAAACGGACATGCGACGTGAAAATTCCAATTTTGCAACCAGCGCCCTTTCAGGCCTCAGCCTGGCGGGCAGAGGGGCCCTGCCTGGGTGCCGGCACCGATCGCCAGATCGGGGAAGCCGTCGAGACCGGTCTCGAACGGCGCGGCGCCGCTGCCGACCTCCTGGCCGAAGGCGAACAGGCAGCGCAGGAAGCGGCGCTCGAACGGATCCGCGGAATCGCGCGGCTGCGCACAGCCGGAGCCCTCGGCAGTGACGTAGCGCACGTCGAAACCGTCCCGTTCCGCTTCACTGACCGTGCGGTAGAGACCGTCCAGCGTCAGCTGGTTCAAAACCACGTCGAGACTGCGCCTGCCGATGCCGGTAAGGGTGTTTTTCGTGCATTTCGGCGCCACCGTCACCTCGGCATTGACGATGATGTCGAGCTTCGGCGCCGGGATGGCGACGTCGTCGATCGCAGCGCGCTGATCCCGCATGAAGCGGTTGAAGAAGAGGGCGAGGCGCGCCCCGCCGTCGACATGCATGGCGCCGTCGATGAACACCGGCGGGAACGCGACCGGGATCGCCGAGGAGGCCATCAAGGCGTCGACATACCGCCCGATGCGATCGGGAGCGTTGACATCGCGGGCGATGGCGCCGAGGTCGAGGATGTGCGGCAGGCCGCTGTCGAGATCGACCGCGAGCACCAGGAGGAGACGCGCGGGCACGCCGTCCTCGTCGAGCGCGGTGGCCTCGGCCACCCGATCCAGCAGCGCCGATGTGACCAGGCCTTCGAGCGTGCGCCTGAGCGGGCCGGTGTCGAACAGCGCGTTGGCGAAGAGGGCGGAAAGCAGCGGACGTTCCTCGAGCACGTCCTTGGTCGAGATCGTGGTGTATTGCTCGGCGAGCACGGCGTCACCCTCGCGTCCGAGAAAGGCGTGGGTGGCGAGAAGAGCGCCGGCGCTCACCCCGGTGACCACGTCGAACGCGTCCGGCCGTACCCGCTCGCCCTCGGTCTGCTCGGACCAGCCGTTCAGGAAGCCGGCCCCGAACGCGCCGTAAGCCCCGCCCGAGGACAAGGCGAGCACCCGAAGCGCGCCCTCCTCGACCAGCGGCAGGTCGTCGAGCGCGTGCTCGGGAATGCCGCGCGGCACCGCGTCCGCCTTCCGGCGCATCAGATCGCGGATCTGGCCGCGCAGCGTTTCGCTCGCCATGGCGTCGGTCGCCGACGGCTCCTCGGAGGCCGCCCGTCGCTCCTCATCGGAGGGCATCAGGGGCACCGGACCGTCGGGTTTCGCGCAGATCCCCTGGCAGACGGCGCCGAGCGGACGCTGCTCCGAGGCGCAGGCGGCGAGCAGCAGGGTCAGGCCCAGCAAGGGCGGCCAGAGACGGCACGACATCGAGACGCTCCGTTTTTGTTATGCTGCCGGAACTGGTCGGGCACCGTCTCTATAGCGCGCGGGTGCTGGCCGGGCCAAGCCATGGCGCAGGCGTCGACGGCAAGGTCACGGTCCTGGGCTCAGTAACAGCCCCCGCCGCGACCGGCGCAGATCGGCGGCCTTGGCGGCTGCTGCGATCCGCAGCAGCGCGACCAGCGCTGGTAGAACGGTCGGCAATACCGTCCCGGCCCGCCTTCGGAATAGGGGATGCGCGCGAGAATATAGCCGGGCGGACATTGCTGCGGCGAGTTCGCGCAGGGATGGCTGCCGCAGGACCCGTAGCCGCCGCCGTAATAGGTCCCGCCATAGCCTCTGTCATACGAGTTGAAGGCCGTGGTGCGGGCGTAGCTGCGCTCATAGGGGGCGGGATAACAGGCCGACAGCAGGGTCAGCAGGGCCACGGACAGGAACAGGCCTTTCACGCAGCCGAGTGCCATCGATCGTCCTCCTCGCAACCTCTTGTTCGTGCCTTTCTCAGGTGCCGTCCCGCCGGAGCGGGACGAAACGTCTTGATAGTGAAGTAGAATGAATTTCACCAGGGTCGAGTTCCCGGGCGTTCAGACGCCGTCCCGGCCGATCTCGGCGCGCAGCGGCCGGGTCATCAGCGCCTCCATCGCCTGGTCCACCTCCAGCTCCCCCGCCAGAATGGCCGCCACCGCCTCGCAAACCGGCAGGGGGCAGGGGCGACGCGCCCCGGCGTGACCTTGG
Source organism: Alphaproteobacteria bacterium (assembly GCA_041398025.1). Classification (GTDB taxonomy): domain Bacteria; phylum Pseudomonadota; class Alphaproteobacteria; order Geminicoccales; family Geminicoccaceae; genus JANQPX01. The sequence continues at coordinate 33,483 of JAWKVM010000049.1, forward strand.
GCTAGGCGGATGACGGCAGACGCGGTCGCCACGCCTTCGACCAGGGCGCCCGGTTGCTGCTGCAGGCGGACGGGGTCGGCGCCTGCGCCGATCTTCATGCCGAACGCCATGTTGCGCGAGGTCGGGCTGCCGGCGGTGAGCGTGAGATCGCCGAGGCCGGCCAGGCCCACCAAGGTTTCGCGCCGAGCACCGAGGGCTTCGCCGAGACGCATCAGCTCGGCAAGCCCGCGGGTGATCAAGGCCGCCTTGGCATTTTCCCCAAGCTCGCGGCCCGCGACGATGCCCGCCGCGATCGCCAGCACGTTCTTGACGGCGCCGCCGATCTCGACGCCGATTACGTCGTCGGTCCAGTAGAGCCGAAATTTCTCATGGCTCATGCATGCCGCCAGCGTCCGGCCGACGTCCTCGTCGGCGCAGGCGAGAGTCGCCGCCGCCGGCAGCCCCAGCGCCACTTCTCGCGCGAAGTTGGGTCCGGATAGAGCAGCTACGGGCCGGCCGGGCGCCGCCTCCCGGACGACTTCCGACAGCCGCCGGTCGCTGCTGCGTTCCAGCCCCTTGGCACACACGGCCAACGGTTGGCCGCCCTTGCTCAGAGCGCCAGCGACCTCGCCCACGGTCTGCGCCGGCACCACCAGCAGGATCGCGTCGGCGCCGGCCGTCTCGGCGAGATCGGCGGTGACGCGGATGGCCGGATCGAGCGCGATGCCCGGCAGATAGCGCGCATTCTCGCGGCCCGCCGCCATCGCGCCGATCGCCGCGCGATCCCGCCCCCAGAGAACGACCTTCCGCCCGGCGCGCGCGGCGTTGATCGCCAGCGCCGTCCCCCAGGCCCCGGCGCCGACGACGGCGATGCTGTCGATGGCTGTCAACCTAAACTCACCCTTGAGGAAGCCTTCCGTAATCTATCGAAAATTGAAGATCTCAAATGCGAACGCAGGAAGCAAGGCATCCTCTCAGGTCCGGATCGTGCCAACGGCCGATGCTCGTTACCTGCAGATCAGCGCGGTCCCTGGGATGGTCTTTGGCTACTTGGCCGGCGTCATATCGACCAAGAATTCCTGACGGGTCGGCACGTCCAATGCGAGTCCGCACTGGCCAACTTCGGGCTGAAAAGGCTCAGCCGCCAGCCCGCACAGGCCGACGGCAGCAGATCGGTCGTCATTCGCAATAGTCGATGTGAATCAGAAGTCGACGCTCACCCGGCTGGCAGAGCAGGCCATTGGGGCTTCTGAATGATTCCTTCGGATGGCCGGTCACTGTTGCCTCGACGCACAAATCGTCAAGCTGACTTACCTCGTATGTGCCCTCTACATTCTTCTCATTGACCAGATCAAAACTATATGACGAGATCTTTCCCGAGTTGATACAAACCTTCTTGGTTTGAACCTGCTCTTTTGTACAATCGTTGTTGATGCCACCTTTCGCTGTGTATTGGAACTCTTCAACCAGCTCCTTGGTCGCGCATTGAGCCTGCACTTGGCTGATCGACTGAACCAGGCAAAGCCCTGCCACAGCCGCCAGAGCATGCATCCTCATCTAAGGCGCCTCCCACCAATCATCGGCGTCACCGATAGTGCGGCAGCGCTTATGGCAAGTCCATAGACAACGGACGGCATGGCCGCGCGGCGGCCGCATCGGAAAGAAGCCAACGCACGCAAGGGACGAAGCAGCTCCCGAACGAGGCGGCCGTCACGCCGCCCACCTTGGTCGTCCGCTCAACTCCCCTCCCCCGCGCTCGGGCTAAAGGTCAGCGGTGCAGGCCGCGCCTGCCTGGATGTGGCCGACGGTGGTGCCGGCGTGGTTTTTCAGGAGGGGGCGGGCGATGGGGTGGAGGTGCTGCCTGGCACTGTCGTCGAGCGCGCCCAGGCGATCGAGCAGGGCGATCAGGGCGACGGAGGAGGCGCGTGAGGCGCCGTCTTCGACCTTGAGGGCGAGACCGAGGCCGCGTTCGGGCAAGGCGGCGGCGTAGACACCTTCGGCGCCGGTCTTGACCAGAACGCCGGGAAGCGCCTGCATGATCAGGGTGCAGGCACGACCGTCACCGGCGACCATGTAGGGATGCTGCATCATCGGCTTGGCGAGACGCCGGCAGGCGGCGGCCCGGGACGGCGGGAGGCCGCCCGGGCTGGCGAAGCGCGCCATGGCGGCGACGAGGTTGCCGAGCGGCACGGCGTAGGTCGGCACGCCGCAGCCGTCGATGGCGGGCGCCGGCCAGGGCGAGACGCCGGTCAGCGCTTCGAGCGCCGCGTCGATCACCTGCTGCACGGGATGGTCCGGGCGGATATAGCCGCCGGTCGCCACGCCCAGATGCCGGGCGAGGGTCAGCATGCCGGCATGCTTGCCGGAGCAGTTGTTGTGCAGGCCGGTCGGCGCGCGGCCGCTGCCGGCGAGTGCTCGGGCGGATGGCGCGTGGCTCGGCGGATGGGCGCCGCATTCGAGATCGTCGGCGCTCAGCCCCAGCCGTTCGAGCCAGGCGGCGACCGCCTCGACATGCCGGGGCTCGCCGCCATGGGAGGCGCAGGCGAGCGCCAGCTCCTCGGGCGAGAGGCCGAAGCGGTCGGCGGCACCGGTCTCCACCAGCGGGATCGCCTGCAGCATCTTGATGGCGGAGCGCGGAAACACCGGCCGGTCGATCTCGCCGCCTGCATCGAGGATCTTTCCGGCGGCATCGGCGATCGCGAAGCTGACCGCATGCCGGCTTTCCACGGTCTCGCCGCGATAGACCAGAACGGCAAGCGGATCGGTTTTTTCCACAGCATACGACATGGGGACCTCCAACATCACCGCGGCATCCGGCCGAAGGCCGGGACCGGCTCAGTCTAGGTCGATCTTGAAGAGTTTTCTCGCGTTGGTCTCGAAAAACGCCTTTTTGGCCTCGTCGGAGATGTCCATGGCGTCGAGGGCGCCGACTTCCTCCGGCACGAACTGCCAGGGATAGTCCATGGCGTAGAGCATGCGCTCGACGCCGACCACCTCCTGGATGAACTTGATCGGCGGCGCCCAGCCGATGCCCGAGGAGGTGTAGTAAAAGTTGTCGCAGAGATAGTCCCAGGCGCGGCGCTTCAGCGGGCCGACATGCGGATAGCGGCCGGTGACCGAGATGTGGCCGTGCATGTAGTCGATGCGGTAGAGCCAATAGGGCAGCGCCTCGCCGCAATGGCCGAGGACGATCTGCAGCTTCGGGAAGCGGTCGAACAGGCCGGCGACCACGAGGCGAAGGGCGTGCAGGCCGGTCTCGCAGGCGAAGCCGTAGACGGCGGCGTCCAGGCCGCGTTTCAGGAAGGGCTCGATCATCTGTGCGGGCAGCGTGTTCGGATGCAGGTAGATCGGGACATCAAGCGCCTCGGCCGCCTCGAACACCGGCCAGTAGCGCTCGTCGTCGAGATAGGTGCCGAGCGTGTGCGAGTTCAGGATGCCGCCGCGCAGGCCGAGTTTTTTCACGCCGCGCTCCAGCTCCTTCGCGGCGTTGTCCGGATCGAGCGGGCTGAACGCGGCGAGGCCGACATAGCGGTCGGGATATCGGGCGATGCCCTCGGCGAGCTGGTCGTTGGCGCTGATCGCGAGCGCGGTGGCGGTCGCGGGATCGAACAGCTGCACGCCGGGGGCAGTGAGCGAGACCACCTGCATGTCGATGCCGGACGCGTCCATCTCGGCGATGCGCTCCTCGCCCAAGGTGACGATCCGGCGGCTGTGGGCCTTCGCCTTCTCCGACTTGCCGGCGAAGAAGCCCCAGAGGCTCTGAAAGCCCGGGTCGTTGATGGTCTTTTCTTCGATCTCCTTCAGGAAGAGCGCCATCATGTCGGGGGGCAGCCAGGCCTCCTCGGTGGCGATGCGCTTGTAGGGCGGGTTCGGGTTGCGCGGCGGCATCGGCGGGTAGCGCTCGGTCATGGCAGCGGCTCCTCGGCTGATGTGAGGGGTGGGGCATCCGGCGGGCCGAGCCTGGAGACGGCGACGGCGACCGGGACGGAGAGAAGGGCGGTGACGATCGCCGGCAAGCTTCCCGGAGCGAAGACCGCGGTGCTGGCGCCGATCGCCACGGCGAGCGCTCCGGCGAGCAGGCGCAGGACGCCGCCGCCATAGGCGCGGCGGTTGGCGAGGACTTCGGCGAGGAGGAAGCCAGCGACGGCGACGGTGAGGCAGGAAACGGCGATCTCGAGCCAGGAGCCGGCCATCAGCAGCGCCGGGTTCAGGGCGAAGACGAAAGGCAGCAGATAGGCGACCACCGCAAGGCGCACGCCGGTGATGCCGGTCTGCCACATGTCGCTGCCGGAGATGCTGGCGGCGGCGTAGGACGCGACCGCGACCGGCGGGGTCAGCATCGAGAGCAGGCCGAAATAGAGGATGAACAGATGCGCCGACATGTCGGCGATGCCGTGGCGGATCAGGGCTGGCGCGAGCAGGACCGATACGATCACGTAGACGCCGGTGGTCGGCATGCCGACGCCGAGGATGATCGCCATGGTCGCGGTGGCGGCGAGCAGGGCAAACGCGCCGCCGAGCTCGGCGATCCTGCCGAGCGCCAGGGTCAGGGCGAAGCCGAGGCCGGTGACGTTGATCGTGCCGATGACGATGCCGGCGACCGCGCAGACCAGGAGGATCGGGATGAGCGTGCGCCCGCAATTCCCGAGGATTTCTGGGACTACGCTCAGCGCATGCCGGGGAGCCGTCACGACGTGCAGGGCGTAGGCCGCGGCGGCCGAGTAGAGGGCGGACTTGCCGGGCGAGTAGCCGAGGTGGAAGAGGAACCACATGAGCACGCCGAGCGGTGCTAGCAGCGGCCAGCTCCCGAGCAGGCTGCGGCCGAGCGGCGGCAGGCTGTCTCGCGCGGCGCCGGCGAGGCCGTTGACCGCGGCGTAGCGGTCGACCTGACGGTAGAGGAGGAGGTAGTAGAAGACGGCCGGCAGGAGGGCGGCGATCACCACGTCGGTATAGGGGACCTGCAGGAACTCGGCGATGACGAAGGCGGTCGCGCCCATGACCGGCGGGGCGATCTGGCCGCCATTGGAGGCGACCGCCTCGATCGCGGCGGCGTAGCGCGCGGGGAAGCCGGAGCGCTTCATCATCGGGATGGTGACCACGCCGGTGGACATGACGTTGGCGACGGTCGAGCCGGAGAGCGTGCCGAACAGCGAGGAGGCGAGGATCGCGACCTTGGCCGGCCCGCCGCGGCGGTGCCCCATGGTCGCCATGGCGAGCTCGGTCATGATGCGGCTGCCACCGACCGCGTTCAGGGTCGCGCCGAACACGATGAAGCCGAGGATCTGCGTCGCGCCGACCTTCATCACCAGGCCGGGGATGCCGTTGGTGTCGTTGTAGATGTAGAGGAGATAGCGCGCCGGCGTGAGATAGGCCGCCTCGAAGATCCCGGGCGCCAGCCAGCCGAGAAAGCCGTAGACCATGAAGCAGACGGCGAGGCCGGCCAGCACCGTCCCGCATTGCCGCCGCGTCGCTTCCAGCACGGCCACGATGCCGAGAATCGCCGGGATCCATTTTTCCGGCGTGCGGTTGTGGGCGTCGATCAGCCAGGGCTCATAGTTCCAGGCGAGCCAGAACCAGGCGGCGATGGCGCCGAGGCCGAGGGCGAGATCGAGCAGACGCCAGCGCCCGGGCAGCGGGCTCGCGGCGAGGCCGGCGGCGGTCGCGAGGCCGAGGACGACCGCGAGATACTGCTCGGTGATCGGCACCAGGCCGATCCAGGCGGGCGCATCCAGGAGCCAGAGGATGCCGAGGACCGGCAGGCTCGCAGCAATGCCGGCGGCGATCATCCGCGAACGGGCGGCGGTCTACTGCAGCGAAGCCTCATGCGCATCGTTGGCCTCACCCCAGAGGCCGCGCTCCTTGTAGAAGGCGACGGCGGCCGGATGGTAGGGGACGGTGTTCGACGGCGTGGCGAAGGCCTCGCGATCGCCGGAACGGATCGGCGGATAGTCCTCCTGCAATTGCGGGAAGGCATCGTAAAGCGCGCCGAGAAGCGCGGTCGCGTCCTCGTCGGCAAGGGTGCTGCTGGTGGTCAAAAAAACATCGTAGCCGACCACGGTCACCGGCTCGGTCACCTCGGGCAGGCGCGGCGAGGGGGCGACCTCGAGGAGGTAGGTACCGGGATAGATGCCGTCGATGACGTCGCTGGTCGCCTTGTCGCCGGTGATCGACAGATAGCGGATGCCGCCTGGGATCGAAGCATGGGCCTGCTGGGTGAGCGGGATGCCGACGGCGACGCTGGTGGCATCCAGATCGCCTTCGGTCAGCGCCTCGATGCCCGGCCCGAGGCCGGCGACGGTCACGCCTTCGACCTCGTCGAGGCCGAGCCCGCCCGCCTGGATCATCGCCTGGTTGACCAGGCCGACCGATTTCAGCGCCGAGAAGTCGGTGACCACCCGCTTGCCGGCGAGATCCTTCACCTCCTTCATGCCGCTTTCGGCACGCACCGTGAAGGCGACGCGCAGCGGCCAGAGCCTGGCCAGCATGCGCAGGTCACCCTCGGACTCGGCGCCATAATCGCCGCGATAGACCGCACCCGTGTCCAGGCTGGAATTCAGGCCGACGCTGACCTCGCCTCTGGCGATCAGCGGCAGATAGGCGGTCGAGCCGGCGAAGGGCTGCACGGTGACCTGACGCTGCAGCGCGTCCTGCAGGGCAGCCGCCATGCCGCCGCCAACGGTGTAATAGAGCGAACCCTGCGGATTGGTGCCGATGGTGATCCGGCCTTGCGCCGATGCCTGGCCGGCCGAGAGGCCGATGCAGACGAGCAGCGCCGTAACGGCCGAGATCCTGAGCGTCTTGATCATGGGGTCCTCCCTGGCGCCGCGTTTCGGATGCGCGTTTTGCGTTCGATCCTAACAGCCCCGGGAGACAAGGAGCAACCGCGCAGACCACGTCCTGCACACCCTTGACAAGCTTCCGGCATCGTCGCAGGTGGATGGGCTGAATCGGCGGACCGAGATCATCCAAATTTGCAGCCTGGCCCCATTGGAGGAAAGCACGTCATGGACAAGATCGAACCGAAATTCACGGCAACGGCGACCGCAAGCGGCGGGCGCAATGGTCGTACCGAAGCGAGCGACGGTTCGGTCGGCGCCGACCTCTCAGTGCCGAATGCGATGGGCGGGCCGGGTAAGGACGGCACCACGACGCCCGAGCACCTGTTCGCCTGCGGCTATGCCGCCTGCTTCGGCGGCGCCATGGATTTCGTCGCCAGGCAGCAGAAGAAGGATGCGAGCAAGGCGAGCGTCACCGCCAATGTCTCGATCGGTCCGCGCGAAGGCGGCGGCTTCGGCCTCGCCGTCACCCTGCTGGTCGAGGACCCGTCCCTGCCCCAGGCGGAGCTTCAGGCGATCGCCAACGAGGCCCACGAAAAAATCTGCCCCTATTCGCACGCCACCCGAAACAATGTCGACGTGCAGATCGAGGTCAAAGGCGCGTAGTCGCGCACCTGGCGGCGACGTTCGAGGCTACGGCCCCGGACGACGGGCTGCATCAGGAGCAAGCCTGACCAGGTTAGCGACGGCCTGGGTGAGTACGTGTCCGGCGTCGGCTCTTGCGATGCCGACGGACTCCCTGGCGGCCTACCCGAAAGGCTTTGGCACGCTCGACGAGGTTGTTCACGGTCGATCGACGCTAGGAATCGTCCCCTATGGCAGAAGAAGACAAGGTCTGGTGTTGGGTCCGGATCGTGCCGAGAACTGCCGCTGCAAGATCGGGGGGTGTCTGCGCCAACTCGGTTCGCCAGACGTGAAGAGCCCAAACACCCCCAGTCACACAGAAAGCTAATTCTTCTTCGGATCCAAGAACTCTTGAAGCGCTGAATAGAATTGCATGTTCACTTTCTCAAAATGAAGAAAGTGACCTGCTCCCGGGATCACCACCAACTTGTTCTCTTCACCGTCAAGAGCCTCCATGAGTGCTTGGTTATCTTCCTGCGTAGCATCTGCATCGGCATCACCATTGATCACCAATGTTGGCACCGTAATCTTCTCAGCGTCAAAGTGAGGCTTCTCCAAGGTGAGATCGAAGAATCGACCTGCCGGCGCTCGCACGGCGCCACCACGCTCACCGGATTTTGGATCAGATGCCAGATGTTCCTCACGGTAGGCGTCGAAAGCACTCCGAATGACAAACTCGGGTTTTGTGCCGAGCCCAGCCCAGCGTTCTATCAGGGCTGGATAGCCAAAAATCATCTTGTTGTTGTCATAGCCGTCTCTTTCTGCCGAAAGATCATCCTCGCTTTCTCCCCATCCTTGATAATTGACTCCGAGGAGCACGAGCTTCGACACCTTGTCGGGGTGCAAGATGGTGTAGCGAGGTGCTTCGATATCAGCACCAAGCGACCATCCGAGAAGGTGGACCTTGTCCACACCACGCAGGTCGCGGACGAAGTCGACCACGCGACCGACATTCGCCATTGTGACATCACTCCGAATCGGCGCCGGGTCGTTCGGAAAGGCTTCCGGTGTGTCCATGATGATCGGGCGCGTGGACATTCCGTAGCCCTCGAGGTCGAGGGCAAATGTATCCCATCCCAGCTGGGCGAAGTGCCGCATGATCGATGCACCGCCAGCATTCGTATCGAAAGCGACATATCCAGGAAACGTCGCACCATGGATCAAAACCAGCACCTTGCCGTCTTCGCGAACGGTTCGTTCACGGCCAGCCATGACAACCTCCCGAACGTGAAGCAGCACATTCGGGTCGACGCCGTGCCTTGCATAGAAAGGTTCGTTGCTCTCGTGGCTGATGTAATAGTCAGTAGTACGAATGCTGTCTTCACCAGCAGCATTAGCGAGCGATAGCCAAAGCAAAGACGTAACGAAAACAAAGACTGCTGGCAGCAACTGATAAGGGCGCTTATTGGCGAGACTATTCATTGATAACTCTCCCTCAAAATGTTTTCTGGCGCACTGACCGATTCAAATTCAAAACTTTTTGGGGCCGCGGCTTGATCAATGCGCCACACCAAGTCAGGCAATCCAATATTGGATACCTACTATCAAAATGTATGTTTTAAGCATCAAGTCCAGTGGATTCTTGCGACTGTAGTGGGTCACAATCCGACTCTAGCGTTTTCTCACAGCCAACGACCAACGCCTCAAAGCGAATGCGCGGCCTCGCTCAGCACGCGCAGCTTCTTTCTGGCGAGATCGCGGCCGAGCAGGCCGAGGCCGCAGTCGGGGGCGGCGATGAGGCGGTGGGGGTCGATGTGGTCGAGCGCGTGGCGCAGGCGGTCGCGCACGGCTTCGGTCTCCTCGACCTCGCTCCTGGCGATCGCGATCACGCCGAGGATCACCTTGGTGCGGGTGAAGCGCTCGAGTAGCGAAAGATCGTTCGGGCGGTGGGCGTCCTCGATGGAGACGGTGTCGACGGCGACGTCCTGAAGACTGGTCGCCAGGTCCTGGTAGGACTCGCGCGGCGCTTTCGGATAATCCTCGTCCGGATCGAGCCTGTCGGGATAGCCGCAGCAGATGTGGACGACGCGCTCGGTGGTTTTCGGGACCTTGTGAAGGCAGCGTTCCAGATGCTCGAGGCCGAAGGCGAGGGCGTCGTCGAGCTTTCTCGCGAAGACCGGCTCGTCCACCTGGATCAGGGGGCAGCCGGCATCGGCGAGGCGCCGGATTTCCACGTTCAGGGCACCGGCGAGCGCGATGCCGCGGGCGACCGCGTCGTCTTTGTAAAATTCATCGGCGATGCTGTCGGCGATGGTCATGGGGCCGGGCACGGTCATCTTGACCGGCTTTTTGGTGGCGGCCTGCGCCACCTTCCAGTCGCGCACCAGGAAGGCGGGGCCCGCCTGGATGGGCTGGGTGATGGTGGGCAGCAGGGCGGTGTAGTGGCCGCGCATCTGTTTTTCGCTGAGCGCTTCGAAGTCGACGCCCTGCAGGTGGCGGCAGTGATAGTGGATGTAGTTCTCGCGCCTGACCTCGCCGTCGGTCGGGATGTCGATGCCGAGATCGTCCTGCTCCCTGACCACCTCCTGGGTCGCGTCGTCGAGGATTTTTTCGAGGCGGCCTTGATACTGCCGAAGCGTTTCCGCATAGCCCGCCGTGGGCTCGGCAGCGTCGGTGCCGCCGTCCCGCTGGAACCAGTCCCTGATCGGCACGCTTTCGGGCTTGGGATAGGCGCCGATGGTGGTGGTGAGCATGGTCGTTCCCCGTTTTCCTCGCTGGCAGGACCATAGACCAAGCGCTTCCCGCCGTCCCTATCCCGAACAGATCCTGCGTGTGAGTCTTCTCACATAAAAAGAGAATATTTCTTGGTAAATTAAACTTATTGGAAAGCTGACGCCGATAGGATAGGACATCCGTGGCACAAATATTGCGTTGCACAATAAAGCCGTCCCCGGACGGATCTGAACGGTTTGGAGACATGGCATGATGAAAACGCTGGTTTTGATCTGCGCGCTCGGTGTTCCGCGGGCGGATTGCTCCGTCGACACGGCGATGAGCGTCGTCCAGGGGCCCGATGCGGGCAATCTGGCGCAGTGCGGCTTTCTGGGTCAGGCCTATCTCGCCAGCACGGCGATCGCCAATTATCTGGACGGCGAGCACTACATGAAGATTCTGTGCACGTCCGGCGAGCGGATGCGCGCCGAAAGCACACCGCAGCACGAGAAGAAGCCGGTCACCGCAACCGCGATGCGCTGACGCATCCGGGCGCTGCCCCATCCGGGCAGGCTGCCTCTTCAGCAGCAGGCCCCCTACCCTCCCGTCACCTCAACGCCCGAAAACCGGGCCGCATACCGCCGATCCGGGCCGAGGCGGTCCGAGTCCAGCCCCGCGCTGCTAGCGCGTGGGGATGGGGACCTCGCCGCGATAGTCGTAGAAGCCGCGCCTGGTCTTGCGGCCTAGCCAGCCGGCCTCGACATATTTGACCAGCAGCGGGCAGGGGCGGTACTTGCTGTCGGCGAGGCCTTCGTAGAGCACCTGCATGACCGACAGGCAGGTGTCGAGGCCGATGAAGTCGGCGAGCTCGAGCGGCCCCATGGGGTGGTTGGCGCCGAGCTTCATGGCGGTGTCGATCGCCTCGACATTGCCGACGCCCTCGTAGAGCGTGTAGACCGCCTCGTTGATCATCGGCAGGAGGATGCGGTTCACGATGAACGCCGGGAAGTCCTCGGCGGTGACCGCGGTCTTGTCCAGGCGCTCGATCACGGCCTTCGAGGCCTGGAAGGTCGGCTCGTCGGTGGCGATGCCGCGGATCAGCTCGACCAGCTTCATCGCGGGCACCGGGTTCATGAAGTGGATGCCGATGAAGCGCTCCGGCCGGTCGGTGGCGGCGGCGAGGCGGGTGATCGAGATCGACGAGGTGTTGGAGGCGATCAGCGCGTCCTTGGACGCATGCGCGACCACGCGGCTCAGGATGTCGCGCTTGACGCCCTCGTTCTCGGTCGCGGCCTCGATGATCAGCTGGCAGTCGGCGAGCATCGAAAAATCGGTGCCGATCTGGATGCGCGCGAGCGCCGCCTGGCGCTGGCTCTGATCGAGCGTGCCCTTCTCGACCTGGCGCTCGGTCAGGCGGCTGACCCGCTCCAGCGCCTGGTCGATCTGCTCCTGCCTGATGTCGATCAGCACGACATCGTAGCCGGCGAGCGCCAGAACCTGGATGATGCCGCCGCCCATCTGGCCGGCGCCGATCACGCCAATCCTCTCGATCACCGGCGCTGCCGACTGACTTTGCTCGGCGCTCATGCCCACCCCCGTTTCCATGTCGCTTCCGCTGTTTTCAAGCATGTCAGCCTGCTTTCTTGAGCTCCTCGGTAAGCTCGGGCACCGCCTTGAACAAGTCGGCGACCAAGCCGTAATCGGCGACCTGGAAGATCGGCGCCTCCTCGTCCTTGTTGATCGCGACGATCACCTTGCTGTCCTTCATGCCGGCCAGATGCTGGATGGCGCCGGAGATGCCGACCGCGACGTAGAGCTCAGGCGCGACGATCTTGCCGGTCTGGCCGACCTGATACTCATTGGGCACATAGCCCGCGTCCACGGCCGCGCGAGAGGCGCCGACCGCGGCGCCGAGCTGGTCGGCGAGCGCCTCGATGATGGCGAAATTCTCGCCCGAGCCCATGCCGCGCCCGCCGGAAACCACGATGCCGGCGGAGGTCAGCTCCGGGCGCTCGCCGCGCGAGACCTCGCGGCCGACGAACTCCGAGAGCCCCGCCGGGTCGACCGCGGCCACCGTGGTGACCTCGGCGCTGCCGCCCTCGGCGGCGGCCGGCTCGAAGGCGGTGGTGCGCACGGTGATCACCTTCCTGGCGTCGGAGGTCTTGACCGTGGCGAGCGCGTTGCCGGCGTAGATGTAGCGTTTGAAGGTGTCGGGGCCGAGCACCTCGACGATGTCCGAGAGCTGGGCGATGTCGAGCAGGGCCGCGACGCGCGGCATGACGTTCTTGCCCATGGTGGTCGAAGCCGCGAGCAAGGCGTCGTAGTCCCCCGCCATCGCCTGCAGCAACAACGCAAAATCCTCGGCGAGCGGCTTGGCGTAGGCGTCGTGCTCGACATGGACGACCTTGGCGACGCCGGCGATTTTCGAAGCAGCTTCGGCGACCGCGCCGCAATCCTTGCCGGCGACCAGCAGGTGGACGTCGCTGTCGAGCGCTGCGGCGGCGGTCACCGCGTGCAGCACGGCCGGCACCAGCGCGTTGTCGTCATGCTCGGCGAGAACCAGAACGCTCATCAGATCACCTTCGCTTCATTCTTGAGTTTGCTGACCAGTTCGGCGACATCGGCGACCTTGACGCCCGCCTGGCGCTTGGCCGGTTCCTCGACCGAGACGTAAGTCAAGCGCGGCGCGATATCGACGCCGAGCTCGCCGGGCGTAAGCACGTCGAGCGGCTTTTTCTTCGCCTTCATGATGTTGGGGAGCGACGCGTAGCGCGGCTCGTTCAGGCGCAGATCCGCCGTGATGATCGCGGGTGTCTTGATGGTGATCTTCTCGAGACCGCTGTCGATCTCGCGGGTGACCTTGGCATGGCCGTTCTCGAGCTCGACCTTGGAGGCGAAGGTTCCCTGCGCCCAGCCGAGCAGGGCGGCGAGCATCTGGCCGGTCTGGTTGCTGTCGTCGTCGATCGCCTGCTTGCCCAGGATCACCAGGCCCGGCTGCTCCTTCTCGACCACGGCCTTCAAGAGCTTGGCCACGGCGAGCGGCTGCAGCTCCTCGTCGGTCTGCACGTGGATCGCGCGGTCCGCGCCCATGGCAAGCGCCGTTCTCAGCGTCTCCTGGCATTTCGCGGGGCCGAGGGAGACGGCGATCACCTCCTCGGCCTTGCCGGCCTCCTTCAGGCGGATCGCCTCTTCGTTGGCGATCTCGTCAAACGGGTTCATCGACATCTTGACGTTGGCGGTATCGACGCCGGAACCGTCGGCCTTGACCCGGATCTTGACGTTGTAGTCGACGACTCGCTTGACCGGCACCAGGACTTTCATAGCTGCTCAATATCCCTTCACATCAACCGCCTAACCTGCATAGCCGATTTCTCTTAAGGATCGTGCAAAGAAGGCTTTGTTGCAACGCACAAAAATACGGCCCGCCTAAATTTTTGTCAATTCCATGACAACATTATAGGCGCTAACGCTGAGGTCGAAAGAGCATTCCTTGATTTTGACGAAAAACGCTAACGATTCGCGCCGGGCACCCAGAGAACGTCGCCCTTGCCCTGGTCGTTCACATAGCGTGCGAGCACGAACAGATGGTCGGACAGACGGTTCAGATAGCGGATCGCGGTCGCGCTGATCCGGGTCTCGCCGGCGAGCCGCACGGTCAGCCGTTCCGCCCGTCGAACCACCGTGCGCGCCAGGTGCAGGGCTGCGGCCGTCGGGGTTCCGCCGGGCAGGACGAAGCTGTCGAGCGGCTTCAGCATCGCGTTCATGCCGTCGATCTCGTCTTCCAGGCGCTGCACCTGAGCGGCGTGGACGCGCAGGGCCTCGTCCTCGCCGATGTCGGGCATCGGCCGGCAGAGATCGGCGCCGAGATCGAACAGATCGTTCTGGATGCGCGCCAGCATGGAATCCGCGAGGCTGTCGGCCTTCAGCCGGGCGAGACCAATCGCCGCATTCGCCTCGTCCACGGTGCCATAGGCCTCGACCCTGAGGTCGTCCTTGGCGACGCGCGAGCCGTTGCCGAGCGAGGTTTTGCCGCCATCGCCGCCCTTGGTGTAGATCTTCGTCAGCTTGACCATGGCTCAAAGGCCTCGTTGGTTTTCGAAAGCAAAATCAGGCGTCCGCCGCCGGCGGCTAGCCGGCGAGAACGGCCAGGACGATGAGGACGATGGTGATGAATTGCAGGGTGACGCGGGCGCGCATCAGCTTGTTGCCATATTTCCGATTGAACTCGCCGCCTTGAAAGAAGCCGGCGAGCCCGACGATCAGCACCAGCAGGGTCGCCACCATGCCGACCAGCGCCAGCATCCAGAAAATACTCATCACCACCTCCAGGCAGCCGGCGGCTGCAGGCTTGACTTGGGGTTATAGACGGCGAAGGCCTGCGGTGGCCAGTCGTTGCAGCGGGTCGCTGCCGACGTCGACGGGCGAACTGTGAAGGAACGGTCGTGGACAGGGCCGGGGCGGCCCGCCATCATCGCCGGCTGCATGCCGGATATAGGGGGAGAAATCCGTGCGCCGTCTATCCATCCTGGCCAGGGGCCTCGCCTGCCTGATCGTCGCCCAGGCCGCCGCGCAGCCCGCAGCCGCCATCGACGGCAGCGACCCCGGGCTCTGGGTGAATGAATGGCCGGACACCGCGTTCGGCAGATCCAGCATCGATTTCGGCGAGATCAAGGATGGCGGCCCGCCCAGGGACGGCATCCCGCCGATCGACGATCCCGTGTTCGCGCGCGTCACCGAGGTGGATCTGCCGGATATCGAGCCGGTGATCGGCGTGATCATCGAGGGCACGCCCCGCGCCTATCCCCTGCGCATGCTGATCTGGCACGAGATCGTCAACGACTGGATCGGCGACACGCCCATTGCCGTCACCTTCTGCCCGCTTTGCAACACGTCGATCGTGTTCAGCCGGCGTCTCGGCGACTCCGTGCTGGATTTCGGCACCACGGGGAAACTCAGAAACTCGGACCTGGTGATGTATGACCGCCAGACCGAGAGCTGGTGGCAGCAATTCACCGGCGAGGCGATCGTCGGCTCGATGACGGGCCGGACGCTGACTTCGCTGCCTTCCAGGCTGGAGTCGTTCGGGAACTTCAAACGCCGCGCCGCCAGGGTGGACGCAGGCGGCGGCTGGGTGCTGGTGCCCAATGACGAGGTCATGCGCGCCTATGGCATCACCCCCTATGTCGGCTATGACGGCCTGGACAAGCCGTTTCTGTACGATGGCCCCCTGCCCGCCGAGATCGCCCCGCTGGCACGCGTCGTCCGCGTCGGCAACCGCGCCTGGTCCCTGGACCTGGTGAAGAAAAAGGGCGAGATCATGGTCACCGACCGCTGCCGCATCCGCTGGCAGGAGGGCCAGGCCTCGGCCCTGGACAGGAGCGCCATCGCCCAGGGGCTCGACGTCGGCAATGTCGTGGTCGAGGAGAAGACAGCTGACGGCAGCTGGGTCGACGCGGTCTATATGGTGGATTTCGCGTTCGCGTTTCGGGCGTTCCATCCGGATGCGGCGATCGTGACCGAGTGAGGGAACAGGACTGAGGGGATCATGGCTCGTTTCGCTGCCGTCATCGGCGCCATCAACGGTGCGCTCGCGATCATCGCCGCCGCGTTCGGCGCGCATGGTCTCAAGGGCCGCCTGGTCGAAGGGCTGATCTCGGCGCGGCAGCTCGACGCCTTCGAGACCGGCGCCGAGCACCACCTCTACCACGCAGTCGCGCTGGTCCTGGTGGGCCTCGCCGACCGGCAGCGCGCCGGCGCGCTCGATTCGGCGGCCGGTCTGTTCTGCGCCGGCATTCTCCTGTTTTCCGGCTCGCTCTATCTCTACGGCCTGCTCGGCATCACCGCCGTGGTCTGGATCACGCCGATCGGCGGTCTCGCGAACATCCTGGGCTGGCTCGCCTTCGCCTATGGTCTGGCCCGCTCCTCCGGCGGGCAAGCCGACAGGCCGACCAGGCGCACGTCGTGAGAAGACGCATTCGGTTCTTTACAAGTCAGAAACGATCGGTTTCTATTCTGAAGCGTTCGAGCCTTCGGGCTCGGTGAAGTCAACCCTGGGGCTGGCAGCCCCCCTTGAGGCGTTCATGGAGCAGGCGATCCCGATGGGATTTGACGAGCCAGCCATGATCACGGCAGCAGAGCGGCGGATCGCCGGGCTGACCCTTCGCCTCGACCTCCTTCTTGCGGAGCTTCGACTTACTCGCCCCTGAGCCGAGGCGCTTTGCGCGTGTTCAGGGGCCAAGGGCGGGAGCCCGTCGAACGACAACTCTCTGCATGAAGGAACAAAGGCCATGTCGGCTGATCAGCAAATGCAAAATCCAGTGTCTGAAGTAACCTCGGCCCCGTCGGGGCCTGTCGTCGACCAGGCGCCCACCGCGCCGGACAAGATCGTGGTGTTCGACACGACGCTGCGCGACGGCGAGCAGTCGCCGGGCGCCTCCATGACCGTGTCCGAGAAGATCCAGATCGCCGAGCTCCTGGAGGAGATGGGCGTCGACATCATCGAGGCGGGCTTCGCGATCGCATCGGAGGGCGACTTCCAGGCGGTCAACGAGATCGCCAAGCGCATCAAGAACAGCACCGTCTGCTCCCTCTCGCGCGCCCAGTTCCCGGATATCGACCGCGCCGCCGAGGCGCTGCAGCCGGCCGAGAGAAAGCGCATCCACACCTTCATCGCCACCAGCCCGCTGCACATGCGCGTCAAGCTGCAGATGACCCCGGACGAGGTGCATCAGGCGGTGATCGACAGCGTCACGCGCGCCAGAAACCACGTCGAGGATGTCGAGTGGTCCTGCGAGGACGGCTCGCGCTCCGAGCATGATTTCCTTTGTCGCTGCATCGAAAGCGCGATCAAGGCGGGCGCCACCACGATCAACATCCCCGATACGGTCGGCTACGCTTACCCCGAGGAATTCGCCGATCTGATCCGCATGATCAGGAACCGCGTGCCCAATATCGACAAGGCGATCGTCTCGGTGCATTGCCACAACGATCTGGGCCTCGCGGTCTCGAACAGCCTGCGCGCGGTCGAGGCCGGTGCGCGCCAGGTGGAGTGCACCATCAACGGCATCGGCGAGCGCGCCGGCAATGCCGCCATGGAAGAGATCGTGATGGCGATCAAGACCCGCGGCGACGTGCTGCCGGTCGAGACCGCCATCGTCACCCAGCACATCACCCGCGCCTCCCGCCTGGTCTCGGCGATCACCGGCTTTGCCGTGCAGCCGAACAAGGCGATCGTCGGCATCAACGCCTTCCAGCATGAGGCGGGCATTCACCAGGACGGCATGCTCAAGGACGCCGGCACCTACGAGATCATGCGCCCCGAGGACGTCGGCCTGGTGCGCTCCAATCTCGTGATGGGCAAGCATTCCGGCAAGCATGCGTTCAGGAAGAAGCTGGAGGAGCTGGGCTACGAGCTCGGCGACAATGCGCTGAAGGACGCGTTCGTCCGCTTCAAGGCGCTTGCCGACAAGAAGAAGGAAATCTTCGACGAGGATCTGGTCGCCCTGGTGGACGACGAGATCGCGGCCGCCAACCAGCGCATCAAGGTGATCTCGCTCGAGGTCGCCTGCGGCTCGCGCCCGACCGCGGTTGCGGCGATCGAGCTCGAGATCGACGGCAAGGTGCAGACGGCGAAGGCCGAGGGCAGCGGACCGGTCGACGCCACCTTCAACGCCGTCATGAAGCTGGTGCCGCACCAGGCGGTGCTGGCACTCTTCCAGATCCATGCGGTCACCGAGGGCACGGACGCCCAGGCCGAGGTGACCGTCAGGCTGGAGGAAGAGGGCAAGACCGTGGTCGGCAATGCCGCCGAGACCGACACCATCCTCGCCGCCGCACGCGCCTATGTCACCGCGCTGAACAAGCTCATGACCAAGCGCCAGAAGACGGCCCCGGCCAATCGCAGCCAGCGATACGGCTGACTTGAAGGTGTTTCGGGCGGGTGGGCAGAGACCGCCCGCCCGGACGCCGGCGATCGGCCCTGGACGTGACCACCGACCGTTGACCTCTGCTCCTGCACGTCGCATCGGTAGATGATGACGCCCGGATGAGGAGCCGCCATGTTCAGCCATGTCACCGTCGGCAGCAACGACCTCGCGCGCGCCGAAACCTTCTATTCGGCCGTCATGCCGACCCTCGGCCAGGCGCGTCGGGCCGTGTCCGGGGACGAGGACTGGCTGGTCTATGGCCCGCCGGAGAAGCAGCCTCCTCATCTCCTGGTCTGCCGGCCCTATGACGGGCGGGCCGCGACCGCAGGCAACGGCTTTCACATCGCCTTCAGGGCGGCCGACGAGGGTGCCGTGCGGCGTTTTCACGAGACGGCTCTTGCCCATGGCGGCAGCGACGAGGGAGCGCCCGGCCTTCGGACGATCTACGCGCCCGACTATTACGGCGCCTATGTCAGAGACCCCGACGGCAACAAGCTGCAGGCGGTCTGCTATCTCGATGGCCGCAAGTCAGGCCCGAGCGGCGAGGTGATCTCGCACATTACGGTCGGTCATGCGCATTTCGAACGGGAGCGCGCCTTCTATACCAAGGTGCTTGAGACATTGGGGCTCGTCGAGATCCCGGAGGAGAGTCACATCGAGCTCGCCGGCTTCGGCACGCCCGGCTGCAAGACGCCGATCTTTTATGTGCAGCAGCCCTTCGACCGCCGTCCGGCGAGTTTCGGAAACGGCACCCATGTGGCGTTCACCGCCGCGACGCGCCAGGCGGTCGATCACTTTCACGCGGCCGCGCTCGAAGCCGGCGGCAGCTCCGAAGGCGCGCCCGGACCCAGGCCGCATTACAGCGCCCACTACTACGGAGCCTATGTGCGCGACCAGGTCGGCAACAAGCTTCAGGCCGTGTGCCGCGAGCCGGTGTGACTCTTTTACTTTCGCAAGGCGTTTTGGCACCGACGGCGAGGATGGCGTGAAATGTCGAGGGGCGAGTCGAGCGACCGGCGCTTCCTTACCGGACAGGGCCGCTTCCTGGCGAATCGCAAGGTGCCGGAGGCCGCCCATGCGGTGTTCCTGCGCTCGCCTCACGCCCATGGCGAGATCACCCGCTGCGATGCGGCGCGGGCGAGAACCATGCCGGGCGTGCTCGACATCATCACCGGCGATGACGTGGCGCAGGCCGGGCTGGGCACGCTGCCCTGCATCGCCGATCTCGCGACCGACGAGGCCTGGTCCGCCTTCACGCCGCCGCGCCCGCTGCTCGCGACCGGCCGGGTGCGCCATGTCGGCGAGCCCGTGGCGATGATCGTCGCCGAGACCGTCGACCGGGCGAAGGATGCGGCCGAAGCGATCGACCTTGCCGTCGACCAGCTGCCGGTCGCCATCGATCTCGAATCATCCGTCAGGCCGGATACACCGGCCGTCTGGCCCGAACGTCCGGGCAATCTGGCGCTGGACTGGGAAGCGGGCGATCGCGAGGCCGTCGACCGGGCGTTGGCCGAGGCCGCGCATGTCACCCGGCTTCGGCTGATCAACAACCGCGTCGCGATCCTGCCGCTGGAAACGCGCGCGGCACTCGGCAGCTTCGATCGGGCGAGCGGCCGCTACATCCTGCATTCACCGACCCAGGGCGTGCATCGCATCCAGAAGATCCTGGCGCGGATCTTCGGTCTGGACGCGCAGGCGTTTCGCGTGCTCACCGAGGATGTCGGCGGCGCCTTCGGCCTGAAGGGCATGGCGTTTCCCGAGCAGGCGCTGGTGCTGTTCGCTGCGAAGCGGATCGGCCGCCCGGTGCTCTGGATCGGGGAGCGCAGCGAGGCCTTCGTCTCCGATCACGCGGCGCGCGATCATGTCACCGAGATGACTCTGGCGCTGGATGGCGAGGGGCGCATGCTGGCGCTCGGCGTCGATACCATCGCCAATATGGGCGCCTATCTCTCGAGCTTCGCGCTCAACATGCCGACCCTGGTCTATGGCCGGGTGATGGGCGGTGCCTATGCGATCCCGGCCCTTCACATGCGCACCCGCTGCGTGTTCACCAACACGCCGCCGGTCGATGCCCTGCGCGGCGCCGGCGTGCCCGAAGCGATCTACGCGGTGGAGCGCGTGGTCGATGCCGCCGCCTTTGACCTCGGTGTCGACCCGATCGCTCTTCGCCGCCGAAACCTGCTGCGTGCGGAAAAATTTTCCTGGCGTACCCCCGTCGGCTACGCGATCGACAGCGGCGATTTCGAAGGCGCCATGGACCGGTCGCTCAAGCTTGCCGACTGGGACGGCTTCGAGGCGCGGCGCGAGGCGTCCGCCGCCCAAGGCCTCAGGCGCGGACGCGGCCTCGCCGTCTACATTCATGGCACCGGCGGCAGTGCCAACGAGACCGCTGGTGTGATCGCGAGGCCCGATGGCCGCATCACCGTGCTCAGCGGCACGCAGTCCGGCGGGCAGGGGCATGACGCCATGTTCGCGGCGGTCGCTGCTGAGACGCTGGGCATCGACCCCGAGCTGGTCGATGTGCGCCAGGGCGACTCCGATCTGCTGCCGCGCGGGTCGGGAACGGGAGGCTCGGGCAGCCTGGTGGTCGGCGGGCGTGCCGTCGCCGCGGCCGCAACACGCATGATCGAGACCGCGAGGATGCGCGCGGGCGAATTGCTCGAATGCGCCGCCGCCGATATCGTCTATGCCGCCGGCGTCTTCAGCGTGACCGGCACCGATCGCCGCCTCACCCTTGCCGAGGTCGCCGGGAGGATGGGCGGCGGGGGCTGCAGCGGCCAGGCCGATTTCGAAGGGGACCACCGCACCTTTCCGAACGGCGTCTACATCTCGGAAGTCGAGATCGATCCCGAGACCGGCGAGATCGGGGTGGCGGCGTTCACCGCGGTCGACGATGTCGGCCGCATTCTCGATCTTGCGCGCACCGATGGCCAGATCGTCGGCGGCATCGTCCAGGGTCTCGGCCAGGCGCTGCTCGAGCATGACCGCTACGATCCCGACACCGGCCAGCCGCTGACCGGGACCTTCATGGACTACGCCCTGCCGCGCGCCGGCGACGTCCCGGCCTTTGTCCTGGACAAGCACGCGACGCCGGCGCCGAGCAATCCGCTGGGCATGAAGGGGGTGGGCGAAGCCGGCACGGCCGGCGCGCCGCCCGCACTCGTCTCGGCGGTGTGCGACGCGCTCGGCATCCGTCATCTCGACATGCCGGCGACAGCGGAAAAAGTCTGGCGCGCGCTCGGCTGAAGCCCGTATTTTAGGATATCGTTGAGTGATTTGAGGACGGCATCATGACGATCGAACCCGACAGCGCGCTGATCGCCGCCTTCTGGCGCGAGGCTGCGGCCGGTCTCGGCCTGGATCCAAGCAAGCCCGCCCCGCATTTCCATTTCGACGATACACCGGCCATGGCCAGCGATCTCGCCGATGAGGTCGTGAACGGCACCAAGCGCGCGACCGCCGGCCTGCTCGCCGAAATGGAGGCCGGGGGCGAGCCTTTGCCTGCGCCCGGCGGCTATTGGATCGTGATCGATGGCGCGGGACAGCCACGCGCGGTGATCCGCACCCTGGAGACGCGCATCGCCCCCTTCCACGAGGTCGACGCGGCGTTTGCCTGGGACGAGGGAGAGGGCGATCGCAGCCTGGTGTTCTGGCGCAACGTGCATGTCGACTATTTCCAGCGATGCTGCGCCCGCCTCGGCAGACATTTTGCCGAAACGCTGGATATCCATTTCGAACGCTTCGGCGTGGTCTGGCCGAAGGAGGCCGCCGAGCGTCCAATCGTCAGGCGCCCCTGCACGCCGGAGGAGTGGGCGGCCTATCACCATCTCCGCCGTACCGAGCTGTTCGAGCCGCATCTGCCGCAAGTCACCTACGATCCGGACTTTCCCGACAACTGGACACGGGCGGTCTTTCACGTCGGCCTGATCGTCGACGGTGCGCTCAGCGGCTGCGTGCAGCTTCGGCGACTGTCCGAGACCGAGGCGTCGATCGAACTGGTCGCGGTCGAGCGGCATCGGCGCGGCCGCGGCCTGGGCCGGAAGATGCTGGAGGAGCTCGAAACCTTCGCCGGCCTTCAAGGCTGCCGCACGCTTCGGGTCTTCGCGAACCCGAATGCCCTCGGCTTCTACGAAAAGCTCGACTTCGAGCACAGCGACGACGATCCGCGCACCCCGCTCGACGTCAAGGTGATCCCGTTGAAGAAGCCCTTGTCACCGCGGGCAAGGTGGAAGGAAGTGGGCGCAGCGATCAGACCGGCCAGGATCGAGGAGGCCGGGGCCATCGCCGAGCTCCATGTCCGGGCCTGGCACGAGGCCTATACCGGCCTGGTTCCGCAGAGCCTGCTGGACGGCCTCTCGGTCGAGCGCCGCGCCGAGCGCTGGCGGCGCACGCTCGCCGAAACCGTCCCGGAAGACGAGACCGTCCTGGTCGCCGTCGACGCCGGCGGCGGGCTGGCCGGCTTCGCCTCCTGCGGCGCCCAGCGCTCGCCGGAACTCGAAGCCGGAGGCTTCGACGGCGAGATCCTCACGCTCTATCTCTCCGCCGAGGCGAAGCGCCAGGGCATCGGCAGGAGGCTGATGGCGGCGATGGCGGCAGCGCTGCAAAAGCAGGGACGTCGCGGCGTGGGCCTTTGGGTGCTCGAAGGCAACCAGCCGGCACGCCATTTCTACGAGTCGCTGGGCGGCGAGATCGTCGGGAAACGCGAGGACCGGCGGGGCGAGGACCTGGTGCTGCAAGAAGTCGCCTATGGCTGGCGGGATCTCGAAACGCTGTCATCGGACGCAGGCGCCCCGGCATCGCGCGGCTGATCCCGTTCGGCAGGGGCGGCCCAGGGCGCAGGTCCGACGGTCCCGGCCGCCAGACCATCTCGGCGCGCGAGCGCCGGTTTGATGTTCACATCGGACAGACCGGTGGTCAATCAGCCACCAGCCAGATGCCGACCGACACGGCAGACTGAGCAGATGCGGCAAGGCCGCTGACGTTTCCTTAGCCGACACTCGTCAGGAGATGCGCTCTAGCTTTCGCGCCCGGCGCCGTCTTCAATGGGTGCAACGCCGTTGGAAACTCGGGGAGGAGGCTGGGACATGGGTCGAAAGACGCCGAACGTTCTCTTGATCTGCGCCGATCATTGGGCGGCGGAGCATCTGGGCTTTGCCGGCAACCGGTCGATCCTCACGCCCGGCCTGAACGAGCTGTCGGCCGCGGGCGTGCGCTTCACCAACGCCTATTCCGAATGCCCCGTCTGCATTCCGGCACGGCGCACGCTGATGACCGGCATGAGCCCGAAATCGCACGGCGACCGCGTGTTCAACGACCAGCTGCGTATGCCTGAGGTCACCACGCTCGCCCAGGCCTTTCGCGATGCCGGCTATCAGGCCGATGCCGTCGGCAAGCTGCATGTGCATCCGCAGCGCGATCGCATCGGCTTCGACAGCGTGCTCCTCGACGACGAGGGCCGCTCGCAAGGGGGCGTGCTCGACGACTACGACATCTATCTCGGCGATCAAGGCCATGCCGGGCGCCAGTTCGATCACGGCATGTCCAACAACCAGTATCACTGGCGTCCCTGGCATCTGCCGGAGGAGCATCATGCCACCGCCTGGGCGGGGCGCAGCATGGCGCGGGTGATCAAGCGGCGGGATCCGACCAGGCCCGCGTTCTGGTATCTCGGCTTTCGCCATCCGCACCCGCCGCTGGTGCCACCGCAGGCCTTTCTCGACCTCTACCGAAACATCGAGATCGACCAGCCCTATATCGGTGAATGGGCACGAGACCCGGACAAGCTGCCGTTTGCAATCGCGGCGCTGCAGGGTCGCACGAAGCTCTACAGCGACCAGCAGATGCTGGAGGCGAAGCGCGCCTTCTATGCCCTTTGCACGCAGATCGATCACCAGATCCGCTATCTCGTCGGCACGCTGCGCATGGAGGGCATTCTCGACGACACCATCATCCTGTTCACCAGCGACCACGGCGACATGCTCGGCAATCACGGCATGGCGGCGAAGCGTATTTTTTACGAAAGCTCGGCCAACATCCCGATGATTCTCTTGCCCGACAAGGGCAATCCGCGCGTGCCCGAAGGTGCCGTCGACGAGCGGCTGGTGGCGTTCGCCGACATCATGCCGACGCTGCTCGACCTCGCGGGCCTGCCCGTCCCCGAGACGGTCGACGGCATCTCGATGGTGGGCGAGGCGAGGCGCGGGCACGTCTATGGCGAGTGCGGCGAGGACGATCACGCGACCCGCATGATCCGGGACGAGCGCTTCAAGCTCATCTACTACCCGGTCGGCAATCACGCGCAGCTGTTCGACCTGATCGACGACCCGCAGGAGATGACCGACCTCGCCGCCAATCCCGCCCATAGGCAGACACTGGCGCGGCTGACCGACAGGCTGATCTCGGAGCTCTATGGCGGCGATCTCGACTGGCTCGCGGACGGCAGGCTCAGAGGCCTACCCGATCGCCCCTATCGCTGGGCGCCGCATCGAAGCCTGAACTCCCAGCGCGGCGACGGCTGGCCGCCGTCCCCCAAGGTCGACATCCCGCAGGTCGAGTGGACTCAGGAGAGGAAGCCCGACTGGCCGTCCAACAGTTGAGGCTGTCGGCGGGCGCCCGCGCTGC
>JAWKVM010000050.1:0-56707 GCA_041398025.1 Alphaproteobacteria bacterium
CGGCGTGGTGTTGGTCAGGACGCCCTTGACCCGGTAGACCATCTTCTTGACGTCGTAGACGCCGGGCAGGACCTTGAGCGCGGCGCCGGTCGGAATGAAGGGCGCGAACATGTTGCAATAGGCGCCCATATTGGCCGTGGTCTCGACCTCCATGCCGACGATCCTGTGATCGGCGTCCAGGCCGAGCCGCGCCTTGGTGATGTGGTCGCGCCCCATGACGTCGGAGACGAAGACATCGGCCGAGCGCTCCGCCGTCCATTTCACCGGCCGCCTGATCGCGCGCGAGGCGACCGCCGCGAGCGCATATTCCGGGTAGAAGAAGGCCTTGGTGCCGAAGCCGCCGCCGACATCCGGGGTGCGCACCCAGATCTTCTCGCGATCCATGCCCATGACCGCGGCGAGCGGGTCCAGGAACAGCCAGCCGCCTTGGGTGCAGACGTGGACCGTCAGCTCGGACTCCTGAAAGTCGGCAACCACGGCTCGTGGTTCCATCGGGTTGGAGATCAGGCGGTTGTTGACCAGGCTGAGCTCGACCACATGGGCGGCGGAAGAAAGCGCGCTCTCCGTGCCGGCGCGATCGCCGAATTCCCAGTCGAAGGCGAGGTTGTTCGGGACGTCGTCGTGGACCAGCGGCTGATGGCCGTCGGCGGCGGTCGCCGTGCTGGTGGCCGCGGGCAGGCTCTCATAGTCGACCTCGACCAGCTCGGCGGCATCCTTGGCCTGAACCGCGCTCTCGGCGACCACGAAGGCGACATGGTCGCCGACATGGCGCACGCGATCCTTGCACAGCACCGGGCGCAGCGGGTTGATGCCGGCGCTGCCGTCCCGATTTTCCATGGGGATGGCGCAAGGGAGTTCGTTCGAGCCGTGGGCGGTGATGTCGTCGGCGAGAATGACCGCAAGCACGCCCGGCGCAGCCTTGGCGGCCTCGATGTCGATGCTCTTGATCCGGGCATGGGCCTCGGGCGAGCGCACCGCGACGCCATAGGCCTGGCCGTCCAGGCTGATGTCGTCGGTATAGCGGCCGTGACCCGTGATGAACCGCTGATCCTCGACCCGCCGAACCGATTGCCCAACGCCGAACTTCGCCATGCCGATGCTCCCACCGCCCGAATTGCTCTCATTGCGGAATACCATAGCGAAAACGCGGGGCGAGACCAGGGGGCACCCGGGCGATCGCGTCGATCAGCCGCCCAAGCTAGGGAGCGATGTCGGTAAAGCCCCAGATCTTTGGCGTCGCCAGTTCCAGGCTGTTGCCGGCGGGGTCACGGAAGTAGAAGGATTTGCCGCCGTTCGGCCAGTCGACCTCCTGCTCGACCTCGATACCGTGCTCGCTCAGGCGCGTGGTCCACGCGTCCAGCTCGGCCTCGGCGACCGCGAAGCAGACATGGCCCGGCCCTTTGGCGCCGTGCGCGGGAATCGATTCGTTCTTTGCGGCGGCGTCCGGATTGAACAGCAGCAGCATGCCGCTCCCGCATTTGAAGAATACGAAGACGCCCTCTTTCCGGCTGTAGAGATTGAGCCCGAGCACGGTCTGGTAGAACGCCCGCGCGGCCTCGAGATCGTCGACATAGAGGATGGTTTCGAGAACGCGGTCGAGCGGCCGCATCAGCTCGCCTTGGCCTTGGCCGGAAGATCGACCCGGAGCGTCTCCTCGCCGAAGAAGCACTGATAGTCGACGAGGCAATAGGCATATTCCACCAGGATATCGACCGGCCGGTTCTCGCTCGCGGTGAACGGCAGGCGGATCGTGGCCGGCGGCTCGAAATAGGTGATGGACGTATCCTGATGCCGATAGGGCGTCGGCACCGCCCAGTCGACGCCCGGCTGATCCGCAGGCGTCACCGTGATCCCGGGATCGGCATTCAGCTTAGTCTGGCCTTCCGGAAGCAGCGTGATCACGATCTCGTCGGGCTGACCCGGCGCGTCGGCCTCGTCCACCCAGGCATCGATCCTGACCTCGGCCTCGACCTTGGGCGCCTCGCTCTGAAATTCTTTTATGAGCTGATCGAGTGAGGGGCTGCCAGCGGCAGCCGCCGTACTCGACATCGCCAGAAGGGCTAGACAGGGTGTCAGAAGGCGCATCGGAGCCTCACATCACGTTTCGACGGGCCGTATGATAGCCGATCAACGCTGAAAAAGCGCTGACATCGCCCATTCGTGAACGAGCGTCACCGGTCTCGCCCCTTGCGGCCGAAGGCCGCGTCCAGCCCGCGGCGGCTCGCCGCCTAGCCCAGGATGGATTGGCCGGTGGCTTCCCAGTCCTTGACGAAGGCGGCGAGGCCCTTGTCGGTGAGCGGGTGGTTGAACAGCTTCCTGATGACGTCGGGCGGCAGGGTCGAGACGTCGGCGCCGAGGCGGGCGGCTTCGATCAGATGCGTCACGCTGCGGATCGAGGCGACCAGGACTTCCGTCTCGATGCTCTCGTAGTTGCGGTAGATCTGCATGATGTCGGCGATCAGCGCCATGCCGTCATGGCCGACATCGTCGAGACGGCCGACGAAGGGCGAGATGAAGGTGGCCCCCGCTTTCGCGGCGAGCAGCGCCTGGGCGGGCGAGAAGCAGAGCGTGACGTTGACCTTGGTGCCCTCGTCGGAGAGCGCCTTGCAGGTCTTGAGGCCGTCCATGGTGAGCGGCACCTTCACGCAGACATTGGGGGCGATGGTCGCGAGCTTCTTGCCCTCCTTGAGCATGGTCGCGTGGTCGGTCGCTGCGACCTCGGCGCTCACGGGGCCCGGGACGATGTCGCAGATCTCGGCGATGACCTCGAAGAAATTGCGGCCGGATTTGGCGACGAGCGAGGGATTGGTGGTGACGCCGTCCAGCAGGCCGGTGGCCGCGAGTTCCCTGATCTCCTCGACATCCGCGGTATCCACGAAGAATTTCATGTCAACACCCCTTTCTCTTTGTCCCCATCTCTATGCGATGTGCCATAGGTGGTCTTCGAAAAATCCCATCACAACCTCGACCGCAAGAAAAAAAGCGGGCAAAACAGGCCCGTCTAGACGCAAAAAGGGCGTATGAGAGGTCGAGGATGCCTGAAGACAACGCTATTCTGCTGGGTAAGGGCGAAACGCAACAATATCTGCATCTGAAGCTGGCCAATCGCCACGGTCTGGTCGCCGGCGCCACCGGCACCGGCAAGACCGTCTCGCTCCAGGTGCTCGCCGAAGGATTTTCGACCAACGGCGTTCCGGTGTTTCTGGCCGATGTGAAGGGCGATCTTTCGGGTCTTTCCAGGCCCGGCAACCCGCACCCGAAGATCGACGAGCGCATCCAGACGATCGGCATCGAGGGCTATCATGCAAAGCCTTTCCCGGTGGTGTTCTGGGATCTGTTCGGCGATCAGGGGCATCCGATCCGCACCACCATCTCCGAGATGGGGCCGCTGCTGCTCGCCCGTCTCCTGGATCTGAACGACACCCAGGAGGGCGTGCTCGCGATCGTGTTCGAGGTCGCGGACGATCAGGGCATGCTGCTGCTCGATCTCAAGGATCTGCGCGCGCTGCTGCAATATGTGGGCGAGCACGCGAATGAGTTCTCGCTGGAATACGGCAATGTCAGCTCCGCCTCGATCGGCGCCATTCAGCGCCGTCTCCTGACCCTGGAGCAGCAGGGCGGCGAGAGCTTTTTCGGCGAGCCCGCGCTCAAGATCGAGGATCTGATGCGCCAGGACCTTTCCGGCCAGGGCATCGTCAACATCCTCGCCGCCGACCAGCTGATGCAGTCGCCGAAGCTGTATGCGACCTTCCTGCTTTGGCTGCTGTCCGAGCTGTTCGAGGAACTGCCCGAGGTCGGCGATCCGGAAAAACCGAAGCTGGTGTTCTTCTTCGACGAAGCGCATCTGCTGTTCGACGAGGCGCCGAAGGCGCTGCTCGACAAGGTCGAGCAGGTGGTGCGGCTGATCCGCTCCAAGGGCGTCGGTGTCTATTTCATCACCCAGAACCCGCTGGACGTGCCGGACAGCGTCCTCGGCCAGCTCGGCAATCGCGTGCAGCACGCGCTTCGCGCCTTCACGCCGAGGGATCAAAGGGCGGTGAAAGCGGCCGCGACCACCTTTCGGCCGAACCCGAAGATCGATGTCGAGCAGGCGATCACCCAGCTCGGTGTCGGCGAGGCGCTGGTCTCGACCCTGCAGGAGAAGGGCATTCCGAGCATCGTCGAGCAGACCCTGATCTGCCCGCCGATGTCGCGCATCGGCCCGGCGACGCCCGAAGAGCGCGCCCAGACCAGGGCGGCGAGCCCGGTCGGCGGCGCCTATGATCAGGCGGTCGACCGCGAGAGCGCTTACGAGATCCTGAAGCGCAAGGCGGACGAGGCCAAGGCTTTCGAAGAGGCGGAACTGGCCAGGCGCGAGCGTGAGAAGGAGGAGGCGCGCATGGAGAAAGAGCGTGCCAAAGAGGAGCGCGCGTCGCGTCCGCGCAGCAGCAATCGCCAGTCCGTGTTCGAGGCGGCGGCGAAGAGCGTGGTGCGGTCGGTGGGCAGCCAGGTCGGCCGCCAGATCGGACGTTCGCTGCTGCGCGGCATTTTAGGCTCCTTCATGCGTTAGCCCCCCATGGGCCGCATGAACGGCAGCCAAGTGCATGATTTATCTGAAAGGATTGAGAGCGGATGAGACACGGGGTGATCGCATGGACCAGCTTCGCCGCTCTGCTGATGATGGGGTGTGCCGCACAGACAGAACAGGTGCCGCTGCGCCAGAACATCGAGTCGGAGCAGGCGACCTTCAGGATCGTTCTGCTGATGGAAGGCCTGCAGCATCCCTGGGGCATGGCGTTCCTGCCCAAGGGAAAAATGCTGGTCACGGAGCGCCCGGGACAGCTTCGTCTCCTCAAGATAGGCTCGACGGTCAGCAAGCCGGTCAAGGGCGTGCCCAAGGTGTTCGCCGAAGGGCAGGGCGGCCTGCTCGACGTGGCCGTCGACCCCGACTTCGAGACCAACAGCTTCGTCTATCTTTCCTATGCCGGCGTCGACGACGACGGTCTTTCCAGCACGCGGGTCGCGCGCGGACGGCTGATCGACCGCAAGCTCGAGGACGTCGAGGTCATCTTTCGATCGAACAGCGCCAGCGGCGGCGGCGCGCATTGGGGCTCGCGTCTGGGCTTCGATCCGGACGGCTATCTCTACGTCACCCTCGGCGAGCGCGGGCAGCAGAACATCGCGCAGAGCCTGGCGCGCCATGGCGGCAGCGTGCTGCGCATCATGCCTGACGGCAGCGTGCCGGAGGACAATCCGTTCGTCGACAAGGCGGGTGCTCAGCCCGAAATCTTCAGCTACGGCCACCGCAACCCGCAGGGCCTCGCCATTCACCCGGAGACCGGTCAGGTCTGGGAGGTCGAGCACGGACCGATGGGCGGCGATGAGGTCAATCTGATCGAGGCGGGCGTCAATTATGGCTGGCCGGTGATTACCTGGGGCAGGAACTACAACGGGACGCTGATCAATGGCGGTCTGCGCGAAAAGGAGGGCATGGCTCAGCCCGTCTATTATTGGGACCCGTCGATCGCGCCTTCCGGCATGACTTTCTATGACGGCGACGTCTTTCCCGAATGGCAGGGCGATCTTTTCGTCGGTTCGCTCAAATTTCATCACATCGCCCGGCTCGAGATGGAGGGCGACAGGGTGGTCGGCGAGGAACGCCTGCTCGAGGGTATGCTCGGCCGCATCCGCGACGTGCGCACAGGCCCGGACGGCTATCTCTACCTGCTGACCGATGCCAACAAGGGCGGGCTCTACCGGCTCGAGCCGGGTATCAAAAAGCACGTGCGGGACTGATCGTCCGGAAAAAACCCTTGGAGACGTGACGATGCCGAACGGCCGGATCCGCTCTTTCTCCCGACGCCTTCTGATCGGTGCGGGCCTGATCGTGCTGCCGGTCCTGCCGGCGATGGCGAACGATCCGCATGGGCCGCTCGCCTGCGAAAGGGCGGCGGCACTTGGCGGCGAGGTCGATTATGCGGCGGCGCTGGAGGCCTGCTCCT
The DNA here is from genome assembly GCA_041398025.1 of Alphaproteobacteria bacterium. Lineage (GTDB taxonomy): Bacteria > Pseudomonadota > Alphaproteobacteria > Geminicoccales > Geminicoccaceae > JANQPX01. Next base: position 5,982 of record JAWKVM010000050.1, read on the forward strand.
TCATCATCGACACGCTCACCCTGGATGATCCCGAGCGCGCCAAGGTGCTGTCCTTTCGCTCGGCGGCGCATCGCGGTCTCGGCGATTTCAGCCAGGCGCTGGCCGATGCCGAAAAGGCGGCGCGGCTCGACCCGGACCTGGCGCTCGCCCACTACGCGGAAGGGGTGGCCCATGGCGAACTCGGCCAGATCGACGATGCGATGAAGGCCCTGAACAAAGCGCTGGATCTCGATCCGGACTTCGCGCCCGCCCTCCAAAATCGCGGTGTCGCCAGGATGATGCAGGACGACATCGAGGGCGCGATCGAGGATCAGAATGCGGCCATCCGCCTGGTTCCGACCTTCGCCTACGCCTATGCCGACCGTGGCCTCGCCTGGTTCGCGATCGGCGATCTCGACAAGGCGATCGCCGACTACGACCAGGCGATCGCGCTCGATGGCGACTTCGCGCTCGCCTACCGCAACCGCGGCAGCGCCCATGGCGGCAAGGGCGACCTTGCGGAGGCGATCGCGGATTTCGACAAGGCGATCGCGCTCGATCCCGACTGTGCCCCCACCTACAAGGACCGCGGCCTCGCTTTTCTGAACCAGGGCGCCTACGACCAGGCGATCGCCGATTACGATCGGGCGCTCACCCTGCAGCAAGGCTTGGTCACCGCCCATTTCGGCCGCGCCGTGGCTTATCTGGAAAAGGGCGAGGCTGAGGCGGCGATCGAGGATTTCGACCGCACGCTCCTGGTCTACCCCAACGACCCCCAGGTCTATGCCAAGCGCGCCGAAGCCTATGAGGAATCGGGCGACCTGGCGGCGGCCAGGAGCGACTATGACAAGGTGCTGTCCCTCGATCCGGCGGACCGGGGGGCCAGGGCGGCGCTGGATCGGCTCTCGGCCGAAGGCGATCGCTGATCTGCCGCGGTCCGCGCCTCAGTCCGTCGCCAGGGCTGGCGAACGCTCAAGCCTGGGTGCCGGCGGCGACCTCGCTTTCGATTGAGTCGAGCGGCTGATTCCTGATCGAGGCCTCGAACGCCCGAAGGCGCTTGTAGACCGATATCAGCTCGACGATGGTGGTCCATGAATTGATCAGGTACTGGAAGGAATTCTCGACCCGGCTGAAGGCGCTGGCGATCTGATTCATGACTCCGAGCGTGAAGCCAGCCGCGGCGATCGTGGGGGTGAGCGCCAGCAGCGGCACCAGGACGCCGACCTGCAGATAGGCGTAGCGCACCACGTTGAAGTAGAGATAGTTGAAATACAGGCGAAAGTAATTGCGGCGCACCTCGGTGAACAGCTCGTTCAGGGTCGGCGGCTGCGCTCGGTTGTGATCGTCCTCGCCATAGACCAGCTCCTTGCGATAGGCCGCCTCGACCCGCTGGTTGCGGAACTCCAGGCCAGGCAGGCGGATGCCGGCGAGTGCCAGGAGGCCTGTGCCGAACACCGACCAGACGATGGCGACGATCACCAGCGCCTGCGGCACGGCGCCGATGATGGGCAGTTCCTTGACGTAGACCGACAGGCCCCAGAGGATCGGCAGGAAGGCGACCAGTGTCATGAAGGCGTCGATCAGGCTGACGCCGAGGCCCTCCATGATCGACGCGAAGCGCATGGTGTCCTCCTGGACACGCTGAGATGCGCCTTCGATGTCGCGCAGGCGCGACCAGTTGGCGATGTAATAGTCGTTCATCGCGGTGCGCCAGCGGAAGATGTAGTGGCTGACCACGAAGCGCGTGATCACGGCGACCGTGATGGCGGTAAGCGCGATGCCGATGAAGGTGAAGATCTGGGCGAACAGGTCTTCCTGGCTGACGGTGCCCGGCTCGGAAAGAGCTTCCTGCACCATGTCGTAGAAGGTTCGGTACCAGGCGTTGATCATCACGTCGATCTGCACCTGGAACCAGGTGACGAAGATGATGAAGGTCGAGACCACCACCGACCAGCGAAACCAGCGGTGCGGCGAGAACCAGTTCCAGAAGGCGCAGAAGATCGCGCCGACGATCAGCATGTACTGGTAGAGCCAGATATTGACCGCCTGATCCAGCGCGGCCTGGACTTCAGGGGCGGGCTGGGCGTCGGCGCCCGAGAGGTCGATCGCCGGATAGTCGAAGCCGAAGATCCATCCCAGGCTTAACGACGGTCCGAGATCCTGGGCGAACAGATACCAGACGGCGATCGTGATTGCGGTCCAGATGACGGCCGAGCCGAAGAACTGCCGGGGAGCAGGAAAGAAAGATATGAACATCGCGCTCTCTTAAAGCGGCTGCTGCAGCCATCGTGAGTCGTGGCCATCGTCACGGCTCTACTGCCACAAAAGACGGTCGAGCGATACTGGTCAAAATCGACCGGGCCCGCTCACATCTTCGCAAGAGCCCGGCACCGGCGCCGACCGCCGCCCAGGCAAGTCAACGCCGCGGGCCGTGCCCGCTAGTAGTCGAGCTTCCATTTGATGCCGACGCCGCTGTCGGCATTCTCGCTGGTTTCGGCTTCGAGGGCGATGTTGGGGAGGAGTTCGATCTCGACGCGGGCACGGCCGCTCGCATCGCCGGCGCCCTTTTCGACTTCGACATAGACGTCGTCGTTCAGATATTTGCCGGCCTTGACCCGGCTGTCGCCCTCCTCGTCGCTGACCACGTCGAGGGTGTCGATCTTCAGGATGTTGCGGATTTCGCCGAACGCGTCGAAGCCGCTGCCGCCGCGCAGGCGGTTGAGCGCGAGCGCCAGCTTGCCGGCTTCGACCGGGCCGATTTGGCTGAGCTGGCGATTGAACAGCAGGCGTGCCAGGATCTCGTCCTCGGGCAGGATCGGCTCGCTCGACAGCACGAGCTGCGGATCGTCGGCGGGGCCGTTCACCTTGATGATCGCTTTAAAATCGTTGTCCTCGGCGTAGGCTTCGAGCGCGATGATCGGATTGGGCGGCGTGTCGCCGGAAAAGGTGATCTCGCCGAGCGAGAGCTCGAAGCGCTTGTCCAGAAAATCAAAATAGCCCTTCTTGATGCGCAGGCTGCCGGTGATGATCGGCTCGCTGGCGCGCCCGGAGATCTGGAGATCGCCCTCCCACTCGGACTCCAGTCCGCGGCCGCGCACATAGATCTTGTTGGGCAGAGCGATGCTGACGTCGAGAGCGGGGTCGAAGGGCTTTCCCTTCTTCGCCCCCTGCTCCTGCTCTTCCTTCGGCGGATTGACGATGTGGCCGCCGACTTCCGTGACCTCGATTTCCGGAAGATTGGGCCCGCCACCTTCAGGGATGGCGATCTCGGCGCGGTTGACCGTGAGATCGCCTTTGATCGCCGCCTCGGCGAGCGATCCGGTCATCGCGATCTCGCCGCTGACCCGGCCGTCGACATCGTCCCGATTGACCAGCCGGGCATCGTCCAGGCGCAGGGCGACCGAAAGGGGGAAGTCCTTCTCGGCATCGAGCTGCAGCCAGCCGCTGGAGGCGATCGTGCCGCGCTTGCTGCCGGTCTTGCCGGAAAGTTCGGTGATGTCGATGCGTTCGCTCGATGCGGTCGCCGTCAGGATCAGATCCTGGATATCGGTGCCGGTGGTGCCGTTCTCGTAGGCGCCGCCTTCGAGCTTCACCGGGCCGCTGACCTTGGGCTCGGCGAGCGTGCCGCCGATCGCGATATCGGCGAACAGGGTGCCCTGCATCGTCTGATCGTCGAGGGCGAGAAGGTCGGCGACCCGGGCAAGACGCAGCTCGGCATTGACCTTGCCGTCGAGCGCGCCGTTCTCGGGCATGTCGAAGGCGAAGGGACGCAGGCTGAGCTTCGCCGGCAGGCTTGCGCTCGCGGTGATCGGCTTGCGGGTGAGACCGCTGGATTCGAGATTGGCGGCGAGACGGCCGCGATCCAGGAGGGCGTTCAGCGTGAGGTCGAGCGGGACGTCGCCGGCTGCGATATTCTCGGCAAGCAGACCTTCGGCCTTCAGGCTGGCCACCAGCTTCGGGTTCGACGGCTTGCCGCTGAGATCGATGTCGGCTTTGGCCTTGCCGCTGATCGCAGGGCCGCCGAACACCTCGCTCCAGCGGAGCGGCAGCGAGCGCAGGTCGAGCGCACCGGCAACCGCATTTTCGCCGATCTCGACATTGCCCGTGAGGCTGGCCTCGCCGAGCCGGAGGTCGAGATCGGTGAGCCAGATGTCGTTGCCCGCCTGCTGGAAGGCGAGCGGCGCCGCCAGCCGGAGCGGCTCGCCGGCAAACGCGCCGTTCAGGCTCTCGATACCGAGCGCGATGCCATCGGCGAAGCGCGCGGAGCCTTTGGCCTTCAGCTCCAAGGTCTCGACGACCTCGCCGGCCAGGCCGAGCTCGAAGTCGACGGCGCTGTCATTGCCGCTGGCGTTCAGGGTCAGCGCGTCGATCTTGGTGTCGCCCTGCTCGAAGCCGGTGATCGAGGCCTTGGCCTTGAGCGCTGGCTGGGCCGTGAGATCGGTGATCGTGGCGTCGACATCGGCCGTGCCGACCCTGCCGAAATCGCCGTCGATATTGCGTCCCCGGACGGTCACGACCGCGTTCTGCCTGGGACCATCGGGTGCGAGCACGGCGCTCAGATCGACGCCGCCGCCGAGCGCTTGCTGCAAGAGCGGCTCGAAGGCGCCGAGCTCGGCGACACGGCCTTTCAGCTCGCCGTCGATCAACGTCCTGTCGAGGTCGATCGCGAGCGCGCCGCCGATCTCGGTTTTCGGCGCCTTGAGAGCGATCGCATCGAGGTCGAGCGTGGAGCCGTCGGTCAGGCGATAGCCGAGCGTCAGGGAGGCCGGCAGGTTGCGTGCGGTGGCGTCGATCGCCAGATCGCCCGTTGGCGAGGCGATCAGGTCCTGCCCCGAGAGGGTGATGCCGAGCACCATGACCGGTTCACCGGCAAGAACCACATCTCGGCCATCGACGCGCAGGTCGAGCGTCGGCGCTTCGAGGCTGCCGCCGATATCCGCCGCGAGATCGATCGCGCCTGCGGTGCCTGCAGGGACGAGGGCACCGAGCACGGTGAGATCGGGCAGGGCGGCGTTGACCTTGCCGGCGATGGTCTGCCGGTCGAGAGCGAGGCTGACGTCACCGTCCAGCCCGACATGGGCGCCGTTGAGGCTCAGCCCCTCGACGGTCAGTCTCTGCGAGGGATCGAGCGCGATCTTGGCCTGGAGGTCGGCCTTGCCGCCGACCAGTTCGGCGGCACCCGGCGGCAGCCCTGAAAGCTGATCGAGACCGGCATCGAGATCGACGGCGATGGTCTTGGCCTGATCGGCGAGGCGGACCGCCGCCTTGATCAGCGCCTTGCCGTCGATCGGCTGACCATAGGGTGCTGCGAGGCGCTGCAGCGACGGCGAGTCCAGTGTGAGATCGATCACCCCGTCGACGCTCACAGGATCGATGCTGCCGGTCGCGGTGAGCGACGACCCCGCCGTCTCGACGGTGACATGGTCGATGGCGATCTCGCCGTCGAGCGGGATGCCGAGGGCTGCGTTCAGGCTGATGTCGGGATCGGGTAGCACGGTGCCGGGAACGGTCAGTCCCTCGGCATGGCTTTGGAGGGTGACATCGAAAGCCGGGCGGTCCGAGGAGAGTGCTGCGGCCGTGGTCCAGCGAAGGGCGCTGGTGATCGCGCTCGCGCTGTTGCCGTCGAAGGCGGGCTGGTCGACCCGGAGATCGAGCTTGCCCTCGGGAGCATCGAGCGTCCCGGTCACCTCGAGGTCGGCACTGGCACGCCCGGCGAGCGCGGCCTGGGCAAGCCCGCTCAGCGGCGCGAGATCGGGAAGCGCGAGGCTGCTCTCCAGAACGACATCGCCCGCCTCGAAATCGACCGAGCCTCCGGCGTCCAGCTTTCCCAGATCGACGGTGACCTCGACCTTGCGCAGATCGAGCGCCTGCGCCCTGGTCTGCACCACGTCGAGGTCGAGCGCGAGCTGCTCGCCGATCAGATCGGCGATGTCCTCGGGAAGCGCTCCCTCTGCCGGCTTGACGCTGCCATTCACGGTGAGGCGCGGCTGCTCGACCAAAGCGAGGCCGAGATCAGCGTCCGCCGTGGCCAGGCCCCCGGCCTCGGCGTGGAGACGGCCGGACCAGCTGTCGAGCGGCCCCTTGCCGTCGAGGCTGAGGCGGACATCTCCCATGTCCGGACGGCCGGCAAGGGCGGCGACCATGCCGCCACTCTCGTCGGCCTTCAGGGCGAGATCGAGGGTTTGCGGGGCGAGCCCGGCGGTGGCGTCGAGGGTGATCGCCGCGGTCGGCTGATCGGTGCGCCGCAGCTCCAGCCGAGCATTCACGCTGTCGCCGCGATCGTTCGCACGGATCGAGCCGTTCAGCCCGAAGCGCGCGGCCTCGCCGAGCACCGGCGCGCCGAGGACGATCTCGGGCACGGCGAGCCGTTCGAGGGTGATCGGCGGCAGGGAGGCCGGCAGCTCCGGCAGGCGGAACGGCTCGTCGCTCGGCGGCTCCGGCGTCGCCTCGCCTTCGGGCGTTCGCGCGAGCTCGATACGCTCCGCGCCGATCTCGTCCACCTGGATGCGTCCGCTCAGCAGCGCGCTCGGCGACCAGTCGACGGTGATCCCCTCCACCTGCAGCCAGAGGCCCTCGCGATCGGAAAGGCGGAGCGTGCCGACGCGCATGTCGAGCGGTATCCAGCCGTCGATTCCGACAATCTCGAAGCCCGAATCGGGGGTGGAGAGCAGCGTGGACAGCTTTGCCGCAAGCAGGCGCTTGGCAGGACCGGTCTGCAGGAGGGCGACGGCGCCGACCAGGATGAGCAGCAGCAGGCCGAGCGTGTAGAGAAGCCAGCGGAGGGCACGGCGCATCATGCCAGGGCCGTTTCTGCGGCGCCGTGCGTCGACGGTGCGCAGCCCGTGCGGCAGATCCGGCGGGGCGAGAAAAGCGTCTTCACGTCAAATGCGGCCTCTTCGACGATGCTGACGGGGAATCGGACGGTGGCTTCTTGGGTATGTGCGTTTTCTTCATCGCCCATTCAATAAGGCTGCAGCATAGATCCAACGCTGTCCTGTCACGAGTTGGCGATCGCCCAAAAAAAGACCCCGGCAGAGCCGGGGCCGATCATCGGAGGAATGGTCTTTTGAGGTAGAATGCAGGTTATCGGGAGACGTCAGATCCTTCTCAGAGCTTCCAGATCGGTAATCGTGTAGTAGCCGCGCGCCCAGTTGATCAGCCCTTCGTCGCGCCACTGGCGGAGCTGCTTGTTGATGCTCTCGCGGGTCATGCCGACCATGTTGCCCAATTGCTGCTGCGAAAGCGGCATGTCGACGACGATCCCGCTGTCGACCGGGCGGCCGCTGAACTCGGCCAGACGCACGAACCGTCGGGCGAGGCGTGACGGCCCCTCGCGAAAGGCGACGTCCTCGAGCAGCTGCGTGGTCCGCCTGAGACGATGGGTGAGAACCTCGAGCAGGCGCACCGAGGCGTCGGAATGCTCGAGAAGGAAGGGGATGAAGTCCCGCCGGTCGAGCACCAGAAGCTCGCAATTGTCGATGGTCACGGCATCGGCGGTACGCGGCGAGCCGTCCAGAAGGGCGACCTCGCCAAAAACCTCGCCAGGGCCGAACAGGTTGAGGACCAGCTCCTTGCCGTCCTCGGAATGGGTGCAGACTTTGACGCGGCCGGCACTCACCACCATCATGTTGGTGCCGGGATCGCCTTTGCGAAAAAGCACGGTATGCGCCTTGGGCTGCATCCACCGTGTGAAGGCCACAAGCCGGTCCAGTTCGTCCGCTCGCAATTTGCGGAACAAATCCAGATCCGCCAGCAGCCCGAGCTTGTCTCTACCTTCCCGCATTTGGCTGCTCCTTTTCCCCGTAATCGGTAAGGTTGCCAAATCAAACTTAATGATCGAAAAGCCCCATCCATATTCGCGAAAAGCGCGAATAGCCGCATGATCGGAGAGGTCCGGGGACGGATACGTCTCGGGCCTCAGAATTCAGCGTGAAACAAGGGTTAAAGATGCCGCTCGGGGAGCACCAGAGCTGTTCTTCTCGAAGTTGCTCAAAGAACAGCTAAGTTCGCTATAAAAGTGACGAAAATGTGAGATTCACCACACTGCTTCCGGCAGGGGGCTGGCGGATTCACATCTACGGGTGATTGCGGGGCCATGACATCAGGAACGCGGCGTCGATCCGTGCCGAACGGTCCGCGCAAACAGGCTCAAAAGGCCTGGCCGATGCTGACATAGATCTGGAAGGGATCGTCGCTGTCGCGGCCGTTCACCGGGAAGCCGACATCGAGCCGGATCGGCCCGATCGGGCTGAAATAGCGGAGACCGCCGCCCACGCCGATACGCAGCGGCTCTTCGAAGTCCGGGACCGTCGATCCGAAGGCGGCGCCGCTGTCGACGAACAGGGCGGCACCGATGCTTTCGCTGAACTGGGTGCGCAGCTCGACGGCGCTCTCGAACAGCGAGCGGCCGCCGATCGGGTCGTCGTCACCGTCGAGCTCGCCCGCGAGCTGGAAGCCGAAGCCGCGCACCGAGCCGCCGCCGCCGGCGTAGAAGCGCTCATCCGCCGGCACGTTGTCGCGCACCGCGCCGAACAGAAAGCCGGCCTTGGCGCGCGCCGCCAGGATCAGGCGCGGATTGTCTTTCTTGATGCGCAGGTAGTGGCTGTAGGCGACCGACGATTTGTTGAAGGCGACGTCATTGCCGAAGACGTCGACGAAGGGCTCGTTCTGGATGGAGAGACGGCCGCCTTTGGAGGGATCGAGCAGGTTGTCCGAATGGTCCCAGGCGAAGCTCGCCGGCAGGGACAGGAGGCCGAAACTGTCCTTTTCACCGTCCTGCTCGACCTCGAGCGCGCGAAAGGCGACGCCGGCCGCGAGATTCATGCCCTTGCCGACCGAACGCTCGAGGCCGACGGAGGAGCCGATCGACCGGCTTTTGAACGCATCCGTGTTTTCATAGGCGAGCTCGGTGCCGATCACCAGCGCCTGGCGGCGGCGCAGAAAATCGGGCTCGCGCGCCGTGCCCGTCAGATGCCAGCCGATCTGCGAGCCGTCGAGCTCGAAGCCGAGCTGCTCGCCGGTGCCGAGCAGGTTGCGGTGCTCCCAGCCGGCGCTGCCGCCGATCCCTTCATCCGAGCGGTAGCGCACGCCCGCCTCGATCGTCCGGTGCTTAGCCTCCTTAACCTCGATGCGGATGGGCACGCGGCCCTCGTCGTCCGGCTCCTTGCCGGGCTCGATGCGCACGCTGTTGAACAGGCCCGTCTCGATCAGGTTGAGCTGGGTCGTGCGCAGCGGCTCAGGTGTCACCAGCTGGCCTTCCTTCCAGTCGAGAAGACGGCGGATATAGCGCGCCTCGACGTCGGAATTGCCGGACACGACGCTGTCGCCGAAATAGATCTTCCGACCCGGATTGACCCTCAGGGTGACGTCCATCTGCGCGGTGTTGTGATCGACGATCACGCTGCGCTGACCGAGCTCGGCATTGGCGAAGCCCTGCTTCTTGATCGCCTCCAGAAGCTGCGTTTCCGCCTGGATGATCTCGAGCGAGCGCACGCGGTCGCCGCTCTTCAGATTGAGCTTCTTGCGGCTGGGCAGATCGATCTCGTCTTCCGGTGGCGGATCGAGCTCGATCACCAGGTCGTTGTATCGGTAGGTAGGCCCCCGATCGATCTTGAAGGTGATGGTGATCGGTTTGGCTTTCTGGTCGATGTCGACCTCGACCTTGGCCTGATAATGCCCGCGCGCGCGCAGCGCCTGCAGCAGGCGGGGAACATCCCCCAGGGCGCGCCGGCGAAGGCGGTTGAAGCTGGTCGGGGGCTGATCGACGAGCCGCCCCGCCTCCGACACCTGCATGACCAGTTCAGTCGTGTTGCTGTCGTCCTCAAGCCCCTCGAAGGCGACCTTGTAGTCCAGCGGTTCGGCCTTGTCCGGGTCTTCATCGCCCTCGGCGCCGTTCTCCGCGGCCGACCTGGCGGCCTCGTTCACACCAGCGGCGTCGTTCTCCTGACCGTAGGCGGCGGCCAAGCTCCATGCCACCGAGAGAAGGGCGAGAAGGCCGAGAAGGCGCCGCCAAAGGTGCCGGATCGGATCCCTCGGGCGCTTCGCCGCCATCCCCGTTCTCCCAAACCGCATCGATGTCTGCCGTCAGGCTGACCGGACGAGTCTTCCGGCCTCCGGACCGTCCGAACACCGATCCTGCAGGATGCGTTCCCATCGCCATGCGGTCTCGACGATGAAGCGCAGATCGTCATGGCGGGGCTGCCAGTCGAACAGGGACCTGATGCGGGCATTGCTCGCCACCAGCCTGGTCGGATCGCCGGGGCGGCGCGGACCTTCGCGGACCTCGAAATCCATGCCCGTGACTGCCTTCACCATGTCGATCACCGCGCGCACGCTCTGGCCGTGGCCATAGCCGCAATTGCAGATCAGGGAGGGATTTCCCCGGCGCAGATGGGCGAGCGCTGCGACATGTGCCGCCGCGAGATCCTCGACGTGGATGTAGTCGCGGATGCAGGTGCCGTCGGGCGTGGGATAGTCGGTGCCGTTGATCGACATGGCCGCGCGCAGGCCGAGCGCGGTCTCGCAGGCGATCTTGATCAGATGGCTGTTGTCGGGCGTGACCTCGCCGATTCGCCCCTCGGGATCGGCGCCGGCGACGTTGAAATAGCGGAGCACGGCGTAGGTCATGTCCGAGGCCGCGGCGATGTCGGCGAGCAGGCGCTCGGCCATCATTTTCGAGGCGCCGTAGGGATTGATCGGGGCGACCGGCAGGCTCTCGTCGATGAGGTCGGCATCGGGCTCGCCATAGACCGCGGCGGTCGACGAAAAAATCAGATGCGGCACGCCGTGCTGACGGGCCGTCTCGAACAGATTGAGCGCGTTGGCGACGTTGTTGCGGTAATATTTGACGGGCTTGCGCACCGATTCGCCCACCCAGATATGGGCGGCGAAGTGCAGGACGGCCTCGAAACGGTGGCGCCGGAACAGGGCGTCGAGCGCCTGGCGATCGCCGAGATCGCCGACCACGAGCTCGGCATCCTGCACCGCCCAGTCGACGCCGGTCGACAGATTGTCGAAAACGACCACGTCCTCTCCATGGCCGGCCAGCGCCTTGACGACATGGCTGCCGACATAGCCAGCACCGCCGGTCACCAGGAGTTGTCTTTTGTCCGCCGGTCGGATGATGGAGCCTGACATGGGGCAGGGTACCTCTTCGCAGCAATGGTGGGCCATGCAATCGGGGTGCGGTCGGTCCGATCAGAGCGGCCTTCCCACGGACCCGTCAGGACGTCAAGAGGCGACGGCAGCGTTTCCCGGACGCGGGCAATCGCGGTCCCGGGACAGCACCTCGGACTGTGGACGGAAGATGGCCGGCTCAGCGCTGCGCCATCGGCGGGCCGCCGGTGGTGAGAAAGCGCACGGTGTCCTCTTCCAGCACGACACAGGTGAGGCAGCCCGTCCAGCAGGCGCCGGTGTCGATCCCGATCCGGTTGTTGCGCACGGTCGGTTCGGCTTCGACCGTGTGGCCATGCACGACCACCACGCCGAGATCGTTGGGATAGGAGAGGAAGGGCTCCCTTATCCAGAGGAGGTCGTCCGGCGACTGCTGCTCGATCGGGATGTCCGGCCGGATGCCGGCATGCACGAACAGATAGTCGCCGATCTGGAACGTGACCTCGAGGCCGCGCAGAAAGGCGAGATGCTCCGGCGGCACTTTTTCCGCGAGCTCGGCCTGCAGGCGTTCGTAATATTGCAGATCGTCGCGCACCATGCCGACGCGCACGCCATAGCTGTGCAGGGTCGCATCGCCGCCATAGCGCAGCCAGCTCTGCCCGATCTTGGCATCCACCAGGAAGCTCAGGAACCAGGCGTCGTGATTGCCCACCAGATAGACGGCGCCGAAGTCGGGCAGGGGCTCCTCGATCAGCAGGTCCAGAACGTGGCTGCTCTCCAGTCCGCGATCGACGAAATCACCCACATAGACGAGGATTTTCTCGGTGCCCGGCGTCAGATCCTGGGAATCCTCCATGATCGTGCGATGCATCTCGATCATCAGATCGGCGCGCCCGTGAATATCCCCGATCGCATAGATGCAAATGCCCGGCGGAATGCACGCCGGACGGCCGCCGACCATCGGCCGTGACCATTCTGCATCTTGAGGACGTTTGAAGATCGTGCGCAGCAAGGGTTTCCTCGGATGGGTTCGTCGCCTGCCGTTCCTGGCGTGGTTGTATCTCTGGATGGGGTTAGGTTCAACGCTCCGGATGTCTATCAACTTAATCTGGCAATCACGACAAGAAAGGGCGGCATGCTCGCGATTGCCATTGCCGAACTTTCGCGTTAAAGATCAAGTCTAGGTTCCAGTTCCTTGGAAAAGAACGGAATTCTTGTAGAGGGTCGTTCGTCATCACGCACTCGAAAAAATCTAGACATGGCGCCGCTTCGGACAAAACATGCGCTCAGGAAAGAGTTAGTAACGGCACCGTTCATTCGCAAGGTTACAACTTTAACGATTGGTTGCAACCGTGTCGTCAAAAACTCCGATTGTAGCACGGAAGCCACGGCCTTGTGCTTTGCTGACGGCCCATGGATGACTATAAGACCGGGAGCGATGAGGAAGGGTTCAACATGGTCTTCTGCGAATGCTCGCCGATCGCCCTTGCCTAGGAGACACCTTGTGACTGCTTCGCGTACTGCCCATCGTTTCTTGCTCGCGTCGGCTGCTCTGGCATTAGCAGCGCCTGAAGCCGCTCTGGCACAGCAGCAGGAGCCTGTCGACCCCAACACGACGGTCGCCGACCGTGCCCGTCCGGAATACGATCCGCTGGGTATGCGGGCCGGCTCGTTCCTGCTGTTTCCGGAACTCGGCATCACCGAAGCCTATTCGGACAATGTCGGTTTCGACGAGGACGACGAGCAGTCCGACTTCGTCACCCTGATCGAACCGAGTGTCGAATTTCGCTCGCAATGGTCGCGTCATCTCCTTGCCGTCGAGGTCGGCAGCGAGATCGCGATCCACGCCGACCAGAGCGATGAGGACTATCAGGACCTTTTCGCGGTGGGCCGCGGCCAGGTCGACGTGTCGCGTCAGACCAACATCACCGGCACCGGCCAGATCCGCCGTTCGCATGAGGGGCGCGACGATCCCGAAGATGCGGGCAATGACGATCTGACCGACCTCTATCAGTTCGGCGGCGGGGCCGCCGTCAATCATCAGATCAACCGCCTCGGCTTTTCGGCCGGCGTCGACGTTCTGCGCAGCGTCTACGACGACGATGCCGAGGAAGACCGCAACGCCAATATCTACGATTTCCTGCTGCGCACCAGCTACGAGGTGTCGCCGCGTCTCGATGTGTTCGTCGAGGGCCGGTACAACATCGAGGACCGGGACGACAATGTCGACGACGCCGACATCAAGCGCGACACGCAAGGCTACGAAGGCCGCCTGGGCACTGCCGTGGACATCACGTCGGTGCTGTTCGGCGAGGCCTTTGCCGGCTATCGGGTCCAGAAGTTCGACGAAGAGGACTTCGATGACGAGACCGGCGTGTCCTTCGGCATCGATCTGAACTGGAACCCGACCCTGCTGACCTCGATCGGCCTGTCCGGGCAGCGCGATTTTCGCCCGACCGACGAGGGTGGAGCCGCCAGCAATTTCCAGACCGAGTTCGCCGTCACCATCGACCACGAACTGCTGCGCAACTTCATCCTGAACGGCGAGGCGCGGTATCAGAAGGACGACTTCAAAGGCGATGACCGCGAAGACGACACCTACCTTCTGGGCGGCGGCGTTACCTATTGGGTCAATCGCAATCTGTCACTGAATGCGGGTTATGACTATTCGGAGCGCGACTCCAATCAGGTCGGCGAGGATTTCAAGGTCAACGAGGTGTCGGTCGGTCTGACGCTTCGCCTCTGACCGCTTGCGAGAAGGATGCTGGCCTTGCGCCTCGGATCGGGGCATAGTCGCGTACCGCCACGCTCGGCGATGCTGCGTCGCTGCGTCCTGGGATGATGATGCTTCGTGAAGAAGGTGGTCGGTTGAGGAGTGTACACAAGATGGGGATGAGACCATGATCGGGTTTCGCCTGATTGGACCATTGATCCTGACGCTCGGTCTGCTTGCAGGCTGTGGTTCCGACGCACCGCCCCCCGTGCCTCCAGGCCCGCCGCAGCCGCCGGTCGGCGGCGCGCCGACCGATGGCGTGGCCGGCTACCAGCTCGGCCCGGGCGATCAGGTCAGGGTGACGGTGTTCCGTCACGAGGACCTGTCGGGAGAGTTCCAGCTGGACGGCGAAGGCTTCTTCGCCCTGCCCCTGGTCGGCGAGATCCAGGGCGGCGGCAAGACGGTGCGCAATCTCGAGACCAATATCGAGGATGCGTTCAGGGATGGCGGCTATCTGGTCAACCCCCAGGTCAGCCTGGAGGTTCTGAACTACCGTCCCTTCTATATCCTCGGCGAGGTCAACCAGCCCGGCAGCTATCCTTATGTGAACGGCATGACCGTGATCAACGCGGTGGCCCTTGCGGGCGGCTACACCTATCGCGCCAGCCAGGGCAGCATCACCGTGCAGCGCGGCGGCTCGGACGGCAAGAAGGTCGCCGTCGGTCCGACCTCGCAGGTCCTGCCCGGTGACATCATCAACGTGCCCGAGCGCTTCTTCTAGGAGGGCAGTGCCCTCTTCCTTGCTTTCTGGCAGGGAGCGGAGTGAGCCGGGAGGCTGAAGGCAGCAGGAAGCCGTGAGCGAGGGCTGGAAGGCGCGTCTGCAAGGCTTGGAGGTCTATCTCGACCGGCGCGTGCTGGCCGTGCTGTTCCTCGGCTTCTCCAGCGGCCTGCCGATCCTGCTCATTCTGAAGACGCTGTCCGCCTGGCTCGCCGATATCGGCGTCGACAAGTCGACCATCGGCCTCTTCGGGTTCGTGCTGGCGCCTTACACCTTCAAGTTCCTGTGGGCGCCGTTCATGGATCGGATGCCGCTGCCGCCGCTGACCGCCATGTTCGGCCGCAGGCGTGGCTGGCTGCTCGCAACCCAGGCCTGCCTGATGGCGGCGATCTTCGGACTCGGACAGACCGATCCGGGTGTCGATCTGTCCATGACCGCGCTGCTCGCCTTCATGGTCGCCTTCTTCTCGGCGAGCCAGGACATCGTGATCGACGCCTACCGGATCGAGCTTCTGAGCGAGGACCAGCAGGGCGCCGGTGCCGCCAACATCGTCACCGGCTATCGGCTCGGCATGTGGGTTGCGGGTGCCGGCGCTCTCTACGTCGCCGACGTCGCCGGCTGGTCGTCGGCCTATACGGTGATGGCGCTGCTGGTGCTGATCGGCGTGGTGACGGTGCTCCTGCTGCCCGAGCCCGACATCGATGCGCCGGCACCGTCGACGCATGCGGCGCCTGCCGCCGGCAGCTCTGGCCGCCATCGCTTCCTGATCCTCGCCGCCGGCCTCGGCGTCCTGCTGGGGCTCATTCTCTGGGACGGCTACGGTCTGCGCGTCGGCATTGTCGGCGGTCTCCTGACCGCGGCCCTGTTCGCAGCCGTTGCCATGATCTTCGATCGGTCCAGCGCCTTTCGCGAAGGCGCGATCGAGCCGTTTCAGGATTTCTTCGAGCGCAACGGCGTCACCATCGCCATCGTCATCCTCGCATTCATCTCGCTGTTCAAGGCGAGCGACGTCCTCCTCACGCTGATGGCCAACCCCTTCTACCTGGAGACCGGCTTCACCAAGAGCCAGATCGCCTGGGTCTCCGGCACCTTCGGTTTCTTCGTGACCTTCGCCGGCTCCTATGTCGCCGGCCTCCTGATCTATCGCATCGGCATCATGCAGGGGCTCTGGATCAGCGGCATCCTGATGATGGCGTCCAATTTGATGTTCGCGCTGCAGGCCTATGTCGGCGCCGACTACGCGCTGTTCCACCTGACCATTCTGGTGGAAAATCTGTCGGGCGGCATGGGCACCACCGCCTTCGTCGCCTATCTCGCCTCGCTCTGCAATCGCCGTTACACCGCCGTGCAATATGCGCTCCTGACCTCCTTCATGCAGATGCTGGGCAAATACATCATCGTGCCGGGCAGCGGCTTTCTGGCGGAAAGCGTGGGCTGGATCAATTTCTTCGTGCTCTCCGCCTTCGCCGGCATTCCGGCGCTCGTGCTGCTCTGGTGGCTCGGCAGGCGCGTCAGCATCACGGCGCCGGAACCTGCAGCCGCCACCTGAGGCTTTTCGCGTAGGCCAAAGCGCCGCGGCCCGCGAGCGGGATGCAGGGCTCCTGTTCCGCGACCGGTCCCGGCGAGGTCATCATGTCCCGTCGACAAATCGCCGAAAACATAGTCTAACCGCTTGACCTGCTGCCGGAAAAAGGCGCTCGGGTGATCGGGACGACAGCCTCAAGTTTCGGAACGCGACGATGTACCAAAAAATCCTCGTGCCGGTTGACCTCGGCGACAAGCATTCCTGGCGGAAAGCCATTCCGACCGCCGTGACGCTTTGCGAGTCGTTCGACGCCAGCATGATCGTCATGACGGTGATTCCGGATATCGGCATGCCGGTGATCGGCCAGTATCTGCCGCAGGATTTTTCGGACCGGGTGAAGCAGCAGGTCTCGGCGCAGCTCACCGCCTTCGTGCAGTCACAGATCCCGCCGGGCATCGAGGTCCAGCGGCTCGTCGCCGTCGGCAAGATCTATCAGAAGATCATCAACACCGCCGCCAAGGCCGAGGTCGACCTGATCATCATGGGGTCGCACCACCCGGACCTGAAGGCGTATCTCCTCGGCCCCAACGCCGCGCGCGTCGTACGCCACGCCAAAACCTCGGTCATGATCGTCCGCGACTGAGCCGGGCCGAACGTCGGCCTCGTTGACTTGGGGCCTGCGACCGTTTTCAGGTGACTGTTCTACGTTTTGGACTTGCCCGCGCGAAAGCGCGCCGCACCTTCCGGCATGTTCGCCTGGCGTCCGCGTGCGATCGCGAGACCGTCGGCAGGGACATCCTCGGTGATCGTGCTGCCGGCGCCGATCATGGCGCCGTCGGCGATGGTCACGGGCGCCACCAGCGCCGTATTCGATCCGACGAACACGCCTTCGCCGATCTCGGTCCGGTATTTGTTGAAGCCATCGTAATTGCAGGTAATCGTGCCCGCGCCGATATTGCTCTTCGCGCCGATCGCGGCATCGCCGAGATAGGTCAAGTGATTGGCCTTGGCGCCCGACGCCAGCACAGTGTTCTTGGTCTCGACGAAATTGCCGATCTTCGCCCGCTCGCCGATCTCGCTGCCGGGACGCAGCCGCGCATAGGGCCCGATTTCGGCGCCGGCGCCGATATCCGCCCCTTCGAGATGGCTGAAGGACTTGATCACCGCTCCTGCCGCGACCCGGACCTTCGGCCCGAACACCACATAGGGCTGCAGCTCGACCCCCGGCGCAAGCTCAGTGTCGGCGGAGAGATGCACGGTCTCGGGGGCGGGCATGATCACCCCCCGCTCCATCGCCGCCGAGCGCAGCCGTCCCTGCACCACCGCTTCGGCCTCGGCGAGCTGGTGCTGCGCATTGACCCCGTGTCCCTCTTCCCAGGGCCCTTCGATCGCCGTGCATGTCCAGCCGCATCTGCACGCATGCTCGACGATATCGGTGAGATAATACTCGCCCTTGGGCTGCTTCAGCTCGAGGCTGTCCAAAAGCGTGCCGAGACGTGCCGCGTCGATCGCCATGATGCCGGCATTGCAGAGGCCGTCACGCTTCAGCGCCTCGTCCGCATGGCGCTCTTCCACCAGCTCGACCAGCGCATCCCCCTCGAAGCGCAGGCGTCCATAGCCGCTCGGATCGGGCGGGCGAATGCCGAACACGGCGACCGCGGCGTCCGTGCCGCGGCGCTTGGCCAGAAGCTGCATCAGCGTGCCGGGGGTGAGCAGAGGCGTGTCCCCATAGAGCACCAGCACGTCACCCGTGGTCGGCAGCTCGTCGCGCGCCGCCATCAGCGCATGCCCGGTCCCGAGCGGCGGATCCTGAATGGCGACGGCGGTGGCCAGATCCGCGCGAGAAACCTCGGCGGCGACATCGTCCATGTCCCTGGCGAGCACCACGACAGCCTTTTCCGGTTCGAGCCGGCCGGCGGTCGCCAGCACATGGCCGATCAGCGTGCGTCCCGCAAGCGGATGCAGCACCTTGGCGCGCCCCGACTTCATACGCGTTCCCATGCCGGCAGCGAGGACGACGGCGGTGAGGCTTTCGGACATGAAGACAACTCCCGGCAGCAGCGGCGAATCGGAGGGTGACGTGGGCTGAATATTTGGCCTATGTACCCGAGCAGGGCCAAATGGCAAGCCGGAGACGCGGATGAACGAGGAAAGGGCGAGAAAAATTCGCGAACGCTTCGACGCGGTCGTGTTCGATCTGGACGGCACGCTGGTCGACACCGCGTCCGACATCGTGACCCATCTCAACGAGATGCTGATCGACCTCGGCCGCCCCGGTCTGGCGCTCGACGAGGTGCGGCCGATGATCGGCGACGGCGTGCGCGCGCTTTTGATCCGCGGTCTCGAAACCTCGGGCGGTGTTCCCGACGGCCTCGACATCGAGGCACTGTTCCACCGCTACCTCGCACGCTATGCCGAACGGCCGGTGCGCACTGGTGGTCCCTATCCGGGCATGGTCGACACGCTGGAGGCACTGGCGGGAGCGGGCGTTCGCTTGGGCGTCTGCACCAACAAGCCCCAGGCGCCCACGGACCGTCTGCTCCGGATGCTCGATCTCGATCGCCATTTCGCTGCCGTGATCGGCGGCGATGCGCTTCCCGTCAAGAAGCCGGACCCCGCTCATCTCCTGGCCGTGCTCGAGCAGCTCGACGTCAGGCCCGAGCGCGCCGCGCTCATCGGCGACAGCGACACCGACCGCAAGACCGCGCGCCGCGCCGGTATTCCCTGCATCCTGGTCAGCTACGGCTACACCGCCATCCCGGCAGCCGATCTGGGCGCCGATGTTGTCATCGACCAGGCCGCCGACCTTACCTCGGCGCTCGCCAGCCTCTGAACACCTCCGCGATCGCTTGACATACCCGAAGCCCGCCCCTTATAGCCTAGGTCACAAGGGCGATTAGCTCAGCGGGAGAGCACTCGCTTCACACGCGAGGGGTCACTGGTTCAATCCCAGTATCGCCCACCATAGTTTTCAATGACTTAACGGCTCCCGCAAGATTTGATTTCATTCTGGGGTAACCACTGGGGTAACCAGCGGGTCATTTTTTTTGATCCGAAACATGGATCTCGACCGAGGCAGTCGGGCAGTTATTACCCGCTCTGTTGCTGAAAAGCTACATCCTTAGAGAAAAAGGGTGACCATCTGCTGCCCTTTGTTTGCCTGTGCCCCATCGCGTACTGGGCATCTCGACAGCAGCAGACTCGCCGATGCCCGCAAGCGACCTCCTTATTCCGTTTCTTATCGCTTCCGCGACTTTCGCCTGCGTTTCAGGGCCGGCCATGCTCTATGCCCTGGTACAGACAATGGTATCCGGCCGGCGTGCCGGATGGTATGTGGCCGTCGGATTTCACCCAGCAGATGTCGGCCATATTGCGACGGCGGCATTCGGCGTCACGATCCTGCTTCAAATGATCCCGACGCTCTTGGTCATCATAAAGGCTGTAGGAGCAACCTATCTGATCTGGCTCGGCGTCAGGTATCTGACTGGCCAAGCGCCATTTGCCGGGCCGAGTGGCCCCGCTTGGGCGCCGAAGCTGCGAGCGCTCTGAAGGACAGCATTGTCGTTGAGACCCTAAACCCAAAATCAGCGCACTTCTTCCTGGACTTTTTGCTGCAGTTCACGGATCCATCGGCAGACTTGCCTGTTTGGGCGCAGATTGTCGTTCTGGGAATCATCGTCAATGCCGTGTTGACCGTCAGTGGCTTGTCTACAGCAAAGAACCGTTCAACGGACCGGCCGCCACACTCGCCTATCTCGGCCGCTACACCCACCGGGTCGCGATCGCCAACAGTCGCCTGATCAAGGCCGACGACAGCGGCGTCACCTCCCATTACAAGTATTACCGTGAGGGTGGTCGGTTCAAACGTAAGATCATGACCATCGCGCCGTTCGAGTTCATCAGGCGTTTCCTGATCCACATTCTTCCGGACCGGTTCCATCGGATCCGCCACTACGGTCTGTTCGCCAACGGCCAGCGCGCCACCAATCTCCACCGCATCCGAGCCTTGCTCGACGCTCAAGAGCCAGAACAACCCGGCCAGCCTGTCCAAGATGAGGACGCCCTAAGGATCCTGCGCCTCTCTTGCCCTACCTGCGGAGGGCGTATGGTCAATATCGACAGCTTCGAGCCCGGCGCCGAGCCGTCCGACCACAAAACCAATATCGAGAGGATCAACGCCGCATGACCCGTCACCACGAAGATGCCATCTGACAAAGGCCAGGCGACACTTCCGTACGTCCTGCTGCCGGAATCGCCGGCCCAGCCGCATCTCAAACCACGTCGCCCATGGAAAACGCCGGCCGCCAAAAGCGTTCAAACAGCGTCACCCGTTCCTATCAGTCAGGCAAACCCTGACCGTCCGGCTTTTCGTCTCCGTGTCGTGAAAAAACGCTTAACTGACCGTTGACGAAATCGGCTGGCTTTGTTGGTTTGAGGAGCATCGAGATCAGCGGGGCCAGGCATGTCGTTGGGTCGTCAATCGGATCGGCAGTCCGATCTTTTGCTGAGCTGGGATGAGCTGCCACGTTCAGCGGGTCATCCATTTTATGACCAGCTTCAGGCCGTTCTCCGGGCAGCCGGTTTCGACCCTATCGTCGAGGATTTGTGCAAGCCCTTCTATTCGTCTTCGGCACGAGGGCGCTCATCGCTTCCGCCTGGCCGGTATTTCCGCATGCTTTTGGTCGGCTATTTCGAAGGCCTGGACAGCGGGCGCGGTATCGAGTGGCGCTGTGCCGACAGCCTGAGCCTGCGGGAGTTCTTGCTGTTGTCGAGCCGTGAGAGCGTGCCGGATCACTCGTGGTTGTCTAAGACGCGTTCGCGCCTGCCGTTGGAAGCTCATGAGGAGGTGTTCACCTGGGTCCTGACGCAACTCGCCGAGCATGGGTTGATCAAGGGTGAGACCGGATCGGCGTGGATGCATCAACGATAGAGGCGAATGCAGCGCTTCGTGCGATCGTGCGCCGCGACAGCGGCGAGGGCTACCGCGAGATGCTCAAGCGCCTGGCCAAGGAAAGTGGGATCGAGACGCCGACGGCCGATGACCTGATCCGCATGGACAAGAAACGCAAAGGCAAGAAGCTGTCCAACGAGGACTGGGAGAGCAAGACCGATTCCGACGCGCGGATCGCCAAGATGAAGGTCGGCCGAACGAGGCTCGGCTACAAGCCGGAGCATGCGGTTGATCTGGACACGGGCGCGATCGTCGCGGCGCCGATCCATGAGGCCGATCAGGGCGACACCTCGAGCTTGCCTGGCACGCTCGAAGCGGCAGAGGAGAACCTCGAGGCGGTCAGGATGGAGCCGAGCCTCGAGGATCCGGCCGAGCTTGTCGCGGACAAAGGCTACCACTCCAGGGGCGGTCTCAAGGGTCTCGAGGACGGGGCTTGGAAAAGTAGGATCAGCGAGCCCAAGCCCAACGGTATCCATCGCTGGAAGGGTGATGACGACGCCAAGCGCGCTTATTACAACAACCGTGCGCGTCTGCTCTCCGAGGTCGCAAGGCAGGCCTTCAAGCTGCGTGCCGAACTGGTCGAACGCTCGTTCGCGCATATCCTGGATCGAGGCGGCATGCGCCGGGCCTGGTTACGCGGCCGTGACAATCTGCAAAAGCGTTACCTGGTCCATGTCAGCGGTTACAATGTCGGCCTCATCATGCGCGTTCTGACCGGTTGCGGCACCCCGAGACGCTGGGCAGAGGCCAATATCGCCATCATCTGGTTCAGCTACCCCATCAATCACCAAACTGCGGCCGTCTTTGGCTGTCTCTTCGTCATCGATGGGGCCTATCGAGGCAAAATTCTCGGAACCGCGCTCGGCTGGTCAGCATCTGACAACGCATTTCGTAAACGCTCTGCTAGCCCTAATGCGAAGGCATGTGCCTGAAATGCTTCCTGTCGCGCGCAGAATGCTCGTCTAGGTTGGCACTAAATGCCCAATCCAAGGCGACTCCTATCAGAATGCGGCGATGAAGGCGATCGACGACGTGGCCCAAGCACTGGTCGGTGATCGGCCGTTTCTCTGGGGGCGGAGTCACTGAGTGGTTTTATTTAGCGAGTTTCGCCCGGTGTCTTTGCAGTGAAGTCGCCAAATCAGGCTACCAATCGGACCTTGCTCATTCTTTGCAGAATTTCGGCCGTGAGAGCCCCCATTTCCTGACCGGCCACGCTCGACGGTGCGATTTCGGCAATGCCCATGCCGGTACCCATGGTTACGACATAGGCTTGACGATTCCCGATGTGCTGGCGTGCCATCGGCCAAGACAGCTTTTCTATTTCGCGTCGGATCAGAGCCGCGGGAATGCCTCTGGGAGGCATCCGATTGAGAACGACCAGCGCTTTGCCACGCACATCCTCGTAGTCGGCCAAGAGCGATTTCGTCGCCCAAAGGTCCAAACCGGTTGGTTGGCAAGGGATCAGGACCAGATCGGCTTCCTTGGTCATCGCCTTGAACTCGCTTTCATGACCTGAGGGGCCGTCGACGAACAGCAGATCATGGTCACGGCGAAGCCTCTGCAAAACGTATGGCAAGCGCCAACCAGAGCACGCCTCGATGCTAAGATCCCCATCGATTCGACCAGCAAGGCGCCGCCGCATTTCATGCCAGGCCATCAGGCTACCTTGGCGATCGAGATCGATAATAGCGGTCTTGTATCCGTAGCTGACGCAGCCCACGGCAAGCTGAGCGGTGAGTGTGGATTTGCCCACCCCACCTTTGCTCTGGGCCACGGAAACCACATATCCAGCCATCCTGCCAATCCAAGATAATTAAACCGAAAGTTGTTCTGCAGTTTGTATCGGCTCTTTCCCCGAAGTCAATCAAGTGAGACGCGATGAGAGGCTTTCACGAGATCCGCTTCCCGGACAACATCGCCTTTGGCGCGATGGAGGCCATGGCCGAGAGTCTGGCGCCCTACGAAGAGCTGTTTGGCGCCGAGATCGTCACGGCAGCAAGGCGGGCCAATATTTCATCCCAGGGTCGAACGGAAGCGCTACCCCTCGTCACCGGGCCGGTGGTGATCGGCGGCAGCGAAGCGCCGATGCGCCGCACCTACTCGACGCTGCATTGAAATCCAGGCGATCAACCCGATTACACGCCCGTCCAGCTGTTCTTCGGGACCGATCGGCGAAACAGCGGAACGCAGGCGGCGCCGGCCTTCGACGGCGCGCGCAGCGGCGAGCTGAAGCTCGGCAGCGTCATCGTCACGGTCCCGCGGACCCACGAGCTTGGGCAGATCGAGCGCCCGTCATCCTTTCGCGTGGTGCGCCTGATCTTCGGTGGCGAGAATCCAAAATCACATCATCATGCAGACGCCGGTGCTGCAGACCGAGGCTGATTTCGCCACCGATCTTGGAGCGATCGTCAACAAGGCAAATGGCAAGCAATGGCCTTCGTCTTCGTGCACGGCTTCAACGTGACCTTCGAGGAAGCCGCATGGCGCACCGCACAGATGGCCTACGGCCTCGCCTTCGATGGTGCGCCGATGTTCCATAGCTGGCCGTCCAGGGGGATATCGAAGATTATTTCTATGACCTGGACAGCGCCCGCCAAGCCAAGGGACACGTTGCAGGATTTTCTCGAGCTAGTGCGGGCCGAGTCGGGGGCCGATATCGTCCATCTCATCGGCCACAGCATGGGCAGCAATCCGCTGATGGAGGCGGTGGCCGAGATGTGGGAAGACCGTGCCGACGATGCTCCGATCTTCAATCAGGTCATTCTGGCGGCTGCCGACATCGATCGGGATGTCTTCTTCGACCTGGCAAGACAGGTCGAGGGCGCCGCCTCGGCTTTCACCCTGTACGCCTCGGGAAAGGATCGGGCGTTGAAGGCATCGGAAAAGATCCGCATGGGCGGCGTGCCGCGCATCGGCTATGTGCCGGCTGACGGGCCGACCGTCCATTCCCTGATCGACTCGATCGATGCAACGGCGCTGGACACCGACTTCTTCAGCCTCGGCCACAGCGGCTACGCCGAACATGCCGAGCTCATGGGCGATATCGGCATGCTGTTTACCGAGGGGCTGAGGCCGCCGGACAGGCGAACGCCCCATATGAAACCGATGTCAAACCAAAATGGCCGCGGTTACTGGGTGTATGAGTGATGATTGGCAGCATGCGAGCTGCGCTCAGCGTTGAGTGCCGTTCTGCAGCGTCGCGATCTTGACGCGACAATCAAGCCTGCGGATCAAAGCTCGACGCCATAATTTGTGAACAGCATGGCGGCGACCGGAACGAGGACTGTCTCGAGATCAGCGAAGCCGACCAGGACGTAGTCGAGATCGCCCTTTTGCCAGTTGATGGCGCTGAGATCGCCGTTCTGCCCGGCGCGCATCGTGTCTTGGCCGCCAGCCTCCTTCGGGGTGAAGCAAAAGCCGGTGAGCTTGCCTTGGAGGTCGTGATGCGCGATCTGGCCTACGGGGCGACCATTGACCGCGAAGATTCTGCCGCCGACGAAGGTCATGTCGAGATCGCTGAAGTCGGGGACTGAGAAGCGGCGGCCGTAGGTTTTTTCGAGCCAGCCGGTGAGCTCCTTTTCGGTGGAGACTTCGACCTCATGCGCCGTGCCGGCATAGAGGCGGTGATAGCCGAGCACCTGGACGACCCAGTCGGCTCGTTGTCTCAGATCGCCGGCTTCGGCGAGGAGAAGATCATTGGCCCGATTGACGTCGGCGAGCTTGGCTCGCGCGGCGTTGAGATCGCCCGTCGCCTGGGCGGCTTCGTTCTCGAGCTCGGCGATGGTCTGCTCTCTTGCAGCGAGATCACCTTCAAGTGTCGAGAGCCGATTTCGAGCGGTTTTGAGGTCAGCCTCGACGGCCGCGCGCGCATCGCTGGTCATCGCCAGTTCGTCTTCCAGGCGCGCGATCTCGCTGCTCAATGCCTGACGCTCCGAGCTGCCTTTGGCGGCAGCTTCTCGGCTCAGACCGCTGAGCGCGGCGAACCGCGCTTGCTGCTCCTCCTGCGCGGCTTTCAGCGCTGCAACTTGCTGCAACAGATCGGCTTCCTTGCCATGAAGGGCCGCGATCTCCTCGGACGCCGAAGTCGAGCTGGTTTCTGCCTGAGTGCGTGCTTGCCTGGCGGCCTCGAGATCGTTCTCCAATGCAGCGATCTCTTGCCGACGGTTCTCTGCCTAGTCTGCATACTGGTCCCTTTCCTCGGCAAGGAAAGCAAGTTGTTTCTGCAGGTCGGCCGACGTCTCCGCAATCCTTCGCTCAGCGTCGGCGCTTGCCTTGCGGCTGGCAGCGAGCGCTTTCCAAGTCGGCGATCGTCCGCCCGAGTTCGTCTCGACTTGCTCTCCAAGCTCCGCCTTGTCGGCGGTAAGCGCTGTCACACTCGTCTCGAGCGCTGGCGTTCGCGCTTCAACTTTGCTCGCCGGTCTCGCAGCTCGGCGAGGAGCCTGGCCGAAGCTCCCGCTTTCGCCTCCTCTTCATCGAGGCGCTGGCCGAGCGTTCGAGATCAGCCGACCCCATTGGCGAGCTGCATTCCCGTCTGGTCAAGCCGGCTGTAGTGATAGGCTAGACTGCCACCGAGAGCGATCGACGGGATTGAGGCCGCGATCGCGAAATAGGACGCGTAAGGCAGCTCGTCGTCGTTGTTGCTGGTGCGGGAAGGCAACGACGGTATCAGCTGGCTGATCGGGCTCTGTCCCACCTCCCTTCTTGAATGCTGCATGGGCATCGATCGGGTCAGTAGCTCAGGCGACACCGGCTGTTCAGCATAAGCGGCGAAAGCCGCATCGAGCGCGGCGCTGGTAGCGCGGAATTCGTAGGCGATCGCCTGCGCTGCCGGGTCGTGCGCGAGCAGGTCGCGCACCATCGCCTCGTCCGCTGCCGACAAGGGCAATTCCTCGCCGGCTTCCCGCTCAACGAAGATGGCGATCTTTTCGATCACCCCGTCGGACAATGCGCCATCATGGCTCACCTTCGACTTGCTCCTTTTCCTGCCACGATCGCGTCATCGCCGGATCGACACTCCGGTCATGCGATCCCGGTCGATAATTCATGGCCGGCAACCGCATCGATGGCGTGGTCTCATGTCAACTCGCCCATCTCCTCGAGTCGTTTTCGGATGATGATTTCCTGGTCGAGCCGACGTGAGCCAGGGTGCCGATCAGCACGCCAAGATCGTCGGCGATGTCCTGGTAGGATCCTTGCCCTGCTTGGTGCGCGCCAGCGAGCGAAGTCGTCATCCGTCAACGTCCTCGCAAGCTCGCCGGATGTCGCCCAGCATCAGGCCGAAGGCCTCGCTTTCGAACCGATCATCGGTTCTGGCGAGCAGATGCTCGTCAATCGGCACCATCGTTCTCGCTTTTTGGCGTCGAAGCTCGCGAACAGTCCTGTCCATGATCAGGAGCCAGTTGAACAGCTTTCCCCGTCGACCACTACTCCTGGCGGAGCAGTGCCTGCTCGCAGGTCCTGCCCAAGCTCATCGGGCAAGGGCTCGTCGCCGGTTTCGTGGACCGCACGTTTGGTGAGTAGGCCGCGTGAAGTCGAAGCTTGGACAGCAGCCGCTTCAGCTCGTCGTGAAAGCTGATGTCTTGCCTCTCCGATCGCGGCTTCGTTGCCATAGAGATGCTGATGGCTTGCCCCTCTGGCAATGGCGCAGCCTGCCGGCCTTGAGCCATTGCCCTTCCCTAGTTGATATACCATTCCGGAGAGACTTCTGTAGGTTAGGCTGGTGAGGCGCCGTTCCGCGGCCGATCAGCGTGCTCCTTGATACGCCTGGGACATTGGGGAGTGTGACGTCGCCTGGGCAGGCATCCTGGCATGCGAAGCCGTATGTCTCGATGACTTGAGATCGGCCTCCGGCATGGAGAATGTCTCATGGCAGACATCGCTCGTCATTTCAGGAGGTCGTCGAAGCCGATGCGGGCTGCTCTCGTCGTCCCAGCGCTGCGATCTGCCCGACGTCGGGCAGGACGACGATTTCGGTGACGACATGCTCCTCGAAGATCACGTCCCGCCAACGGTGCGTGCGCAACTGACCTTCGACATAGATATGATCGCCGGTGTGGAGATGAGCCTGAGCAAACGCGGCGAGCTCCGGGGCCAGAATGGTCACCCGGTGCCATTGCAGATCGTAGCGGCTCGCATGGTCATTGGAATGGCGGATGCTGTCGGATGTATCCATCCGCAGGTCGACAATACTCGCGCCATCTTCCTGTCGAAGCCCTGGTTCCTCGACGAGAACGCCCAGCAGCATGACCCGGTTCAGTGAGGCCGACATCATCAGATGAGTGCCGGAGCCGAGATCGCCGAGCCAGGCCGTTTGGTGCCGTGGCAAGCGCTGTTGACGTCTTCTTCAGCAGTCTCTTCCGCTTGGATCAGCGGCTGCAGGAGACCCGCCTTGTAAAGATGAGCGCGCCAGAGTCTGGCCGGCGACATGGTGACCTGGCTGAAGGCGCGGATGGTCTTGAGCGGATCGATGCCTCGATTGCGCCACCACTGCCATTCCGTCTCGCGAAGCGGCCTGAGCAGCCCTCGGGCGAGGCGCCGCGTCAAGCTTTCCTGCTTGACCACCCAGCGGATTGCGGCGTCGTGCTTCATCGCTGCTTCGACCTTGGCGCAATCAGCGCGCTCCAGACAGCCGTCGACGTAGCCAATGACCAAGACGAAAAGGTCGCTGTCCTCCAGATCCCAGGCCTGCGCGACCTGCCCGTCGGGTGCGACGCGTCGTTCGAGCTGATCGGCGATCTCCATGTAAAGTGCGGTCATACGCTGGATGTCGTCACGTGATGACCAGGGAAGGGCGGGGTCTCGGATGATTACGTTCGGCACTGCGTAGATCCTTGGATGCAAGGACCGCGCTTGCTGGCGGACCGCCTGGATGTCCATGGCAATATTGCCGAAGGGCTGGTGCCGCAACATGACGGTATCGATCTCGGCGATGATCGACTGATTCATCTCGGCATCCACAAAGCGATAGTGCTGGGAAGGGTTATCGGACATTGCCCGTCTCCGTCGGGAGGTATTGATGCGGCTACCAGCGCATGCCCTTGTCATGGCCATGGTCATGGGCATTCTCGCCGTGATCATCGGAACTACGACAGAGACGGCAGGGCCTGGCTCTGTCGGCTTTCGCAACGGCGCGCGTAAGCGTTGTCGCTTTCGGGCGCTCGTCCACATTCAGGGGGGCGTCTACTGACAACATCTGATGAGAGGCGGCCGTTAGCGCGTGCTGCTTCTCGATGGCTGCTGCAAGCGACAGGCCGGGCTGACAAGGTGGATCGTCCCAGCGATCATCGATGCGTGGACGCAGCTGGTCCGGAAGAAAGAGGCCCGTGTCGGCCCAGTTGCCAAGGGGCCGATAGGCGAGCCTGGTGACTGGCGCCTCGGCCTTGGAAGCCAGAGCCTGGATGGTCGGCTGCAGCTCGCGAAGCTGCAGCATCAGCGGCAGGCGGCCGCCGCAGGGCGCCTTGGTGATGCGCAGTGTAAGTTCACCAGTCTGAATGAAGCTGTCGGAGAAGTAGCGGAGGCCGCGCGGATCGGCGGAGAGGTCGCTCCAGGGCGCGAAGCGAATCGTGTTGTTGATCTTGACGAACACGCCCGCGACATCGCCGTGCATGCCCTCGCGCAGGACCACGTCCAGTGGCGTCTCGCCTCCTACCGGTATGGTCTCGCGGCTGAGCAGGTTCTGGGCGGCGTCGTAGATGACGAGCACGTTGGCCTCCTCGGACGACGCCAAGCGAGGTGGCTCGCGGTTAGTCGCGATACAGCCGACAAGAATACTGAAAATGCTGCATGCCAATCCGAGTCCACGGCGTCTCATGACAGCCATCCCCTCTTTGGGTCCATGCTTGACAATAGGGATGCTGCAGCCATCAGTTTTTATCCCGGATTGGCGAATTTTTTGTATCGATGCTGTTTGCCGGCTTGATGACGACGGGCATCGACGATTTCAGCCCCTTTCTTGTTAGTAGGAACATTGTCCGCTGGACGCGACGGCATGCAGTCATGAGGGGGGAATGTTTTTCTTCGTTTGGTATCAGCGCTTTGGTCCCGTCACCCGCAGAACGCCAGCTGAATGGCTGTCGCTGCAGCGGCACCCGAATGGTCTTAGTGAGACCTGTGCGCGGATAGGGTGTTTTTCATTTTAAATCATATAGATGTGCGTTTTTCATGCCCGCTGCCATACGCAGCGAGGCCATTTGATGGGGCGCTTGTCAGGCTGGCATGAGGATGTTTCGGGTTCGTTTTAGGTTGTAGGCGATGGCGGTGAGGCGGGCTTGGAGATGAGCTTTGGCGAGGCCTCGCCATCGCATGCGTCGAAAGCCGTAGGACCGTTTCCAGAAGATCTTCTCGATCCGACAGCGGATCTGGTGGATCAGGCCGTTCCACGCGGCAAGCCATTGCTCCGCCTCATCCTGGCTCTTGGCCCAGACATGAGTGACGATGACACGCGGCGTGCCGCCGCTGGTGCGCACCGCCATTCTGAACACCTCGCCTCGATAGGCGCTGTCGGCAAGCACATCGCCCGGATCATCCGGCAGTGCCGCCTCCCCGTTGCGGCCATCATGGGCGTTACCCGGCGTGACCGCGACCGCTCATAACGCTTGTTGTCCACCATCCGGCGCCGGCAATACGCCTTATAGCCGTGGATTGACTTGCGCGAACGATGGCCCGACCAGCGTGCCTCCTCGTCCGCCTTCGCTCGCCGAGCCGACCACGGTCGCGCGTCCACCAGCCGTTGCCAGATGACTGGATTGCCTTTGCCTTCAATGCCGTGGTCCATCGAACAATGCTGATTAGGCTCCGTAACAGAACATTCCCGGCGGAAGCGGACGAAGGCAGTACGCTCCGGCGTCAGCTCGCTGCGGGCAAAGCGCAAAACCGGCGAAACGAGGCTCGGTCATCGAGCGCGTCGGCGAGCTTCACGCCCGAAGGTCATACCAGACCGCCAGCAGCATCCCGCGAAACATCATGACGGCAGCCAGCTTGCCTCGCCACGTGGTGCCGAATGGATCACTTCCAATCGTCTCTCAATTGGCGCCCAGTCGACGAGGCCGTCGATCTCGTCCAGCGAGGAGCGTTTCTCAGAGCAACAAAGCAGCGTTTCCTGACCGATCCGACGGCGGTGGCATAGCGGCAATAACCTCCATGTTTCTCCCGCCGAGATCAGAAAGATAACCCGGCAAACCCTATCCGCGCACAAGGTCTCATTAGCCGCAAAAATTCATGACGCCTGAGGGCGGCGTTGGCGGAGGCGACGCAAGACGTTGATATCGTGTATGATTCTGTTGCTGAAGCAGTCTCATCACGATCAACGGAGTTCGCCCATGGCGGAGAATGCCCCGTTTTTGCCTGGTCTGTCACCGGTCATGGGCAAGCCGGTTCCAGGTTGCTTTCGACGGCGGCCGGCTGACCTCGGATGCCGGGATTTTGGTACTGGCGGAGATTGAGAAGCGTCTCGCCATCGCCGAGCGCTTGTCAGCCTGCCTGGACGATCCGCGCTCGCCCGACCGCGTCCGACACGGTCTCGCCGAATGATCCGTTTCCGCACGCATGCTGATGATCGCGGCGGGCTACGAAGACGCCAACGATTGCGATGCGCTGCGCGCCGATCCCGCCTTCCAGATGGCGGTCGGCCGGCTGCTTGACGGCACGCCGATCTCTGTATCACCAGCCGACCATGTGCTGGCTCGAGAACCTGCCCGGCAGGACCGCGCTCGTCCGCATGATGGACGCCATGGTCAGGCTCTACTGCGACAGCTTTCGTGAGGTCCCGCGGCGCGTCGTCCTCGATATCGACGACACGTTGGATCGCGTTCCACGGCCAGCCATCAGCGGCTCTCGCTGTTCCGCCATCACGACCACCGCTGCTTCCTGCCAATCCACGTCTACGACGTCGGCAGCGGCAAGCCGGTCGCCGTCATCCTGCGTCCCGGCAAGACGCCGAATGGCGCCGAGGTGCTTTTGGTCATCCGTCACGTCATCGGCGCCATCCGCCGCCGCTGGCCGAAGGTCGACATCACCGTTCGCGGCGACAGCCATTACGCCCGGCATGAGGCCATGACCTGGTGCGAGCGCAACCGGGTTGGCTACATCTTCGGGCTCGCCGGCAACAAGGTCTTGCTTCGACAGGTCGCTGCGCTCGCCGAGGACGCCGCTATGGCCAGGATCGAGGGAAAGCCGGAAAAGGTCCGCCGCTACGACGCTTTCCTCTATGCCGCCGGAAGCTGGCATGTTGACGCCAGGTGATCACCCGGATCGAGGCCTCGCCGAAAGGCGCCGACAGCCGCTTCATCTCCTCCAACATCGCCGGCGCACCGCGCTGGCTCTACGATAGGATCTACTGCGCCCGCGGCGCGGGCCGGAATCTGATCAAGGCGCATAAGCTGCACCTCGCCTCCGACCGCACTTCCTGCAGCAGTGCTGCCGCCAATCAGTTCCGGCTCTGATCCCACCGCCGCCTACTGGCTGCTTCACACCCTGCGTGGTCTCGCGCCCAAGCGGTCCTTCTGGCGCGACGCCCAGTTCGACACCATCCGTCTCGCGCTGATCAAGGTCGCCGCCCGCGTCACCGAAATGGTCACCCGCATCAAAGTCTCGCTGCCTTCGGCCTTCCCCTACCAGAACACCATGGCGCTCCTCGGTAAGCGCACCGCAAAGCTGCCGCCTTAAACGACCGGGCAATGTGCCCGGCGCAAAGCCCGAAACGACCGAAACCTCAAGCTCAGCCTTCATGCGCATCCGGCGCCAAGGCGATGCTCGGCCGAAACCGCTAAAATTGCCGGCCTCATGCAGCTCTCATGAATGAACCGGGTTGGCTATCTCCTGCCGAGCATGGTGACAGCGATCGTCGTCTTTCGCGGCTTGCTATGGCTCGACAAGTCACCGAGTAAGTCCGCAGGCCTTGGCATGACGGCTGGGATCTGCATCGGCCTCGCGGTCTTCTGGGTGCTGCGCCGGACGCCTTCCTCGATGGCAGCCTCTCGACTGCAAAAGGCGTTGCTAGCCATCGGGCCGTTCGTCGTCGGTGGATTTCTGACCGGGTTGCTGCTGGCGCCCTTCGGCGAGACCATGCTCAGCCAAATCGCAAGCCTTTTCGGTGGCGCGATTTTCGCGCTTGGGTCGGACACGACGCCCCAATTGCAGCGAGCTGGCCCGAAATCGTCCTGACACGCGACTGCTATCGGCCGATGCCCCGTAAAGGGGCCTCCCGTTCGGGCATGTCCGCCATGCTGCGCGCCGACGCCGTCCGCTGCATGGCGGTGACGATCTGCCGACCGGCCCGGATCGCACTCAAATCCTTTGCCGCTGGCTCGGCGCCGCTGCGCAGCTCGAGGGCGTGCTTGAGCCTCGCGACGTCGTCGGTGACGGTATGGGTCTCGATCCTCGCGCGCGACTCGGCAGTATAGAAGCCGCTTCGATGGAGCAGATTGGCGCGCCAGCTCTCGGCATGAATCAGCGCCCGCTCCGCGGTCATGCCCTGTGCGCCATGGATGGTGCGGGCATAGCCGAGATCCCAGTGACGATGCTGATCAAGCTGCATCCGCATCGGCACTTCACCGGACCGGGCGAGCACCACGGTCCTGCTGTCGGGATCGATCCGCAGAACATTGGCCGTCCGGCCGTTTCTCGCGCCGATCGCCGGGTCGTCTCTGGTGAAAGTGATGCTGTCGCCGGTGTGCAGCCTGAGGTCGGATCTCAGCGTGTAGACCTCGACCTTGGAGAAGCGTGCTGGCCTCCAGTCGATATCGCGGCCTGCCTGGTCGCGAAGCGTGACTCGGCCTTCCCCAGGTGAGACAGCCAAGACCTGGTAGTAGCCTCCCTTGCGACAGACTGGGCTCGATCGCGATCCGTAATCGGTCTGGAAGCGAATCACATCCTCGGTACCGTAAGAGAGGGCAAGGCGCTTTTGCGCATGTGTCAGATCTCGGCTGGTCAGGATTGTCGCCGCCAGTAAGGGGCCGGCGAGCTCGCCGCGCTCGGCCCGCCGTTTCTGGATCGCGGCATTGAGTGCGTCACGACCCTCGCGTGACGGATCGATCACAAGGGTTCGACGTCGCTCCTGTGCGGACAGCGCCGTGTAGAGATCGGCGATCCGGTCGATCCGCGCCTGCCACTCCTGCCGACGCGTTTCGCCGGTCCCGCCGCCGCCGATGGCGGTCATCGAGCCGCCGCCATGCTCGAGATGATGCAGCATCCCGGCGACATCGTCGGCAATACCGGCACGAATTGCACGTCTGAGCGCAGGGTTCTTCTGACGGACGATGGCATCGAGCACGAAGGTGTTCATCCCTTCTTCCTGAAGCTGGGCGAAGGCTCGCCCGGCCGCGACGCTGCCCAACTGCAGGACGTCGCCGACCAGGACGACGCGCGCTTCAGCATGCGTTGCCGCTTGCAAGAGATCGCGCATGGCCTTGGCGCCGAGCAACGATGCCTCGTCGACCATCCAAACCTCTCCGATGACATCACGATGTGCCGATCGTCCGCCCTTTTGCCTTCGCTGCCGGTCGATCAGGTGGCGGGCCACGGTCTTGCCGGGAAGTCCAACCGCCTCACCCAGCACCTCGGCGGCAGCATGCGTCGGCGCCAAGGCGGCCACCCGATGGCCTTTTGCCGCCATGGCGCCGACATAGCTTGCGAGCACCGTCGTGGTCTTGGCGGTGCCGGCATAGCCTTGAATCGCCGTAACCAGATGAGGCGAAGAGAGAAGCCCGATCGCCGCATTCCTTTGACCACGGTTCCAGGTGAAACCTGCCCGCCGCGCAGCCTCGATCGCGGGCTCGATGCTGTGGCGCGCTGCTTCCGCATCGAAAGGGGCATCCGCTGCGCTGCGGCCGGCGCGCTCGATCGCAATCATCGTCTGTTCGGCGCGAAGTGCTGCCGGCATGGTCCAGCCCGTGGCCGGGGTGAACGCATGGAGCGGCGAAACGTAGTGCTTGGCCTCGCGAAAGATCAGCTCGCCAGCCAAGGCCGCCTCCTTGATCGCCCCATCAATGTCCCTGCCGGACGCCTTGCCGAGCGAAAACACGGTGGCCAGCTCGCGCAGCGCCCGATCGGCAAAGATCGCGTCTCGCTCGACCAGGCTTTCGGCCGCGGTCATCACGGCGGCCCGCGCCGTCGCCATGCCTTCCCGGGATTGGCTTTGTCGAAAATTCGGCGTGGCGGCCTGCTCCTTGGAACGCCGGACAAGCCCATCGAGACTGTAGCCCATCGCGCCGAGCTCGTTCCGCCATTGCCGCTGGAGCTGATCAGGCGTCACCTCCGCTTTCTTGTCCGGCCGAGTTCGCTGCATGGCGAGATTGCGCTGCTCGGTGCTGGCGCTGTTGATGTCGATGCCTAACCCTGCGAGATAGGCCTCCATGGCTCGGGTGCGCTTGGAAAACAGGGCGATGGCCTCATCCGGCACGCCAACGATTTCGAAAGTGCCATTGTTTTTGGGCTTCACCTCATAACCGAGCGCTGCAATCAGGCGGGCCAGCTCCTGCTGATAGCGCAAGCCTCCTTCCTTTACCGCCAGATCCTGCCAGAGATAGCGATTGTCCAGGCTTCGCCATCGGCCTTCGACATCGCGCGTGACGTTCATGACGACTGCGTGGCTATGCAGATGCGGGTCTTCGGCACGGCTGATGTCATGACGGTAGACCGCGGCGATCAGATTGCTGGTATGGACGTGTTGGACCCTGTTGCCGCAGCGAATGCGGGTCACCGTATGCTCGGCCTCGATCCAGGCCAGCGCAGCTTCCACCGCCCGATCATGAGCGTCGATCAGCCGCCGATCACCGATAACTTGCGCCAGGATCGAGACCGACTTCGGGGCGGCGAAGGTCAGATCCACCCCGGGATCGTGCCGCCACTCGCCCGCAACCATGCGGCCGAGCTTGACGCCGTTCTGCAGCCTGCCGTCGTAGAGCCTTTGGTAGTCACCCTGCTTGACGACACCATTCAGGCCAAGCGTCTTGGCTGCCTCGCCGAGCCAACGACTTTGGGCACGACCGTCGTCGAAATAATAGTTGTCGCCACGGTAGTATTCTCCACCCTTGGCGGCAGGTGAGATCGACAGCATGTCCTGGCGCCTAAAGGCGGAAGGTTGGTGCAGGTCGGATAGGCCTCGACTGCGGGCCTTGACCGCGATCGTCGAGATCGAGATCCCGCTGCCGTCCATCATCACCCGCGAAGCCAGGCGAGGTCTTCTTGTTGATGGGGTCAGGGCAGGGCGACGTGACAGGCTTGCTCGGCCGTCGCCAGCGAGCCGTCGGCTCGAAGGCTGGCTGCCTGCTTGGCCGAGGATGACCTGCCGGGTCCGGCAACCTCGTTCGTGCCACCGGATAGCCGCCCGGCAGCTTGACGAATCCGTGGAGCTTGTCGAGCGCGGCGATCTCCGAGGGGAGAACCAGGGGCTTCACCCGGCTCTGGGAGGAAAAGTGGACGGCCCCCTGGTCATCACCGGGATCGTAGCGCGCGCTTTCCTGGGTTTCGCTGATCTCGGCATGGCCGATGATGTCGGATGCCCAGCGGCTGCTTTCCTGGCTGTCAAGGCGGAAGATGACCTTGGTCGACAGCTGGGTGAGCGCCACGCGCGCATCCTGATGACCGTAGATCGAGTCCAGCTGGGCGACGTCCTGGAGCCCCAGCACCACGCAACCACCATGTTCACGGCCGCGCTCCAGAAGCGGGATGAACTTGGGCAGGCGCTGCAGGCTCGCGATCTCATCCAGGATGAACCAGACACGGCGGCCGCGGTCGAGGGGCAGGCTCAACAGAGCGCTCACCGCGACATCGATCCAGCAAGTGAGCAGCGGCCGGATCGCTTCATGATCGTCACTCTGGCTGGTAAGCCAGAGCCAGGGATGAGCGTGGCCGGCTGTCTTGAGCGCTGATCTCTCGACAAAGCGGCGGATCGAGAAGTCGCCGGCGCCGCCGGCGTCCGGCCGAAGGTGGGTCAGGCTGTCGATGTAGGTGTCGACATTGCCGCGGACCGATGCGCCCATTTTTTCGACGCCCTCCTCGAGATAGCGCGCGGCCGGCGTGCCGGCGAGAATCGCGTGCAGTTCCTCGCGCGTTGTGGTCAGGATCGTATCGACGAAGCGGCCGACCGAGCGCTCGGGATCGTCCATCTGCTGGATCAGGGTCTCCCTGAACAGCACGCGCGCCGCTTCATGCCAGAAAGGCTCGTTCTTGCTGCTTGCCGGGATCAGCGACTCGGCGAGCGCTTTGGGATGGGTCGACTTGGCGATTTCCGCCCAGGGCGACCATGGGGCGCTTCGTCGATCGAGCGGATTCAGGAGCACGTCACCGCGCGCGCCATCCCGATATCGGGAGAACAGTTGGCCTTTGGTATCGTAGACGATCGCCGGCTCACCCCTCACCTGGATGACGTCGAGCAGGTGTTGCACGACCTCGGTCTTGCCGGTGCCAACCGAACCGACCAAGAGGATGTTCTCGGTCTCGGAACCAGCGATCAGCGGCACGCCGCCGATCTTGAGATCGGACGCACAGCCTCGCTCCGCGACAAGCCTCACGACCTCGCGATCATCGACCAGCAAGGGTCCCCGGATAAGCTCAGACTCGCGGGCCTGTCTCCCGACGTCACACAAGAGATGAAGGGCGGCGGCGCCTGCGACGGCGACTGTCACCGTTGCCGCCACCATGCCGAACAGCAGGCTAAGTCCAAACCTTGCAGCGTGTGCCTGATGCCAGGGATCGTCCAGCATGGCGGCAAAGGTCAGCCGAAGCGGCCCCGCGCCGGTCGGCACATGCCAGCCCAGCCGCGCAGCGAGCTTCGGACTGGCCCATTCGATCGCCTGACCTGCCTTGTAGCGGGTGAAGGCGCCGAGGCTGTGGCTCGGCGTCGACAGCCAGGCCCAGAGCAGCGCGACCGCCAACCAGACGACCAACCCACTCATAACAAAGGTTCGAAGGCTATCGAGAGCATGACCGCCGCGCAGCCGCAGCAATCCGAGGCCGCGATGAAAGTCGCTGCCGATTCGCGACCCGCGCCTGTTAGCCTTCGACTTCCTCGTCACGATCTTGCTCCGCGGCGCGGCTGAAGGTGACGTTGGTCGTTCGACATCCTGACAATCTGCATAGGCTCAATGCGTTTGTGCGCTCTGTCCGTCGTTGTCCGCTCGCAGCACATGCAGCTCGCCTCCTGCGCCGGCAATCAGCGCGGACCAGCCGTCAATCAACACGCCGCGCTCAATGCTATTCAGACGCCGGCGCTCCTTGTCGTGAAAGCGGCCGATCCCCGCCACATGAACCGTCGCGCCGTGCAGATCGGGCAAAGGGGTGCTGATTGCTGCCAGGCTGGCCGGGTCGGCGAGCAGCACGTCAGGGGTGAGCAGGGCGCTCTCCAGCAAATCGGAAAACAGCCAGATGGCAGTAAGGCTCTCGGCGTTGCCGGTAAACCGGGCGATCGTCTCGACCAAGGCCGTTCTCGTCGCGGCCACATCGGCTTGCAGCTCGGGCATGAGGACATCCCGGAGCGCCATAAAGAAGACATGGCGCTTGGCCACCGCTTCTATGGGATTACTGGTCAGCCAGGACCAGAGACCGCTGATCGACCAGCTGAAGCCCTCCGTTGCCGGTACGCATCGATCCAGTATCAGCCGGCTGGAGGCAGCGCGATCGCGCACCGTTCGGATGATCAGGCGTTGCTGAGGCATGAGCGTTTCTGCCATCAGCTCGATCGCCGGCACGATTGTGCGTCGATCCTGATCGTCATAGGCGGTCGTGGTATCGACCAGCGCCAGGACGATCTGGCCATCGCAGCCGGCCGCCTCGCCAGGATGCGGGATCGCCAGCGTCGACAGCGCCAACGCCGTGACGGCAGCTACCCTTCTGGTTCG
This sequence comes from Alphaproteobacteria bacterium, assembly GCA_041398025.1. Taxonomy (GTDB): domain Bacteria; phylum Pseudomonadota; class Alphaproteobacteria; order Geminicoccales; family Geminicoccaceae; genus JANQPX01. The sequence continues at coordinate 43,875 of JAWKVM010000050.1, forward strand.
TGCCCGAAGCTGATGCAGCGACGATGCATGGGCATGAAGAGCACGCGCATAGGCTGATTCCGCCCGTGCCAATGCTGCCTCCGGCCCGTGCTGCCGATAGCTCCAGCCGATACCGAAGGTCGTGGCCATGATCGTCACCAGCGCGGCGGCGAACGCCACCATTTGCCGAAGCTCGGCAGGCTGCACCGAAGAACGACCGCCTTGGTCGCCGAAAACGAGGTCATGCTGTCCAAGACTGCGCATCATTTCGTCGATCTCGAAGCCTTGGAGGCGCAACGCAACGGAAACTCCGATCACCGCAGCCAGTAGCGACGCGATGATCAGGCTGCTGATCAGCGCGCGGCTCCAGGCAGGAATGAGCATTGCCAGCTGACGCAGGGACCCGCCCAGGACATGCGCGCCGAGTACCAGGAACAGCGACAAGGCGATGGCCGAGCCGGCTGCCGCCAGCGGACTCACTTGAGCAACGGTGACAAAGGCCATGGTGAGAACCGGAAAATCCAGGGCGAACAGCAATCCCAGCCTTGCCGCATAACCGCGAACCGGAGGAAGCGGAGGCGAGCCCTCGACCTCCTTGGCAAGGCGGTCGGCAAGGAGGCGAGCTTGCTCAACCCGTCGGGCTGCGATACGCACCGCCACGTCTCGCCTGGCATCGACGCCACCAAGCCGAGGCTGGCTCGGTGGGCGTACAGTCAGGGGCAGCGAGCGATGCGCTCCAACGCAGGGTGGTTGCGTAAGGCGTTGGCGCAGCCGCAATTTGCGCAACGCGTCTCGCCGATCGTGGGGAATGCCGACCTTGCGCCATTTGCGCACCGCCTGCTCGCTGATCGACAGCGCCGTGGCGATCGCGGCGACGCCGAGTTCGTCAATCACCCCGATGTCCGGATCGTCCGAGCGCTCCGGGGTCATGGCGCGATACCGCGTGTGATCGTTGCGCAGCAGGCATTTCGCGCTTCGCGCATCCGTCCTTCAAGCAGGGTCAGCCCCTTCTCGAACTGACCGTCGGCCTGCTCGCAAAGCTCGTCGATCAGACGATTGCGCCGATCGTCGTCATCAATATCGTCGCTGATCTGCCGCATCGCCAGAAATGCGGCGCGGACCGCCATGCGGAAGATCTGCTCGGCTGCAACCCGATCAGCCGCCCGCTCTACCGCGGTCGTCTGCAAGAGATCGGCGAGCCCCTGCTGAATTTGATTCGAGAGCTTGTTGAGCCTGCACTGCCCCTCGCGCAGCGCGTCTATTTGTCCGGCGATGCGGACGATCGTCGGGCTCTGCTTCGCAGCAAGCCGTTCAGCTTCGAGCGCTGTGGTGATGGCGGATCGCAGCCATTGGGCCTTGGAGATGTTCCGCTGCTCGGCAATCCTTCGGATCTCTCGCTCGACCGTCCGGTCCAGCCGGATGGACGTTGGTCCGCCTGCCATATCCTTTGTCCCTATAGCTCGGGGTCTGATTATCTTTGATAGGGATGCGGGAACAGTTGGTTTTTATCCTCGCTGCTGAAATTCTCGTGCGACAACCGCAGGCGGCAGTGTAAGCCCGGCAGCAGGCCGCGCTCTCGGCCCGCCGACCGTGTCGCCGTCTGTCGTCAAATTCTGTACATCAAGTCGCTGAAATTAAAGGAGAACACGCCCGTCGTGACTACGCATGTAGCCATTCGCTATCCTAACCGACTGATTTCATTGACACTTATTTTATCGCCGAGGGCTTGATTGAATGTAGCCACGGATCGGACGAATGCGTTGCGATGGACGTCGTCGGATGTAGTCGAGAAGCGATAGGCAACCTACTGGAAACAAACAGAAAATCTTCGGCACAACTACAACGTAGTGACGACATCTCGCCAACCTGTTGATTTTCCAGGCTTTCCCGTTGCGATGCCGGCACGCAGTGCATCTTGTGCGAGGGCGGACGGGGAGGCGGCGACGCAGGAGCCGTCTTGTCGGCCGCCCGCGGCGCAGCCGCGCTGCAACTCGGAAGCGGGGCCCCAGCTTGCTGGGGTGTGACGCGGTTTCCGGGCCGGAAACCCCACGGGAGGAAGGAGGCACTCCAACCCTTGCGGGCTCGGCGAAGTCAGGCTTTCGATGGGCCGCGCTCAGCGCATGTTTCAAGTTAGCGATGAGCGAGCGGATCTCGTTGTAAGACCAGCTTGAAAGATGCTGACCACGGCGCGAAGCAGCATCGATCGAGCGTCCAAGATAGGGCAATAGGCCGGGCGTTGGCCCGGCCTATTGTTGTCTTGACTTTGCTCTTGCCGGTTGGCTCCCCGCCAAAGCAGGAGGCCCTTCTGGTCAGGCTTCCAAGGCGAGGACGCCGTCGATGCGCGAGGCGGGAACGCTGCCGTCAAGCCAGCCGGCAACAGTCTTCGGTCGGATACCGAAGTGGCGGGCGACGAGATCGACGCCGAGCCGCTTGATGATCGCCTCCGGCTCGGCGGCGGTCCGGCCGCAGGTAGTGCGCGCGGCGTCGTAGTCCCAAAGGGGGAAGCCCATGGCGCGGGCTTTTCGTTTCAGGGCTTCGGTGACGCCGGATCCGGGAAAGGTGATGACGCCGATCGGACAGGTTGCGAGCATGCGCTCGTTGCGCTCGAAGCCGGCGCGGTTGCCGAGGTTGCGCTTCAGGGAAAACCGGATCTGGCTGACGCCGCGGCTGTCGGCCCATTTGGCGGCGATGGTATCGGCTCCGGGTGCTCCGCCATGCAGGAGGGTCATGGCCGGGTGCTTCGCCTTGATGCGGTCGAGGCGCTGCCAGATGGCGTCGATGTCCTGGAACTGGGAGCCGCCGGAGAAGACGACATAGGGACCTGGCGGCAAATGGTCCTCGGTCCAGCGCTGGCGGCGGGCGCGCTCGAAGTCGCGGGAGTCGATCATGGCGGCGGTCAAGTTCCGGGTGCGGGGCCGCGAGCCATGGCGCGGCTGCCATGTGCTGCCGGTCGCCTCCTCGAAGCAACGCGCGGCGGCGTCGAACATGGCGAGGAAGATGTTCTGCCGATCGATCAGGGCGCGTCCCTGGTCGATGGCGTCCTGCAAGGCCGTGTCGGTGACCTCGCTGCCGTCATGCTGCTCGCGCAATCGAGCCTGGGTGCGCTCGTTGTCGTCAAGGGCGCGGTCGATGCGGTTGATCTGGGCGTGAAAGGCGTTGACCAAACCCCAGAGCATGCTGTCCAGGTCCTGCGCCAAAGGACAGTCATCAAGCAAACCTGTAACCGGCTCGAACAGGCAGGCAATGGCGGTCTCGATCGTCTCGGGCTCAGGCAAGGGCCGGTTGTCGATCTCGCCAGCGGTGAAGCTCGCGCCGAAGGTGGCGAGGCTGTCGCAAATGTGGCCGGTGGTCATTGTGCGGCCTCCCGGATGCGCGCCAGGGCGTCGGCGGGATCGATGCCGATCGTCTCGGCGAGATCCTCGGGGGTGCGGATTTCGACGATCTCGAAGGGGTCGAGGATGATGGGGTCAAAGTCGTCGACATGGCGAAGAAAAGAAAAGTCCATGATGTTCGCTCCGTATTCGCGATGAAGAGAGTTTGCCGTCTCTCGTGATGAGAACTTAACCCGGTTCATTCATGAGAGCTGCATGAGGCCGGCAATTTTAGCGGTTTCGGCCGAGCATCGCCTTGGCGCCGGATGCGCATGAAGGCTGAGCTTGAGGTTTCGGTCGTTTCGGGTTTTTGCGCCGGGCACATTGCCCGGTCGTTTAAGGCGGCAGCTTTGCGGTGCGCTTGACGAGGAGCGCCATGGTGTTCTGGTAGGGGAAGGCCGAAGGCAGCGAGACTTTGATGCGGGTGACCATTTCGGTGACGCGGGCGGCGACCTTGATCAGCGCGAGACGGATGGTGTCGAACTGGGCGTCGCGCCAGAAGGACCGCTTGGGCGCGAGACCACGCAGGGTGTGAAGCAGCCAGTAGGCGGCGGTGTGGATCAGGAGCCGGAACTGATTGGCGGCAGCACTGCTGCAGGAAGTGCGGTCGGAGGCGAGGTGCAGCTTATGCGCCTTGATCAGATTCTCGGCCTGGCCGCGGGCGCAGTAGATTCTGTCGTAGAGCCAGCGCGGTGCGCCGGCGATGTTGGTGACGATGAAGCGGCTGTCGGCGCCTTTCGGCGAGGCCTCGATCCGGGTGATCACCTGGCGCTCAACATGCCAGCTTCCGGCGGCATAGAGGAAAGCGTCGTAGCGGCGGACCTTTTCCGGCTTTCCCTCGATCCTGGCCATAGCGGCGTCCTCGGCGAGCGCAGCGACCTGTCGAAGCAAGACCTTGTTGCCGGCGAGCCCGAAGATGTAGCCAACCCGGTTGCGCTCGCACCAGGTCATGGCCTCATGCCGGGCGTAATGGCTGTCGCCGCGAACGGTGATGTCGACCTTCGGCCAGCGGCGGCGGATGGCGCCGATGACGTGACGGATGACCAAAAGCACCTCGGCGCCATTCGGCGTCTTGCCGGGACGCAGGATGACGGCGACCGGCTTGCCGCTGCCGACGTCGTAGACGTGGATTGGCAGGAAGCAGCGGTGGTCGTGATGGGCGTGGAACAGCGAGAGCTGCTGATGGCCGTGAACGCGATCCAACGTGTCGTCGATATCGAGGACGACGCGCCGCGGGACCTCACGAAAGCTGTCGCAGTAGAGCTCGACCATGGCGTCCATCATGCGGACGAGCGCGGTCCTGCCGGGCAGGTTCTCGAGCCGGCACATGGTCGGCTGCGAGCAGAGATCGGCGCCGCTCTCGGGCAGCCGGCCGACCGCCATCTTGAAGGCGGGATCGGCGCGCAGCGCATCGCAATCGTTGGCGTCTTCGTAGCCCGCCGCGATCATCAGCATGCGGAAACGGATCATCTCGGCGAGACCGTGTCGGACGCGGTCGGGCGAGCGCGGATCGTCCAGGCAGGCTGACAAGCGCTCGGCGATGGCGAGACGCTTCTCAATCTCCGCCAGTACCAAAATCCCGGCATCCGAGGTCAGCCGGCCGCCGTCGAAAGCAACCTGAACCGGCTTGCCCATGACCGGTGACAGACCAGGCAAAAACGGGGCATTCTCCGCCATGGCGGGGGCGAACTCCGTTGGATCGTGATGAGACTGCTTCAGCAACAGAATCATACACGATATCAACGTCTTGCGTCGCCTCCGCCAACGCCGCCCTCAGGCGTCATGAATTTTTGCGGTTAATAATATCAAATAATCATAATAAAACAACAAATATCGACACGCTATATTTGAACAAACTGACTTTCTATTGTCTTTTTATTATTGCACCCAAAGAAAAATTCCAGCATTCCTTTGGTGGGACAGGGTTCCGACATTCCTTCGGAGCCGACGTCTTCAGGCAATCGACGCGCGCAGCGGCGGTCAAAAGCGCGCAGCGGGACCGGAGCCACGCGCAGCTTTTTGCGTCTGGCAAAAAGCGAGCATGGCGAGGACCGACCTTTTGGCCGGAGCGAGCACGTTGATAGGCTGAGGGCGCCGGCGAGAGGATCGGTGGATTGGGGCATCCAAGCCGCAGACCGTCTTGCCTGACGCTGGCTTATCCGCAATCAGACTGCGGCCTTCATGCCGGTGCAATGGTAGCAAGAGAAAGCGCGCTGGGGTCGGCAAACCGCCAGCGCGCACGTCCAGCCCGATACGGACGAGCCAGTTCATCCATCAATGTACTTGTTGGGCTTCTCTGCGGCAAGAATCAGAGCGCGGCGCTTTGGGATGCTGGTGGCCGACGTCAGAGGGCGAAAATTCACGTTGCCGGTTGATCGACGAGATCCTGCAGCTTAACGGCCAAGCGCGCCGGCGAGCTTGATCAGTATGGCCGTCGAACTGGCGCGCGTTCCCCGCTCCAGCTGGGAAATGTACATGCGGTGGACGCCGGCGGCCTTCGCCAGCGCCGCCTGGCTCAAGCTTCGATATTCGCGAAACACCTTGATCGGGAGTCTCCGGCGATCAGGCGATCGGCGATCTCGGCGGGGAAGGTCTCATCGCCCTCGGCTTTGGCACGATCGAACAACTCCTCGTCGCTCAAGGCGGCGTCGGCCGCATCGGGCGCCAAGGCTCGATATTCGTCCAGGGCAGCACGGCGAAGGCAGGCTTGCCGTCCGGCCCTCGAATGATCTGCGTCCCCATGATCACCTCCTGTGGCGTGTCCACACCATTTGACCCTCACCGTCCCGACCTGGATCAAGGGCAAGCGTTCTCCGTTACGAGCGCCAAAGGCTGCAGACACGATGTCAGCCCTTGTAGACATCGCCCCTGAGGGCAATCCGCTCGATCGTCAGGGCCCTGATCTCGTCCTGGCGCTCATAGATCACCCGGCAGTCGCCGACCCGGACCCTGAAGCCAGGGCGACCGGCTAGGGGTTTGATATCCATGTCCGTTCGATCCGGGGCTGCGGCCAGCCGATCGAGCGCCGATCTTATGCGCTTGGCGTCGCGCCCGGCCAGCCGCCGGAGATAGCGCATCGGCTGACGGGCGAGCTGCAGCTCATACATGGCCATTATATAGCAAGAGACTTACAAAATGTAAAACAATAAGCTTTATATTGATTTGTAGGCCTATCGCCATGCCCTTCGAGAAATCAGTCAGACCAGGGGCATGCGTATATGCCTTTTCCTCTGGAGGTTCACGACATAGGCGCTTTCCGGTCTCGGCAGGGTTCGCGTGCGGGCAGATCGAGCTCGACCTCGCCCAGAGGCTGGAAGCGGTTGCGGATGGCTGCGCCGAGATCGTCGGGCGCAGCCAGCGCGCGCTGCAGAATCTGGCGGGCTTCCTCTTCGATCGAGACGCCGCGTTTCTTCGCCCTGGCTTCGAGCGCCCTGGAGAGCTGGTTGTCGGGATCGCGGATGATGATCGACATGGTGTCTCTGTCGTTCCTGCGCACTGGCTTCCACACATCGGTCCAATCCATACCGCTGAATGGGAGAAGCGTGGACATGGTGCGTGCTAATCTATAGCGTCTGCAACCTCACGACCTCGCCGAAGGACGGCGGCTTCCGGTCCGACGTCGCGACCCAGAGCACCGGATAGCCGGGGTCGGCCGGCTGATCCGCCGGATCGAGATCAGTAAAGTAGAGGAGACAGGCCGGCGGCTGCTCGGCCTTCGTATCGACCCAGTCGAAGGCAGGTTGGAAGCACGTGCCGCCGCCACCCTTGGCGCAAAGCTCCAGCTGATCCAGCTCGGTGAAGCGTCGGGATGAGGTCACCTTGGTGTCGCACTGCAGGACATTGACTGCCGCCGGCTTGACCTCGGCGAAGATCGCCTTGGCTTCGGCGGCGAAAGCGGCAAGCTCATGCTCACGGATCGACGCGGACGTATCGATCGCGACGACGATCTCCCCAAGTCGCTGGCTCCAGGCGCTCGGCAGGATCACGCCGCGCCAGGCATGGCGTCGGTTGGGCCTCGACCAGCTGTAGCCATCCTGGGCCCGCTCCCGGACGAAGCGCCGCAGCACCGCACGCCAGTCGGTCGTGGGCGCCAGCTGCTGCCGGACCAGGCGCTCGAGACCCGAGTCGAGCTTGCCGGCACAGCGGGCAGTCTGCGCCGCCTGAACGACCAGCACGCGCATCTGATTGGCGGCGGCGCGCATCTCGGCCGGTGAGGCTGGCCGGTCGTCGTCCCCCGTCGGCGCCTCGACCCGCCCACAGCTGGGGTGCTGCCATGACGAAGGATCACTCCCGCCATCGCCGGCCTGCGGCTCGCCGGACGAAGGTTGCCCGCCGGATGCGCCAGCACCACCGCCAGCCGGATCCTGTTGGCCATTGCCGCCACCGTTCTCACTCTGCCGCTGCTCGAGGAGCGCATAGATGCGTTCCCAGGGCATGTCGGCAAAGGCGGGATCGATCGGCGCGTCGTCCGGCAGGTCGAACCCCGCCTCCTGCAGCAGCGGGTTGATGGCGAGATCCATGGCGCGGTTGGCGAGCGCCGGATCATGATCCTGCAGGCGAAGCGGATGCTCGAAGGCGATGTGCATAACGTTGTGCGCCAGCACGGCCTGCAGATGACGCTCCGATATCTCCGCGAGCCAGGACGGCGCATAACGGATCTGCCGTCCATCGGTCTCGATCGTCTCGACCCGCCCGTTCGCCACGAGGTCGAGCTGCAGGAGGATGGTGGCGAAAAAAGGGTGATCACGCATCAGGGCGAAGCGCGCCCGGGTAAGCTTCCGGTCCTTTTCGAGCATGCCCGCCTCCCTCAGAGATACCCATTCATCGACTGGAGGACCTGATCGACCTCGGCGCGAACAGCGTCCGCCTTGTCGGCGACCTCGCGGCGCAGCGTCGGCGCTTCCTTCAGTGCCTCCGCCTCGTAGCGGCCAAGCTCGTCCTTCAGACGTCTCGCCATCTGATCCAGGCGGGGATCGCCCATGAAGTTCAGCTTCGGCAGCAGCTCGGCCAGATGGACGACATTGTCGATCAGGCTGTTCCGGAAGTTCCGCTGCACCTCGCCCTGGTCGTCGGCATAGGCGTACAGACCTTCGGTGAGCTTCCGGGCGCGGTCATGCACCCTTTGCCAGACGTCGGTCATGGCGCGCTCGGCGGCCTCATGGGTGTCCCGATCGATCGCTTCCTTCTGCTCGGCGGCGACCTCGACCACGAAATGCCCGCCTTCCGGGATCGGCCGGAAGGCGGTCTTGAAGCCGAAGCGCTCGGCCAGCTGATCACGCCGCGGATAGTCGCTGATATCATAGAGCGAGCCGAGCTCGTGCTGTGCCTCCAGGATCAGCCGGTCGTAATCGTCGAGCAGGCCGGCCCGCTTGTCCTCGAACCGGGTGCGATGGCGGCGCATGACCGCGCAATAGCCCTCATAGGCAGCGGCCGGCAGCAGCCGGTAACCGTCGTCGTCGAACGGCAAGGTCAGCTCGTAGTGATCGCTCCTGGCCTCGCCGATGAGCCTCTTGATCGGGCGAAGGGCTTCGGGGTCGATCAGATTCTTGCTGAAGCGGCCGATATCCCGGCCGTTGGTGCGATGGGCGTTGGCGACCTCGGCGACCACGCGCTTGTCGTTGCGAGAGCCGGACCAGTGCTTGAGGCTGAGATGGACGAGCATCGCCCGTTCCTGGAGAGCGGCCATGAAGAAAACCTCCTCAGATCATGAGCTCGCCATTGTCGGCGGCCCAGGCAATGAACGGACGGGTGTTGCGGATCGCGGGATCGCGGCGCACGCTGCCGAGCATCACCATGCCGGCAAGTTCGGCCGGCAGGCGGCTCGCATAGATCGCGATCGGCTGGATGTTTTGCGCGCTCGCGCGCTCGGTGAGCGCCGCGGCGATGGCGTAGCGGGCGGCCGGATCGGTTGAGCCAGGAACGGGCGTCCCGTCGGGATCGGCCAGCACTTGGTCGATCGAGGGAAGAGCCTGATAGATCTGGAGGAACGCCTCCAGCTCGACCGCCGCCGCCTCGCCGACGGCGCCGCGCAGCAGCGCCAACCGAAGGTCGGCCGGCGGGCGCTGCGCCAGGATCTTGCCGACCGAAGCCCAGGACCGGGGCGACGGGAAGGCTTTCTCACCGCTTTGCGGGTCGAACTGGTGGAGCAGCAGCGGCCGGAAGCGCAGAAAGGCGATCAGCGGGATCGGCAGGTCGGCGTCCAGCGCCCAGCGGCACCAGTCGTCGAGATCGGCGATCGCTTCCAGATGGATCAGGCGGTTAGCGATGGCCATGCCGAGGGTCGCGGCATAGGCTCGGTCCTTCGTGCCATTGCCGGCGGTGACGATCGACCATCCGTCCGGCAGGCGGTAATCGCCGACCTTGCGCTGCAGGACGAACTCGAGGAGCACGTTCTGCACCTGCGGCGGTGCGGCAGTCAGCTCGTCCAGGAACAGGACGCCTTCCCCCTCGCTCGGCAGAAAGCCGGGGCAGAGCCAGTCGGTGACGCGTCGGGTCATGTCCGGCACCGGCAGGCCGGTGAAGTCGACCGGGTCGCGCTGGGCGGGTTTGAGGTCGCGGAACCAGGCGTCGGCGGACGCGCCGTTCCGTCCATGGCGCTCTTTGGCGACCTGGGCTACGACGTCGGACTTGCCGATGCCGGGCGGGCCCTCGATGAACGACGTGAGGCCGGCGTCGAGCAGGATCGGCAGGGCCTGCTTCAGCCCTGCCGGAGACAGCTGGTGGGTCATGACGAGAAATCCTTGTGAAATGACGAGACAACAAGAGCGCTACGCGGCCGATGACGGTCGTTCGGCGAGCGATGTTCGGTAGGGCTCGATCAGATGCCGGCGGATCTGCCGGGTGGCGGTATCGGCCGAGAGATCGCGCGGCAGCAGCCAGATCGGCGGCTGCGGGGCGTTAATCGCGGGCCGACCGTCGGCATCGATGATTTCGACCGCGATCGCTGGAGCTGCGCCGCCGGCATTGGCGAAGCGAAGCTGGAAGGTCGTCTCGAGCGCCGAGACGTGCGGCGGATGGGCGATGATCTGACCGGCGCCCTCGGCCACGTGAAACTGCCAGCCGAGCCTGGCGGCGATCGCCGAGGCGATCGGAAACAGCGGATTGATGTCCATGATGGTGATCCCGGATGTCGGCGGGAGAGGTCCTCCCGCCTTGGGTTGATCACCCGAAATCCATCTTGCTCTTTCTCTCGGCCCCTCCGCCCGAGCGGCGGCGTGCTGTCCTCAGGAGGATCCGGCCATCCGGATTCCCAGATGTTCGATCAGAGCAGCCGGCAGGCTCGCCAGGTCATCGGGGCCGGTCCAGTGGGTCAGAAGCATCTCACCCTGACTATCCCGGGCGCGGAGATGGGGCCCGCGGTCCAGCCCTTCGCCGTCGCGGTTGACGGCGACAACATGGGCATGGCCCCGCACCAGAACGACATGGTCGATCCGGCCGCCGGCAACCCGGATCAGCACGATCGGCGCCGGCCCCTCCTCCGAGACGCCGTCGGGCACGGGAACCCTGTTTCGGCGTCCCCAGGGATCGGCATCCTGCCCCTCGGCGATCGCGTCGACGAAGGTCCGGGTGAAGCTGTCGGTCGCCCGCCAGTCGGCGACGTCATGGGCCTGGGCAATCGCTCCTTCGAGCGCCGACGTCAGATCGGTCGTTTCGTGCTCGACCAGGATCGTCTGCTTGTGCGAGCGGATCTCGCCGTAGCAGCAGGCGATGCTGTAGGCGTTCATGAGCGTGAGCCGCTCGTTCCCGCCGCTATGGCGGGTCCAGATGTTGTCGATCAGAACCTGCTGACGGCGCACTAGCAGCACACCGTCGTTATCGGCTTCGAGGATCTCGAAGGTTTTCTCTCGTCCGTTTTGGACGAGCGCCAAGGCGGGCGCCTCGGTCGTCTCTGCCCAGGCATGCATCGCCGCCTCGGCGACGTCGCGTCGCTGATAGGTCATGGGAACTAGCCATCGGATGAGAATGAAGAAGGTCGAACCTGCTGCTCAGGCGATGATTCGCCCGGCGGCGCGTGCGGCGTCGGCATAGGCGCTGAGCGTCATGGTCGGGGTGAAGGACCGATCCTGCTCGATCTTGAGGCCGCCAGGCCCTTCGACGCTCAAAAGCTCCTCCACGCTGACATAGCCGAGCTCCGGCGTGCCGAGATCGCAGAGTCCGAACAAGAAGTCCGGCTGATCGGGCAGCGCCTCGGTGATCAACCAGATTCCTATGCCCCAGGGGCAGAACAGCTTGACCACGGGGACATGGTCGGGCGGGCTGCGATCCTCCTGCATGGCCTTCAACGACGCCCAGCCATTGGCGATCAGCTTTTGCTTCTGGTCTTCGGTGATCAGATCCATCGGGTCTCTCCGGGTCGTGGTTCGACCGAAGGGGACCTTTCTCTTGCTCTGCCTGATGGACCGGCAGGCACATGAAAAAACCGTGAGGCAGCATGGCCGCCCCACGGCTAGGCAAGATCATCGATGACTCGGCGTCAGGCGGCGGCCGCCGGCGCCGCTTCCTCCGGCTCATCCGCTTCCGATGTGTTGGTGTCGTCCGCGTCGGCATCGGCGACTGAGTCCGTCTGGACACCCATGCCGGGTGGCAGCCAGCCGGCGGCGCGAGTGCGCGCTTCCGGCGTCACGCCATCGACCGGCTCGGCGCCGGCGGCAAAGGCCGCCTCCAGCGCCTGCCCGAGCGCCGGTTTCTTGTCCCGGGCATGGCGCTCCGCCCAGGCGTCGCCCAGCACCTCCTTGCCGATGGCGAGCGCCGCCCGCATCGGAATCCGTCCCCAGAAATTGGCCGCGGTCGGCCGCCAGCGGGACGATACCACCGCATCGCCGCCGAGCGCGATGCCGATCTGATCGAGAAGCGACGGTACGCGGCCCTGGTCGATCGACCGTTCCTTCAGGCTGAGAGCGACCGACGCCGTCAGCAGGGCGGCTTTCTCCTTGGCGCCGAGTTTCCGGATGGCGTCGAACTGTGCCTCTACCGAAAGCCCGGCCAGGCCGGACGGCAAGGCCTGCAGCGCGGCGGCGAGGTCCCTGGCGGGTTTGGTGTCGCCGAGATCCTCCAGGGTCGAGCTCAACGATGCCGGCCTGGCGGTGAGCTCGCTCGGATTGTCCCAATAGCCACGGGCGGACAGGACGCTGGCATGGAGCACGTAGATCAGCACGTCCCGCGCGAGGTCGGGATCACCCACGAGCGCGGCCTGCAAGCACTGGGTGCGGTGCGCGCCAAGGTCCTGGCAGAGCACGCCGCTCATACAGACCGAGTCATCATCCGGATCCGGCTCCGCCGCGCCATCACCTGCGGCCGCCCTGGCAGGCGTTATGCTCGACGCACTGACCCCGCCACTGCCTTGGCCCTGCACGTCAGAGATCTCCTCGCCGCCAGCATGCTCCGAACGCGTGACTTCGTCGTCCCGTTTGACCAGCCCCTTGATGATGCGGAGATCGCCCGTGTCGCCGATCGTCACGATGCAGCCGGCGCGGACGCGGATCT
>JAWKVM010000051.1:0-49804 GCA_041398025.1 Alphaproteobacteria bacterium
CAGCTTCAACCAGCTTAGCCAAAAAAGATTTACGAGAGTGTCCTCGCGCCAGCGAGGCCCGTCCTTTGGCCAGCAAGTCGAGCCTCCGGACTCGTTTTCTTCTTCGGACTGGAAGCTGCGATTGGATGGTCAGCCAGTAGACCGCAACCCGAATCGCATAGATTTATGTAAGCCGGACCTCACGTCAGCCTCGTCCTTGGAGTCTCAGCGGATGGTAGCGCAGTAATCGTGCAAGTGGCGGTGTTGATTCACACCGTCCCGTCGGGCATGCCGTTCACTGCTGATGGTCGGCCCAGTCAACCCGCAACGATGCTAGCTACGACCGGATAGTCGAGACACATGCGTGGGCGCGGTCGCAGACGTGACCGCGTCCTCTGCCTCGGTGAGCGCTGTCGGCGCTTCCTGGCGCACGGTCAGGCCCGGACTTGCGAACGCCAGCCCGTGCGCTGCAAATGCGCGCTGCACGCGTTGATACACCTCACGACGAATGAGGAACTGCTCGCCGGGCTTGGCCATGAACTTGCCCCGGATGATCAAATGGCCTTCGTTGACCTGGCGTACGCCCTGCGACTTCAGAGGCTCCAGGAGGTTCGGCCCGATCTCCGGATCGGCCTTCAGCTCGGCGCCGATCTCCTTGAAGATCTTCTTGACCCGCAAGAGATCAATATCGAGCGGCACTGGAAACTCGAGCCTCATGATCACCCAGTCGCGGCTGTTGTTCGTGATCTGCCGGATCTCGCTGTAGGGAACGGTGTACAGCGCGCCGAGATGGTGGCGCAGGCGTAGCGAGCGCATCGAGATCGTCTCCACCCTGCCCTTGGCATCGCCAACGTCGATGTACTCGCCGATCCGGAAGGCGTCGTCGAGCAGGAAGAAGACACCTGAGACGATGTCCTTGACGAGGGTCTGGGCGCCCAAGCCGATCGCGATACCGGCAACGCCGGCGCCGGCCAGGAGCGGTCCGATGTTCACGCCGAGCGAGGAGAGCACGATCATGACGACCATGACGGCGAGCACGACCAGGATGGCCTTGCGCGACAGCGGCAGCAGCGTGCGCAGCCGCGCGGCGCGCTGGAAGTCCTGGCTGTCCTCGGCCAGCGTCAGTGCCGCGAGCCGGCGGTCGATCGTGATCCGGGCGATCTCCCACGCGACATAGGCGAAGAGGAGGGTGGCACTGATGCTGAGCAGTGCCGAGGCTGCCCGCTCCCCGATACCCTGAGCCGCAAGATCGAAGACATGCAGCCCCCAGAAGCCGGCGAAAAGCACCCCGGCGACGAGGATCAGCAGCAGCCGCAGCCCGCGACGTACGATGTCGCCATAGGCCTCGGCATCTGGATCCACGTGACGGCGTGACTCGATGATGCGATCGACGCCGCGGCGAACCCATTGGTCGACGACCGGGACGGCGATGATCAGGAAGAGGCTGGCGAGGCCCGCGCCACGCAGGTGCTGGACTCCAGCCATCTCCATGATGGTCGCCATCAGCCAGAGCAGCAGGACGTAGCCGATCATCAAGATGTGCCAGACGTCGGCAACAGCGGTCCGAGCGCGGATCGCCGTTGCCGCCACAGCGTCATCGGGAGCTGCAACGCCTCTAAGATCGCCGCGGATGAAGTCGGCTACAGGCCGGCGGGCCTCGAAGATCATGGCGATCAACATTGCGACGACGATCAGATTGAAGAGCATCACCAGGGCTCGCAGGACGTCCGTCTCGAGGCCGAGGCCGCGCAGGAGATTGGCGGCCGTTTGACCGACCACGCTGACGATCGTGACCTGCAACACGCGTCGATGTAAATGGCGGGCGGTCCGGTCTGAGACCGGCGCGATGCGCAGCCCGCTCGCTCGAGGGGTCAGGGCCGTGCGCGAGAAGAGGCTTACAAGGCGAATCACGACGATGGCTGCGAGACAATAGAGGAATGTCAGCCGCACCGGCTCGTAGCCTCGATGAAGGATGAGGAACAGGCCGAGCGTCGCCGCCACGAACACGATCAGGCTCAAAATCTCGAGGGCGACCTCGAGCAGAAGCAGGGCGGCCTTGGTGGAGCCGCCCGCCGGCCGCGCTTGCCGCCCGCGCGCCATTGCCGGCGCGATCGTGCGCCGGAAGAGTCGCTCGACCAGCCAACCGACCGCGAGAACCCCCGCGATCCCCATCAGCCTCACCAGCAGGATCGAGAAACTGCCATCCGCCTGGATCCGTTCGAGAAAGAACGGCACGACCGATGGCAGCGCCGGCGCCCCCGCGGCGATGCTGCTCCAGTATCCCTGGATTCCAACCAGGATCCCCTCAAGACTCAAAACCGGCCCGACGGCAGCCCCAGATTCGAGCTGGTCGACTCGAGCCAGCATGAGACTGCGCAGCTCTGAATCACTCAATCCGGCGAGCATCGCTCGAAGGGCTCGGGGATCAGCGAGCCGCTGGACAGCCGCGGTTGTATCGGAAGCTTCGGGGGCCTCTGCAGCAGCAGCGCCGATTTCCTGTGCGCCTGCCGGCAAAGGAAGGACCGTGAACAGCAGACCGATTCCGATGATCCGGGCAAGTACCGCCCGCCATGCCGCGTGATGCGCTTTATTCAACGGGAGTCGAGAACGGGCCAAGAGCCAGGCCGTCATCCAAGCCTCCATCTTGATCGCATCTCAAGCCGACGCAGCGCGTTTTGAGGTGCGTGGCGTGCCTACCCTTCGATCGACTATACCGAGCTATTCCCGATGCGGAAACGGTTCCGTCGTTCTTGTCGTCGACCCTGCGTCGGAAAGGTGGCTGGACATCTAGGCATCAGGGACAGCGCTGGCTCCCAGCTCCGCGGAACCGCAGCAGCCGGTATAAGCTGCATGGGCGCAGAACTCCGGCCCATTGTCCCCTTGCCCGACAGTTGATTGCGCAGCAATCAATGAAAGGGGGGCGGATGTGATCCGGCGGGCCGTGAATGACGAACAGCTCGGTGAGGAGCGCCAGCACGTCGTCGCTGTTCAGCCGCCTGGCCACCAGGATCGCCAGACACTCCCGGCTGAACTCGTCGACCACCACCAGCATCCTGAACGCCCAGCCGTCCCTCGGCGGGAATACCCGCCGTCGCTTTGCGAGCGGATGATCGGGTCTGCCGATCATGCGTTCGATCCTGGACGAAGTCATAAGCCCAGACATGGTGGCGCCAGCAGGGTCGAAGCCGGATGCAGGAACCGTCATTGAGCCAGAGACGTCCGCGTTTGGGCTGCTTCGCCGGCACTCTCAGACCCTCCTTGCGCCAGATCCGCGCCACGCGCTTGGCATTGACAGGCCAGCCCTGGGCGCGAAGCAGGGCCGTGATCCGGCGATAGCCGTAGCGGCCGTACTGACCAGCCAGATCGATGATCGCTTGGGTGAGCCCTTGAACGCTCTCTCGCGTTCAACATCGTCAGCCACGTTGGCGACATGCCCCAAAGGAGAGGATTGGGGGTCGAGCGCGCCTGGCCGAGAACCCGGCAGGCCCGACCTTCGGAAACGCCAAGCGTCTCCTGGACATGATGCACGCAGTGTCGACGACGTTTGAAAGCGAAAAGCTTTCAAACGCTCAGAAGTTTCCCGATGCGGCCTCTTTCAGGATCAGCTTGTCGAGCGTCAGATCGGCAACCGTCCGCTTGAGCCGAGCATTCTCGCGATCGAGCTCCTTCAACCGCTTCGCCTGGTCGATCTTCAGGCCGCCATACTCATTGCGCCAGCGGTAGTATGTCTGTTCGGTGACGCCAAGAATGCGGCAAACCTCGGGCAACTGCTTGCCCTGGGCCAGCAGAACCTCAGCCTCTCGAAGCTTCCAAATGATCTCCTCGGCGGTGTGCTTCTTGCGCGGCATCGATAACCTCCTTCATAGCTGACCTGCATCCTGGGAATTGGACCATGGCGGGTGTGAAAATTCTCGTTTAGCGAAGAGGGCTGCTGACGAGGAAGATGCATGAAAAAGTCGACATTCACGGATGCACAGATCGCGTTCATTCTGCGGCAGGCGGAAGAAGGCACTGCGGTTGAGGAGGTCTGCCGGAAGGCCGGCATTTCGCAGCAAACGTACTATAGGTGGCGCAAGAAATATGGCGGTCTGATGCCATCAGAGATGAAGCGTCTCAAGCAGCTCGAAGAGGAGAACGGCCGGCTCAAACGGATCGTTGCCGACCTTTCTTTGGACAAGGAGATGCTTCAGGACGTTATCCGCCGAAAGCTCTAAAGCCTGCGCGGCATCGAGAGCTGGTGGACGATCTCCGGGTGATCTGGAAGGTGAGCATCAGGCGGGCTTGCAAGGTTCTGCAGGCTCAGCGTTCGACCTATCACTACGTGTCCATCAGTCCGCCGCAGGCTGATCTGAAGAAGCGGATCAAGGAGATCGCCGAGACGCGCGTACGCTACGGCTACCGGCGGATCCATGTGCTTTTGCGCCGGGAAGGCTGGCTTGTGAACACCAAGCGGGTTTATCGGCTGTATCGGGAGCTGGGCTTGCAGCTACGCAACAAGGCGCCCAAGCGGAAGGTCAAAGCCAAGCTGCGCGAAGGCCGGACCGATCCCAAACGGCGAAACGATGTCTGGGCGATGGATTTTGTCCATGACCAGCTCTACGACGGCACGAAAATCCGCGTGCTGACGATCATCGATGCGTTCACGCGCTATGTGCCGGCTATCGATGCACGGCGGTCCTACACCGGCGCGGATGTCGTGGCGACGCTCGAGCGGGTCTGTGCCGAGCTTGGCTATCCCAGGTCCGTCCGGATCGACCAGGGGCCGGAGTTCATCTCGAAAGACCTTGATCTCTGGGCCTATGCCAAGAGTGTCGAGCTCGACTTCTCGCGGCCAGGCAAGCCGACGGACAACGCCTTCATCGAGAGCCTGAACGGCAAGTTCAGAGCCGAATGTCTGAGCGCGCACTGGTTCATGAACCTTGCCGATGCGCGGAGAAAGTGCGAGTCATGGCGGATCGACTACAATAACCACCGGCCACACAGCTCGCTTGGCTACCAGGTGCCGGCGGCGTTGATGTTGAGCTCAAGGCAGACCAGCCCACCTTGAGCTCATCAGGCGGAATTTTCTCACGCCAAATGGTCCAGGAAACGGGTCAAGCGCATAGCGACAGCCGCTCTCATAGCAGCTGGTGCGGTTTGAAGGGGGCAGGTCAGATTACGACGCCCTGTTCGATCCGATCCGGCAGGCGCGGCAGGCCAAGAGCGGTAAGCAGCTTGGCGATCCCGACAAGCTCGCCGCAGCCGTTCTGGACCTGATCAAATCCGACAATCCTCCTCCGCAGCTCCTGCTCGGCAGCGATGCCCTCGGCAGCGATGCCCTCGGCAGCGATGCCCTCGGCAGCGTGTCGGACAGGATCGTGCGCCTGCAACAGGAAATCGAGGCATGGAAGCCCGTTGCCGTGTCGACTGATGGCTGAGAGCCCCGCCTGCCGCCCCTGAGATCGGGTGACGCTTAGCCAACGCCTGCCATTGGGGATAGGTCGTCAGTCGCCGGTTTTCGCGCCGAGCGCAGCGAGTTGGGCGCGGAGCGAGTCGTTCTCCGCTCGCAGTCGCTCATGCGTCTCCCGGATTGGGGCGAGCTGTGTCGCGAGCTCTTCGACGGTGAATCGCTGGGGAATGTGCTGTGGGCAGTTCCAGTCAAACGCTTCCACCGTGATCAGAACGGCGCGCTCGGGGCGGCCCTTGCAGTCAGGGACCGCAAGCTGGGCGACTAGATCCGGATCGTCCGCAAGGTCGACCGTTCTCGCCCGGCCCAGGATCTTGAGCCGCCGACGATTCGGATAGTCCATCAGGATCAGCGCGATCCGGCTGTCGCCGCCGAGATTGCCGAGGCTCACATACTGACGGTTGCCGCGAAAATCGGCATAGGCGACGGTCTTCGGATCGAGCACCTTCAAGAACCCGGCGGTCCCGCCGCGAAACTGGACATAAGGCCAGCCGGTCTCGGACACCGTCGCTTGATAGAAGCCGTCTCGGGCTTCGATGAACGCCGCCTCGCGCGCGCCCAGGCTGTCACCGGCCGGGGTCTCCTTTGCAAGAGCTCGGTCGTAAAGCCGTGCCGAGCCCAGACGCTCCTGCTGGTCACGGACCGTGGGGGTGAACGCGATGTCGGCAAAGGCCTGCGCCATCTCATCCTCCGTTCGAGAGGGTTGCTTTCGACATCCCTGGAAGATGGACGTTTTGGAAAAATGATGAATATCTGTTATTTGCCATTCATCATTTTGATAATCGGAACAATATGGACCGGTTCACCGAACTCGACACCTTTCTGGCGATCGCCGAAACCGGCGGCTTCAACGCGGCCGCGCGCCGGCTCAACCGCTCGCCGCCGAGCGTGACCCGCATCGTCGCCGGGCTCGAAGCACGGCTGGGAACCCGGCTCTTCCTGCGCACCACCCGGCAGGTCGCGCTCACCGAAGCGGGCAGGCGCTTCCTTCAGGACGCCCGGCGGCTGCTCGATGATCTGGAGCGGGCGGAGGCGGCCGCCACAGGCGCCCATGAGGCACCCAAAGGTCTCCTTTCCGTGACGGCGCCGGTCATCTTCGGGCGCCGCTACGTCGCACCGATCCTCCGCTCGTTCGTCGATCGCTTTCCCGCCGTCGCGACCCGGGCGCTGTTCCTGGACCGCAATGTGAACCTGATCGAGGAAGGGCTCGATGTTGCGGTGCGCATCGGCGATCTGCCGAGCTCCGGCCTGACGGCCGTCCGTGTCGGCGCCGTCCGGCGCGTGCTGATCGCGTCCCCGGCATACTTGAAGCGGCACGGCGAGCCGACGTCCCTGGAGGATCTGAAGGACCACCGGCTCGCCGCGCCCAGTTCAATCACGGAGGCCAATGCCTGGGACTTTCAGGCAGCCGGGCAACGACGATCGCTCGAGATCAGGCCGGCCTTCGTCGCCAACACGATCGACGCCTCGATCGATGCGGCGCGCGACGGCTGGGCGATCACGCGGGTGCTATCCTATCAGGTCGCCGACGACCTTCGAGGCGGACAGCTCGTCGAGATCCTTGCCGCTTGTGAAGATCGGCCGATGCCGATCCATCTCATCCACGCCGAGGGTCCGCTGCGCGCGGCGAAGATCCGCGCCTTCGTCGATCACGCCGCGCGGCTGCTCCGCAAGGAGGCCCGCCATTGGCTGCCGTAGAGGCGGTTCGATGTCCTGGCACGCAGGTGTGATCGTGGCCTTCTGCGCCAGGTTGGCTCAGGTTAAAAAAATCTTGGGCGGAGATTTGCTGCATGGCGAAGATCGTCTTTGGAATGAACCAGTCTCTGGACGGCTATGTCGACCACGAGAAATTCGCGCCCGATGCGGTGCTCTTTCGTCACTGGATCGAGCATGTGCGTGGTCTGACGGGCAGTCTGTACGGGCGCAGCATGTACGAGGTCATGCGCTATTGGGATGAGGACCATCCTGAGTGGACGCCGGAGTTACTTCACTTCGCGACAGCGTGGCGGAGCCTACCGAAGTGGGTCGTGTCGCGCTCGCTGACCTCGGTCGGCCCCGGCGCCACGCTTGTCGCGGATGACCTCGAGACGGCGGTACGCGGGCTGAAGACCCGGCTCGACGGCGAGATTTCGGTGTCGGGCCCCGATCTGGCGCGAAGCCTGACCGACCTTGGTCTCATCGATGAGTATCGCCTCTACCTCCACCCCGTCGTGCTTGGTCGCGGCAAGCCGTTCTTCGCCGGCCCCAGGCCGCCGCTTCGCCTTGCGGCCAGCGATCGGATTGGCGAGAATGTAATCCGATTGACTTACGTTCCGGCCTGACCGCGCGACACGTCCGGTCGAGCGCGCCGCCGCCAAGGGGCAGACGGGGGATCTCAGGTGCTCAGGATGGTGACGATCGGCGTCTATGGCTTCGATCTTGAATCGTTCCTGCAGCGGCTGCGACAGGCCGACGTGCGCCTGCTGCTCGACGTGCGGCAGCGCCGAGCTGTCCGTGGTCCCGACTACGCCTGGGCGAACGCACGCCGACTGCAGGAGGCCCTTGCCCACGCCAAAATCGCCTATGAGCATCACCCCGAACTCGCGCCGACCACCGAGCTGCGCCAAGTCCAATACGCCGAGGACGACCGCCGCGGGGTCGGCAAGCGCACGCGTCAGGAGCTCGCCGCCGAGTATACGCGCCGCTACACGAGCGAGATCCTCGACCAGGCCGACCTCGCGCCGATCATGGCGGCGCTGTCGCGCCGTCGGACCGCAGCGCTGCTCTGCGTCGAGCGCGACCCCGAGGCCTGCCACCGCTCGCTGATCGCCCGGCGCTTGAGCGAGCAGCACGGCGTCACCATCGAGCATCTGCGCCCGTCGCAAGGCAGCCGTTAGCCAGGTGGTCTCGGTGCTCAGTCCCGGGGTGCGGTGATGCGAATGATCGCCATATCTGGAGGGATGAACTTTGGGGCAGGTTCCTCACGGCAGCGCCAGAACGACGGAGGCGACTCGTCTCGCGATCCAGCGTCGTCAGGAGAGCGTGAGGGGTCTTGCGAGACGCTGCGGCGTCAGCCCGACGACGGTGCAGAAGTGGCAGAAGCGCGAGGTCGTGACGGATGCGCGGATGGGCCCGAAGGACAGTCGATCGACGGTCCTTTCGGTCGAGCAGGAGGCAGCCTGCATCGCCTTTCGCCGTCACACGCTGCTGCCGCTCGATGACTGCCTCCGTGCCTTGCAGCCCCTCGATCCCGCCCCTGACGCGATCCTCGCTGCACCGTTTGTTCCAGCGGCCCCGAGCTTGAACTTTGGGCATCAGCCGGCGGGCTGATGTGCGCGACAAGCCGTCACGGTCGAAGATTGGCGGCGCCACCGTGTTGAGCGCAGCAAACATCCAAGCGATCGCGCGCACCCGGGCGTTCGCGTCGCCTGACAGCAGCGCCGCATGGCGCTCGGCAATATGGAGCAGGATCGTCCCCGATTCAAACAGCGCGAGATCGCGGTCTTCCTAGGTCGGAATCTGGCCGAAAGGATGAAGCTTGAGATGGGCAGGCTGCTTCATCGCTTCAAACGAAAGAAGACGAACGTCGTAGGCAGGCCCACTTCTTCGAGCGCCCAGCGAACGCGCATGTCGCGCGCCAGACCCTTGCCGCCATCGGGCGACCGTTCAAAGGCGGTGATGGTGGGGTTCATTGAAAGCTCCCGGGGTATTTGCATGACGCCATTCGGCGTGGCCTGGGTACCGGATGTGATGGTTCCCATCATCCGTCTCCCCAGTTGCGTATCTCATCCTAGGATGAACGACCGGCGAGCATTCCGACATTTGACCTCGATTTAGCCGACAGACCGCCTGGCGAGCGCGTTTCGGTCACCGCGGGCAATTTGGTGACGTATTGCTCCATCTCCAGCCGGGGGCTGTGATGCAAGAAGCCAAATCAGACCGGGTCTTTAGAAATTCTATGGGGACACGGAAAGTGCCTCGCAGACAGGCAGTCGCGGGAGTATCGTGGTGTGAAGTTGGAGCTGTGCAACGCCTCATCGCCAATAGGGGCACCGAGATGTCGGAAACCTCTCGTCATGATGCCTGGCAATCGGGCGACAGCTATGAGGCCTATATGGGCCGATGGAGCCGACCAATCGCCGCCAAGTTTCTGGATTGGCTCGCCATGCGGGAGGAACTCGACTGGCTGGACGTAGGCTGCGGCACCGGCGCCCTGTCTGCCGCAATCATGGAGCGATGCCAGCCCCGCAGCCTCATTGCGATCGACCCGTCGCAAGGCTTCCTCGCCAAGGCGCGTGACCATGTCAAGGATCCGCGTGCCGAGTTTCAAATTGGCGATGCCCAAAGCCTGCCGCTGGCAAACGACAGCCGCGACGTGGTGGCGTCCGGCCTGGTGCTGAACTTCGTGCCGGATCGGGTGCAAGCGCTTAGCGAAATGAGGCGGGTGACGCGGCCAGGCGGGACCGTCGGCTTCTATGTCTGGGATTATCCGGGCGGCGGGGTCGAATTCATGCGGGCCTTCTGGCAGACGGCCACAGCCCTCGATGCCGGCGCAGTCGAACTCACCGAAGACCGCCGGTTTCCCTTCTGCACGCCTGAGGGCCTAGCCGACATCGCCAAGGCTGCGGGACTCGAACCGCTGGACTTCGTTGCGCTCGAATCGCCAAGCGTCTTCCGGGACTTCGAGGATTATTGGCGTCCGTTCACACTGGGCGCCGGCCCTGCGCCGGGATATTGCGCGAGCCTGGCGCCCGAAGCCAGACAGCGCCTGATGGAGCGCCTCTCCGAACGCCTGCCGCGGTGCGAGAACGGCTCCATCGTCCTCGGCACCCGAGCCTGGGCATGCCGAGCGCGGGTCGACTGATATCTCTTTTGGCGAGCTGTCATGGTCCAAGATGACCCCAGTTTGGCTGACCTAACTGGCGATCGTATCGCTCGCCCTCGCTGCCGCCTGCGCCGTGGTGGTTGTGGCCGGCCAAGGAGCCGCTCGATGACGCCCTCGGCCTCGAGCTGCTTCAGCCTTTTGGACGGCAAGGTGGGCGACATGAGGGGCACGCCCCGCTGCAGTTCGGAAAAGCGGGTCGCACCGGATGCCAAGTCGCGCATGATCAACGTCGTCCGGCACTCGCAAAACAGCTCGGCCGCCTTCGATGTCGTCTGCTGTCCGTTCGGCGTCATGTTCTTCTCGGACAAGGTTCGAGCGTTCCGAGAAGCCTTGCGTGTCCTGCGGCCGGGCGGCGCCTTCGTCTTCAGCAGCTGGGATCGCCTGGAGACCAATGTGCTCGCTGACGTCGTCACCGAGGCACTCGCCGCGATCTTTCCGCTCGACCCGCCGGCTTTCCTTGCGCGGACGCCCTATGGCTATCATGACACGGAGGCCATGCGGAAGGATGTGCAGGACGCGGGCTTCAAGAGCCTGGCGATCTCCACCCGCGACGCCTCCAGCCACGCGCCGGCAGCGCGCGACGTCGCCATCGCCTTTGTCGAGGGAACGAGATTCTGGCGAGAGACCCGAGCCGTCTGAGTGCCGTCGTGGATCAAGGGGCCAGCGCCATCGCCAAGCGCTTCGGCGACGACCATATCGCCGCCGGCACACGGGCGCATATCGTCGTGGCGCTATCCTGAGCGATCGAGGAACGGGGCGATTTGCTTCGGTCCTCGCCCCAACGGTCATCTTCCCGCGCCGACCAGCATTCGGCCCGGTCGCGTGACGGTCGCTGCCGCCGGATCGTTGCCGCTAGCCGGCGGTCTGACCTATGATAGCCGGAGATTTAGAAAAGCATTTGGATTGTCAGACATGATCAACACCGCACTTTGCGATCAGCTCGGGATCGAGCTTCCCATCATCCAAGCTCCGCTGGGACCTGATCTGAGTGGTGCCGCTCTGGCAGCGGCAGTCAGCGATGCCGGCGGTCTCGGGACCCTTCAGGCGCAGCTGCATCCGCCGGCAGCTTTTCGCGCGGAACTTGAAGAGGTCCGGCGGCGCACCTCGAAGCCCTTTGCGGTCAACTTCATCCTGCATTTCCCCTGCGAGGACGCCGTCGCCATCTGCCTCGAAGAAGGCGTGCCGGCCCTCTCGTTCTTCTGGGGCGATCCGGCACCGTTCGTGCGTCGCGCCCATGCCGCCGGCGCCAAGGTGATCCACCAGGTCGGCTCGGTGGCGGCTGCCAGGAGAGCGGCCGATGCCCGAGGGCCGGCGCATGTTCGCGGAACTGACGGTGCGGGACAATCTCCTGCTCGGCGCCTATCCGCGCCGCACGGCAGCCAAGGCGGTGCTTAGGAGCGAGCTCGATCAGGTGATCGCCGAGTTTCCCTGGCTCGGCCGGAGGCTCGACCAGCTCGCCGGCACGCTTTCCGGCGGCGAGCAGCAGATGGTCGCCATGGCCCGCGCCTGGCTGAGAAAGCCTCGGATCCTCTGCATCGACGAACCCTCGATGGGCCTCTCGCCGGCGATGGTCGATAGGGTCTACGAGATCCTGGCGCGCTGGAAGGCGGCCGGCCTGACGATCCTGATGGTCGAGCAGAGCGCCAACCGCGCGCTCGAGCTGGTCGACCGCGCCTATGTGCTGAAGAACGGCGCGATCGACCTCGCCGGCGCCGCCGCCGACCTGATCGCCGATCCCGCGGTGCAGGAAGCCTATCTGGGCCGCACCGCCCCGGCCCCCGGAGGCTGTCGACCGACGGTGCAAGCGGCGCTGCGCCGCGAAGACCTGGCATGAATGAGCTGGTGATCCGCGCCGATGGGGTGGCCGGACACGCCCCGCCTTGCGTCGAGCGGCGAGGCCTGGCGCGATCGGTTAGAGCTTTTCCCGATCAGGTAGAAACGCCTGATCGATCAGGAAATGCGCCGAAACAAAGAGATAGAGCGTGCATCCCGATCACATCTGATCGGGATCCGCTCTAGACGAAATCAAGGCGAGGCTACTCTGATCAACGAACGTTTCGGACGGCGTCGATGCGACAGTGGTGCCGCATTTTTTCCAGGCGGCGCGGCCGGGTGCTCCGGGCGTCAGCTGCCGATCGTGCTCGGCTTGTAGAGCTTGACCGGGCGGATCTCGAAGCCGCCGGTCTCGTCCTGGCCGAGCTGCTTCGCAATCTCGACCGCGTCTTCCTGGCTCTCGCAGTCGACGACATAGAGACCCAAGAGCTGCTCCTTGGTCTCGGCGAAGGGGCCGTCGATCACCAGCGGTTCCGTGCCCGAGCGCACCGACGTCGCCGACGGGGTCGAGGTCAGGCGCATCGCGGGGCCGAGCCGGCCGGCCGCTGCGAGCGGATCGGTCACCTTGGCTCTCTTCGCGAGCACCGCGTCATCCTGCTCTCGGGTCCAGCCGTCGACCTCGGCTTCGTCGTGAAAACAAAGAATCGCGTACAGCATGGTGCCGCTCCTTGGAAATGGTGGACGGGATGCCGGACAGGCGTCTAGCGAACAGCCGATAGCCCGCTTTCATCCGCAGCGGGCGGCGGCGCTGTCAGCCCGCCTTACTGTCCTTCATCAAACGATCGAGATGCAGCCGGATGTGGGCGGCCTCTGCCGGCGTATGGGCGAGCGCGATCGCCTTGTCAAAGGCTTTCCTCGCGTCCTCGGTTCGGCCTAACTGGCTGAGCAGCCAGCCTTTCACCCCGAAGAAATGGAAATAGCCGGAAAGCGGCTCGGCGAGCGGCCCGATCAGCGCGAGCGCTGCCTCGGGGCCGTCGACCTTGGCAAGCGCGACCGCGCGGTTGAGGGTGACGACCGGTGATGGCTGCAGGATTTCGAGGGCGCCGTAGAGCTGCTCGATCCCGGACCAGTCGGTGTCATCGGGCCGGGCGGCACGGGCGTGCATGGCGGCGATCGCCGCCTGGAGCTGATAGGGGCCGCGGCGTCGATGCCGGACCGCCTTGTCGATCAGCACCAGCCCCTCGGCGATCATGCCCCGGTCCCAGAGGCCGCGGTCCTGATCCTCCAGGAGGATGATCGCGCCGTCGGCATCGAGCCGGGCCTGCGCGCGCGAATGCTGGAGGAGGAGCAGCGCCAGGAGGCCCATGATCTCCGGATCGTGAGGGAAGAGGCGGAGCAGCAGCCTCGCCAGGCGGATCGCCTCCTCGCAGAGCGGCAGGCGGATATGGGCCTCGCCGCCGCTCGCCGCATAGCCCTCGTTGAACAGCAGGTAGACCATGGCGGCGACGGTCGCGAGCCGCCGGTCGCGCTCGGCCGGGCTCGGCGTCTCGAAGACCTGATCGGCCGTGCCCACCCGGCGCTTGGCGCGGGTGATGCGCTGCTCCATCGCCCGTTCGCCCACCAGAAAGGCGCGCGCGATTTCCCCGACCGTGAGGCCCGAGACGATGCGCAGCGCCAGCGCGATCTGCTGGGTCGCCGGCAGATCCGGATGGCAGCAGATGAACAGCAGGCGAAGCACGTCGTCCCGGTAATGGGCGCCGTCGAGCCGCTCGACCATGTCGGCTTCGAGATCCGTCGGATCCTCGGGCTCCGCGTCGTCCGAGAGCGGATCGTCGCGGTTTCGCTTGCGAATCTGATCGAGGGCGGCGTTTCGCCCGACCATGGCGAGCCAGGCGGCGGGATCGCGCGGCGGCCCCTTCTCCGGCCAGAGCTTCAGCGCGCGCAGGCAGGCCTCCTGGAACGCCTCCTCCGCCATGTCGAGATCGCGGAAATAACGAAGCAGCGCACCGAGCGCCCGCGGACGCGCCCCGGTCAGCGCCGCGCCGATCCAGCCGATCTCGGTCACGTCAGGCCGATCCCGGGAAAGAAGAGGTGGACGGGGCGGATCTCGAGGGCGCGGGCGTTGCAGGCCTTGCCGATCTCTCCCGCCGCAGCGCTCGCTTCATCCAGCGACGCGCAGTCGACGATGTAGAAGCCCAAAAGCTGCTCCTTGGTTTCGGCGAACGGCCCGTCCAGGAGCACCGTCTCGCCGCCCTGGCGAAGGGTCGTGGCCGCGGTGGTCGGCATCAGCCGGGCGACGGGGCCGAGCCTGCCTTCCGCGGCCAGCTTCTCCTGCACGCCCTCGTGGTTGGCGATCAGCCGGTCGAACGCGGCCTTGGGCAGTGCTGCGATCGCCTCCTCGTCGTCATAGATCAGAACGGCGTAGAGCATTTTTGTCCTTCCTTTCATCCCATAGGACGGACGAGCCGAGGTTGATCCGACAGGGGCGGCAACCGACGAGGGCTCAGCCAGGCTGCGCCGCCTTGCGCACGCGGTCGATCTCTTCGCCGAATTTCCGCTCCAGGGCTTCGCAGAAATCGGCCGCCTCATAGACCGGGCGGATTTCGATCTCGCTCGGGCCGGGCATGGGATTCGGGCAGCGCTTCACCCACGCGATCGCCTCGTCCATGTCCGCGACCTGCCAGAGCCAGAAGCCGGCCACCAGCTCCTTGGTCTCGGCGAACGGCCCGTCGATGACCAGGCGGCCGGGGCCGTCGAAGGCCACGCGCTTGCCCTGGGACGTCGGCTTCAGGCCTTCGCCCGCGAGCAGAACGCCAGCCTTCTGCAGCTCTTCGTTGAACTTGCCCATGGCCTCCAGCAGTTCCATCGAGGGCATGACGCCCGCTTCGCTGTCGTCCGTCGCCTTGACCATCACCATGACACGCATCGTCACATCTCCCTCAAGGGCAGGAGGCCGACACGACCCCCCTTTCTATTCGACGAACGAACCTCGACGAGATCGACATTCCATCAAGACTTTTTTGCGCCGAGGACGAGCGGGCCTTCCTGTACACTGCTACCCCAGCCCTATCGCCCCAGCCCTATCGAGAGCGATCGATGGCCAGACCTTGCGCCCTTTGTCGACGCAAAAGAGCCGATCGCGCCTCTCGGATCGAAACGTTCGCGATCGTCTTACCTATAGTGCAACCGCCGCCGAGGAGGAGAGCGAGATGCAGGCAAGCCTCGTGGTTCATCGCGAAACCCCTATTGCAGCACTGCCTGCTGCCGTGCTCGCGCTCTTGACCGAAGAGCCGGACGGCACCCTCCTGCGCATGACCCACACCGGTCTGCCCGATGCCGAGCAGTGCGCCGGCCATGCGGAGGGCTGGACGCACGATGTCGGCCGGCTCGCCGAATGCGCCGCCGGGCGTCACCCGGGGCCGGCCCCCTGGCACGGGCGCACCGGCCAGGCGAGCGTCAGGGCGCCGCGATGCGGATGACAGGCGGCGGGTGAGGCGGCATGAGTTACGCCTTCCCGCCTTCTACGCTGCCTCGAAGCTCGACCAGCGGCGCGAAGCCGCCATAGATCAGCCGCTTGCCGTCGAACGGCATCGGATTCTTCTCGGGGTTCATGCGCGGGTCGGCCCTTTCCGGATGGTTCATCCAGTCGGTCATCGTCGCATAGGCTGCATCGCGCGTTGCCTTGTCGGGCCATTCGATCCAGGAGAAGACGACGGTCTCGTCGTCCTTGGCCTGCACCGCCTTCCTGAAATCGGTGAGCTTGCCGCCGGCGATGTCGTCGCCCCAGCATTCGAGCACCCGCGTCGCGCCGAAGTCGATGAACACGCTGTCGCCGAGCCTGGCATGCTCGATGAACTGCTGCTTGTTCGCCGTCGGCACGGCGATCACGAAACCATCCACATAGGTCATGGCATATCTCCTTTAGGGCATGTCGTCTTCAGGCGGCGTTGGCAGCCGCTTCGATCGTCGCGATGTCGATCTTGCGCATCGTCATCATCGCCTCGAACACACGCTTGGCCTTGGCACGGTCGGGATCGGTGGTCAGTTCTATCAGCCGCCTCGGCGTGATCTGCCAGGAGAAGCCCCAGCGGTCCTTGCACCAGCCGCAGGCGCTCTCGCTGCCGCCATGGCCGACGATCGCGTTCCAGTAGCGGTCCGTCTCCTCCTGATCGTCGGTCAGCACCACGAAGCTGACGGCTTCGTTCGGCGTGAAGGTCGGGCCGCCGTTCAGGCCCAGGAACGGCCGGCCGAGCACGGTGAACGCGACGGTGAGCTCGCTGCCTTCCTTGCCGCCCGGAAAGTCGGACGGCGACGCGCTCACCCGGCCGACCTCGCTGTCGGGAAAGGTCGCGGCGTAAAACGCGGCCGCCTTGCTGGCCTCGCCGTGGTCGAACCAGACGCAGGTAACGAGTTCGGTCATGGTGCTTCTCCTTCGGTTTCAACGTTAGGTCCTTGCGGGCGGCCGCCTTCGGTCAGCCGGTCGAAGCAGCGGTGAACACCGCCGATTGCGCGGCGAATGCCCGCTTGAAGGCGGGTCGGGCTTCGGCGCGGGCACCATAGGCCGGAAGGTTCGAACAATCCTCCAGCAGGCCGGATCCGTCCAGCCGGCGCAGGGCCTCCACCGTCATGGGATCGCCCGCGCTGAACGCGCCATCGCGGCGATCGGAAAGGTCGCTCAGCCGGACGCGAATGCGACCGTCGACCGCGCACGGGCGTCGCTCGAGCCACGTCTCCTCCCACTCCAGGCAGCAGGTGATCGCGCGGTCGATTGGGGCGCCCAAGCACGTCGTCCTGCCCGATGACCCGGATCGTCATCATGGGGATCTTTCTCCTGCATTCGCTGCTTCCGATCCTGAGGACGAACGACCGGCGCGTCTCCCGACACGATCATGAAATTTTGTCGAGTCGAGCGCTTCCCAGGCCGCACCCGTTGCCAGAGCCCGCCGGATAGTCGAGCCGCATGGCGGCGACATTGGCAGTGTGCTCGCCTCAGCGCTCGGTGATCGCGTCGAGCGCGCGGTCCAGAGCGCCGACCGCTCACCGGGGAACACCGAAACGCGAGGTTCACCTGTCCACCCGGACCTGTCCCGATTGAGCAGGACGCGGATGCCGTTGGTCGTCACGACTGCCGGCGACCGGGGGAGACCCTTCAGCGGATGCGAGTGTCAGAAACGACAAACACACCGTCTCTTCTGACAAGAGTTGTAGTGGGCGTGTTGGGCCTGTTAGACATCAGGCGGCTGTATTGATCGGACGTTCGGAGGCAGATTTGGGAATGACCTTTCCGCCACCCTTCCGGCAGAAAAAGGGCCGGAAAGTACATCTTTGAAGCCAGGACTGCCCAGAATGCCAGGAGCTGTCAGGGATAGCGGGCGCCGGCAGCCAGCCTGGTTCCGTCCCGGCATGCCCCGGAGCCGTCGCTGGCCGCCGATCGAGACGTCACCAAAGATATGGAGAAAGCAGCGTCGTTCAGTATTTCGGGTCGGCCGATAAGATGAATGTCATCAGGACCAACGGTGATGCCGTGCACGGCGTGATGGCGGCGGGTTTGAGTGCGTTGCTTGACGATGCATATGGACATCCGCTGGAGCCTGGTCAGATCGAACTCCCGAAAGCAGCGTTCAGGCTCCTGGTGATGAATGAGCGGCAAACAGTGGTAGCACATTTGGCTGCATACAAGCGCGATGTCACCATCGGCGGCCATGGCTGTTCAATCGGCATGTTGGGAAGTGCCGCCGTCGCATCGGAGCATCGACGCCGAGGGCTATGAGAGCCGCTCCCAGCTCGCGAAAACCTGGCCGCATACCGTCGATCCTGGTGGTGACGGAGGGAAGCAAATGCTTTGGACACTCCACGAGGATGGGCCGATGTCACGGCGGGCCTCGTGGGTCGTCACCGCGAATCCGTAATGATGCGATTGTCGAATGCATCCAATCCCGGCAAGACGCGTATCTCGTTTTGCACATGGCTTCATTGACTGATCCGCGGCAGCCATTTGATCCATGCCGTCGGCGGGAAACCCAAAGGAGTGAGGAATGTCGGACGGCTATGCGGCCATCAAATCGTTCGATGACTTCGATCGGGTGGTGGATCCGGCGGTCTATCGGCCGCTTCCCGACGATTGGCAGGTCGGCGTTTCCGATGTCGTCGACTCGCGCGCGGCGATTCGCGAGGGGCGCTATCGCGCCGTGAACACGGCCGGCGCCGCCATTATCAGTGCGTTGATGAATGCGCTGGACGGTGAGCCGTTTCCCTTCGTGTTCGGCGGCGACGGCGCCCGCTTTCTGGTTGCCTCAGAGCATGGTCATGTTGCGCGCGACGCCATGGCGAGAACGGCGCGTTGGGTGCGCACTTACCTGTCGCTTGACCTCCGGGTCGGCATGACGTCGATCGCAACCGTGCGCGCGGCCGGCCACGACGTCCGCGTGGCGCGCTACGAGGCATCGCCTGATGCCTGCTATGCCATGTTCTCGGGCGGCGGCATCGAATGGGTGGAGCAGCAGCTGAAATCGGGAGAGTTCCGCCTCGATCCGGCACCGCCGGACGCCTTGCCCGATCTGACCGGGCTCTCCTGTCAATGGGGACCGGTCGGAAGCAAGAACGGCGTGATCCTCTCCTTGATCGTCAAGCCTGGGGCTGGCGCCGCGCTCGCGGTTTTCGCGGAGCTCGTTCGGGACCTGCTGGCCGAGCTCAAGCAGACCTCTCGTCTCAATCCGCTGCCGAGCGACGGTCCCAACTTCACCTGGCCGAGCGGTAGCCTGGCACTACATGCTGGGATTCACCGAACGCCGGGGAACTCGGCTCTCATGGCTCGCCTGCGCGCGACCGCCACCGCAGCGATGGCTTGGACGCTGCTCAAGACCGGATGGCGGCTTGGCCGGTTCGACCCCGCCCACTATCGGCGCGTGATGGTCAACAATACCGACTATCGAAAATATGATGATGGCCTGATGATGACGGTCGATTGCACGGAGGCGACGGCTGCAGCGCTGGAGCGGCGGCTTGGAGACGCCGCGGCTGCCGGCATCGTGCATTTCGGGCTTCACCGCCAGGAAACCGCCGTCATGACCTGTATCGTACCTTCGGTGCTCCATGATGGGCATCTTCACTTTCTGGATGGCGGCGGTGGCGGCTATGCCCAGGCGGCGGAGCAATTGGAAGCGCGCAAGGCCCAGCGCCACGCTCTTTGAGCTTTGTTGCCTACGCCAAGGCCGAGAGCTTCATGAAGACGCTCAAGGTCGAACGGGTCTACGTGACCGACGACGAAAGCGTCGAGGACGTCTGCAATGCCCGACGGCTGCACTCGGCCCCCGGCTATGCCACACCGGTCGCATTCGAGCAGAATCACGCCCGCCTGACGGTCAAACGTAGCCATCCGGTGAGAAGCGCCTTTCGGTTTCGCGTGATCTGCTGCTGATTGTGGCTATGCCTGTGGATAGTCACAGTGCCCAGATTTGCCGGCTGAGGTCGTGGACACCGGTGGGCGTCGACGCTGGAGCTACGCTCCGGTGATGATGCTCAAGATCCTGATCATCCAGGCGCAGAACAATCTCTCCGACGAGCGCGCCGAGTTTCTGATCGACGACCGGCTGTCCTTCATGCGCTTTCTCGGGCTCGGCCTCGCCAATCTGGCCTACACTATGAAGCGGCTGATCTGGCTGCGGCGCATGGAAATCGCCTGAAGCCGAGGCAGGAGAAACGAAAAGGCGTGTCGTCATCCCCGGGCAAAGAGTTCACCTGATACTCAGGCTCGCGCCATACTTGCTGCTTGCTGTGCTCGACCAAAAAATCGCCGTTGATAGAGGCCTCCAGCTGACACTCAGGAGAAGAAAGCATTCCGGCACAAATGCGCAGGACATCCGCTCAGCGATGATTCGCCTGGTGTTCAGGCAAAGAGCGCCAGGAAGTCGGCCTGCGAACCAAGTCGATTCGACCCGCGACGTGGTGCGACAGCGTAATCGAAAGACCGACCAGGACGAAGGCCAATTGCAGCGCAAGTACGTAGACGAGTGGTGAATAAGCCATCAGGGGAGCCAGGTCGAAGAGCGAGTTCAGCGCTGAAAGGACGATGAAATGGCTGACAAACACATTGAATGCCAGATTGCGAAGAAACAGGCCGACGTTCGCACTTGGCGTCGGCAGACGCCAGACGAGCGCGAACAGAAGGAATGCGCCTGTGAAACGGCAAGCGAAGTGGAGAATGACACCGAGAGCGTAGTCGAGACTCAGGATGTCATTTTGCAGCAAGTCGTACCAGACGAGCGATGTCAGAACGAAGGGGATGGCGAGTATCACCAGCAGCATGGGACGGGTCGAAAGCGCACCGAACATCCTGAAACTCTTGTCCGCGCAAACGAACCCGAGCGAGAAGAACAGCTGGAGATCCGAGCGGGGCAAAAAGCTGTCCTGATTGCGGCCGGGATGACCAGCGTTCAGATCGTGCAAGGTCAGGCTGGCAAAGACGATCAGCGACAAAATGAGCAGCGACCCGGTGACCGTGCGCTGCGACGCGCCGAGGCTGGTCAGCAGCACGAAGGCGCCGCCCATCAGGGCCGTGCATTTGAACAAGTCCAGCAGATAGTGAAGCGGGTAATTGCCGGGCCAGCTGGTCAGGCCCCAAAGCACGTTGCTGCGCAATAGGCCGAAATCCAGATCCTCTCCCTGCAGAAAGCTGACTGCCAACAACAAGCTGACATAGAGCATCGACCAAAGAAGAAACGGCCACAGAAGGCTTCGAGCGCGCCTGATCAAGAGATCTACATATGAGCGGCGCGTCAGCGACAGATAGGCCAGATAACCTGAAATGAGACCTAATCCTGGTGAGGAAAGTCTCGACAAGCCATCAAATAGAACGAGGAAAACTCCTTGATCACTGACGATAGCATCACGAACGTTCGAGCCGATATGCGCGGTCACCATGAACCAGATGCAAATGAGGCGCATAATATCTGCGTTCTTCATGCGGAATGACCCTTGGGCGCTCCTGGAGCCGCGGTGACGTCGTTCCTGAATCGCGTGGGGCAATCATGCCCCCAATTCCCTCATATGAATGAACAAGCACCAGCCGAATTTGTTTCACGATAGAAAGAGGTATTCCGCAGTATGACCGGAAGGAGAGCGTCTCGGATGTGACGAAGCGCACGAACCATGCCAACCGTCAATGAAACAGCGGAAAGGGAACGGGATCGGACTCTCTGTGGTGCGATTTCAATGGGTCAGTGGAGGCATTGCGAGAAATGCGATGACCGCTGCTGCCCAATGTCATGCCGTGCACAGCATCGATGGCCAGCAGCGGGAGCCCCGACGTCGACACAATCCTGATAAGTGACAAACGGTGTGTTGCTGGCGAGTCCTCACCAGCTTCCCTGCCTCATCAAGGACAACCTCATAGGCCTCGCTCGCCTCGTCGTCTTACCACGCGTCGACACACGCTGTTCCGGCGGCAGCCACATGGGATCGCCTTCCTTAATGTCAAAGGCCTCGTAGAACGCGTCGACATGCTGCAGAGGTGCGGTCGTCCTATAGGGGCTGGGCGGATGGCCGTCGGTGGCAACGATCGTGCGCACGAACTGGTCGGTGGCCTTCCAGGTCCACATCTGGGCCCAGGCGATGAAGCAGCGCTGCTCGGGTGTCAGCCCGTCGATCTCGACAGTCTCCTCAGGATGCTCGGCGAGATAGTGCATCAGCGCCTCGTGGGCGAAGGTGATGCCGCCGACATCGGCCATGTTTTCCTTCACGTTCAGCGGCCCGTTGGCCATGAGGCCAGGCAGCACCTCGAAGGCGTTGGCCTGGTCGATCAGCTTTTGCGCCTCGGCCTCGAAGGCCCGGGCGTCCTCGGGCGTCCACCAGTCGCGAAGATTGCCGTCGGCGTCATATTGGCGTCCGCCGCTGTCGAAGCCGTGGGTCATCTCATGGCCGATGATCGCGCCGAGCCGGCAAAAATAGACAGGCGCATCCATCTCCACCGGAAATGCCGGCCTGCAGCATGGCGGCGGGCACCTCGAAGCCGTTGATCAGGGGATTGTAGGCCGCGTTGATCACGATCGGCAGCGTGGCCCAGTCGTTGAACTGGTCCTGGACCACCGGCTTGCCGAATTTTTCGCGCAGGCGGGTGTCCTGGAAGGCGGCGAGACTGATCAGATTGGCGGCCGCGTCCGCGCCGATCTCCACGCCGCTGAAATCGATCCAGTCCTCCGGGTAGCCGACCTGGTAGTAGAAGGCCTCGAGCTTTTCCAGAGCGGCGGCGCGGGTCTCGTCCGACAGCCAGTCGCGCGTCGGGATGCGGTCCAGGAAAACCTGCTGAATCCGGTCGATCATGTCGAGCGCCGTTTGCCTGGTCTCCTCGTGAAAGAAATGGTCGACATAGACCTGGCTGACGGGATGGCCGAGCTTTCCGCTCAACAGAGCGAGGGCCCTTTCCTCTCGCGGCGGCAGGACGCCGACGCCGCTCAGGACCTCGTTGAGCGCCCGCTTCGGCTCCTCGAACGCGGTCGTCAGGACGTCCTTGAATTCGAGGATCAGGCGCAGCGCCGCATAGTCCTTGAGGTCCTGGAGCGGCCGCTCCCGCAGCATCGTCGACAGCACCGGCAGGTAGCGTGGTTCCGTCTGAATGATGCGATCAGGAATCGCGTAGCCGATGGCATCGAAATAGACGGCGAGGTCGAGTTCGGGAATCTGCGCCTGAATGTCCGCGACGTCGGTCGGATGATAGACATTGCGAGGATCGGTCCTTTCGACAGGCGTCAGCTCGGCGGCATGAAGTTCCGTCTCGATCGCGATGGTGATGCCGGCGATGCGGGCGGCGTCGGCGGCATCGTGGCCGGCCACCTTCAGCACATCCTCGAGATAGGTTCGATAGGCGCGAAGGCGCGGCGAATCGGGCGGATCATTGAAGACATCCTCGTGATGCGCCTCCAGCCCGAAGGAGCTGCCGATGCCGTAAATCGCGTAGCGCTTGCTGTCGGCGAGATCGGGGCTCGGCGCGAACCCTGCAAAGAGCAGCGGACCGTTCACGCGCGGCATGCGGCCCATGACGCGTGTGAGATCTTGCAGCGAGGAGATGGCCGCAATGCGATCCAGCTCGGCCCGGATCGGCTCGATCCCCGCGGCGTCGCGTCCTTCCGTGTCCATATAGGCATTGTAGAAATCGCCCACCAACTGGACCGGGCTGCCTTTCGGCGCCGACGCCGCCTTCTCGCCGGCCGTGGCGACGGCGATCTTCATCTGGGCTTTCAGCCGCTCGCCCATGATGTCGAATATACCGTACTTGGCGAGGCGCTCCGGGCGCTCGACACGCTCCAGCCAGGCCCCCGATGCGTACCGGTAGAAATCCTCGGCCGGATCGATGCCGGGATCCATGTTCTCGATCGAGAATGCCAGGTCGTCCGGGCCGGGCGGCGGAAGCGTGCCGCCCTCCTGCGCCAGACTCGCCATGCATAGCGCCGAAGCCAGGACGGAGCCCGAAAGGAAACGGGCGGCAAGCGTTTTCATGATCGCGCTCCCTCATCCATGATCGTGCAGTCAAACGTCGCCTGGTCCGGAGCGGCTGTCGTGTAGATCGCCGTTTCCCCCCTGATCCAGATCGAATGTCCGAAGCTCGCCTGATACTGCGCTCCCGAGCCAGCGGGCACCAGCATGCCGGTATCGACGGTATCGCCACGCTCGATCCGCACGCTGGGAAGCGTCGTGTCGAAGAAGGAGGTGACGACCTCGTTCGCGGCATCGTCACCGCAGGACCAGCGCGCTGTGCCGACCGGCTCCTCGAGCATGTAGCGGGCGACAAGCTGTCCCTCGCGCCGGAGATACTCGGCCTCCACGCAGGCGCGCAGATCACTCTCCTTCCAGCACTCGTCCCTGCCCTTGATCCAGCCGCGCTGATGGGCGCGGAGGGTTCGGGTCTCCTCCTCGGCACCGGCATCGAGGTTTTTCGCAACCGCCAGTGCTGCAGCGAAACGTTGGGCGAGAAGGCGGTCGAGCGCTGCAAGATCGGCATCCGTGCAGACAAGTTTCTCGGCGGAGCTTTCGGCCTTGGCGCAGTCGAAGGACGGCTGCTCCTGGGCCTGCGCCGAAGACCAGACCGCAAGGCCGGCGAGGATCAAATATCGAACCAAGGCACTGCTCTCTTTCGCCCATTCAACCGCCGAAGACGACGGCCTCTGGAATTTCGTAGCGTTCCTTCCCGCCCATGCGGATCAGATAGAGATCGCCGGACTTTTCATAGCGCACGTCGAGCCCTGCCTCGCTGGTGATCGGTTCACCCTCGCGGAATGCGATGAAGCGTTCCCGGCCCTCGCCGATCGTCACCCAGACACTGGCAAAGCCGGCCGGTCCGCGCGTGACGCGGAAATCACAAGGCCGGGTCGGCTGACCGATGCTGGTTGAGCAGGGAAGCCTCCCCGTCGCCTGGTCCAGATCCGGATATCCCTCACGCAGATAGCGGCCACTGACCCAGCCGGTGAATGTCATCTCGGCACCGGTCTCGATTTGGCACCATCTCGACCGACCGACCATCGCGCAGCCGCGATTGGCCACGATATCGCCATTGGCGAGCGCGCCGATGATCTCGTTTGCGGTACCAGGCCCGGCGCGGACATTGAGGATGTCGCCGGCCGGCACGTCCGTCACCTCCCAGTAATCCGGGCCGCCGCTGAGTCCATCGGCGAAATCGGGTGCCTGGGCCATACTCTCCGGCGTCCCTTCACCACCGACATTTACTGTCAGACCGCAGTCGCCCGTAATGCTGGACTCGACCGCGGCAGCGGACTGGCCGGCGGTCAGGTCGAGCGGCTCCTCGCACAAGGACTGCGCGAGGAGCGGTTGAGCGAAGCACGTGAAGATCAGAACCGACGAGGCAATCATTCTCACGATCGCGTCATTCCCTCGGGCCCGTTGCGCAGGCCAATGACAAAATAACACCCGCTGCCAACCGCGGCAGCGGGTGACAGCTCATTGCTCGGCATCGTCCACTTCGAAGTAATGTGCAAATTCCGGATCGTCGATGAGCTCCATGGCCTGTGAGCAGGTCTCCGCAGCATGGTCGGCATTCTCGGCGAGCAGGATGCCCGTGGCGACCCCGAGATTGACGATGATATGCTGCACGAAGAACTCATGCTCCTTGTCACTCACGTCATCGCCGTCGGCGTGTTCGAAATCGGCCATGGCCTCGCCGAACGCCAGAGGGTCGACATGGATATCCTCACATAGATTATTGACGACCAGATGCCAGGCGAGGTTCACGAGTTCGTTTTGCTGTTCGGGGGTGAACTTCCCTCCATGCATCTCATAGGCGATCATCCAGGCAGCCCCCTCGTGACCAGGGATCTCCGTGGATTCTTGGGAGGCGCCGGGTTGCGCCAGGAGAGCGAGTGCGGCAGCGAGGACGACAGGGCG
Organism: Alphaproteobacteria bacterium; assembly: GCA_041398025.1. GTDB lineage: Bacteria > Pseudomonadota > Alphaproteobacteria > Geminicoccales > Geminicoccaceae > JANQPX01. The sequence goes on from JAWKVM010000051.1 coordinate 25,452, forward strand.
CATCAGCGGTACTCCCTGCGAGTCGTTCGCGGATCATACTTGCCGTCGACATAGCACATCTCGGTGAAATCGTGGCAGATGACACCGGGATCTGGACTGTACACCCCACGATCATTGTCCCGGCGATCGCGATCCCAGTTGCAGCCATCGCCTCTGTTGATGCTGCCGACCACACCGTCCAAGTCACACGGGAGATGGGTCAAAAACAGATTCGGGCCTATGTAGGAGTCGTGCGCGCCCAAATCTTCGACTTTGAACCTGGAAATGAAGCCCTGATTGAAATTGAGCTGAAAAACTCCGGCCAATCGCCGGCGTTGGGCGTGAGAACTTCTTGGGCGCTCATCGCGCTTCCTGATCCACTGTTGCGTTCGGAACGTTTGGCGCCCACGGTTGACAGCGGCGATGATCTCATCCGGCTTGGCCGTCCAGACGAACGGCTTGGGCTCTTTGTCGTGCTGGTCGATGAAGCGATTGATCGCTGCCTGAAGATCGGCGACCGAGCGGAACGCGCCCTGCCTGAGCCGACGCTTGGTGAGCCTGGCGAAGAAGTTTTCGACCGCATTCAGCCGGGACGCCGACATCGGCGTGGAAGGGAAGGTCCAGCGAGGATGGCGGGCGAGCCACTGGCGGACCTTTTCATGCCTGTGGTCTCTGCCCTGTCGCGAACCGTCCAATGGGCTGCAGCGCGCCCACCAAGGGGCGCTGCAGCGGGCGGCGTCTCATGCAGTGTTTTCCCGATCATCCCGGCGACGACGGCGTCTGAGATTGGCGTCTTGCCCGCTGGCCGGGTCTGGTCGCGTAGCAGGCCATCGATGCCGTCGGTCATGAAGCGCTCCTGCCTGCGCCAGACCCAAGGCCTGCTCCTGCCCGTGCGGCGACCGGCTGTGTCGGTCACTGCCGGCGTGTATCGTCCCGGGCGGTCAGCCGTCAGGTCTTCTCGCTGTCGTCGGGCTTGCGGCAGTCGGGATCGGTCCAGCCGAACACCGTCCTCGCTTCGATCTCGGCGACGTTCTCGGGCCTGGGGAACGGCTCGGGCGCAGGCTCGCCGACCGTGCGCGGCCGGCCGATCTCCCGGAAGAAGTCGTCGAGCCCGCCCGGCATGAAATAGTAGATGAAGGTCAGCGGGCCGGGCCCAGAATTGATGAACTGGTGCTTGCGATTGAAGCCCAGGAACACCGCCGAGCCGCGCTCGATCGGGTGCAGCTCGCCATCGAGGCGGACGAAGCCTTCGCCCTCGATCACAACGATGATCTCCTCGTTGCGATCATGGGTGTGCTCGCGGATGAAGCAGCCCGGCGCCACGGTCTGGGTGCCGATCGCGAAGCGGTTCACGCTCTTCACCGTGCTGTCGCTGAACAGGTTGCGCACATGGCCGTTGGCCGGCACCGGCTGCCAGTGACTGTCGCCGTCATCCGGCCCCAGGATCCTGGCATCGCCGACGGTCCTGCTGGTCTCCGACATGCCGCTTCCCTCCGTCGATCCGCGTTTCCGCCCATCGCTGACACACGAGTCAGCGAAACACGGGGGCGATGGCTCGTCAATCCTTGGCAAGGCAGCTGGCGGCCTTGACACCGATTCCGGCTCGTGACTTACTTATATGTAAGTAGGTGCGCAGAAGCCTGCGTCAGCCATCGAGACGGGAGGAGACCGGGGGTGAGCGCGTTCTACGTCAAGATCGGCGACAGGGTTTCCGTCGCCAAGACCGTGGGCGAGAGTGACGTCTATCTGTTCGCCGGCATCACCGGCGATCTCTCGAGTAATCACGTCGACGAAGCGCAGATGAAGAAGTCGAGCTACGGCAGGCGGATCGCCCACGGCGCCTTGAGGGTGGGCTTCATGTCGACCGCCTCGACCCGCATGATCGACCAGTACCAGGGCGTCAGCGAAGAGGAGACGCCGGTCTCCCTCGGCTATGACCGCGTGCGCTTCGTCGCGCCGGTGTTCATCGGCGACACCATCACCGTGACCTACACCATCGCCGCCATCGATCCCGAACGCCGGCGCTCGACCGCCGATATCAAGGTCGCCAACCAGGACGGCGTGACCGTGGCCGTGGCCCAGCACATTCTGAAATGGGTGGCCAACCCGGTGGCATGACAGTGGCGTGGCCACATCATTGACGTCATGCCGCCATCGTCTGGATCGACGGTATGCCGCCAGGTTTGTGGGCGTGGTGCCAGGCTACGAGAGGCAGGATGGGCGACGGCCGAGACGATGTGACACCGAGCCAGCGAAGGACCGACCATGACCACTGACCCTGTGCTCTGCACGATCGAGGACGGCATCGCGACCGTCACGCTGAACAACCCGCCGCTCAACCTGGTCACGCTGGAGCTCACCCGCCGGCTCGGCGACCTTTTGACCAGCCTCGCCGATGATCCCAGGGCGCGCGTGCTGATCCTGACCGGTGCCGGCGACCGCGCCTTTTGCGCCGGCTCCGACATCTCGGAATTCCCCGACATGAGCGCGCCCGGCGTGGTGCTCGAAAGGAAGCTGATCAAGGAGAACCTGGTCTACAGCCAGATGGACGACTTCCCGAAGCCGACCATCGCCGCCATTCGCGGGCTCGCCTATGGCGGCGGGCTCGAGCTCGCGATCGGCTGCGACCTGCTGGTGATCGAGGAGGACGTGCGTCTGGCCCTGCCCGAGATCAGGCTCGGCGTGTTTCCCGGCAGCGGCGGGCCGGTGCGCGTGACCCGGCGGATCGGCGAGGGCCGGGCCAAGGAGATGATGTTCACGGGCGAGCCGATCGACGCGGAGACGGCGCTCGCCTGGGGCCTGGTCAATCGCGTCGTGCCGAAGGGACGGGCCGTGGACGAGGCGACGACGCTCGCGCAACAGCTCGCAGCACAGCCGAACCGGGCGCTGCAGGCCTGCAAGAAGGCGATCGACATGTCCTTCGACATGACCGAGGACCAGGCGGTCGAAGGCGCTCTCGCCTTGAGCGCCGAGGTTTTCACCACCGACGACTGCAAGGAAGGCGTGCGCGCCTTCTTCGCCAAGGAAAAACCCCGCTTCACCCACTCCTAAGTGGCGCGGCCACCTCGTGGACTCGGACCGCCATCGCCAGGATCGACGGTATGCCGCCAGGTTTGTGGGCGTCGGGTATGCTTTCTTATCAAACGCTGCGCTGGAGCTTTTGACGATCAGCTGGAAGCACCTGATCGATGATACATGCGGCGAAGCAACGAGATGAGGCGTGTATCCGGATCACATCCGCTCCAAGGTCGAAATCCGATTGGTTTGACGTCGCTCGATCGCGGACGACCGGGTCGCGAGCGACCTGCTCTTTACCGTTTCTTCATCTTTTCCTGCGATCGTCGCACGCTGGTCCATGCGATCCTGGGAATCCGAGTCTCGCCCTACCTGGATTCGGCGGGCGGACGGACTCCCAGGATCACATGGACCAGATCAGCAAGGTGACGCAGCGCGGTTAAGACATCGTAAAGCTGTTAGAAAAAAGCCATCGGCGATCGACGAGCATGGCGAGCCTGACGGCATTTCGCCCTTGCAGACGACTGTCCAGCCGGTCTGGCGCCGCTGCCGGGCCTCTGTCACGAAAGATTGGCGACGACCCGCGCCTGGCCGCCGGGCTTGGCGGTCGGGCTGCCATAGGCGTGGTCGATGATGCGCAGATAGGCGGTGTAGAGGCGCTCCAGCCGGTCGAACGAGCCGCCGTCCTGGGTGATCGAGCCGGCGCTGTCGACGATCGCGATGAGCTGCACGGCGATGTCAGGCGCCGGCGCCGTGGCGATCAGCTCGCCCCTGTCCACCGCCTGCTCGACCGCGTCCTCGATATAGGTCTCGATCGCCTCGGTGAAGGAACGCAGCGCCTCGCGGGTCGCCGGCGTCACCTGATCGGCCTCGAGCCGCATGCGCGAGATCAGGCTCCAGCATCGGCCGCTCTGGCCCCCTGGATTGTAGGTCTCGTAGCGCCGGCGGTTGAACGCCATCATGCACCGCGCCTTGTCCTGATAGCTGCAGTCCGGATCACGCCAGATGGTCCCGATCTCGTCGAGCGCGCGGGAGACATAGTCCTGAACCACCTCGTCGACCAGCTGCTTCTTCGTGCCGAAGTGATAGTGGATGTTCGCACGGGTGATCTTGAGGCGAGCGGCGATGTCGCCGAAACGCAGCCCGCGCACGCCGTGACGGATCAGAAGCTCGGTGGCGACCGCCTTGATGTCTTCGCGCATGCCTTCTCGTTCCCACAATGTGCGCGCAAGCTATCACATAAGTCCCGGCGGGATGAAACCAGGCCCGTCTGACCGGCAGACCCGACCTGGAGCTTGCGCTTTCGCGCCACCAGCGCTACCTTACAAGTAAGTCAGTAACGGAGGCTAGTGTCTTTTGTTTGCCGGGCCTGAGGGAGGCCTTGGTAGTCGGGAGCGTGCATGCGCCTGGAGAACAAGGTCTGCCTGGTCACCGGCGGCGGTTCGGGCATCGGCCGCGCGGTGTGTGAGCTGTTCGCGCGTGAAGGCGCCAGGCTGGTGATCGCCGACAAGAACGGCGGCACGGCTGCGGAAACAGCCGCGCGCTGCGACGGGCCCGGCGGCGCGCCGGTAACCATCGAAGCCGACGTCGCCTCGTCCGCGGACTCCAAGGCGATGATCGACAGAGCGCTCGTCGCCCATGGCCGCCTCGACGTTCTGGTCAACAATGCCGGCTACGGCATCACCGGCAGCGTGGTCGAGACCAGCGAGGATGACTGGAACGCGCTGATGGCGGTCAATGTCAACGGCGTCTTCCTCGCCTGCCGCAACGCCATCCCGATCATGGCCAAGCAGGGCGGCGGTGTGATCGTCAACGTGGCCTCGGTGGTGGCCACGGTCGGCATCACCGACCGCGCCGCCTATTGCGCCTCGAAGGGTGCTGTCGCGGCCCTGACCCGCGCCATGGCGCTCGACCATGTCGCCGACGGCATCCGCGTCAACGCCGTGGCGCCGGGCACCATCCGCTCGCCCTATTTCGACACCATCCTGGCCAGGAGCGCCGACCCCGACGCGACGCTGGCAAGGCTCGCGAGCCGGCAGGCGATGCAGCGCCTCGGCGCCCCCGACGAGATCGCGAGCGGCATTCTCTATCTCGCCTCGGATGACAGCTCGTTCTGCACCGGCACGATGCTGACCATCGATGGCGGCATGACGGCGCAATGAGTGCTTCGGGTTGCAGCTGAACGGACGATTACGAGGAGCAGCATCATGGCAGGTTTCAAGGACTACCGGCCGAAGGGCGTGATCCCGGCCACGCTCATGGCGTTCCACGAGGATTTCTCCATCGACGAGCCCTCGGCGCGCCGTCATCTCGCCGACGTCGCTGCGGTCGACGGCCTGAACGCGATCACCGTCAACGGTCATGCCTCGGAGGTGCATGCCTGCGCCTTCGAGGAGCAGCGGCGCATCCTCGCCTTCTCGCTGGACGAAATCGGCGACCGGCTGCCGCTGATCAACGGCGTCTACGCCGACGGCAGCATCGAGGCGGCGCGCATCGCCCGCATGGCGGCTGAGGAAGGCACCTCGGCGCTCCTGGTGTTCCCGCCGCAGAGCATGATCATGGGCGGTCAGATGCGCCCGGAGATGGCGCTTGCCCATTTCAAGATGGTGGCGGACGCCACCGACCTGCCGCTCATCCTCTTCCAGTACCCGATGGCATCAGGTCTCGGCTATCCCTTCGAGACCCTGATGAGGCTGGTGGACGAGGTGCCCTCGATTGTCGCGATCAAGGACTGGTCCAACGACGGTCTTCTGCATGAGCGCCACACCCGCACGCTCCAGGCGCTGCCGCGCCCGGTGACCGTGCTCACCACCCACAGCGCCTGGCTGATGGCGTCGCTCACCATGGGCTGCGACGGCCTCTTGTCCGGGGCGGGCTCGGTGATCGCCGATCTGCAGGTCCGGCTGTTCGAGGCGGTCCAGACCAAGGATCTGGCGCGCGCCCAGGCGATCAACGACCGCATCTACCCGATGGCTCAGGCGTTCTACGCCCAGCCCTTCCTCGACATGCACAACCGCATGAAGGAATGCCTGGTGATGCTGGGCCGGCTCGACAAGGCCGTGGTGCGCCCGCCGCTGATGAAGCTCCCGGACGCCGAGCTCGGCCGGCTGCGCACCGCCCTGGAGGCGGCCGGTCTGCTCAACGCCGAAGGCCTCGTTCACGCCGCCGAGTAGACACGACGTCGCTTCCCAGGCCAGCCGGCGACCGTCGCCAGGCGGCCGTCCATCCTGAGGTCAGACATGCTCGATCTCCTCGACGGCGTGCGCGTCGTCAGCTTCAACCATTTTCTGCTCGGCCCGGTCGGCATGCAGATCCTGGGCGATCTCGGCGCCGACGTGGTCGCGATCGAGCCGATCGAGGGTGCCTTTCAGCGCCGCTTTGCCGGGGCTGGGACCTGGGTCGACGATCAGGCCGCGCTCTTTCTTTGCGGCAATCGCAACAAGAGAAGCCTCGCCGTCGATCTCAAGGCGGACGCCGGCCGGGAGGTCGTGCAGAAGCTGATCGAAACCTCGGACGTGGTCTGCGAGAATTTCCGCCCTGGTGTCATGGAGAAGCTGGGCTTCGGCTACGAGGCGCTGAAGGCGCTCAATCCCGGCATCGTCTACGCCTCGGCCTCGGGCTACGGCGCGGACGGGCCCTATGCCAAAAAGCCCGGCCAGGACATGCTGGTCCAGGCCCTGTCCGGCCTCGCCAAGATCACCGGCGAAGCGGTGACCGGCCCGCGCACCGTGGGCGTGTCCGCGGCCGATCACCATGGGGCGGCGCTGCTGGCGCTGGGCGTGGTCTCGGCGCTGTTCAGGAAGGGGCGCACCGGCAAGGGCTGCCGCGTCGACGTCAACCTGCTCTCCGCCGCGATCGATCTGCAGATGGAATCCTTCATCTGCTATCTCAACGCCAAAAAGAAGCACGACGTCACCGCCCCGCCGCGGGTGGGCGGCTGGTACTACGCAGCCCCCTACGGCATCTACCCCGCCAAGGACGGCCATATCGCCATCTCGCTGACCACCATGGCGGCCCTTGGCGCGGCGCTGAACTCGGAACAACTCGCCGCCATTCCCGAGGACGAGGTGGCGGCCAGGAGCGGGGAGATCGTGGCCATCCTCGACCGCCTGCTGCCGGCGCTGTCCCTGACCGAGCTCGAGCGCCGCTTCGCCGCTCACGATGTCTGGCACGCCCGCGTGAACGACTATGACGACGTCGCCGCCGATCCCCAGGTGCAGCACAATGAAACCTTCGTCACCGTCGAGGGCAGCACCGGCCTGCCCGTCACCCTGGTCAACCATGCGATCCGCTATGATGGCCAGCCGGCCGAGGTGCGCCTGGTGCCGCAGCCGCTCGGCGCCCAGACCCGCGAGATCCTGAACGAGCTCGGCTACGCTCCGTCGGCGATCGACGCCCTGCTCGAGGCAGGCGCGGTCAAGGCCGCCTGAGCGTCGGGCCGGGCGGAAGGCGAAAGCATGCAGGTGTTCGTCGAGATCGACGGGCGCCGTCTGGCGCTGCGGCGTCTCGGCGGGGACGCACGTGGCCGGCCCACGCTGATCTTTCTGCATGAGGGCCTGGGCTCCATCACCATGTGGAAGGACTTTCCGGATGAACTCGCCCGAGCCACGGGCTTGCCGGCGCTGATCTACGACCGCTTCGGCCATGGACGGTCCGACCAGCTGGCGCTGCCCCGACCGCCGGACTTTCTCGAAATCGAGGCGGAACGGCTCCTGCCCGAGCTCCTGAAGAAGACAGGTATCGATCGACCCATCCTGATCGGCCACAGCGACGGCGGCACGATCGCCCTTCTTCATGCCGCAGCTTTTCCGGAATGCGTCGTCGCCTGCATCAGCGAGGCGGCGCATGTGCTGTTCGAGCCGGCAATTCGGGAGGCGTTGAGCGGGGTTGTGCGGCGGTGGCGGCAGGATCCGGGCTTTCGCCGCCGCCTCGCCCGGCATCATCGCGATGCCGATCGCCTGCTCGAAGGCTGGGCCGCATGGTGGCTTGCGCCGGAGCGCGGGGACTGGGCCATGATCGAGAAACTGCCCCGCATCACCTGTCCCGTCATGGTCGTGCAGGGCGATCGTGACGAGCATGGAACGGAGATCCACGCGGAAGCGATCATGGCTGGAGTCACGGGGTTGGCGGAGAAGCTCGCTCTCAAAGGCATCGGCCATGTGCCCCATCACGAGGCGCGGCCGGCCGTGGTCGCCGCCATCGCGCGCTTCGTCGCGAGCGTGCTGGCCGGGGCAGGTGCCGGAGGCTCGTCCGACCAAGACTGCTGTACCTAGCGAAATCATACCGCGAGCTTACTCACTGGATCTACGCCAGCACCTGATCGACGTTGAAGGTTTTCTCGATCCGGCAGCGGACCTTGTGGATCGGGTTGTTCCATTCGGCGAGCCAGCAATCAGCTTCGGCCCGGCTCTTGGCCCAAACATGGGTGGCGACGACGCGGGGTGTGCCGCCTCGAGCGCTCGCCGCTTTGCCAAAGACTTCCCCCGACAGCCGCTATCCGCGCAATCATCGCCGGGATCATCTGGCAACGCGGCTTCGCCGCTGCGCCCGTCATGGGCATTGCCCGGCGTGACCGCCGGTTTCTCGACCAAGGCGGTGTCCGCCCAGATCTGGACATGACACGGGGCGCCGACATGGGGCGCCGACATGGGCTTTATCGCCGTGGATCGCCTTGCGCGAGCGGTGGCCTGACCGTTTTGCTCCCTCGTCGCCTTGGCTTGCAGAGCCCACCACAGGGGCGTCGACCATCGCGCCCGTCTTGACCCGGATTGCCCTTGCCTTCAGCTGTGCCGTGATGTCGTCGAAGAGGGCCTGATCAAGCTCATGACGCAAGAGTTCCCGACGAAAGTGAACGAAGGCGGTGCGTTCGGGCGGCGGCTCGTTGCGGGAAAAGCCGCAGAACCGGGACTGTCGGGAATTTCGTGTGTGGTCGATGAGTTGAACATTGCTACTGGGCGATCCTGAATCGGTGTTCGAAGAGGATCGCGAACTGGGCCTTGGCCATGCCCCATTCTCTGGCCGGCATCTTCCCGTCCTTTTCGGCCAGGTTCGAGACCAGGAAGAGCAGCTTGGTGACGCTCTCGTCGGTCGGGAAATGGCCACGGGTCCTGACCGCGCGGCGTCGCTTGGCGTTCAGGGCCTCGATGGCGTTGGTCGTGTCGATGATCCGCTGCCAGCCAGTGGCGGCGCCAGGACATGGCGATCGCCGGGTATTTCCGGGCCCCAGTCGCTCTCGACGAAGGCGTGCAGGGCGGCGGCGCCCGCATCGGCGGCGGCGGCCTTGCAGACCTGCTTCAGCGCCGCAGCGACCGCCCGCCTGTCCTTGCAGGACACGAAGTCCGGCGAATTCCGGATCGGATGGACGATGCAGGTCTGGACCCGGGCGTCGGGGAAGACGGTGATCAGGACGTCCTCGACGCCGCGGTTGTTGAGCTCAATCATCACCCGCAGCCAGAACTTGGCGCCTCCGGTCTGTTCGATCCGGACGCCGAGCGCCCCCTAGACCGCCTTGTTGCGCACCGTGCCGTCGTCCCGGACCTTGACCCGGAGCGCATCGATGAAGACCAGGGGGTGGAGCGGCTCGTGCGGCCGGTTCTGCCATTCGGCCACCTCGTCCAGCACTTCGTCCGTGACCGCGCTGATCGGATCCGGTGAGACGTCGAGGCCATGGAACTCGCCCAGGCGGCCGCGGATCTCGCGCACCGTCATGCCGCGGGCGTGGCCAAACGGGACCTTGGGGACACGATCTTCCCGTCGAAGCCGGAGATCCGCCGGCGGTCCTTGGCGATCGGCTGCGGATCGAAGGTCGAAAGCCGATCCCGCGGCACCAAACTGCCGGGCTTGCCGGTCTCCGTCAGCAGCGTCTTCCTGCCGCAGCCATTGCGGCTGTCGGGCCGGCCGTCGCCGGCTTCACCAGCCATGCGATGGTCCATCTCGGCGTTCAGCGCCCGCTCCGCCAGAGCCCGCTTCAAATCGTCAAACAGGCCGTCCTTCCTGAAAACCGCCTCAGGGTCCCGGCCAGCCAGCAACTGGTCCAGGAGATCGTCAGCGATCACAGGCTTCTTCCGGCGTGCCATGCAATGTCGCCTCCGCTCGCATCGTCATGGCCCACACACGAAATTCCCGACAGTCCCGGTGATCGAGCCCGCCCAGGCCTCGATCGATACCGCAGCGATCTACGCCGCCCGCAATCAGAACGTTCGATGGGACGATCCCATGCTCGAGTTGCGGGAAGGCCAGCACGCTGGCGAATTCATCGTCTCGGAAGGCAACGGCACCATCTCACGTGAGACCATCACCGCGCTCTCCGGCGAGACCCTCGAGGCCGGCGCGGCGCTCGGTAAGGTGACCGCGAGCGGCAAGTACAAGGCGCTCGATCCAGTCGCCGTCGACGGCTCCGAGGTAGCCGCCGCGATCCTCTACGATGCGGTCGGCGCGTCAGCTGCCGAGGCCGTCGCCATCCTCCGCCTCGCCGAGGTGCATGCCGAGGATCTGGTCTGGCCGCATGGCATCGCTGCCGGTGAAAAAACCACGGCCCTGGGCGAACTCGCCGTACTCACCATCATCGCTTACTGATCCAGCGGGCTTTTTCTTCTCCCGACAATCTGAGGATTTGCGATTGCTCGCTCTGGACATCTTCAACAGTACTGCCTTCTCCATGATGTCGCACATCGCGCTCGAGAACACCATCCTCGCCGACGAAGTGCAGAACGTCCGCGCCTTCGGCTCGGAATGCATGCTGGAAGGCGTGCAGGCGGTGGTGAACCAGCGCATGACCGAGCTGGCGAGCAGGATGGACGCCACCCTCGAGCATCTGCGCATCGGTGCGATCAAGGGCCAGATCCTGTGACCTGGTTCCCTGAAGCTCCGGCAGTTCCACGCGCCACGCCCAAACGCGCTCTGACTCTCGGATTTCAGCTACGTCGCGACCTGGGCCAGCTTCGTCTACATGGCCTTTGTGATCGACGCTTTTGCTCGACGCATTGTCAGTTGGCAGGTCTCCCGCTCGATGCAGGCCGGGCTCGTCCTCGATGCGCTCGAGCAAGCGCTGCACGCCCGTCAGCCTACCCAGAACGACGGTCTGATCCATCACAGTGACAGAGGATCGCAAGGCGGTTTCAACTTTTCGTCGCAACACTGGCATCGAGCCCTCGGTCGGCAGTGTCGGCGACAGCTACGATAATGCTCTCGCCGAAACCGTGATCGGTCTCTTCAAGATGGAAGTGATCCGTCGACCAGGTCCATGGCGCAGCCTGGAAGCCGTCGAATTCGCCACGCTCGAATGGCTCGACTGGTTCAACAACCGACGCCTGCTCGAGCCGATCGGCAACATCCCGCCCGCCGAAGCCGAAGACCGCTTCTATGCGGACAACCAAGGTCTCGCTATGGTCGCGTGAGACTCAAACCAAACAGCCGCCGGCAAACCCGGAGCGGTTCAATGCCACGCAATCCAGCCCGAGAGAAAGGGGAGAATCCAGCGCCTCGACGAATGTCAGGGGCTGCTTTCACTCGGAAAGCGGGAACAACCGGCGCTTCCGCTCTGTGCCAAAAGCCGTCGCTATCAGTCGTCTCGGGCCGGGCGGGATTGACGACTCTTTTCGGAGAGCGCACGGGGAAGCAGGGACAGTTCCCGGATCGGTCAGACTGACTTGGCGGTATAGGCCGTCTTATCGAGGGGCGTTGCTTGAAGAGCAGACAAACGACGTTCAGGACGAAATCATAGGTTCGGTCTTCGCCCACGTCGCCCAAAGGACTGCGTGCGCCTCCTCGGTTTGAGATTCTGCCGGCGCCACTCGTCCGGCCTTCGCTTCAAACCTCTTCATGGCCTGCCGAGAGGAGGGCAGACCTCAGCACCTGCTTGCGCTGCACGTCATGTCCGGCTTTCGACCTGGCCAACGTCTTGCTGCCATCGAGCTTGAAGAACGCCATGAGCTCGGCGAGCTTGGTCGCCTGATCGGTGAGCGCCCGTGCCGCGGCGGTGCTTTCCTCCACGAGGGCGGAGTTCTGCTGGGTCATCTCGTCCATGCTGGTGATCGAATTGTTGATCTCCTGCACGCCGATCGCCTGCTCCTGCGACGCACTCGAGATCTGCTCGACGATTCCGGCCACCTTGCCGATCGAACCGACGATCTCGGTCAGCGCCTCGCCGGCGCGATTGACCAGCTGCACCCCGTCCTTGACCTGTCCGTTGCTGTTCTGGATCAAGGTCTTGATGTCCGCTGCCGCCTGGGCGGAGCGTTGCGCGAGCTGGCGGACCTCCTGGGCGACCACCGCGAAGCCCTTGCCCGCCTCGCCGGCGCGCGCCGCCTCGACGCTGGCATTGAGGGCCAGGAGATTGGTCTGAAAGGCGATCTCGTCGATCACGGAGATGATATCCGTGATCTTCTGCGCCGATTCCTCGATACCTGCCATGGCACCGACCGCCTGCTTGACCACGTCGCCGCCGGTCTTGGCGGTCCTGTCGGCGCTGCCGGCGAGCTCGCTGGCGCTCTTGGCGTTCTTGGCGTTCTGGCCGACGGTCGCAGCCATCTCCTCGGTCGATGCCGCGGTTTCCTCGAGATTGGCCGCCGCCTGCTCCGTGCGCGACGACAGGTCTTCGGTGCCGCTGGTGATCTCGGAGGCCGCGTTCTTCACCTCGTTGGCGGTCAGCTGGATATGCCCGACGATATTCGCCAGCTGGTCGGCAGTGCGGTTGGCGTCATCCTTCAAGACCCCGAGCGTTCCCCGATAGTCGGCCGTGATGCGCCGGCTTAGATCGCCTTCGGCAAGCGCACCGAGCATGGTCCCGATATCCCCGGTGGCGCCTTCGATCAGTCCGGTGAGCTGATCGACACCTTGAGCAAGGCGTCCCATCGCGCCGTCAAGGTTGTCGGCCTTGACGCGCTTGGAGAAATCGCCACCGACCGCGGCGGACACGACCTCATCGATCGAGCGCTGCAGCGCCAGATCCTCCGTATGGTCGCGCCATTCAATGACCGAGCCGAGGCGCTCGCCGGAGGCACCGAGGACCGGACTGGCGACGAAGGCAAGATGGCGGCCCGCAACCTTGCACTCGACCTCGTCGGCAGCGCGCAGCGTCTTCAGCGAGACGCCCGCAACACCGAGGCTTTGCTGCAGCTCGTCGACGTCGAGGCCGACGAGATCGCCTGCCTGAAAGTCGGGCGCCACATGTCTGATTTCGGCCTCAGCCGCCTGAAAGAGGGCCGAAAGCTGTCGATTGACATAGACGATCTTGCCCATGCCGTCCGCGACCATGACACCGGCATTGGCATTGTCCAGCGCCAGCTTGATGCGGCTCGCCTCGATGGCTTTCTCGTGAATGATGGTCAGCGAGCGTGCGAGTTCGCCGAGTTCGTCCTTGCGATCCATGCCTTCGATCGCGACCTGCTCGCCTTGCGCCAGACGGCTGATGCTGCTGCTCATCGCGCGCAGCGGGTCGACGATCCGTGGGCCGACATAGAAGATCACCACGGAGGCCGAGCCGAGCAAAGCTGCGATCGACAGAGCCGCCATCAGCCATCGCCCACTGGCGATAGCCGATTCGACCAGAGCGCTGCTCGACCCGACATTGCTGCGCGCGAGGTCGACCAAGCGGCTCGCCGACGTGGCGAGTGCTCCGGCTAGCTCCGATGCCTCCTCAACCTTGAGCTCCTGCCGATGGCGCATATCGATTTCCCGGCCGCGCAGCTCGGGAATGGAGCCCTCCCCGCTGGCCATGGCGAGGATCGGCGCGGTCAGCGCTTCGAGTTCGGTCAGCAGTTTTGGATCCCGGACTCCATCGCCCTGCAGGTCGTGGAGGCGGGCGACGGCGCTGTTGATCTGCTCGCTCAAGGTCGCCAGCACTGCCACATCCCGCTCGATCGACGCCTGCTGCAGCAGGCCGACCAGCCAGTTGCTGTCGGCGGCGACGCCGAGATAGCCGCGCAGGGAGGAGACCGAGCGGTCGATCAGCTCGTTGATCGTCTTCGAGCTGTCGTCCACCGCACTTTCGCTCAGCAGAACCAGATCGAAGCGGGCCTCATCGACGATCGGTTCGAGAAGTGCGAGAATCGCCTCACGCGGGCCGAAGATCGCCTTGGCCCACCAGCCATGATCGATGCGACCGCCGGTCGTCTCGTCGGACAGGCTGTCGGCGAGGCGCCGACGCCCGGCGAAGACGCCGTCGTCGCCCTGACCAAGATTGCGCAGAGCATCGATTTGACGTGCGAGGTCGTCGCCGCCTTCGAGGTCGCGCAAAAGCGCCAGCTCCTCGTCGACCGCGTTGGCGACGGCGATGAAGCGGTCCTCAGCCTCCGTGATCTCTGCCGGATCCGCGAGTACGACCGCCTCGATCAAAATGCCTGCCATCCGATTGGTTTCGGCGCGCAGCATGAGTGCCGACTGGAGACGACCGACGCCATCGGTCATCAGGGATTCGATCTGGTCGCCAAGACCGCTCGTGGTTTCCTCAGCCTGAATCACCAGATCGAAATTCGCTTCGTCGATCTTGGGCTCGAGCCATGTGAGCAGCTTGGCATGCGCGGCTTCGATCGTCTCGACTGCCATCCGCCGTTCGTCGGCAAGCGACAGCTCTTCGGATACCATGCGGTCCAGCTCACCGAGCGCGGCCGCCAGCTCGCCGGCCAGGACCTCCGTGCTCCCGACCTCTTTGGATGGCAGCGACGAGGCCGCCATGTGGTCGAGCACCCGCCTGAACGCTTCGTTGTCATCGGCGATTCGGCCGGTCGCCTTGGCATGCTCCGCCGCCGTCGTTGCCGTGGCGAGAGCGTTCGCGTCCGAGGTCAACGATGAGGCCCGCTCGACCATGTCGAAGGCGTCGATCATCGCCGGAATGCTGTGGTCGGCGACCGCCTGAAAGGCCTGTTCGATCTTTTGATAGGACCAGATACCGAACCCGCCGGCGGCAAGAGTGAGCGCGGCGACGGCGCCGATCGCCAGGATAAGACGTCCCCGAAGGCCAGATGTCCGCTCGCGGCCGACGGCTGGTTCTGGCAGAGCCTCATCAAGCATCGAAATCAATCCGCTATTCAGGTGTTCGGACTGGCGGCCGAAATAACGCCGTCATGTCGACAAGGCATAGTGCGCGATCCGCCGCCCCGGCCCCTGCACGGGATCTCGGGGCGGCGGCAGGCGCTCAGCTTGTGGGATCGAGACGGTCGACGGCGCGGAAGCTGCCATCCGACTGAATGACGGTCAGAAACACGTCGTCCGAGCCCTGATTGTCATCTGCGCCGAAGGCGAGCTCGACGCCGTCCAGGTCGAAACGGCCGACCGAGGCGAACGTCTTGAGGAAGGCTTCGCGCGTGAACGCGCCTCCCGTCTTCTCCAGGGCGGCGATGGTCAGCCGACCGACGATGTAGCCTTCGAGGGACACGAAGCCCGGCTCGGCGGCGCCATCGACCGCCTTGATCGCTTCCTGATAACGGGCGACGAGCGGAATCGAGCGGTCCCAGGGGAAGGGCACGACCTGGGTGACGACCACGCCCGCGCCGTCCTTGCCCAACTCCTTGGCGAGCGCCTTCGAGCCGACGAAGGAGATGTTGATGAAGGTCGCATCGATGCCGGTCTTCTTGGCCAGCTTGATGAATTCGGCGATCGGCTTGTAGGCACCGACCATCACCACCGAGTCGGGCTTGGCCTTGCGGATGGTCAGCGCCGCCGACTTCACCGCCGTGGTGTTGCGCTTGTAGGTGGCCTCTGCGACCAGCGACATGCCGCGCTTTTCGAGCGCCGCCTGCACGCCGGCGAGCCCGACCCGGCCGAAGGAGTCGTCCTGGTAGAGGATCGCGATCTTCTTGTGGCCGAGATCGTCGGTCAGGTGCTTGATCCAGGCCTCGGTCTCCTGGCCGTAGGTGGCGCGAAAGTTGACGATGTTGCCAAGGCTCGAATCCCGGAGGAAGCCGGCGCCGGTGAAAGGACCGATGAAGGGGACCTTCGCCTCGGTCGCGATCGGCTGCACGGCCTTGGATGTCGGGGTGCCGACCTCGCCGATGAGCGCGAAGACCTCATCCTGCTGGATCAGCCGCCGGGTGTTCTCGATGGCGCGATCCGGCTCGTAGCCGTCGTCGTAGCTCTTGAGTTCGAGCTTGCGCCCGGAGACACCGCCCTTGCGGTTCGCCTCCTCGAAGGCGGCCAGAATACCGGCCTTCATGCCTTGCCCGAGCGCCGAGGCCGGGCCGTCAAACGCGGCCGACTGGCCGAATGTGATGCTGTTCGCGGCCACGCCGGGCTCCGCGGCAACACCGCCAGCCGCCAGACAGGTCAGCACGGACGCCAGCCAAAACATGCTCTTGGGAAAACTGCAGGACATCTCTCACCCTCGCTTAGCATTGCCTGCATGGGTGATAGCAATCATTGCTTTCAATTAGATTAAGAGCATTGCGCGCACATGCTGCAGCCGGTCATCAGCCGATCCCACGATGGTGTCGCCTTCGGGTCATGGCTCCGCCCTGGAGCCATGACCCTCGCGGTCCGCTTCACAACAGATTTCGGACGCTTGCGCGCCGCGGTAGCCGTTCCGTCAGCTTTGTCATGCCACTTTGGACGCATGCTGCTCTCGGCGGGAAGGCAATCTGGTGCCAAGGGGAGACCGAAGCGGCGACGATGCGGAAGCGGGCCGCGCCAAAGCTATAAGCCGACGGGAGGTCGCAACCTATCAGCGGGAAGCGACGAAGCGTTCCAGCTTGCCCAGCGTTTGCAGTCCCAGTTCCACGGCACCGAAGCCCTTCGCCTCCTGGAACTCGGCGGCCGTACTGAAGACCATGCAAAGGGTCACCTTCGTCGCTCCGCCCTGATCCTCGAACGAGGCCCAGGCGTCGGCATGCTTCGGTCCGTTCTCGCCCCAAAGCAGCGTGTAGCCGAGCCTCTCCTCGGGCCGGACTTCATGATAGAGATGGTGGTTCGGAAAGACCGTGCCGTCAGGCGCGATCATGTCGAATACCCATTCGCCGCCAGCACTGAGGTCGATCCTTTGCGTGCGACAGGAAAAACCGTCAGGCCCCCACCATTGCGGCAGCGTTTCGGGGTTCATCCAGGCACCCCACACGACCGATCGCGGCGCCTTGATCACCCGCTGCAGCACCATGGTCCGCCCGGCCACGCCCGCGAGGTTGTCCAGACCGGCGCCGAAGCCTTCCCGGTAGCCTGCCTCCATGTCTTCGGCTTGCGCGGAAAGCTGCACCGTCAGGGCCAGCCGGCTGCGCTCGTCCGTTCCCGAGATATCCGCGGTCACCAGGGCGACCGATTGGGTCAAGCCTTCGGAGGAAATCACCTCGTAGTTCACACTACGCTGTTCCGGCTGCAGCTCCAGCCAGCCGCATTCGCATCGGATGTCCGGAGAGCCCTCGACCTTGCAGAGCGAGATTTCGCGGCCACCCACCTTGGTATCGGCCTCCAGGAACTCCACGGTGACCGCGGGCGAGGGTGCTGCCCAGATCGCTCGCGCCGCCGGAGCCGTCCAGGTCGCCCACAGCACCGAGGCCGGTGCGGCCACGTCCCGCTGGAAGGTGAGCGTCGCGAACCGGCTCTTTCCGTCATCAGCCGCCGCAGGGTGCGCGCCGTCTGCAGCCTGGTTCCGTGTCATTCTTCACGTTCCTTCATGACGTTCATCACGAATGCATCCAGCCGGTCGAGCCGGGCTTCCCAGATGGCCCGCTGTTCATCGAGCCAGGTCCGCATCGGCTCCAGAGCCTCGGGCACGATGGCGCAGGTCCGTATCCGCCCGGCCTTGGAGGTGGTTATCAGTCCTGCCTCCTCCAGAACGGAAAGGTGCCGCATCACCGTGGGCAGTCGCAGTCCCGTGGGGTCGGCCAGTTCCGTCACCGCCGCAGATGTTTCGGCGAGCCGGGTCACGATCGACCGACGGGTCGGGTCGGCCAGCGCGTGGAAGAGCAGCGAGAGATCGGGATCATGCTTAGCCATATCACTAACTATTGCACGGGCCGCCATGGCGCAAGAAAAAACTTCGTCAGGCGGCTAAGTTTTCTCAACGAGGCGTATCGGGTTCTCGGAGCAGCCACCCTCCCTTGTCGAATCCGCCAGTTGATCGACGTCGAAGGCGTCACCGCTGGATATGTGGTCATCACCATGAGTTTCAGTGTCGAAACCGGAGGACGGGATGGCTTCATCGATGCATTGTTGATCAAGCCGGAACTCCGCAATCAGGGGCTTGGTCAGCGTGTGCGCGGGCTTGTCGATGAAGAGGCTCGAACGCTGGGGCTTGGACGCATGTACCTCGAAGTCGAGCATGGCAATCCAGCCATGAGGCCATACCGTCGCGCCGGATATAGCGATCATGAGCGATGTCTGTTGTCAAAATGGCTCTGAGAGGAACCGGAGACAGCTATCACCGGCAGATCCCAAGATAGATTCTGCAGCGTTTAGCTCCGGCTTCGTGCGGCTCATCTCAATTCAACGGAATGCGGCGATGTCCGCCCAGGTTCCGAATGTGTGCAAGGCAGTCGCTTCAATCTGCGACGTAGTCAGACGGCGATCGCCGCTACCTCTGTTGCAGTGTTCTGGCGATCGATCGTCGATAGGTCGTCAGGCTCGGCGCCAGGGCCAGCGACATGCCGGCCAGGACGATGGCGACGACCAGCCCGATCTCGTTCCAGCCGAGGGTGACGCCGAGGGCGATCGCGGTCTGGTTCGCGAACAGCATGGCCAGGAGCCAGGCGAGGCCGTAGCCGAGCACCAGGCCGAGCAGGGCGCCGATGCTCAGGGTCAGGGCAACGTCGAGCCACACGACCAGGAAGATGAAGATGCGCGGCGCGCCGAGGGCGCGGAGCACGGCGAGCTGCTTTTGCTGCTGGGCGAGATTGCCGAACACCGCGAGCATGATCGCCGCGATCACCAGGACCTGGGTGACGATCGAGATCAGCGCCAAGATGTCGCGGACGTCGCCGAGCAGGCCGTAGAGCTGGATCAGCACCTCGGCGGGGAAGACGGCGGTAGTCTCGGCGTCGGCGCGATAGGCCTGGCGGAGGCTGTAGGCGGCGCCGATCGAGGCGGGCTCGACCGTGATCGCCGGCATGCCGGCAAGCTCGGCGTCGTCGAAGGGCGGGCCGATCGCCACGGCGGCGAGGTCGGGCTCGTGGCCGACGCCTTCGGGATAGAGCAGGGCGTCGTCGACGACATGGCCGAGCGGCAGGGCATGCAGCCACCAGACCGCCTCGATCGGCACCAGGATCGCCTGGTCCCAGGGGCTGCCGAGGGGCGGCAGAGCGCCCGCGACCGTGAAGCTGAAATCGTCGTGGTGGACCTCGTCGTCGACCAGCTCGCTCATGCCGTGGAGCGGCGTGAAGCGCTGGTCGATCGCGAGCGCGACCTCGGCGCCGATGACCGCCTCGTCCAGGCGCGCGAACACGCGGCCCTGATCCAGCGCACCGCCGCCGGCGAGATGGGTGACCAGCGCCGGCGTCACGCCCACCAGCGGATAGCCCTGGAAGCTGTCGCCGAAACCGATCGGCGAGGCGAACGCGACGTCGTCCCGCTGGTGCAGCTCGGCGAGAATGCGCGCCGGCATGAGATCGAGGGCGCCCGGCTGCAGATAGACGGTGCTGAGCACGAGCTGGGTGTCGCTGCCGGCGGCGCCAATGATCAGGTCGAACGGATCGGCGGCGCTGGCGCTGCCCTGGCGCAAAGCGCGGTCCTGGGCGGAGATCGCCACGCCGAGGGCGACCGCGACCGCGACCAGCAGCATGATCGCGACATGCCGCCACCACCCCGCGCGGATCTCGGCAAGCACCAGCGGCAGGGGGTTCACGGGCGGCTCAGCCGACCAGCTCGAATTTGGCGTCGGTCAGCCGCACCTTGCTGACGAAGCCGGTCTCCTGGTCGATCGCGACGCCGAGCTCGAGGACGCCGGTCACCATGATCGGCCGGTTGAAGTAGACCCATTCCTGCTGCTCGCGCAGCAGCACCAGGACGATGTCGAGCGGCCAGTCGGCCTCGGTGTCGCAGAACGGGCAGACCGCCATCGGCCGCTTGGTCAGCACGAAGAAGCTGGCATCCGGCTTGAGCGGCGGCGCCATGAAGCCCGGGATCTCGATCTCCCTGCCGGCAAGATCCAGCGCCCGCTCGGAAAACTCGTCCTGGGTCTTGTAGAGATCACGGATCTTGATCTGGTCGATTGCCAGGACAGTGCCCGGCCATGACAGCGCGCCGAGGCCGGCAAAACCGGCGAGCAGCATCTGTCGCCGTTCCATCATCGATCGCATCGGCTCGTCTCCTCGCGCGGATCGGCGGGCCGGCGGCGGAGAGCCCCCGGCGCCGGGGCGGCGCCGGGAGATCGTCGGCTGCAGGCTCAGTTCGCAGCCTTGGCCGCCGCCTTGGCACCGATCTGCGATGCGTGGTCCATCACGTGGAAGATATAGTTCTCCTCGACCGTGCCCTGGAAGAGATGCGCCCAGGGACCGGTGGCGTAGATGCCGAGATCCTCGCCCGCATGGGTCTCGCTGGAGAGCGGCACCAGCGCCTGCTGGATGAAGTCGGGATCGGTGGTGTCGACTTCGGTGAGATCCGCGCGCGCCCCCTCGAGCTGCCCGCCCGGCCCATTGGCGTAGCTCAGCGTGGTGTAGGGCTTGTTGTCGTCGCCGAGGATCAGCTCGCCATCGACGCCGCGCGCCAGGCCGAGGATCGGGTTGCCGCGCTTGGGGTAGCCGTTGATGGTCAGCGTGTGGCTGTGATCCGCGGTGACGATGATCAGGGTCTCGTCGGTGTCGACCTTGTCGAGCGCGGTCTTGATCGCTTCGTTCAGGGCGACCGCGTCGGTCAGCATGCGGTAGGCGTTGCTCTCATGGCTGGCATGGTCGACGCGCCCGCCCTCGACCATCAGGAGGAAGCCGTCGGGATCGGCGGACAGCATGTCGATCGCAGCGCCGGTCATCTCGGCCAGCGACGGCTCGCCGCCGGCGTCCTTGGCGCGGTCGGCCTCGTATTCCAGATGCGAGCGGTTGAACAGGCCGAGCACATGCTTGGCCTTGCCGAAGTCGAGGGCGTTGAACTGCTCGGCATTCCAGACATAGGCGCCGCCGTCGCCATATTGCGCGACCCATTCCGCGGTGAGGTCGCGGCCGTCATTGCGCTTGCCGGTCTTGCCCTCGTCCTCGGGATCGGCACTGCTCGCCGGCAGGAAGCGGTCGCGGCCGCCGCCCATGGCGATCTCGATGCCGTCGCCATAGCTGAAGTCGACGAGCTGGGCGGCGATATCGGGGCAGCCCTGCGCCAGCGCCTCCTCGGACATGTCGGCATCCGATTCCCAATCCCGGCTGGCGGAATGGGCGTAGGTGGCTGATGGCGTCGCGTGGGTCAGCCTGGCCGTGGTGATCACGCCGGTCGCAAGGCCCGCCTGTTCGGCCATCTCCCAGAGCGTGGTCAGATGCTTGTCCTTGGAGTCCTCGCAGTTTTCCAACAAGGCGTCCTGATTGAGGCCGATGATGTCGTTCTTGGTCTTGGCACCGGTGGTCATGGCGACTGCGGTCGGCGCCGAGTCGGACACCTGGGCGTCGTGGGCGTAGGTCTTGGACAGCGCCAGATAGGGGAAGGCCTCGAAGGACAGCACGTTGGACTCGCCATCGACGCCGCGCTGCTGGCCTTCGAAGATGCGCGCCGCCGTCACGGTCGACACGCCCATGCCGTCGCCGACGAACAGGATGACGTTCTTGGCACGCTTGGTGTTCGGCTTCCTCGCCGCGATCTCGCCGAGCCTCGCCTGGGCATCGGCGTAGTAGGAATCCTCCGTCTGCACGGCTGCGGTCTTGCTGGTATCGACCAAGGCGCAGCCGCCAAGCAGCGCGATCGCAGCGACACCTCCCCAGATCCTGATGGGCTTTCTCATGATTTCGTTGCTCTCTGTTTGTGTTATCTCCCCTTTTTGATAAGAATGCGGCGATGATGGTCAGTCAAGGTTGACCATCCATTCGCGACCGCGGGGGGCAGCGTCGCCGTGCCATCGGACAAACCGGGCCTGACCATGGACAATGCCTTGACGGTCCAGGGCCTGCTGTTTCGTTTCGACCACGCCGGACCGCCGGTCGTCGATCTTCCCGACCTGCGGATCGCGCCGGGGACCCATCTCGCGATCACCGGGGCCTCGGGAGCCGGCAAGACGTCGCTCGCCTATCTGCTCGCCGGCATCGAGGTGCCGACCACCGGCTCCGTCCGCTGGGGCGAGGTCACGATCAGCGCGCTCGCCGAATCTGCACGCGACCGCTGGCGGCGACACCAGCTTGGCCTGGTGTTCCAGGATTTCCATCTGGTGCCGCATCTGTCGGTCGAGGACAATGTCCTGGTGACCCGCTATTTTTCGGGCTTTCGGCCCGGCGCCGACGATCGGCGGCGCGCACGCGCCGAACTCTCGGCCATGGGCGTACCCCTGGAGCGCGATGACATCCGGAAGCTCTCCCGCGGCGAACAGCAGCGGGTGGCGCTCGCGCGCGCGCTCTGGCATCGCCCGCCGATTGTGATCGCCGACGAGCCGACCGCGAGCCTCGACGAGACCACGAGCGCGACCATCGCCGATCTCCTGATCGATACCGCAAGCCGGGCCGGTAGCACCCTGATCACGGTGACCCACGACCGGCGGCTGATCGAGCGCATGCAGCGGGTGGTTATGATGGAGGCGGGCCGCGTCATCGCCGACGGCACAAGACACGGGGATTTGATCTGAGCCGCACCGGCGCTACCGGAGGCTCCGCCTGAGCCCGAAATCTGACGCGGAATAAGGCTTCGGTGCGGCTGACAGGGATGCTGGCGGCGAGACTGCACGCAGAACATGCCAAGCTCCCACCGAAGGCTTCATGGCAACTATCGTAGCGTGGTTCTGATAGGCCCGTGCGATCTGGAAACATATGTCGCCTTCCGCCTCGACGACCGATTTGGGTCAAAGATGTGAACAAGGGCCCCGTCTTGCGACGTGGGCTATGGGGGAATGAGCAGCCTCGGCAAATCGGCACAGTTCATGCTTGCTTTGTCGAGTAGCCCTCTCTATCGCCGCCGTTTCACGTCGCGGAACAAGGATCCTCCGGATCGTCAATGCGACAGATCAGCGGCAACGGTGATCGGAGCCTCGAAGATCTGGACGCGAAGGTCATGGTCCTTGGCCGCACGTGATATTGACGGCGCATACGGCGTGCTCGTCGGCGTCCTCTCGCAAATGCCGGGGACCTTTGAGATCCGCAGCGCAGCAAAGCCTGCGTGACTGCCCGTCAGCTATGGCCGAACAGACCGAGGCCCGGAACCGCCGCCGGGCAGCAGAGCAGCGTGCCGCTTTCCGCCTCCGTGATGAATAATTCCGACTTGTTCTCGCCGCCGAAGGCGACGTTCGTCGTGTGCAGGCCGACGGGCGAGACGATGCGGCCTGCCGGTTCGCCGCGCGGCGTCATGTGCCAGACCGTGCCCAGCCCGATATGGCAGATCACCAGCCCGCCCTCGCGGTCGATCGCAAGCCCGTCCGGGCCCTGCCCGCCGGAAAGCTGAACGAAGTTTCCGACCTTGGCGACACCGCCATCCGGCAGCAGCGGAACGCGCCAGACCGCGTTGGCGCGGGTCGCGGACACGTACAGGACGCCGTCGTCCGGCGACAGAACCAGACCGTTCGGACTGGGCACGTTGTCGAGCAGGATTTCCGGGCTGCTCCCCTCGCGAACGCGGAAGACGCGGCCCGTGGGATCGTGCAGACCGGTCAGCCCCTGATCCGTGAAATAGAGATCGCCGGTGCTGGAGAAGGTGAGATCGTTGACCGCCTTCAGCCGCTCGAGGTGGTGGCGCTGCAAATAGGGCGTGATCCGACGTGTCCTGGGATCGAACACCATGATCCCGTTCTTGTAGTCGGCCACGAACAGACGGCCGTCCGCGTGGAACGCCAGGCCGTTGGGCTCGCCGTCATAGGCGAGCATCACCTCGAATTGGCCGTCGGGAGCGACCCGGAAGATCCGGCCATAGGCGATGTCGACGCACCAGAGATTGCCGTGGCGATCGAAGGCGGGTCCTTCCAGGAGCGAGTGCTCGGGCTGATTGCCGGGCTGACCGTCCCGCCATTCCGACGCCTCCCCTTGCAGGCGCAGGGCGTCGGGCAGGCGGGAAAAGACCGAGGCTTCGATTTCGGGCGGGGGAGCGAACACCGGGTTCTCCTGATTGTCCGGGCTGGTGGTGTGTCGTCGAGACGAGGGGCCTGGTCATGAGCCGGCAAGCCTGGCCGCATACCGTTGACCTCGACGATGACGGTGGAGGTCAATGAAGTGGCCATGCCACCCTGGCCGCATACCGTCGACCTCGACGATGACGGTGGAGGTCAATGAAGTGGCCATGCCACCCCTGGCCGCATACCGTCGACCTCGACGATGACGGTGGAGGTCAATGAA
>JAWKVM010000052.1:0-47664 GCA_041398025.1 Alphaproteobacteria bacterium
GCACCGGCTCCGGGAGGCGGTGACCCAGGGGCTCGCGCCCGAGGCTTATGTGCGCGTCACGCAGTTCGTCTTCGGTCCCCCCTCAGTCTTCCCGGTCGAGTTCCGGATCATAGGACCCGATCCCGCGCAACTCTACAGCATTTCCGAAAAGGCGCTCGACATCATGCGGGGCATCCCCGACGTGCGGGAGGCGAACCGCGACTGGGGAAATCGTACGCCCGTGCTGCGCTTCGTGCCCGAGATCAGGATCGGCTGAACCTGATCGGCCTATCACCGGCGGAAGTGGGCCAGCAACTCCAGTTCCTCCTCACCGGCATTCCCGTCACGCAAGTCCGTGAGGACATCCGCAACGTCCCCATCGTGGCACGCAGCGCTGGGGCTGAGAGGCTGGACCCGGCGCGCCTGTCGGATTTCTCACTGATGAGCCGGGGCGGCCAGCAGGTTCCGCTCGATCAGATCGGACACTCCGAAATCCGTCTGGAAGAGCCGATCCTGAAGCGCCGCGATCGCACACCCGTGATCACGGTCCGCTCGGACATCAATGAGGCTACGCAGCCTCCGGAGGTTTCCAAGCAGGTCATGAAAGCCCTGCAGCCGCTGATCTCATCCCTTCCGTCTGGCTATCGCATCGAGATGGGTGGATCGATCGAGGAGGCTGAAAAGGCCAACGCCGCGCTGGCGAAAATCTTCCCGGTCATGATCGCCGCCACGTTGATCATCATCATGCTGCAGGTGCGGTCCTTCTCGACGATGGCTATGGTGCTGATGACGGCCCCGCTTGGTCTCGTCGGCGTCGTGCCTGTGTTGCTCGCCTTCAACCAGCCCTTCGGATTCAACGCTATCTTGGGGCTGATAGGCCTCGCCGGCATCCTGATGCGCAATACGCTGATCCTGACCGAGCAGATCAAGGAGAACCGTGCTGCCGGCCTTGACGACTATCACGCTGTCGTCGAGGCCACGGTGCAACGCGCGAGGCCCGTGATCCTGACCGCACTTGCCGCCGTGCTGGCCTTCGTCCCCCTCACATACTCCGTATTCTGGGGATCGATGGCCTATACGCTGATCGGTGGTACGGCAGTGGGCACGGTGCTGATCCTGCTCTTCCTGCCCGCGCTTTACGCCGCGTGGTTCCGGATCAAGCCGACTGCTGATGCGATCCATCAGGCTTCGACGGAGGAACCGGAATTGCGAGCAGCCATAGCCGCCGAGTAGGGCGCGGTTGGCGGAGGAGACGGCTGAACTCCTCGCTTGCTACTTGCGACGTGCGCTACGACCATGCGCAACGACGTCGCTCAGGTACGATACGCCAGCCGACGGTCTGTGCCGTCGCCTGCGTCAGCCGCTGTCGTGAGCAGCGTTTGGAGGCGCGCAAGGATCTTGGTTGCTGGGTGGTTCCCGAGAATTGCCGCGACCTCGATTCGGCGGTCGCCATATTGGAGAACCAAGAAATAGGCGTCGCGGAAGTAGAGCGGTGATGCCACTTTCTGCTGGCGGTCGCGGTGCTCTTCCAGCCTGGCGAGCAAATGCGGCTCAAGCTCGAAACCGCGGACAACGCCACGGTCGTAGGCTTGGCCGTCAATGCGGATGTAACTGGGCTCTAAGGTCAAAATCACTCTTCCGCGATCTAGGCCGAGGGCGGCCAGCACGAGCCGAAAGCTGCCAACGATGGCGACGCTCGCCAGGAGGCCGACGATGGCTCGGGCGGCGATCAGCTCCGGCAGCGCGGCCGGGCCGTCGGTCGCCACGGCCTGGAGGATCCATGCGCTCGCCTCGGGGAACGGCC
Organism: Alphaproteobacteria bacterium; assembly: GCA_041398025.1. GTDB lineage: Bacteria > Pseudomonadota > Alphaproteobacteria > Geminicoccales > Geminicoccaceae > JANQPX01. The sequence continues at coordinate 1,784 of JAWKVM010000052.1, forward strand.
ACCTGCGCTTGGACAGGAGCGGTTGCAGATCACCCCGCTTGCCCACTTCCGCGAGGGCACGCCGATCAGGCTCACCGAGGGCTTTCTCTTCACCACCCACGCCACCCTCCGCTCCGGCGAACGCGAGGGCAAGGTCGATGGCTGCTCGCTGCAGACCTTCCAGGAGGCGACCGGCCTCGAGATCGCCGGCAGCGACGGCACGCTTCGTGAAGGCCTGCCGCCGATCCACCTTCCTTGACCGGCTGCTGGCGTTGAGGATCGCGCTGCAGAACCAGCTGTTTGCCGTGTTTGAGGACCTGACCTAGATGTCAGCGTTAGGGCCGTCACTGCCAAAAGCCTGGTGATCACCGCTGCCACATTTTACACCGATGAAGCCACCGGCGCCGAGACCTGGATCTTCAAGATCAGAGAACAGATCGCAACCAGCCGCTCAGCCTCGACGAGGCGCTGGAGCAGGCACATGACCAGGCGAAGCTCCTGATCAATGCGCGCTCCGGACCGGCGGCGGTGCAACTGCCCGCCCCCGGGCCGATGCGCGACGATGGCGCGGTCGAGCGCCGCGCTTCGGCCTTCCGAGGTGGTGATCTGCCAGGAACGGCGCGGGCCGCACTGGCGCGGCGGCGCCGAGTGCGACCACCAACCGAGCATCTGGGTGGTGCTCGGCAAGGTCCGCGCCAAGCATCCGGACATGGTGCTCCTCCAAGGCCGCAGCCCCAAGGGTGCCGAGCGCCTCCCTGCCTGCCGCCAAGCCGGCGATTTGCGAGCACCATGACAACAACGGTGATCGCGATGAAGACGATCATCATGAACATGCCGCGCCAGCCGTTCCGCATCATGTGAAGACCATGGAAGCCCGGATCATGCATGGTCGAGCCCGCGAGCATGCCGGATGACGCCGTCGCCCTGTCCTGACCTGCAGTCCCGGTGCTTCCCTCACGCGGATGTGGAAGACTGCGACAGGCGTTCCGAACGCGCTTTCACCTCATCGCTCAGCTGCTGCAGGACCTCCGTCGTCGCGCGGATGTCGGGTTCGGTCAGCTCGACGCCCAAGGTCGATGCGATCGTCAAGAATCGGGCGTCGAGCTCGCGGTAACGCGCGCCACCTTCCGGCGTTAGCCGCACGAGCTTCGAGCGCCGGTGCTTCGGATTGTCGATGAACTCCACCAACCCCTCGGCCGCAAGCTCATCCGCCAGCCGCTGCATGCGCTGACGACTCGTGGGTCGCATCTGGGCGATCTGCGGCACGGTGAGCGGACCAAGCAGTGCTAGGCTTCGCATGAAGCCGAACGCACCGCCGCCCCAGCTGGTGATCAGCCCCGTCTTCTGGCCGAGCGCCCGTATCCTGAAGAAGCATTGGGCGACTTCGAGCATCAGCTCCGTGACCGCCGCGGCCTTGCTGTTGGCATCGGGTCCTGCCCGTTTCCTGTGTCGTGTCGATGTCATCTCGATCCGTCCGCTGCCTGCGTCAGTTTCCTAGTTGACACCAAGGTTGTCAAATGCGCAAAATGACACCTTGGTTGTCATACACATTGAGGCTCTGTTGCATCGCTTCCAGCATTTCGGAGAGCAACCATGAGTCCGGATCCGGTTGAGCAATATGCGGACAGCCCCGGAACGGCAGGCGTTGTCGGACGACCGATCCTTCTCGTCCCGGCCGCTACGCTCGCCGGTCTCGTCCTGGACCGTCTGCTGCCTTTGCCGATCCCAATTCCGCCGGTCGACGCGTTCCGCTGGGGCGCTGCCGGAGCCTTGCTCCTTGTCGGCATTGCGCTGTTTGCCGCTGGCGTGCGCAACTTCTCCCGCGCCGAGACGCCTTTGCCCACGAACCAGCCCACCCGCGTGCTCGTCACCACGGGCATTTACCGCTGGACCCGCAATCCCATCTATCTCGGCTTTTTCCTTGCGTATGGCGCCATCGGCGTCGCTGCCCTCAGCCCATGGATTCTGATCCTCTTACTGCCGCTGGCTGCGACGATCCGCTATGGCGTCGTCGCGCGCGAGGAAGCTTACCTGGAAGGGCGCTTCGGCGATGCCTATCGGGACTACAAGGCGTGCGTGCGCCGCTGGCTGTAGCGTCGAGGATGAGCGGCGTCCTGGTCCCGCTTGGAGCCTCGTGCCCAAGGCAGACCGGGAGACTGGCATCGTCACGACCGGCCCCTATCGCCAGGTGCGGCATCCCATCTATCTCGGCCTCACAATGCTGGCTGCAGGCCAAGCCGTCGCCTTCAGCAGCTGGCCGGCCTTGCTCATCGTACTCACCGGACTTGCGCCGAACTTTGCATGGCGCGCCTGCGCAGAAGAGACACTGCTCAGCCGAACATTCGGCGAGCGCTATGCCGCCTGCCGACGGCGAACCAGGATGATCATCCCGAACCTCGTTCGCGGGACCGCGGGGCCTTCGCGTTTCGAATACCGGTCACCCAGCGCGGATCTGGATATCCGCAGCCGCGATGGAAGAGGTACGTAAAGCCTTCGTCCGAGTGGGGCTGCCCCTGCTGCTCATGGCAGCGGCCCTGCTTCTGCTCACCTGCACCGCTCCCGATCGCAATTGGCGGACCGGCGAATCCGAGGTTCTGCCGTTGCCGTTGGTGCAAGGTGGACCGCACATGGATCGGCCGTCGCGTGTATGGATCGATACGGATGCTGCGTGCAGCGGCGGCAACGCCGATCCGGACGACTGCTTTGCGATGCTGATCCTCATGAACTCGCCGGATGTCGAGATCGTCGGGATTTCGACCGTTTTCGGCAATGCGCCCCTTTCCGTCGTCGATCGTACGACGCGTGACCTCGTCGAGCTTGTCGCTGGACGCTTGGACATCCCGGTCCACACCGGCTCGGCGACGGCCTTGGATGCCGAACGAACGATGCCCGTGGAACCCGCGCATGCGGCGCTCGAAAACGCGCTTGAGCGCGGTCTCCTGACCATTGTCAGTCTCGGACCGCTGACGAATGCTGCGGTGACGCTAACGCGGAGGCCGGACCTGGCCGATAACATCGGCCTGCTGGTTTCCGTCATGGGCCGGCGCCCGGGCCACGTCTTTCATCCGGCGGAGGGAAGGAGTTCGAGTGGCATTTTCTTCGGCCACGGACCGATCTTCCGGGATTTCAACTTTTCCAAGGACCGGATGTCGGCTGCCATTGTCCTGCAGCGTGTCGAACGCATCAGTCTGACGCCATACGCGGCTGCTCGCGAGGTTTTGGTGACCCGACGGGATCTTGCCCGCATGAAGGGCGGCCCTCATGCTGCCGCATGGCTCGCAGAGAGGACTGGACCTTGGCTCGACCACTGGGAGGACGACATCGGCCTGTCCGGTTTCTATCCATTCGATGCCCTCGCGGCTCTTTACGTCCTCCACCCGCAGCAATTCAATTGTGCGAGGGCCTTTGCGTGGATCGCCGAGGACGACCGGCTGCCGCTGCTGTGGCGCATCGCGCTGGGCTCGACCGGATTGCTCGTCGGTCCGGACTCCGAGCGGCGGCCGATCACGCCTGCCTCGGGTCCTGTCACCTATTGCGGCGGGGTGGATGACGGCCTTGAGGACTTGCTGTTTATGAACTTGTTGTCCAGGCAGGGTGGCTGACCATGCTGTCGAGAGGCGCCGCGGTTATCCGCCGAACCCACGCCTTCCCCAAGACGAGCATGATGAAAGCTGGTCTGTCGGATCGGAAAACAGGCATCCGCCATGCAGATCCGAACCGTGCGGTTCTGACTCAGGCCGGCCTTGCGCAGGATAGGAAAGAAGCTGGCTTGAAATTGCAGCCGGACGGCGTCCTTCTTCAACGCTGAAAGAAGGACGCCCAGGACGATCGCAGTCTCAAATATTGAGAAACGCCTGCAGGTCATGGTGGAACCGGGCCGCATGACTGAACGGGATGCCATGCGGGGCGTTCTCGTAGACCACGAGCTCCGCACCCGGAATAAGGGCTGCCGTCGGTTCGCCGGTGAGGGCAAGGGGGCTTGTTGCGTCGGCGCCGCCATGCAGCAGCAAGGTCGGCACGGTGATCCGGGCAAGTTCGCTCCGAAAGTCGGTCGAGGTGATCGCGACGTGACAATCATGAAGCGCCTTGATCGAGGCGGTGAGCGCCATGCCGCGGATCCAGTTTTTCGTACCCTGAGAGGTTTCTGGCGTGACGAAAGGATCGATATTGTCGTCGACCCATTTCGGGTAATCCTTCAGCAATTGCTCGCGGCGAAAACCTTCGAAGACTGCGGGATCGACACCATGCGGGTTGTCGTCGGCCTTTTCCAAATAGGGTGTGGTCGTTCCAACCAAGACGATGCGGCTGACGCGGTCGGCGCCGTGGCGGATGAGGTAGCGGACGATCTCACCCGTGGCCATGGAGAAGCCGATCAGGGTTGCGCCTTGGATGCCGAGAACCTTCAGCACGGCGGCAAGGTCGTCGGCAAGCGTGTCGAAGTTGTAACCGCTCCCCGGATCGCTCGATCGGCCGTGGCCGCGCCGGTCATAGGCAATGCAGCGAAAGCCAGCCTGGGTCAACGCCATCATTTGGTAGCACCAGGAATCCGAAGGCAGCGCCCAGCTCGCGAGAAAGACGACCGGCTCGCCCTCGCCCCAATCCCGGCAAAACAGCGCTGTTCCCTTACCAGTCGAAATGGCGCCATCCGCTGTTTGCTTCGCCTCGCCGGCTCCTGGATTGGCGAGAGCGCCCGTCGCAAGGGCAGTGGTTGCGGCGGCGCCGGACATGGCTGCCGCACCCCTGAGCATTGATCTGCGCTGCATGGTTTTGTCCTTTCGCATCTGAAATCATGGGAAGCCGTTTGCGGACTACGCGTTCAGCCCAGGCTGGGCCGCCTCTCGCCATGGTCCGCTGCGGCACCTTGCAGAGCGCCATAGTCAAGAGCTGTGAGCGTCAGGACGACCAGGGCCTGCGCCACGATCGACGCAACGCCGAGCGCGTTCGGCTGGATCAAGTCCGAAAGAATGAGGCCGAAGCTCAGCACCGCCCACAGCGGGTTGCCGACGATGATGAGCCAGGTCAGCGCCGAAGGCGCGGTCGGACGGGCCGCGACCATCGCCATGAACAGGCCGATCGGAAATGCAGCAGGCCGGCCTAGAAAAGCAGAGATGTCGGATGGCCGTCAGCGCCACGATCTTGCGGTTGCCCAGGGCGCTGATCAGGCCCATGCTCATACCGCTCGCGGCGTCGCCCAGAAGCGCATGGCGAAGCGAGAGTTGGGAAGACGATATCGACATGGCGAACTCCTTGCTCGGTTGGCGATGGCCAGCAGCGGGCCGTCATGACGTCGAGCTTCGGGAGAATTCGAGACGCTGTCGATTACGCCTGAGGTAAATTGTCCGCGACGCAGCCTCCGCTACGTTCGGCGCATGGTCATGACGACTTCCATTCCCGATGAGCACTCCGTCGGCGGCCTGCTGCGCACTTGGCGTCAGCGGCGGCGGTTGAGCCAGCTCAGCCTCGCTGCGGACGCCTAGATCTCGCAGCGCCATCTGAGCTTCATCGAATCCGGCGGCTCGATCCCCAGCCGCGACATGCTGCTGCACCTCGTCGCCCAGCTCTTGATTCCCCTGCGTGGGCGGAACACGACGCTCGTCGCCGCAGGCTGCGCGCCGATATTTCCCGAAAAGCAGCTCGATGCTCCTGATTTCGAAGCGGCCAAGCGCGCAGTCGAGCTCAGTCTCGAGTAGGATCAGCCCTCGGAACAGACGCGAGAGGGCACGCACCGCCCCGGTCACGGCCGTCACCCCTCACTATCGGCGCTCACTCGTTTCTCGATCGCTTCGAAAGACGGCAGATCGGTTGCTGCAGGTCTAATACTGCTCTCTGATGTCGAGAGCGCGAAGGCAGGCTGGTCGTGAGCGGACGCGGTTCACGTAGTCCAGAACCGGACCCTCGGGAATGGGCCATCCGGGTCCGTTCTTTGCCCAACCGGCGCAATGGCCAAGGATGATGTCGGGAACCGTGAAATCGTCCCCCATGACATAGGTTTGCGTGCCGAGCCGCTTCCCGAAGACCGCCATCGCCTTCTCGAATTCATGGCGGCAGGCCTCGCGCGCCGTGGCGCTCTGCAATGCTTCGGGCAGGACGAAGCTGTGCTTGGCAAAAGACCATAGGATCGCATCCAGCTCGTCCAGTGCGAAGCATGTCCAGCTATCTTGCCGGGCGCGCCCGATCGTCCCTGTCGGATAGGTCAGCTTGCCATGCACATCAGCGAGGTATTGGCAAATGGCCACCGAGTCGATGATCACCTCGCCACCGATATCGAGCGCCGGCAGCTTTCCGGAGGGGTTGACCGCGAGCGCAGCTTCGCTTCCAGGCTTGATGGGCTCGATTTCATAGTCGACGCCGAGCTCCTCCAGCATCCACAAAACCCTGATCGCCCTGGTGCGAGGCGACCCCAATAACCGGTACATCAGCTCTCTTCCTCTTCGGTCGAAGTTCGATATTTCTTCTTCGTCTCGATGATCGTAGCGCCTTCGGCTGCCAGGGCCATCACGGCCACCCACCGTCAAGTGCCGACACACGACGTCAGGATCAGCTTTTCCGTCGGTTCGAGTCCTTCGGTCTGCGATCGCCCGCGCCCGCGAGCGCTGCGTGCTGTCATCGGAAACCCAGAGCCTTCCATGCGGATACCATGGCATCAGCGCTGCCCATAGGCGATGTCGCGGAAGAGGTCGGCGTGCTCCCGGGGCTGCGAGCGCCAGTACTGCTTCGGCGCGGCGACCTTTGCGCCAAGCTCGGCGGCCGCGTGCCAGGGCCAGCGCGGGTTGTAGAGCATGGCGCGCGCCAAAGCGACAGCGTCGGCCTGGCCCGTGGCGATGATCTCCTCGGCCTGCCGCGGCTCGGTGATGAGCCCGACCGCGATCGTCGACAGCCCTGTCGCCGCCTTTACGGCGGCGGCGAAGTCGACCTGGTAGCCCGGACTGACGCGGATCTGCTGCTTCGGCGAGATGCCGCCCGACGAGACGTGGATGGCGGCCGCGCCCAGCACCTCGAGCGCATGGGCGAGCACGATCGTGCTTTCGACATCCCAGCCGCCCTCGACCCAGTCTGTGGCCGAGACGCGCACCCAGACCGGGCGGTCGGCCGGAAACGCGGAGCGGACCGCCTCGAACACCTCGAGAGGAAAGCGCACCCGATTGTCGAGGCTGCCGCCATAGGCGTCTTCGCGATGATTGGCGAGCGGCGACAGGAATTGATGCAGAAGATAGCCGTGCGCCATGTGGATCTCGATCCCGTCCACGCCGATGCGGGCGGCCCGGCGCGCAGCGTCGGCGAAGGAGTCCCGCAATCGCGCCAGCCCGTCAGCGTCCAGCGCTTCGGGCGGCGTCTCGTCCTCGCCATGGGCGAGGGCGGACGGCGCGACGGTGGTGTAACCGCCCTCTGCATCCGGCGCGACCTGTCGGCCACCGGCCCAGGGCGGCAGGCTCGAGCCCTTGCGCCCGGCATGGGCAAGCTGGACGGTGACCGGGATCGGGGCATGGGCGCGGATCGCGTCCAGTACGCGCGCCAGCGCCGCTTCGTTCGCATCACTGTAGAGGCCGAGATCCCGCGCCGAGATGCGGCCCTCCGGCGTGACGGCCGTCGCTTCGGTGATCACGAGGCCCGCGCCGGAGAGCGCGAGATGGCCAAGATGGACCATGTGCCAATCGGTGGCGCTCCCATCCTCGGCGGAATATTGGCACATCGGCGCCACGACAATGCGGTTGTCGAGCTCGAGCCGGCCAAGCCTGAGAGGCTGAAAGAGGTTCGGTGCTGCCGTCTGCGGGTCGGTCATGTGCATCGCTCCTGCTAGCTTTTCGCCAAGTGAAGGCTGTCTGAGGTTTGGCCGAACAGGAGCTTCTTGCCCTCTTCGGTCACCGCCGGGCGATGGCTCCAGGGCGTTCCCTTCTCATAGGCGCGAATGACAGCGGGCCGGGCGCGCATGGCCTCGAACCAGCGCTTCAGGTCCGGGAATGCGTCGAGGTCCTGCTGCTGGCGCTGCCAGGGCAGGATCCAGGGATAGGACGCCATGTCGGCGATCGAGTAGTCGCCGGCGATCCACTCGCGCCCGGCGAGGCGGCGGTCGAGGACGCCGTACAGCCGATTGGTCTCCTTGACATAGCGTTCCATGGCATAGGGAATGCGCTCGGGCGCGTATTGGACGAAGTGATGGTTCTGTCCCGCCATCGGCCCGAGCCCGCCCATCTGCCAGAAAAGCCATTCCAGCACCGCCTTGCGCTCCCGCAGGCTGTCACCGAGGAAGTGCCCGGCCTTCTCGGCGAGGTAGACGAGGATCGCGCCCGATTCGAAGACCGTCAACGGCTCGCCCCCGTCCACTGGCGTGTGGTCGATGATCGCCGGCATCCGGTTGTTGGGCGAGAGGGCGAGGAACTCGGGCCTGAACTGGTCGCCGGTCGAGATGTCGACGGGCCTGATCTCGTAGGGGAGGCTCGCTTCCTCCAGGAAGATCGTGATCTTATGCCCGTTCGGCGTTGGCCAGTAATAGAGCTCGATCATGACAAGGTGCCTTCTTTGCGGGAGGTGCGGGGCGCCAAGGCGTCACGCACCGGAAGTTGGCGTGTTATCGCGTCGAGTGGGGATCGCGGGCCGAGGCGGGCCTTGGCTTCGGCAGCCTAACAACGCCCATCGCGACGGCAAGCCCAAGACTCGCGAGCGCGGCGCCGGCCCATTCGGCGACAGAAGGCATCTCGCCGGTGATCGGCATGCCTGCGATCAGCGCGGCGGCGGGCACGAGGGCGGGGAAAAGCGCTGCCTTCGAGGCGCCGAGATGCTCGACCGCCTTGCCGAAGGCGATGACCGCGATCACGCCCGAGAACACGCCTTGCACGACGATCTGGGTGGTGAGTGTCGCCAGATCGAGCGCGGCCAGACGCTCGAAGGTGCCGAAGATCATGAAGGCCGGGACGACGACGATAGCCGAGAGCACGGAGACGATCGCGGTCGCGCCGATCCCGCCGACACCCCAGCGCTTCAGGAGAACGGTGAAGACGGCCCAAAAGAGACCGGCGCCCATGAACAGCAGATCGCCGATCCAGGCGCCTTCGCCCGCCGCGCCCGACTTGCCCGTGGCGATCAGGACGAGGCCCGCGATGATGACACCGACGCCTGCCAGCCTGCCGCCCGGCATGCGCTCGCCGAGAAATGCCCAGGCGATCGCCATCGAGGCGAGAGTGACCGTCGCAGGCTGCACGACCGCGCCGTGGCTGAGCGGCGCGAACAGATAACCGCCGACGCCGAGGAAGATGAAGACCGGCCCGGCGAGCAGAGCCAGAACCGCGCCGCGCCGCCAGCCGACCCCGGCAAGCGTCATGGGTTGGTGGCGCAGGAGCCAGGGCGCCATGATCGCGCCCGCGGTCGCATAGCGCAAGAACACGAAGTCCTGCGGTTCGAGCCCGGCGTTGACGCCGGCGCGGGCATAGGCGAGATAGCTCGCCCACATGGCGACGGCGGCGAGGCCGAAAAGAAGGCCCGGATTAAACGCTGCGTTCAGCGAAGGAACGCCAGGGATTGGAATGGCGGTGGCGGCGGTCATGGTATCGATCCTTCGTTGTCGAGGCGGCCAGTCGCCGCTGATCATTTGAAGCTATTCCTGGCAAGAGGAGCGGATAAGACGGGCTTTCGGCCTATGTTCAATGCCGCGTTGGAATGAATTGCGGTCCTTCTCGGGGGCTGCTCTGTGCGCTCATAGCGCCGCATGGTCTTTGACGGCGTCTTCGAGATCGGCCTTGAGACCAAGGAACCGGGCGTCAAGCACCGCAGGATCGGTCCGGTTGAGCGCGATCATGGCGGCGCGCGATTCGCCGCCGCGGATCACCTCGATGGCGTCATCCTCGATTCCCGCAGCGATCGCTTCGGCAACGTCACGGGCGGGCTCGCGGGTGAAGCCGAGCTCGGGACCGGCGCGATTCGAGCGCATCATGGGTGTTTCGGTGGCGCCGGGATAGGCGGTCAGGACGTGAATGCCCTCGCCCTTGAGTTCACGCCGGAGCGCCTCGCCGAACTGCGCGAGTCCCGCCTTGACCGCGGCATAGGTCGCATAGAAGGGCGCGCCGACCAGCGCGATGCCCGAAGCGACGTTGACGATCATGGCATCTCCACTCGCACGGAGCATCGGCAGCGCGTCGCGAGCAAGCAGGATCGGCGCCACGAGGTCGACCTCGACCATGGCGCGGATGTCCGCTTCGGCGATCTGCTCCAGCCGCCCCGCGCGCACGCCGCCGGCATTGTTGACGAGGATGTCGAGGCCGCCGAGCGCCTCGAGCGCCCGCTCGAGGGTCGCAGCCCTGCCAGCTTCCGACGCGACATCGGCCGCGACGGTCATGAGCGCCTCGTCGCCATCGAGTTCGTCAGCGGCAGCGGCCAGGGCCTCTGGCCGCCGGCCCGAGGCGCGCCGCGGGAAAGGTGCTGCGGGCGAGCTCGAGGCCGATGCCGCTCGAGCCGCCGGTCAGAATGCGCTTATCGTCGATCTTCATGGATTGTCTCCATCGGACCGCGCGGTCGCTCAAGACCGAACGCCCGGCCTTGCCTTAATGCTCCGCGCTCAGCTGCTTGACGAGCGCCGCTGCGGATGCGCCCTCTAGCGCCAGGCCGTAACCGACCTCCTTCACGATCCGCTCCTTCAGCGGCTGGATGAAGTGGATCCGCGTATTGCGGAGCGTGAGCGGCGGGCGATTTTCGATCATCTCGTGCGCGATCTCGCGGGCGCGCTCGACCGCCGCGCCATCGGGCACGACCTCGGCGACCACGCCCCAGTCTTCGGCCTCGGCAGCCGTGATCGGCTGCGGGTCGAGGAGAAAGGCCTGCGCTTTCGCCGGGCCTGCGTAGTAGGACCAGGTCGTGAAGATGCCGTCGCCCGGAACGATGCCGCCCGCGAAATGCGGCGCGTCGTTGAAGGTGGCGCCCTCGCCCGCGACGATCAGGTTGGCAAGGAGGGCATATTCGGTATGCACCCAGGCCTTGCCCTCGATCGCGGCGATCATCGGCACGCGGATGTTGGCGAGGTTCTCAAGCGCCTGCGTGCCTTCGTCATGCACCTTCGCCCAGATGTCCGGATCGCCGACATCGCCGAAGGAGGCGAAGTCGATCGACGCCATCCAGTCGCCGACGCCCGTCAGGATCACGACGCTGGTCTCCTGGTCGCGGAAGAGACGTCGTAGAAGGCGTCAACGAACTCTCATGCGCCGTTGCGGTGAAGACGAGCGACCACCATTGGTGCAGCCCTGACCGTCAGCACGCCTGTCGTCTCGGCCCATCCGGAGGCTTTGCGAAGCGCGGTGTGTTAGGCGGTCAACGCCGCAGCGCCGTGCGGCCGCGAGAGGGTCTGACGACGAGGCGGCGACGCGAATCTTAGGCGCCCACGTCCCGTCCTCAGGTCAGGCTGTGGCCGCTTCGGCCAGGACGCGCTCAGGCGCGCGCCGCATGGCCGGCCTGGCGTCGACCGCTGCGTACCAGCGAGCGAGATTCGGGTGTCGTCGAAGCCGATGCCGTAAAGGCGCGGCGCCAGAACCAATTCGAATGCGCGATGTCGGCGATGCTGAAGGCGTCGCCCAGGAACTTGAGCCCTGCGTGCCGTCGAGAAGCCCGGCAAGACCTGCCTCGACCGAGAAGCGCGCCTGCGGAAGCGGCTGGGGCTCCTTCGCGAGCTTGTGCTCAGTATTCGGCCGGGCTGATGTAAGGCGGAAAGAGCTGCTCGACCCGTGCCCGATCCGCGGGGATCGTGGGGCAAGAGCGCCCCATGCGTCTCGGCGAGATGAGGATCGCCGCCGACCGGTCAGCACGAGATCGCGCGCCGGATCGACCAGGACCGGCACCTTGCCGTTTGATTGAGAGCCAGATGCGCCTTCTCCTTCTGCGCGCCGGCCTTTGATGTTCACAGGGCGAAGTTCATAGTCGAGCCCGAGTTCGAGGGCGATCGGGACCTTGACGCTGTTCGGCGTCGCGAAGGCATGACGGTGTACATGGGCGCTGTCCTCTCCGTTCTCAGGCGGCGCGGCGGGCCGCAATCTGCCTCCAGGGCGTCGCGCGGCTCGAGCCGGTGGCGATAGTCGGTGTCGACATGGGCGAGCAGGATCAGTCCATCGGCGCCGAGAAGGTCGCCGGCACGGGCAGGGTCCAGTCGGCGGTGGCGTTGAACACGGCAGCGGATGACCGAGTCGGCGTAGAGGTCGGTGTAAAGGCCTCCGGCAGCGCGAAGGCAGGTGTCGTAGGCGCGCGCCGCCTCGGAGCTGGTATGGACAGCACCCGGAAGCCGAGCGCGTTCTTCTCGGCGGTCGAGGCTCTCGTCCGGGGTCTGCGGCGAGATCGCGACAAGCCGGGCGCCCGCGGCTTCGATGTCGGGGAGCAGGGCCTGGTAGGCGGAGCTCGAGATCGCAGTAGGGGCACCAGCCGCCACGATAGAAGCTGACGATCGCGGGCCTGTCGGCGAGCAGATCCGAAAGGCGGACGGTCCCGCCGCGGGCCGAGGGGAGCGCGAAGTCGGGCGCCGCGTCGCCGGGCGCGAGGGCCTTGCGCTCCCGGAACGCCTCAGCGAGCGCGGCGTCGGCCTCGGCCATCACGGCCTGGATGCGCTCAGGGACGCGGGCGCGGAACTCGGCGTAGAAGGCGCTGAGATCGTCGGCAAGGGTTAAGGGAAGCGACGTCATCTTCTGTCTCCTCGATGGTGCTGGGCTGCGGCAGACCGCCCGTAAGAGGTCCGCCGTCACGACCGGATGTTGGCTCAGGCGGCGCGTTCGCGCTTGGCCGGCGGCGTCCAGACCGTATCCTTCATGAAGCCGTCAAGCGGGGTCTCGGCGACGTGGTTCGTGTAGTTGGAGATCACCTTGACCGCGACGCCGAGGATGACCTCCAGCACCTGCTGGCGCGTGTACCCGGCAGCGAGGAAGGCCGCGACCTCGTCTTCGGCGACCCAGCCCCGGTTGACCACGATTTTCGAGGTGAAGGCGCGCAGCGCCTCGAGCTTGGCGTCGGCGATCGGCTTGCCGTCGCGGATTGCTTCGATCGCGTCGGCAGGCACGCCAGCGCCCTTGGCGAGCACCGAGTGGCCAGCCATGCAGTAGCAGCATTCGTTCTCGTAGTTCGAGGTGAGATAGACGACCTGGCGCTCGGCCGGCGTGAAGCTCGACTTCTCGAAGATGCCCCAGAGGGTCGCATAGCCCTCGAGCGCGGCCGGCGCCTCGGCGAGCACCTTGTGCAGGTTCGGCACCATGCCGAAGCCTTTCTTGGCACCCTCAAGAATCGGCCTTGCCGCCTCGGGCGCGGTCTCAATCTCGTGCAGCGGGAAGTTTTTTTCGGTGGCGGTCATCGGTCTGTTCCTTCTGTCGCTTGGCGGTTGGTCTTGCTGGAGAGAAAGCTATTCGCCCTTGCTCTGCGACAGAACCCGGCGCAATCTCCTAACTCTCATTCCAAAAAGGAATGGATGATGGATCGCATCGCCGCCGCCCATGCCTTTCTTCGCGCCGTCGACACGGGCTCGTTCACCGAGGTCGCGCGGGAGCTGAACACCACCCAGCCAACGGTCTCGAAGCAGGTCGCCGCCCTGGAAGCACATCTCGGCGTCCAGCTTCTGGTGCGCACGACCCGCTCGCTCGCGCTGACCGAGGAGGGGCGACGCTTCTATGAGCAGGCGCGCGTCGCCATCGACGCCTTCGAGGGCGCCGAGGCGGCGGCGCGCGGCGAACGGGGCGTGAGGGGCACGCTGCGTCTCGGCTGTCCGGTCTCCTTTGGTCAGGTGCAGATCGTGCCCCGGCTGAAGGGCTTCCTGGCGCAGCATCCGGATCTGGCGGTCGAGCTGGTGATGTCGGACGCTTTCCTCGATCCGGTCGAGCAGGGCGTCGATGTCGTCATCCGGATCGGCAACCTCGCGGATTCGAGCCTGACCGCGAGGCGCATCGGGACGGCGCGCCGGGCGACCGTGGCGAGCCCGGCATACGTGGCGCAGCACGGCGAGCCGCGGGCGCCGGCTGAGCTCGCCGGCCATGACTGCATCCTCTACACACGACTCGCCACCGGCGCCGAATGGCCCTTCGACGGCCCGGCTGGCCCCTGCCCGGTCCGAGTCGCAGGCCGCGTGCGGGCGGACAATTCCGCCGCGCTTCGGGGCGCGATCCTCGATGGGCTGGGGATCGGCATGGCGCCTCTCTGGCTGGTCGGCGAGGACATCCGGGCGGGACGCCTCGTTCGCCTACTTAAAGGTTTCGAGGCGGCAACCCTGCCAATCCACGCGGTCTCGCCGCCGCGCCGGTTCACGCCGCCGAAGGTCACCGCCTTCGTCGCCCACCTCGCCCAGGAGTTCCGCGTCGATCCTTTCGTTTCGGACTACGGCGGGCTGGCGTGAACGCCGCCTCCGGCTCGAACGCTGCAGAGCTTCGGCCTGACGGAGCGACGCCAACTGTCGACACCTATTTTTGATGGTTGGAATTCACCGACACCGCCTTTCCAAGCGCGACCTCGGAGTGGCCGCGATCTTGTTGGGCGCGCTATGCGGCAGTTCGATCGGCCTACCGCATGCGACTGCTGGGGGCCGCCCGTGATCCGGAGCTGCGCCACGATCTTCCCAACACATCCGGGAACAAGCCACGGAGCTCGACCACGACTACCCTTGACGCAGCAAATGGCAGCTAGAACAGCCACTGGGCAAGCGCGATACCGAGAAAGGCGATCTGCTGGATGACACTTGCGAAGTCGCCCTGGTAGACAAGTGCCCCCAGCGCTGACAGCAGCGTCAGCAACAAACCGAAGAGCGCCGCAGCAGCGATGATCGCGCGTGGACGTTCGCGCGCCACGTACAGAGCCGCGCGTTGCCGGATTGCTTCCTGCTGCTGCTTGGGTAGCCTGTCGTAGCTCCCTAGCTCATTTGCCAGTGCAATCCGCTGCTCGGTCGGAACGAACAGCAGGATGAGCGGGCTCGCCAGTAGCAGGACCAGGTGCAACGCTGTTGGCACTAGGGTCGAAAGCAACATGGTCGACAGCCAGAGTCCATCGCTGAAAGGTGCCGCCGCTGCTTGCTCGATGTATGGCCGAAGATCGAACGACGGCAATCCCGTCTGATCCGGTGCGCCGAGGCCCTGGTTATAGGCCTCCACCCCGAAGCTCAAGGCGAATGCCATGCTCGCGAGGAGGATCAGAGCGGCGAGTAGGTCGGCGGCCGTGTGCCAGAGAAGCGTCCAGAACCGGTGCCTGTCGTCGAGCTGGCCAAGTAGATGTCGTCCAAGCTCGCGACTGACGATCCAGGACAACCAGTCCCAGAAACCATTCACCAGCGGAAGGATGACAACGAATCCGACGAGCAAGAACTGAAGAACCTGCACATTTGAACCGCTGCCACGAGCCAGCAGAACGGCGAGGATCCAAAACAAGGCTAGCTCAAGCAGATAGCCGATACCACCGGCCCACGCTCCTTGATGTCTGCGTTTCGCATGCGACGCACCAATGGCGCCTGCGATCGCCGGGATACTGGCGACCATAATGCCGGCGACACCCATGGCAGCCCAAGGGGCGGAAGCGGCGTAGGAGCCGGCGTATGTTCCGACAGCGGCCGCAATCAAGGCCACGCCGGCAATCCCGCCCAAAGCGCCGATGAAAGCAATCATGGCGCTTGCCGCGACCAAGGGTCCGAGGCCTCCCAATCCGAGGGCGGTTCCCACGACGGCGACCGCTATGCTGCCATATCGAAATCCGATCGCAGCGAACACCGTTGCCGCGGCCGCGAACAACTGGCGGTGATGAAAGGTCCAGGTGGACCGAGTCTTGATCGCCAGGAGGCCGATCACGATGCAAAGGGTGGCGCTGACCGATGTCTTGGTGACCGCGGTTGTGATTTCGCTGTTGAATGAGAGGGCGGCAAGTGCGGCGATCAATGCACCTGACGCGATGCGATAGCTGATTTCAAATCGGCGGGCGTGACAGCTCCGCAGCCGTCGACGCAGCTTGAGCTTCAGCCAGCGCTCCCATCTGCCCAGCCATCGCCCAAGAAAGAAGACAAGCGGTGGTAGAATGCTGACACCCGCGAATGCGATGATCCGGTCGCGTAGGCCATTGTCGGCAGGCAGGAACGAGAGATCGCCGATCGTAGCCTTGCCGGAAACAACATAAGTCAGGAAAAATGCAACCCATGGGTAAGCCAACGCGAGCATGATGCACATCAAGAGTGCCTCGGCTGACTTGGGCGCGCCAAAACGCCGGTCCAGCCAGCCGAGCCCCGCCCTCAGGGCGTTCTGGTAAAGACTGCCTGGTCGCCCGCCACGCAACTCGGCGGCAAGTTTGTGCCGATAGCTATCGGCATCGGCGTCGATCCACCGTTCGACATCGCCGACCTCGGGGCCGAGCTGAAGCAACTGCAGCAAGAGCGCCACCAGGCCTGCAGCTCCGCTGGCGACTGCCACGCTTTCGACGAGAAACGTCCAAATCGTCAAAATCAACGCGCCTCAATGGACCAGGATGGGTCAGCTTCCATATTGCAAAGGCATGCGGATGAGATTGAATAGCCCCCTCATGCTTGATCGTGGTAGACTTTTTGATGCCGGCGGGCGACCGCGTGGCGAAGGGCGGGGTCTGAGATTCATGCCTTGATGAACGAGCTGCCACATGACGGGTGCCGTCGACCATGAGAGCGAAGCGGCATCGGTTGCTGCGATCAAGTTGCAAAGTCAGGTTCGCGCCAAGGCGATAACGGCTGGTCACGTCCCGTCCGCCATTTTCGACAACAGCTGATCGTCTTTCGAGCACAGAAGGACCGTTGTCGTCCGATTGGATGTCAGCGGGCAGACGGGGGGTGCTGAAGCCCGCCGGGAACTCGGGACAGACCGGCACGAGGCGTCCTTCCCTTTGCCACGCCGTCAGAAGTGGGTGGTCGACACGTTTGTCGCCTCCGTCACAGCGAACCTTTCGCCCGAGCAGGCAGGCACTGATCAGAATGCGTTCCGCCGCTACCTTGCCAAGGCCGGCTCTCGGTGATCGCCGAGCGGCAGAACCATCAGTCCGGCGACGATCGCAAGCCAGACGCCACTCCACCAGATCTGACCGTAAGAGGCAGAAGCGTCGAACAGATAGCCGCCGGCGAAGGTTCCCGCGGCACCGCCGAGCGCATGTCCCGCGGAGATCATACCCATGGCAAGGCCCATGCGCTCGAGGCCGAGGTGGCTCGCCACCAGGCTGGCGGTCACGGGTACGGTCGCATAGTCGACGACGCCGAACATGATGGCGAACAGCACCAACGTTTCGTAGCTTGCGCCGACATTCATCAGGATCAGAAAGGTGAAGCCCCTCACGATGTAGATGGTGCCGAGAAGAAGCGGCCGATTGATTCGATCGGTGAGCCAGCCGGCGGCGATCATGCCCAGCATGTTGACCGCCGACAGCAGGCCATAAGCGGTTGCACTCGGCAGCGGTGGAAAGCCGCAAAAGGCGGCGTAGGGGATCAAGTGGGTTTCGATGATCCCTGTCGTCGTGTAGCCGCACAGCAGAAAGCTCCAAAAGAGCGCGTGAAACACGGGCTGGCGCAGCAGCATCATCGTATCCCGACCCATGCCTGCCTGCTGCATTGACGCGGCCGCGTTCGATGCTTCCATCGCTTCGGGCTTCAGCAAGTGCCAGATGAGGGGCGCGAGAAGGCTGGCAAGCGCTGCCAGCGCGGCAAAGCTCCACCGCCAGCTGAAGCTGGCCAGTATCAACGCGATGATCGGCACGATCACGAATTGACCGGCCGTTGCCCCGGAGGTCGCAATCCCGATCGCCAGGCCGCGCTGACGATCGAACAGCCGGGCGATACCGGTGGACACGACATGCGTGGCGATGATGCCGAAGCCGATGGCCGTCACGACGCTGTAGGCCGCAACGAGAACGGTGGGCGAGCTGTTGAGAGCCATCACCCCCGATCCCGCTGCCAGGGCGATGAGACCAAGAACCAGCGCAAGCCTTGGCCCGTAGCGATCCACCAGCCGGCCGGCGGCAGGGGCGGCGCAGGCCATGACGATCAGGGCCATGGCTCCGACACCTGAGACGAAGCTGCGGCTCCAGTCGAATTCGCCGGACCAGACCGGCATGACCAGCCCCAGAGCGGCGCGTGTCGAGAACGCCAAGGCAAGCGCAAGAAAACACAGTCCGACGACCAGCCATCGGGCGAAAAGCTGGCGATCATACGCAACCTGCATCGACGGATCCTCCATGGGCCGTCAGCTTGCCAGAGCCTGAAGGTTCGAAAATCGAATAGTGGTGCTTTTCACTTTAGCTGAGCTAAACTATTGCAATGCTCATTCCCTTTCAGCAGCTTCATACCTTTGTCACAATCGTGCGCGCCGGGCGCATGGCCGGCGCCGCGGACGCGCTGGGTCTGACGCCGGGCGCGATAAGCCAGCGGATCAAAGCCTTGGAAGCGCAGATCGGGCGCCGGCTGCTCGATCGCGATCGCAGAGGGATCACCTTGACGCGGGCTGGCGATGCGCTCTTCAAGAAGCTCGATCCGGCGATCCTGCAGATCGAACAGGCGCTCGGCGACATGCCGCAGCAGTCAACGAGCAAACGCATCACGATCAGCACGACATCCTCCTTTGCTGCGACCTGGCTCGTGCCGCGCCTGCATCGGTTCACGGCGCTGCACCCTGACGTGGACCTGGCCGTCGAGACCGAGAGTCGTCTTGTCGATCTCATGTCGGAGCCGGTGGATCTCGCCATTCGGCACGGTCTCGGCAATTATCCGGGTCTGGAAGGTCATGCATTGATGGTGCCGGAGCTGACGGTTGTCGGCAGTCCTGATCTGCTGGCACATGGCGAGCCGGTCATGGAGCCTATGGATTGCCTTCGTTATCCACTGCTGCACGATGTCGGGCGCCGTGATTGGGCGATGTGGGCCGAGGCGGTCGGTATCGGCATGCCGATACCGACGAACGGTCCGGCCTATGCTGATGACCACCTGCTTGTCCGTGCAGCGGTTGCCGGCCAGGGATTGGCGCTGGTCGCCGATATCTATGCCGCCGACGACTTGGCCGCCGGACGGCTGGTCCAAGCTTTCCGCGGTTCATGGCCGGGCCAATTCGGCTACTATCTCACCGGCTTGCCGGTGACGTTCCGAAAAACGGCTGTCAGAGCCTTCAAGGCCTGGCTCATGAACGAGGTTCAAGACCCGTCCGGTGACACCGACGTCGGACGATTGATTTGAAAATATCTTGAAATCGGTCAGATCGCGTCCGAACAACGAGGGCCACATGGACCCGGAGCGCGGCGGGCACCCAAACGCGGAACGTGGCGCCATCGGCGACCAGATTGGCACCCATCGGCGTCGACGGCGTGATGTGCTCCTGCGCGACTGTCATCGTTGATTGACCCTTGCGCCTGGTTCTCTCGGCTCGACCATCAGATCTTCGCATGCACTATGACAACATGTCGGTAGCCGGGCGCGTGGTCCAGATCACATCAGGAAGCGGCGTGGCTGCAGATCGTCGTATTGTTTCGTCGCCGCCTCATCCAAGGAGAGGAACATGCAGGACACGTGGCCGGACATTCCCTATCCCGCATGGCGGGAGACCTGCACGACCCTTCACATGTGGCTACAGATCGTCGGCAAATATCAGCTGGCCCGCACGCCTTGGCTCAACCATTCTTGGCACGCGGTTCTCTATCCGACCGCCCGGGGGCTTGGCACCGGGCTGGTGCCCGACGAGCAGGCCGGTATCCAGATCGAGTTCGACCTGATCGATCATAGGCTGATCGCGCAGTCGACTGCCGGCAGCACCCGGGAATTTACGCTCGAGCCCATGTCGGTGGCCACCTTCGACCGGGCGTTCCGCACCCTGCTTGTCGAGATCGGGGCCACGCCTGCCTATGACGGCCGGCCGAACGAAATCCCGGGTCCCGTGCCGTTCGCAGAGCAGACCGGACCCGGCAGCTACGATGCCGCAGCCGTGACCCGGTTCTGGCAGGCGCTGATCGCGATCACCCGCGTGTTTCAGGCGTTCCGCACGGGCTTTCTCGGCAAGGTCTCGCCGGTCCACCTGTTCTGGGGCAGTTTCGATCTCGCGGTCACCCGGTTTTCCGGTCGTCCTGCGCCGCTGCATCCAGGTGGTATTCCGGCACTGCCGGACCGGGTGACGCGGGAAGCCTATTCGCATGAGGTAAGCTCAGCCGGCTTCTGGCCGGGCGGCGGGCCGATCGACTACCCGGCCTTCTATGCTTATGCCTATCCCACACCTGCCGGCTTCGACGCGGCGCCGGTTGAACCGGGTGCGGCCTTCTTCGAGCCGGCGCTCGGCGAGTTCATTCTGCCTTACGATGCAGTCCGTTGCTCAGGTGATCCCGAAGCGACGCTGATGCGCTTCCTGGAAACGACCTATGCCGCCGCTGCGGATCTGGGTCACTGGGATCGTGCCGCCCTCGAATGCGCAATGGGCAGACCCGGTGTGCCCAGGCCGGTCGACGGGTAGCTCTTCCACGAGAGCACTCTTAGACAAGGGGGGCGCAAGGACCAGGGTTCACCGGAGAGAATCAGCGATTGTTGTTTGCTGGCCCTCCCACCATTTGAGCACCCGCATGGCTCGAAGCGTGACCCAGCGCGAGGAATTACCTGGCCCTTCGTCGATCTCGAACCACACACGCCCTCTTGGGCTCCAGTCGAGGAGCCAAGTCCCGTCGCTGAGACGCCTGGAAAGCAAGTGCTCGATCGCCTCACCAAGCCTCGGGTCAGGCTGATCGCCGGTCAACAGGGCGGCTGATCGGAAATAGTCGAGGGCGCGCAGGATGTCGTAGCGCCAGCGGTTCGGGTACACGAACTGAAGAAACCGCGCGTCGGCCGGTTCGCCGGTGCTGAGGCGGCGAAAGAGCCTGCGCTGCAGAAGGTACTTTTCGCCCAAGCGGAGTGCTTCTCGCGAAGCAGGCGTCCCGCCCGTGATCCGCTCGTATTCCAGCAGCCCTTCCAACACGTTGATCGTCGTGGCGAAGGACGAATGGACGGAACCGTTGGCCCGCTCGCAGTTCCAGCCGCCGTCATCCTGTCGCTTGCCGACCAGCCGGTCGACGATGGCCGAGACGTCGGCTCCGAAATAGGCGCCATCGGCGACTGTCCGGCCGTTGATGCATTCCTCGACCTCGCCCTTCCAGAAGGGCTGGCCGCCTTCATCCCATCGCGAATTGGCGCCGATCAACTCGACGGTTCGTCTTGCCAGGTCCGACGAAGGATCGAGGCCGAACTCCCGGAGCTGCGACAGGGCATAGGTCGTGGCCGTCCAGGGCTGACCCTCCTCCTGCCACTCGCGAGGCGTGAAGCCGGCTGGAACGAACGAGCCGCCCGCCCATTGCCCGTCCTCGTCCTGGTGAGCGAGAAGCCGGGCACCCCAGCCTTCAGTCTCGACCTTGGCCCGCTCCGCCCGCCACGCCGATTCCGGCGCATCGAGAAGGTCGCGCATCACTTGCCAGCGGATCGACGGATCCGAATCGAGCAGCCAGTCGCTGACCGCCTTCGAGTCAGTCATGGGCGTGTCTATCCCCTTCGAGTGCGGGTGCGATGAGGTAGTAGCGCGTCGCCTTGCGCTCGCCGGTGCGCCGCAGCACGCCCAGCTCGACGAGAACAGCAAGATCTCTTGTCGCCGTTGCGGACGGCGCGCCGGTGATGCTCATATAGTTTCTGGCACTCAATCCGCCGACGAAACCTTCCGGTCCCGCCTCGAACATGCGCAGCACCGCTTTTTCCTGCCGGGTATTCAGCTGATCGCGCACACGGCCTAGAAGGCGCGTCTTGTCGAGGATGAACCGGATCCAGACGAGGCTTCGCTGCTGGGCCTCGATCACCGCATCAGCGAACCAGGTCAGCCAATCGGTGACGTCGAGATCATGGCTCGCCGCTTCGAGGGCCTGGTAGTAGGCCTTTCGCCGCTTGAGCAGCGTGCCGGCGACAGCCGTCAGCGCAGGCGTGGACAGGCCTTGCGCCAGGGCCTTCTCGACGATCGCCCGGCCAATCCGGCCATTGCCGTCCTCGAACGGATGCAGGCTCTCGAACCAGATGTGCGAAATCCCAGCGCGAGTGATGGCGGGCAGGGGAGTCGGACCTGCTGGCATGGTGTCCTGGAACCAGGCAAGAAAGCGGTCCATCTCGGCGGCCATGCGCTCGGATGGTGGTGCCTCGAAATGAATTTTGGGTCTGTGGGCCGGCCCCGACACGATCTGCATTGGATCGTCATGACGGCGATAACAGCCGATATCGGCGAGATCACGCCTGCCGTTCATGACCATGCGATGCCAGCCAAACAGCGTTGCGTGATCGAGAGGAGAGGCCAGGTTGCGGTAGAGATCGACCATCATCTCGGCAATGCCGGCTTCTGCCGGCCGGGCGCGGCGATCCGCCTTCAGCCCGAGATGACGCCGGATCGACGACTGCACGCTGTCGCGGTCCAGTACCTCGCCCTCGATCGCCGAGGTGTCGCAGGCCTCGCCGCTCATGATCTCGATCGTCAGCGTCTCGCGGCTGTCGTCATCGAGATGCTGCGTCGTGCCGATGGCGATTCCGGCATTCTCGGCAAACAGGATCTCGGCGCGAGCAAGCTTGTCCTCGTCCCAGACGAAATTCGGCCAATTCGGCTGTTGCCAGTTCCAGGGCATGATCGATATCCAAGAGATTTATCGATCACTATAGGGTGTAAAATGATTAATAAAAGGCCTGCTTATGCCTCATATGGTCGAATCAAGCACCGCGTCCCATGGCGCCGGCAATACTCTCGGAAACTCGATCGGTAGCTACCCTGATCGGATCCTCGGCCAGATGAGCATAGCGGGCCGTGGTCTGCACTTGGCTGTGGCCCAGCATCTTGCCGATCATCGGCAGGTTTTCGCCACCAGCCAGGGCCTGCGAGGCGAAGGAGTGGCGCAGATCATGGATGCGGACGTCGTCAAGACCAGCCCGCTTTCTGATCCGCCGCCAGGGCTTTTGCATGTCGGTCAGATATTGCCCGGGCATCGTGCCGACGATGACATGGGGATTGTCGTCCAGCCGCTCGATCCCTTCGAGCACCTCCACGGCGGCTTTGCCCAGCAGGACGACCTTGGCGCCGGTCTTCGAGTCGGGCAGCCGCAAGCAGGAGCGCGGCAGGTCGACATGCTCCCAGCGGAGCTTCTGGATCTCGCTCAGGCGGCAGCCGGTCAGAACCAGAAGTCGGACTGCGGCGATCATCGCCGGGCTTTCCGAGCCATCTGGCTCGGCGTCCCGCAGAACCTGGCCTAGGTGGCCGAACTCCTCCTCCGACAAGAAGCGCTCGCGCTTCTCCTCCTTGTACCTCCGGACCTTGCGGCAGGGATTGACCCCGTCGGCGCGGATCTCCCAGAGGTCCGCCAGATTGAACATCTTCGACAAGACACCGAGCGTGCGGTTGGCCTGGTAGGGGATATGGCGCAGGTCATAGTGCAGCTCGGCGATGTCGGCATGGCCGATATCGGTGATCTTGCGGCTGCCGATTTTGGGATTGATGAACATCTCGACCGAGCGGCGATACTCAGCCTGAGTGGTCGGCTTGCAGCGCACGGCGACATACTCCTTTAGGAAGCGCTCGCCGAACTGGGCCATGGTCGGGATCTTCTTGAGCTCGTCCCGCTCCTTGGCGACATCGACGCCGCCCTTGGCCTTGGCAATGATCTCGAGCGCTCGCTTGCGAGCGCTTTCGGCGGTGAAGGGGCCATGGGGGCCGATGTTGACCCGACGCAGGCGGCCGTTGGTGCGGAACTGCACCAGATAGATTCTGCGGCCGGAAGGGTAGACGCGGAGGCCGAAGCCGGCGAGTTCGTCGTCCCAAAGGAAGAATTCCTTCTCGCCTGGCTTGGCGCTGTCGACGCTGCGCTTGGTGATCTTGGCCATCGGGTCCTCGTTGCAAATCCGGAATCATATCGGAATCATTTGAAAGCAAATGGAAGCGTAGCTAAGCTAGTTTCAGCGTAGAGGATTGATGCAATATGTCAATAAATACATGTGATTAGAGAACCCTAGCGCGCTCCAGCGAAGTCAGGCGAAGCCAGCTAAACGAACTCATAACCTGAAGGTCGTAGGTTCAAATCCTACCCCCGCAACCAAGAATTACATAGCAAGATCAGACACTTGGCCGCCTCAAGGGCGGCTTTTTGATTCTCATGCGCCACAACAGGTAAGCTATGGGTAAGCAAAGAGACTCAAAGCCGCACATATTCACGCACAGAGCTAATCGGACGAGCGCATGTCCAAAGTACTCGTCTCTGAGCTTTTTGTAGCTCATCACTAGGATTCTAGGGGCCGTAGAACACCAGATTGAATAGCGGCTCTTATTGGCTCAGCAAATCCACCAGCGGAACCGTCAGCATATAAATTAAGTCCACACATCGCTCGACTCGCTCCAAGGTAGGATGCTGAGATAAAGCGTTGAAGACCATTTGGGCCGCCGCCCAATTGCGTCACAAGTTGGGCATTTACATCGAGTAAGAAAACAGTGTGGAACTGGAGACCCGCTACATATTCCGGCATTGATAGAATGGCCCTTTTATTGTAGCGCTGTATCATCCCAATTTCGTCACGGCTGCAAACGTTAATAAATTCGTCACGAAAAAAACCCGCTCTGCAATAGGTGTCAAATCTATCGTGATCGAGCGACAGAACTGCTACGCGCTCACCACGTGTAAGTTGATAATTCACACGCTTTGCGCTCTGAGTAACCTGTTGAACCATCTCCTGCATCGTAGCGAATAGAGAGGCGGTAGGGATATTACCGTCTGGCGATTGTGATTTGCCAAATGTGATACCCCAATCTTCAGCAAAGTCATCCGCTGGAAAATGCTGATTAAGTTCCTCCAAGAAAGCCTGAATCTGAGGCGTATATCGAAAGATATCGGTTAATTCAAACTGTTGCGCGTGTTCATTACTCAGCAGTCGGTAATATAGGCTACACTCGGTGCTCTGAAGAATGACCTGAGTAGCTTGGGCATGTTCTTGATGGCGGCCAGTTGGTCTTCGACTTTGTCCTTCAGCTTCTCCCCCTTGCGCAGAGGCGTTCTGGCCACGCCGGTGCGCTTCATATGGCTCCAGACCAACTCATCCGGGTTCAGGTCGGGAGCGTATCCCGGGAGAAAATGCAGCGTGAGCTTGCCGTTGGTCGAGGCGACGTAATCCTTTACGCGCTTGGTCTTGTGCGCCGGCAGGCCGTCCACCACCAAATGCACGGGCTTCCTCTGGTTCTTCATCATCCGGCGGAGCAGCGTGATGAACAGGTCGCCATCGAGCCCGCCTTCATAAGTGCAGGACCAAAAGCTGCCGCGTGCGCTGACCGCCGAGGCCGCACTGACCGACTGCCGCTGGCCGGGACGCTCGACCACCGGTGTTTGCCCTTTCACACCCCAGGTCTTGCCGTGAACCGCATCCGCGCGAAAGCCCGATTCGTCCCAGAAGAAAACCTCGCCGTCCTCGGCTTTCGCTTGGCGGGCGATCGCGGGAAAGGTCTCGCGGCGCCAGCGTTCGATCGCTTCCGGATCGCGTTGATAGGCGCGCTGCAGTGGTTTCTGAGGCGAAAGGCCAAGCCGGGCGAGCAAGGCGCCGACCGCGCTCAGACCGAGCTTCACATCGAACTTGCGTTCGATCAGGTCGGCGACGATCGACCGGGTCCAAAGACCGAAGTCGAGGCCGTATTGGCGTGGATCCTTGCCGTTGATCCAGCGAAACACCTGCTGTTCCTGCCGCGGCGTCAGACGACGAGGCCGACCGCTCGCAGCACGAGAACGCAGCGCCTTCAATCCGACACCCGGCTTCGACGCTGCGGCAAGCCATTTGTAGATCGTCGTGCGGCACAAGCCATAGGAGGCGATCACCGAGGAAGGCTTTTCCCCATCCCGCACCCGCTCAACCGCCATCAGACGAATGGCTTCCAGCGTTCGATGATCAAACTTGCGTCCATCTCGCTTCATGGCCAATCATACGAAATCCTATCAGTAAAATCCATCAAAATGTAGACTTACTTATCGACTCCTGAGTAATACCCTCCACCCATCTCTGGGCTGCTTTCGCCTTGGCATCGGCGTCGTCAGTAATCTGACCCTTTATCTCGACGATTACATTCTCGTTGCGATCAGTGACCACGATGAAATCCGGGATGTAACGGGAGAGTAAACCGCGGTGCCGGTAGGGGATCGTGAAGCCTAGCCTGTCGTTTTTCACCCACCGCCTCACGCCGGGGTGGCTGTCCAGCAGAAAAGCTGCGCTCTGTTCCCACTTCTTTGTGTCTGCAACCATCGCATTAAGATGGCAGCGAGTGACCGGATACACCGGCTTCGTCGTGTGGAAATCGACGTATAGCGTGCTTCCTCTACCTGCCGCACCCTGAGGAATTATTGCCACTTCGCCTTTGCTGGTTGCGGAGCCCTTCTTGATGACCTCTAAGAGTGATCCAATGGCTGCTTGCATGTACTCTCCTACAAGCAACACATCGCACGGCCGGCTGTCACCCTTCCGGTCGAGTTTCTCGGCGAGAAAGCGCTTAGCTGCAAAGGCAACCTTCGGAAATAGTTGTTGGACAGGTACAGCATCCGCACCGTGATCGGTTTGCCATCGTTCACAGATCCCACGTGCCAGGCGGAACGCTACCTGTTGGTCGCGAAAGTGGGCACGCCATTCCTCGAGAGACAGGATGTGGCGTTCGCCAGGGCCGAAAGCGGCTAGGCTCCCATCCGGCGTCGTCAGAGGGGTGAGCTCCACGACTTGCGGAATCTTCATTGGATCAAGCGTGACCTTGACCACTTTGCTCCAATCTATATGGACATCGAACTGGCCCGACTGATGGTAGCCGGTCACGATGGGGAAGGTGATTTCGTATTCCGCCTTCTCTGGGACCGAGTAGATGTGGTTTGGATCAGGCTGCGGCAGCTGCGGACCGACCGGCTTCACCTTGAACGGAATGAGCTCGAACGGGACGCCAAAGACCTTGGCTGTCTCCTCCGCGAACATCTGGGTTTCCTCGTCGAACGCGTAGCTCTTGCGCCGCAACGCGCGACCGACGACCTGCTCACATAGAAGCTGTGAGCCAAACGGGCGAAGCCCGACGATATGAGTGACCGTGTTCGCGTCCCAGCCCTCCGCCAGCATGGCGACCGAGACGATACAGCGGACATCTCGCCCCGGCGGGATGCGCTCATCGATCCACTTTAGTGATCCGTCATTGTCGTCGCTTGCCACCTTGTCGTTGTGCTTTCGTACCAGTTCGGACCAGTCCTCGGGGATCTTGCCGCCCGGCCATTTCGGTTTGCCGACGGTGTCGAGGATGAACCGAAGCCGCTTGGTTTCGTCTTTCGAGCCGCCCTCCTCGATGTCCTCCATGACTTTCGAGTCGATCCGGACCGTGACCTCCTGTCCGGGAGCATTGCGGAGCCAGGCCGGAGCGACCCCATAGCTGTCGTTTCCGTTCGCTAGCCAGTCATGGACCTCTTTGGCCACGGCGGTGTCACGACAGACGACGATGAAAACCGGCGGCACTGGATGCTTCTGCTGCTGTTTGGAATGCTGCTCCCATTCGACGAAGCGCTTATGCCACTCCTTCGCCAGCATATTGATCGGCGCGGAAGCGTAGTTCATCACGATCTCCGGCGTGATGTTCGTGCCGAGGCCATCCTCCTTGGCCTTAGCTTGAACCCAGCGCCAGATATTGAAGTAAGCAGCTTCCTCGGCGCCCGACTCGTCTCGGGCCGGAAGCTGCGGGATCTTAACCAGGCCGGACTCGATCGCGTCCAGCAGACCGAAATCCGACACGACCCACGGGAACGGCTTGCCAACCTCATTCCCCGAGCCCTGGATGTAAAAGGGTGTCGCCGATAGATCGACGCAGAGGTTAATCCCACGCCGCCGGCTGCCACCTGCCAGCTTGTTGATTCGGTCTAGGCCCTCGATCCAGATCGTGGCCTCGCGGGCGTTCTTCTTGGCGAGGTCCTTGTCTTCGTCGAGAGTTTCCTCGCTCGTCGCGTCGCCACGGCGATAGGCGTGGTGCGCCTCATCGTTGAAGATCAACCAGTGCGGGCTCCGGCCCTTCCCGCTGCCAAGCTCCCGCCGGATGCGTTTGAACCACGCCTGGTCGGACTCGAAGTACTTGGTCTCGACGCTCTCGTTGGCTTTGCCCGCGTTCTTCACCACCTCGACGGGTTCACCGGTCTTGACAACCTTGGCGCTGTCGCCGTTGACCGAGGTGGTCTCTTTCTTCGCCAGCCGATGCCAGTTGGCGATCATGACCTCACCCCGCCGCAGCTCCTCCATCCGGTGGGGCGGAACGAGCTGGCGGGTGCGGTAGAGGCTCAGGTCACCGAGCGCTGGGTCCAGTTCCTGAAGACGCTCGCGGATCGTTACGTTGGGGCAGACGATCAGGATGGTGTCCGAGAACCGGTCGTCCCTCGGGGTGGCAACGCGGTTCAGGATCGACCAGGCGGCGAGCATGCCCATCACGGTCGTCTTGCCGCTGCCAGTCGCCATCTTGCAGGCGCAGCGCAGGAAGGCGCGCACGCCCGCGGCCTTCGCCTCCAGTCCCGGCTCGTCCCTCGTAATTTGGGGAAGAGCCTTGCGATAGGCGTCCTTCGCCTCGACGAGAAAGATGATCGTCTCGGCCGCTTCGATCTGGGCGAAGAACAGGCGCTGCATGCGCTGATCGCTACGCCATAGGTCCAGAAGTTCGCGAGTCACCGGGGAGGCGCCGTCATAGGCGACGCCGCCACTGTGCACGCCCGCCCGCCAATCCTTCACGCGGCTGCGGATCGCATTGACGATCTCAAGTTCGACTTCTTCGCCCGCCTGGCTCTCGAACAGTTCGGCCTGGTTTCGGTTCGCGCGCCCACGCCCGGCGTGCTCCGGCACACGGTAGAAGTAGCTCGCACGGCGTCTGCCATCAGCTTTGGAGGGTGGCTTGGCCTTCTCGATCTTCCAATGGCACTTCGGTTCCTCGAAGGGCGAGTTGATGATCGGCGACTCGACCTCAGCAATGGTGAGCGGGGCGTCCCGCCGTGCGGCCTCAGGCATCAGACGGCATCCGCTTCGCCGCGGGTCGCCATCAGCTCGTTGCCGCGCTCATCGATTACCTTCACGGCGATGCGTTTCTTGTCACCAAGCGCGAAGGGTTCGCTGACCGTGCCCGCCAGATGCGACCAGATACTGTCTTCAAACTGTCCTTTCAGCGATTTCTGCAGGTTGTCCCAGGCACTGGTCTTGGGGAAGAATACCTGACTTGCGTAGAACGCCATGCCATTGTGGTCGCTGTCGAGCATCCAGCAGGGCAGGTTCTCAGCGTCGATGTGGTCCGTGTCCATCAGGTGCGGTAGGAAGATGTCGAGCCCGCGCAGCACCACGCGATAGAGCGGTGTGCCATCGTCGCGCTTGCCCGCCTTCTCCAGCCGCACATCCGGTAGGCCGGTGATCGAGAAGATCTCGCTGCCCTTCGTCGTCTTGAGCAGGTCCGACATCACCACATCAGGCGTAACGGAAATGTAGGTCGTTTCTGGCCGCCTCAGCTTCGGACAGAGCGCGTGAGCGTTTGACTGTATGGCAAACCCGAAAATAAAGAGACTCCTGAAATTGCTATTTCCCGCCTCCTCGTGCGCATCCCGCACGAAGTTCTCGGTAATGGCGCCATCCTCGGGACCGAAGGTGATGGCGATGGTCTTCTCGCTACCGTTCTTCGCGACGGCCTCGGCATGCAGATACTCGCGGTCGGCCAGCGGACGGACATTGTCGAGTTGCAGCACTTCGTTCCCCGGCAGGTTGAGCGACTTGCTCTGCCGCAGCACCTCGATCATCCGGTCAAGATAGGCGCGTGGACTTGAGGATTGCGGCTGCGCCGAGGCGTCCTCTACATCCTCTTCCATGCTTGTCGCGGACTGGATCGTGGCTTCGACGGTGAACGGACCGCAGACGCGCGTGATCTGCTTGTTGACCTCAGACTGGTCAACCAGTGTGATCATTTCCGGATCTTCATTGTTTGCGATGGACTTGAGGGTGATGCGCGGAACTAGGCCGCCCACATCTTCACCTTTGCGATTCAGTTTGCGTTCATACACGAAGCCGCCAGCCGGCCCTTTTGCCGGGTTGCTGAGTCGATACCATGGGAAGGTGATTGTCAGCAGCCTCTGACGCGCGAGTGCGATCGGAACCCGGGAGGTATCGACGGTGATCCAGCGGCGCCCCCATTCCTCTGCTATCACTGCCGTAGTCCCCGATCCACAGGTGATGTCCAGTACGAGGTCGCCGGGGTCGGATGTCATGAGAAGGCAGCGCTGAACGACCTTCTCGCTCGTCTGCACGACATAAAGCTTGTCGGCCGCGAAGCCCGCAACTCCAGTGTCGTCCCACCGGTCCGCAATCGGGAAAACAGGAAAGTCGTTGAAGTACCTGACATAGCGCAGCGTATTGCCAACAAGAGCAACGCGACGTGCGGCAATGAGGTTCTTCATCCCCTCAGTACCCGTCTTCCAATAGCCCTTGCGCGGGCGATAAACGGCTCCTTCGAACTCCACCGGAAAATCACCAGGCGGTCGTTGCGATGTGAGGTCTCCGAAGGTCAGGACCTTCGAGTCCTGCGGGAGAAGTTCGAAGTTCTTGCGTTCTTCTGCCGTCATAGAGCGACGCGAACCATTAGGTAGCTCGATCCGGTTATAGCCGCTTGATCCTTCCGCCCCCAAAACCTTGCGCTGATAGAGCCGATTGTACTTCACCAGCGATTTCGCCTTGGCATACCAGAGAAGGTAGTCGGACGTGCTGGCGATGAGCTCGGATGTGGCGCTCGAAGTCTTCGAGAAAGTGATCATCGAGACGAAATTTTCGCTACCGAACACCTCGTCGAGTGCCTCTCGGACATGATGCAAGTTGTCGTCTGAAATCTGGACGAAGATCGAGCCGGACTCAGCCAACATCTCTTTTGCCAGAAGTAATCGGTCACGAAGGTAAGAAAGATACGAGTGGAGCCCCAGCTCCCAAGTGTCCCGATAGGCTTTCACCATCTCGGGTTCCCGGATCATCTGATCATCTGACCCGTGCTTGACGTCACGCTTCCGGACGAAGGGCTGAAAGTTAGAGCCGAATTTCACGCCGTAGGGCGGATCGAAATACACCGTCTGCACCTGACCTCCCAAACCCTCGTATTCGAGGAGTGAGTTCATTACCTGCAGTGAGTCGCCAAGGATCAGGCGGTTGGTCCACGGGCCTTTGTGCTCGTAGGCGTTCAGCCGGTCGGCGATGTCGAGGTCCGAATCGCCGAACAGGTCCATCGTCTGCCCGCGCGCCTTATGCGATTTCAGCGTCTCAAGGATCGCCTGCGTCGAATGCCGCTCATGCACGAACAAAGGCAGCGTTGGCACGGTGATTTGCTGACGCTCGGCCTTGCCCGTCCAGTTCAGGAAGGGTTTCGTCAGGCTGCGCAGCCGGGCCGCGCATTGCGAGAGCGACGTGAATTGCTCCTCCGTTTCCTGCCAGATCTGCGGCTCGGCAAAGACCGTGACCTCTCCTTTCTCCGCGGCCTCGGCTACCAGCTTGAGCAACCATTCAACGAAAGGGCGCTCGCCGTTCTCATCCCACGCCAGTTCCGGCGCGAGGCTGGAATCGTAGCGATAGGTCTTCGGCGCCTTGCGATGCGAAAACTGCGCCTCAACCCCTACATCCGGGCGCAGCACGGCCTCGTCGGCATGGGCATAGGCGGCCGACCCATTCCCCGCAGGGATGGCAGCAGGCTTGGGCTTGACTTGTACAGCCGCCGGTGCAGCGGGCGCTTCACCATTTGTGCGATAAACCGATCCACCCCGGCCGCGCCCCTTCGCGAGAAATCCCTCGGCGACCAGTGCATCCTTGGCGGACTGATACTCGGCATCGTCCATCTCTGGCCGATGGTTGCGAAGCTCGGCGATCAATGCCTGGTTGCCGATGGTCGATCCATCTCCCGGCACCGATTGCAGGATCAGCTCGCGGAGGGTCTGGACAGTATCACTCATTGCAAAATCCCCTGTGCCGTCTGGCTTATTTGGTCCCTGATGAGCAGCGCGATTTGCCGGTCCTGCGGTCGCCGCACAGCTGGGTCGGTGTCTGGGCCCAGGCGCTTGAGCGCGTGGTAGAGACGCGCCTTGCGGACCGGAATCTTGGTCTTCCCGCCGCGCATCCCATAGTGGAGCG
This sequence comes from Alphaproteobacteria bacterium, assembly GCA_041398025.1. Lineage (GTDB taxonomy): Bacteria > Pseudomonadota > Alphaproteobacteria > Geminicoccales > Geminicoccaceae > JANQPX01. Next base: position 33,879 of record JAWKVM010000052.1, read on the forward strand.
CAATGACCTTCTGCTGCATGTGAGACAGACCTGGGTGCGGCGCGATATCCAAAGTTAACTGCTTGTTCCAATAGGCATCCCCGTCAGCACCGACTTCGCTCGGCTTGGTGCCGCGGGTCTCGATAACCCATGAGAGCAGGAAGTCCTTGAAGCTCCGGTCGGTGAGGCAGAAGGCCCGCGTGTGCCAGCGAAATCCGTCGAATCCGATTGCATGTGGCGCGATCCAGCGCCGGCGCGGCACCGGCCGGGACAGCGACTGATACCTTACCTGGATAGCTTCTGATCGTCGGATCGCGATGATAACCGAGCGCAATGTTTTGGCGTTGATGCCCCGCACAGGGGGCGGTGCGGCGTCGTAGGATGGTGATTCGCCGATCCAGGCGTCAGCCTTGTCAAGAATGCCGTCGGCTACGGAGCGCAGCTGAGAAAGATAGCGGCTGGCGTCCGGCTTCGGTAACAGTGGCTGGAATGTGGTGCCCCGGATGTAAGTCCGCGCGCTCTTGTCGTAGGTTATGTTGTTCGACGCCATGCCGATGTGGCGGTTCAGGTTGGTGGACGCTTGGTTCGCCGACACGCCGAACGCATCTATCAAATCGCCCCGATTCACATGCTCTTCCCAAAACAGGCGGAACTCGATGAATTCGAGCCGTCGCTCGACGCCCCACCGAAGATCAGCCTTCTCTGCCCCCACCATGCACTCCCAATGACATGACTCGTCCAGAAACTGTACGAGCCCAAGTTTCTGAATTTCCGATCAATTATTCGAGAAGCGCCTTGGGTTCAACCGAAAATGGCCGGGTTATCCGATAGTCACATCCTACTCACTTTTCGAATCGAGAACGTTTTCCTGTAAGCCACAACCTTTGCCTTTATGGTTCATAATATCAAATAACTCATTGAAAAAGAAAATAGAAATGAAGCTATGCAGCAGCGCTGTAGAGCCGCTTCCCAGGCCTTCATAACCTGATAGACATGTCTTGCGATCCGATTACAGCGATGTGAGAGGCTCCGCCCCTTCACCGAGAATCTTGAGAAAGTCACGATAGGCATAGATCCGGCCACGCCTCCGGCCGGGGATCTCGGCGACGATACCGAGCCGCTGCAGCGTCTCAAGCGCGGCGTTGACCGTTGGCATGGTGAGCCCGGTGAGATCGCGCACCGCCGGCGCGCTCAGGAAGGGTTTCTTCTGCAAGAGTTCGTGAAGCCGGAGCACCGAGCCCGAGCGATCGGCTTGCTGGGCGATCACAGCGCGGTCGGTCTCGAACAGATCGACGATGCGGGTCGCGCTGTTGAAGGCCTGGTCCGCGGTTTCGGTGACGCCATCGAGGAAAAACTCAAGCCAGGCCTCCCAGGCGCCTTGCTCCCGTACTTCCTGCAGCAGCCGGTAGTAGTCGGCGCGATGCGTCTTCAGATAGAGGCTGAGATAGAGCAGCGGCTGGCGCATGACGCCTGTCATGCAGAGAAATAGCGTGACCAGCAGCCGTCCCAACCTGCCATTACCGTCCAGGAAGGGATGGATGGTCTCGAATTGCACGTGGATCAGGCCGGCCTTGATCAGTGGCGGTAGAGAGGGTGTGTCTTCGTGGATAAAGCTTTCGAGGTCGCCAAGGGCGGTCTGCATGTCCGGAACGGGTGGCGGCACATACAGCGCATTGCCGGGGCGCGTGCCGCCGATCCAGTTCTGGGAGGTGCGGAAATTGCCGGGATCCTTGGTCTGACCGCGTCCGCTCTGCAGCAGGCGTGCATGCATCTCGCGGATCAGGCGCAGTGACAGCGGCAGGCTGTCGAGTCGCTCCAGGCCGTAGAGCAGCGCATCGACATAGTTGGAGACCTCGCGCACGTCGTCGATCGGCGGTTCGGCCATGTGATCGATTTCGAAGCGGAGGAGATCGGTCAGCGTCGACTGTGTCCCCTCGATCTGGGAGGAGAGCACCGCCTCTTTGCGCACATACATATAGAGAAACAGCGCATGGTCCGGCAGCAGCAGAGTGATGCCGTCCAGCCGGCCGATTGCCCGATCGGCGGCGCTGAGGCGGGACAGCAGCGGCTCGAGATCGAGCGGCGGGGTCGGCGGCAAGGGTGGCGGCACGAAGGCGCGCACCCGCTCGCCGCCGACGGCGGTCTCGACATAGCGGCCCAGTCTGCTGGTCACGATTGTCTCGCCATGAAAGCCTGCTTTATCAAGGATCGGCGCTAATTAAAGAAATTGCGCCTAATTTAATTAAGGGTGGGCATTATGCAAGCCCCTGCAAGCAGGCCGCTTGCAACGCCCTCCACGAAGAATGGCAGAGCTCCGCGGCTTGGCGCTCCGTTTCGCTGGTCTATCCACACCGTCGACAACTCAACATCATCCGCATGGTGGCTTCGGGCGAGCGATCGCTATCGACCTCCTTCATGAAACCGTCACTGCGAGAAGAAAAGCTCGCTCTCCAATTTTCTCGCGTCGGGGATGCAATAGTTTTCGCCTCTCAGGTGTCTTGAGTCATTGAGGGAATCCAACGGGACCCGGACCAGCCGACGTTCCGCGAACAATAGAATTTCGCAAGGGAGAATATGAAACGCGGCTCGATTTCCTTTTCAGGAATCGGAGCGGCAAGAAGCAAAACGTAGAGGAGGGGCCGATGACGTTTCGATGCTCAATGCTGACTGAGACCCGGATCGATATTTTTGAAGGTCGCCATGGTCCGAGGCTGCATCGGCGATCGATGCGAACCCAATGTGAAGAACCGCCGCGCATCGCTGATCGCTGTCTGCCGGTCTCTATCCTAAGCCGGAGCGTGACGGCGCTCGGTCTTTTGCTGACGATCTCGAGTTACGCCATCGCACTTGAGGCTGACAGCGCGGCTTGGACCGAGGCAACTCGCAAAGCCGGCCTCGATGATCCACGCATGCTGCAGGCGATCGCTTTCGCCGAGAGCGGCCGGACCGATGACCATGGGCTGATCGAGCCTTGGCTCTGGGCGTTGAACATTGAAGGCCGGGCATTCTATCCGACCAGCCAGGAGGAGGCCATGGCACTCCTTTCGGCCCATCAGGATCGCTCCGTCGATGTCGGCCTGCTGCAGATCAACATCCGCTGGCACGGCCATCGCGTCGATGATCCGAATTCGCTGCTTGATCCCGCCACCAATCTCGAGATCGGTGCTGCGATCCTGAAGGAGGCGCTGGCGTCGGCGCCGGGTGATCTGACCGCAGGCATCGGCCGCTATCACAGCAGCGATCCTGAACGGTCGCGTTCCTACGCCAGAACGGTGCTGGCCTTCTATCGCTATCTGCTTCATGACGATGAGGAGATGCGCGATGCCCGGTAACGACGCCGCTCAGACCATCGTTCCCTTGATCCCAAAGGCCTCGGCGCCGCTCGACGAGGCGCAAGCTACCCAGGCGGTGATCGCGCTCAACCAGGCTTATGTCGCCGCAGCAGCCGAGCTCTGCCGGCAGCATCCGCACCTCGCGACCATCCTGCTGCACCTCGGACCCGATCATCTGGCGAGGCTGTCCGGCACGACGCCGTTCGATCTGGTGCGATTGAGTGCCGTCCCCGTTGCCCTGGTGCAGCCGCATCCCTGCCTGACCCGGCTGCTTGGAGCGACCTCGGTCGACGCGCTGCTCGCCGCGGCCCAGGACGCGGTCATCGCGCACGACGACCAGGTCCGATGAACGGCGACCGGAACCCAACCGACGGCCTAGATCCCCTGGTCCGGCTGGTGCAGGCCCAAGCCGAGGCTCTGGATCTGATCAAGCGCGGCCTCCGCCCCAAACAGATCACCTGCATGACGGGCCTCAATATTGACAGAGTCAACCAGCTGCGCGCCGGTCTGATGCCGACCTCCGAGCGGTGGGGACGGCCGCCATCGTCCGCAGCGACGATCCTTCGCCGGCCCAAGCTGCGCGCGGCGGCCTGCTACTTCGCCGGCATCCATCGGCGGATTGTCGGTGACGGTGCTGCGGCTCGATCCAACTGGCCGCTGTTTCTGGAGGCTTATGACATCTACCGAACCATCGTCCGCGGCCTCGACGAGCTCCTGCCGATCCTCCCGATCGACGATGCCTTTACGATCGTTCAGGCCTTGGACAGCGGCGGGGTCGGGTGGGAGCACTGCGACCTGCATAGCGCTTACTTGATCATCCCCGACCACAACCGCGTCTGGGGCTGTCCCTATTGCACCCTCGCCAAAGGCGCCTGGTCGACCGTCGACGAGAGGCCGCGCCCGCACGGAGGGTGATTTCGGGGTCCGTGCCGGCGCCAACGAAGCGTTCGCCTGGACTAGGCTCGAAGACAGCAAAGTCGAGGAGCCGCCATGACCATCCGATCCTTGCCCCGCACCGTCGACGATCCGCCGTTCTTCCTGCTCTGGCGATTGGATGATTTCGCGCCGCCGACCCTGATGCTGGCGGCCGGCTTTCTGGTGAACGCGCCGTTTCTGCTGGCCTTCGCCGGGCTGGTGCTGGGCTTTCTCTATCAGCGCTATCGCGAGGGCCGGCCGGAAATGTTCGTGCTGCACGCGCTCTACTGGTTCGGCGTCTGGCCGGGCCGCGGTTGGACCATGCGCAATCCCTTTCAGCGGGTTTACTTGCCATGAAGCTCGACGTCCTATTCGCCGACTGGGCGACCACGCGGGCGCAGAACCGCTGGCTGTTTGTCGCGGTCGCCGCTCTGTCGCTCGCCCTCCTGCTCGTAACCAGCCTGCTGCTCGGCCGGGGACCAGGTGGTGCGGTGCCGGTGCCGCCGGAGCTTCCGGCCGAGACCGAGATCGCGAGCGACCGGGCCGGCCAGGACTACACTGGGGCTGGCCTGGGGCCTGTACACCGCGACCCTGATCGGCAATGTGACGCCCGGCAAATGGCGCCTTCCATCAAGTACAGGCCGTCTACCCATATTGGCGCCGGCGATCCATGACGAGGTCACGACTATCATCGAGCGCCAGCTCGATCAGCTCGAGCGGGACCGGTGTCCTCGTTTCGAGCCACGCCGCGTGCTGCAGAAGGGCCATCGGGTCTTCGTCTTTGGCTATGGCGTCACCAGCGCGATCGGCGGCGCGAACGAGGCGCGCGCTAAGCGGACCTATGAGATCGAGCTCGAGATCGAGCGCCACCGCCCGGTAATCCGCGCCATGCACACCTATGAGGGCGAGCCGCGCACCGATGATCCGACACGGCCGCCGGCCTACCCGGAGGATGAGTCATGATCGGGCGAACCACTCTCGGTACGGTGATGCTGCTGGCTCTCGGCTCGGCAGCGGCGCACGCGCAAGAGGCGCCGATCGAACCGAACCCGGAAAGAACCATCGCGCTGCCATCCGTCCCGGCTGACGTCGATCCGCGCCGGACCGCATCCGAAGGCTCCGACTCGCGCAAGGTGGCGGACACGCTGCAGACCATCACCGTCGAGCCTGGGGTCAACGAGATCATCCAGATCGCGGTCGGCCATCCCAACCGGATCGTGACGCCGTCAAGGCGCCGCGCGTGGTCACCACCGCCGCCGCGAGCGTCGAGACCAGCGCCAATGTCATCTACGTGGCGCCGTCCGGCCCGGCGCTGATCACCATGTTCCTGACCGAGACCGGCGACGAGAGCGTCTCGATCAGCCTGACTTTGCAGCCGCGGCAGATCCCGCCGCGCGAGCTTCGGCTCGAGCTGCCTGTAGGCGTTCCTGCCGAGGACAGGAAAAGACGACCGTGACCGCGCCGCGCCACCAACGATCGGACCTATGTCGCCCGCGCCGGGGCGATGTTCGATCAGCTGGCGCGCGGCCAGGTTCCGGCTGGACGCCGCCTTCAGCGATCAGGCGCCGCCGCCTTATCCTCTGTGCGGTCGAGGGCGGCTTCGAGGTTTCCTTCGCCACCGGCCAGTATCTGCTGGCCGAGGATATGGAGGTTTATGTCGGTCTGGTCCGGCATGGTGGCGATGCCGCTGCGGCCTTTCAGGAACCATGGTGCTACAGCGAAGGGGTGGTCGCGGTCGCGCTTTGGCCGAGCACGCGGCTGGCGTCGGGCGAATTCGCCGAGATCTATCTCGCCCGCGCGCTGACGGCCCCCGAACCAAGCGATTCGCAAGGTCGCAGGCCGTCGCTGCTGCAGGGGACCCGGCCATGACCTTCGCCGATCTCTCGCCGCGGCTTCAGCGCTGGCTCACTTTGGGCGGTGTCGGTGGTGGTGTGCTGCTGTTTTCCTGGGCGATCGCCGCAAGCTTCTCCGGCAGCGCCGGCCAGGGACAGCGCCACGCGATCAACGAAGCGATTCTGACCGATGCCGACACCAGGCAGACCACGATTGACCGGCTGGCCGCCCAGCTCGACCTCGCCCGCGATCACAATGCCGAGCTCGCCAGGAAGCTGGACACACTCGCCGAACGGCAGCAGGCGCTGCCGGACGATCTGGTCGAGCGACTAGGACGCAGCATCGAGCGCGATGCGGGCGCCAAGGACCGGGCGCTGGAAACCCGTCTTCATGATCTCGAAGACGAGCTCAAAAGCCTGCGGCAGGAAAAGCTGGAGCAGACCGAAGCGCCATCGCCGGCGTCGGAGATCGACCTTGTTCCCGAGGAGAGCGACCTCGAGCCGGCCGCGGTGGTGGCGGCGGCCGGCAACCAAATCCGGTTCCCGGAGGCGGACGTCGACGCTGATCCAGCCGATCCAACATCGATCTTCCGCGCGTCATCGCCGGCTTCGACGACCGGCGATCGACCGGACGGCGCGCCTGCCGGAGAGGCCAGCAGCGAGGCGGCGCCCGGTCAGGCGCTGACCATCCGCTTCGTCTCCAAGCGCGACGCCCAAGGCGCGGTCGAGGGTGAAGCGGCCGCCGGGCTCGATGGCGACAACATCTTCAAGCTGCCGGCGACCTCGATCCTGACCGGCACGCTGATCACCGGCCTCGATGCGCCGACCGGCGCGCAGGCCCAGGGCGAGCCGCTGCCCGTGCTGCTGCGCCTGAAGAAGGAAGCGATCCTGCCGAACCGCTACCGCGCCGACGTGCGCGAATGCTTCGCCCTGCTCGAAGCGCCTGCGGCGATCTGTTCCTCGGAGCGCGCCCATATGCGCGGCGAGACCATGTCCGCATCTCACGACGGCACGATCCTGGCAGCCGCTCAAGGTCGCGCGGTCGGCGAGGACGGCAAGAAGGCGCGGGGTCGGCTGGTCCGGCGCGAAGGGCACCTTCATCGCGCGCGCTCTGCTGGTCGGCTTCCTGGAGGCCGCCGTTAATGCGCTCGATGACAACCAGATCGTGCAGATCGGCAGTGGCGGCGGGCTCGATGCAGCCCAGGCCGCGACGTCGATCGGCGCTTCCACCCGCCGGCAGCGCCCTTGGCCGGGTGAAGCCGACTGCGTTACATCGATCAGGCCTTCAGCTCGGTCATCGAGATCGACGCCGGCCGTGAGATCGACGTGGTCCTGACCTCGACCTTCGCGATGAACCTGCCCAAGGAGGATGATTGATGCGCGTCAGAACTTGGTTTCTTTCCGCGACGGCGCTGGCTGTTCTGGCTGCCTGCACGCCTGGTGCTTCGGAGTTCAGTTGCAAGGGCTATCCGGACGGCGTCGCCTGCCTCAGCGCCCGCAATGTCTATGAGCTGACCAATAGCCGATCGCGCGTCACCCAGCAGGATCTGGAGGGACTGGCCGGACAGGAGGGAAACGTCGAGCCTCGCTTCCAGGACGTGCGCCGTCCCTTGCCAGCCTTTGCCGCCGGCGACGCGCTGGCCTCGCAGACGGGCGCCGATCGTCCCGCCGCCGACCCGGCGCCGGGCGTGCTCCGGGTCTGGGTTGGTCCGACCGCCACGTCTGGAGGCGACGTTGCCGGTCCAAGCTATGTCTATTCCCGCATCGATCCCCGGATCGAGGCAAGGCGTGACGCCGATCCGCGGCGCTTTGAGCCGCTGACCGGACGCGCCGCGCCTGAAGAGGCCGCCGATGAGCGGCCGTTGGCGTCCGGCGATGCGCTGGTGACCGCCGCTGTCGAGGCGCCGGCCGAGGGCGAGCCGGCATCCCGACCGATCGCGGTCTGGGCGACCAGCAACCGCCGGCTGACCGAGATCTATTTCGAGAGCGGCAGCGCCGCTGTGTCGGCGACCGGCGTGCGCCGGCTCGAAGCGGTTGTGCCGGCGATCGACAAGCTCCGGCCGAAGGCCCTGCTGGTGGTTGGCTTCACCGATCAGGTCGGCCCCAAGGATACCAATGAGCGTTTGGCGCAGCGCCGTGTCGATGCCGTGACCAGAATCCTGAAAGACAAGGGGGTTGCGACCAGGATCGTGACCGCGGCAAGGGGCGAGCCTAGGGAGGCGTCTGCTGCCTCGGATGGCGGCGCCGATCCCAACAATCGCAAGGTCTGGGTCGTGGCGCTGGACGTCGCGACCGCGAAGCCGGCGCCGGAGCAGCAGGTCGCTGCCGAGCCGCCGCCCGACACCGAAGCGGCGAAGCCTGAGGTCCGCAAGAACGGAGCCTCCAGCCGTCCCTGCCGCCTCTGTCGGGATTCCGACGACCATGGCGACAACCGTGATCATGGCCGGGATCACCATGGCATGGACGGCATGCATTAGCGCCGGCCAGGAGCATGGAGCGGCGGCGATGAGAAGGGGCAGCATCTTGTCGAAAGGCGATCGGCGCAAAGGCCTTCTCGCCGGTATGGCCATGCTGCTGCCTGCTGTTGGCGCCTTCGCCCAGACAGCGAACGACGAGCGGTTCTTCGATCGCGGCCAGGAAGGCTGGTTCTGGTACGAACCGCTTCCCGAGGATGACGAAGCATTGCCGATTCCGGCGGAGCAGCCCGACCCGGCGCCGGTTCCTGACGAGATTCGGCCGATCGTTCCGGCGGAAGTTGTCGAGCCGCCTGCCGAAGCCGAGCCGCCCAAGCCCCTGAGCGCCGCCTGGTTCCGGGAGAATCTCGACGGCTTCCGCGACCGGGCCCTGGACGATCCATCGCCCGTCAACACCGAGGCTTATCTTTACCTCCAGCGTATTGCCCTGGAGCGCGCCGGCGCGTTTGCTGAGGCAAGCGCCGCGGCGGCGGCGCGCGATCCTTTCCTCGACGCCAATTCCGAGCGGCCGATCGCGACCTACGCTGCCCAGGCCGTAGACGACCGGGCCGAGGCGGCGCGCGCGGCCGTGCTCGGAGCACTCGCGAAAGAGGCCGGCATTCTTTTCTTCTATGATGCTGACTGCGCTCTCTGCTCAAGTCAGGCGGGCGTGCTCGACCTGGCGCGGCGTCTGCACGGCTTCGAGATCATCGCCGTCTCCCTGGATGGTTCACCGCCACCCGCTCCGCTCACCGCTCATCGTCAGGATCAAGGACAAGCCGAGCGCCTGGGGGTGGTCAGCCTGCCGGCGACCTTCCTGGTGCGGCCGACCGATCTGATCCTGCCCATCGCCCAGGCGCCCCTGGATCTCACCAATATCGGCCGGCGCATCATCGCGCTCGCCCACGACGCTGGGCTGATCTCGGAGGACGACTACCTCGCGACCCGCGCCATCGCGCGGCCGTTTGCCTTGCCCGGCGACTTCGACGAGCTCCCGCCCGAGGTGATGGACGATCCTGCTGAGCTGGTCCGGCTTCTCAGAGCACAGCTCGGCGTTCATGCAGAGGGAGGCGAGCCATGAGATCGCGATGCACAGGCTATGCTTTGGTCGCGGCAATGCTTGTTGGGCTCACCGCTACACCCGCACGCGCTGACCTGCAGGCCGAGATGAACCAGTTCTTCGACAGCCTGGCGACCACCACCGATCCCACCATCACCTCGACCGCCAGGCGCGGCGTGATCGCCGGCGGTGGCGTTCAGGTCAGGAACCGGATCGTCGATACCAATCTCGTGACCTTCACCCCGCCGAGCTTCCAGGGCGGCTGCGGCGGGGTCGATCTGTTCGGCGGCTCCTTCTCCTACGTCTCCGGCGATCAGATCGTGCCGCTCCTGAAAGCCGTCGCCAGCAACGCCGTGGGCTACGCCTTTCAGATCGGCCTCTCCGCCATCTGCGAGACCTGCATGGGCGCGATCGAGACCATGCAGAAGAAGGTCCAGGCGCTGAACCAGCATTTCGGCAACAGCTGCCAGCTCGCCCAGGGTATCGTCAACGACACCCTCGATGCCGCCGGCTACAAGAAGCACTCGGACGCGTCCCTGATCGCCGCCGTCTCCGGCGCCACCGAGGACATCTTCGAGGCGCAGAGCGGCGATGCGCTTGGCGACGCCCAGGAGGCCGCCCCCGACCAGGTGGCGAGCGCGATCACCGGCAACCTCGTCTGGCGGTCGCTGGTCACGCAGAACGCCGAGACCCGCTTCCTGTTCGGTGATATCGAGCTGCTCGAGGTGATGATGAACGTCACCGGCAGCATCATCGTCGCCACGCCAGTCGACGATGGCGCGGGCGCAACGGCGCCCCTGATCCACATCCCGGCGAATCACCAGCTGTTCGACGCCATGCTAGAAGGCGGCGAGGCAGCACTCCTCGGCTGTGGTGGTGATGAGGGGCCGAATGGCTGTCTCGAGCCGGTCGCCCGGACGATCACGCTCGAAGGCTTCGAGGAGCGGGCGCGGCGTCTCTTGTTGGGGGATGATCAGACGCCCGGCATCGTCGCCAAACTCCGGGCGAACGACCAGGCCCTGATCGACGACGAGACCGTTCTGCTCGGCAACCTGCCTGCCGGCACCGGAGGGCTTCTGGTGCGGCTTTCGAGCGTCAGCGAGGACGCCGGGCGCACCTTCGTCGAGACCCTGATGCCGCATCTCACCACCGAATGGGCGAGGCTGATCGTCGACGATCTGATCGAGGCGGTCGCCGCCTCGATCACACTGCTCGACAGCGAGCATGCGCCGGCGGTCACCCGGCTGGTGGATCAGGCGCGCACGCGCCTCGGCGAAGATGTCCGGCGCCGCCAGGCGGCCCATGGCTCTTTGCCGGCCCTGGTCGAGGAATACGCCGCGCTTCTGGCGGTGACCGAAGACGTGATCTTCGCCTCGCCCGCCGACGTCACCGAACGACCCTAACGAGAGAACCCGCCATGGACATCTACTCGATCGGCGACGGCGCCTTCCTGGAACAGGTGATCATCGCAGTCACGCTGGTCGCCGGCGCCGGCGAGTTCGCGACCATGGCCAAGATCGGGGTCCTGTTCGGCGCAATCCTTTTGTTGTTCCAGGCACTGACCTCGGGCGGGCGCGGCATCAACATCGCGCAGCTCGGTGTCGCCGGCCTCCTCTACGCCCTGATGTTCGGCGGAACCCAGACCGTGACCATCACCGACGCCTACACCCAGGAAGTCCGGGTCGTCGACAACGTGCCGAACGGCGTCGCCGCCACGGGGAGCTTTCTCACCAGCATCGGCTACAACCTGACCGAGCTGTTCGAGACCGCCTTCTCGACGCCCACCATGACCACCCAGGGCTACGCCTTCGGTCTCGACGTGCTGAAGCGGGTGCGGATGAACAGCCTGACCGAGTTCCATCTCGGCAGCGCCAATGCCGCCACGCCCGGCTCCAACTTCTATGAAAGCTGGTCGCAATACATCAAGACCTGCACCCTGATCGGCATCGACTCGACATCATCAACAAGGACGATCTGTTCCGCACGGCAGATTTTCTGTCGGCGCTGCGTTTCGACTCCTTGAACCACGCCGCCAAGATCCGGATCGGCGGGACGCCCCAGACCCTGATCTGCGACGTCGCCTTCGAAGCGCTCGAAGGCTACACCCGATCGAGCTTCCTTCCCGCCTTCAAGCAGGACGTGCTGCCCGGCGTGCTCGATCTCGATCAGCCGGCCGGCGCCGCCGAGGTGGAGGAGGTGATCGAGGACGCGCTGAACGGCCTCGGCGTCGGTCCCGCGCCGCAGTCGAACATCGTCAGCGCCGCGCCGCCGATCACCGCCGACGATTTCATCCTCTCCTCGGTGCTGGTGCCGATCTACTACAAGGCGGTGCGCGACCGCTACGTGACGGACGGGAATTTCAGCTACGCGGATCAGTTGGACGACGCGGTGCGCGCCCGCAATTCGCAATGGATGGCCAATCAGAGCCTGTTCGACCGCTATCTCAGGCCGATGCTGACCTTCGTCGAGGGCTTCATCTTCGCCGCCACGCCCATCCTCTCCCTGCTCATTCCGATCGGCGGCATGGGCATCGGTGCCGCCGCCCGGTTTCTCCTGGTCGGCGCCTGGATCCAGCTCTGGATGCCGGCGCTCGCCATCGTCAATCTTTTCCTGCATGACGTGGTGGCGGGCAAGCTTGCGGCGCTGGCCGACGCCGGCACGCCGCTCACCAGCCTTGCCGGCCTGCAGCAGGGCGACGACATCATCCAGACCTGGCTTGCCACCGGCGGCCTCATGGCCTCCGCCGTGCCGGTGCTGACCCTGATGCTGGTCTATGGCGGCGCGATCAGCGCCAACTTCTTCGCCACCCGCCTCCAGGGCGAAGACGTGGTGATGGAGCGCCAGGCGGCCGGCGCCACCTTCAACCCGTTCGAGCAGCTGCATGTCGAGCCCGCGCGCACCTACGCGCCGACCGCCGGCATCGCCGCCCAGACCGGCGCCGAGCAGCGGCTCGACATGTTCAGCTACTCGGCGAATGCCGGCATGGTCCATGAGAGCGCCGCCGATGCCCGCCTCGCCGCCAGCGAGCAGTTCGAGACCGCGCTCCGGCAAAGCGTCAGTCAGGCATGGGCGCGGCAGGAGTCCGCCACCGTTGGCCAGGGGTTCAATCAGCGAATCGTCGCCGAAGGTGGGCAGTATGAGGCGGCGCTCCAACGGCATATGGGAGATGCAATCCGTACCGTGGAGGCGCAGACAGGTCTGTCGAGAAGCGATGCCACCCAGTATGTCGGACAACTCGCCGCCGGACTTGGAGCATTGGGTAGCGGCGTCAATATGAGTGGGGCCGACACGGAGATCGAGACACTAAGTTCTCAGCAGCAGGAGAGGCTTTCAACGAAAATCGGTGACGAAATCGCCAAAAGCGACGAGGTGCGGGCCAGCTTGTCCGAGGCGATCGCTGCTGACGTCCAGGGCAACACGTCGGACGCGCTGCTCAGCTCCGAGACGCTCGGCAGCGATGAAGCGCTGAGCCGATCGGCCCAGAATGTCGCTTCGGCAAGCATCGGTTATAATGAGGCCGTGCGCTCCGGCGCGTCGATGGACGCCAACCGCAATGTCTCAGCCAAGGTCCTGATCCCGGCGGTCGCCGCCAATCCTAACGCCGTCCGTGCGCTCAATGATGTCATCGTCCAGAACGGGCTCGCCGGTGAGGTTCAGCTCTACGAGAACTTTCACGGCGAGCGCGATCAGGACTCCTTCGGCGGCTCCGCCGAGCTCGCGCATCTCTATGCCCAGGCTCATGTCGCTGCGCAGCATGTCGGCGACGGTGACGAGCGCTCGGCCCGCATTCAGGCTGGCTTTGCGAACGCCTTTCAGTCAGCCGAAGGTTTCGGCGGCTATATGGGCGATCCGACCATGAACGCCGGCATTATGAGCGATGCGCCTGCTCTGGGCGCCGCGCAGTCCGACGTGGTCACGGGACTTGCTGCTGGGCCAACAGGAGCGAACGCTTTCGAGCATGAGATGGCCGGCGCGACGCAAAGTGTCGTCGACGAGATGGCCTCGGCAATACCGGCGCATCAGGCCCACATGCAGCAGATGGACCTGCAGGAACGAGCCAATCTGAATAGCCACAACGATCGGGTCCTTGCCACGACCGACGCTCAGGAGCGAGCCCTAGAAGCGGTCGAACTTGATGGCCCGGCCGGTACTGTGAATAAGACAATAGATAGCCTAGTCAATCCCGATGAACCTCGGTCTCCAGAGGAACAATCG
>JAWKVM010000053.1:0-45069 GCA_041398025.1 Alphaproteobacteria bacterium
CTCCGGCGACGGCGATTTCCGCAGGCTCTCCGAGGCCCTGCAGCGGCGCGGCCTCAGGGTGACGGTGGTCAGCACCATCAAGACCCAGCCGCCGATGATCGCCGACGAGCTCAGGCGCCAGGCCGATACCTTCCTGGAGCTGCAGGAGCTCGCCCCCTTCATCGCCCGCGAGCATCGGACCGGGCCGACCATCGCACCGGCACCGGCCATGGCGCGCGCTCGCGATGACGATGACGACGACGGCGCCGAGGGCGACGACGAGGACGATCGCTACTTCGAGCCGGCCTGACCCGTCGACCTGTGGCCACAGCGGCTGGAACACCCGAGGCGCCGGTTGCCGAGAAGCGACCGGCGCCTTCGCTTTCCTGCACGCTCTGTCCGCGCCTCGCCGCCTTTCGGCAGGAGCAGATCGACGCCTTCCCCGACTGGCATAACGCCCCGGTGCCCTCCTTCGGGCCTGCCGATGCCCGCCTCCTGATCGTCGGCCTCGCCCCCGGCCTGCGCGGCGCCAATCGCACCGGACGCCCCTTCACCGGGGATTATGCCGGCGATCTCCTCTATCCCACCCTGATCCGCCACGGCTTCGCCCGCGGCCGGTTCGACGCCTCCCCGGACGACGGTCTCGAGCTGGTCGATTGCCGGATCACCAATGCCGTGCGCTGCGTGCCGCCGGCCAACAAGCCGGTCGGCGCCGAGATCAACGCCTGCCGGCCGTTTCTCGAAAGCGAGCTCGAGGGCGTCGATGCGCCCGAGGTCGTCCTGACGCTGGGCGGCATCGCGCACGGCTCCACGCTGCGTGCCCTCGGCCTGAAGAGCGGGCCCTATCCCTTCGTGCACGGCGCCGTCCACCAGCTCGCGGACGGCAGGACGCTTTGCCCGAGCTATCACTGCTCCCGCTACAATGTGAACACCGGCCGCCTGACCGAGGCGATGTTCGACCGCGTGGTCGCCGAGATCCGCCGCCGGTTCTTCTGACCTCCAGGCCTCGGCGCCGTCGGATGGATCGAGAAAGGCGTATCGGCGGTTGCCGCCGGCAGAAAAGAGCCGGCGCGCCGAGATTGCTAAGGTTGTGGAAAAAATAGTCAAAAATTAATGATAAACACTCGATCATCCGTATCGGGAGCGCTATGTTCCAGAGCGTTAGGGACGTTTTCTCAAAAAATTCGTGAACAAATGTTCAGCCCGCGGCAGGGGCTGACCGGAGGACATCGATGGCGGGCATGAATCACCGCGTCGAAAGCGAGTTCGTTCACTACGTGGCGGAAAGCCTGCAGCCCCTCGGCCCGGTCCTCGCCCGGCGTATGTTCGGCGGCCACGGCCTGTTCCTGCATGACGTGATGTTCGGACTCATCGTCTGGGACACGCTCTACCTCAAGACCGACGAGATCAATCGGCCCGCCTATGCGGAACGCGGGCTCGATCCCTTCACCTATGTCAGCCAGCAGGGCAAGACCGCGACCATGAGCTATCACGAGGCGCCGCCGGAAAGTCTCGATGATTCCGGCGAGCTGCTCAGCTGGGCGCGGGAAGCCTATGCCGCCGCGCTTCGCGCCCTGCCGCCCAAGGGAACGTCGAAGAAAGCGCGCACGGGCTGATCGTGGCGCCCGGCGACCGAGCTTCCGCCCTGCGCATCGACGGCAGACGGTCCCCTGCCCGCCTCTGCTATGCGCCATGGCCCGGAGCACGCCTCGCGACGTGGCCGCGGCCGGCACCCGACAGTATGCCCCGCTGCGAATTAACCAGCCTTCTCGCCGCCCCCGGACGTATAACGGAGCCTGGGCGTGTCGACGGTCTCGAACAAGGATGGGATGGCCATGATGGCGATGTCGCGGTCGATGGATAGGGTGCGGCATTCCGGGCCTTCGAGTGTCATCGGACTGATGGCGGGGGCGGTTCTCGGCTATCTCGCAGGCGGCGCCATCGGCGGCGTGGTCGGTGCCGTCGCCGGCCATCTGCTCGATCGCTACCGCGCCGCCGAACGGCGCAGCCGGCGCCGCAAGCGCGGCGGCCACGGGACCGCAAGCAGCAGCACCTACCACACCAAGCCGATCTTCGACGATCCGACCGAGACCCGGCGCATCGCCTTCGCGACGGCGATCATCGTGCTCGGCGCCAAGCTCGCCAAGGCCGACGGCCAGGTCACCAAGGACGAGATCGAGGCGTTCAAGCGCCGTTTCAGTTTCAGCGAGCAGGAGGTGGGCGGCGTCGCCCATATCTACAATCAGGCCAAGACATCGGCCGAAGGCTTCGAGCCCTATGCACGCCAGATCGCGGCGTTGTTCGGGCGCGATCCGGTTCTCCTGGAGGAGCTTCTGATCGGGCTGTTTGAGGTGGCGCGCGCCGATGGCGAGCTCAAGACCGGCGAGATCGAGTTCCTACGCGAGGTTGCCTCGATCTTCGGCTTCGATCAGCAGAAGTTCGAGCAGCTGCGCGCGACCTTCGGCGCGGTCGGCTCACCGGACTCCAGGGGCGAAGATCCGTACAAGGTGCTCGGCGTGTCGCGCACCCTGTCCGATGCCGAGATCAAGACCGCCTATCGCCGTCTGGTGCGCGAGCTGCATCCGGACCAGCTGATCGCCAAGGGCCTGCCCAAGGAATTCATCAGCCGCGCCAACAATCGTCTGGCCGCGGTCAACACCGCCTATGACCGGATCGCCAAGCAGCGCGGCATCAAATAGGGAACGTCCGCCGCGGACCGCGGCTCCGGCAAGGCTGCAGGCGGCATGACCGGGCGGGGGCGCTAACCTGCCGCCAGCAGGCCGTCCAGCTTGCCCGCCTGCTCCAGCGCCGCGAGCTCGTCCGATCCGCCGATGCCCCGGCCGTCGATGAAGATCTGCGGCACCGTGGTCCGTCCGTCGGCGCGCTGGATCATCTCCTGACGCCGGGCTCCCTCGGTCCAGAGGTTGATCTCGACATAGTCGACGTTCTTGCTGTCGAGCAGCTTTTTCGCGCGCCAGCAAAAGGGGCACATGGGCGTGGTGTAGATCTCGACTTTAGGCATCGGGCACGGATCTTTCCGGTTCGGCGGATGGCTTCGCCGCTTCGGCGTCCTCCAATGATAGGGCGCTCACCTCCTGTCTGACTACCCTCGCCAGCGTCAGAACGTCCACCGCCTGCGCGCCGTTCTCGAGCAGGGTGCGGGCGCAGGCGCTGACCGTGGCGCCGGTGGTGAACACGTCGTCGATCAGGAGGATGCGCCGTCCGGCGGCCAGGCTGCGGTGCCGCGGATGGACGCGAAAGCCGCTCGCCTTGACATTGCGCCGGCGCTGCTCGCCGCTCAGCCCCTGCTGCGACGCCGTCGCCCGGACCCGCTGCAGCAGGTCGGGGACCACCGGGCACCCCGCCCCTTCCGCCGCCCCATGCACCAGAGCATAGGCGAGCAGGGCCGCCTGGTTGTAGCCGCGCCTGAGCAGACGCCAGCGATGCAGGGGAACGGGGGTGATCAGGTGACAGTCGCTCAGGAGCTCGGCGCCGGCGCGGCCGAGCATGCGCCCGAAGCTGTCGGCGATGTCGGTGCGGTCCGCATGCTTGAAGCGCAGGATCATGCCGCGCGCGCCGTCGTCATAGGCGAGCGCCGCACGCGCGCGCGAAAAAACCGGCGGCTCCACCGCACAGGCGCCGCAGATCGGCAGATCCGTGACTGCCTGCTGCAAGGGATAGCCGCAATGCCGGCAGTGGGGAGGGCCGAGAAAGGTCAGCCCTCGCCAGCAGTCGCTGCAAAGACGCCGCGTCCCCTCGACGATCCCACCGCAGCCGAGACAGCGCGGCGGCAGCACCACGTCCAGGCAATGGCGCGCCGAGCGCTGCAGAACTTCGCCCAAATGCATCGTTCGACATCCGATAATTCAACTTATAGTTGGAATTCGTTTGTCGGATGTCAATCGATTTTGCCGACGGCGACCGCGCCGTCGACGGATGTCAGCCGTCCAGGGTCGCGGCCCCGTAGACATGCCACAGAAGAATGGCGCCGCAGCCGCGCAGCGGGCGCCAGGGCTCGGCCAGGCTGTCCATGGTTTTCCGATCCGGCCGGCTGTCCAGCCCTTTCAGGCGCTGCATGCCGATCTGCAGAGCGAGATCGTCCCCGGGAAAGCTGTCCGTGCGGCTGAGCGCGAACAGCAGGTAGATCTCGGCACTCCAGCGCCCGAAGCCCTTCAGCCTGCAGAGCTCGGCGATCGCCTCCTCCTCGGGCAGATCGACCAGAGCCTCCAAATCGAGGGTGCGCTCGACGATCGCGCGCGAAAGCCCGCGCCCATACTCCATCTTGCGTCCGGAGAGCCCGACCGCGCGCAGGGCGGCGTCATCCAGGGCGAGGAAGCGCTCCGGGGTGGGCTGATCGTCGCAGGCAGTCTCCAGCCGCCCCCAGATCGCCGCGGCCGAGCGCGTCGACACCTGCTGCGATACCATGATGCGAAGCAGCGTGGAAAAGCCGGGCGGCCGCAGGCGCGGAATCGGGTAGCCGATGCGCGCGACCGCCGCCCCGACATCCGCATCGATCACCGCCAGCCGGTCGATCGCGCGCGCCAGGACCGGGCCGTTCAATGGCCCCGCAATCGGCTCCATGTGCGGTTTCACCTTCATCCTGACCTTCATGCGCCGGCATTGACAGCATTTCCAGAGCCCATGCATACAGAAAGGTAACGAGGGCGAAAAGCATGGCCGACGACAAGCTGAGACGCCGATCTCCAAGCGCCGACCGACCGCGGTGAGCGATGATGACGCCGCCCTGCGGCAGACCCCGCTTCGCGCCCGTGCCGCTGACCTCAGCGGTCGCCTGAACTGGATCATCGAACGTCTGATCGCGCTCTTGATGGCGCTGCTGGTGGCGGACGTCTGGCTCGGCGTGGTCGCCCGCTACGTGCTGCGCGTGCAGATCCCCTGGACCGAGGAACTCGCCCGCTATCTGATGATCTGGGCGGCCCTGCTCGCCATCTCCTCGGGCATCGCCAGGCGCGAGCATATCGGCTTTCGCCTCCTGCTCGAACGCTTTCCGGAAGGCCTGCAAAAGACCATCTTGATCCTGTTCGACGCCGTCGCCTTCGCCTTTTTCGCCTTTCTGTTCGTCTACGGCATCGGCATGACCGGCACCGGCGCGAAGCAGTTCGCCATGATCTTCGGCATGAGCATGGCCGTCCCCTACGCCTCGGTGCCGGTCTCGTCCCTGCTCGCCTGCGTGCAGATCGTGCTCGCCGGCATTCGCGACGCCGGATTGATCGACCAGACCCAGCCCGATCTCGAGAGCATGATCGCGTTGGAGACCTCGGGCACCGAGCAGAAAGGGGCGGACGCCAAGCCATGATCATCGTCCTGATCCTGTTCTTCGTCCTCCTTGGTCTCGGCATGCCGATCGGCTTCGTGCTCGGCATTGCCGGCATCGCCGGGATCATCGACGCGGGCGGCACCAGTTTTCTGTCCATGGCGCCGAAACGCTTCTTCGCCGGGCTCAACCTCTTCCCCTTCCTCGCCATGCCGTTTTTCATCCTGGCGGGCGAGATCATGAACCACACCGGCATTACCCAGCGCCTGGTGCTGTTCGCGGAGACACTGGTCGGCTATCTCCGCGGCGGGCTCGCCCACACCAACATGGTCGCCTCCGTGTTCTTCGCCGGCATCACCGGCGCCGCCACCGCCGATGCTGCAGCGTTTGGAAAAACCCTGGTGCCGGCCATGGTCAAGCAGGGCTACACCCGCCCCTTCGCCTGCGCGGTCACCGCCGCAGGCTCGATCATCGGCCCGACCATCCCGCCGTCTGGCCTGATGGTGATCTACGGCTCGATCATGGGGGTGTCGATCGGCGGCCTGTTTGCCGCGGGCATCCTGCCGGGCCTGCTGATCTGCCTGGTCTGCATGGCGCTCATCGCCTCCCTCGCCCGGCGCCACAATCTGCCCAAGGCCGACGATGCGCCGAGCCTGAAGGAAATCCTGAGCGCGTTTCGCTCCTCTCTGGTCGCCCTGGTGATGCCGATCATCATCCTGGGCGGCATCCTCGGCGGCGTGGTCACGCCGACCGAAGCGGCCTCGGTGGCGGTCGGCTATGCGCTGTTCGTCGGCGTCGTCATCTACCGCGCCATCACGATCGACGACTTCATCCAGATGCTGATCAGGACCGCGCGCGTGACCGGCGTGATCTTCCTGATCATCGCGTCTGCCTCGATCTTGGGCTGGTGGCTCGCTTTCATGCAGATTCCGCAGGCGATCGCCTCGGGCTTCATCGGCGTCTCGGACGATCCCAACGTGATCATCGCGCTGATCCTGATCCTGCTGCTCGCCGTCGGCATGCTCATGGACATCACCGCGATCCTGATCATCCTCGCCCCGGTGCTGGCGCCGCTGACCGCCGCGATCGGCATGGATCCGATCCACGCGGGCATCGTGTTCGTGCTCGCCCTCAACATCTCGCTGATGACGCCGCCGGTCGGCGCCTGCCTGTTCGTGCTGTCCTCGGTCACCGGCGAGCGCATCGAGAAGATCGCGGGCGCGCTTTGGCCGTTCCTCCTGGCCGAGGTCGCCATCCTCGTGGTGATCGCCTACTGGCCGGGCCTGGCCCTGTTCTTGCCTCGCCTGTTCGGCCTCTAAGGGGTGGCGTGGCCACCTCATCGACTCGGACCGCCGTGGACGGGATCGAGGGTATGCGCCCAGGTTTGTGAAGGCCGGAGGAGTGTGCCGGAACTGGAGGCGAACCTGTAGAAACCTGATCGCGTCGAACCGACGCGACAGCAACGAGGGAGAAACTCATGAACGTCCTTAAACGCGCCGTAGTCGTGCCTGCGTTGGCCTTGTTAACGCTCGGGGTCGTCACCCCGCTGCCCGCGGCCGCCGAGAAGGTGATCAAGCTCGGCCATCTGAACGTCGACGATGCCTTCGAGAACCCGGCCGGCGCCTTCGGCCGCGTCTTCAAGAACATCGTCGAGAGCGCCACCAACGGTGAGATCACCGTGCAGATCTTTCCCAACGGCCAGCTCGGCAAGGACTTCGAGATCGCGCAGCAGGTCAGGGACGGCGTCATCCAGATGTCGCTCGCCTCGGTCGGCGGTCTCGCCTCGCACTACCCGAAGATCGGCGTGATCGACGTCGCCTTCGCCTTCCCCCACATCTCCGCGGTCTATGACGTGTTCGACGGCCCGTTCGGCCATGCACTCGCCGGGGACATCGAGGCCGATCTCGGCGACGTCAAGGTGCTGGGCTTCGCCGACACCGGCGGCTTCTTCTCGATCACCAACTCGAAAAAGCCGGTCGCCAAGCTCGAGGATCTGGAAGGCCTGCGCATCCGCACCATGACCCTCGACAGCCACCAGACCCTGATCAACTCGCTCGGTGCCGAGGCCTATCCGCTCGCCTGGGCGGAGGTCTATTCCGGCCTGCAGACCGGCGTGATCGACGGCCAGATGAACCCGATCCCGATCATCGCCTTTTCCAACTTCGAGGAGGTGCAGAGCTACCTCACCCTGACCGAGCACCTGTTCACCCCCTACACCGTGCTGATGAACAAGGCCTTCTACGACGAGCTCACCGACGACGAGCGCTACATCGTCCACTACGCCGCGAAATCCGGCGTGGTCGCGTCCCGCGGCATCGCCCGCGCGATCGAGGCTTCAGACCGCGGTCTGCCCAAGCTCAAGGCCAAGATGGAGGTGCACGCCCTCTCGCCGGAGGACAAGGAAGCCTTCAAGCAGGCCGCCCAGCCCGCCGTCATCGAGCTGATCAAGTCGGCCTACGGCGAAAAAGGCGAGGAGCTGCTGAACCTGTTCCTGGAGGAAATCGACAAGGCCAAGGAGCGCGTCTACCTCCAATAGCCGAGCGTCGGCTTCGTTGACGGACCGGCGGTCTTCGGACCGCCGGTTTTTCTTGGGGGTGAGGCTTATTCTTGTTCAGCGTAAGGCTTCGTGGTCGCAACGCAACACAACCCCTTAGCTTCGCGACTCGCTTGGGTTGGCTTTTGATCCTAAGTCACCCTATGCGCTCGATCACTAAGAACGATAACAATCGACTTTCGATTAGGTTATTTTCCAGAAAGTCTTCCGATGGTTTCCCATAGAGCCCCAAACCCGAGAACACCAACCAAATGGTTTCAGTACCTCTTAAATCTAACTCCAAGATTTCGAACCCCAGCTTTAGATTGGCTCTTAGATTGCTCGTCCGTTCTGCATAATCCTGATAGTATGGCCTGCATTGACGAGCCAATCCTCCGACTTATCTCGTTCTATCAAGAACTCCAGCAAGTTCAAATAGCCGGACGCGAAAGGGAGATTTGTGAGTAGCTTGATCCGAATGAGCAGCCCATTCATTATCATGGCCTGAACTAGCCAACAGCGAAATTACGTCAAATCTATAGATGTGGCAATCGTATCCCCATGCCACATTGGCAACCCCTATCAACGAGTCTCCATTGTATGCGAGATGAAGCCTTTTGATCTCATCAATTAAGTTAACGATTAATGTTGGAGACACTTGAAAAGGAATTTCGAACTCTGGAATGAAGTCATTTGACGTGCCAGCTGCACTGAATTTAATCCTCGCAGAGAGTGGTGTGCCTGTCATACGACACCCCCTAGCAGCCCAGAACGTGCTGCGAATATCCGCATGTCTGCCAGCTCGTTCGTAGTAAGCACCGCCTCACCAAGACCGGTAATCGTATAAAGTTTCTTTCGCCGTTGCCCGCGACTTTGGCCTGGCGCGCTCCATCGGCTATTTACCCAGCCAGCTTGCTCAAATTTACCAAAGGGATGTCTGCTTGACGGCCAAACGACATGTCCTTGCCATACTGATCCTCAATATACTTACGAATTGAAGCCAAATAGGCGCGGCCGAAGTCAGCCGCAACGGCATCAAGGACATAAAATTGGTTGTCGGTTAGACGCCCAATCTGCATGTCGATCTCCATTTGTTTCCGATATCGGAATATAATGGTTATTCTTGTGTCGTCAACCTATTGCACCGCTGATGCGATTGTCAGCTGCTGCCACAGTCCCCACCGAATCTCACAAACCCCGCTGGCCAGTCTCAGGCAAGTCCAGCCCGGCGGCGCTGCCGCCTCAGTCGCGGAAGTTGATGTATTGGAGGGGGTGGTCGTATTTCTGGTCCTTGACCAGGGCGATCGCGTCCTGGAGGTCGTCGCGTTTTTTGCCGGAGATGCGGACCTCGTCGCCCTGGATGGCGGCCTGGACCTTGAGCTTGGCCCCCTTGATCGCTTTCACGATCTTCTGGGCGAGCTCGCGGTCGACGCCCTGCTTGATGGCGACGGTCTGACGGAGGCTGTTACCGCTGGCCTTTTCCGGCCTTTGGAAGTCGAAGGCGCGGGTGTCGACCTTGCGTTTGGCCATGTGGCCGCGCAGCAGCTCCTGCACCTGCTTCAGCTTGAAGTCGTCATCGGCATTGATCGTCAGCGTCTCGCCGCTGCGCTCGACCGAGCAGTTGCTGCCCTTGAAGTCGTAGCGCGTCTCGATCTCGCGCCGGGCACCCTGCAGCGCGTTGTCGACCTCGGGGATCTCGGTCTTGGAAACGATGTCGAAGGAAGGCATGGCGATCGTCCGGATTGAGGCTCGGTCCTGCTCGTCGATCCCAGGGATCTAGACGATTTCCGCCGAGAAATCGACCCGTCCGTCGAAAAACGTTCCGTTGGCGCTCGATGGCGGCCGTCGCCTCATGGTCATCGCTTTACGTTTTCTTAACCAAAAGGATGTAGAACAGCGGTTGCAGCGGGTTCGGACAGACGAGGCTATGAGGATCGATGCCCAAGGAAGGTGCCAGTGCTTCGATCGGCCCGGCAGCGGCGCGCATCGTCTCCGGCGACGATGGAGAGCGTGGCGCCGGCGCGATCGAGTTCGCGCTGATCGTTCCGTTTCTGCTGCTTTTGATCGTCGGCATCATCGAGATGTCGAACGTCTACTTCATGCGCAACCAGCTGAGCGAGATCGTCAGGGACGCGACCCGGCGCCTCGCGGTCGGCGCGCTCGAGACGTCGGCGGCCGAAGCCTTCGTGCTGAACAGGCTGGCGCAGACCAGCGACATCGAGGGCGAGGTGGCCGTGGCCGAAAGCGAGACAGGCGACGTCGTCGACGTCACCATTTCGCTGAGCGTGCCGTTTGCCGATATCCTGTTGTTCGATCAGCTTCTGGAGAGCGTCTGGTCTGGCGCGCCGAGCCATCTCACGGTCAATGCCACCATGATGAAGCACTGACCACGCCATGGCGTCCCCGCCGATCGACGTCGCCGCGAATGGGGTTCAGGCTTCCGGCACCGCCGTGCCGATCATGCAGTCCCGGGTGACCAGCGCTGCGAGTTCGGGCTCGCCGAGCGCGTCCGTCCCCTCCGGCCGGCAGGGAAGAACCATGTAGCGAAGATCCGCCGTGCTGTCGTGCACCCTGACCTCGACGTCGTCGGGGATGATCGTCCCGAACTCCGCGAGCACGGCTCTCGGCTCGCGCACGACGCGCGAGCGAAAGGCGCGCGCCTTGTACCAGTCCGGCGGCAGGCCGAGCAGCAGGCGCGGATAGCAGGAGCAGAGCGTGCAGCAGATGACGTTGTGCACGCCTGCGGTATTTTCGACGACGCGGATCGGAATGGCGCCGGCATCGATACCGAGCTCGCCGGCGGCGGCGTTGGCGTCTTCGAGCAGACGCGCCTTGAAGGCCGGGTCGGCCCAGGCGCGGGCGACCACCCGAGCACCGTCCGCGGGTGAGCGCGTATCGATCGACTCAATGGTCTTTCGGAGTTCGGCGGCGCTGAACACCCCCTTTTCGATCAGCAGTTCGCCGACCGCCTCAGCCATGACCTGGTAATACTCGAAAGGCTGGTCCTCGATGTCCGGCTGCTTCGGATGAGGATGCCCATGGGGATGATGGTGGCTATGGCCGGCACTCATGCTTGCTGCTCCAATCCATCGAGCCAGTGATCATAGAGGTCGACCACCAGGCTGTCGGCGGCTGGTCCCGTGTAGTCGGGCCAAAGCTCGGCCTGCCGAAAGCGCACGCGATAGAGGGTCTTTTTCGGCAGCCCATCCCGGCCATAGGCGAGCTCTTCCGGATCGCCGAACCGGCCGGCGACGCTCTCGACCACACCTTCGCGGCCGCGCACATAGAACGGCGTGCGCACATGGCCGGGCGGAAAGGCCTTGCGCACCCGGACGCGATCGCCCGGCTCGAACACGCGGCTCATGCCCCCCTCGCCGCCTGCCAGCGCGCCTCGACCTCGGCCATCCTGCGGCCGAGTTCGTCGACGCCGATCACGCCCTTTTCCAGGAGATTGTTGCCGATCGACGCCATCCAGCGCTGGTAATAGCTCATCTCGTCATAGGCGCCGGGGCCGAGTTCCTCGATATTGCGCCTGAGTTCGTCCACCGTCATGACCCGGCGCGATTTGTCGGTGAGCAGCCGGAGGATAGCGTCGACCCGCTTCTCCCAAGGCGCGTGGTCGTGTTCGGCCCGCTCGACCGGCCCTGCCTCCAGCCCGCCCATGTCATGATGACGCTGCATCGCCGCCTCCTTTGCCCGGCATTCGGCCGGCAGCAACATGATGGCCGCCACGTCCCGACTTGCCAACGCCAAAAACCGCCGCCATCTGTGAACGCGCATGACGGAGGTGTGACAATTTCGGTCTCCGCCGCCGGATGTTCGGCGATCTGTCCGCAGCGTGACGTTGCCGAACCGGCAGGTGGTCTGTAGAACGGGCGTCTAGAAGGACAGGCGGAACCAGCAAGGCCCGACCGGGATGAGCCCTCCCAGGAAAAAATCTCGATGAGCAACCCGCAGCGTTTCATCAACCGGATGATCGTCTTCCTGGCGCTGGCCGTGGCGGCGCTGGCATTTGCTTACGACATCGTCTTTCGCATGTTCATGTACAACCCGATCCTGAACGGGCTGATCCTCGCCGTTCTGCTGATCGGCATCTTCTACGTGATGCGCCGGGTCTGGATGCTGAAGCCGGAGATCCGCTGGATCGAAGGCCTGCGCACCTCGAAGCCCGGCTACGCGATCCAGGCGGCCCCCTTCCTGCTCACACCGGTCGCCAATGCGCTCGGCGAGCAGGAGCGGCGCGGCCGCGTGATGCTGCCGGCGAATTCGGTGCGCTATCTGCTCGACAGCATCGCAGCACGCCTGGACGAGCAGCGCGACATCACCCGCTACGAGATCGGCCTTCTGATCTTCCTCGGCCTGCTCGGCACGTTCTGGGGCCTGCTCGAGACCATCAATTCGGTCAGCCAGGTGATTTCCGGCCTGTCGGTCGGCGGCGACGGCGACATCGCGACCGTGTTCGACGAGCTGAAAGCCGGCCTCGCAGCCCCCATGGAAGGCATGGGCACGGCGTTCAGCTCCTCGCTGTTCGGCCTGGCCGGCTCCCTCATCCTCGGCTTTCTCGATCTGCAGGCGACCCAGGGACAGAACGCCTTCTACAACGAAATGGAAGAGTGGCTCAGCAGCCTGACCCGCCTCAGCAGCGAGGTGCCGGCCCCGTCCGCCGCGTCCGGTGTGGTCAGTGCCGGCAGCGACGTGCCCATCCCGGCCTATCTGCAGGCGCTGATGGAGCAGACGGCGGAAAATATGCAGAACATGCAGCGCAGCATCGAGCGGTCCGAGGAAAATCAGCGCACCGTGCAGAACAGCATGGTCGGCCTGACCGAGCGCCTGACCACGCTCGGCGACCAGATCGCCACCGAGCAGGCGCTGCTCGGGCGGCTGATCTCGAACCAGGACGACCTGCGCCCGGTGCTCGCGCGCCTCGCCGAAGGCGACGGCAATGCGCTCGACGAAACCACGCGCAACCATATCCGCAATATGGACGTCTATCTCGCGCGCATTCTCGACGAGACCGTGCAGGGCCGGACGCAGATGACCAACGAACTCAGGAGCGAGATCAAGATGGTGGCGCGCACCATCGCCGCGGTCGCATCCGGCGCCGATCCGGCCCCGCCCCGGCGCAACGCCGCGGAATAGCCTCGGTCGGACCTGAACCAGCATGATCCGCTCCCGCCGCGATCACCGTCAGTCAAGTGCCGATATCTGGCCGGGCTTCGTCGATGCCCTGTCGACGCTGCTGCTGGTGATCATCTTTCTCCTGGTGGTGTTCGTCCTCGGCCAGTTCTTCCTGAACCAGCTGCTCGAGGGCAAGGACAGCAAGCTCTTGAGCCTGGAGCAGGCGATCGCCGAGCTCACCGATCAGCTCGGCCTCGAGCAGGACGCCAATGCCGAGCTGCGCCGCTCGGTGGCCCAGCTCACCGCCGATCTGCAGTCCGCCAATGCCGATCGCGAGGACAGCAGCGCCAGCCTCGCCGAGATCGAGGCAGAACGGGACGATTACCGGGACCGGCTGATCACGCTGGAGGAGGACAAGAAGCTTCTCGCCGAGACGCTCGCCCAGCTGCGGCAGGATCTGAGCGAAACCGGCAATCTCGAAGACGACCTGGTGCGCGCCAATCAGCTGCGCGCCGAGCTCGAAGCGGAGCTCGAAGCGGCCAAAAAGACCATCGAGGCCGACAAGGAAACGGTCGAGGCGCGGCTTGCCGAGCTGGTCCAGCTTCGGCGTGACATCGAGACGCTCAAGGGGGTCCGAAAGGACCTGGAGCTCGACGTCGCCGAGATGACCACCCTCTTGCGCGAAGCCGACAAGGCGAAAACCGAGGCGGCTGCGCAAATCGAACGCCTGACCGCCCTTTTGAGCGCTGCCCAGGAGGAGCGCGACAGGCTGAAGGGCCAAGTCGCCGAGCTCGATCAGTCGGAAACGGAACGAAAGAGCCTCGAGGAACGGATTGCCGAGCTCAATGCGCTGCTGTCGACGAGCCAGGACAGCCAGGCGGAGCAGGAGGCGGAGATCCAGAAGCTGCAGGCAGCGCTCGACGACGTGCGCGCCGCCAAGGAGCGTGACGACGGGGAGCTGGCCGAACGCGAGCGGCGGATTGCCGAGCTTGCCGCAGAGCTCGAAGCGGCGAAGGACCGGCCCGATATCTCGGAGGCCAGCTATGAAGAGCTGCAGCGCTCGCGCGCGGCCCTGCTGGCCGAGCTCTCGCAGGTGCGCGATCGGGCCTCGCAGCTCGAAGGCCGGCTCGCCAGCGAGCAGGACCGCACGCTGCTCGCGCAGCGCGAGCTCGAGAAGCGCGCCGTCCGACTGGCCGAGCTTCTGCGCAGCGTCGGCGAAACCACCGAGGAGGCGTCAGCCCAGCGCGAGCGGGCGGACGATGCCGTCAATCAGATCGAGCTGCTGAATCGCCAGATCAATGAGCTGCGCACCCAGCTCGCCTCCCTCGAGGAGGCGCTCGACCTGGAGCGTGGCCGGGTGGAGGCGCAGAAGGTCACGATCGCCGACCTCGGCAGCAAGCTGAACGTGGCGCTCGCCGGCAAGGTCGAGGAACTGAGCCGGTTTCGCTCGGAGTTCTTCGGCCGCCTTCGCCAGATCCTCGGCAACCGCTCCGGCATCCGCGTGGTCGGCGACCGCTTCGTGTTCCAATCGGAGATCCTGTTTCCTTCCGCCTCGGCCGATCTGGAGCCAAGCGGTGCGGATGAGCTCCGAGCGCTCGCTCAGAGCCTGAAGGAAATCTCCGCCGAAATCCCCTCGGAGCTCCCCTGGGTTCTGCAGATCAACGGCCACACCGATCGCCGCCCGATCAGCACGCCCGAATTCCCTTCCAACTGGGAGCTCTCGGCTGCACGCGCCACCATCGTCGGCAAGTTCCTGATCAGCCAGGGCATCCCGCCCGAACGCATCGCGGTCGCCGGCTTCGCGCAGTACCAGCCGCTCGACGAACATAACGATGAAATCGCCTATCGCCGCAACCGCCGCATCGAAGTCAAACTCACCACGCGGTAGGACCGCGAGCCCTGACCTGGAGCTCGTCTGGAGGCCATTGCGTTGGTGTCGTGGACGATCTAAGACTACGGATGATGCGGGTGTAGCTCAGTGGTAGAGCAGTAGCTTCCCAAGCTACGTGTCGAGGGTTCGATTCCCTTCACCCGCTCCAAGCTTTCTTCCGCATTTTCAATAAGTTAACTCATCTATCAGCATGAAAATCACATAATTCTTGCCGCAAATGCATTCCGACCAGAATCGCCGCAGTACAGCGGATTCCGTGGACTGACGGCAGCTCCGTGCGACATGAGCAGTGCCCTAACCGCCGGATCTTCTTGTGAAAAATCAGTTCAGCGATCGGGAAGTGGATTGCCCGATCAATAGTCCAACCGACGCGGTGAACAAACAAAGAACATTCTGGTGATGCCTGCCGACGTTCTTCCGAAATGACGAAGTGGAGGCTTCAGAGAGAACAAGACGACAGGATGAAGGGGGGAGAGCCCACAGATTCTGCCAAACAAAGCTGCGAGCAATAGGTCTCTATGAAGTGCCTACCGTTATACCGTTAGCCTAGTACACTGACGCATTCACAGGATTCACATGGTCGCTGACCTTGCCCCGCTTGGGCGGAGGCTCCGGTAGGTTTGGGTTGTTTGCACCGATGGGGAAGAGAGATGTCGGCGAGGAAGGGGCGCCGTTTCGCGTCGGAGGACAAGGCGGAGCCGGTCGAATTCCAGGGCATCGAGCCAAACGGAGCGATCAGCGGTGTTTGGAAAAATCGGCGCAAAACCAATAACCTGGCGCTGCGGCTTGTGCATCATCCGGATGCGCCGCTGCACGAGGAGGCGAGCGGTCGCTCTCTGCGGTCGGCTGCCGGTGACGACGGACAGCCGTCACGACCATCCGGTCGCGCCCAATCTTCCGGGACGACGTTTCGAAGCCGTCAGGCCGGATGAAGCCTGGTTCGCCGACATCACCGCCGACATCACCGCTGACATCACCCATGTGCCCACCGGCGAAGGCCGGCTGCGCCACGATCCCCGGCGCGAATGAGCGCCGTCGCCTTGCGAGCGGATGACCGGCTCTGCCGATCATCATGGCGACCCGCGAGATCGCCGGCGGGGCGATGGACGACCACCTGCGCGCCGAACTCTGCGCGCGAGCCTTGCTGACGGCGATCCAGCGCCGCCAGCCGCCACGGGCCCCGACCCACCATGGCGACCGCGGGCTGCAGCGCATGGCCCCTCCTGCCGGCAGATCCTGCAACGCCATGGCCTGGCGCCGTCGCCGCAGGGGCAACGGCCTCGACGAGGCGCCGATGGAAAGCGTCTTCGGCCCGATGAAGAGCAGACTCGTCGATCGCACCCGCTGCGCAACCCGCGACGACGCCAAGCGGGCCTTGGTCCGATGGATCGCGTGCTCCCACAATCGTCGACGTCGTCATTCAGCGCCTGGCTGCAGGACGCCTGACCAGGCTTTCGAGCCGATGACCAGGCCCGCCCGATGCACCTTGCCGGGTCGTCCGCTCAAGCGGGGCAGGGTCGCGCGGCGCATCGAGTCGCTGCTTGGCAACTCAGAATGCGCTAATCGTCCCTACCTAGTTCTGGAGCCTGAGGTTCAGAACGCGTCAGCTATAGTCTCGAAGAGGCGGCAGCGTGCCGAGTAGGCGCAACAGGTCGGCCTGACGATCGGTGCCAGTCTTGTTCAGAATGGCGCGCATCTGCGTGCGCAGGGTCGACATGCTGCGACCACGCTCCGCCGCGATGCATTCCAGGCGTCGCCCGCTACCGAGGGTGATGGCCAGGCGTGCTTCGGCGGCGGTCAAGGCGAACATGCCCATAAGACACTGCTCGGGCAGTCGCGGTGCGGCCGAGGGCTCACTGATCATTACTATCGCAGCTGGGTTTGCGCTGATCGTCGCGAATTGCGGTGCGAGGCAAAGCGGCATCACCAGAAGCGCGAGCGAGCGGCACCCCGAGGGTCCAGTGACCTGCATAGCACTGCAGGCCTGGCCAGGGCTGCCGCCTTTTGGCCGCGCTGCCACTGCGATCATTCGCGCAAGCCGGGCCGCGTCGCCCGGCCTGGCTGCGCTCAGCCGGCCGTGGGATAGAGCCAGCCCGTGACCTTCACCGACCATCTCCAGGGCCGCGCGGTTCATCAGATGAACCCGACCATCAATGTCTGTGATCAGAAATCCGTGGGCAAGCATATCTAGCGCCGAAGTCGTCATCTGACTCCGTTGCCGCAGGTCGGCCAGCTTGTGATGCAGACACGCGACGCGCCCGAGATGCGGCAACAAATGGTCGAGCTTGCCCAAGGCAGGGGCGTCGAAGGGGCCTTGGTGCCGATGGCGCAACACACCGATAACGGCGCTCTGCCGTTCCGTGACCAGAACCCGGCTGCACGCTGCGTAGGGCACGTCGTACGGCAGAAGAAAGTCGTTGAAGAACTCGCTCCGACGAAAGCGCCCGCCATCAAAGGTTTCGTCGGTGGCCAGGACCTGTTGAGCGGGCAGGCGATCGAGTGCCTGACGTCGGGTATCGATAGCGCCATAGTGGCTGACATAAGCCGCATTGCCTTCGTCGGGCAATCGGCCGACCGCCGAAAAACTCATGGCCGAGCACGACTTGTCCCAGATGAAGAACTGGGCACCAGCAGCGCCAAGCAGGTCGGCGATCAGGGTCAGCGCATCAGACCAGCTATTGGGCTCAGCTGCGGCCTCGTACAGGACATCAATGGCGGTATCGACGTGCGCGCCGCGATCCATCAAATTTTTCCTACGCCATCATCCACAGGGATGATTTAATGGTTGATTTAATGTGAGAATTACAAAACCACAAGACGCATGCCGCTTGATTGCGGGTGTCGTCATGGGCCAACTATTCACCCGAGGTTAACCATGCGCCAAACATTCATGATTGCAATCATTCCCCTCGGTCTCGCCGGCTGTGCCGGCACCAGCCTTCCAATCGTCGAGAAGGGGCCAGCACTCGGCGAGATGGCGCCGATTGCACAGCCGTCCTGGCAGGCCGGCATGACGGCTTATCAGATCGACAAGATGACAGGCGAGCGGATCAGCTGGTCGGTTCTTGAGGTCGCGGGCGGCATGGTCACGAGCAAGCATTCTGATGGCTGTTCTTGGACGGTCTCGGCGACATGGGTCGCGCCGCCGCTCCGCTGGGAGAATTGCGGCGAGAATCCGGATTGGACAGCGGGTACAAGGACCATTACCGCGGCGGAGGGCACGCTCTGGCCGCTGCGCGTCGGCAATCGCGCGGTCTACCGAGCCGATCTCGAATCCCATACCGGCAAGCGGAGCTCTGAGGTCCGCACCTGCACCGTCGAAGAGCCCGTCCGCATCAGCGTCGGCGCTGGCGAGACGGATGCCATGAAGGTGGTCTGCGTCAGCGTGTATGACAAGGATACTCGAAGCATCGGGACTTGGTACTGGACGGAGGACCGTGGCGAGGCCTTGTTCACACGGGTGCACAGCAAACGTGGTCTCGAGGCTCTTCACGAGACCATCGCCATCGAGGTGCCGGGCACATCCTGATGCAAGGTTGAGCCTGCCGACCGATCTCGTCTGCTTCAGTAGTGCGCTGGCGGAAACGACAGCTCTTTCCGCCGGCGTTGTCTAATCCAGTGTCAGGTTGTGGCAGCCTGATGTGCACCACGCGCAGACCCGCCCGCGCGGTCGCAGGCCTTGCAACACCTGTTCCTGCGGTATGACGCCCTCGAAATCCAGAGCCGCTCCCTGATAGCCGGACAGTGACGTAAGCTACGGCTCCGTGTCTGTTGGTCGCCAAACGGAGGAGACCAGCGATGTCGAAGCGGAAGCAGTACAAGCCTGAATTCAAGGCGAAGGTGGCGCTGGAAGCGCTGAAGGGCGAGCAGGCGGTGTCGGAGCTTGCGAGCCGGTTTGAGGTGGATCCGACGATGATCCATCAATGGAAGAAAGCGCTGCTCGAAGGTGCTGCGGAGCTGTTTGAGCGCGGCGTCGGGAAAAAGGTGTCGGAGGTCGACGAGGCGAAGGTCAAAGCACTGCACGCGAAGATCGGTGAGCTCACCGTGGCCAACGGCACGGGGACTGCGTCATGCCCCCGGCATGACGGTTCCCCTTAGCCTGTCCGAAAAGCTCAAACCGTGGACCGGCAAGTGAGGCGCTCGAGGAGGCCCTGGCTCGCCATGACAAGCCCGAGATCTTCAATTCCGACCAAGGCAGCCAAGTCACCTCGACCGCCTTCACGCAGACGCTGAAGACCGCCGGCGTGCGCATCTCGATGGACGGCAAGGGGCGATGGCTGGACAACCTTCGCTTCGGCTTACGCGAGCTTCGCTCACGGTCCTCGCTCAGCATCGAGCGGCTATGGCGATCGCTGAAATACGAGTGCGTCTATCTGCACGCCTGGAGCGGCGGCCTCGAGGCCAGAGACGGGATCGGCAGATGGATGGATGTCTACAACCAGCAACGTCCCCATGCTGCGCATGATGGCCAGGCACCGGACGCCGTCTATCACCAACCTGACACCTCGCCGCCGGTCGAAATGGCGGCATGACATGACCACGGAGAACCTGACCAGCGGATGCGATTCTGTCGCTTAAAATTCCAACGTCACTGTCCGGCTATCGGCGAGCGGCTCTGCCCGAGCCGGCGGTTCGCGCGCCGCAAACGGGCGGGCTCGGCAGCCTCCGCCTTCTCCTTGGCCAGCGCCCCGGCCGTGCCTGCCGCCGGAAACCCGTTGCGCCAGCTCCGACGCTGGCCGGCGTGAACGCCCAGATCCTCGGCAGCCGACCGCAGAGAGCGACCGCTCGCCTCCTCGTGCAGCGGCGCATCCGGATGATGCACAAGCCGCAGCGCCAGGTTATCGGTTTTGCACCGATTTTTCCAAACGCCGCTGATCGCTCCGTTTGGCTCGATGCCCTGGAATTCGACCGGCTCCGCCTTGTCCTCCGACGCGAAACGGCGACCCTTCCTCGCCGACATCTCTCTTCCCCATCGGTGCAAACAACCCAAACTTACCGGAGCCTCCGCCCAAGCGCGGCAAGGTCAGATATCTGAAACAGTTTCGATTTGCTGATGGATGCAGTCGGCATGACCTCTGTTGCTCCAAATCGGACGAACGCGCCACCATCGGGCACTTTTCATGATGAATGGGCAACGCCGCAAGGCCATCGATGGCAACGTCTCCGAAGAAACCAGTTCCGCGATGTCGCCGGGTCAATCGCTGACCCGATCGACCTTCGAGGCACCGGCCTCGTAAGGGAGAACGCCGATTTCGCGATAATAGCGGGCAGCTCCTGGATGGAGCGGCAGATCGGTATCGTCGAGCGCGCGATCGATGGATATCTGCGTCGCGATATCGTCCACCTGCCGCAGCTTGGGCAGATTGTTGAACATGATCTTGGTCACCTGATAGACCGTCTCGTCGGCAACGTCAGCCTCGGCGACCAGCATGACGGTATTGCCGAAGGTCTCGACCGGCCGGCTGATGTCCGGATAGCTGAAGGCAGGGATCAGCAGCGGACGCCATCCCGTGTCGTCGGCCTCGAGATATCGTTGACTCAGCTCGAGCATGACGGCTCTGCCGCCGGTTTTCGCCAGAAATTCGGTGACCGTCGGTGACGGCACCGGCTCCAGCACCGCAAAGCCGATCGTGGCACCTCGATTGAAGCTTTCGGTCAGCGCGTCGGGCGTCTTCATCGGCATGCCGTCGGTCCGACGGTCTATCGTGATGCCGGCCATGGCCAGCAGCAGCGCCGCACCGTCGCGCAAGGCAGGATCGATCACGCGCTGATCGTCCGACAGCAAGGCAAAATCGCCGATCGTGCCGCTCAGCCGCTGGTTCCTGGCGATCAAGAACTGTGCCGCCTGCCGCCATAGAGAGGCAACAAGGAGAGGTCGAGTTTTGGGACCGTCTCCCGAGAAACGCAGGTCTTCCGGAGGGCTTTCCACGATCGTGCTATCCAAGATCGCAAAGGCCGAGGCCTTGTCCTCCATCGTCATGAGACAATCGGCGCGGCCTGAACTTGCCGATGCGGCGACATCGATGCCGGTGGTCGGCATGAGTTCGAGTTTGACGAGCAATTCCAGGCCGATGCCGAGCGCGTGTGCGGGCGAGCCGAGATCGTCGCAGACGATCAGGTCGTGAGCAGGCTCACTTGCCGCATGGGCGGAAGCGGCCATCAGTCCCCATGCCGCGACTGCGCTGCCGACGATGCCCATGGCCATGGCACGCCAGCGTGTCATGACGCGCGCACGTTCATGTGGAAAGAAGAACCCGACGTAGCCTTATCCAGCGCCGACATGGCGCCCTCCCCTGCAAAGCTTATCTCAAATGTGCAAGAAAAGAGCGAAATATACACTTTGAGGTTGTAAATCATTATCAAATCACGCATTCCCCTGATCCGAATAAAAACGCGCTTCAGAAAAAGCACAAATTGACCTTGCAGTCCATGAACTCCCATTGTCTACTTGCGCCGGAAATTGTTCAAAGGTGACAAACTTTCTCGATGAATAACTTGCCGTCATTTAGACCTTTGGTAGGGCGCGTTTCGAAAAAACCTTGCCAAGATCGTCGGGAACGTTGAGCACCCTCTATGCGCATGGGCCAAATGGACTCCAGCCGTAGTACGCGACCAGGTGCGACGTCCCGGACCTCAGCTGTTCGCTGGCGGCGCAGAAGCGACGTGGTCTTTGCCGTCGTCTTCATCTCGCGCCCGCATATGCCGACATGCGCGCGCGCCGTGACCTGGCCTATCGAACGCCGCTTCTTCGAAGACAAGATACCGGAGCGCCGGCTTGGTTCCGAGAACGCGGGGAAAAGCTGGACCGATCCTGTCCTGCGAATCCGCTTTGTCCTTCTGCCTGCCGGCTGCTTCGATATGGGCGACGCGGCGGCCGGTATCGTCGGCAAGGTTTATGTCGACGATCTTTTCTTCAGTCAGCACGAAATCACCAACGCGCAGTTCCGCCGTTTCCGATCGACGCACAACAGCGGCGCTCACGCCGGTCGTTCGCTGGACGGCGACGATCAACCCGCCGTCAATATCAGCTGGCAAGATGCCATGGCGTTCGCCGCATGGCTCAGCGACGAAACCGGTACGCCTTTTCGATTGCCGACCGAGGCTGAATGGGAATATGCATGCGGGTACGGGTGGCGAGGAGGGAGCACAGGGAAAGCAGACACAGACGGCAATTTGCGCGAAAACAGCGACGAGCAGGAAACCGACGGAACCGTTGCGGTCGGCAGCTACGGGGCGAGTCCTCGGAGCATCTCCGACATGCATGGCAATGCGTCGGAATGGGAGCTCGACTCTTATATCAATGACGTCGATCGCTACGGTGACGATCGGCACGATCCGCGGATCGAGGCAGCCGCGACACCCCTGCGCGTTCGCCGTGGGGGTGACTGGGCCAGTTCGAAGATGCAGGCACGCTGCGCCGCACGTGACGACGACATCGACGACCTTGCCGTACCTTACACAGGCTTTCGCCTGGTAGCACAGCCACAAGAATAATTTGGGGAGACGTTTCATGATCCGATTGGGATCGTCCATCGTTATGTTGCTGAGTGTCTGCACGATCTTGGGCCTGGCCGATCCGGCAGGCGCTCAGACGGGCGGCTGGCTGCAGTCGGACCAGACCGGCAGGCTCGACAAGTCGGAACTCGAGCAGATCTATGTGGTCAACACCCGCGCCCTGAATTTTCGCGATGAGCCCTCCGTGGACAACACGCCGCTGCGGTCGCTCGCCAAGGGCGCTTACCTGAAGAAGACCGACGAGACCATCAACTCCGTCGAGCGCCGGACCTGGTATCATGTCGTCTGGCGAACCGGCGAGGAGGGCTGGGTCGCTTCCGAATATCTGGCGCCGGTGAGCGACGCGCTTTGGACGGTCGATGGCGCCTTGAGGTTCGCCGAACGCCTGGGTTCGCCGGCTGTCGCCTCGGCCACGAGGCCGGCACTCGACGAGATCAGGGCGGGCTTTCTCTATGTCGGGCCGATTGGCGACGCCGGGTGGACCTACGCCCATGAGAAGGGACGCCAGGCCATGGCGAAGCTGCCTTATGTCAAGGCAGCGACCTATGTCGAGTCCGTGCCGGGCGATCCGGATCTGGTTCTGGAAGCGATCGACAAGCTGGTCGCCGACGGCCACAACGTCATTTTCACCACCAGTTTCGACCACATGGACCCGACGATCGAGGCGGCACGCCGCTATCCGGATGTCGTCTTCATGAACTGCTCGGGATATAAGACCGAACCGAATGCCGGGACCTATTTCGGCCGGATGTACCAGGTGCGCTATCTGACCGGACTGCTTGCCGGCATCATGACTCAGACCAACGAGCTCGGCTACGTCGCGGCCTTGCCGACTCCGGACGTCGTCCATGGCATCAACGCCTTCGCCCTCGGTGCCCGCAGCGTCAACAAGGATGTCGACGTGCGTGTCGCGTGGACCAACACCTGGTACGGCCCCGATATCGAAAGCGAAAAGGCCGAAGCGCTGCTCGATGAGGGCGCCGACGTGCTGGCCATGGAACAGGACTCGCCGGCGGTCATTCAGGCGGCGGCGAAACGGGGCAAATATGCGATCGGCTATCAGAGCGACATGAGCCTGTTCGCACCCGAACTGACGCTGACCTCCGCTGTCTACGAGTGGGCGCCGATCTATATCAGCATTGCCGAGCAGCTGCATGAAGGCACATGGCAGTCGGAGAACATCTGGTGGGGCCTGAAGGAAGGCGCCGTCGGCCTGGCACCCATGGCGGCGGCGGTTCCCCAGGCGGTCAGAGATCTGGTCGAATCGGAAAAGGCGCAGATCATCGAGGGCAGCGTGCGTGTCTTCGAAGGCCCGATCCAGGACGCCGCTGGCCAGATCCGAGTGCCGGCACGGCAAGTGATGTCCGATGCTGACCTCCTGTCGATGGACTATTTCGTGCGCGGCGTGACCGGCGAGATGCCGGCACTCCCGGACACGCCGTCCGATGCGGCGACCAACTGAGATGCCGCTGCGGTGAGCGCCGGCCGCTGGCGAGGGAGAGCGGCCCAGCCCATGGCGAGGAGAAGAGGTTGACCGATATCAGGAGTCTGATCAGGGCTGGCCGAGCCGAGATCAAGGCGACCACGGCCATCCGCGGCGGCCAGCTGATCAACGTCGCGTCGGCGGAGATCTATCCCGCCGACGTCGTGATCTACCAGGATCGGATCGTCGCCATCGGCGACATCGATGGTTATGTCGGCCCTGATACCGAGGTCATCGATGCCGCCGGCCGCTATCTCTGCCCCGGGCTGATCGACGGGCATCTGCATGTCGAGTGCAGCAAGCTTTCGGTGACCGGCTTTGCCAAGCTGGTGGTACCGGTGGGCACGACGAGCATCGTGTCCGGCCTCGATCAGATCCTGGTGGTCGCGGGTCTCGAAGGGGTTCGTCATTTCCTCGACGAGGCGAAGGCGGGGCCGCTCAGCATCTTCTGGGGGGCCCCCTGCAAGACGCCCTACACGGTGCCGACCTCGACCGTCGGCCACTATTTCGGCCCCGACGATCACAAGGCCACCCATGACTGGCCGGAATGCATCGGCATCTGGGAAACGGTGCGGGAGTTCATCCAGGAGGAGGATGACGATGTGCTGGCGGCGCTGGAGATCGCCGCGCGCAACAAGCTTCCGGTGTTCGGCTGCGCGCCGATGTGCCGGGGACGGAAGCTCGCAAGCTATGCGAGCGCCGGGATCCGCCTCGATCACGAGAGCTACGACGTCGAGGAGGCGCTGGAGAAGCTGCGCAACGGCATGTTCGTGATCATCCGCGAATCGTCGATCTCCCATTTTCTCGAGGAGAACATCCAGCTCGCCACCAAACTGGCGCCGAAGGCTGCTCATCGCATCAGCTTTTGCACCGACGATGTCGTCGCGACCGACGTGCTGAAGCGCGGCCATGTCGACAATATGGTGCGGATGGCGATCAGAGAGGGCGTCGAGCCGATGTCGGCGATCCAGATGGCAACGATCAACAGTGCTGTCGCCTATCGCATCGACCAGACCGTCGGGCTGATCGCGCCCGGACGTCAGGCCGACATCCTGATGATCGACGACCCTGCCTCGTTCACGGTCGAGAAGGTGATCGCCAAGGGCCGGCTGGTCGCCGAAGACGGGCGCATGAGCGTCGATCTGGCACCGCCTGAGCGACCGCCCGAGCTAACCCGCACCTTCGCCGTCGATCCGGTCGCCCCCGATGAGCTCAAGGTCAGAACCGAGCCCGGCGTGAGGCGGGCCAAGGTGCTGACCATCGCGACCTCGGATGTCATCTTCGTTCGAAAGCGCCGCGACCTCGTGCTCGACGTTCAAGATGACGGCGTCATCCCGCCGGACATCGAGCAGGACGCCCTCTACGTCACCGTGGTCGAACGCTACGGCAAGACCCGAAACCGCCCGGTCGCGTTCGTTTCCGGCTTCGGCATCAAAGCGGGTGCGATCGCGACCTCGGCCGCTCCCGACGACAACAACATCGTCTGCATCGGCGCCAGCAGCGAGGACATGGCTGCCGCGATCAACTGGATCATCGAGAAAGGCGGCGGCCAGGTGGTGATCCGGGACGGTGAGGTCATGGCCGGGCTCGAACTGCCGATCGGCGGCATCGTCGCCGATCTGGAACCGGAGGAAATGGCAAAATGCGAGCAGCGCCTGGATGCCGTTGCGGCCGAGCTGGGCTGCGCGCTGCCCTGGCCGATGATGTCCATGTTCGTCCTCTCGATCACGGCGATTCCCGACTACGCAATCACCGATCTCGGTGCCGTCGACTGTATCGCCCTCGACATCTTCGATCCGATCCTGGAAGTTTTTTCATGACAGGGGTGATCGTCACGCCGCGTCACCACGCTCGACATCTGAAAACGTCAATCAAGAACGGGAGTTAGAAACCGATGAGACATTGCCAACGACCGATGGCCAAACAGCTGATGGCCGTCTTCGGCCTTACGACGCTCGTCGCCACCGGCCCGGCGCTCGCCGAGGACCCGACGGATCTCGCCATCGCCGGCGTGCTCTCCGCTGGCACCGAAGCTCCCTGGGATGGCTCGTTCGTCGCCTCGATGGAGGAGGTGGTCGCCGCCAAGCCCCACGGTCTCGACATCCGCTTCGACTACACCGAGAACGTCTACGAGAATGCCGAGCAGGTGTTCCGCACCTATGCCGAGACCGGCGAGTACGACATCATCTTCGGCGACACCGCCTATGCGGATGCCATCGAGGTGCTGAAGGACGAATTTCCCGACATCCTGTTCGTGATGTCCGGCTCGGGCAATCGCGGCCTCGGCGGCAATGCCTACTGGGTCTTCATCCATGCCCATGAGCCGGCTTATGCCATGGGCATGCTTGCGGGCGAGCTCACGGAATCGAACGTCATCGGTGCCGTCTCGACCTTCCCGGCCGAGGATACCAACGACCAGATCAACGCCTTCTTCGCAGGCGCCAAGGAGGCCAATCCCGAGGTCCAGCAGAAGATCACCTACATCCAGTCCTGGTTCGATCCGGCGAAATCGAACGAGGCGACCACGGCGCAGATCGCCGCCGGTGCCGACATGATCTATCAGATGTCCGGCGCCTTCGAAGTCTGCCAGGAAAAGCAGATCGGCTGCTTCGGCAACTATGTCGACATGGCCGAGTTCGCGCCGGAATCGGTGGTCGCGTCGACCACCATCAGCTGGGTTCCCCATATCAACTGGATCATCGACGAGTGGTGGACAGTGCAGACCACCGATGCCGCGTATGACGCGCCGATGGAGCCCAAATGGTTCACCTGGCAGGAGGGCTCGGGCGATCTGGTGCTGAACCCCGGCTGGAAGGGCGGCATCCCCGACGACGTCAAGGCGAAGGTCGAGGACGTCTCGACAGCCATCAAGAGCGGCGAAAAGACGGTGGAACTGAACATCGACGAGGCGACATCCGACTGACGTTCCGCGTGCCGAACTTTTCTTGCCGGGCGCCGCTCAAACCTGTCCACAGCAGGCGCCCGGCGGCTCCGCATGACGACTCCAGTGAGTAGATGTGGTGATCCTGCCGCCAATCGCTCCGCAATGGTAACGCAATCAGGCGATGGCAGTTTCCAAGCATGTCGAATCGTCCGGCGGCGTCAGCTTCCTTCTCGGCAGCAACGCTTTCTTTCTCTCCGGTTAACGTCTTGTCAACCAATGTCTGTCACGATGCCAATCTGGTCCATGCGACCCTGGGAGTCCGAGCCTCGCTCTCCCTCTTCTTGCGGGCGGGCGGGCGGATTCCCAGGGTCGCATGGACCATGAAGAATCTTGACAGAGCGAGGTTAACATTTGGTTACGACGCCGGTAGGCAAATGTGGTGATCTCGCCGCCGATCGCCCGCTCACCCGAACGCCGGCTCTCGATGCATCAGCAGTCTCGCCCATCACGATTTTGGCAACCCCATGACTGATGCGACACCGCTGCTATCGGTCCAGAGCCTGACCAAGAGCTTCGGCTCGCTGGTGGCGGTGGATGGCGTCTCGTTCGATATCCTGCCGGGGGAGGTCCATTGCCTGCTCGGCGAGAACGGTGCCGGCAAGTCGACCCTGTCGTCCTGCCTCTACGGTCTCTATCGGCCCGATGCCGGCGTGATCCGCATGGACGGCGAACCGATCGAGCTGCGTTCCCCGGCCGATGCGCTCGCCGCGGGCATCGGCATGGTGCACCAGCATTTCGTCCTGGTGCCGACCTTCACCGTTCTCGAAAACATCATGGTCGGCACGTCCAGGGGCTGGCGGCTTGGCGGGGGCGAAGCCCGGACCCAAGTCGCAAAGATATGCAGCCGGCACGGGATCGCGCTCGATCTCGATCGTCTGATCGGCGATCTCGCGGTCGGCGAGCAGCAATGGGTCGAGATCGTGAAGGCGCTTTACCTGGACGTCCGCCTGCTGATCCTGGACGAGCCCACTGCTGCTCTGACGCCGGACGAATCGGCGCGGCTGTTTCGCATGATCCGGACGATGGCGGCGAGCGGTCTCGCGGTCGTTCTCATCAGTCACAAGATGAAGGAGGTGCTGCAGTCCGATCGTGTCACCGTGCTGCGAAAGGGCGGGCTGATCGGCACGGTCAGGACGGACGAAACTTCCGGCCCGGATCTGACCGCCATGATGATCGGCCGGCATGTCGGCAGCCATGCAGCCGTTGCTGAATCAAAGCCTGGTGACGTCACTCTCAGCCTCGACGCGGTCACGCTCGATGACCGGGACGGCCGTCGGCTGCTCGATCGCATCAGCTTCGACCTGCACGGTGGTGAAATCCTCGGCATCGCGGGCGTTGCCGGCAACGGACAGAACGCGCTGTTCGAGGTGATTGCCGGCATAAGGCGCGCGTTCGCGGGCGACATCCGTCTGGCGGGCCAGTCGATCTGCCATCTGTCGGCCAAAAACATCGCGGATCGGGGGCTGGGCCATGTGCCGAACGATCGGCTTCGGGACGGGCTGGTGGGGGAATTTTCCATCGCCGAGAACCTGATCCTCGGCCATCAATGGGATGCGCAATACCGCCATGGCCCGCTGCTCGATCGTGCCGGCATCGATGTGCGCGCAGAGCAGGCGATCGCCGACTATGCGATCCAGGCACCGGGACCGGCGACGACGGTCCGAACACTCTCCGGCGGCAATGCGCAAAAGGTCATCCTCGCGCGCGAATTCGCCAAGGCCAGGCGATGCCTGCTTTGCCATCAGCCGACCCGCGGGCTGGATGTTGGCGTCATCGAATATGTCCATAACGAGCTCAGGCGTCTGCGCCGGGAAGGAGTAGCCATCCTGCTGGCGAGCGAGGAGCTGGACGAACTGTTCACGCTTGCCGATCGCATCGCGGTGATCTTCGACGGCAAGATCCTAGGGATCTTTCCGCGCTCGGTAGCCGACATTCAGACCATCGGCCAGCTGATGGCAGGCCATCGTGACGCCTGACGTCATGTCCGCGGCCGCTCTTGTCGATCGACGCCGCGGCTGGCGCATCGAGCGACGGGCGGACCCTTCGGCCGTCGGCTGGCTGGTGGCTCTGCTGCTCGCGGCCCTCGGCGCCTTCATCCTCTCCGGGCTTCTGCTGGCGACGGCGGGCGCCAGCCCGCTCGACGCCTTTTCGAACCTTGCCAAAGGCGGCTTCGGCAGCGGCCGCGCGTTAGCCAACACCGCGGTGAAGGCGACGCCGCTGATCTTCACCGGGCTTGCGACCGCGCTCGCCTTTCGCGCCCGGCTCTGGAACATCGGCGCCGAGGGCCAGGTGTTCGCGGGCGCGATCGCCGCCTATGCGTGCACCCATGCCCTCGATGCCGCGCCCGCTCTGCTGCAGATGCCGCTGATCCTCGTCGCCGCGATGATCGGCGGCGCCCTGTTCGGCGGCCTCGCCGGCGTCCTCAAGACCCATTTCAAGGTCGACGAGGTGATCTCGACCGTGATGCTCAACTACATCATCGCGTTCGGCCTCTCGATGCTGCTGCTCAAAGGTCCCTGGAGCGAGGCCGGCGGTTTCTTCGAGCAGACCGCCAAAGTCG
Source organism: Alphaproteobacteria bacterium (assembly GCA_041398025.1). GTDB lineage: Bacteria > Pseudomonadota > Alphaproteobacteria > Geminicoccales > Geminicoccaceae > JANQPX01. Next base: position 29,299 of record JAWKVM010000053.1, read on the forward strand.
CGGTCAACGCCGAACTCCCGATCCTGATCGACAAGACGCGCCTGCATCTGGGCTTCGTGATCGCGCTCGTGACCGCAGGCCTGATGCAGGTGGTGCTCGCGCATACGCCCTTCGGCTACGAAGTCCGGGCGGCAGGCTCGAACCTGCGGGCGCTGGCCTTCCAGGGCACGAACACCACGCGCCTCGTGCTCCTGGTGATGGCGACGTCAGGCGCGCTCGCCGCCCTTGCCGGCGTGAGCGAGGTCTACGGCGTCCATCATCGCCTCCATGCCGCGGCCATCGTCGGCTACGGCTATACCGGCATCGTCATCGCCATTCTCGGCCGGCTACAGCCGCTCGGCGTGGTCGCCGCTGCCATCCTGTTCGGCGGCCTGGTCAACGGCTCGACGCTGATGCAGATCAAGACCGGCGTGCCCTCGACCCTGATCTACGCGATCCAGGCGATCATCCTGATCTGCTACCTCGTCGCCTGGGCCGCGGCCTCGTTCAGAATAAGGCGTCCTGGCAGGACCACGCCCAGCGGCGAGATTGGGCGTGCCGGCCATGGTTGAGGATCTGTTTCAGGCAACCATCGTCATCTCGGTGCTGGCGGCGACCATCCGCATCGCGACCCCGATCCTCCTGACGGCACTCGGCGAAACCGTGGCGCAGCGAAGCGGCGTCTACAATATGGGCCTGGAGGGCACCATGCTGATGGGCGCGTTCGCCGCCTTCATCGGCACCTACCAGACCGGCTCGCAAGGGGCAGGCGTGCTCGCCGGCGCCGCCATGGGTGCGCTGATGTCGACCATCTTCGCCTTCATGGTGATCACCCTTCGGATCGAGCAGATCGTGACCGGCCTCGCCCTCAATCTCCTGGGCGCCGGCCTCTCCACCTTCTGGCTGCGCACAGCATTCGCCGAACAGAGCGTCACGCCGACCATCGCGTTCATGGGCGCCGCCCCGATCCCCTATCTCGAAGGCATTCCCTGGCTCGGCCCGATCCTGTTCCGCCAGGGCCTGCTCACCTATCTCGCCTTTCTCGCGGTGCCGCTGGTCTGGTTCTTCCTGTTCCGCACCCGCTTCGGCCTCGAGCTCCGCTGCATCGGTGAAAACCCGAAAGCGCTCGACACCAAGGGCCTGAGCGTCCAAGGCCGGCGCTACGCCGCGGTCATCTTCGGCGGCGCCATGGCAGGCCTCGGCGGCGCTTTCCTCACGGTCGGCTCATCCGCCCGCTTCGTCCCCGACATGACCGCCGGGCGCGGCTGGCTCGCTCTGGTGATCGTGATCGCCGGCGTCTGGCGCCCGGGCTACGTGCTGACGGCGGCCCTGTTCTTCTCGTTCCTCGATGCCCTGCAGTTGCAGATCCAGGGCATCGGCATCAACCTTCCCCACCAGATCCTGCTGGCCCTCCCCTATATCGTCGCGATCCTGTCGCTCGCCCTGATGCGCCAAAATGCGAAGGCGCCAGCCATGCTCGGCACGCCCTATATCCGCGATCGATAAGCCTCCCGACGCCATACGCCGCGAGTTCGCAACGCATGACCAAAGCCTATGAATGCCTCGCCTTCGTCCGCTTCGGCACCGCGCGCCTGCTCTTGTGATGGAACGTCAACAGAACCTAGGCGGCTTCGACGGCCCCTAGGTCGACCGCATCACCGACGTCATCGATCGTTGACGGATCGTGACCTTCCCCTCTCCCGCTGCTGCAGTGCCTCGGCAATCGGACGGAGAACGTCGATCCCTGGCCAGGCCTGCTCGTGACGTCGATGGTGCCGCCGTGCATGTCGATCAGGTGCTTGACGAGATGCAGCCCGATGCCGCTGCCGGGGATTCCGGTTGATGTGGAGGCGCGGAAGAACCTGCCGAAGAGCCTGTCGAGCTCGTCCTCGGGAATGCCCACACCTTCATCGCGAACCGAGATCAGAACATGGTCCCGGCCATCATCATGGGCCGTCACCCGGATGGTCGTATCGCTCGGCGCATATTTCACGGCGTTCGATACAAGGTTCGAAAACGCCTGCCGCAGAAGTTTTTCGTCGGCCTGGATCATGTTCGGACGCCGGCCGATCTCCTCGATGATCTTATGGCCCGTATCGAGTTCCCGATAGCCAGCGCAAATCTCGGTCACCAGAGCTGCAATGTCACAGTCGACCGGTTCGATCTGAATCCGACAGTCTTCGAGCCTGGCAGCGCTCAGGACGCTCTCCATCAGCTCGGTCAGCCGACGAACCGAGGTTCGAATCTTCACCAGAGCACCGGTCATCCTCTCCGCGCTGACCTGCTCCTTTCGCCGCAGCAGCCGTTGAGCGCTGCCATCGATCACCGCCAGGGGCGTGCGGAACTCATGCGAAACCATGGAAACGAACTGGCGCTGCAGACCGGTCAGCTCGCGCTCTTTCTGCAGGGCGATCTCGAGCCCGTCACGGTATTTTGCGACCTCGTCGTAGGATGATTGAAGATTGTCGCGCATCACATTGATGGCATCGACGAGAAGATCCAGCTCGTCGCTGTTTGATCGCTTCTGATGATCGCGCAGCTGAAACCGCGGTGATCGCTCCGTCAAGCTCAGGCTCGGCAGATAACCGGCCAAATCCATGAGATGGCGGCCGACGATCTGATGAAACAGAAAGATGATCACCGCGCTCATGCACAGCGTCTTGATCAGGTTCAAGCCGAGAATGACCGTGAATTTCCTGGCCAGTGCCCAGTAGATCTGATCAATGCTGGACAGAAGCGTGAGCTGGCCGAGCTTCTTGGCACGGGCACCGGTCCCGTAGACCAGCGGAATGACATCCTCCAGCGTATAGGTCGAGCGCCGCTCGCCGGATGCCCAGCGGGCGCCGTCTTCGCTGATGATCTCGGCCCATTCGATTTCCGTGAGATTGGTAATACCTTCCAGCTGACTTTCGACCAGCGCGTGATCGTAGGTCCAGAGACTGGCGGTCAGAGAGGACGCATAGGAAAGCCTGACCTGCGTCAGTGCCTTGTGCATCGACTCAAGACTGACCCGGTAGTCGAACCAGAGCTGAAGCGACGTCATGACGATGGTAATGGCCGTGCTCGCCAGGATGACAGTCATGGCAAATCTGCGCGACAACGGGCTGGCGAACAACCGCGTCACTGATCGTCGCATCCGGAAATCGCGTTTGAGGAGATTGCGCATGCCCCGAACAGCGACCTTGGTCGATGGCGCCGGCTGAAGACAGGACCGAGGTTAGGCATCGACTTACATTGCGGTCCGATATTTCTGGTAGATCCGCTCGATCTCGCCGCGCTGCTGGAGTTGAACCAGACCGCGGTCAAACTGATCACGCAATTCAGGGTCGTTGAAGGCGACGGAGAACACGGTGAGGCCGCCGAAGATCCGATGGCGCTCGAGTTCGACGCCGGTATCAAATCTGTCGGCAAGCTTCGACGTCATGTAGTCGAAAATGACGTCGTCGATCACGATGATCTCGGCACGTCCCGACCAGAACATTCTCACTTGGGCGGTCTGGTCGGCCAGGTCGAAATATTTGTCGATGTAGCCATCGCGGACGTGCTTGCCGAAGAGCCTCTGGAACTCGCCGCCGAGGTGATCATGGGCATTTTGCCAGGCAACGACGCTGTGACCCGGCAAGTCGGCGATGCTGCGGATGGCGATGTGGTCGCGTTTCCTGACGATCGCGACATTGTCAAAAGCAATGCAAGGCGCTGAATAGTACAAACCATCCTGTCCTTCGGGCATCGCGCCCGCGGCCGCGTCCAGGCGGCCCTGATTCACCTCTTCCTTGATTCGCTTGTAGGACTGGTAGACGGGCCTGACCTCGTGGCCGGCAGCTTTGAAGGCCTCGCGCACGATCTCGACCGAAATTCCCGGATCGACCTTTTCAGGGAGGACGTATGGGGCGCTATGGTCAGCGAAACCCACCATGATTTGTCGTGCTGACGCGTCGGACGAACCAGCGACGATCAGCAGCGCCATCAGGTAGAACATGCCGCGCATTCAGATTCTCCAGATGACAGGTCAGGGGCCCAGCCGAGCCCTCCTGGCGAGGTCGATCCGCCGAGCGGGCGCCTTTGCACAAGCCTGAAGACTAGCGCATCAACTGCCAATAAAGTGTTAACGACGATTGCTGATTGTGGACTTGGCCGCTGACGCCCGTTCAAGAAATCCGGGGCAGGCGTGTGGTCAGTTTGTCGGTGGGATGCCGTCTTCGACAGCGACGACCGAGCGATAGGCGGCGCGCACCTCTTCGATGCCGATCTCGTTCGCGATGTTGCGCCAGTCTGCGGCGACACGCTCCAGAGCTTCCTTTGGTGCGACGCCATCGTGAAGGGCGGCGGAGATGCCGGTAACCAGCGCTTCCATGAACTGGTTCACGCCAGGCGTGCGCAGGTCGAGAACCTTGTGCGGGGCGCCATCGACGAAAGCGAGAGCGGCCGCGTAGTCCCGTGCCGCGGCTTCGGGCCACCCCGCCTGACGATGATAATACGCCCAGGAGAAGTCGGAGCTGCGAAAGGGATTGACCCCGAAGCGACCGATGCCGAGGTCATGGTTGTGATTCTCGTCGGTGATGAAGAAGCAGAGATAATCGAACGCCATATCCCGATTGGGCGAGCTTGCCGCGACCGCGGATGTCCAGCCCCAGGCGATGTAGGGAACGACGTTCGGCTCCGCGAAATGATCCCACTGACCGGTCCGGCGGTTCCATACCTCGCGTGAGCCAGGAGGAGGCGCAAAGCCCATCTCGCCGGCGATCGGCGATCCGGGCTCCATGGCGCGTGCGGTCGAATCGTCATAGGTGAAGCTCAGGGCCGTCTGCCCGCCGCCAAAGGACTCGATTTCGTCGACGACGGTGAACTGATCGCCATTCGGCGGCCAGTATTGCCGTGCCCGCACCATGTCCTCGAGCGCGCGCACGAAGCCCGGCGTGTCGATCAGCGGCTCCATGGTTTCGAGGTCGAAAAAGAAGCCGCCGGGCACGTCCGGATGTTTTGCATAGGGGGCTGCGCGGCTCATGAAGGAGGAAAAGACCATCATGCCGGCCACCGAGGTGTACTCGGCGGCGCCATATTCGAGCGCGCCGTCGCCATCCCAATCCCAGCCGGAGAAAAACCGCGCCACCTCCTCATATTCCTGCCAGGTGGTCGGCACGGTCAGCGACCGCCCGTAGACCTTCTGGAAGCGCGCCTGATAGTCCGGGTTTTCGAGGGCGTCCTTGCGATATTTGAGGTAATGGCGATCGCCATCGATGGGGAACTGAATCATGCGGCCGTCCCAACTGGCGATCTGTCGATAGGTCGGCGTCACCGAGCGGAGTTCAGGGGTTTCGAGAAACCTCGCCGGCACCGGCGCTATATAAGGCGCCACGTCGCCGATCCAGAGCGATCCGTAGACCACCACGTCATAGGCGTCCTCGCCCAGAAGGAAAGGAACCATCATCTCCTGATAGAGATCGCCGAAAGGGACATGGGTCACGCTGAGATCGGCGCCGGTCAGGGCGGCAAAACGTTCGGCGTTGAGGGCCATGGGCTCGCCCATGACGGGCTTCTCGTGGACGAGGATGCGAAGCGGTCGACCGCCGTAGTCTCGCTTGCTCATTGCCGACGGCGAACATGCCTGGGTGGCCGCGAACACCGCCGTGTTCAGGATGAGGCTTGCTGCCGCAACGAAAGCATGGATCGTGAGCCCCTTCATAGGTCACTCGTCCTTTCGGCTGGTAACATCAAGCCGCCATTTGATCTGCGGCGCCGGGAAGATGAATGGAGAAGGTCGACCCTTCGCCCACGGTGGAGATGACGGTGAGCGAGCCGCCATGCATGTCGATGAAGGCCTTGACCAGGTGGAGCCCGATGCCGGTGCCGGCAATGCCCGTCGAGGTCGATGCGCGGAAGAACTGACTGGTGAGCTTGGGGAGCTCGTCCTCGGGAATGCCGAGGCCATAGTCGCGCACGTCGATCCGATATCCCGCACCGTCCTGGACGCCGGTGACCTCGACCTTCCTGGCATCGGGCGAATATTTCACGGCGTTGGATAGAAGGTTGGAGATCACCTGACGCAGCAGGCGCGGATCGCCGACATAGCCTCTGGGCAAGGCCTCGATGTCGACGGCAATGTCGTGGCTGGCGCTGATTTCAGCCTGATGGGCACAGACGTCGGCGACCAGCTCGCGCAGATCGTGCTGTTCGGAAGCGAAGTTGATCGTGCCTGCCTCCAAGCGTGAGCTTGACAGCATGCTCTCCATCAGACCGATCAAGCGTTCGACATTCGCCTTCACCTTGGCCATGCGGGACGACAGTTTCTCCGGCGAGATGCTATCGAGACGTCGCAGAATGCCCTGCGCCTGACCGTCGATGACGGCAAGCGGGGTCCGGAATTCATGGCTGACCATGGCCACGAATTTCCGCTGCAGCTGCATCTTCTCCTGTTCCTTGCGAAGGCTGAGTTCCAACTTCTCTGCTTCGGCACGCTTTTTGACGAGGCGGCGCGCTTTGCGCGCATTTTCGCGTTCGAGCTGGATGCGCTCCAGGCTCGAGCGGCGCAGGACCTCAGCGGCCTCCGCAAGCTCGGTCAGTTCAACACCGGTTCGGAACTGGGGCACCGGCGCCGAGAGGTCGCCTTTGGCGAGAAGGGAAATGGCTTTGGTCAGGGCTGCCAGCGGCTGCGTCACATGCCGATAGACATAGCCAGCGCCGACCGCAGAGAAGAGGACACCGGCCGCGGTCGCGAGCGATACGAATAGAAAGAACTCGTCAATGCCGTCGTTCAGCTTGTCTTTTACGTGCTCAAGGGCGGTCCCTATGATGGCGTCCGCCTCCGAAGCCGCCTCGGCCATTTCCGAGGACCGTGATTCCTGTTCGACCGCAGCCGCGACCGCGGCTTGCCAGGAACGTTCCAGATCGAGGATGGCCAGCGTGATCCCCGCCGCCCCGTCGCTGTAGCCTCGTACGTCGACAGATTTGGGGCCCCTCCGATCAAATTCCGATTGATCCGCGGGGTCGGCCGGCGAGAACAGCGCAGCCGCCATGAGCCTGAGTTGCCCCATGGCGCCGCTCATGTCGTCGGCGAGGCGTGTCAGGTCGCTGCCTTCCGTCTCCTTCAAGATTCTGACCAGGCTGAGCACGTCTCTCAAGGCCTGATGCATCCCCGTCAGATGCGTGTTCCGATGGCCTACCAGGAAGATCCGGTCACGCTCCCTGTTGGCGTCGTCGATGGCACTGCGCAGAGCCGTTTGAATGTGGTCACGCAGCCGATCGGCTTCGGTCTGCAAGGGCGGTGCCGCCCGTTTAAGCTGTGCCTGCAAGGCTTGCATTTCGCTGGCGTCACCCTTGGCCTTCGCCGTACGGGCAAAAAGTTCGCCATAAGTGTCGAGCCAGCGTTGAAAGACGCTGAACCGACGGCTGCTGACGAACTCCTTGTCGAGCTTGGCCATATCGGCGATCGCCGTCTGGATGCGTCCGAGCGCCGTGCCCACCGTACGCTCTGGTCCCTCTTCACTGGTACGCGAAAACGCGTCGGCGGCCTGACGCATGCGACTAAGCGCCACCAGGACTTCGGTGAAGCGGTCGGCCATTTGGAATGCCAGCGTCTGGCGTCGCTCGATCACCTCCGCGCGCTTGAACGCCTGCGCATTCTCTTCCTCGACCAACAGCATCTCGGCGGTCGCCGTGTCGTTCAGGCTGACGGCGGCGGCATTCACGGTCGCCAGAGCCTGGCCTTTGAGCGAACCCTGCTCGACATAGGCATCAAACGCGGCAGCGTAGTGATCCTTTGCGGCATCGAGCTTGCTCACGATGTCGCTTTGGGCTCCCGATTCACTCAGCTTGACGATGCCGTGCTCTACAGCGGCAATCTGGCTCCTGACCTCGGTTTCCGAGCGCGCATCGCGCGCCTGCTGGAAGCCTCGCAGCGCCTCGTCGAGCTCGGCATTTGCGTCATTGACGGTTTCTGCCCAACGCGCGACTTCGAGCTGGTCTCGTAAAACGGAAATTCCTATCCAGGCGACAATCCCCCCGCCGCATGTAACGATCACGAGAGCAAGCAGGCCAATGTTTAAAACGTTCGTCAGGCGCATGACGTGTCCCAGGGAGAAGCCCTGCAAGAGATACGCGATAACCTTTAAATCTCACTTAAACGGCCGGCGGATCGCTCCAAGACGCCGATCCGTGCGTCTTCGGCACATGATGGATTGTGCCGGTAGGGAACGTGGCTCCGAGGGAGCCGCGTGAGCCGCGTGAAGGTGACGCCGCCGCGAAGTGGACCGCCTTGATCCATGTGCGGACGGTGCATGGGATCAGCGAACGCCGGTCGTTGCCGCATCCTTGTCGCGGCCGACGACTTCAGCCGGGTATGCCTGGCGCCGGTCTCCGCAGACCGGCGTCGACCGGATTTGCCTCGCGTTAGTCACGGGCATCAACAGCGCACACGACTCTGATCCTGACTGGAGGAAACCCCGCGACAAGGTCACTTGGGGCGGCAATCCGCGGTTTGGACGTCGAGCATGGCGAGCGCCGCGCCGAGATGGTCGAGATCACGAGAGTTCGCCTTCAGCTCGCCCTGTTTGATGTCAGCGAGGTCAGCGAGTTCCGAGCGTTTCTCGATGAACGATGAGACGACGTTGGGGCCGGCGATCGAAAGAATGTAGAATTTTCAATAGGTTCCCAACAATGAGGCTAAGGTGTGTTCGCTATAGGGTTCCGGAATTCACTCGGCCGAGGCTCGACCCGGGAGGATCGCATGGACCTGAAGGGCCATGTCAAAGCGGTGGGTTAAGATTTTCTTTCAACATGGCCCGATGACATCGAGATTGCCGCCATGGCGCGGCCTTGCCAGGTCGATCAGCGCTTGGGATCGGCGTCCAGGCGGATCGCTATCCCCTCCAGGCCCGAGGCTGCGGGCGGATATTCGTCGAGCACGATCGGGTCGTGGCCCGGAATGATCGCGCCCGGATCGCTCGCGAGCGCGCGCAGGCGGTCATAGCCTTCGAGGGTGGCCTCCAGGCTGTGCAGGATCGGGAAGGCGCGGCCCTGCTGCATGTTGGCGTAGAAATGGCTGGCGTCGGAGGCGACCACCAGCCAGCCGCGCCGGGTCCAGACGCGCACCACCTGCAGGCCCTTGGAATGGCCGCCGACATGGTGGACGCTGATGCCGGGCGCGATCTCGGCGTCGCCGTCATGGAAGGCGACGCGGCCGGCGAACACCTTCCTGACCATGGCGACCACGTCCTCCTCCTCGAACGGCAGGCGCAGCCCCCCGTGGCACATGCAGCGGCCGGTGGCGTAGCCCATCTCGATGTCCTGGAGGTGGTACTTCGCGTTGGGAAACAACGCGTAGTTGCCGCAATGGTCGTAGTGCATGTGCGAGATGATCACGTCCTCGACCGCGTCGGGATCGACGCCGATGGTCTTCAGCCCCTCGCCCGGACAGCGCAGGAAGTCGCGCTTGCGCTTCGTCGACATCGCCTGATCGAAGCCGGTGTCGACGATGAGGGTGCGGCCGTTGCCGCGGATCGCCCAGACGAAATAGTCGAGCGGCATCGGCCCGTCATGGGGATCGCCGCCGAGAAAGTTGTGCGAGGCGGTGGCCGCCGGATTATGCGCATAGCGCACCGCATAGACCTCGTATGGCTCCAGCGACATCGCCCTGTTCCTCCCTTTTCCGTTGCAAACCTTCGACGACCTGCGGCCAGCATTCCGAGACTCGACGCAGCTGGACTTCAGCCTCAACGAGCCCGCATACCATCCGAAAACCTGGCGCGTTCATCGACGACGCCCAAAGTCCATGGGGTGGTCACACCACTCATACCGCCTTGGCGTATTCCTCGTCGGTGACCTTTTCCATCCAGTCGACGACGTGACCGCCTTCGCCTTCCTGCATGGAGATGTGGGTCATCATGGTCTTGGGACCGGCGCCGTGCCAGTGCTTCTCGCCGGCGGGAATCCAGACCACGTCGCCGGCGCGGATTTCCTGGATCGGCCCGCCCCAGCTCTGCACCCGGCCGGTGCCGGAGGTTACGTAGAGCGTCTGGCCCATGGGATGGGTGTGCCAGGCGGTGCGCGCACCCGGCTCGAACATCACCAGGTTCGAGGACAGCATGCCCGGCGCCTCGGCGACGATGATCGGGTCCTGCAGCACTGTCCCGGTGAACGCATACTCCGGCGCCCGGCGGGTGTCGCGCGAGCCGCAGCGTTTGATCTCCATTTTTTTCTCCCGTTTTTTTGGTATGTCGAACCCGGCTCAGCCGGCCTTGCCCTTGACCACGACGCCGGCGGCTTTTTCGGCGAGCTCGACCACATGGGTGAAGTCCGAGTCCGCGCCGAAGCTGTCGACCGCCTCCTGCCAGGTCTCGAGCACCGTCCTGCAGGCCTTGAGGTCGAGCCCCATGGCCTCGGCGCCTGCCATGAACAGCGCGACGTCCTTGAACATCAGCCCGGTGGAGAAGCCGTAGTCGAAGCTGCGCGGCAGGATCGACTGGGGGAATTTCTGCATGGTCGCGGTATTGCGGCCGGAGCCGGCATTGATCACGTCGACCATCACCTCGGGCCTGAGCCCGGCCTTGGTGCCCATGACGATCGCCTCGGAAGAGAGCGCCATGGCGGCCGCGGACAGCATGTTGTTGACCAGCTTCATGGTCTGGGCGAGGCCGGCCTCGGCGCCGATATAAAAGGGCTTGCCGATCACCTCGAGCTGCGGTTGCAGGTCGGCGAAGTCCTCTTTCGGCCCGGAAAACATCACCGCGAGCGTGCCCGCCTTGGCGCCGCCGACGCCGCCGCTCACCGGCGAATCGATCCAGCGGATGCCGCGCTCGCCGAGCGCCTGTGCGAGGCCCGCGGACATCTTCGGCCCGGTGGTGGAAAGATCGATCACGCGCTTCAGCGCCGATCCGCCGATCAGCCCGCCATCGCCCACGGCCACCGCCTCGACGATCGGCGGGGTCGGCAGCGACAGGAAGACCGTGTCCACGGTCGAAGCCAGTTCCGCGACCGAGCCGGCCTTCTCGCAACCGCGCGCGGTGAACGGCTCCAGCGCCGCCGCGCGCTGATCGTAGACCACGAGGGTGTTGCCGGCATCGACCAGGCGGGTGGCCATGGGCAGCCCCATATTGCCGAGACCGATGAAGCCAAATCTTCCAGACAAGCGCGCCTCCCTCTTTTCGGACGGTTTGTTCAATCCTGCGAACTGAAGGGCCAGGATAGCCATCGTCTGATCGTCATACAATACGCGGGAGGCGAGGAGCCGGACAAGAACGCCAGGGCCGAGGCCCGCCCCTCGACCAGGCTCCGTCTTTTTTCACCAGGCTCAGCCCTTGATCAGCCGCCGCGCACCTTCTTCGTCTATCGTCTTTACCATGCCTTAACGCGAGCCTGCGACGCTGATGATCTGGTCCATGCGATCCTGGGAATCCGCCCCCGGCCCGAAGCCTTCCGCCGGCGGGCGGATTCCCAGGATCGCATGGACCGTGAAACAGCGTGCCGGAGACGGGTTAACGAAAGCCTAACGCTTGATCGGAAACCCGTCGGACGGAAGCGGCATGGCCTTCGATCGATGAAAACTTGGTGAGATCGGAGAAAAAAGCTGATCGCGCTTTGTCCTCAGCCGTCCGAGCCGCCTTCCATCGAGAAGGTCTGCATCGCGGCGGCGGCGGCGCGGCGGACGTGGTCGACCGCGATCCGCTCGGCCTTCTCGGCGTCGCGCATCTCGAGCGCATCGACCAGCGTCCTCAGCTCCTGCATGCTCCGGTCCCAGCGCCCTGGCGTCTGGAGCGAGCGGCTCCTGAGCAGCATGCTGCGGGTGTTCAGCATGTAGAGCGCCTTGCCGAGCGCCTCGTTGCCGGTGCCGGAGACCAGGAGCTTGTAGAACGTGTCCTTCATCATCACCCGCTGCACGGCATCGGTCGCGGTGGCGAAATCGTCGACCACGGCGCGCAGCTTCTGCCGATCGCTGTCGGAGGCCTGCTCGGCGAACAGGCGGGCCGCCAGGCCTTCCAGCACCTCGCGCACCTGGTAGACGCCCATCGCCTGGGCAGCGGTCATGCGCGCGACCACCGGGCCCTTGTGGGCGATCACCTCGATCAGCCCCTCGCTTTCGAGCTGGCGCAGCGCCTCGCGCACCAGGGTGCGGCTGACCCCGGTCATCTCGCAAAGCTCGCGCTCCGGCATGCGGTCGCCCGGGCGGAAATGGCCGACGGCGATCGCCTGGCGGATGCTCTCGGTCACGCTGTGCCGGAGCGTCGCCGCCGGCCGCTCGACCAGAAAACGCTGCGCTTGATCCGTGTCGCTCAATGCCCTTCCCCTCGTGGCTCCCCCCACTTTCGGGACCGATCGTGAACCCTGCTGACGTCGGCGAACGGTCGACATACCGGCGTCGCGGGCCATGGTCGCCCCTCTACATGCCAGCGAATCCCCTGATCTGACAATAACATCATCCGACGCGCGCCGGCAGAAAGGTCACGATCTCCGGCACCAGATAGATCAGGACCTGAAAGCCGATCAGAATCCCGACGAAGGGCAGAACGCCGTAGACGATCTCGGAGAGCGGCACATCGCGGGCGACGCCGCGCAGGATGAACAGCACGATTCCGACCGGCGGCGTCACCAGGCCGATCTCGATCATCACCACCAGGAAGACGCCGAACCAGACCGGGTCGAGACCGAGCGCGGTGACGATCGGGAAGGTCACCGGGAGCGTCATCAGGATCATCGAGATCGACTCGACGAACATGCCGAGCACCAGATAGAGCGCGCCGATCACCAGCATCACCAGCCAGGGTGCCAGCCCTGCGTCCTCGACCACCTGGACCAGCGTGCGCGGAATGCGCAGAAAATCGAACACCCAGCTCATGATCGCCGCGCCGACCACGATCAGCAGGAGAAAGGAGGTGATGCGCACCGTTTCCAGCGCGATCTCCGCCATGGCGCGCGGCGTGAGCATGCCGCGCAGCAGACAGACCGCGAGAGACGCCGCGACGCCGACGCCGCCCGCCTCGCTCGGCGTGGCGACGCCGAAATAGAGCGAGCCGAGCACGACCAGGATGATCAGGGCGAACGGCAGGACCGCGAGCGAGCCCCCGATTTTTTCGGAGAGCGGATAGGCATCGCCGGGCGGGGTCGCTTCGGGGCGCAGAACCGACCAGACGAACACGCCGGCCATGAAGCAGGCGGAGAGCAGCAGGCCCGGGATGATGCCGGCGATGAACAGCTGGGTCACCGGCACGCCCGCGGTGGTGCCGTAGATGATCATCGCGATCGAGGGCGGGATCAGGATGCCGAGCGTCGCCCCCGCCCCGATCACGCCATAGGTCAGCCGGCGGCTGTAGCCGCGCGCGATCATTTCGGGTGCCGCGACTTTGCCCATGGTCGCCGCGGTCGCAAGGCTTGATCCCGAGACCGCAGCGAACACGGCGGATGCGCCGACCGTTGCGTGCGCGACGCCGCCCGGCGTGCGCCCGAACCATTTGGTCAGCGCATCGAACATTTCCCGGGTGACGCCGCTTCGGATCAAAAGCGCGCCCATCAGCACGAACATCGGCACGGCGGAGAGCGTGAAGGTGTTGACCGCGTTCCAGGAACGTTCGGCGAGCAGCGAAAGCTGGGGGCTCGGCAGCAGAAAGAGGAGACCGAGCAGGCCGACCAGGCCGAGGGTCAGTGCGACGCGCACACCGATCAGCAGCAGAACGAGCAGGGTGACCACCAGGAGCGCGCCGATCAGCAGCAGGCCCGCCCCCTTGGCCGCGGCGAAGATCAGCCCGAACACCAAGCCGACACTCGCCACCGCGAGCGCCATGCGCGGGCCACTGATCAGCACCGCCGAGACGAGAACCGCCGGGAGCAAGAGGGCCGAGCCCCCGTCGATCCGCCCGATCAGCATCGGCGGCCTCGCCCCCAGCAGGGCGAGCACCGGCAGAAGAGCCAGAAGAATCGCGAGCGCCAGCAGCGCCCGGCCGGCCTCGGCGCGCGAGGCCGCGACCAAGTCAGCAAAGATGGAGAGCGCGAAGATCGCGTAGCCGATGGTCACCGGCAGTTCGGGGATCCATTGCGGCGTCGCCAACAGCCCCCAGTCCCGCGTGTCATTGACATATTCGGCGGCATTGAACAGCGCCATCTGCCAGCCAGCGAACAGCACGAAAATCAGGCCGAGCCAGTTCGAAAAGATCTCGAGGGCGGCGCGGCGCTCGGCCGGCAGCGCGTCGAGCAGCAGCTCCACCCGCACATGCTCGCCGCTGCGCTGCGCCGCCGCCAGACCGGCGAAGGTCATGCCGACCAGCAGATAGGTGACGATCTCGCTGCCCCACCAGGTCGGCTCGTTCAACACGTATCGCGAAAAAATCTCGAAGCAGACGATGCCGGTCATGACCACGAGAACGACGGCGGCAAGGGCACCGGCGGCTTGGGTCAGCGTATCGGCCACGCGGACCAGGCCGTTCGCCTGCCCGCGGCCCCCGCGCTCCAGGCTTTCTGCTCCCGCCTCGGCCATCATCACGCTGCTCTCGCTCATCCCCCGATCAACCTGCCCTGATCAACCCGATTGCTTGCCGTCATTGCGTGTGATTGTATGATCGTGTACCAATCATGGCAACGGCAGCGTCGCCGAGAAACCGTCGAGGGAGGGTCAGATGACCGATCGTTTGGGAGCCGAACGCGGCTGGGAGCAAGGATTTTCTGCCATCACCACGTTCGGCAGGGCCGCCGCGATCGCCGGCTGCCTCAGCCTGACGGCGCCGGCCATGGCCCAGGACATGGACCTGACCATGGGCGTGCTGCCGGCGCCGAATTCGCTCTACAAGAAAATGATGGACCAGGTGCCGGAGCGCTTCGAGCGCGCGACCGGGGGCAAGGTCAAGGTCACGCTCAACGACAGCCTGGTCGGCGGCACCCAGATCACCGCCGCGGTGCGTGACGGCCGCGTGCCCATGTCCGGCGCGCTGCACACCTATCTCGCCGGCGACGATCCGCGCATGGGCCTGTTCAATCTCCCGGGCCTGGTCGAGAACATGGCGGACTACGCCTATCTCGGCGAGGCGTTCTGGTTCGACGACGTCGAGAAGCTCTGGCTGGACGGCTGGAACTCGGTGGTGCTCGCCGAAGGGGCCTGGTGCAGCCAGGCGCTGTTCTCCAAGGAGCCGATCCACACGCTGGAGGACTTCGCCGGCAAGCGCCTGCGCGTGCACAACCCGCAGACCGCCGCCCTGATGGAGGCGATCGGCGCCAAGCCCGCCGCCCTTCCCCTCTCCGAGGTGCCGCCCGCCCTGGAGCGCGGCGTGATCGACGGCGTCTTCACCTCGACCTGCTACGGCAACGGCCAGGAATACTGGCGCCTCGCTCCGAACGTGCAGAACTGGAAGATCGGCCCGATCACCGGCTGGGTGGTGATGATCAACGCCGACACCTGGAACGAGATCCCGGCGGACCAGCAGGCCGCGATCCAGGCGGAGATGGACGCGCTGGAGAAGGACGCGCTCTACAATTTCTACAGCCATGTCGACGAGGCCGTGGATGCGATGGCCGCCGAGGGCGTCGAGCTCTGGACCGCGCCGCAGAGCGAGATCGACCGGGTCACCGCCGAGGAGTTTTCCGCGGCCGCCTACAAGCAGTTCGAGGACCGCGCCGGCGAGCTTGGCTTCGACGGTGCCGCTTATCTCGATCGCGCCCGCCAGGTGCTCGGCAAGTAGCCTGGTTTCACGACCAGCGAAGCCGGCCCATGGCCCGCCGCGCCATCCTGTGCTAACCGCGGCGGGCCTTCTTTCCCCAACCATTCGCCACCAATCAATCGAGGACGACCATGGACGACGATCTCTTCGAGAAAGGCCT
>JAWKVM010000054.1:0-43903 GCA_041398025.1 Alphaproteobacteria bacterium
CGGTCCCACTGATCCTCCCGAAAACCCGGTGCCGGCATCGGCCATCTCTCTAACTATCGCTCCCAATACATCAGATAGTCAGAAATTATCATGTGAAATGTCAACAAAACCTAGTGCTTTTTCAGACGCTTCCCAGCGGCGCGCCGAATTTTGAGGCGAACCGCGATCAACTTTCAAAACCCCGGAGGAAAACCGGTCACGCCGCCATAGCTGCCGACCCAAGCACTTCCGTCCGGGGCGAAGGCCATGGAGAAGACGGTGTTCGAGACCAGGCCATGCTGCTCTGTGTAGCGGATGAATTTCCTGCCGTCACAGAGTGCCAGTCCCTCGCTTGTGCCAATCCAGAGGCGACCTCCGGGGTCGATTTCGAGCATGAAGACATGGTTCGCGGGAAGGCCGTCGCGGATGGTGAAGGTCTGCCAGGTGTCACCGTCGAAGCGCGAGAGCCCGGCTCCCCAGGTGCCGGCCCAGACGACGCCGTCCGGGTCGATGGCGAGGCCGACGACGTAGTTGGGGTTGTAGGCGACGCTCACCTCTTCGAGCTGCCGCTCCTGCTTTTGCCTGGCGTGATGACCGGATCGGGCCGCCGGGTCGCTCTTGAACTGGATCGATTTTTCCACCAACGCGTAGTCGGCGCCGAGCCCGTCCGCGTGATCCCAGTTTTGCCAGACACCGTCCTCGTAGTGGGCAAGGCCACCTTCGGTCGCAAGCCAGATGCTGCCATCGGACGCTTCGGCGAGGCCGTAGACCCAGTCGCTGGGAAGGCCGCCGCCCGTGTTCTCGACCGTGAACAGATCCCAGCTTTCAGTATCGTCCATCCGGCCGTCGTGAACGAGATTGGCGCCGGACCAGGTGGCGATCCAGATTTTTTCGTCATCATCGAAATCGAAGGCGTAGACCCAATAATCGGCGAGGCCGTGCATCGGGAAGTAGGTGGTCCATTCGCCGTCCCGCCAGCGACTGGCGCCGCCGGCATTGGTGCCGAACCAGACCGAGCTGTCCGGGGCGACGCCGATTGCGAACACATACTCGTTGGCGAGGCCGTGCTCGCGGGTGAAGCTGTTCTTGACCGCGTGGCTGGCAAGATCGACCTCGAGCGCGCCGACCGAGGTGCCGACCCAGAGCGACTGCCGCTGCGGATCGACGGTGAGTGCCCGCACATAGATGTTCTCGCCCACATGGAAGCTATCGATCCCAGGCACGGCCTGGGCGTGGACTTGAGGGAGAACGAGGCGCGCAAGCAGGAGCCCGGCGACGAGCGTCATCGTAGGCACCCGACGATTGAGGCCGGCAACAACGCTGCCAAGCCGGGCCGCATACCGTCGACCTCGACGACGACGCGAAGTCAATGAGGTGGCCATGCCACATGGGGTGGCCACGCCACCACTAGAAGGGGAGGGAGCGGACATGGATCATGACATCCAGGATTTCATCGTCGGTGAGGATCGCGGCGTAGGCGGGCATGGTCTTGCTGCCGGATTTCAGGATCTCGATGATCTCGAAATCCGATTTGCTCAGCCCTTCGCCCTGGGCGAGATCGGGCGTGTCCGGCGAAAGCGGCTTGCTGCTTTCGCCGTGGCAACCTGCGCAGTGTTGTTCGTAGAGCTTTTGCCGTTGTCGGGATCGAAGGCGGCGGCGGGTGCTACGCTTAGCAAGAGCGCGCCGAGTACGAGGGGCAGGCAACGCATCACCTCAGGTCTCCATCGGATGGGAGCGATCCGCGCAAGGGCGGCCGGTCGTTTGCAGCGCTTCGAGTTCGGCCCGCCAGCGCTGCTGGTCCCAGTCCTGCTCGCCGAACACGCGGCGGATCAGCCGGCCATCGGCATCGATCAGGAGGGTCTGCGGCAGGCTGACGGCGCCGAGCACGGACTTGGTGAGGTGGCCGTCGGGATCGAGATGGCGGGCGAAGCGAACCTCGGCCTCGCGCAGATATTCACGGATGAAGTCCGGATCGCCGGGGCTGGCATTCGCCCTCTTGCAGGCCCGGCGTCGGCTGCGTCCGGGCGATCGAGAATGCGGTGCCGACGAGGAGCGTCATCGCCAGCAGGCCGAATGCGGGACGCCAGCTCATCGCCTCGGCTCCACCGCGGCACCGGCGTCCAGCAGAGCCTGCCATTCCCAGATCGTGGCATCGGCGCGGCGGCGGAAGGGATCGTCGGCCGGCGTCAGGTGGACGAAGGTGCGCATGGCGTTGACGGCACCCTGGTGATCGCCCTGCAGCTCCCGGCTTTCGGCGAGGCCGAAATAGGCGTTCCGCTGTTCCGGCCCGATCTCGATCGCGCGCAGGAACGCCGCCTGGTGATCGCTGATCGAAAGGCGATTCGCCGGCGCGGCGGCAGGCGTGCCCAAGGGGGCGACCACGCCGCGATCCTGCAGGAAGGCGAACAGCGCGCCCAGCGCCAAAACACCGATCGCGACGATCGCCGACATGGCGAGCAGGCGATCCCGGCGGCCGAGGCGGAGACGGCGCATCAAATTGCGCCCTTATGCGGTGCCGTGGACAGAAAAGGCACGCCGAAGAAGGTCAGGAATGCGATGACGAATACGCCGAAAACCAGGAGCGCTGAGACCTGCGGGCTCGGTCGCTTGAGGGCTCGGACATGCAGACAGGCGGCGGCTGCGAGCCAGGTGAGAAAGGTCCAGGTTTCGAGCGGGTCCCAGACCCAGTAGCGCCCCCGGGCGTCCTGCGCCCAAAGGCCGCCTGCGACCAGCATCAGGCTTTCGAACAGAAAGGCGAGCAGCACGAACTGATAGGCGACGTCGTCGAGGGTGCGGCAGTTGGGCATGGTCCGGAAGGCGCGCCCATCGACGCGCCGGACCGCGACGACCGCGCCCAGCATGACCGCGAGGATCAGGCAGCCGAGGAACAGCTTGCCGAAGGTGATATGAACCGGCAGCCAGATGGTGTCGTAGGTCACCGGGGCTGGAGGATCGGCCGGATCGGTGACGAACAGCCAGACCACCAGGAGCTGGAGGATCGGGAGTGCGGTGACCAGCGCCGGGCGCAGATAGGGCAGCGCCAGGCAGGCGAGCAGCACGGCGACATGCAGGCTCCAGACATTGCTGGAGAGGATCTCGAACATGTCGGCATAGGGCGCATGGCCGAGCCGCTGCCAGCGAAGGGCGATCGCGACCGTGTGCAGGGCGAGCGCCAGGATCATGATCACCAGCGCCATGCCCTGCCCGCTCTTGCCGCGGCGCGCGTCGATCGCACTCACCAGGGCGGCGATGGCGTAGGTGAGAAGCGCCGCCGTCAGGATGGGCTGCTCGTCAGCCATGGACGCTGACTCCCCGACCGATCGGACGAAGGATGTTGACGAGGCGAAGCTTGCCGGCGATGTGCCAGAAGAGGCCGAGGGCGGCCGGATTGTTGACGGGCGACAGCCAGGCGCCGGCGCACGGCGGTGGTGCGGCCGGTGGTGTCGATTACCGGGTGCCAGGAGCGATGATTGCCGCCGGGCTCGCCGCGATCCGCGGCGGGGGCCTGAAATTCCATCGCCTGGTTGGTGTAGTCCTCGATGCCGTTGGTGCCGGGCGGCGTGCCGCCGTCGCTGAAGCCGAGGCTGGGCGGGAAGTCGTAGGCGTGGTTGGAATGGCACTTCAGGCAGAGCTGGTACTCGCGGGTCAGATAACTGTTGACCACGGCATCGCTGCCGCCGACCGGCGGGTTGCCGCGTTTGATGGTGAAGCCGACCGGGTCGGTGAGAAAGGCGCTGGAACCGTAGACCGGCTCGACCCCCCAGATGCCGCGCAGCACGCCGGAGGCGATGTTGCTCGGGCTGAGCCCATGGTCGTGGGTGCCGCCGGCGGCCGGCACGGCCGGATTGTCGTTGAAGCGGCGGTTCTTGATCACCCGGTGCGGATTGTGGCAGTCGGTGCATTGCAGCTGACCGTTTTCCAAGGGCAGTTCAGGCTTGATCCTGGCGGACTAGCGATCGCCGATCTCGATGGTCGAGGAGGGCGGCCTGAGCTCACCGTCCGCCAGAGCGAGGCCGTCGTCATAGTCGAAGGAGATCGGATGGTCGTTCGAAAGATCGACGCCGAGATCGCGGGTGAAGCCGGTCTCGCTGCCCGCTCCTTCCGGGATCGTGCCGTCGGGCGCCGTGCCCAGAAGATCGATGTCGGCGGTGGCCGGGTTGAGATCGGTCTCTGCCCCGCTCAGCACGTTGACGCTGCCAACAGCGATGGTGCCGTCGTGGCAGGAGAGGCAGAGCTTGCTGCTGCCGCCCGGCTGGTCGAGGCCGATGGCATCGAGCGAGCTGTAGGGCGTGTAGGTCGCGGTCGAAAGCGCCCGGTTCCAGAGCGGGCCGGGTGCGTCCTGATTGGCGGCGTGCGGCGTGTGGCAGAATACACGGACCTCGTCTTCCTCGGTCGCGCGCACGTCGCCGGGACCCGTGACCGAAAGATTGTGCTTGGTGTTGCGGATGTCGGCGATGCGCTCGGCATGGGCGCTGTCGGCGCGTGCGAGAAGGCCGAGCAGCAGCGCCGCGGCGATCAGCCAATGCGGCGTACAATACGGTCATGGACCTTCTGGCAGCGCCCGTGCCGGCGCTGGTCGTTCCTTTCTACACGCCCAAAGAAGATGAGCAGATCAACCGCACCCGACGCCTGCAAGAGCTGGCCGTGGTCCGCTTCATTCACCCCGACGGGCTGGATGCCGAGCGTCTGAAAACGGCCGTGCTCGGTTGGCTCGATACCGACATTGAGCAACCAAGACTCGATCTGAACGGTGCCGACAACAAGCGCAAGGCTGATCCAGGAATTGCTGACAGGAGCGAGCCGATGATCGCGCCCAAGCCTGCAGGCCGGTCGGATAAACCGAAGCGTCAATTCAGCGGCGATCGGGAATCCCGGATCGTGGCCCGAAAGACGGTCTCATTCTTGACGCAGGACGGTGGGTTCTGCTGTTTCGCTTCGATGATGGCGAAGAACACGACACCGGCGCCGATCAACAGAAGACCGTCGAACAGGGGCACTGCGGCGGTTCCGAAAATCTGTTCCAGCGGCGGCAGCTATGCAAGCGGCCATCCCTGCCCCATGTGCTTTGCCGCGATGGCGCTGGCCGGCGTCGAGGCCGTTTTCTATGCTCATTCCAATGAGGACGGCGAGCCTTTTGGCTTGTCGTCGGCGCCTCTTGATGCAGAGCTGGAGAGGCCTGCCGCCGAGCGATCGCTGAAGATGGCCTATGTTCGCGTTTGCTTGGGAGACGGCAACGATCTCTACGCGATGTGGCGACTCGCTGAGAGGTGGGAGGCGTCAAGAGTGACGCCGCATCGTTGCAGCGCCTGCATGTCAATGACCATGTCCTGCATGGCCGCATGATTGACGTCCGGCACCGAACATGCAGCCTGGATGGCTTTCTACCCTTGTGAGGGGCTCTGCGGGCGCTGTGTGATCTGGTCGCCAGCCCGTTCTACGCCGAGTCACCGAACAGTTCCAGCTGGTCGCCGGCGATCGCCTGGAAGCTGGTGCCGGCGAAGCCGAGAATGCCGTCCGCGACCGGGGCGAGCTGGCGCTGCTCGTAGTGCTTGTAGTCGGGCTCCGGAATGGTGTCGATCACCGGCTCAGGGCCGTGGCGGGTGATCACGTAGCGGATCCAGCGCTCCGGCTTTTCGAGTTTCTTCGCGGCCTGGACGTGGGGCGGGACATTGCGGGTGTAGTCCTCGAGATTCCGGCGCAGCCGCTTTCGATAGACCAGTTCCTCGTCCAGCCGGCCGGCGCGCAGATCGTCGAGCGTCCGGCGGACATAGCCCTCGAACGGCTGGTTCAAAAAGATCCGGCGATAGAGGTCCTGCTGGAAACGGCGCGCGAGTGGCGTCCAGTCGGTGCGCACGCTCTCCAGCCCCTTGAAGACCAGGTCGAGACCGCCGTCCGTCGTGCGCACCAGGCCCGCATAGCGCTTCTTGCTGCCGGTCTCGGCCCCGCGGATGGTCGGCATCAGGAAGCGCAGAAAGTGAGTTTCAAACTCGATGTCCAGATAGGACTCCAACCGGAATTTTTTCTGGATATGCGCTCGCCACCAGTCGTTGAGCTTGCTTGCCAGCCTTGCCCCGAGGGCGCCGATCTCAGCCTCGTCCCCCTGGCTTCGCGGCAGGATGAACAGGGAATCGGTGTCGCCGTAGATTACCTGGTGACCTTTTCCCTCGATCACATCCCGGCTCTTTTGGATGATCTCGTGGCCGCGCCTGGTGATGCTGCTGGTGAGGCGCGAATCGAAAAAGCGGCAGCCATAGGCGCCGAGCACGCCGTAGAGCGAATTCATCAGGATCTTGACCGCCTGGGAAAGAGCGGCGTGGCCGTCCGCCTTCGCCCGGTCGCGCACCGCCCAGAGCTCGGCGACCAGGTCGGGCAGGATTGCCCGCTCGCGTGAAAAGCTGGCCCCCTCGAATCCCGGCACCGGATCGTCGCCCAGGTCGACGAGGGCCAGCGGATCGATGCGGAAGGTGCGAATGATGCTGGGATACAGGCTCTTGAAGTCGAGCAGCAGCACATTGTCGTAGAGACCGGGCCTGGAATCGATCACATAGCCACCAGGACTGCCCGCACCCGTCTCGACGTCGTCGGCATCGGGTGCCACATAGCCTGCCCGGTGCAGCCGCGGCAGATAGAGGTGGTCGACCGCGGCGACCGAGCCGCCATAGCGGTCCATGGCAAGCCCGGTCGCGGCCGCCCGCTCGCGCGCGAAGGCGAGCAGGTTCGCCTTGGCGAAAATGTCGAGCACGAGCCGGCAGTCTTCGAGATTGTAGGCGGCGAGCGCCACCGGGTCCTCCCGATACATCCGCCTGATCTCGGCGAGCCGCTGATCCGGCCGCTTGATCGCCTTGCCACGCCCGAGAAGCTGGTTCGCGACCGCATCGAGCTCGAAGCTCTCGAAGGACCAGAAGCCCGCGCGCAAAAGCTCGATGCCATCCAGCGCCACCCGCCCTGGAAGGCGCGCCACCACCATGCCGCGGGAGGTGTCCGGCTGCAGAATGGTCGCCCGATCCTCGCCGCGGCCGATCGCGAAAGGCAGACCGAGCTCGGTGCATTTGCGTTCGAGAAAATCCAGATCAAAGCCGGCGATATTCCAGCCCAACAACAGATCCGGATTTTTCGAACGTAGCCAGGTGAAGAAGCGCTCGAGCAGCACCCGCTCGTCCGGACACCAGTCGATCGGCAGATCGGCGGGCACCGGTCTCGAGCTCGCCGCCACGAACACCACGGCCTCGTCCGGCGAAGCCGCGGCAATCGAATAGAGAGCCCCGGTCAGACCTTCGGTTTCGATGTCGATCGATAGGCATCGAAGCGGCAGATCATAGCTGGCGCGGGCGAGGCGCGCATTCCGGTACTCGATATAGCCATCGCGCTGGACGGGATCACCCTGAACGCTGCAGGCGCCGGTGATGAAGCGCTCCATCAGATAGCGGTCGCTTGGCTTGATGTCCGATTCGAAGAGGCTGACGCCACGCCCGCGAAGCCGCCGGCGCGCCTCGCGCAGATCGCGCTGGCGTTGGAAATAGAGCCCGTCGACCACCTCACCCTGCAGATTGCGCAGCGCGAGCGGCCGCCGCTCGACGGCAAGGTCCGACAGGCAGGCGCCGAGATCGGTATCCCGCCGCACGAAACAGACCGCCTCCTGGTCGTCGACCACCGCACGCATCGGGCCATTTTCGGTCGCGATCCAGTAGACCAGCTCCAGCCCCTGGCCCCGATCCCGCGCCCGATCCCGCCATTGACGCGTCAGCAAAAAGCCCGCGACCGATCCGCTGCCGTCATCGCTCATGGGCGCCCTACGGGGATCATGCACGACGGGCTGGTGCGGCGTTGGCTCATCGTCGGGTCTTTTGTGCCGCATCCGAAACGAGAGCGCCAAGATCGAGAGCCTTCGAGAGCAGTGCTTCCCTGTCGGTCAACCCGTCGATGAACCGTGCCGGAATGCCATCGATACCCGTCTGGGCGCCGATCAGCGTGCCGGTGAGCATGGCGCGGATCTGGTTCTGCCCGCCGCCGTTCAGCGCGTGCAGCACGCCGCTCTCGAAATCGTCGGCGAAGCGTGCGGCGAGATAGTAGGCCGCCGGCAGCATGTGATAGATCGCGCAGGGCATGCCGTAGACCAGGGACACTTTCCAGGCCGGCTCGATGCGAACGGCCGGGTCGTGGGCGGCGCGGGCCATGTAGGAGGGGGACAGCAGCGCATCCGGCGAGGCGAAGCGTTGCTCGCCCAGCGGGTCGGCTTCGCCTGCCTTGGGCGGCGCCAGATTGCCGGTGGTCAGCACGTAGAAGGGAAGGTCACCGGACTTTGCCGATGCCATCAGCCTGCCCGAGAGATCGCCGTCCAGCGCCTCGCCCTGGATGAGGAGAGCGAGCACCGCGTTGAAGGCGACGGTCAGGGAGAGAACGGTCGCGTCGTTCTGCATCAGACGGGCATTCCGATTGACCGCCGCCGACATCGCCCGCAGATCGAAAGCGTAAAGGGTGCCAAGCGCGATCGTCCGCTCCAGGGCTTCGGTGGAATCGGCGGGACCGGCGATGCCCTCCCAGTCGCCGCCCTTCGCCCGCCAGCACCGATAGGCCTCGCGAACCGACTGGCTGGTGTAGCCGCCCGGCCCGGACATCGGCGTGCCGTCGATCTTTGCAAAGATCTCGTCCTCGAAACGCCGGCGAAAATCCTGGTCGTCATAGCCTTTCGCCTGCAGCAGCGAATCGATGGTCAGGGCCAGGATCAGGCCGCTTTGCGAGGGGTCGCCCGGCTCCAGACCATCGTGATAGCGGCCGGGCAGAGGGCGAGTGTAGTCGTCGATCCAGACGCCGTAATGCCTTTGCAGGTCGTCCAGATCGTAGAACCAGTGAGGGCCGACACCCAGCGCCTCGCCGATGAAGGCGCCCATCATGGCGCCGGCCGCGCGGTTCTGGATCGGATCGAAGGGCTTGGTTGCCAACGTCATGGTGTTCCCCAACTGATCGAAAACCAGCATACGAGGCGGCGCGATGCCCGTCGACGACCGGTTTTTCTGTCCGATGGTCAGCGCTCTGGCGCCACGTCTCCGGTCTTGAACGCCTCGAACCAGCTCTTCGCCAGCGCGATGTCGGCTTGGCCGAGATCGTGTCCCGACGGCAGCACGCGGTGCTCGACCGTGGCACCTCGCCCCCGCAGGAGATCGGCGAGGTGCCGGGCGCTGTCCGCCGGCACGATCGGATCGACCCGGCCGGAGAGCAGCAGCACCGGCTTGCCGGCGAGATCGGCCTCGTCGGACACGCCTTCTGCAAGCCGCCGGAAAAAGCGCGGCATGCCGTGCTCCAGCACTTTGCCGCGCGATCTCGAACAGCACGCCGCCGGGCTCGCGGAAATAGACCGAATGGAAGTAGTTGCGATCGCGCGGTTCCGTGGCGCGAAGCCCGTGCTCGGCTGTGACCGTCTCGACCATGGCCGCCTGGGCAGCATCGTCAGCCGCGCGGAAGGCAACGTGATCAACCGAGCCAGCACCCATCTTCGCCGGCAGGAACGCGCCGACGGCATGCAGATCGACGACGACGCCGAGGTCCGTATCGCCGACCCGATAGCGGATCACAGGCCCCTCCCTTGCAGCGTCGTCAAAGCCGAGCACGTCGGTCAGGATCGGTCCCGTCGCGGCGGCATCCTCGAGCAGCAGCGTGATCCCGTGAAGGCGGCGGATTGCATGGACCTCGCCGCCACACCAGCCGGGCTCGTGCCTGGCGCTGGGGACGGCAACGAGCGTGCCCCCCCTGCGGCATCCAATGGAACATCGGCTAAACCTCGAGTCCGTTGGTCTTCATCTTCCTAAAGCAACTCTCAATGATCCTATGCCCTTGTAGCCGGGCGCGATGTCGGTGACGGACGGCCTGTCGTCATTGGTGGTGAGCACGAACTTGCCATCCAGGTGTGACCTGCCCCCGATGGATGAGCCACCTGCAATGTTAGTGCAGGCGCAGACTGAGCTTGACCCGTTTCCTGGACCAATTGGCGTGAGAAAATCCCGCCTGGTCGGCTCAAGGTGGGCTGGTCTGCCTCGAGCCCAACATCAACGCTGCCGGCACCTGGTAGCCGATCGAGCTATGGGGCCGGTGGTTGTTGTAGTCGATCCGCCATGACTCGCATTTTCGCCGCGCATCGGCAAGGTTCATGAACCAGTGCGCGCTCAAACATTCAGCTCTGAACTTGCCGTTCAGGCTCTCGATGAAAGCGTTGTCCGTCGGCTTGCCCGGCCGCGAGAAGTCGAGCTCGACGTCCTTGGCATAGGCCCAGAGATCGAGGTCCTTCGAGACGAACTCCGGCCCCTGGTCGATCCGAACGGATTTGGGATAGCCAAGCTCAGCGCAGACCCGCTCGAGCGTCGCCACCACATCCGCGCCGGTATAGGACCGCCGCACATCGATGGCTGGCACGTAGCGCGTGAACGCATCGATGATGGTCAGCACGCGGATCCTCGTGCCGTCGTAGAGCTGGTCGTGGACAAAATCCATCGCCCAGACATCGTTTCGCCGTTCGGGATTGGCCCGGCCTTCGCGTAGCTTGGCCTTAACCTTGCGCTTCGGCGTCTTGTTCCGAAGCTGCAAGCCCAGCTCCCGATACAGTCGGTAGACCCGCTTGGTGTTCACCAGCCAGCCCTCGCGCCGGAGCAGCACGTGGATACGCCGGTAGCCGTAGCGCACACGCGTCTCGGCGATCTCCTTGATCCGCTTCTTCAGGTCAGCCTGCGGCGGACTGATGGACACGTAGTGATAGGTCGAACGCTGGGCCTGCAGAACCTTGCAAGCCCGCCTGATGCTCACCTTCCAGATCACCCGGATATCGTCCACCAGTTCTCGGCGCCGCGCAGGCTTCAGAGCTTTCGGCGGATGACGTCCTGCAACATCTCCTTGTCCAGGGAGAGATCGGCAACGATCCGTTTGAGCCGACCGTTCTCCTCTTCGAGCTGCTTGAGACGCTTCATCTCCGATGGCATCAACCCACCATACTTCTTGCGCCACCGATAATAGGTCTGTTGTGAAATGCCTGCCTTACGGCAGACCTCCTCGACCGATGTGCCTTCTTCCGCCTGCCGCAGAATGAACGCGATCTGGGCGTCGGTAAAATTCGACCTCTTCATGCTTCTTCCTCGCTCAGCAGCCCTCTTCGCTAAACGAGAATTTTCACACCTCCCATGGTCCAAGTTCCAGGAAACAGGTCAAGACCTTGCATCCAAGGATCTACGGGGTGCCGAGCGTGATCATCCGCGACCCTGCCCTTCCCTAGTCATCACGTGACGACATCGAGCGCATGACCGCTCTTTACAGGGAGATCGCCGATCAGCTCGAGCGTCGCGTCGCACCCAACGGGCAGGTCGCGCAGGCCTGGGATCTGGGGGACAGCGAGCTTTTCGTCTTGGTCATCGGCTACGTCGACGGCTGTCTGGAGCGCGCTGATTGCGCCAAGGTTGAAGCAGCGATGGAGCACGACGCCGCAATCCGCTGGGTGGTCGAGCAGGAAAGCTTGACGCGGCGCCTCGGCCGAGGGCTACTCAGGCCGCTTCGCGAAACGGAATGGCAGTGGTGGCGCAATCGAGGCCTCGATCCGCTCAAGAACATCGGCGCCTTTAGCCAGGTCGCCATGTCGCCGGCCAGACTCTGGCGCGCTCATCTTTACAAGGCAGGCCTCCTGCAGCCGCTGATCCAAGCGGGGGAGACTGTGGAAGGAGGCGTCGACAGTGCTTGGCACGGCACCGAACGGCCTGGCTCGGCGATCTCGGCTCCGGCGCTCATCTGATGATGTCGGCCTCGCTGAACCGAGTCATCCTGCTGGGCGTTCTCGTGGAAGAGCCAACGCTTCGACAGGAGGATGGCGCGGGCATTGTCGATCTCCGTATGGCCACGTCCGAGAGCAATCACCATGCCAATGAACATGCGAGCCGCTACGATCTGCAATGGCACCGGGTGACCATTCTGGCCCCGGAGCTCGCCGCATTTGCGCAGGCTCATCTCCACACCGGCGTTCATATCTACGTCGAAGGTCAGCTGCGCACGCACCGTTGGCGGGACGTGATCTTCGAGGAACATGTCGTCACTGAAATCGTCGTCTTGCCCGACGTCGGGCAGATCACAGCGCTGGGACGACGAGAGCAGCCCGCATCGGCTTCGACGACCTCCTGAAATGACGAGCGATGTCTGCCATGAGACATTCGCCATGCCGGAGGCCGATCTCAGGTCATCGAGACAAACGGCTTCGCATACCAGGATGCCCGCAGGACGACGGCTGCCCAGTGCGGCGACGTCACACTCCCCAATGTCCCAGGCGTATCAAGGAGCATCGCTGATCGGCCGCGGAACGGCGCCTCACCAGCCTAACCTACAGAAGTCTCTCCGGAATGGTATATCAACTAGGAAGGGCAATGGCTCAAGGCCGGCAGGCTGCGCCATTGCCAGAGGGGCAAGCCATCAAGACCCTATGGCAACGAAGCCGCGATCGGAGAGGCAAGACATCAGCTTTCACGACGAGCTGAAGCGGCTGCTGTCCAAGCTTCGACTTCACGCGGCCTACCTCACCAAACGTGCGGTCCACGAAACCGGCGACGAGCCCTTGCCCGATGAGCTCTTGGGCAGGACCTGCGAGCAGGCACTGCTCCGCCAGGAGTAGTGGTCGACGGGAAAGCTGTTCAACTGGCTCCTGATCATCATGGACAGGATCTGGTTCGGCGAGCTTCGACGCCAAAAAGCGAGAACGATGGTGCCGATTGACGAGCATCTGCTCGCCAGAACCGATGATCGGTTCGAAAGCGAGGCCTTCGTCGGCCTGATGCTGGGCGACATCCGGCGAGCTTGCGAGGACGTGTTGACGGATGACGACTTCGCCTTGCTGGCGCGCACCAAGCAGGGCAAGGATTCCTACCAGGACATCGCCGACGATCTTGGCGTGCCGATCGGCACCCTGGCCTCACGCGTCGGTCGGATCAGAAACGTCATCCGAAAACGACTCGAGGAGATGGGCGAGTTGACATGAGACCACGCCAATATCGATGCGGCTGCCGGCCATGAATTATCGACCGGGATCGCATGACCGGAGTGTCGATCCGGCGATGACGCGATCGGCAGGAAAGGAGCAGCACGAAGGTGAGCCATGATGGCGCATTGTCCGACGGGGTGATCGAAAAGATCGCCATCTTCGTTGAGCGGGAAGCCGGCGAGGAATTGCCCTTGTCGGCAGCGGACGAGGCGATGGTGCGCGACCTGCTCGCGCACGACCCGGCAGCGCAGGCGATCGCCTACGAATTCCGCGCTACCAGCGCCGCGCTCGATGCGGCTTTCGCCGTTTATGCTGAACAGCCGGTGTCGCCTGAGCTACTGGACCTGATCGATGCCCATGCAGCATTCAAGAAGGGAGGTGGGACAGAGCCCGATCAGCCAGCTGATACCGTCGTTGCCTTCCCGCACCAGCAAACGACGACGAGCCGCTCCTACGCGTCCTATTTCGCGATCGCGGCCTCAATCCTGTCGATCGCTCTCGGTGGCAGTCTAGCCTATCACTACAGCCGGCTTGACCAGACGCGAATGCAGCTCGCCAATGTGTCGGCTGATCTCGAACGCTCGGCCAGCGCCCTCGATGAAGAGGAGGCGAAAAGCGGGGAGCTCGGCCAGGCCCTCGCCGAGCTGCGCGAGACCGGCGAGCAGTTGAAGCGCGAACGCGCCGCGCTCGAGACGAGTGTGACAGCGCTTACCGCCGACAAGGCGGAGCTTGGAGAGCAAGTCGAGACGAACTCGCGGACGATCGCCGACTTGGAAAGCGCTCTCGCTGCCAGCCGCAAGGCAAGCGCCGACGCTGAGCGAAGGATTGCGGAGACGTCGGCCGACCTGCAGAAACAACTTGCTTTCCTTGTCGAGGAAAGGGACCAGTATGCAGACCAGGCAGAGAACCGTCGGCAAGAGATCGCTGCATTGGAGAACGATCTCGAGGCCGCCAGGCAAGCACGCAGTCAGGCAGAGACGAGCTCGACTTCGGCGTCCGAGGAGATCGCGGCCCTTCATGGCAAGGAAGCCGATCTGTTGCAGCAAGTTGCAGCGCTGAAAGCCGCGCAGGAGGAGCAGCAAGCGCGGTTCGCCGAGCTCAGCGGTCTGAGCCGAGAAGCTGCCGCCAAAGGCAGCTCGGAGCGTCAGGCATTGAGCAGCGAGATCGCGCGCCTGGAAGACGAACTGGCGATCACCAGCGATGCGCGCGCGGCCGTCGAGGCTGACCTGAAAACCGCTCGAAGTCGGCTCTCGACACTTGAAGGTGATCTCGCTGCAAGAGAGCAGACCATCGCCGAGCTCGAGAACGAAGCCGCCCAGGCGACGGGCGATCTCAACGTCGCGCGAGCCAAGCTCGCCGACGTCAATCGGGCCAATGATCTTCTCCTCGCCGAAGCCGACGATCTGAGACAACGGACCGACTGGGTCGTCCAGGTGCTCGGCTATCACCGCCTCTATGCCGGCACGGCGCATGAGGTCGAAGTCTCCACCGAAAAAGAGCTCACCGGCTGGCTCGAAAAAACCTTCGGCCGCCGCTTCTCAGTCCCCGACCTCAGCGATCTCGACATGACCTTCGTCGGCGGCAGAATCTTCGCGGTCAATGGTCGCCCCGTAGGCCAGATCGCGTATCACGACCTCCAAGGCAAGCTCACCGGCTTTTGCTTCACCCCGAAGGAGGCTGGCGGCCAAGACGCGATGCGCGCCGGGCAGAACGGCGATCTCAGCGCCATCAACTGGCAAAAGGGCGATCTCGACTACGTCCTGGTCGGCTTCGCCGATCTCAAGACGGTCCTCGTTCCGGTCGCCGCCAGGCTGTACACAAACTATGGCGTCGAGCTTTGATCCGCAGGCATGATTGTCACGTCAAGATCACGACGCTGCAGAGCGGCATTCAACGCTGAGCGCAGCTCGCATGCTGCCAATCATCACTCATACATCCAGTAACCGCCACCATTTTGGTTTGACATCGGTTTCATATGCGGTGTCCGCCAGTTCGGCGGCCTCAGCCCCTCGGTAAACAGCATGCCGATATCGCCCATGAGTTCGGCATGTTCGGCGTAGCCGCTGTGGCCGAGGCTGGAGAAGTCGGTGTCCAGCGCCGTTGCGTCGATCGAGTCGATCAGGGAATGGACGGTCGGTTCGTCGGCCGGCACATAGCCGATGCGCGGCACGCCGCCCATGCGGATCTTTTCCGATGCCTTCGACGCCCGATCCTTTCCCGAGGCGTACAGGGTGAAGGCCGAGGCGGCGCCCTCGACCTGTCTTGCCAGGTCGAAGAAGACATCCCGATCGATGTCGGCAGCCGCCAGAATGACCTGATTGAAGATCAGAGCATCGTTGGCACGGTCTTCCCACATCTCGGCCACCGCCTCCATCAGCGGATTGCTGCCCATGCTGTGGCCGATGAGATGGACGATATCGGCCCCCGACTCGGCCCGCACTAGCTCGAGAAAATCCTGCAACGTGTCCCTGGCTTGGCGGGCGCTGTCCAGGTCATAGAAATAATCTTCGATATCCCCCCTGGACGGCCAGCTGTAGAACATCGGCGCACCATCGAAGGCGAGGTCGTAGGCCATCTGTGCGGTGCGCCATGCGGCTTCCTCGAAGGTCACGTTGAAGCCGTGCACGAAGACGAAGGCCTGTTTCTTGCCATTTGCCTTGTTGACGATCGCTCCAAGATCGGTGGCGAAATCAGCCTCGGTCTGCAGCACCGGCGTCTGCATGATGATGTGATCTTTTGGATTCTCGCCACCGAAGATCAGGCGCACCACGCGAAAGGATGACGGGCGCTCGATCTGCCCAAGCTCGTGGGTCCGCGGGACCGTGACGATGACGCTGCCGAGCTTCAGCTCGCCGCTGCGCGCGCCGTCGAAGGCCGGCGCCGCCTGCGTTCCGCTGTTTCGCCGATCGGTCCCGAAGAACAGCTGGACGGGCGTATAATCGGGCTGATCGCCTAGATTCCACGGCAGTACCGAATAGGTGCGGCGCGTCGGCACTTCGCCGCCATCGATCACCACCGGCCCCGTGACGAGGGGTGGCGCTTCCGTTCCGCCCTGGGATGAAATATTGGCCCGCCTCGCTGCCGTCACGATCTCGGCGCCGATCAGCTCTTCGTACTGCGCCAGGCTGTCGGCCATGGCCTCCTGCCACTGTCGCTTGGCCGCGAAGTCGAGCTCCACGACGTCCACGCCGGCCTCGCGCAAGGCAGCGAGCGCCACTTCGATCCGTTCGTTCGCCTCGGCGTTCAGCCGATCGAGCGTGTTTCGTACAGTCTCGCGAAACGCGGCCCGGCTCTCCTCCGGCAGCGTTTCGAACCAGTCACGATTGGCGACCAGCAGCCAGCCTTCGTAGCGATGGTCGGTGACAATCAGTCTTTCCAGCCTTTGCGGTGTCCCATCGGCCGAGATGGCAGGCGTCGTGACTTCGGCGGCATCAATCCGGCCCTCGGCGAGGGCTTTTGTCGTTTCTGCCGACGACGAGCGCTGGGAGACGGCGCCCGCCTCGTCGAACGGCCGAATATCGGTGCGTTCGTCGACACCAAGGCGCAGGCCGTCGACACTGGCAGGATCGGCCGATAGATCGGCGCCTGCGAGATCGCGCAGATCCTGATGCAGGAGCCCGAGGCCGATCAGCCCGTATTCGCGGAGGCTGTCCAGAACCACCCTCCCCTGCTCGCCGTCGACAAACCGGCCGACGGCATCGAGATTGTCGAACAGGAACGGCATCTCGAAGACGGCGAACTTGTCGCTCAGCTCGATCGCCTCGCCGACCGGCAGGAGCGCCAGCGCCGCTTCGCCGGCATAGACCAGCTGAACGCCCTGCCGGGCATCATCCGCCGGCGTGATCACGGGCTGCAGCCCGACAGGCGCGTCGCCTGCCTCGGTGAGATCACGGGCAAGGGCGCCGAAGGCTTCGTCGACGATCCCGGTTCGATCGACGGGATGCACGACGGAGATCGTCGTCTGCGCCAGGGCAGGCGACACCAGGGAAAAGGCGAACAGCAGCGTTCCGAGCGAACAGAGCCATGACCAAGAGGGTGTCCTGCCGCTCTTGCTGAAACTCAGCCTCATGACTCGTTCTCCTATCCGTATTTTTTCCTATAAATATCAAAAAATCGCGGCCAAAGGGGCGCTGCCCCTTTGGAAACCCCAAGGTAAAGAGGTAAAGACTCAAGGGGTAAGCGTCCTGGCAACGCGGAAGCCGTTGTCGTTGCCCCGGTTGGCCGGCCCGATCCTGCTGCGATACGCGGAACGCAGATTCCTGGGATAGTCGACCCAGGAGCCGCCGCGAAGCACCCGAGCTGAATTATTTCCTTCGAACCAAGGACTCCCGTCCGAGGGCGCGCCTTCATAGTTCTCATAACAGCGATCCTCGATCCACTCCCATACATTGCCCGTCATGCCGTGCAGACCAAAGCCGTTGGAATCAAATCGACCGACGGGCGCCGTTTGCGCATGACCATCATCGCAAGAAAGCGATGTCCAGGTGAATTTGTTCACGCGCTGGCCCGTGACATCATTGCCGTTCGCGAAGCTGCAGCCCGAATCAGCGTCTTCTCCCCAGAAATAGCGGGTCCTCGTGCCCGCGCGCGCCGCATATTCCCACTCCGCTTCGCTTGGCAGCCGGTAGGCGTGCCCCGTCGTTTTGCTCAGCCAATCCACATAGGCTTGGGCATCCTCCCAGCTTACGCAGGTGACGGGATGATCATCCGCCTGCTCGAACCCTGGATTGCGCCAGTTTCGATCCTCACCCCACTTTGCCTCGCCGGCCTCGACATCCCAATAGGCGCAACGCCCGGCCTCGTGGCCCGTTTCTTCGACGAACCTTCCGAATTGGCCGCGCGTCACCTCATAGCGCCCGAGAGCAAAGCCCGGGACAGATACGTCACGCTGTGGACCTTCAAAATCGAACCGTCCTTCCTCGCTCGCCGGCGAGCCCATCACGAAGCTCCCTGCCGGAATCACCACCATCTCCGGACAGTGCGGACAGTCGCGAAACGGCGAGGCCGGCTTATCGGGGCCGGCTGCCGGCCCACCTGCCTGCCGGTCCGCATGGGACAGCGCCAGCTGAAGCGCCTCCGCCTCGGTCAGCACCTGCACATAGTCGAAGCCGGCCTCGTCGATCAGATAGTCCCTGACGCGAAGCGCATCCTCTGCCGTCGGCAGCTTCAGGTAGCCGCCGGTGTAGTCGCTGATGCCGACCACCAGCGCATAGCTCCTGGTGAAGCCGGAATACCCGACCAGATCGGCCAGGGCCCGTCCCCAGCTTCTTTCCGACGATGGCTTTTCGTAAAGCTCATCCAGGCCCTCGGCGTGAAGTGCGGGCGCAAGACAGACGAGTGCGAGCATGCAGAGGGCCAGACACCTGCTGCACAGTCCCGCGGCTCGACTTCGCTTGGTCGTTCGCAACGTCATCCGGGCGCTCAAAATCTCTGCTCGAATAGTGCGCCAGACCGCCGGCGCCTTTGGCAACGCTTCTCGATGTGCCGGAACCTATGGAAACTCGGCGAAAATGCCAATTGCCGAAAGCGTCAGGCTAGGGCGCAAGACTCCTCACCACGCGAAAGCCCACGGCGTTGTTCCTGATGATCGGGCCCGCTTCCTTGCGGCTGGCCGAGCGCAGTTCCGCAGGGCCGCTGACGAATGAGCCGCCGCGCAGCAGGCGCGCAGTGCCGTCGCCAGCATCCCAGACACTGCCATCGCCGGGCGCCCGCTTGTAGCTGTCCTGGGCTCGGTCCTCAACCCACTCGGCCACATTGCCGACGGTGTCGAGGAGACCGTAGGCATTCGCGTCGAACGACCCCACCGGCGCCGTCGCCCTCCAGGCGTCGCGGCAGGCCTTGCCGCAGTTCGCCATGTCCGGCTCCAACTGGCCGCCCCACCAATACCGCGTCGTCGTTCCCGCCCGCGCCGCATATTCCCATTCGGCCTCGCTCGGCAGGCGATAGGCGTGGCCCGTCTTCTCCGTCAGCCAGGCGAGATATTCCCTGGTGTCCTCCCAGCTCACGCTGATCACCGGCCGGTCCTCGCGTCCGCCGCCACGGTCATCGGGCCGGTAGTCGCAGCCGCCCTCGTCGACGCATGCATCCCACTCGGCAAAGGTCACCTCGTATTTGCCGATCGCGAACGGCGCAGCGAACGTCACCTCATGCTCCGGCCCTTCATTCGCCTTCCGTCCCTCTTCGCCCGCCGGTGATCCCATCGTGAACGTTCCAGCGGGGATCACCACCATCTCCGGACATTGGTCGCAGTCGCGGAAGGTCGACAGCGGCTCGAGCGAGGACAGCGGCATTATGTCGGGCTCCTGGCGGATAACCGGTGCCTGAGCGACGACCGTATTGTCGACGGCGGGTGCTGCCGCTTCTGTGCCCATTGCCTGGGCGCTGGCTGCGCCGCTGCCAGTGTCGCTCTGGACCGCACGCGGCGCGTGTTTTGCCAGGAAGAAGAACTCCCCTGAATTCACCCGAAGGTCGCGCACTTGAGGCGTGATCCGACTCGTCCAGCCGGCAAGATTCCGCTCATGCTGAACCCGGTTCTGCACGTAGCTCTTGAGCTCGGTCAGGGAGACGATGCCGTCACGCTCGAAGCCATTGGCCGCATCCGCCTCGCCTTGCATGCCGTCGAGAAGGGCGGTCGTGAACACGCTGCCGCCCAAGCTGTCCAAGGCGATGGTCTGCTCGTTCTCGGTGCCGGCGCTCATGATGTGATGACCTGGCTGGGAGAGCATGTCGATCCGCATGTCCCGCGGGGTCGAGGATTGCGGCACCACGCCGGCAAGGCCGCCAAAGCAGGCATCCAGCAGGAACAAACTCTGGCGCGCCGGCAAGAAGCGGTCCCAGCGCTGGACGTCTTCCATGGCGATCATGCGGGACCAGCTTTCGGGCGGCGTATCGTGCAGCGGCAGGTAGCCCGCCTTGCCACGATCACCCGCGAACGCGCGGGTCACGCCATGGCCGGACCAGTAGAACAGAAAACGGTCGTTGGCATCGAGCAGGCGCGGAAACTCTTCGTCCATGAGCTGCGAGACGCGGTCTTTGGTGACGTTCTCTTCCGTCAGCAGACGCACATAATCAAAGCTCTCTTCATCGAAGAGGTATTCCGCCATGCGCTTAGCATCGTTGGCAGTCGGCAGGTCGGCATGGCTACCTTCGTAGTCGCTGATGCCGATCACCAAGGCGTAGCTCTTCGAGAACCCGCCAAAGCCAACAAGGTCGGCAAGCCGCTCTCCCCAGCTTTTGTCCGAGGCTGCTTTGACGTGGATTTCGTCCAGCCCTTCCGCGCCTGATACCGCCGTCGATACCAGATTGGCAAAAGCAAGGGATGCAATTCCTGCCCACCATCGAAGCCAAAACACGACCTTGAGGGCCTGCTTCATTCTGCTATTCATCAATCGATCAAATGTTGCGCCGTCATGCGACGGCTTAGCCCTGTTCTGTATCGGCAATGCAAAAGTTACGGCAATTCAACGGACTTGCCAATTGGTCCAGGCGCGATCAGCCCCTCAACCGAAAACCCTAAAAATCGCGACCAAAGGGGCGCTGCCCCTTTGGAAACCCCGAGGTAGAGAGGTAAAGACTCAAGGGGTAAGCGTCCTGGCAACGCGGAACCCGATGAAGTAGTTCCGGATGGCCGGCTCGATCCCGTAGCGAAGCGCGGAGCGCAGATCCCTGGGCTTGCTGAACCAGGAGCCGCCGCGAAGCACCCGAGCGGAATTATTTCCTTCAACCCAGGCGCTGCCATCGGCTGGCGCGCCATTGTAGTCCTTATGCCAGGAATCCTCGACCAATTCCCAGACATTGCCGTGCATGTCATGCAGGTTCCAGGCGTTCGCGGGATAGCTGCCGATCTCGGTCGTGCGCCCAACATTGAGGCCGAAATTCGCCTGATCCTCGGCGATGGTGTCACCGAACGCATAGGCAGGCGCGTTCGATCCGTCCGATGTCGGAAAGGCGCGCGCGGCATATTCCCACTCGGCCTCGCTCGGCAGGCGATAGGTTTGGCCAGCTTTGCGGCTCAGCCAGCCCACATATTGCTTCGCATCCGCCCAGCTCACATTGATCAACGGACGCTTGCCACGTCCCCAGCCTTCGTCCCCAGGTCGATGCTCACAGCCGCCGGCAGCGAGGCAGGCATCCCACTCGTCAAATGTGACTTCGTACTTGCCGATGGCGAATGACTCGACGTTCACGCGATGACGTGGCCGCTCGTCATCATAGCTGTCAGGCTCCGACTCACGCGATCCCATGAAGAAAGCGCCCGACGGGATGACCACCATCTCCGGGCATTCGCCGCAGTCACGCAAGCTGGTGAGCGGCTCGTAGTAAACGCCGACGGCAGGCTCGATCGACGGCGACTGAACATCAGGCGTCTGACGGAGAGCGGGAGCTTGCGCAAGACGTGGTTCGGCATCGCGCAGCAGCTTCTCATGTTGCTCAGCGGTCAGATAACCGGTCGGATCGAAGCCGTTCGCCGATTGCCACGAACGAATGTTCACCCGGCTGCGCGGGCCGAGAATGCCGTCCGCGAGGCCGGGATTGTAGCCAAGCGCCGTAAGCGAACGCTGGACCGCTGTTCTGTCGAGAACGATGGAGGACTCGATCTGTTCGGGCGTCGGTGTCGTCGTGCCGCGGCTCTTCTCTTGAATGTCGTCGGCTTCTGCCCCTCTCGGCTCGATCCTGGCGACACGGACCGAGGGATCGATCAGAAAGAAGAATTCGCCGGCGTTCTTCCGCAGGTCGCGCACCTGGGGCGTGATCGGGTCCAGCCAATCCAACTCTTGCAACTCGTGCAGCACGCGGTCCTGGACATAAGCCTTGAGCTCGGTGAGCGAGATGATGTTGTCGCGCGGAAACCCCTCCCTCGCCGCGTCCGCGTCGCCGCGCAGGCCGTCGAGCACGGCAGCGGTGAACAGGCTGCCGCCCCAGCGATCCGCGGCGATGGTCGTCTCGGTCTCGGTGCCGGCGCTCATCACATGGTGGCCGGATTGGGCGAGCTGGTCGATCTTGGCCTGCTGCGGCGGCCGGTTCTTCGTGACGGTGCCGGCAATGCCGCCGAAGCAGGAGTCCAGAAGAAACAGGCTCTGCTTCGCCTTCAAGAAGCGGTCCCACTCGCCCACGTCGCGCATCGCGATCATGCGCGACCATTGATTCGGCGCCGTATCGCGCAGCGCCAGATAGCCGGCCTTGCCGTCGCCATCGGCGACATTACGGGTATCGCCATGGCCGGACCAATAAAACAGAAAGCGGTCATTCTCGCCGAGCAGCGCCGGAAAGGTCTCGCTCATCAGCTCCGCCACCCGGTCTCGCGTCACTTTCTCCTCGGTCAGCAGGTGCACATAGTCGAAGCCCGCTTGCTCGAGAAGAAAATCCGCCATGCGCCTGGCGTCATCGCCCGTCGGCAGATCGCCATAGCCGCCGGTATAGGTGCTGACGCCGATCACCAGCGCATAGCTCTTGGCAAATTCCCTAGGGGTCGCCCGCGGACGCGCATCTCCTTCGCCTCTTTTGAAAGGCTGATCGACACCTGGCGCCGCCTCCGCCAACAGGGGGACACACATCAAGGCCAGGAGCAGAAAAAGGGGAGACAAACGGAAATTCAAAAGACCGATCTCTCGTCCAATCGAATAAGCGTCGCAGACATTAGTTCAATTCCGATCAAATCGCCAATGAAACGAAGACCTACCTGGCGGCCGTCCCACCGTGTCACGGAATGACTGCCGGCACCGAGCCATTAAGGCCGCGGCCAATCATCTGGGCGGCGGCATCCACGCGACCGGTGCCAGCGAAAAGCGCTAAGCACCTGCCGCCTGCTGTACTGCGCGATCGCAAAGCCTTCCCGCAACATAGACTCGGGCGCTTCATCAAACTTGTTGGTACTACATCACAATTGTTGTAGATCGTCCCGACTAAACTCGTCATTGGAGAGCATAGATTGGATCTGAGTGCACCAATCATTCTCGCGATCAGCGACGCCATTTCCAAAGCCCTTGCGAGTTCGGTCTTTTCTCTCTTCAAGCATGAGATTGTCGCATACAGCCTCACCCTGGCGATCTTCACAGGTTTGATCGTCGCCATCGGATGGTTCCTGAGCATCGTGATCATGCGACGGGCGCGGCAATTGGACGGCATCAGCGGTTGGCTCAAGACGCTGAGCAGTGAGCGCGAGCTGATATCAGCTTACGGAGACCTCAAGCAGCGCGTCCAGATGATCCCCTGGCTGAAGCATGCTTGGGGCGAATTCGACGAGACCCTGCTGAAGCCGGCGGACGGTTCGGGGTCGATAAAGCTCACCCTGCGACCAAGCGACTATCTCAGCCGTGAAAGCTGCAGCTTGGGCTTTCCAATCTGGCGCGCTTTGCCTAATTACTTCGTCGGATTCGGTCTTCTATGCACGTTCCTGGGTCTTGTTTCGGCGCTGTACTTCGCGAGCGAGGCTGTCGGCGGCGATGTCGACAAAGCACAAGATGCGCTCGGCGGGCTGTTGAAGGCCGCTACGTTCAAGTTTCTCACGTCGATCGCTGGCCTTTTCTCGTCGATCGTCTTCTCGTTCATCTATCACCATGGTGTCCGCTCACTGGATCGTGCCTTCGAGCGATTCTGTGAACAGATCGAGCGGTTGACGCAGTTTGCTACGCCTGAATCCATTGCGGAGGAGCAGCTCGGCGAACTTAAACAGCAGACCGTTCAACTAGAACGATTCAACACCACGATCGCGATGGACATCGTAAAGGGTCTCAGCAGCACGCTCGATGCCACCATCGCCGACGGTCTGAGGCGCGCAATCGAGCCGCTCTCGCAGTCGGTCGACAGGCTTGCCAATGGCATGGCGAACGACAATCTTGGTGCCCTCAAGGACATGGTCCAAGGCTTTCAGCAGCAGCTTCAGGCAGGCGCCGGACAGGAGTTCAACGCTATCGCCAGCGCCCTAGGTGAGCTCCGCGGCGTCCTCCGCCAGGCGGGTGACGAGGTGGCAAAGCGGACAGAAGGCTTCAACAGCGACATCGGCGAGGCAGCCCGGACCCTGAACGAGGTCGCGACCCGCTTCGAGACCACCTTTGCGACATTCGATGAGCAGATGGGACAGCAGACATCAGCCTTTGCAGATATCGCCGCGAATGCTAAGGGCGCTGCCGGCGAGCTGACCATGGCAGCGCGTCAGATGGGCGAGGCTGGGCAGCCGGTTGCGGCGGCGGCTAGCAGAATCGAAGCCGCGTCCAGAGACCTCAGCGACCTTTCCGCTTCCCAGAAAGCGACCGTGGAATCGATGGTCGAAATCGGCAATCAACTTGCCGCCAGCAATGACGCGGTGCAGGCGAGCTGGCAGCACTACACCGATCGTTTCGATCAGGTCGACACGGAGCTCGCCCGGATCTTCCAGCAGTTCGCCGAGAATGCCAAC
Organism: Alphaproteobacteria bacterium; assembly: GCA_041398025.1. Taxonomy (GTDB): domain Bacteria; phylum Pseudomonadota; class Alphaproteobacteria; order Geminicoccales; family Geminicoccaceae; genus JANQPX01. Next base: position 24,372 of record JAWKVM010000054.1, read on the forward strand.
ACCTATCAAGAGACGGTCCGCAGCTTCATCGTCGAGCTCGATCAGAACCTCGATAAAGCCGTCAAGACCCTTGGCGGCGGCATCGGGGAGATGACCGACAGCATCGAGGAGCTGAAGGACGCCCTACGTAACGACCAGCCGCATCAGACGGCCGCCGAGTAAGCTCCGCTATGGCTGTTCGCCGCGCCCGCCCCGAAGACGATCAGGAAAGCTATTTCGTCTCCATGACCGACCTGATGATCGGTCTGCTGTTCATCTTCATCATCATGCTGATGTCCTTCGCCATCAACTATCGGGAAGCGGAGCAACGGCATCAGCAGACCAACGAGCGTCTGACCGACAACCAGGATACGGTTGAGTATATTCTCGGAGAGCTTGAGCAAAGCCTGGAAAATCAAGGAATCGAGGTGAGCATCGATCCCGATAAGGGCGTCTTGCGCCTCCCTGAAAGCATTCTATTCGAAAGCGGTCAGGCTAAACTCACCAAAGAGGGTAAGCAGGCAGTTGGCGCTTTGGCGATAGCGCTCGAACCTTTCGTCACCCGTTTTGCAAGCGTTGTCGGCAGTGGCGAAGGGGACTCGGAGGAGAGCGCCAGCGATGCAGACTATCACGGCCGACTGGAGGCCGTGCTGATCGAGGGTCATACTGATAGCGAGCCAGTATGGGGCGGCGAGTTCCGCAGCAATTGGGACCTGTCGACGGCGCGCGCGATCGCGACGTTCACAGCGCTGGAGCAGGCGGCCGCGATCATTGGACAGGCCGTGAACGATCGCTCGGAAAAGCTGGTCGGTGTGAGCGGCTATGGGGAGCATCGTCCTGTCGCCAGCAATGACCATGCGGCGGGCCGGCGAGCTAACCGCCGGATCGATCTGCGTTTCCTGATGGCAGCGCCAAGTGCGGCCAAGGCCGATGGCTGAACGGGCGTCTCTCAGCCTTCGGGATGTCATCGGTACAGCAGAGCGCCGCTCGCTGCCGCCGACGCCGTTCGCAGCACCGCGCCTCGCGACCACCGCCAGCGAGCTTGCCAATCGCTGGAGCGGCGTCGAGCAGATGCCGACGCTGCTGACGATCGAGGAGGTCGTTGAGGCGTTCAAGACCGCCTTCGCCGAGCGCCGCTTCGATGATCTGCAGGCCCGGCACTGGCGTTGGCTGCCTTTTGCGCTCTGGCATGGTGACCCGTCGCTTGGCGCCAACGCGTCCCTGCTCGATGCCTATGAGCATCGTCTGCGCGGCCGGCGTTCCCGTCGTGACCTCAAGGGGCTGATCGGCGCCTATCTCCGCGACTTTGCGCCGGCACGTCCCGGCTTCATGCGCCTCGCCAATCTGCTCGCCGAGCAGGTTCCGGCCATTGACTGGCCCTGGCGTGACAGGCATCGCGATCTGAAGATATTCGACCCACGGCAAGCGCCGGATCGTCTGGGCGACTACGGCCTCAACCATGCGGACGGCCCTATCGCCGCGCTTGATGAGCTCGGCCTTTCTGCACTCGCAGCACGCGGCCTGCCGCTCGCCGCCCTGCAGGAGGTGCTGCACGACCTCCGGGAAAGCCTGAGCATTCATGGGGAGGTCGAGGACAAAAAGCTCGGGGCCGTGCTCGACTGGGCGCTGGCGGAGGAACTCGGCCTCGCCCCGCCGATCCGCGTTCCGCTGGCCCATGCCCTTCTCCTGCCTTGGGCGGGACCGGCCGCCAAACAGCCGCCGCCTGAGCTGCTGAAACGATTGCGCAGCGTCCTGCTGAAGCACTATGGCGATCCACGCGTCCGACGAAAGAGCTGGCTCGGCGTCGATGGTGAGGCGCTCAAGGTCTTCAAGCGCTGGATGGTCGAGGTCGCGATCGAGCAGTTCCTGGAGGTGATCGATCGCCTCGCGCTGGAGAAGCATTGGATCTATCGGCGCGCCTTCTGGACTGCCTATCTCAAGCGCGACTGGATCCATGAGGCGGACGTCATGTTCGGCAAGCAGGGCTACGCCCTCGCGCACGACCTATTCGGCAAGGATGCGCCTTGCGCGCGATTGACGATCGGCAGTAAGCCCCGAAGTAAAAGAGTTGAGCCTGGTCACGCCGTTCTACTGCTTCACATCGGTCGCCTGATCGTCGCTGACTGGAGTCATGATGGTTACTGCGCCATATGGAATGAACGGGATGGCGGTGCGCCAGTCTCCGGTAAATCACAATACACCAGCGACGACGTCGATGCTTTCCAAACCGCATCCCGTTGGAAGCATGACGGTTCAGCTAGCTATAGCTGGCAGAAAAAAGTCCGGGACTATATCTCTGATCACACAGGTTTCCGCTTGACCGATCACGAATTCCATGTGGAGGCTTCGCGATGAGCCGGTATCTGCCGAGCGCGACACCGAGCCTGGAAGGCGTCCACTTCGCGTTGTCACGTAAGAAAATGCTCGGCCGAAGCGAGCCTCTGCCTGTCGCCGCCTGGGCGACGATCGACGATGATGCGCTGGCACTCGCGCTTGGCCGCCTCACCGCCTTGCGCGACGAGGGCGCCGCGGTCGAAATCGACGGCAAGCTCCTGGTTGAGCACGGCAAGGTCGCGTCTCTCGGCGATATCGAGGCCGGTCGCCTGGGCCTGCCGCCGCGTCCGAACTTCGCGCTCCATGTGCAGCATGACGGCACCATCGATCAGCCGGAATTCCGTCTCCGCCACGCCTGGCGAAGCGTCGGCGGCCAGCCACTACTCGGCGTCGAGCGAACCGGCTGCTGGTTGAAGGCGGAAGGCCGGGACTACCTGCTGCCCGAGCATCTCTTCACTCTGATCGAAGCGATCGATCACTTCAACGTCGAACGCGAAAAGGGCGAGGCCGCGCGCTGGCGCGCTTGGACGGCCGTTCGAGACCGTCTGCCTGAAGCGCAGGAGGATGGAACCAGCGTCGATTCCTACCTGACCAGTTTCGAGATCCTCCATGCTGGTGCCTTCAGCATCACGCCGAAACAGACCCGGCATGGGCTCGATTTCGATCCTGTGCTGTACGCGCCACCAAGAAAGTACGAGCCCGCCGACGACGGGAGCCCGGCGCCCGCCGCTGAAGAGCCAAGACCGTTGCTCGTGCCCGCCCATCAAACGAAATTTGCCGAAGAGCGTTTTCGCCGGGATGAACGCTGCCGTCCGCGCTATGCTCTCGATGACGGCGTCTATTTGGTGCTCGATCCTGCGGTGGAGCAGGCACTCACGGTAGCCAGACGCGCCCAGCTTGGCGACGCCGCGACCCGACAGGCTTTCGCGCGCAATCCGAGGGCGGCGCTGGAGCGGGCGCTTGGCGACCAGTTCGACGAAACGGCCCTGGAGCAGCTGTTCGTCGAAACCAGCGACTATTCGGATCGGGTAACGGAGCTTGGTCTCTGGCAAAAGCCGGTCTTGCCCTGGGTGCAGATGAAGGGCGCCAACTGGCTGCCGGACGACGATTCGACGCTGCCGAAAGCGGGACTCCGGATCGACGGCAGGCCGGTCGAAATCGCGCCTGGCGAAGCGGCGCGCCTTCATGGCGCCGTCGCGGACGCGATTCAGGCTGGTGAAGCCAGCGTCCAAGGACGAAGCGTCGATGGCGCGCCGATCAAGATTCCGGCAACGCCAGAGACGCTCGATGCGCTCGCCAGCCTGCCCGGCGCCCGTCCCCCCAAGGCGGATCGGCAGGAGAGCGCCGAAGCCGATGCGACGGACAAGGCGGAGCCAGAAGTCCTGCTGATCGAGGACAATCTGGAGGCGCTCGGCTATGCGCGCGCCTTGAAGCCGCGGGTCGATCCGAGCGCCGATGCCCTCCCATCGATGGTGAAGGCGAAACTAAAACCCCACCAAGAATCGGGCCTTGCCTGGATGAAGGAGGCTTGGCGGAAGGGCGAGCCCGGCGTGCTGCTCGCCGACGATATGGGCCTCGGCAAGACACTCCAATGTCTTGCCTTTCTAGAATGGATCAAGCGCTGCCAACAGCTTTCCGGGCAGCGGAGGCCGATGTTGGTTGTCGCGCCCACCAGCCTTCTTCGCAACTGGGAGCAGGAAGACGAAACGCATCTGCGCCGGCCGGGCCTTGGGACCGCGCTCAGGCTTTCGGGGAGGGCGCTGCGCGATCTTCAAAGGCGCGGCTCAGACGACATGGGTCTCGACATCGATCGACTACGCGATGCCGACTGGGTTCTTACCACCTATGAAACCATGCGCAACCATGAGATGAGCCTGGCCGGTCTGCGCTTTGCGGTCGTGGTCTTCGATGAGATTCAGAAGATCAAGAATCCGGCAAGCCTGGTGACCAAAGCCGCGAAGACGCTGAACGCGGATTTCGTCCTCGGCCTCACCGGCACGCCGATCGAGAACCGCCTGGCCGACCTATGGTCCATCGCCGACCGTGTGCAGGAGGGTCTGCTGGGCGATCTGAAATCCTTCAGCCAGCGCTATGAACGCGAAGACACGCCGCCCGAAACGTTGGGAGAGCTACGCCAAAAGATAAGCGAACCGAGAGGAGGTCAGCCTGCCTTCATGGTCAGAAGAATGAAGGAAGAGCAGCTGGAAGGCCTGCCCGAGAAACGCATTGAGCCTCTGTCCGCCGAGATGCCGCCGGTCCAGGCCGATGCTTACCGCGCGGTGCTGGCCGGCGCTCGGGACGGCCAGAAAGGCAAAATGCTGGAGGCGCTTCAAGCGATGCGTCGCGTTTCATTGCATCCCCATGCCGGCGACTTGGCCGAAACGCCAGCCGACGAGATCATCCAGGCGTCAGCGCGTTGGCGACAGGCCTTCGCCGCCTTAGATCGGATTGCGAACGCAGGCGAAAAAGCGTTGATTTTCCTTGAGACCATTGCCCTTCAAAAAGATCTGGCCACACTAATCCAACGCCGTTTCGGTCTCTCTGATCAGCCGATGATCATCAATGGCGGCGTCAGCGGCGATCGCCGCCAGCAGCGGGTCAACGCCTTCCAGAACACGGCCCCCGGCTTCGACGTCATGATCCTCGGCCCCAGGGCGGCCGGCGTCGGACTGACGCTCACGGCGGCCAACCATGTGATCCATCTCACCAGATGGTGGAATCCCGCTGTCGAAGATCAGTGCACCGATCGCGTGTTCCGGATCGGCCAGCAAAAGCCGGTCACTGTGTGGCTGCCACAAGCCATCTACCCTGACGATCCTGAAAGAAGCTTCGACGTTCAACTCGACAAGCTCCTACAGCGCAAACGATCCTTGTCTCGTGACATGCTCGCACCGCCCGCCGGGACTGACCAAGATGCAGCTGATCTGTTCCGAGCGACAGTGGGTTAGGTCGCTTGGTGGCACGAAGACAACTGGAGCTGCTTCCCACGCATAGGAGTATCGCCCTTGCGGGGATGATCCGATGTGTATAATGTTACAATTCTTACACATTGGTGAACGCCATGCGAACGAATGTCGATATCGATGATAAGCTGATGGACGAAGCACTGAAGGCCTCTGGCTTGCGTACAAAGCGCCAGGCGATCGAGGAGGGCCTGCGCCTCTTGGTTCGCGTCCATGGCCAAGAGCGTATTCGTAAGCTGCGCGGTGCGCTGAAGTGGGAAGGTTCTCTGGACGATATGCGGCGCGACCAGTGATTCTGGTCGATTCATCGGTCTGGATCGACTACTTCAATGGCACGGAAACGCGAGAGACCGATTTGCTAGACGGTCTGCTCGGCGTCGAGCCGCTGTTAATCGGCGACTTGATCCTAGTCGAAGTGCTACAGGGCTTTCGCGACGATCGCGATTATCGACGTGCGAAAACTGCGCTCGATCGACTGATCTTCGAACCGATGCTTGGGCGCGACATAGCGTTGGAGAGCGCACAAAACTATCGAAAGCTGCGTGCTCTCGGCGTCACGGTGCGAAAGACCATCGACGTCATCATCGCCACCTTCTGCTTGCGCGGTCGCCATCGCCTGCTGCACAGCGATCGAGACTTCAATCTCATGCGCGATCATCTGAATTTGCACGTCGTATAGCGAACGATTGTACACAACGCCTTCATGATAAGCACGAGCGCGGCTTTCTCTGCCTTCCCGGTGGACCACCTGATCGATGATACGGAGTCTGGAAGGACGTTGGTCAAGGCTAACAAGTTGTTTGATACATCCCCACAATGTAAAAACCTGCACCATCGAACGCTACTGGGTTGAAGCTTTCCCGCGGCGATGAACGCGGGTCGCTCACGCGGGGAAGCCATCGCCTTAGGCGACATGGGCAAGCCGCACCTGTACAAATCCCCCCACACGCGGGGGAGCCTTCCCCTTGCCACTCATGCGCCTCCGAATATCGGATCAATCCCCGCACACGCGGGGGAGCCCTGGGGCCTAAGTCTTTCATCGCCCAACAATGTCAAAGAGCGAGTGGGTGTGCAAGCGTCAGGTTGTTCGCGTGACAGTTGTTATGACACCGCCATCAAGTTCAAAAAAATTTCGGGCGGGCAGGCCGAGGGTGCGGATGCCCTGGCCGCAGGGTTCGGACGCGTCGCGGAAGGTCATGACGATCGCGCCGCCGCCGAGCTGGCCATGCCAGTCTTCGAGCACTTGCCAGACCCGATCGCGCACGCCCTTGCTCATGCGCGGCGCGGTATAGACGCCGGGCGCGATCTCGAGCATGGCGGAGGCAAGGAAGCCACGGAAGCGGGCCGCGACATTGCTGGTCACCACGACTACCATCAGCTGTCCGCCTCGAACAGGGACTTGATGCGTCCGATCAGACCGTCGATCAGCTTTTCCTTGCGGAAGGTCTCACTCGCTTTTTTCCGCACCTCGCGTTCGAGGATCAGCTCGGCATTGTCGAGGCAGCGCTTCGCCGCTGCAAAGGCGAGCGGCACGGTGACCGTGGTGCGCACCAGATCGGTGACGTCGAGGATGAAGGCCTTGCTGCTGTCCTCGTGGATGAAGCCGAGCTGCGGGATGGTGGCGGTGGCGGCGACCGCGATTGCGGCGGCGGATTCGACGGCGGTGACCGCGTGGTTGATCGCGAGGTTCGGGATATCGGTCGCCTCGGGATCGGCGCGGTCGTAATGCCGGCCTTTCCAGGGAACGCCGAAGCGCTCGGCGAGGAGCTGATAGGAGCGCTTGATGCGCGCCCCTTCCATGCCGCGCAGCACCTCGATGTCCTGATGGGGCGGGATCTCGTCGAAGCGCTCGGCGAACATTTTTCGCGCGATACTTGCGCGGGTCTCCGGGTCGGCCCAGAGCCTCGCCTGGCGGCGGGCGAGCAGGCTGTCGTCGGGGCCCAAGGGCTGGGCGGTGTAGAGCCTGGTTCCGCCCTCCCCGATCGCGGCAAGCGCCGTGCCGTGGCGGGCGAGCAGGCGCAGGCTGTCATGGGTGACGCTGCTGCCGGGGCCGATCAGGATGACGGAGAGCGTCTGGAACGGGATCGCATAGTCCCCCGCCTGCAGGCTGGCCGACGCCGCCGCCTTGAAGCGCAAGGTGCCGTCCTCGACATAGAGCTGGCCGCGCTCCAGCCAGACCAGGCCGTGGCGATCGACATGGGGAATGCGCGCGGTCTCCAGGCCGAGCCTGCCGGGCAGCACCATCAGGCGGGTCGCAGAAGCAGCATGCCGAAGCCGAAGGCGCGATGGCGGCCGATGCCCTTGGCCAGGCTCGCCGCGAAGCGCTCCGGGTCCGTCACTGCAAGCGTGCCACGAAAGACAGCGTCCGGCCGGCGCGCCGCTTTTCGCTGGCCTTCGGATGTCAGGCGCCTGGCGGGCTCGCTTCTGGTCGGGGTGCGGCCGTTCGGCGAGGCATGACGCCGGCGCACCAGGGGCTCCAGGGTGAAGGCGGTCATGTCGGCGCGCCCGATCTCAGCGCCACCTGCCTCCAGCTGCCGCGCGAGCCAGTCCCGATAAATCTCCTCCCGCGCAGGCTTGGGCTCGTCCGGCCTCGCCGCGGCATGGTGAACGAAAGCATCCAGCTCGCGTTTGCGCTTGCCGTCATGGCTGTCCGTGCGCACCACCGGGCAGACGCGGATCTCGAAGCCCAGCCTCTGGCCTCGGGCGAAGCCGGTGGGCATGATGCGGCTATCCAGGGCGTGCTCGGGAAAGACGCGAGCGAGATCCGATTCGGCGAGCGCCAGCATCTCGGTCAGGCTGCCGGCGTCGCTCGGGCCATAGCCCAAAAGACGCCCGGGCGCGCCACGTTCCGCGGGCCGGTGACCGGCCGGTTGGAGCCAGCGGAAGGGCTGCGGCGCCATGCCGCCGAACGCATCGCGAAAGGCGCGATGCCAGAGATAGCCGGGATCGTCGAGCGGCAGGCCGGCGCGTTTGGCATAGCGCACCAGCGCCTTGCTCTCTGGCAGGATCTGGACAAGATGCAACGTCATGACACGCCCTCCTCGACCGTAACGCAAAGCTCGCGCCGGCGGCTGTTGCCGGCATGCAGACCGAACCGCCAGTCCCGGCGATCGGCGAGATCGAACACCCGCCGCCCTTCGGGCTCGCCCGCCACATCCTCCGTCTCCACCACCAGCGACGCGCTGGACCGTTGCCGTCCTGGGGCAGTCAGCGTTGCCTCCTTCAGCGCAGCAGCCAGGCTCGTTACCGTAACCTGGCGATCGAGGATCGGGCCTGCCGGCGGGCAGCCTTTGCGGCCGATGAACAGCGGCCTTGCCGGGCGGCGGAAGGCGGCTTCGAGGGCAGCGATATCAGGCGCCTCGTCTTCGGGCTGAAGGGTCAGAGCTACGGTCACCGCGGCATCGGCGCGGTAGTGGCGATCGCGGAGCACCGGGCCGCTATAGCTCTTGGTCCCGCCGGCGCGTTCCGCGGGCTTGCCGCGGGTGGTCCACATGCGATCGTTCTTGGCGATCTCCGCTGTCTGGAAGTCACGCAAGAGCGCGCCCTCGGCGTCGAGACGGGCGGCGAAACGCAGACGGTCCTGAAGGCGCTGCAGTCGGTCGACCTCGCGATGCTCATAGCCGAGCGCATTGGCGATCAGACCGGTGAGCATGGCATGGCCGGGAAGCCGCCTAGTCGGCCTGAGATCGTCAATCGCGACGTCGCCGAAGCTCATCAGCGGGCCTTGCAGGCGAAGGATCAGCGCCTGCATGTCAGACCGCCTTCACAAGCTCGGCGACCGCATCGGCGATCGCCGGCAGCGTTCCCCTATCGGCAGCGGCTATCTCAGCATCGTCGATGCGGGAGGCCAGCCAGCGCCTGGCGCCATTGCCATACATCCCGTCGATCGCCGCGACATGCTTTGCGAGGGCGTTCGCCGCCTTGGCTTCGAACGGTCCGTTCGTCACCGGATCGAGAAACGCGTTGGCCAGCGTTCGCGGCTGCTCCTCGCCTGCCTCGATCAAAAGCCAGGATGCCCAGTCATAGGGCGCTGTCGAGCCCTTCTTGGCGCCGGGCGTGACCTTGGCGATCAGATGGATCAGATGCTGAAGCGTCTTGGCCGCGAGATTGCGATCGGCTTCGCGCCACTTTGCACGCTCGCAACCCTCCAGGTTCGAAACCAGAAGCGGCAGGTCGACCACGACATAGCCGTAATAGAGCCCGGAGGTCAGATCAGCGGTGTTCAGGTGGGCGGAGCCCGCCGCCTGGTCCACCGACGGCAGGTCGTCGACGGCGGTGAAGTAGTCGGGCTCGCTCGCCTGCTCGTGCACGCTGAAGGCATGGGCGACATGCACTGCGGCATCGATGCGCGCCTCCCGATCGCCCGAAACGAAACGCCCGAACATCGCTGCCGGCACCGGCGATGAGCGCGCGAAAAGGCTTCCGCACCCTCTTTCCTTTTCTTGTCCTTCGCCTTGTCGCTCTTGCCGTAGAGCTCGTCCTGCATGGCATCCAGCGTCATCGTCAGCGCCGCCTCGGGCACGCCCGCATCCTTGAGCGGCTGAAAGATCTCCACCTGCCAGCTCCGGCGCGAGCGCACCGAGACGCTGATGGCGGGGTCGATCTGGTTCAGCGCATGCGCATCCTCCGCCTTTCGCCAGTGACGCTTCAGACATTGCGAGGAGACGCGAAGGCGCTCGACGCCGCCGAACGGCAGACGCTTGGCGAACCCGGCGTCGTCCCGGTTCAAAAGCGTGCCGGGATAGCTGTGAAGGCTGTGAATCTGAATGAATGCCGGGCTGCTCATGCCGCCTGCTCCTCTTTGTCTTTCGCTAATGTGAACTGCTGCCGGTAATAGGCTTTCGCGATGTCGGTTCTGATCTTCTCCCCGTCTCGCCCATGCAGAAGGGCGAAGGCCTGGCTCCAATCGGCGCGGCCGGCATCCCCTTTGGATGCCAGAAGGCGCGCGAGACGGCGAAGCTCGTTCGGCAGGTCCTTCGCTTGAAGGTTCAGGATTCGAAGAAGCCGCATCTCGCTGACCCCGGCGAGCGCGAGCGCGTCACCGAAGCCCCGACGCTCCCCGTCCTTCGGTCGATGAAAGGGATGCGCGATCGCCAGACATCGGATGACGGCCGCAAGCGCCCGCGCTGCCCGGTCATCGTCGAACGCGGGCTCGGCGTAACCGTGGACTAGCGCCCAGAACGCGCGACCATCAGGACAGTCGGGATCGAGCCGGCGGAGGGTCGCGAGATCACCGGACGGATAGTGATCCTGGCCGATATGCCAGGCGATCTTGCGAAGCGGGTCTCGCCAATCGGCGCTCTCAGCCATTCACCACCTCCTTTTCCGTAATGGGTCGCAGATAGCCATCGAAGGTTCGGCGAAAGCCGGCGCCGAGCCTGCTATCCGCGATCGCGATCGCCTTGATCCGCCTGTGGCCAGTGACCGGCAAGGCATGTTGCGCACGCTCGAACAGGACGCTCGCCGTCGTGCCCAGAAATTCGATCCATTTCATCTTGTTCGCGTCATCATCGGCCCAGGCGAACAGATGCTCGAAGAAGACGGGCTCGATTTCGCCGTCGATCGGCTTCAGCCACTGATCGGCCCATGCGCCGGCCGTCTTGTCGCCGTAGTCCACCTTCGCAGGCCCCTCCTGGATCAGGGTCAGCAACGCCGGTTTCAGAACTTTGTTTCTCAGTGCCGAGACGGTCTCCAGCATCTCCTGGCTCAGCGCCGCCAGCCTGTCGCGCTCGCTTGCTGACTGAAAATAGAAGAGATGTTGCTCCTCCTCGAAAGCCATCTCGCGCCGGTGAAAGCCTTCGGTGACGCCCTGTCCACGCACCAGCACGTCGAAGCGCGCGGTCATGACATCAGGATCGATCTCCTTATGCCAATCGAGCAGGAGCGGGCGCAAAAACCCACCCCGATCGAACAGCACCTTGCTCATCACGTCATAGCGCGGCGTCTTGTTGTAGGCGGCGGAGTCATTGCCAAGGTCAATCGGAATCCAGGGATCGCCGACCTTACCTTTCAGATTGCTTGCGGCGATGCGCGCGGCCTTGGAACCGACCGTTCTCGCCGAGATCATTCCGGCATCGTTCCGGTACAACCGGACCCGCCGGCAGACCTCGATGAACCAGGGATCCAGCTTGTCCACGCCGAGGCTTGCTTCACCGTCCCAGGGAAGACACCAGAGCAGCGCCGCCCCTTCCGCCTCCTTGAAACTCTCGATCTGCTCGAAGAATCAATCGCGCCGCTTCAGCAGGACCGAAACGTCGCGTTGCCAATGCGCGCCCGGACCGCCCTGCGGCTGCAGAGCGACGAAGGGACGCGTGGCGAAGCCGCCGTTCATGCGCGCGATACCGTAATTGCCGGACCCGAGAAAACCGCTGCAGGTCTGCAGCATCACCAGAGCGACGATCCAGACCTCGGCCGACGCATCACCGCCGATCCCCTGCTTCAACCCGTGGTTCTTCGACGTCACCAGCACGTCGGGATCGTCGGCCGTGTCGACCGGCGCTTTGTGCGGATCGCCAGCCCCCATCAGCACCGGCGGCTGCATGAAGGCAGGCCTTTCGACGTCGTCGACTACCAGCCGCCAGGGCTCGTCATCCGGCCAGTCGGCGGTCAGCCGACGCAGCAGCGAACGCCAGACATCGGCACTGTCGGGAATGTCAGCCTCGCCGGCCCGGTGCAGGGCAAGAGCGGCGAGCTGCACCAAAAAGCAATGCCAGGACGCCTCCTGATGCCGGCGGAGGAAGGGGAGGTCGACGATGCCATCGTCCACATAGGAGGCGAGCAACCCGGGCAGGTCACAGGAGATGATCGCGCCATCTGGCGTTCGGGCTGGAAGAAGGTGATCGGTGAGCAGGTTCATCATGCCGCCTTTATTCCTTCCACAGACCCAATCGATCGTAGCGATAGCGCACGTCGTCCCACCGGAGCTGGTCATCTCCCACCACTTCGAGAACTGGCTCGTCGTCCAAGGCGCCCTTCGGCTTCATCCAGTCCGGAATCCTCAGATGGGTCAGCACCTCGCCGAAGGCGGACGTGAACGGTCCATCGAGCCGCAGCAGCCAGTCGCGCGCACCGAGCCGGGTCGCGATTTTTTCGGCAGCAGGCGGCCAATCGATCTTGTCGAAGGGTTTGTCGAAGTCGATGGCCGCATCCTTGGCCATGCCGCGCTCCGCCATGCTCGCACCCTTAGAGGCGGCCCAGGCGTTCTGCCACGCGACCGGCATGGACTCCGCGATGGCGTCGAGCTTATGCGGATGCGTGCCCTCCTCCACCAGCCGGCGGTTGTCGTCGGGGATGGTCCAGTGCGGCGCGCCCTCGATCAGCCGCCTGGCCGCCTCGATCGCCAGCACGTTTCGATAGGCGCGGTCCCTGCCGATGCCGTGGCGTCCGTGTTTCAGGAACGACGACAGGTCCGGCGAGGCTGGATGAAGCACGATGCAGCGCGCTTCCCCGAAGCCATCAGGGCGGTCCTTTCGATCCGCATGGCGATGCAATCGCCCGATCCGTTGCAGGAGAATATCGATCGGGCAGAGATCGGTGATCAGAAGATCGGCGTCGATATCCAGGCTTTGCTCGAGCGTCTGCGTGCCGATCGCCAGGGCGGCGTCGGGAGGCGCGTTCCTGCCAAAGCGTCCCTCGATGGCCTCGTCCAGCAGCTTTCGGTCCTCGGCGGCGAAACGGCCGTGATGCAGGGTGACGACATCGGCGACGCGAAAAAGGGCGGGATGATCGGGGCCGAGCTTGGCCTCGATCGCCTCCTGCGCCTGGATCGCCGCCGTCACCGTGTTCCTCAGGATCAGGACCCGAGCCCCCTGCCCGACCGCTTCGACGGCGAGAGCGGCCACCGCCTCAGGCTGGTCCATCAGCGGCGCGGGCTCGATCTGCACGCTTTTCGGACTGCCGGTCGGCTTCACAGGGATCGGCGCCGCAACATTGCTGGTGATCAGGGGATAGGGCGCGACCACCGCGTCCTCAAATGACGGCGGCGACTTGGCGCCAGTCACCAGGCGCACGCGCGCGCCCGCCCCGACCGTCGCCGACATCAGCAGGACGTGACCGCCTGCGGCGCGGTAGAGGACGAGCAGCCGCTCGATCAGCTCTGTCATGAAATCGTCGCTGGCATGAACCTCGTCGATCACCAGGAGATGGCGGATCAGGCAGGCGGCGCGCAGATGCGCGTGCTTGACCGCAAGCGTCCCGAGCAGGGCCTGGTCGATCGTGCCGACGGCGAAACGCGCCGCCGCATAGCGCTTCGGATGCTCGGCGGCCCAGCGTCCCGCCAGACGGTCGGCGCGCGTCTCGTCCTCGGCGGTCGCTCCACTGCACCTCGAAGCCCGGCAGCCGCTCGCCCTCGGCGTCGCCCATGCCGATATAGCCGGGAACAGCCAGCAGCGCTTCGGGCGTCGCCTCGGCATAGGTCCGGTTCAACCAGCACTGCATGCGTCCGTGCAGCTGCACGGCGGCGGAGCGCAAAGGCAGCGCGAAGAAGCAGCCGTCGACCCGATCCGCCGCCATCATCCGGCTGGCATAGCGAAGAGCGGCCTCGGTCTTGCCGGAGCCGGTCTCGCTCTCCAGGAGGACGATCGAGCCTCCGCCATCCGGCAAAGGCATCTCATCGATCTCGGCCTGGGCGGCACGAGGCGCGAAGCCGAACTGATCGCCGAAGGACCCGAGCGCGACATCGGGCGCTGATCCCATACCGATCTCATTCAGTCGCTTTGCAGCATGACCTCGCGCAAACGCTTGACGCTCGGTAACGGCTTCGCCTTCGGAAAAGAGAAAATCCGAGCCGAGCCAATCGGCGAGCATCAGGAGACCGGCGAACAGATGCTGAAAGGCGGGGCCCGCGGGAAGCGCCTCGCCCTCCTGAACGAAAGCCCCAACGTAGAGCGAGCGGCCGACCTCGATCAGCTCGCCAAGACGCTTCAGGGGCTCGCCGCCGCGGCCGGTCCAGCCGGCGCACAGCCATTGGTCAGGTCCTTGATGAAAGGTGAGATCCGGCATCCGGCCGTGATGGGCGAAGACGGCGTCGATCAGCGCGCACAGGACGTCGGGATCGGCCCAGCTCATCATCTCGGAGAAGGGTAGAATCGTCCCGGCCCGACCTTGCAATGGTCCCTTGAAAAGCGGCTTCAGAGACTGCAGATGGCCCGAGGATTTTCCGAGTTCGGGAACAGCCTTCGCGCGGAAACCGAGCGAACATTTGCCGAGATCATGGATGAAGCCGAGAAAGCAGAGCTGATCGATTTGCCGATCGTCCAGCCCATCGATCCCGCCCGCCCGAGCCAGCCGTTCTCGCAATCGCGGCACCTTCAGGAGTCCCTCAAGGACGGCCGCAACATCGATGCTATGGTCGATCAGCGGATGCCAGGCCGCCCCCTCATCGCGGACCTTGCCCCAAAGATCGTTGACGCCTGGCAATCCATACATTTTTACACGCAATCGGCGGAGTGTAAAATCAGTGGTTGTTCATATGCTATCCGCTCAAAGCTTGTCCATGACCAAGGACACCTGGTGGCCTCCCCCGATATCTGGAGCAACGAGAAACGGGACATTCGGGCTAACGCATACTCCTCCGCTGCTCTTTTGGTCCACCTCGGAGGACATCATTGCTACTTGCCGCTCCTGCGACTGTGGGCATCGGTCAAGATGATCGGCATTGCCGCCGGTGCCTAGCACGGACATGGCGGATCAGTTCGGCCCGCAGGGCATGGGAGGGTTGACGTCACGAGGCGTCGATCCCGCTCTAAGCACCATCGGGAGATTATGCCGGTCGCGACGCCCCAATGCCTACACCTAGGCCATAGGATGGCGGTATTTCTGACAAAGCAAAGATCGATGGCTGGTTCGAGACATGAAAGGAAGGCGTGCCGAGGTAACAAACTTACGGCTGCAATCTGTTACCTATATGTTACCTATCGTAAAATCGCAGAAAAATCGTTGCGGGAATTTCGATCCAACCCATTGAAAAGATTGGCTCCCCGGGTAGGACTCGAACCTACGACCCAGCGGTTAACAGCCGCTTGCTCTACCAACTGAGCTACCGAGGAACAGCTTGACGTGGCTGCTATAGCAGAGTGCCGCCTTGGGAAACAAGCCCGGATTGTCCTTTGCCGATACAAATCGACGAGCAGACGAACTGGCGGCGTTGGGCGTCGATGGCCCATCGTCGCCTGGAGGCCGGAGGCGGAATCGAACCGCCGATCGAGGATTTGCAGTCCCCTGCATTACCACTTTGCTACCCGGCCTTTCGGCGAACTTTGGCAACCTATCCGCGCGATCCCGCTTGGTCAATCTCCTCCGTCGAGCGCAGGTTTGTCGCGCCGGTATTCTCACGATTGCCGCAGCCTTTCAACCTGTCTATAGTCGCGCCGATCTTTACATCGGCGGTTTCGACTTCGGCGGCGCCGATCAGGTGTTGGCAGCGTTACAGGCATGATGATGGACCTCGCAAAAGCTCGAACCAACATGGTCGACAATCAGCTTCGCACCAATCGGATCAACGATCCGGCGGTGCTGTCGGCGATGGCGGCCGTGCCGCGCGAAGCCTTCGTGCCGAAGGCGCTGCACGGCGTGGCCTATGCCGACGAGGATCTGCTGCTGCCCGACGGGCAGTTCATGATCGAGCCCCTGGTGTGCGCACGCATGCTGCAGGCGGCGGCGATCGGCGGCAACGATGTGCTGCTGATGGTGGGCTGCGACACCGGCTATACCGCGGCCGTCGCCTCGAAGCTCGCCGCAACCGTGATCGCCATCCAGCCCAGCGAGGAAGCGGCGGCGCGCATCCAGCCGATCTTCGATCAGCTCGAAGCCGACAATGTGGTCACCGCGGTGCGCGAGGATCCGGCTGCGGGCGATGCCGACCAGGCGCCGTTCGACGCGATCATGGTGATCGGCGCGGTCGAAGCCGTTCCGCAATCGCTGATCGACCAGCTGAACGATGGCGGGCGGCTGGTTGCGGTCGAAGGCCGCGGGCGGGTCGGCAAGGGCGTGCTGGTCACCAAGATCGACGGCATACCCGCGAAACGCGAGCTGTTCGATGCCTACATACCCGATTTCAACGGCGTGCAGACGGCACCGGCCTTCGCCTTTTGAGCGATATGCCGACACGCCTTGCGATGCTGGACTCCGCGCCGTTCGATGACCGTCAACATCGCCTCCGCATCCGCCCTCTGCCTGGCGCCGGGAAGGTGCCCGCTTTGCTTCCTCAATCCCCTGGCAAGATACGATCATCTCCTGTAGAAAAGCAGGATCACGTCCGTTGCCATGAACGTTGAGGCGAAACTGCAATGATGGTCATGATGCCCATGGATCGGTCCAGGATTCGCCGGAGAATTTGGTGATCAGCGCATCTAGTCGAACCGCCAGACCCTTTCTTGCCCCCTTGTCCCTGGCCCTGGCCGCAGGCCTGGCCGTCGCGGCGCCGCAGTCGGGCCGGGCGCAGAGCCTCGACGAGGCGCTGATCTCGGCCTATCTCAACAATCCGGAGATCGAGGCGCAGCGGGCCGCGCTGCGCGCCACCGACGAGTTCGTGCCGCAGGCGCTCAGTGGCTGGCGGCCGACGCTGCAGATCACCTCGAGCGCCGATATCTCGGATATCAAGAGTGCCGCCGGCAAGGGACGCGTCGATACCACGTCGAACGCGCTGAGCATCGATCAGAACATCTACGAAGGCGGTGCGACGGTCGCCAACACGCGCCGGGCGGAGCGCCTGGTCCGGGTGGAGCGCGCCAGGCTCGCGACCGTCGAGCAGGACGTGCTGCTGCGTGCGGCCACCGCCTACACCGGTCTGCTGACCGATCTCGCGGTGCTCGAACTCGCCGTGCAGAACGAGAACCGGCTGCGCCGCCAGCTGCGCGCCGCCAGGGATCGCTTCGAGGTCGGCGAGGTCACGCGCACCGACGTGGCGCAGGCCGAAGCGCGCGTCGCCGGCGCCATTTCCGAGCGCGTGCGCGCCTCCGGAGCCATCGAAGCGTCGCGTGCCGCCTTTCGCAATGTCGTCAATCTCGAGCCTGAAAGCCTGATTCCACCGGCCCCGTTGAAGAATTTACCGGCTAGTGAAACCGAGGCGCACCAGCTCGCGGAATCGTTGAATCCCAACATCTTGGCCGCGCAATTTAACCTCGCGGCTGCACGCGAGGATGTCGGTGTTGCCGAAAGTGCCCTCTATCCACGTCTTTCCGTCAACGGCGAATTGAACTATACCGATGAGCCCAGTTTGTCTGTGCCCTGGCAGCGCGTCGCGTCGATCGGCGCGACACTGGCGGTGCCGCTCTACCAGGGTGGGGGGGAATATGCGCAGGTTCGGCAGAGCAAGCAGACGGTTCAGCAGCGCCAGGCCGACCTCGATGCGGTCTACCGCGCGGTGCGCGAGGAAGTGACGAGCGCATGGCAGGCTTTGGTGACGGCCAGGTCCAGCATCGAGTCGATCACCGAGCAGGTGCGTGCCGCGGAGATCGCGCTGGACGGATCGCGGCAGGAAGCCCTGGTCGGCCAGCGGACGACGCTGGACGTGCTCGATCAGGAAAACGACCTGTTTCAGGCGGAGGTGGATCTCGTCAGTGCCCAGCGAGATGAAATCGTCGCCAGCTATCGGCTGAAGGCAGCCGTTGGCGCTCTCAGGCCCGACGGCATCAATCTGCCGGTCGAGCCCTACGATGTTGAAGCTAATTACAAGAATGTTAGGAGTCGGTGGTTCGGTTTAGGAAACGATCTGAGCGACGAGCACCAGGAATGATTGTCAGCCCCTCGTCCAGGCGCGGCCGCAAGGCCGGTTGATAGGGTGCGAGGGCGAGACTCCCAGGGGGAGAACAGTGTGAGTACGCAGCCGAAAGACCAAGAGCCGTCGATGGAAGAAATTCTGTCGTCGATAAGGCGCATCATCGCGGACGAAGAAACCGACGAAACAAGTGCGGACGACGATGACAAACCCGCCTTGGCTGGCGCCGACAGCGGCTCGCTGGGCGCGCTCGAGGTCTTGGACGACGATGATGACGAGGAGGAAGACGACGACAGCGGCGATGTCCTCGAGCTGACATCCGTCGTCGATGAGGGCCGCAGCGTCGACGAGCCCGTCGATGATGACGAGCCCCTGCCAACCGCCATGCTCGAGCTGGTCGAGGACGCCGATGACGACGACGAAATCGAAGTCGCCGACGCCGACCTCGACGATCTGCCCGAGGTTATCGATCTCGCCGACGATGAGATCGACGAATCCGATGATGCCGTTCTGGACATCGACGATGGACTTTCGCATGACGACGAGATCGTGGAAGCCATCGATGTTATTGAGACGACGACCAGTCAGGAGGATGAACCAGTCGTGAGTACGAAAAAGGCCGAGACCGAAGCCCTTCTTTCTACCGGTACTGCAAGCACCACCACCGGCGCGTTTGCGAAGCTCTCCAAGGCGTTCCGTCCGACCCCCGTCGAGGAGTCGGTCGCCGATGGTGCCGGGCGCACGGTCGAGCAGTTCATTGAGGACATGGCCCGCCCCATGCTCAAGGAATGGCTCGACGAAAACATGCCCGCCATCGTCGAGCGTCTGGTGCAAAAGGAGATCCAGAAAATCGCTCGCCGCGCAGAACTTCTCTAGTCACCGAAGCTTCTGGGCCAACAGCAGCGAATTTGAGTGCTGGCGCGTGCCATCGCGCCGGATGTGGTTTGTCGGCCCCAACTCGATGCGCGGCGGCTTGAACGGGCTGCCGCCCTTCTTCCTGGCCGAATAGCCATGCCGATTGTCCGCCGTTCCGCTTGCCCGATGGTGAGAATTCGCCTATAGCCCAGGGTCGGTGCGCATCCGCACCGATTCCTCGCCACACCATTGGGATGGTTCAGCGTGCTGGACAAGACTTATCAGCCTTCCGAGGTGGAGCCGATCCACGACCGGCTCTGGGAAGACCAGGGGCACTTCAAAGCCAGTCCCGACCCGGATCGGGTCCCCTATTGCATCATGATGCCGCCGCCGAACGTCACCGGCAGCCTGCATATGGGCCACGCGCTCACCTTCACCATCCAGGACACGCTGATCCGCTTCCACCGCATGCTCGGCAAGGCGGTGCTGTGGCAGCCGGGCTCGGACCACGCGGGCATCGCCACCCAGGTGGTGGTCGAGCGCCAGATCGAGCCCAAGACCCGTCACGATCTCGGGCGCAAGGAATTCCTGCGCAAGGTCTGGGAGTGGAAGGCGCAGTCCGGCGGCATGATCAGCCAGCAGCTGCATCGCCTCGGCGCCTCGCCCGACTGGTCGCGCGACCGCTT
>JAWKVM010000055.1:0-41219 GCA_041398025.1 Alphaproteobacteria bacterium
AAGAACAATGTCGCTATCGGCGCGGTCAGCGGTCGCTTCGCGCGAGTCATCACTATCGATGCCGCTAGCCGGCGGATCGAGATCGAGCATAGCAGCGGAAGCCGGCATCAGCTCGATCTCAGCCGCAACGAGCACCGCCATCTCGACTACGGCTATGCCGTCACCATCCAGCGAGCCCAGGGCGCCACCGCCTATCCCATCCTTAATGCGCCGAGCTATCGGGTGAACACCATCCATCTCACCAGCGCCTATGTTGGCATCAGCCGGGCCCCCGGAGCACCCTTCATCGTCACCGACAACCGGAACCGGCTCATCCGCTCCCTCGGCGAGCGGGTCGGTCTGCAATCAGCGGCCCTCGACCAGGCGCGAGAGACTGCCGGTCTGGCGGAGCAGGTCGTCCGCGACTTGGCTATCCAGCGGCACAGGAACGCTGACATGGAGCCCGCTGCCCGGATCCAGCGTGTGCTCGACCGCGGCGGTCGTTCGATGGAACGATAGGAGACACGAAGCTGGATATACCAATGACAGTCTTATTCCAGGGGACTAAATCGCTTCGCGATAGCTGGATTTGCGGCTGGGGCTGAGCGTCCAATTCCCACTGAACTCTCGTACTGAAGCCTTTTGGCGGCTTCCCGACGATTGGGGTGTGCACCTCAGTCAGGGAGTAGCCATGATGACCGAGAGGATCAGTGCTCTTCGCCGTCGGATGATCGAGGATATGACGGCGCGTCAGCTTTCGTCTGCCTCGCAGCGTTCCCACATCCGGAGCTGCAAGCGGTTTGCCGCCTTTTTGGGGCGTTCGCCCGAGACGGCCACGCGCGAAGATATCCGGCAGTTTCAGCTGTATCTGGCCAAAGAGGCGGTGAGCATCACCACCCGCAATGCCGTGATGTCGGGGGTCAAGTTTCTGTTCCGGGTGACGCTGCGCCGCCTCGACCTCGCGGAAGAGATCTATCATTTGAACGAACCTCAGAAGGCGCCGGTGGTGATGAGCGTCAACGAGGTCAAGCGCCTGTTGGCGGTCGCTCGGCCGCTCAAGGCCAAGGTGATGCTGAGCGTCGCCTACGGAACCGGCATGCGCGCCGGTGAAGTCTGCCGGCTCAAGGTAGGCGATATCGACAGCGATCAGATGATCATCCGGGTCGTTCAGGGGAAGGGCAAGAAGGATCGTCAGGTTGCCCTGCCAAAGGATCTTCTCGGCTTGCTCAGGGCCTGGTGGCCGGTTCGATCGAAGCGTCTCGACGCCGGCACGTCCTTATCGGAACGCTGGCTGTTCCCGGGTGGCAAGGATGAGGGCCCAACCTCCGCCCGCCAGCTCGGCCGTCTATTTCAAGAAACGGCGAGAATGGCCGGGATCACCAGGCGGGTGACCTTGCATTCGCTGCGCCATAGCTTCGCCACTCACCTGCTGGAGGCTGGCGTTGATATTCGTATCATTCAGGCGATGCTCGGCCACAGCAAACTGGATGTGACCGCCCGCTATACGCGGGTCGCCACCAAGATGATCGCCAAGGTCGAGAGCCCGCTTGATCGTCTGACGCCAAAGCCGAGGAGACGGGCGAAGGGCAAAGCACCGGCGCCGGCATAGCCCGCCGCAACGGTGTCCCGCCCAAGGCTGGAGGTCGCGGATATTTTTCGCGATCACGGCGCCGCCTGGCGCGCCGCCCATGCCGGCCATCTGAGCCTCGGCCAGCTCAAGGTGATGAGCGCCATCGAGCGCTGCCGCACCGCGGCACTCGGCGGCCATGTCTCGGCTTGCGAGGACTGCGATCACGCGGTGATCTCGTATAACTCGTGTCGTGATCGGCATTGCCCGAAGTGTCAGGGCGCCGCCGCCCGAACCTGGCTCGCCGAACGCGAGGCCGAGCTCTTGCCGGTCGGCTACTTCCATCTTGTCTTCACCCTGCCGAAACCGATCGCCGACATCGCCTATCAAAACAAGCGGGTGATCTACGATCTGCTGTTCAAGGCCAGCGCCGAGGCCACGATCACCATCGCCGCTGACAAGAAGCATCTCGGCGCCAGGGTCGGCATCACGTCAGTTCTCCACTCCTGGGGTTCGGCGATGACGCACCACCCCCATGTGCATATGATCGTGCCTGGCGGCGGCCTCTCGATGGATGGAGCCAGATGGGTCGCCTGCCGGCCCAACTTCTTCCTGCCGGTGCGTGTCCTCTCGCGTCTGTTCCGAGGCTTGATCCTGAAAGGTCTCAAGCAGGCTCATGCCGATGGTCGTCTCCAGTTCTTCAACGGCCACCGGGCGCTTGCCGACAAGGCCGCCTTCGATGCCTATCTCAAGCCCCTCTACAAGACCGACTTTGCGGTCCACGCCAAGGAGCCGTTCGCCGGACCCAAAGCCGTGCTCGCCTATCTCTCCCGCTACACTCATCGGGTCGCCATCGCCAACCGCCGCCTGATCGGCGTCGACGACAAGACCGTCACCTTCACCTGGAAGGATTATCGAGCCGAAGGCGCCGAGCGCTACAAGGTCATGACTTTGCCGATCCATGAATTCATCCGGCGCTTCCTGATCCACGTCTTCCCCAAACGCTTCCACCGCATCCGCCATTACGGCCTGCTCGCCAATGGCGCCCGCGCCGAGAATGTCGCCCTGGCGCGCCGTCTTCTGACCACTCGAGACGACCCTCCGGCCTCCAATGCCGAGACTGCCGACACCGTCGATGCGCAAAAGACGGTCGAGACGTCATGCCCCGCCTGCGGCGGCCGTATGAGAATTATCGAGAGCTTCGAACCTGGAACGGCCCCAACTCATGAAAACCAACGGGCCCCACCCCAACGTCAAAGCTCGCCGCCATGAGCATCCCGATCAGATCACGACGCCTGCCCAAGCCTGACGATCGCCGGTCAATGACCGGCTATGGCCAAACACGCATCAGCAGCACCATCCATCGACCAAACCAGCTATATACGGAGCCCGGCAACCGACGCCATCTCCACCCAAGATCGATCGTGAGCAAGGCGACACCCGCCGTTCAGGCGTCAGATCCGCGGCAAGCAACGGTGACAAAACCCGCCGAAAGCATCTATTCCCCATAGGCCTCGGCAAGCTGCGCCGCAGCTCCTGCCCGCGATTTCCTCCCTTGGCGCTTCTCCGACGCATGGGCCAGAAAAAGCTCGGCCTACCCGCATGATCGGCGTCGGAGAAACCTGCACATAACCTGACATCAGCCATGCTTAGGCCAAATCGGAGGAACACAAGCACCGAGAAAATACTTTTCCAAGAATTGCAATGCGACCGACTTGACTATGCAAGGTTTTCGAACGAGGCCAATTGCTCGGAAAGATAAGGATGCTCACACACGACATCGTAGAACTGCCGATCGGCGATGACCGTTGGCCGCTGCTCTTGGATTGCCAGCGCCAAATACATGCAGTAATTGAGCGGATGGTCAAGTTCAAGCGTCAAATCTCAGGGACGGAAGCCGAGGGAGAGCCTATGAAACTGCGGTCTTAGCCGTCAGGCACGATTCCAGCGCCGTCGATTTGTCCAACTCCGGCAGGGAGCAACAGCTCTTCAAGCCACGTGAAGGCATTGCCGCGCTCAGCGCAATAGGAGAAGAAGGCTCTCTGCATGGCACGTGTAAAGGCTACGAAGAAAGAGTTCAGCTCTTCGCCCTCATCCGGGTCGAGACTCCACCACGTTCGATCATCGAGGCCAAAGAAGATCATGGTATGAAATTCGAGGCCCTTGCTTTTGTGAATGGTCATAAGCGGGATCTGACCCTTGCCTTCGAATCGATCGAGCACGTCGGTCCAGTGTGCTGGATCATCTACGCATTCGCGCAAAAGCAACCTGAATCCATCACTGACACGAGCAAAGTCGGCATCACGCCGATACTCAGGGTAAGCCCGGCGAAGGCGTTCGGCTCCGGCGAAGGCTAGTGCCTGCGAAAATATTCTGTCAGCTGAAGCTTCATCGGGACCATCGTCATTCATGGCTTGTCGAAGCTGTCGCGAAAACTCTCCGATCTCACGCTGCAATCGATCCTGACCCAGTTCATCCTCGAGGCTAGTGCCTGCCAATGCTTGAACGCGTCCCTGAGCGGCGCTCCAGGCGTCGGGATCACGTGCACTGGCCCCGAGCCGTAAGAGAGGCATGATCACCTCAGTAAAGGGCTCGGCGAGCAAATCCTGTATCGCGATCTCGCCGACATGCCTGGCGAGATTTCGAAGGGTAAGGCCTTCGGCTGCCAAAATAGGCGCTAGCTCATCTTCGACATTGTTCGCGCGCATACGCACAAGGATCGCGGCATCGTGGGGTTCGACGCGGCCTTGTTCGGCTTCCGCTCTGAGCCACCTCGCGATGTGAGCGGCTTCTTGCTGGCGGCTGTCAAACCGCCAAAGCGCCGCCGTATCTCCATCGACGGCGAGCTGTCCTCGCGCCTCCACTTCCTCAACATCAGGATCAATCCGCTGCGCGATGACATGCTGGATCGCAACCAACGCCTTATGTGATCGCCAGTTGCAGAGCAGCGTGTGACGGACGGCATCGAAGTCCGCCGTGAATTCATCAAACGCGTTATCCATCGCGCCTGCCCAGCCCATGATCTTCTGCTTGTCGTCTCCGACTGAAGTGAAGACGGAATTGCTACCACTGAACGCGGTTTCTACGAGCTCGTATTGGGCGTACGTGGTATCCTGGAATTCATCGAGGAAGACACAGGGGTAGGTCAGAAGGAGACTGCGCTTGATTCGAGGATTGACGCGCAGCAAGTACTCAACTAGGCGGTTAATCATCGAAAAGGTCAGCAATGTGCCATTCGGCATGGCGTATTGATCATTCCAATATGCCTGAACCAGCTCAGTCGCGCGCGGCCTCAAGCCTGCATCCTCGATCGGCAGAGCAATGCGCGGGACCGCCTTCTCGAACCGATCTGAACTTACATCTCGCCGCCCCTGCCTCTGCAGAAATGCATCGAAATCTCGCTTTGTTGGAAATGCGATGCCGTAATCCGCTGGTGGCCGGTAGTCTTCCGGGACAGCGAGCCGAAAGCGATCGAGGAGATGTTTTGTGAAAGCATCGAACGTCATTGAGTGGAATCGGCGGGCCTGATCTGCGGGGCACCGCTGACGGACACGCGCTGCGAGGTTTTGTGCGGCGTCACGCTTGAAGCTGATCGCAAGAATACGTTTCGGCTGAGGACAGAGCCCCGTCTGCAGGAGGTAGGTGGCCTTTTGCGCTAAGAATTCAGTCTTTCCTGCACCCGCGCCTGCCGTAACGCAAACGCTTCGTTCGGTTTCCCGAAGAGCGTCCCATGCTCGCTGCTCAAGGTCTTCAACACCTTGTGGTCGCCACTCTTCCGGCAGAACACGCATCACTCCTCATCCGCGTCGGGAAACAAGACCTCTCTTACATGCTCGACGAGCGCGCGCAGCTCCACAGGCGCTCGGCGAGACAATTGCTGACAAGTGATCCTGTTCAGCGCGGCTAGATGGGTCTCCGGCTTGCTGCGACTCAGGAAGAGATACGGATACCACGCGAAGCAATCATTCCAATCACCACCCTCATAGAACTCTGGATTCCCGTTTGTCTTGAGAACGACTCTTTTCTTTTCGGCGATCGCCTCTTCCGTCGTCCTCGGACCTCGCCCGCCGGGATTCGGATGCTGGTACGCAGCTGGAAAAGCAACCAGCATCGCAAAATCGAGATCGATAGGGTCGGAGAAGAACACGGCCTCATGCCTTAGCGCCTGGAGCCAATCATTGTCTTCCCAATCGTCCGAAACATCGTCGTCGGCCAGGCCTTCCAAATCATCAAGATCGATTGTTTTGTCCACGACAAGTGGATTATCGGTCAAGTTCCGACCAATTTCTCCCAAGGCTTCGATTGTCGTTCGGATGTTGTTGGCACCACCATGGACACGGCCAAGATCATAATCGAGCAGCGTTGCATGTGGAATGCCGAGATCGGTCAGCAGCCGCCAAAAGTGAGAGACGTACCGACCGCCCAACGGTACGACGGGCACGAAGGACGGGTCGAGCGGGACGCCCTTCGCCTCAGCAAGACGGGGCAAGACGATGCGCTCCGAGTCACCCTCAACCAATATCACGAAGCGTGCAAAATAGAGCTCGGGATAGGATCGCACGGCAAGCCGCACATATGCGCTTACTTCGGCATCCCCTTCAGGCAATGTAAGGGCCTTGACGGAAGCAGTTCTCGCCTCCCGATCAAGCCGGAAGTACCGTACTTCTTCAGCCTCGACCCGATTGAGGATGCTGGCGCTATGGCTTGAGATAAGCGTTTGTGCGGTGCCCATCGCACCGATCTCACGGGCCTGCGTCATGATCCGGGAGAGGAAGAATGGCGACAGGCTGTTCTCGGGCTCCTCGATCGCCAAGATTGTCAGGTGCGTCCGCCGCAGTTTCTCGTGATCGAACGGACTATCGGCTTCTACGAGCGCAAGTGCATCTTGCTCGGTCTCTAGCGTCGCCGCCGTTAGGGCAATGTGGAAAAGCGAGCGCTGACCGTCGCTGAGATCAGCAAGGCTTCGGCCACGGCCAGCCTCGTCAGGATGGAAGACAAACTCCGCGCGCCGGACAAGCTCTTCGACCCTGCTTTCAACGAGGCGAAGATTAGGGGTCGTATCGGTGTCGCCTTCGTACACCTGCTGCCACCTGCGGGTTAGGCGCTCAATGATAAAATTGGCAGGAGCCTCCTCATCAAACTGGTTCTGGATGATCTCCGCACCTTCCGTTGCACGCTGCGCGAGATCAGCCGACCAAAGCGCCGCCTTCCACAGCCGACCTTTGAGAAGCTCTGTGACACGATCGGCGGCATTGCGTAGCGCAGGAACGTAGACGAGCTGAATGCTGGCGCGGTCAACAGTCGAGACTTTCGGACACGTCTCCCAATCGAACTCATCGTCGAGCGTGGTAATCCACCTGATGTCTTCTTCAACCATGCCGTCCGGAGTGCCATCTTCTATCCAGGTCGCGACGAGACGAATGCGCGCTCTGAGCGGCTCATCAGGACCGGATGCTGCCATATGATTGAAGAAATCAGGGACAGCGTCGGCACTGTCACCTTCGTTATTGTCAAGTTCAGGGAAGCCGAGCAGGCACTCGATCTCCAAGGATCGTCCGTCCGGCAGCTCTTCTTCGTCGTGGGCAATGTGAAAATCGCTTTTGGTTACAGTTCGCTCCGCCCTCGTGACACCGAAGAGGTGTGCGAGCGCCTGAAATAGAGCCGTTTTACCAGATCCATTACCGCCAACGAAGGCCGTAACCTGCTCCTGCAAAACCAGCTCTGTCCGTTCAGGACCAAAGCACCGGAAATTTCGTATGGAAACTCTCGCGATCTTCATGAATGGGGTCCATTAAGTGTATATGGCGCGTCTCACGCAGGGCGCGATTAAAGAAATTTCGGATTGACTTTTCGTGTGATTCAGCATCGGTGTCAAACCGAGAAATGGTCGAGGAATTGCTCGCAAGGTTTGCTGCTTAAATTCCCTGGTGGCATCCGCCGTCCACCTAAAAACTGCCCCACATCTCCACCGCTGCGAAGCTGAAAAGCCTACGCCGATAAGAGGGGAGCTCAGCTACTTGTTTGAGGCCGTGGCTAGGAGCGGGCCAGCCAACGCTGACGAATGGGTTTGAGTTTCCTTGGCGCTTGTGATAAATCCTCTGCACTTATCAGTATAAGCATAGCAAATGTCACAAGCAGCTACGACTCAACGCGACAGAGCTCGAACCCTTTTCCGACAGAAGGGGCTCGTCCGCATGCGCGATATGCGTGACGCGGGCGTTGGGGCCGAAACCGTCGCCCGGATGGTGCGCGAGGGTGTGGTGATGCGCGTGGCGCGGGGGCTCTATCAACTTGCCGACGCGATGCCCGATCCCCGGCGCAGCTTTGCAGAAGCCTCCGCCCTCGTGCCCAAAGGCGTGATCTGCCTCACCTCCGCGCTGCAATTTCACGAGCTGACTCTGCAGATGCCTTCTGCCGTGTGGATCGCGATCGAGCGCACCGGATGGAAGCCCAAGGTTGAATATCCTCCGATCCGCTTCGTCCGGTTTGGTAGCCAAGCCCTCAGAGAAGGTGTCAAGCGGCATCTAATAGAGGGGATCGAGGTTCCGATCTTCGAACCCGCCAAGACAATCATCGACTGCTTCCGGTATCGCAACAAGATCGGACTCGATATCGCGCTGGAAGGCCTCCGCGAAGGGCTGCGCACCAAACGGGCGACACCTGACCAGCTGTGGGAGTTCGCGCGCTCCGCCCGTGTCTGGTCCGTGATGCGACCCTATATCGAAGCGATGGTCGCCGATGGCGCGTGAGGTTCTAAATATCGGCACATCGGTGCGCACCCGGCTGCTGGACCGCGCCCGGGCGGAGAAGTCGGATTTTCAGCTTCTCCTAACGCGCTATGCTCTCGAGCGGCTCCTCTACCGCCTCAGCGTCTCCAACCAACGCGAGCGGTTCGTCCTGAAGGGGGCAATGCTTTTCGCTGTGTGGCGAGACGATCCGTTTCGCCCCACACGCGATCTCGATCTGCTTGCCCACGGCGACTCCGAGCCCGCCGCAATTGCCAAAAGCGTCCGGTCCATCTGCTCTGCAGACGTGCCAGATGACGGCGTTATCTTCAACATCGCCGGCATCGAAGCCACCTCCATCCGCGACGAGGCCGAGTATGCCGGCGTGCGCGTGAGAACCAGCGCAACAATTGCTGGCGCGCGCGTCCCCATCCAGATCGATGTCGGATTCGGTGACGTGATCACGCCCGATACGCTTGAGATCGAGTACCCCAGCCTCCTGGACGCCCCGGCACCGATACTGCGCGCCTACCCACCCGAAACCGTCGTCGCTGAGAAGACCGAAGCAATCGTCTCGCTCGGTGTCGCCAACAGCCGCATGAAGGACTTCTACGACCTCTGGATGATCGCGCAGACCTTCGCCTTTGAAGGCAAGGCGCTTGCAGAAGCCGTCCAGCGAACTTTCGAACGGCGCCGGACATCCTGGCCGGAACAGTTGCCCACTGGCCTCAGCGAAGCCTTCGCCCACGAAAAGGATACCCAGTGGCGAGCATTCCTAGCGCGTGACCGGCTCGGGGCTGCGCCTACATCGCTCATCGGGATCATCGACAGCCTACGGGCTTTCCTGGGACCGGTATTGGCGCGAGAGGACTTGGCATCTTGGCGCTCAGGCGGCCCTTGGACATATAGGGAGGCTGCCCGATGACGCCGCCGCCAAACGCCGAGCCGGAAGCCAAGGCCGCGCCGCGCGAGGCCATCTTCATCAGCCATGCTGCACCAGAGGACAATGCGTTCACGATTTGGCTGGGCGCCAAGCTTGCTGCTATGGGCTATGAGGTCTGGGCCGACGTGCTCCGCCTAAAGGGCGGTGACGACTGGCAGCGCAAGCTCGAAAACGCGCTTCGCCATCGTGCCTGCAAGATGCTGCTCGTTGCCAATCCCCGGGCGGTCGACAAGCAGGGCGTACGCAACGAAATCCAGATCGCCTCCGATGTGGCGCGCAAGATCGACGACAACGCCTTCATCATTCCGCTGCGCATGGAGCCGTTCGAGGCGCCCTTTCTGATCGCCCACGCCCAGTATATTGACTTTACACGCGGCTGGGCACGCGGACTCTCAGAGCTGCTGGAGACGCTGGAGGAATCCTATCATGTGCCCCGCAACGGCAGCGGCAGCGAAGCGATCTGGCGCGAAATCCAGCTCATTCACGGCAAGACCCTTGTCTCCCAGCCCGAGAGGCTGATCTCGAACTGGCTCTCGATCGAGCGGTTGCCGGCGGAGATTCGTTATTACGAATTCAAGGGCCAAGTGTCCGAGCGTCGAGCCCAGGCAGCGATGAGAGACGCGCCATGGCCGCTGAGGCCGTTCCAACGGGGCCTTCTCACTTTCGCTCGCATTCATGACCTGCAAGATCACTTTGGGCCGAACCTTCCGATCGGCCAGGTAGCGCAGCGTCGCGTTGCCGGCTTTTTGGATACCGGTTGGAACAAGCTCGGCATCGAACGGCTCGACGCCCGCAATCAGTTCAGCGATCTCGCCCGCCAGGCACTTGAAAAGTTTTTTGTTGGGCGCGGTCTCCGTTCCTATGCATTGTCTGGCACCCAGTCGGCATGGTGGGGGCCTATCGATGTCGCGCCGATGACAAAGATTGCCTTCCGCTGGGGTGACATTACCGGTCTTCGCCAGATCCAAGGCGTATCGCTCAAGCGGCATATGAACTGGCACTTCGGCGTGAGCGTCGCCGCGCGCTCAGCGCCGCTGCGCCATATCCGGATCGTCAGCCGCCTAGTTTTCACAAAGGACGGCCATAAGCCATTTGACGATCTCGCCAAGATGCATAGGCTTCGCCGCTCCTTTGCCAAGACGTGGCGTAATGCCCGCTGGCGGGACATGCTCCTCGCCTTCCTGCATTGGCTTGCCGAGGGGCAGGATTCGCTCACCATAGCCGTCAGCTCCGAAGAAGAGATTGCTCTCGGATTACCGCCGATTTCCTGGCAGGTCCCGATCAGCCTTCCGGTCGAGGACGAAGCTCCCGAACCTGATGACGACGATCCCAGCGACGACGATGAACCGGATGAATCCGCCAGCCAAGGCGGCGACGAGGGATCTGAGGAGGCAGGCGATGAAGACTAGGCCGCGATCCTTCAAGCCTCGGATGCTCTATCTGGAAGAACCGCAACTCGAATTCCGCTACGGCCAGCACCTCGTCTATCCCCGTGACGGCCTCTATCTTTACGGGCCCGTCGGGGACACGAAGGAATTGCCGACAATCCGCTACGGCGTGATTGGCACACCGGACGGTGTGTGCCGCTTCAAGGCCTGGGCACAATCCATGGCGGGATTCATCGATATTCCGCCACCGGGGCCGCGCTCACGCGCTGTCGAACCGCAGCATGTGCCATTTCCCGGCTTCGCTGCAGCTTTCTATGCCGATTGGCCGGTCGAACCACCATGTGTCATCGACAGTCTTGATCCCACCGAGATCGAACGAACGCTCCGGATCGCCAACCGTCATGAGGCGGTCCGCAATACCGTCGACATGTTCGTGTCCCGCCTCGTTACCGAAAACAATCGGCTTGAAAGCACGCCACAATTCTGGTTCGTCGTCATTCCTGAAAAGGTCTATGAACTTGGCCGGCCGAAATCGACAGTCAGGCGCGATGATCGCGTTTCCGGTGAGGTGACGATTACCCAGCGGCGGGCACGTGAGCTGCAACGCCAGCCAACCTTGTTTGGTGATGATGAGCGCGAGGCGGAAGTTTATCAATATGCAACCCATTTCCGCAGGCAGTTGAAGGCACGTCTCCTTAGGGAGAGGATTGTTACGCAGATCGTTCGTGAAACGACCTTGGCGCCAGGCGATTTCCGCCGCGAGGGCGGGATGCCCATCCGCCGCGTCGAGGACCCCGCGACGATCGCCTGGAAGCTTGGAACAGGTGCATACTACAAGGCAGGCGGGAAGCCGTGGCAACTGGCCAACGTCCGCCCCGACGTCTGTTATGTCGGTCTGGTCTATAAACGCAGCGAATTGACAAGCGACAAACGTCATGCCTGCTGCGCGGCACAGATGTTCCTGTCGGACGGAGAAGGCGTGGTCTTCCGTGGCGCTCTCGGCCCCTGGTTCCAGACCGACACGAAACAATTTCACCTTGATCAAGACGCGGCCAGAAATCTCATAAAGATGGTGGTGGGCGAGTACACGCGTCTGCACGATGGTCCGCCCGCCGAACTCTTCATCCACGCGAAATCCGCCTTTACCGACGACGAGTGGCTTGGCTTTTCATCCGCCTGTGGAGATGAGACCAACCTCGTCGGCGTGCAGATCGCCGACGCCCGTGATGACCTGAAGCTTTATCGGCCCGGAGAGTATCCCGTTATCCGCGGTACGGCACTCCAGATCGGCGAACGCCACGCACTGCTCTGGACCTCCGGCTATGTGTCACGACTGGACACCTATATGGGACCCGAGACCCCGAACCCGATTTCGGTGCGCGTCCGTCGTGGCGAATGCCCACTGACGACCGTACTCGCCGACGTGCTCGGTCTCACGAAGATCAATTTCAATTCATGCCTCCACAACGACCGGCTGCCGGTGACGATCCGGTTCGCCAATGCGGTCGGCGAAGTTCTCATTTCCGCACCTATGGATGGCGAACCGAAACTACCGTTCAAGTTTTACATCTAGTGCCGTATGGCGGCTCCAGGTGATGACGTAACAGAACCGAGAATAAAGATGGCCTTCTTCACACAGGACCAGCTGGAGGCGATAGCAGGAGCGCTTGGCGACACAGATATCGGCCTGACCGGCACTGAAATTCAGCACCTGCTTGCATCCAGCAAAATGGCGGACCCTGGTCCCATTACGAAGCGTATCCGCATCTACAACGCCTTCGTCGAAAGCCAGAACACCAAGCAGAACCGCACGAACATTCTCGAGTTCATCCGCCTTTCTATGAAACCGGCGCGCTACAGCCGTCAGCCCGATCGCTACGAACCCATGCGCGCTCTTCTGAACCAGGCGTTGGCTTTTGCCGGTCTTGTCGTTGACGAAACGGGCAACCTGACTGCGGCCGAAGCCGCGCAGACATTGTCGGAAGCACAGCGCCGGGCCCGGGACTTGAGGGCTGATCTGGAAGGACGAGGTGTCCATCCGGACGTCCTGAAATTCTGCCGGGCTGAGCTCCTCGCAGACAACTACTTTCATGCGGTCCAGGAGGCTGTAAAGAGCGTTGCCGACAAGATGCGGAGCCGGACCGGGTTGACGGATGACGGATCCACGCTCGTCGATCGGGTCCTTGGCTGCGATCCGCCGCTTCTGGCGATCAATTCGCGAAGCAGCGTGAGCGAACAGAGCGAACAAAAGGGCTTCGCCAATCTGGTGCGCGGAACCTTTGGGATGTTTCGCAACCCCACCGCACACGAAGCGCGCATTCATTGGGCGATGACAAAAGAGGACGCAGAAGATTTGCTGACGATCGTTTCCCTGATCCATCGCCGTCTCGATCACGCTCACATGCCGCCGCGGGCCTAGTTTCGGCAGTGACGACGCAAGCGCGAAAACCACGCGCGATCAGATTGTCTTTGCCGAAGCGGACGCGCGCAAAGTCGATCAGTCCGAGCTAAGACAAGTTGTCAGGATCCTGCTCGACCGGATTATGGCGGCGCACCCAGACATCCGCGATTCGCTGACCGCTCCAAGATGAAAGCCTGCTTTATCAACGATCGGCGTTAATCAAAAATGGTGTGCCTAGTTTAATTTAGAGCTGAACGTATGCCCGTGGAGAGCGTCTGGCGGCCTGCAACTCCTCGTCCTTGAGGGGGGCTCTCTTGGTCGATGCTTCTCTGGCCCACCTACGCTATCGTCCACTCGACGCCATCGTGCCTGAAACCGTCACTGCGAGAAGCAAAGCTCGCTTTCCAATTTTCTCGCGTCGGGGATGCAATAGTTTTCGCCTCTCAGGTGTCTTGAGTCACTGAGGGAATCTAGCAGGACCCGGTTCAGCCGACGTGCCGCGGACAACAAAATTTCGCATGGGAGAGCATAGAACGCGGCTCGATTCTTTTTTGGAACCGGAGCGGCGAGACTCAAAAC
This sequence comes from Alphaproteobacteria bacterium, assembly GCA_041398025.1. GTDB lineage: Bacteria > Pseudomonadota > Alphaproteobacteria > Geminicoccales > Geminicoccaceae > JANQPX01. The sequence goes on from JAWKVM010000055.1 coordinate 13,583, forward strand.
GTTGAGGAGGGGCCGATGACGTTTCGATCGTCAATGCTGACTGAGACCCAAATCGATATTTCAAAGCGTTTCCGAGGTTCGAGGCTGCATCGGCGATCGAAGCAAACCCAATATGCCGAGCCGCGGTGCATCGCTGATCGCTGTCTGCCGGCCTCTATCCTAAGCCGGAGCGTGACGGCGCTCGGTCTCTTGCTGACGATCTCGAGCTCCGCCATCGCACTTGAACCTCATGGAGCGCCGTGGACAGAGGCCGCGCGTAAGGCCAGCCTCGACGATCCACGTATGCTGCAGGCGATCGCTTTCGCCGAGAGCGGCCGGACCGATGACCATGGGCGGATCGAACCCTGGCCCTGGGCCTTGAACATCGACGGCCAGGCGTTCTTTCCGACCAGCCAGGATGAGGCCATGGCACTCCTTTCGGTCCATCAGGATCGCTCCGTCGATGTCGGCCTGCTGCAGATCAACATCCGCTGGCACGGCCATCGCGTCGATGACCCGAAATCGCTGCTCGATCCCGCTACCAATCTCGAGATCGGTGCTGCGATCCTCAAGGAGGCGCTGGCGTCGGCGCCGGGCGATCTGACTGCCGGTATCGGCCGGTATCACAGCAGCGATCCCGAAAGGGCGCGTTCCTATGCCCGAACGGTGCTGGCCTTCTATCGCTATCTGATTCATGGCGACGAGGAGATGCGCGATGCCCGGTCATGACGCCGCTCAAACCATCGTCCCCTTGATCCCAAAGGCTTCGGCGCCGCTCGACGAGGCGCAAGCTACCCAGGCAGTGATCGCGCTGAACCAGGCTTATGTCGCCGCCGCGGCCGAACTCTGCCGGCAGCATCCGCACCTCGCGACCATCCTGCTGCACCTCGGGCCCGATCATCTGGCAAGTCTGTCCGGCACGACGCCGTTCGATCTGGTGCGATTGAATGCCGTCCCCGTTGCCCTGGTGCAGCCGCACCCCTGCCTGACCCGGCTGCTCGGCGCCACCTCGGTCGACGCGTTGGTCGCCGCGGCGCAGGATGCGGTCATCGCGTACGACGACCAGGTCCGATGAGTGGCGAGCGGAGCCCAACCGATGGCCTTGATCCCCTGGTCCGGCTGGTGCAGGCCCAAGCCGAGGCTCTCGATCTGATCAAGCGCGGCCTCCGCCCGAAACAGATCACCTGCATGACGGGCCTCAACATCGACAGGGTCAACCAGCTGCGCGCCGGTCTGATGCCGACCTCCGAGCGGTGGGGACGGCCACCATCGTCCGCAGCGACGATCCTTCGCCGGCCTAAGCTGCGCGCGGCTGCCTGCTACTTCGCCGGCATCCATCGGCGGCTTGTCGGTGACGGTGCTGCGGCTCGATCCAACTGGCCGCTGTTTCTGGAGGCTTACGACATCTACCGAACCGTGGTCAGTGGACTCGACGAGCTGTTGCCGATCCTCCCGATTGACGATGCCTTCACCATCGTCCAGGCCATGGAGAGCGGCGGGGTCGGGTGGGCGCACTGCGACCTGCATAGCGCCTACTTGATCATCCCTGATCACAACCGCGTCTGGGGCTGCCCCTATTGCACCCTCGCAAAAGGCGCCTGGTCGGCCGTCGACGAGAGGCCGCGCCCGCACGGAGGGTGATTTCGGGGTCCGTGCGGGCGCCAACGGCGCGTTCGCCTGGACTAGGCTCGAAGACAGCAATGCCCTGGAGCCGCCATGACCATCCGATCCTTGCCCCGCACCGTCGACGATCCGCCGTTCTTTCTGCTCTGGCGATTGGATGATTTCGCGCCGCCGACCCTGATGCTGGCGGCCGGCTTTCTGGTGAACGCGCCCTTCCTCCTGGCTTTTGCCGGTCTGGTGCTGGGCTTTCTCTATCAGCGCTATCGCGAGGGCCGGCCGGAGATGTTCGTGCTGCACGCGCTCTACTGGTTCGGCGTCTGGCCGGGCCGCGGTTGGACCATGCGCAATCCCTTTCAGCGGGTTTACTTGCCATGAAGCTCGACGTCCTGTTCGCCGACTGGGCGACCACGCGGGCGCAGAACCGCTGGCTGTTTCTCGCGATCGCCGCCTTGTCGCTCACCCTCCTGCTCGAGACCAGCCTGCTGCTCGGCCGGGACCGGGTGGTGGTTTTGGTGCCGCCCGAGCTCTCGGCCGAGACCGAGATCGCAAGCGACCGGGCCGGCCAGGACTACACCAAGGCCTGGGGCCTGCACATCGCGACCCTGATCGGCAATGTCACGCCCGGCAATGGCGCCTTCATCAAGCAGGCGGTCTACCCGCTGCTGGCGCCGGCGATCCATGACGAGGTCACGACCATCATCGAGCGCCAGCTCGATCAGCTCGAGCGCGACCGCGTCTCCCTTCGTTTCGAGCCACGCCGCGTGCTGCAGAAGGGCCGCCGGGTTTTCGTCTTCGGCTATGGCGTTACCAGCGCGATCGGCGGCGCGAACGAGGCGCGGGTCAAGCGGACCTATGAGATCGAGCTCGAGATCGAGCGCCACCGCCCGGTGATCCGCGCCATGCGCACCTATGAGGGCGAGCCGCGCCCCGATGAACCGACGCGGCCGCCCGCCATCGGGGAGGGCGAGTGATGATCGGGCGAACTGCACTCGGTACGGCGATGCTGCTGGCTCTCGGCTTGGCAGCGGCGCACGCGCAAGAGGTGCCCGAACCGAACCCGGAAAGAACCATCGCGCTGCCATCCATCCCAGCTGACGTCGATCCGCGCCGGGCCGCATCCGTAGGTTCCGGCTCACGCAAGGTGGCGGACACGCTGCAGACCATCACGGTCGAGCCCGGGGTCAACGAGATCATCCAGATCGCGGTCGGGCATCCCAACCGGATCGTGACGCCGTTCAAGGCGCCGCGCGTGGTCACCACCGCTGCCGCGAGCGTCGAGACCAGCGGCAACGTCATCTATGTGGCGCCGTCCGGCCCGGCGCTGATCACCATGTTCCTGACCGAGACCAATGATGAGAGCGTTTCGATCAGCCTGACGTTGCAGCCGCGGCAGATCCCCCCGCGCGAGCTTCGCCTCGAGTTGCCTGCAGGCGTGTTTCTACCAAAGACGGTAGGGGAGGAGCGTCCGCACCATGCAGCCAATGATCGGACCTATGTCGCCCGCGCTGGGGCGATGTTCGATCAGCTGGCGCGCGGTCAGGTTCCGCTGGACGCCGCCTTCAGCGATGAGGCGCCGCCGCCTTATCCCCTCTGCGCGGTCGAGGGAGGCTTCGAGGTGTCGTTCGCCACCGGCCAGTATCTGCTGGCCGAGGGTATGGAGGTCTATGTCGGGCTGGTCCGGCATGGCGGCGATGCCGCTGCGGCCTTTCAGGAACTCTGGTGCTACAGCGAAGGGGTGGTCGCGGTCGCGCTCTGGCCGAGCACGCGTCTGGCGCCGGGCGAATTCGCCGAGATCTACCTTGCCCGCGCGCTCGCAGCGTCCGATCCAAGCGATTCTCAAGGCCGCCGGCCGTCGCTGCTGCTGGGGATCCGGCCATGACCTTCGCCGATCTCTCGCCGCGCCTGCAGCGCTGGCTCACCCTTGGTGGCGTCGGCGGCGGCGTGCTGCTGGTCTCCTGGGCGATCGCTGCGAGCTTCTCCGGCAGCGCCGGCCAGGGACAGCGTCAGGCGATCAACGAAGCGATCCTCACCGACGCCGACACCAGGCAGACCACGATCGACCGGCTGGCAGCTCAGCTCGACCTCGCCCGCGATCATAATGCCGAGCTCTCAAGGAAGCTGGAGGCAGTCGCCGAACGGCAGCAGGCGCTGCCGGACGATCTGGTCGAGCGACTACGACGCAGTATCGAGCGTGAAGCTGGCGCCAAGGATCAGGCGCTCGAACGCCGTTTTGATGATCTCGAAGGCGAGATCGCGAGTCTGCGGCAGGAAAAGCTGGCGCAGGCCGAAGCGCCATTGCCGGCGTCGGAGATCGACCCTGCGCCCGAGGAGGGCGAAGTCGAGCCGGCCGCGGTGGTGGCGGCAGCCGACAACCAAATCCGGTTCCCGGAGGCGGACGTCGACACTGATCCGGCCGATCCAACGTCGATTTTCCGCGCGTCATCGCCGGTTTCGACGACCGGCGATCGACCGGAGGGCGCGCCTGCCGGAGACGCCAGCAGCGAGGCGGCGCCCGGTCAGGCACTGACCATCCGCTTCGTCTCCAAGCGCGACGCCCAAGGCGTGGTCGAGGGCGAAGCCGCCGCCGGGCTCGATAACGACACCATCTTCAAGCTGCCGGCGACCTCGATCCTGACCGGCACGCTGATCACCGGCCTTGATGCGCCGACCGGCGCCCAGGCCCAGGGCGAGCCGCTGCCCGTGCTGCTGCGCCTAAAGAAGGAAGCAATCCTGCCGAACCGCTATCGCGCTGATGTGCGCGAATGCTTCGCTCTGCTCGGCGCCTATGGCGATCTGTCCTCGGAGCGCGCCCATATGCGCGGCGAGACCATGTCCTGCATCCTGCATGACGGCACGATCCTGGAGCAGCCGCTCAAGGCTTTCGCGGTCGGCGAGGACGGCAAGGAAGGGGCGCGGGGTCGGCTGGTCCGGCGCGAAGGCACCTTCATCGCGCGCGCTCTGCTGGTCGGCTTCCTCGAGGCCGCCGCCAATGCGCTCGATGACAACCAGATCGTGCAGATCGGCAGTGGCGGCGGGCTCGATGTGCAGGGCGCCCAGGCCGCGGCGACGTCGATCGGCGCTTCCACCGCCGGCAGCGCCCTTGGCCGGGTAGCCGACTGGTACATCGATCAGGCCTTCCAGCTCTTTCCGGTCATCGAGATCGACGCCGGCCGTGAGATCGACGTGGTCCTGACCTCGACCTTCGCGATGAACCTGCCCAAGGAGGATGACTGATGCGCGCCCAATCATGGTTTCTCGCGGCGACGGCGCTCGCTACTCTCGTAGCCTGCACGCCCGGCGCTTCGGAGTTCAGCTGCAAGGGCTACCCGGACGGCGTCGCCTGCCTCAGCGCCCGCAAGGTCTATGAGCTGACCAACAGCCGCTCGCGCGTCACCCAGGACGATCTGGAGGGCTTGGCCGAACAAGACGACATCGCCGAGCCTCGCTTCCAGGATGTGCGCCGTCCCTTGCCCGCCTTTGCCGCCGGCGACGCGCTGGCCTCGCAGGCGGGCGCCGACCGACCGGCCGCCGATCCGGCGCCGGGCGTGCTCCGGGTCTGGGTTGGCCCGACCGCCACGGCTGGAGGCGATGTCGCCGGTCCGAGCTATGTCTATTCCCGCATCGACCCGCGGATCGAGGCAAGGGCTGATACCGATCCGCGGCGCTTCGAGCCGCTGACAGGACGCGCCGCACCTGAAGAGGCCGCCGATGAGCGGCCGTTGGCGTCCGGCGATGCACTGGCGACCGCCGCCGTCGAGACGCCGACCGAGGGCGAGCCGGCTCCTCGGCCGATCGCCGTCTGGGCGACCAACAACCGCCGGCTGACCGAGATCTATTTCGAGAGCGGCAGCGCCGACGTGTCGGCGACCGGCATGCGCCGGCTCGAAGCGGTCGTGCCGGCGATCGACAAGCTCCGGCCGGAAGCTGTCCTGGTGGTCGGGTTCACCGACCAGGTCGGCCCCAAAGATGCCAATGAGCGTTTGGCGCAGCGCCGTGTCGATGCCGTGACCAAGATTCTGAAGGCCCAAGGTGTTGCGACCAGGATCGTGACGGCAGCAAGGGGCGAACCGAAACAGGGGTCGGCTGCCTCGGATGGCGGCGCCGATCCCAATAACCGCAAGGTCTGGGTCGTGGCGCTGGACGTCGCGACCGCGAAGCCGGCGTCGGAGCGGCAGGCCGCCGCCGAGCCGCCGCCCGACACCGAAGCGGCGAAGCCTGAGGTCCGCAAGAACGGAGCCTCCAGCCGTCCCTGCCGCCTCTGTCGGATCCTGACGACCATGGCGACAGCCGTGATCATGGTCGGGATCACCACGGCATGGACGGGATGCACTAGCCCTCGGCAGGAGCATGGAGCGGCGGTGATGAGACGGGGCATCATCTTGTCGAAAGGCGATCGGCGCAAAGGCCTTCTGGCCGGTCTGGCCATGCTACTGCCTGCTGTTGGCGTCTTCGGCCAGACAGCGGACGACGAGCGGTTCTTCGATCGCGGCCAGGAAGGCTGGTTCTGGTACGAACCGCTTCCCGAGGATGACGAAGCATTGCCGATTCCGGCGGAGCAGCCCGACCCGGCGCCGGTTCCTGACGAGATTCGGCCGATCGTTCCGGCGGAAGTTGTCGAGCCGCCTGCCGAAGCCGAGCCGCCCAAGCCCCTGAGCGCCGCCTGGTTCCGGGAGAATCTCGACGGCTTCCGCGACCGGGCCTTGGACGATCCATCGCCCGTCAACACCGAGGCTTATCTTTACCTCCAGCGTATTGCCCTGGAGCGCGCCGGCGCGTTTGCTGATGCGCGCCGCGGCGGCGGCGCGCGATCCTTTCCTCGACGCCATCCTCGAGCGGCCGATCGCGACCTACGCTGCCCAGGCCGTAGACGACCGGGCCGAGGCGGCGCGCGCGGCCGTGCTCGGAGCACTCGCGAAAGAGGCCGGTATTCTTTTCTTCTATGATGCTGACTGCGCTCTCTGCTCAAGTCAGGCGGGCGTGCTCGACCTGGCGCGGCGTCTGCACGGCTTCGAGATCATCGCCGTCTCCTGGATGGTTCACCGCCACCTGCTCCGCTCACCGCTCATCGTCAGGATCAAGGACAAGCCGAGCGCCTGGGGGTGGTCAGCCTGCCGGCGACCTTCCTGGTGCGGCCGACCGATCTGATCCTGCCCATCGCCCAGGCGCCCCTGGATCTCACCAATATCGGCCGGCGCATCATCGCGCTCGCCCACGACGCTGGGCTGATCTCGGAGGACGACTACCTCGCGACCCGCGCCATCGCGCGGCCGTTTGCCTTGCCCGGCGAGTTCGATGAGCTCCCGCCCGAGGTGATGGACGATCCTGCTGAGCTGGTCCGGTATCTCAGAGCACAGCTCGCCGTTCATGCAGAGGGAGGCAAGCCATGAGATCGCGATGCACAGGCTATGCTTTGGTCGCGGCAATGCTTGTTGGGCTCACCGCTACACCCGCACGCGCTGACCTGCAGGCCGAGATGAACCAGTTCTTCGACAGCCTGGCGACCACCACCGATCCAACCATCACCTCGACCGCCAGGCGCGGTGTGATCGCCGGCGGTGGCGTTCAGGTCAGGAACCGGATCGTCGATACCAATCTCGTGACCTTTACGCCGCCGAGCTTCCAGGGCGGCTGCGGTGGTGTCGATCTGTTCGGCGGCTCCTTCTCCTACGTCTCCGGCGATCAGATCGTGCCGCTCCTGAAAGCCGTCGCCAGCAACGCCGTGGGCTACGCCTTCCAGATCGGCCTCTCCGCCATCTGCGAGACCTGCATGGGCGCGATCGAGACCATGCAGAAGAAGGTCCAGGCGCTGAACCAGCATTTTGGCAACAGCTGCCAGCTCGCCCAGGGCATCGTCAACGACACCCTCGATGCCGCCGGCTACAAGAAGCACTCGGACGCTTCCTTGATCGCCGCGGTCTCCGGCGCCACCGAGGACATCTTCGAGGCGCAGAGCGGCGATGCCCTCGGCGACGCCCAGGAAGCGGCACCCGATCAGGTGGCGAGCACGATCACCGGCAATCTCGTCTGGCGGACGCTGGTCACCCAGAACGCCGAGTCCCGCTTCCTGTTCGGCGATATCGAGCTGCTCGAGGTGATGATGAACATCACGGGCAGCATCATCGTCGCCACGCCGATCGATGACGGCGGCGCGACGGCGCCGCTGATCCACATCCCGGCGAATCATCAGCTGTTCGACGCCATGCTGGAGGGCGGCGAGGCAGCACTCCTCGGCTGCGATGGCGATGACGGACCGAACGGCTGTCTCGAGCCGGTCGCTCGCACCATCACGCTCGAAGGCTTCGAGGAGAGGGCGCGGCGTCTGCTCCTGGGCGACGAGCAGACGCCCGGCATCGTCGCCAAGCTCCGGGCGAACGACCAGACCCTGACCGACGACGAGACCGTTCTGCTCGGCAATTTGCCGGCCGGCACGGGCGGGCTGCTGGTGCGGCTTTCCAGCGTCAGCGAGGATGCCGGGCGTACCTTCGTCGAGACCCTGATGCCGCATCTCACCAACGAATGGGCAAGGCTGATCGTTGACGATCTGATCGAGGCGGTCGCGGCCTCGATTACACTTCTGGATAGCGAGCATGCGCCAGCCGTCACCCGCTTGGTCGATCAGGCGCGCTCCCACCTCGGCGAAGATGTCAGGCGCCGCCAGGCAGCCCATGGCTCGCTGCCGGCCCTGGTCGAGGAGTACACCGCGCTCCTGGCGGTGACCGAGGACGTGGTCTTCGCCTCGCCCGCCGACGTCACCGAACGTCCCTAACGAGAGAACCCGACATGGACATCTACTCGATCGGCGACGGCGCCTTCCTGGAGCAGGTGATCACCGCGGTCACACTGGTCGCCGGCGCCGGCGAGTTCGCGACCATGGCGAAGATCGGCGTGCTGTTCGGCGCGATCCTTTTGTTGTTCCAGGCGCTGACCTCGGGCGGGCGCGGCATCAATATTGCTCAGCTCGGCGTCGCCGGCCTGCTCTACGCCCTGATGTTTGGCGGCACGCAGACCGTGACCATCACTGACGCCTACACCCAGGAGGTGCGGGTGGTCGACAACGTGCCGAATGGCGTTGCCGCCACGGGGAGTTTTCTGACCAGCATCGGCTACAACCTGACCGAGCTGTTCGAGACCGCCTTCTCGACGCCCACCATGACCACCCAGGGCTACGCCTTCGGTCTCGACGTGCTGAAGCGCGTGCGGATGAACAGCCTGACCGAGTTCCATCTCGGCAGCGCCAATGCCGCCACGCCCGGCTCCAACTTCTATGAAAGCTGGTCGCAATACATCAAGACCTGCACCCTGATCGGCATCGAGCTCGACATCATCAACAAGGATGATCTGTTCCGCACGGCAGACTTCCTGTCGGCGCTGCGCTTCGATTCCTTGAACCACGCCGCGAAGATCCGGATTGGCGGGGCGCCCCAGACCCTGATCTGCGACGTCGCCTTCGATGCGCTCGAAGGCTACACCCGATCGAGCTTTCTTCCCGCCTTCAAGCAGGACGTGCTGCCGGGCGTGCTCGATCTGGATCAGCCGGCCGGCGCCGCCGAGGTCGAGGAAGTGATCGAGGGCGCGCTGAATGGCCTGGGCGTCGGTCCCGCACCTCAGTCCAACATCGTCAGCGCCGCCCCACCGATCATCGCCGACGACTTCATTCTCTCCTCCGTGCTCGTGCCGATCTACTACAAGGCGGTGCGCGACCGGTATGTGACGGATGGGAATTTCAGCTATGCGGATCAGCTGGACGACGCGGTCCGGGCTCGAAACTCGCAATGGATGGCCAATCAGAGCCTGTTCGACCGTTATCTGCGGCCGATGCTGACCTTCGTCGAGGGTTTTATCTTCGCCGCCACGCCGATCCTCTCGCTGCTGATTCCGATCGGCGGCATGGGTATCGGCGCCGCCGCGCGTTTCCTCCTGGTCGGCGCCTGGATCCAGCTCTGGATGCCGGCGCTCGCCATCGTCAATCTCTTCCTGCATGACGTGGTCGCGGGCAAGCTCGCAGCGCTCGCCGATGCCGGCACGCCGCTCACCAGCCTCGCCGGCCTGCAGCAGGGCGACGACATCATCCAGACCTGGCTCGCGACAGGCGGTCTCATGGCCTCGGCCGTGCCGGTGCTGACCCTGATGCTGGTCTATGGAGGGGCGATCAGCGCCAATTTCTTCGCCACCCGCCTCCAGGGCGAGGATGTGGTGATGGAGCGTCAGGCGGCCGGCGCCACCTTCAACCCCTTCGAGCAATTGCATGTCGAACCCGCCCGCACCTACGCGCCGACTGCAGGCATCGCGGCCCAGACGGGGGCCGAGCAACGGCTCGACATGTTCAGCTACTCGGCCAATGCAGGCATGATCCACGAGAGCGCCGCTGATGCCCGCCTTGCCGCCAGCGAGCAGTTCGAGACCGCGCTCCGGCAAAGCGTGAGCCAGGCTTGGGCAAGGCAGGAGTTCGCCACCGTCGGGCAAGGGTTCAATCAACGGATCGTCGCCGAAGGTGGGCAGTATGAAGCGGCGCTCCAACGGCATTTTGGTGACACGCTTCGGAGCCTTGAAGCGGAAACGGGCATGTCGAACACAGATGCGACTCAATATATCGGCAGTCTGGCCGCAGGGCTCGGCGTTCTAGGTAGTGGTATGAATGTCAGTGGCTCGGATATCGAGACGAGTCATCTAAGCGCACAACAGCATGAGCGGTTATCGACGAAGATCGGTGACGAAATCGCCAAAAGCGACGAGGTGCGGGCCAGCTTGTCCGAGGCGATCGCCGCCGATGTCCAGGGCAGCACGTCGGACGCGCTGCTCAGCTCCGAGACGCTCGGCAGCGATGAAACGCTGAGCCGATCGGCCCAGAACGTCGCCTCGGCAAGCGTCGCCTACAATGAGGCCGTGCGCTCCGGCGCCTCGATGGATGCCAGCCGCAGTCTCTCCGCCAAGGTCCTGATCCCGGCAATTGCCGCGAACCCGGATGCTGCTCGCGCACTCAATGACGTCATCGTCCAGAACGGACTTGCCAGCGAGGTCCAGCTCTACGAGAACTTTCACGGCGAGCGCGATCAGGACTCCTTCGGCGGTTCGGCCGAGCTCGCGCATCTCTATGCCCAGGCCCATGTGGCTTCACAGCATGTCGGCGACGGCGACGAGCGCTCGGCCCGCATTCAGGCTGGCTTGGCGAACGCCTTCCAGTCAGCCGAAGGTTTCGGCCGCTATATGGGCGATCCGATCATGAACGCCGGCATCATGAGCGATGCACCTGCTCTGGGCGCCGCGCAGTCCGACGTGGTCACGGGACTGGCTGCTGGGCCGGCGGGCGCTCAGGCGTTCGAGCATGAGATGGCTGGTGCAAGGCAAGGCATTGCCGACGAGATGGCCTCGGCAATACCGGCGCATCAGGCTCACATGCAGCAGATGGACCTGCAGGAACGAGGCCACCTCGATAGCCACAATGATCGTGTGCTGGCGACGACCGAAGCTCAGGAGCGAGCTCTTAAGACGGTCGAACTTGATGGGCCGACCGGCACCATGAAGAAGGCGGGAGGCAGTCTCGGCGCCGACTCAAAATCAGCGACAAGCGACGCCGGTTCAGAACAAAGGCGCGAAGAGGACTGGATCTCTCCCTAGAGCTTGGCAGTCGCCCTCACTCACCATGATGACGTCGTCGTCTGGAAATGCCGCTCGATAGGCTGCCCGGATTATAGGCGTCATAGAGATAATGTGTCGGATCCCAGATAGGCCGGATTTCCTCATGTGTTGGAAAGCGGGGCTTACTATTCAGGAGCCGCCAATCGAATTCGCCGCGCCGCACCAGGAAGATGGTGATCCCGATGGCCAGCGGAACGAGAATAGCAAGCATCCAGTAATAGAGCTCACGCAGCGCTTCCTGTTCCATGGTTCTCCGCCCGGTCAATTTTAGCCTCGAGACCAGGACCAGAATTCTACCAGAAGAGACCGAACAAACGCCAGCCCTTGAACGTCACGATAGAGCAAGCCTGCCGCACTCACGACAGGCGTCGGCACGCACGATCAGGTTCGGTTGAGGCCGCGCGCTTCATCATAGCGACGGCCCCTCGCTCAAGATCCTTCGATCCTGCTCATCCAGTGTAAAAAGCACCAGCCGCGCACTGATGCGCTCCGCATGCTGTTGATCGTAGGGTCGACAACGAATGCCAACGCCGGGGTTTTGTGCTCGAAGCCAGGGTGTCAGCGGATCGCCACTTGCCGGCGTCCAGACGCTGTCACTGCCGGCGAGCGTGACCAGGCTCAACCGCCTGGCGGCATGGGCGATCGTCGTACCAATAAAGGCGCCATAGGTCTTGCGCAGGCAGGTCTCTGAAGATTTGTTCGCCAAGCGACCGCGCGTGGCCTGGTAATGCCTGAGACCGGACGCGAAGGCGTTGAAGATCAGCGGCCCCGAGCCTTCAGGTCCGATCCAGTAGAGCCCCAGGGTGATATAATCGGTCATGCGGTGGCAGAAGCCGCCGACCGGCGGGACGTCCCGGCGCAGCGCCCGACCCACGTCGATCAGCCCGGGATGCCGGCGCCAGAACTGCCGCCAGGGTCGCAGGCTTGATGGCGGCGGCCAGAGCAGGCCCAAGGCGCCTTCCGCCATCCCGCTTGGTTCTCGATCCATGAGCAGACGTCCTCATGCGCGGCGGTTCTCGACCGCCTTCCTTCATGAATCCTGTCATCGGACGCTCGTTTCGTCGCGCCCGCACGGAGGGTGATTTCGGGGTCCGTGCGGGCGCATCTCTTGGCGCGATCTGTGGTTCGATCCTCCTTGCGACAGGAGGAACCGACATGACGAAACAGCTCACCATTCCCGTTCTGACCATGGCCGCGATCATGGTTATGGCGGCCCCGCCAGACGCCTTTGCCGGTGGCGGCGGTGCCGAGTTTCAGGCGGTCTACGACACGCTCACCGAGTGGGTCGAAGGCATCCTCGGCAGGATCATCGCAGTGGTCATGGTGGTCGCCGGCGTGGCGATCGGCATCGCTCGGCAAAGCATCGCCGCCTTCGGCATCGGCATCGCCAGCGCGCTCGGTCTCGTGAACGCGCCGACCATCGTCGACAACATCGTCACCGCGACCATTGTCCAGAGCGGTGTCGCAGCCGCGCAGCTGCCGGCTGTCCTGGCAGTGATCGATGCCGCCACGCGTTGACCAGCAGCAGGACAGGGAGGACGCCATCATGGCTGGATTGCATCTGCGGCGCTCGGTCCTGGCGGGTTTTCTGGCGCTCGGCTTGCCTGGGATCGCCACCGCCTCATCAGTCAGCGATTGGCATGACTTGGCGCCCATCGTCGTCGGCGACGGCGGCGAGGTGGTCGCGGTCTTCACGGCGCCGAGCTGTCCCGTCTGCCGCAAGCTCATGGATCAGCTGCCAGCGCTGGCCGAGCGCTATCGCGTTCTGATCCTACCGATCTCGTTCACCACCTACGACGCCCAGCGTGTGCGCATGCTCGCCTGTGCTGTCGATCAGGAGGCCGCCGCCCGCACGCTCCTGCTACATCAGGATGTCAGGCTGCCGCAGCAGGAACCCTGCGATCTCTCTGCGATCCGGGCGCGCTACGAGAAAGCTCAAGAACTGGGCGTCGCATCCGTTCCTTTCATCGTCAGGCCCGACGGCAAGATCAGCCGGGGTCTCCGTCCCGATCTTACCGCCTGGCTCGCCAGGGGAGCCCACTGATGACCAGCATGGACCGGACCGGCTCGCTTCTCCCGGTGCTCGCTTTTCAGCCCGAGCGGAAGCTCTTCTTCTGCGCCGATCAGACGCTGGCCTTCGGTTTTCTCTGCCAGCCGCTTTCTGGCGGCGACGACAAGACCGAGCGCCGTCTGCGCGTGCTTCTGGAGGAGGACTGGCCGGCCGGGACCATGATGTCCTTCTGCCTCGCGGCCTCGCCCAACATCAAACCTTACACCTATGCGATCGAGACCGGTCGCGCTCAGGACGCGGCCCCGATCCTGCGTGAGGCGCTTCGGGACCGGATCGCCTTTCTCGAGGCGGGCGCCGAGCGGCCGCTTGCCCAGACCGGGACCCATGTCCGCGACGTCCAGTTGATCGTCACGGTCAAGCTTCCGGTCGACGGCGCCCGCCAGCCGAACGAGCACGACCTGGAGCAGGCCGCTGCCTCGCAGCGCCGCGCCGAGCAGTGCCTCCGCGATGTTGGCGTAGGGCCGGTCGCTCTGGACCCGGCGCTCTACGCCACGCTGCTGGCGCCCTTCCTCAACCGTGGTCCGCACGCCCCCTGGCGGCGTCTCGGCCGCGCTCAGGTCGACGACCAGCGGCTGATCGCCGAGCAGATCTTCGACGAGGATGTCGATGTCCGTCATGACAAGGACGGGGTCTGGCTCGGCGCTACGCGGGTGCGCACGCTCTCGATCAAGACCTTCCCGCCCAGCATCGCCTTCGGCCAGCTGATCTACCTGATCGGCGATCTCTTCAGCGGCAGCCGCGGCCTCAAGGGACCGTTCCTCCTGACCGCCAATCTGGTCTTTCCGGATCAGCAGAAGACGAGGACCGGGCTCGGCGCCAAGCGTCAGTGGACCGCCAACATGGCCTACGGACCGATGCTCAAATGGGTGCCGCAGCTTGGCGTCCGACGCCATGACTACGAGGTCCTGTTCGCGAGCCTCGAGGACGGCCACAAGCTGGTGCGCATCGCCTGCTCCCTGGCGGTCTTCGGGGCGAGCGAGGCCGAGGCGGACGCCCGCGCTACCTCTGCGATCAACTACTGGGCCGAGCAGAACATCACGCTTTTGCCCGACCGTTTCATTCCGCTGCCCGTGTTCCTGAACCTGCTGCCCTTCGGTGCCGATCGGAAAGTCATCGTCGATCTCGGCCGGTATCGCACCATGACCACCGAGCAGGCCTGCTGTCTCTTGCCGATCTTCGCCGACGGCAAGGGGGCGGCGACGCCAAGGGTGACGCTGCTCTCGAGGACCGGCCAGCTCATGGGCGTCGATCTGTTCGCGAGCTCGACCAACTACAACGCCGTGATCACCGCCCAGTCCGGCTCCGGCAAGAGCTTCTTCGCCAACGATCTGATTTTTTCCTACCTGGCGGCGGGCGCCCAGATCTGGGTGATCGACATCGGCCGCTCCTACGAGAAGATCGCGCGGATCCTGGACGGATCCTTCATCGAGTTCGCCAAGGCGGACCGGATCGGCCTGAACCCGTTCGCCCTGGTTCAAGACTATGACGACGAGGCCGACATGTTGGAGGGGCTGGTCGCCGCCATGGCGGCGCCGACTGAGCGGCTTTCCGACCTGCAGCGATCGTCTCTCTCACGCTGCCTGCGGGAAAGCTGGACGCGCTACGGGCACGAAACCACGATCGACCGTCTGGCCGAAGCGCTGCTCCTAGACGCCGATCAGCGCGTCCAGGACATCGGCCGCCAGCTCTATGCGTTCAGCGCCAGCGGCGCCTATGGCGCGTTCTTCAACGGCGCCAACACCGTCTCCTTCACCAGCGATCTCACCGTGCTCGAGCTCGAGCATCTCCGTCAGCGCCGCCATCTGCAGAAGGTGGTGCTGCTGCAGCTGATCTATCAGATCCAGCAGGCCATGGTACAGGGCGACCGGGCGCGGCCGAAGCTGGTGATCATCGACGAGGCCTGGGATCTCCTGACCGACGGCGATGTCGGCAAGTTCATCGAGCATGGCTATCGCCGCTTCCGGAAATACAACGGCGCCGCGGTCACCATCACCCAGTCGGTCGGTGATCTCTACGCCTCGACCGTGGGCCAGGCGGTTGTCGACAATTCCGCCAACATGTTCCTGCTCGGTCAGAAGGCCGAGACCATTGCCCAGCTCGCGAAAAGCGGCCGGCTGCCGCTCTCCGAGTTCGGCCTGTCGCTGCTGCGGACCGTGCACACCCGCGCCGGGCGCTATTCCGAGATCTACTGCCATACCGCCGCCGGCAGCGGCGTCGGCCGCCTGGTGGTCAGTCCCTTCCTGCAGCTCCTCTATTCGACCCGGCCAGCGGACACCGCCGACATCGAACATTTCCGGGCAAAGGGGCTCACCGTCACCGAGGCGATCAATGCGGTGCTCGAGCACCGGCGGCGGCGAAGCGATCAGGGCCAGGGACGGGAGGTTTCATGATGCGCGCCATGATCATTGGAACAGGGCTTTGCCTGGGGTTCACGATCGTCGGGATCGGGATCGTCGCCAGAGTCATGGACGCCGAGCTCGCCAGGCGTCCGCCGATCGCCATCATCGACTACCGGCCGATCGCAACCGCGGTCGCCGCAGGCGAGGCGCCCGCTGCGATCCAGCCCTATCTCAGCGAGATCAAGCGGCGCGCCGCCGCCTATCGAGAGGCGGGCTATGTCGTGATCAACGCCGCCTCGATCGAGGCGGCGCCGGCCGACGTGTTCGTGCCGCGCCCGCCGATCTGCCCAAAGCCTGGCTTGACCAGCAAGTTGGCGACGGAGGCGTGAAACCGTCGACCCCGAGGAAGAGGCGCCCACGACGAGGAGCGAGCCATGACCGTCTTCGAGAATGGATCATGGACCATCCCAGGCGCGTCTTCGCGCTGAAGGCGTGATCCTGACCGTCGTGCTCGCCATTGGCTTCGACATGGTCGCACGGCGCTACAGGCTCGGCATCGACTGGCAGGTCGAGCGCTGCCTGCCCGATACTCGGGTCGTGCTGATCGATCTTCGCTCCGAAATCCCCGAACGCGACGGCCTCATCGCCTTTCGCGGGCAAGGTCTGGCGCCGATCTTCCCGGACGGCACGCAAATGGTGAAGATCCTGGTCGGCCCTGCTCCGATCTCGTGCAGGTGTCACCGGCACGGACGACCGTCAACGGCATCGAGGTAGCAGCCGGGTTGATACTAGCCGAAAGGCTCCATCAGCCGGCTTCGACCTTGCTCGAACCTTCATCATTCCGGCTGGTCACTACTTCGCGGTCGGCCGTTCGGCGGACAGCTTCGACAGCCGGTATTTCGGGCTGATCAGGGAGGGGCAGGTGCTCGACAGGCGTGGAGGCTGGGATGAGACGGGTCTGGATTTGTCTCTGGCTCCTCGCCGCTGGTCCCACCATGGCGCAGCCGACCCTCGATCGACGATCTCGAAACGATCGGCGAGGCGGCTGTCATCCTTCGCGAGCAGGGCGGCGCCAGCCTGGTGTTGCGCGATCTCGCCGATCAGGCCGAGGCGATCGCAGAAGGGCAGCTGCCGCAAAGCCGGCCGCTCGCCATGCCCAACGCAAGACAACTGATCCTGTTCGTCAGCGCCTCGCTCGACGACGAAGCCTTGAAGCGCGCCTTCCGGGCGGCGAGCGGCGATCCCGGGTCACCATCGTCTTTCGCGGCGTCCTTCCTGGGGAGACGCTCACCGGGGTCGTGCGGCGGCTGGGCGAGATGCTGGAAGAGATCGAGCCGAAGCCGAATGTCGCGATCCATCCGAAGTCCTTCCGTGATCATCGGGTCAGCCGTCAGTACCGACCATCGTCGAGCCGGCCAGCGGCAAATCCATCCGCGGCACCTCTGCTCGCCGAGACCTTTCGTGAGCGCGCGGACGGCGCCACGGATCTCGATCTCGGCGTAGTCGGACCAGTGCGTGACATCACCGAGCCGGATCTGGTGGCGCTGATCAAGGCGGAACTACGAAGGCCCAGATCGAGGCCAGCGCCATGGAGTCCGGTCTCCTCCTTTTGGCGGCGCGCCTCTTTCGTCGAACTGCCCAAGGCGACCGAGCATCGCGTTCGCCGGCTCGATCCAACGGTCACGACCGAAAACGAGCTTCGCGATCATGAGGGGCGGCTCATTGTCCCCGCCGGCGTCACGATCAATCCGCTGAGAGGCTTCCTTTTACCAGCCGTCTTCTGGTGTTCGACGGTTTCGATCCCGAGGAGCTTGCCTGGGCGAAGGAGCATGTCCATCCGAGCGCAAGACCATCCTGATCACGACAAGGATCGATCTAGAGGTCGGCTGGCCCGCCTGGAAGCGGCTGCATGAGGATCTCGGACGGCCGGTCTATCTGTTGCCGGCCAAGCTCGCCGAGCGCTTCGCGATCGAAGCCACGCCAACCCTGATCGAGGCGGCGCCGGGCGGCCAGGCTCTGCTGATCACCGAAGACGTTCCCGTGTCGAGGAGGTGGGTCATGAGTTGGCGGCCCGTAGTCGTAGCCATCATGGCGGTGCTCGTCCTGTCCGCCGCAGGCCCGCCGCTCCTTGCGCAGGAGACCGATGACGGCGGCGATACAGGCTCGATCGACTGTCCCGACGCCGACGGTCTCGGCGCCTCACTGGTCACCAGCATCTGCTGGGACTGCATCTTCCCGATCCGGATTGCCGGCGCCGACATCGCGCTCGGCGACGGCATCATCCCGGCCCGCGCCGCGAGGTCACCGGTCTGCGTCTGCGGGAATTGCGTCGGCTTCACGGTCGGCATGTGGGAGCCCGCGCGCATGGTCGAGCTGGTCCGGAAACCCTCCTGCTCGCCGACGCTGAACGGCGCCGATCTTGGCCTCGAGAACGGTCGCGAGCGCGGCTCCAAGGGATCGGTCGACTACGACAAGGGCGACAGCGCGTTCTACCACGCCCACGTCTTCGCTTTCCCGATCCTGCTGTTTCTGGATTTCTTCTTCGACGGCGCCTGCCTGGAGGGCGGAACCAACTTGCCGGATTTCGACATCCTCTATCTCTCGGAGCTCGATCCCACCTGGAACAATGACGAGCTGAACGTCTTCCTCTATCCGGAAAGCCTGCTGCTTGCCAATCCGATCGCGCTCGCCGCCTGCCTCGCCGACGTCGCCGCCGCCGAGATCCGGGAAGCGATCGACCCGCTGTTCTACTGCGTCGGTTCCTGGGGGCATCTCTATCCGGTCGCCGGCCATCACCTGCAGCACAGCTCGATCCCGCGCAACACCAGCCTGCTCGCCAGCCGCACGATCGCCCAGCTGCATCGGCTGGGGCTCGCAAGGCGGACGATGGGTGACGATGCGGTCTGCACAGCGCAGCCGGAGCTCTTTCTGCCCAAGACCCAATATCAGTGGTCGGTCTTCTATCCGGTAGCCGAGGCCAATGGCAAACATCCCACCGGCAGATCCACGTTTCGTTGGGGCGAGAGCCGCATGATCCCCGGCATCGGCGAGGATTTCGTCTACCTGCTCTGGCGCTGGCAGGACTGCTGCCAGCGCGTCTACTGCTTCGGATGATGGCCATGATTCAACTTGTCAGGCCCATCACAGCCCTGATGTTGATCGGTATGACAACGGTGGCGACTCATGCCGACGAGATCGATGAGGCGGCGATCGATGGCGGGAACTTTGCGACCACGATCTTCCCGGACGCCACGGTCGACGCTGACGGCAATGTCGCGATTGGCGGCGCAGGCGAGGAGGGCGATATCGCGCCGGCGGACCTCTTTCCCGATGACGGCGCGACGGATCCGGACGCGTTCCCGACCATCACCAGCGAGGAGGAAGCGGCCGAAGCTGGTCGGCAGGCGCGCACGCGGGAGAGCGATGTCATCGACGTGGTCGATGAGACCAATGCGCAGGACCGGGATGATCTCGCCAAGGATCCTTTTCTCGACGCCACCGACGATGTGTCCGAATCGATCGACGAGCTCGGGCAGGAGTTTGGCGCCTGCTCGACGGCTCGAGTGATCGTGCCGACCAACCATATCGCCACGCTGCCCGAGCAGCGATTCTGCGAGCGCATTCGCAAGGTCGAGGGCAACTGCCGGATCACCCATCGGGTCGAGATCGATCCCGCCAGCGGTGCGATTGTGACCGACGTCTGGGACCCGCCGGCATGCATGGTCGCCGCAAGCCACGCGGTCGGCCCGAGCGTCTGCCGTGGCGAGATCGCCCTGGTTGACGGCGCCACCTTGGGCCAATGCCTGGAGATCGGCGACCGGACCATCTGCCCTGGCGACCCGTTCTACGAGCAGCTGACCCCGCCGCCGTTTGACGGTCACGAACAGCGCGTCTCCCGGCTGGCGCTCGCCGTCGATGTCGGGCCGCTCGATTGCGACGACGATCTGGACGCCCTCCCTTGCATCAAGACCTCGACCGGTCGGACGGTCTGCCCGGCTGACGAGGGCGAGGTCATCGACACCTGCGGCGGTCTGCGGGAAGATCCGGCCTGCCGCTTCGTCGCTCAAGGCTGCGTGCCCGGCGCCGAGGTGAACGGCGTCTGCTATCTGGAGGAGCTACGCTTCGTCTGCGACCGGGAGGTCACCTACGAGACATATCAGCAGCAGACGTCGCTTTCCTGTCCGGCAAGCGCGATCCGATGCAACGGCAATGAGTGTCTCGCCGTCGATACTGAAGCCAATGACAATGCTGCCGCCGGCCTGGCGGCGCTGACCGCAAGCCAGCTTCTCACGTTCGACAGCACATGCCTGAGCCTGGATCCAAACACTTGCACGGTCTTCCCCGGCAAAACCCAGGCGTGCCAGCGCGGCATCGGCGGGATCTTCGATGCTTGCGAGCTGCCGGCGCCGCCGGGACCCGGCCCCTATCTCGACCTCGTCTTCCTCATCGGTGCGCTCGATACCAATCTCACCGTGCTCTCGCCGACATCGCCATTGCGCGGCGTCTGGGAGACCTTGCGCGATCCGGACGTGACGGCGATCGAGTCCCTGAAGACACCATTTGCCTCCGTCAGCAACACTGTTTCGGCCAGCACCGAGCCGAACGCCGATCAGGCCGTCGCCGACGAGGATCTGGCCAGAGTTCGCCAGGACCTGCTCAATGGCGCCGCCGACGAGGTCTTCGATAGTCTTGGCGCTGGCGCGGTGAATGCGTTGTTCGTGAGTTCCGGCTCCGGCGTCGATGCCGCCGACGAGAACGGCAGGCTCGGCGACGTCGCGCTTCGAACGCCACCGCCGGGCGAAACGCTGCTTGCCCTGGTGGCGAACGCTTATGGCGCGGCGGCGAGCGAGGCCTATCCGGGCGAGCCGACGCCCTTGGTCGATGAAACCGACGTCGCGACGGCCGCGCATGACGATGCGCAGAACTGCCTCTTTGTCGACACAGAATGCACGCCCGACTCCTTCGGCGCCTGCATCAGCCGCGATCGGGTTCTTTGCTGCTTCAACGCCCCGCTGTCCCGCCTCGCCCAGGAAGCCGCCGCAGGCCAGTACGGTCGCGACTTCGGCACGGTCGAAACGCCGAACTGTCGCGGACTGAGCGGCGGGGAGATCCAGGCTCTTGATTGGAGCACCGTCGATCTGGAGCAATGGACGACCATCCTCGGCACAACTGAACGCCTTCCCGAGCCCGATGATCTGACGCCGGACGGTCTGACTGGCACGGGCAATGTCCTCGGCCGTCTCGACCCTGATGTGCCTCGACCAGACGTCATCGAACGGACGCGGCTCCGCTTGCAGGAGATCGATCCGGCTCAAGTTCGAAGCCGAGGGCGCGACGAGATCAGGGGAGATGGGCGGTGACCAGGATGGTGGCCCGAAGGCTGCCGATACGCACGCCAATGTCAGAGTGGAGCGAACGCCATGACCGAGCTTGATGTCCTTGATTTTCCCATCGAGCATCGCGTGATCACCGAAACCGAGGCGGCGCGCTATTGCGGCTTGTCCGTCGTGCATTTCCGGCGGCTGCGCAAGAATGAGCAGGGCCCACGCTTCGTGCAGCTCGGTGTGCGTCGGATTGGTTATCGTGTCGGTGATTTGCTCGCCTGGCTGGATCGCCGATCGTCAGGCTCCGGCGGTGCTTGAATTCAGATATTGGGCATTCAGATCAAGCGGTGGGACATCCGTGAAGCACGGGCTATTTGTTGGTATAGCTGAGGTATGCAAAAATGGATCGGACGATTGCCGACCGCCGCGGCGACCGCGCCTGATCAGACGCCTTCGATAACCCGCTGAAGTTTGCCTCTGACAGAGGCGGCAATGTCGCCCAACTTCGGGTTGTCCACTGCTTGCATCGATGCAACGGGATCGACCGCGGAAACCTCGATGTGACCGCCTTCCAGCTCCTGGACGAGCACATTGCAGGGCAGCATCGTGCCAATCTTGTTCTCGTGCTGGAGGGCCTGATAGGCCAGATGCGGGTTGCAGGCGCCCAGGATCCGATAACGGCGAAAATCGACACCAAGCTTCTTCTTGAGGGTGTTGCCGACATCGATGTCCGTCAGAATACCAAAACCTTCGCGGGCCAACGCATCGGTCACCCGTGACACGGCGTCGTCAAAGGATATGTCTGCCAGTGTCCTGTCGATAGAATAGCTCATGACTGTTCCTTCCTGGGTCCATCCGGTCTGCATGAGATAGTTAGCTTTGCGGGCCAGCTCCCTTTACTCGCCAAGCACACGCCGCCGTTCCTCGAATTCGTCCTTGTCGATTTCACCCCGAGCAAATCGTTCCTTGAGAATGTCGAGAGGAGCCTTCCCCTGTGACACGTACGGATGCGTGCCCGGACCATGGCCGCTACCACCGAACCAGCGCACTGCTAGCACAACAAGAGCGACAACCACTGCGATGAAGATGATCATCATCAGCGGTCCCATGAACATCCCATACCAACCGCCCCACATCATATGCGGGCCATAGAACTCGCGATCTTGCTGAGCCCAAGCAAGCGTCGGCAAGCTGAAGGCGGCCAGCATGCTCACGATCCAGAACCACGGGCGTTTCATAATGTCATTCTCCTATTTCGTTGCGACGCCTTCGGGAAAGCCAGCACGCATGAAGGCGATGACCTGCCAGATCTCCTCGGGTGTCAGGACGTCTTTGAAAGCCGGCATGTCTGTTTCGAAAGGCTTGCCGCCTTCAGAGATGGTCCAGAGAAGATACTCATCCACCGCCATTGGCATGCGGATCATATGGGACAAGAGGGCCGGTGACGGATTGAGCGCGCGACCGGCTTCACCATCGCCTCCACCTGTCGGTCCGTGGCAGCGTGCGCAGTTGTCCGCATACAGCGTGGCCCCGTCGCGGATCGACTCCTCCGTCAATGCGATTGTGCTGCTCTGGCCAAGATATTGCGACGGCACACCGTTGTGCATGAATGTCCAGTGCCGCACCATCCTTTGTCGCTGTCCTTGTCCCATCCGACCGGGGTCCCACATCGGACGTTGTGTCCAGCCCGGATCCCACATGTCCCAGCAGCAGACCGGCGTTTGTCCTTGAGTCGGCTGTGCGGACGCGACTGCTGGCGGGAAAGTCAACATGCCGGCTAAACCGGCGATGGCGGCTAAGCCACGGACGATTTTCATGGGTCAAGCCTCTCTGACCGATGGTAGTAATGACGGTCTCCTTAACGTCATTCCGAATCAAGATGTTGCCATTGATCTGCATCAAAAAATTAGTGGATACCTTCAGCGACAAATATCCACAACAGCAAGGCTATGGTCAGAATGGCGATCAGTATTCCCAGCCTGTCTTTTACTGCTGGCGACAGCCTACCTTTGCGCTCCGTGTCTTGTTTGACCATTGTTCTTTCCTCCTCATCGCCTTCCCTTATTGACTAGATATTTCACCTGGCAGCACGACGAAAGGATAAGCCATAGGTGGAGGTTTTATTTGAAAGGTGAGCAGTCTATTGATGAAGGTACCGGAACCCCTGGAAAGATACGTCCTGTACGATGATATTGCAAAGTCGTCAGGAGCCATGCCGTGGGTAAATTCATTGACGTTAGCTAGGTTGGAAAATGGTCCGATATCAACATTGTTGGCAAGAATCTGTTGACGAAGTTCTGTATTCATAAGATCGAGCTGGATAGCGTAAGCAATAAATTCGTGCCACTCAGGGCGAATCTTCTTAAAATCTTCTTTTAACAGATGCCAAAGAGAAGCATGAACCATCTCATGTCGGAGAAAAGAGTTGGCGAGATTTCGACTCCAAACCAGGCCCCAGGGTGTCACGTTGGGA
Organism: Alphaproteobacteria bacterium; assembly: GCA_041398025.1. Taxonomy (GTDB): domain Bacteria; phylum Pseudomonadota; class Alphaproteobacteria; order Geminicoccales; family Geminicoccaceae; genus JANQPX01. Next base: position 37,028 of record JAWKVM010000055.1, read on the forward strand.
GAACGAAACAGCACGACCGTCCCTGCGTTGGAGTCGAAAAAGCCGTGTGTACGCCTTCCTTCATGATTGTCGGCAGGCATGCTCGATCGAAAACGTATCGAGAAGGTTGGTTCAAAGCTAAATTGAAGTTTCTGAAAATAGCCCACAACGTCAGCAAGTGCCCTGCACGCCTCGGCCGATTCGGCTGACGTCGCGTCCAAAATGACCACCTGCGAATACTGGCATGTCGACGTGATGGCCGCACTGGCTGGGGCTGAGATCGGCAACTGGAAAAGCCCGGTGCCCAGCAGTAAGGCCGATAGTCCGACGCACCAAGTATGCTGTGTTCCCATGGTAAGTTCTTTCGGATTAATCACCTGCGGCTTCGGCGCCCTCACGCGCCATGCCGAGTTCGTCTAGGGCCCGGCGAACGATGCCGGTCGAAGCATGGATAAACGGGCTGCCATGATCCTGGTGACGATCAGGTCGGGCCATGCCGTGCTTGTGCTCCGATTACATCGAGGGGTATGCGGGTCACGAAGTCTCCTTCAGATCGGCTCGCGCATCCCGAACTATGGACCACGAAGAATGCAGGAAGAGACCGGCGATGCCCACGGCGACCAAGAGGTCTGGCCAGGCGCTGCCGAGCCAGGTAACAAGCCCTGCTGCTACGACGACCGCGGCGTTGCCGATCGCGTCGTTGCGCGAGAACAGCCAGACGGCACGCACGTTGGCGTCCCCCTTGCGATGTGGAAGCAGCGGTAGGACAGCCAGCACATTCACCACGAGCGCTACCAAGCCGAACAGTCCCATCAGCGTCGCGTCGGGGGTCGTCTGCGCAATCATACGCCATATGGTGCTGGCGAGCACGCCAAGGCCGAGCAAGCCCAGGAAAACACCTTGTGTCAGCGCCGAGCGAGCACGCCAAGCAAGGCTCCAGCCAATGGCAAGAAGCCCGAGAAAGGTAATGAGCCCATCGCCGATGAAGTCCAGCGCGTCGGCTTTGAGCGCTTGCGAACCGGCGATAAAGCCACCGACCATCTCGACGACACCATAGCCCACGTTCAGGATCACCACGATCCACAATGCACGGCGATAGCCGGGCTCCTGGTGGGCCTTGATCTCACCGATCCCGCCCTCTTCTGCGCCGATCCGCTCGAACCCATAGCCGGTTTTCGAGACCGCATCCTCTATCCGGGGCAGATCTGCCTCTGGAGCGCGCAGGGTCATGACATGGGTTGCAGCCGATACTTTTACCGCATCCGGTTCGATCCCCGTCGAGCGGGCTGCACGTTCGATTTCCGCAGCGTCTTTCGCACAATCCATGCCAACGACGCGGTAGCGAACGGACTCGTCGGTGCAGCTATATCCAACCATAAATGAGTCCTTGGTTTGCCATGACTTGCCTTGTTAGAATCGAGCCCTGAATTTAGGGCCTCTAGCACCTATAGATTCAAGACAACACTCGACGACGGTCATTGATCTCGTCGAATGCGCTAAAGCTCACCGGATCTCCAGTAACGAGTCCGGCAGCCACGTAGCCAACGCCGGGATGAGCAGAATCAGCCCCACTGCCAATAGCTGAATGATCACCAGCGGTACGATGCCTCGATAGATGGTCATCATGCGAATGCCTGGCGGTGAGGCGCCCTTGAGAAAGAACAGCGCGAAGCCAAAGGGCGGTGTGAGAAACGATGTCTGAAGGACGACTGCCACCAACACTGCAATCCAGACGTCGGCGAGCGGACCGCTGCCGACATAGGCCGAGAAATCCAGCGACTCGATGACGGGGTGCAGAATCGGCAGCGAGACCAAGGTGATCTCGATCCAGTCGATGAAGAAGCCCAGAATGAAGAGGATGGTGAGGATCGCGGCCAGAATGCCCCATTGCGACATCGCCAAACCCTCGAAGAAGTCGAGCGCAAGGTCATCGCCGCCATAGAATCTGAACACGAAGGAAAAAATACTGGCGCCGATGACAACGAAAAATACCATCGCGGTCACGTCCACGGTTTTGATGAGCGCGTCCTTGATGACCGTGAGCGAGAAGCCCCGATAGAGAATGATGAGCACCGCCGATCCGGCAGCGCCGACAGCCGCGGATTCGGTAGGAGCAACCCATCCCGCAATGATCGATCCCAAGACAAGCACGATGAGCCCGACTGGCAATACCAGGCTTCTGAAGATGTAGAGCAGCAATGATCCTGGAGGAACGTCATCCGCCGCTGCGGCGCCCGCGTACCGCGCGTTGCCGAAACAAGCAACGATGACGAAATAGCTCATATAAGCAAAAGCCAGCATGAGCACCGGCACGATCGGCCCCAGAAACATCGTCCCGAGCGGCACGCCTAAAGCATCCGCCAGAAAGAACAGCATGATCGCGGGCGGCGCGATGACACCGAGCGTGCCCGCACCCGCGACCGAACCCGTCGCGATCTCGGGACGATATCGCTGATCGAGCATGGTTGGCAGCGCCGCCAAGGCAATCGTCGCCACGGAGGCGCCGATCAGCCCTGCCGTCGGTGCAAGGATCAAGCCGAGAAGGATTACGGCGATACAGAGGCTTCCCGGAAGCCAAGCCAGGAGTCGCTGCAGGCAGACCAAGAGTTCTCGCGCGGCACCACTGGTCTCGAGGGCGATGCCCATGAACAGGAGCATGGGCACGGCCGGATAGATCAGGTTCTCGCCAACCGTCTGATAGATCCGCGTTGGGATGATGAACAAGGTCGCCAAAGGAAACTCGCCGAGGGCAATACCGAGGAAGGCGAAGCCGAGGCCGATGCCGGCGAGGATGCCGCCCACCGGAAACCCGCTGAAGAGAAGGACGATCAAGGCCACGATCATCAGGAGAGGGATCGCCTCGACAAATGTCATGGCGTCTGATCCCGCGAAATGGAGGTATTGCGGTCCGGCGACGTCAGACCATCACTTGACGGCGTTTCCGAATCCATGGGCCGGAACAGTCGATAGAAGCAGGCAAGGAGGAGAAGGAAGGCGCCGATGGGGAGTGTTGCTTTGACGAGCCAACGGTAGGGGAGCCCCAAGGCCGCCCTGGAACCCTCACCCTGGGCGTAGGACAGCCAGGTCATCCGCCCGCCAAACCAGATGATGACGAGGGCAAACGGGATCATGATCGTGAGAAGAAAGGTGCGTTCGATCCAAAGCCTGGTTCGCGGCGACAGACGCTCGCGCAGGATGTCGATCCGGACATGCTTGTCCTTGAGGTACGCATAGCCGAGCGCGAAGGTGACGCCCGCGAAGAAGAAGTGCCACTCCAACTCTTGCGCTGGCGTTGAACCAAGTTGGAGAAACCGCCGCGTCGTGATGTCAAAGATGGCGACCAATACGAGCATGGGCAGAAAGAGCCATGCCGACAGCTTGCCCCCCAACAGCACCAGCCTCTTTGCGTAATCGAGCAACATCATGGCCGCGCTTCTATCCAGCCAAAGAGATTTCTCCGGACCAGTCGGCGAACGCTTTACCGGCCTTCAAGCGTCAGGCTACTATCTCTAGTAACTAGAGATACAAGGGTTTTCATCATGACGGACGTGGAATTCACGATCGGCCATCTGGCGAAGACGACCGGCTGCAAGGTGCCGACCATTCGCTATTACGAGCAGATCGGGCTGTTGCCGACACCACAGCGATCAACCGGCAATCACCGCCTGTACGGGCCTGAGCACCTCAATCGCCTCGCTTTCATCCGACATTGTCGCCAGCTTGGCTTCTCGCAGAGTGCGATCCGGGAGCTCCTTGAGTTGACCGACAACCCTGACCAGCCGTGTGACGCCGTAACCAGAATTGCGTCGGCTCATTTGGAACAGGTCAACAAGCGCATGGCTCGACTGATGGCTCTGAAGGCAGAGCTTGAGCGCATGATCGAATCCTGCGGCGATCGGAAGATTTCGAACTGTCGGATCGTCGAAACGCTGGCTGACCAAACACACGAACATTGCATCAGCGATCGCCATTGAAATGCAGCGTCGCACCTGCTCAGCAACTGCAACCCCGGCTACAGGACCGCTACGATCACGGTCTTCAAGATGATGCAAACCGCCCAGAAATCATGGCGCAAGATCGATGGTCGAAGGCGTCATCCACTACCACAATTGACTTTACATGACTTGACCAAGCTTCGAGAGCATCCCGTTTGTCTTCCGAATAGGCGGCGCGGTTATAGATCCCTGCAACGCCTGCCTTATGACCGCTCACA
>JAWKVM010000056.1:0-41057 GCA_041398025.1 Alphaproteobacteria bacterium
TCTACGATCGCTTCGATGAGATCTTTCATCTGAGAGATGGTCGGTTGGACGATGAGGGCTGACTGTTCGGCACCATTTGGGTGTGAGGTTGACTGGTCCATGTCGGATTTATCCTCCCGAAGTGGTGGATGAAGGGCGGGCTTGTACCGACGATGTCGACCGCAGAGTCGGCTGGCAGGCAACCTACGTTGGACTTGTGAGCTGCTGTCTAGCTTGATCCAGGCCAAGGCGGGGTCGGGATAGGACACTCATACTGCATCACACCCAAGGCGGAGGGAATGATGCCGCGACTTGTCCGACTTCTCTCGTTTCTTTCGGTTGGTCTGATCTTCATGTCGACGGCGGCCGCGCGGGACCTCGGCGCCTACGAAGCCGAAGCGGAGGACGTGCTCCAACGCCTGCGGGCTGCAATGATGCAGGAAATGCAAAAGGCGATGGCGATCGGCCTTGCCGAGGCCATCGGTGTCCGTCGCCATCTGGCGCCTGAGATCGAAGCGGCGATCGAACAGGATACGGGCTGGGAAGTCCGGCGAACCAGCCTGCGGGTCCTCAACCCCACCAATGCGCCGGATCCTGAAGAGCGTGGCGTCCTCCTGAGCTGCGCGGCTCGCTCCAGCGCCGGACAAAATCCGGCCTTGCTGCGCACCATTCGTGTGATCGAGCATGACGGCCGCCCGACTGTGCATTTCATGCAGGCGGTGCCGATGTTCGACATGTGCCTGTCTTGCCACGGCAGCGATATAACCCCCGAAGTGACGGCAGCGATCCGTGAACTCTACCCCGATGACCAGGCCGTCGGGTATGCGGTGGGCGAGATGCGCGGTGCGTTTTCACTGTTCAAGCCTTACGATCCCGCGACCGCACTGGCATCCGACGATACAAGAACGGATTGGACGAAGATCGCGACGCTGGAGCTGCCCGATGTGGTCCCATTATTGAAGGAGGGGGAAGAGAAATTTGGCAATCCGAGGGCTGGCCGGGATGCGTTCAGGGCCCATTGTCGCGGCTGCCATGCGCCGACCGATCTTGCGGCACACCTCTTCGGCGCGGACTGGCCGGCGGACAAGCCCTCGCTCTGCGTCATCCTCGAGTCCCACGACCTGACCGACTCCGCACGGGATTGCGACATCGTCGCCTTTCTCCAGGTTCTGGCCGAAACCCGGATCGACCGCTGACGATGTGCGAGCTCTTCGCCCTGTCAAGCCGGGCGCCGGCGGCTATCACGCTTTCGCTCGAAGCGTTTTCGCAGCATGGCGGCCTGACAGGACCGCACAAGGATGGCTGGGGAATCGCCTTCGCCGCAGACGGTGATGCGCGGGTCATCAAGGACACCGATTGCGCCAGTGCCAGCCCTTGGGTGCGCTTTCTCGAGGATCATCCGATCGAGAGCCACCTTGTCATCGCCCATATCAGGCGGGCGACCGCGGGTGAGTTGGCCCTGAAGAATACGCAGCCTTTCATCCGGGAACTCGGCGGCCGCCTGCATGTCTTTGCCCATAACGGCCATGTGCCAGGCGTCATGAACGCTCCCGATCTTCCGCTTGGGCGGTTCCGGCCGATTGGCGAGACCGACTCCGAGTATGCTTTCTGCTCGCTGCTCGCGCGCCTGGAGGCACTGTGGCTCGCGGCCACCGTCCCCTCCCTCGACAGCAGGCTCGCCATCGTCGGCAATTTTGCTCAAGAACTTCGGCAGCTCGGTCCTGCAAATTTCCTCTATGGCGATGGCGATGTCCTCTTCGTCCATAGCGATCGCCGGCGCCAGGGCGATGGATTGGTGGCGCCGCCGGGGCTGCATCTGCTCCACCGCGAATGTGTCGAGGGCGAGCCGCTCGAGACGAGCGGCCTCAGGATCAAAACACCCAGTCAGCTGGTTGTGCTCGCCGCAAGCGTGCCGCTCACCGAGGAGCCTTGGAGGCCTCTCGCTCGAGGCGAGGTCATCGCTCTGAGGAATGGTCAAATCGTCGTGCCGCCTACGCCTGAATTTGGCTCAGGTCCGGGAGGTCGAGACGCCTTCTGATCAACAGCTGGCGACAGCAGCTGACATCGGCCCTCATGCGATGATCCGTTCGCTGGGCCGGGTGATGAGTATGGGCATCAAGACGGGGGCATGCCGGTCCACGAGGTCTTATCCCGTCAGTTGCGCGGTCATCCAGCCATGACCCACTAGGTTGGCCTGGCCGGATCGCCCGATGAGCCTGGCAAGCGGCAACGACAGGAAGGGCCTGCAAGAGCCGGCAACTCCTAGATCCGTCACGACATGGCCCAACTGGCGTCGGAAGTCGTTCAGTTATTGGTTCCTCAAGAATGGATTGTAGAGGCACATCACACAACGGCGCCAAACAAGGCGCCAATGCTGGCGGTCAATCCCATGGCAAGCGCACCCCAGATCGTGACCCGCGCCGCCGCCCGTCCGATGGATGCGCCGCCGGCACGCGCCGAAACCGCGCCCAATGTGGCCAAGCTGATCAGCGATGCCAGCGTTACGACGGCAATCGTGTGGGCCGAGGGGGCGAGCGCCGCTGCGATCAAGGGCAGAACTGCGCCAATCGAAAAGGTCAAAGCCGATGTCACTGCCGCCTGAACCGGTCTGGCAGCGCCAGTGCCGGACATGCCGAGTTCATCGCGCGCATGCGCGGCGAGATCGTCGTGCTTCATGAGCTGCGATGCGACCTCTCGTGCCAGTCTGATCTCCACGCCCCGAGCAACATAGATCTGCGCCAGCTCCTCAAGCTCGGCGGATGGCGCGCTTTGCAGCGCCCGCCGCTCGGTCTCGAGGTCGGCACGTTCCGTGTCGGCTTGCGAGCTGACGGACACATACTCGCCCGCCGCCATCGACATTCCACCCGCGACCAATCCCGCAACACCCGCGATCAGAATGCCTTGACGATCGGCGGAGGCCGCCGCAACGCCGACGAGCAGGCTCGCGGTCGACACGATGCCGTCATTCGCGCCCAGGACCGCAGCGCGCAGCCATCCGATGCGATGGACAAAGTGATGCTCGGCTGATCTGGACACTCGCTTCTCCGCAGGTCGACATGCGCCTTGGCGCGGCAGGGCTGACCACCACGGAGACGAGTGACGATGACCTCCGCACGGATCACTCATCGCTCCGCCTCGAAACCCTACACCCCCTTGCTGAACTCCACAGAGGGTCAAGCCGAGGATGTCAGATCACGGGGCGGCGCGTTTACGTCCGGTGATCATCGCCCGGGCAAGATTTTCTTGGTGGACATAGCTTGCCAGCAGGACGCCGGCGATATGCAGAACCACCAGAACCATGGCGAGATTGGCAAGGACGTCGTGGATTTCCTCCCAGAACTCCCCCGTCGCTTCGCCGCGCTCCCCGCCCGCCGTCTCGCGTTCACCGTTGTCTTCGCCCTCCGCCTCATTTTCGTCGGCGGTCGCCGCGCTCACCGCCTCCACATCCAGAGCGGCCCAGCCTGCGAGCGGACCACGGTTTTCCTCCACGGCATAGAGGCTGAGCCCGCTCCAGACGGCCCCGGCGATGACGATCAGCAACGAGAACACCATGGCCCCGCCGGCCGGGCTGTGGCCGACATAGCGCAGGCCGCGCAGACGGAGAAGATCGGCCAGATAGCCGAGCACCGTCGTCGGGCGGTAGAGAAAGTCGACGAAGCGCGCATGTTTGGGGCCGACGAATCCCCAGACGATCCGCAGGATCACGACCACGCCGACCACATAGCCGGCCCAGACGTGAAGCGACAAAAGCTCTTCCTCGGTGAAATAGGCAATGAAGAACGCGATGGCGAGAGTCCAATGGCCAACCCTGACCAGTGGATCCCACACCGCCAGCCATCCGGCATCGCTTGCCGTGAGCGCGCTATCGGTGGTGCGAGCGGACATCGATTCCTTCCTTGCCGTTGAAGCCGGATCCATCTGACGGGACTTTGTCGATGACGACCTTGATCCGCATCAACGTACGGTCGGGGGCAGCCATCTAGGAATGATTCAAGAAACCAGCGAGTCTGAGCGCCGACGGATCGGCAGTGCAAGCATTGGAGGGAACCATGTTCTTCAAGTCGACCGCGCTGATCGGCGGCGTGATGTGCCTTGTCATGGGCAGCGCCCAGGCCGAAGAACTAATGGATGCGGCAAAAGAGCTGTTTCAGCCATTACCGGCGACGCCGCCCGAGCTGGAAGGCAATCCGGCCACCCCCGACAAGGTCCAGCTCGGCACGATGCTCTATTTTGAGCCGAGGCTGTCGCAGAGCCACAACATCTCCTGCGCCACCTGCCACAATCTCGGCCTGGGCGGCGTCGATGCGCTGGAGACTTCGCTCGGCCACCGCTCGCAGCATGGCGGCCGCAATGCGCCGACCGTGCTGAACGCCGTGTTCAACACCGCGCAGTTCTGGGACGGCCGCGCCAAGGACCTGCAGGAGCAGGCGGGCGGCCCCCTGGTCAACCCGGTGGAAATGGCGATCACGCCCGAGCATGTGGTCGAGCAACTGAAGGGTATTCCCGGCTATCTTCCGGCCTTCGAGGCGGCCTTTCCGGAGGACCAAGATCCGATCACGCTTCCCAATGTCGAAAAGGCGATCGCGCTGTTCGAAGCGACCCTGATCACCCCGGGTGCACCGTTCGATCGCTATCTGAATGGCGATGGCGCGGCGCTTTCAGCCGAGCAGAAGGAGGGGCTGCAGCTGTTCATGGACAATGGGTGCAGCAGCTGCCATAGCGGCATCAACCTCGGTGGCGATCAGTATCAGCCTTTCGGTGTGGTCGAGAAGCCGGGCGCGGATTTCCTGCCGCCCGACGACACCGGGCGGTTTGAGGTGACCAAGTCGGTGGACGACGAGTACGTCTTCAAGGTGCCGACGCTTCGCAACATCGAGCTGACGCCGCCCTATTTCCACACCGGCAAGTCCTGGGATCTTCGTCAGGCGGTCGGCGTGATGGGCTCGTCCCAGCTCGGCATCGAACTTGCCGATGCCGAGATCGACAAGATCACCGCCTTCCTGCGCAGCCTGACAGGCGAGCAGCCGAAGGTCGTGATGCCGGTCCTGCCGCCGAGCGTGGCGACCACGCCGCGCCCGATGTTCTGACCGGGTTCCTACGTTACGTCTCGGCCTTCATGCCGAGCGAGACAGGATGACCGTGGCGATCCTCGTCCGATCGCCACGGCATCGACGTCGTTTCAGCGTTTCTTGAGGGTCACTTGCTGATCGTGCCGCCGACCCCGACCCCGACGCTCCCGCCGATGGTCACGTTGCCGATTTTGGCGCCCTTGCCGCGCACCGGGCCGGTCATGTCGACGACCTTCAGGTCGCCATTGGTCTTTTCAAGCGTGAACTGGCGGCTTTCGAACCCCCAGCAGACCTTGCGCGAGCCGTCGACGCCAGGGGCGCGCACGCTGCTGTCCTCGTCGTCGCGCAACCTGTCCCAATATTTGTAGCGCACATCGAGCACCAGGCGGCTGGCCGTGTCCTCGACCACGTCGACCTTGGTGATCGCGTCGAAATAGGGCCGGTTGCAGCGACCATAGTCCTCGCTCGCGTGATCCTCGTAGTACGAGGAAATTGCGGCCTCGGCTCGCTTTCCCTGTGCGAAGGTGGTGTCGGGCACGGGCGAGGCGAAGCCTGCGCAGGCGCCCAGCGTAAGCAGCGCCGCCGCGCCGAGCAGGATAGTGGGGGCTTTCATCTTGGTTGTCCTCATTGGCTGCAGGCCATCCGGAGAGATGACGGTCGGCAGACTGTCGTTGTGAGTGCTGAAAAGATCTTTTATTCCAAGTAGATAAAGATTATTTTCGAATCAATATATATTAGATGACGCGAATATAAAAAGGCCGGTCCCGAATTAAATCCGATCCATGAATCAAGTCGTTTCCGAGCTCACATGCCGTTGCCGGCATGATCCAAAGGCCTCAGGCGAAATCCCTTGGAGTGCATGCAGAAATTGCGCAGATCCCATTCCAACTCCGCGGAGCTCGGATAGTCGAACCAGAAAGGGTCACGCAGGCTGTAGTAGGGCGGCATGTAGCGTCGATCATAGAAGGGGGGCGGCCAGCGGGCTTCCCAGCTCTGCCGCCAGGCTTCGTCCTGGGCGAGCTGGCTGCATTCCGCAAGCGCGACGTCGACCTCGGCCGGGCTCGCCCCCTCCTTCTGCCAGGCCATCGGCGCGCAGGCCGTGAGCGCCAGCAGCGACAGGGCGGCCAGAGAACGGTTGATCACATGCATGGACGGACCCCTCCTTCGGCTCAGGACTTCAGCTTGGTGATGCCGAGTGCGTCGAGCGCGTACTTCTCATAGATCGGCTCGGTAGCGCCGCGCCGGACCTTGCGCAGGAAGTATTTCTCGAACGCCACCTTGGCGAGATGCACCCATTTGCCCTCGGCGATCCAGGCGACATTGCGCGGCGGCATCTCCGGCATGGCGACGAAAGCGATGCCGGTATCGCCCATATCGGCGAGACAGATCGCATTCCAGGTCGCTTCTGCGCTCCAGGTCGCTTCTGCGCTCGGCGCTTTTTCGTCGAGCACGTCGCGCAGATTGACGGCGACCGCGCGCACCATGCTTTCGATCATGTAGCCGGTCTTGGGCACGCCGGTAGAGATCGGCGTCGTCTCGGTCGGCGGGATCGCGACGCAGACGCCGATGGCCCAGACATTCGGCAAGGCCAGGCTTCTCTGTCGCTGGTCGATCAGAACGAAGCCGCGCGGGTTGGTTAGGCCGTCAAGGCCACGCTCCGCCTCAATGCCACGGAAAGCCGGCAGAAGCATGGCGAAATCGAAGGGCACTTCCTTGCGGCCGATGGCCTGGCCATGGTGGTCATGCTCGATCACGTCGAGCATTGCCGCGTCGAAGCGTTCGACCTTGGCGTTGCAAATCCACTTGATGTGCCGCTTGCGCATGGCGCTCTCGAGCAGCCCCTTGCTGTCACCGACGTCGCCGAGGCCGAGATGGCCGATATAGGGGTCTGATGTGACAAGATCCGGCTCCTTGGGGCAGGGATGGGTGGCGCTCGACCTGAGCACGCCGCCGCTGCTCGTACGGACCGCATGGCTGCCGCCGTCGATCACGGGGTCGCACATCTCTTCGTTCTGTCCGACCGCTGCCTTTGCCGGCGTCGCGGCAAGCCCGACGAGTGCCATGACGGCGAGGGTTGCCGATGCGTACGGGACGGCTGTCCTCGAAGCCGGGACACTTTGCTGCACAGAGGCCAGATTGTTTGGGACGGCCCGGCGAAGGCCATGGACCATTCAGGCAATCCGCATTTGGAGGCATTCGTTGCCCGGAGCGAAGGCAGCACACCCATTCCTCTGACCAAGCGGTCGCCGTGAATAGGCGGGATTCGTTGAGGTGGCGCTGGATCTGCCGGGTCTCGCGCTCGACCAGCTCGCATTCGGCCGGGGCGGCCAAGAATCGGGCGGCGGGCAAGCCCTCCTGATCGGCCTGCTCGGCGAACGCCTGCCAGCGCCTGGCGAAAGGCAGCTTCCTGGGCCTTGCCAACCTGATGGCGGCGCTCCCGATGTGACGCGTTTGAAACGTCCCGAAGGGGGAGGGTCCCGCTATCTGCAAGACCCTCCGTTTACTCGCCTACTTGCTGCCCGTCAGCATCGTGTAGCTGGTGATCAGGTTTCGGTAGTCGGGTATGTGGTTTGAGAACAGTGCGCCCAGCCCCTCCACGTCGTTTCGCCAGTCGCGGTGGAGCTCGCAGGCGACCCCGAACCAGGTCATGAGCTGCGCACCGGCTTGCTCCATGCGCCGCCAGGCCGAATCCCGCGTAAGCTCGTTGAAGGTGCCGGAAGCATCTGTCACCACGAAGACCTCATACCCTTCTTCGAGTGCCGCGAGCGCGGGGAAGGCGACGCACACTTCCGTGACCACGCCGGCGATGATGAGTTGCTTTCTGCCCGTCGCCTCGACCGCCTTGAAGAAGTCTTCGTTGTCCCAGGCGTTGATCTGGCCTGGCCTCGGAACGAACGGTGCGTCGGGGAAAAGCTCCTTCAGTTCGGGCACGAGCGGTCCGTTGGGACCGTCCTCGAAGCTGGTCGTCAGAATGGTCGGGAGCTGGAAGTAGGCCGCGAGATCGGCGAGGGCCAGCACGTTATTCTTGAACTTGTCGGGGTCGATGTCGCGCACCAGCAACAGCAGCCCCGTCTGATGATCGACCAGCAATACCGCGGCCTTGTCCTTGTCCAGACGTTTATAAGGTAAGGTCATCGTCCTCTCCTTTCCTGCGTTGATATCCGGTCCCGATGCGTCGGGCGGGCGCATGTCGGTGAGGGCGGCTCCGCCACCATGGGATCGAAGCCGCCCCGGCGTTCAGGCCGGGATCGCGCCGAACCTGCCGGATTGGAAATCCCGCATCGCCTGGTCGATCTCGGCTGCCGTGTTCATGACGAAGGGCCCGTGAGCGACGTCCGGCTCGTCGATGGGCTCGCCGGCAAGAACCAGAAGCTTGGTGTCATTGTTGGCTTCAATGGTCACGCCGCCGCCATCGCGGCCAAGCAGGACCGTTTGCGCCTCGCGGGCGACTTCCTGCCCGTTGATTTCGACGGTCCCGGAAAGCACCAGCACCGACAACGTGTGCCCTTCCGGAACATCGAGCGCCACCGTTTTGTCCCGACCTAGCCGCACGTCCCAGATATTGATCGGCGTGAACGTGCTTGCCGGACCTCGACTACCGCCGAAGCTGCCTGCGATGACCCGAAGCTCGCCGGCGCCGTTCGGCAGCTCGACCGTCGGGGTATCTTCATCGAGCAACGTCTGATAGCCGGGTTCGGTCGACTTGTGCTTGGCCGGCAGGTTGACCCAAAGCTGCACAATTTCGAAGTTGCCGCCCTTGGCTGCGAAAGCAGGCGAATGGTACTCCTCATGCAGAATGCCCGAGGCCGCCGTCATCCACTGCACGTCACCGGGGCCAATCAAGCCGCCAGCGCCGGTCGAATCCCGATGCTCGACCTCACCCTCATAGACGATGGTGACGGTCTCGAAACCCTTGTGCGGATGCACGCCGACGCCACGGCGTTTCTCCGTCGGCTCGAACTGCGCAGGACCCGCATAGTCGAGCATGATGAAGGGGCTGACATGCTGCCCCTGGTCGTGATGCGAAAGCATGGTGCGGACGGGAAAGCCGTCGCCGACCCAATGCGGACGGGGCGCGCTGTAAACGCCAAGAATCTGTCTCATGGGATATCTCCTCGTTGGGCCGATTTGTTCGGCCGGTGCTGGAAATCAACCTATTCCCGATACCAAAGTTGGAGTAAACGCAAATTCTTGACCTCATCGTCCTATTTTGTGAACAATGGACGATGCAGGATCTGAACGACCTCTATTTCTTCGTGCAGGTGGTGGATCACGGCGGCTTTGCGCCGGCCGGCCGCGCGCTCGGGCTGCCGAAGTCGCGCCTGAGCCGCCGGATCGGGCTCCTGGAAGAGCGCCTGGGCGTTCGCCTCATTCAGCGATCGACGCGGCGTTTCGTGGTGACCGACATCGGCCAGGAATATCATCGCCACTGCGTCGCCATGCTGGTCGAAGCCGAAGCGGCGGAGGAAGCCATCCAGCGCTCCCATTCCGAACCGCAGGGCATCGTCAAGGTCAGCTGTCCGCCGGCCTTGCTCTGTTTCCAGGTCGGCGACATGATCGCGCGCTACATGACGGCGTTTCCGCTCGTGACCGTCCATCTCGAAAGCACGAGCCGCGAGGTCGATGTGGTCGCCGAAGGCTTCGACGTGGCCATTCGGGTGCGGTTCCCGCCGATTGCGGAGAGCGATCTGGTGATGCGCAGGCTCGCGCCAAGCACACAGCGGCTGGTGGCCAGTCCGAGCCTGCTGGACGGTCACGCCAGCCCTCTTGTCCCGGCTGATCTCGCGGCCTTGCCCAGCGTCGACTTCGCGCCTTCCCATCGGACCCACCAGTGGTGCCTGGAAGGTGCAAACGGCGCCGAGTCGCTGATCACGCATCAGCCGCGCCTGATCACCGACGACATGATCCAAATGCGGCTGGCGGCCCTCTCAGGCATCGGCGTGGTTCAACTTCCCACCATGATGGTCGCCGACGACCTTGCCGCCGGCACGCTTGTCGACGTAATGCCCGCGTGGCGGCCGCGAAGCGGGATCGTGCATGCCGTGTTCGCCTCGCGACGCGGACTGCTCCCCGCGGTGCGCAAGCTGATCGATCATCTCTCAGAAGAGTTCTCGCAAATTGCTGCTAGGAGATACCTAGGAGGTGGATCTACGATCTGAGCTCAGTCGTCACGCTGGCGTTGCGCCGCTCGATCATGGTCGTAACGTCCAAAGGTCCCCATCGCTGTCGCCCTCCGAGGAGTCTCCACGAAGTGCAAGCTCGAGGTCGTCGACCTGCACCCGCCATCGCCAGTCCGCAGAACGCCGGCAGAATCGAAATCCCGATGGCCAGACGCCGCTCCTGCTTCGTCAATTGCGCAATCATGGTGCCGTTGCGTTTCGCAAGCTACGGGCTTGCATCCCGAGGTCGGAGCAGGATGCTGGCGTAGCGCAGGAGAAAGAGCCCGAAGGCGAGGACCCAGGCTGATCCCGCCAAAGCGAGCAGCAGTGAGTGAGCCTCGGGAAGGAACGGTGCGGCGACGCGGAACGCGGCCGCAAGGGCGGCCATCAGATAGATGGCGGTGGTCCAGAAATCGGAACTGAGCGGCCTGCCCGTATGGCCGAGGGTCGCCCTGGTCATGACGGCAAGCGGCATGCCTGCCATCGCGCCAGCGCCCAGAGCGTGCAGGCCGGCGGCGGCCGGCAGGTCAGGTGAGGCGATGCCGAGTAGCAGCAGCCCGACCGGGAGCCAGGCAAAGCCGAGATGGAGGCTCCAGACCAACGGTTCGGCAACCGTGCGATGGCCGCGCCAGCGTGTGAGACGAAGCAGCGTCACAAGTCCGGCCGCGATCAGAAGACCTCCGGCGAGCCGGCTTTCCGGCGCGACGATCCACGCGGTCATGGCCGCCGCCAGGAGGATCAGCGAAAGGCGATCGAACAGACCGAAACTCGCCGGAAATTTCCATTCGCCGCGCTTCTTCAGCCAGTTCCGGGTAAAGCTCGGGATGATCCGGCCGCCGACCAAGCCGATCAGGAGGACAACGATACCCAGCCCGAGACGCTGGCCGAGGGCGCCGGTTGCCGCGATCCCAAGGACGTCGACGTGGGTCAGCGCATCGGCGGCGAGGAGCCCTCCGAGGGCAATGGGCATGGGCAGGTTTCGCCAATTGCGGCCGGCCAGGATCTCCCGGAGCACGACGACGAGCAGCAGCGCCAGAAAGGAGAGATCGAGCAGCGCCGCGGTCCCGGCGCCGATCCAGCCGGAGACGAGAACGGAGAAGCGCCCGACCAGCCACACCGCGGCGAGCCCCGCAAGCGGGCGCCCCTGAAGCGGCATGCGTCCGGTCCAGTTGGGGATGGCCGTCAGGAGAAACCCGGCGATCACCGCTGTCACGAAGCCGAAGATCATCTCGTGAGCGTGCCAGCTGACCGGGTCGAACGCGCTGGGAATGCCGACGTGGCCCTGGATCGCCGCGATCCAGATCACCATGGCGATGAGTGCCCAAAGGCCGGCGCCGAGGAAGAAAGGTCGGAATCCCTGGTGCAGCAGCGCCAGTCCGTCGAACCGCCGATAGCGCGGGATGCCCGTGGTGCTGCCGCTCATCTGTCACAAGTTTTTCGAGAAGGCTTCGCCGGGCCGCCGCCCTCCCCGACCGCCTCCGATGCCGTCTCGTCGCCCGGCTGCAGGCCGACGAAGGACGGATCGAGTTCATGCATGAAGCAGGGCGGTGAAACGTAACTTCCTTCCCCATGCGGATCTTCATCGAAGGTCGGCCTCCTTGGCGGTGATGGAAAGATGCCCTGTTCGGTGACGACTGCGTCCATCTGGATGTCATGGGCCTGCGGATAAATGGTCGGGAGCCGGCCGATCTCGTAGCCGAGGCCGATGGTGAGCGGCTTTTGCGCCACGGCCTCGAGCGTGCGGTCGTAAAAACCACCGCCGTAGCCGAGCCGGTAACCCGCCCCGTCGAAACCGACCAAGGGGGCCAGCAGTGCCGTCGGCTGCACCACCCGGCGCTCGGCTGGAATCGGAATGTTCCAGACGCCGCGATCGAGCGGCTCTCCGGGATGCCACGCCCAGAATTCGAGCGGCCGATCTTTGTCGACCACCACCGGCAGAGCGGCACGTGCGCCGTGCTCGATCAGCCGGCGAATCAGCGCATGGGGGCCGATCTCGCCCTTTATCGGCCAATAGAAGCCGACGAGTGCGCTCTTCAGCGTCTCGAAAAAGCGCTGCTCGACCAGCTTCAGGATCAGAGAGTTAAGCCGCTGGCGCTCGCTTTGAGAGATCGCCTGCCGCCGCGCAATCAGCGCAGCCCGCCGCTCCTTTCGCCATCGCCTGATGTCTTCCCAGTCTTGCACGGCCGCCTCCCGATCTCGTCACGGCTTGTCGCAGCCTTCGCTCAGATTGGCACCATCGACGGAGGTGACAAACGAATGATTCCGGCAGGTGACATCGATTCTTTCGATAGCAAAGGCCGGCGCCGGATCAGTTCGAGGCCAAACATCGGCCTTTTGCCGACCGTCACCTGCCGTGCCGCCATCGTCGCCCTGACTTCACGCGTCCTTTCCCGGTTTGGCGCTGAAGAACCGTGCGAATTTCTCGGGCATGTCGCGGAACTCGTCCGCGTCCGCCGGAGGCTCCTTCTTTCGGGTGATGTTGGGCCAGGGTCCGGTCGAATATTCGCGATTGAGCTCCAGCCACTTCTCGGCCTCGGCTTCCGTGTCCGGAAGGATGGCTTCGACCGGACATTCCGGCTCGCAGACACCGCAGTCGATGCATTCATCGGGATTGATTACCAGCATGTTCGCGCCTTCGTAGAAGCAATCCACCGGGCACACCTCGACGCAGTCCATGTATTTGCACCGGATACAGGCCTCGATGACGACATAGGTCATGGCAGCACCCTTCACACGCCACAGCGTCGCTCGACACTATAACATTCATTGGAAATATATCTATCAGTTCAAGTCTGCGCTGCAAGCGACGAGCCGTGCTTTCTTCCACCGGACAAGAGCTGGCTGATCGCGCCTGCG
The DNA here is from genome assembly GCA_041398025.1 of Alphaproteobacteria bacterium. Classification (GTDB taxonomy): domain Bacteria; phylum Pseudomonadota; class Alphaproteobacteria; order Geminicoccales; family Geminicoccaceae; genus JANQPX01. The sequence continues at coordinate 13,064 of JAWKVM010000056.1, forward strand.
GTCAAGGAGCGCCGGCGCCTGGGCGATCCGGAATGCCCAGCAGCTTCGTTATCGCGGCTCGAGGCGCCAGCAGATCGGCGAGCGTGTAGCCGTCGAGCACGGCAAGGAATGCCTTCAGCGCTTCGTCGAGCGCATTTCTGAGAACGCAGGCGGGCTCGATCCGGCAGACACCGCGTTCACCGATGAAGCACTCCGCCAACACCATGTCGTCCTCGGCCTGGCGCACCACCAGACCGAGATTGATCTCGTCCGGAGCGCGCGCCAGGCGCATGCCGCCGCCCTTGCCGCGCACGGTCGTCAGGTAGCCGAGCTGGCCAAGACGATAGACGACCTTCATCAGATGGCTGCGCGAGATGCCGTAACCCGTAGCGATCTCATCGATCGTGGCCAGATCGTCGCCTTTGCTGCCGACATAGATCAGCACCCGCAGACAGTAGTCGGTGAAGGTGGTAAGACGCATGGCTCCGTCGCCCATCCTCTCGAGCACAGCCTGGACTTCGCTGAGGTGATCGATCCCGAATACCGCCAGCGCCTGCTTTGGCGGGGATCGCGATCGCATCCTCAGCAATCCGGGCGCACGTTCTTTGTGCCCATCCGGGTAATGCAGACGGAAGCTTGACGCCTGAACGGCTGAGGCTTGTCCAATGGAGCTTCAGCATAGGGCGAAAAAGCTCCGTGTGCGGCACATCGCTTCAGTCTAACCCGGGCATTGCTTGAAGCAATATGCAAGATATATCTTCATGCCGTGTTGTCGGCCATCCCTGGTGAACCGGTCGGCGTACAGGGAGCAGATCATGCCCGTTTCCGATGACAGCAAAGCCAGGCGGGATCTTGTCGCGGTCGTGCTGACCCTGGCCGTTTTGCTCTGGGCCGGCATGCTGGTCGGCGTTTCGTTCCTCGCAACGCCTGCGAAATTCAATGCCCCCAGCCTCACGCTGCCGGTCGCCCTTGACGTCGGGCGTCATACCTTCGCCGTCTTTGCGCCGGTCGAGATCGCGACGGCGGCCATAGCGACCGGACTCGCCGCGCTGAGCAGGCGAAAGCTAGTGTTGGCGTCGATCATGTTCGTCGACGCGATGGTCGCGCTACAAACCCTTTGGCTGTTGCCGGCGCTCGACGCGCGCGTCGCCATCATTGTCGCCGGCGGCTCGGTGCCGGACTCGCCGCTTCATCTCCTCTACATCGGTCTCGAAGCAGCCAAGCTCCTGACCTTGCTGACGATCGGAGCCCTGTTGCTGCTCGATCGATATGCCCATGAGAGGCAGACCGCCATGATTGATGCCCCGGCGCGCTCGCCCTCAGGCGCCGGCCATCGCATCTCGGATCGCCGATAGCGCCCCTATTCTCCGCTCGATGACCTGCGAACGGCTGCCGGACGCACATCCGGGCAGCTTTTTGTTCACGGGTCGCATCGGTCGGGCGTTCACCGCATTTCCTGGCCATTGGCCATGTCGTGGATGGTCGCGACGGCCATGGCGACGTGGTCGGGCGCCGTCCCGTTCGGATGCACGATGTAGGCCGGCAGCCGGAACTCCGGCGCGCCGGCGACCGTGTGAAGAAGCGAGGTCTCGAGATGGCCCTCGACCAGGCGAAGCGGGAAATAGCCGGCGCCGCCTTCTTCAAGAACATGCTGCAGGCCGAGCCAGCCGATATTGGCGACGATGCCGGCGCCGGCATAGTCTGGGAACAGCGCGCCGTGCTGGGCATAGAATTCGGGGCCCCAGTCGATATAGACATAATCAGCACCGGGGTTGGGCCTTGCCTTCGCATCGGTCGACACCATGACCAGCCGTTCATCCAAGAGCCGCTCCACCTTGAGGCCGGGGCGGCTCTCCGGCGTGTACATGACCCCGATATCGATCCGCCCCTCGACAAGCCCCTGCATCAGGTCTTCCTCGAATCCGATTTCAGCGCGAACGGCGATGTCGGGCGCAAGGCTGCGCATGCGCGGCAGCCAGCGGAGAAGCAGCCCCTCCCAGAGGCCGAACCGGCCGCCCACGGTCAGCGTCGCCCGGTAGTCGAGCGCGGCGCCCAGATCATGCCGCGCCCGCTCGACCGTGCGCACCAGGATGGCGGCATGCTTTTGAAACTGGCGCCCGGACGCGGTCAATTGTGTCCCTGCCTTATTGCGCACGAACAAATCGGCGCCGAGGAACTGTTCCAGCGTCTGGATGCGGGCGCTGACCGTCGATTGGGTGACGTGCAGGCGCTCGGCGGCGCTGACGAAGTTGCCGGCGGCGACCACCATGAGAAAGGTCCGGGCGAGCTCGGTATCCATGGCAAGCTCCAGCATCAGACTTTATATCGAAATACTCGATATCATATGCCATGATTTCTCATTTGTTCAATTCATGGACGTGCCCCATCTTGAATCAGGCGATCTAGCCGGATGCCGACAGGCCGTTGCGGAGTCGATCGGCGTCGGTGCAGCCGGCCGAATCGACACCGGACCAGAAGGAGGGTGTGACATGCTGCTTCATCTCGACAGGCTGTCCGAACCTGAGGGCATCGTCCCGACGCCGAAGGGAAACAGGGAGAGACGCGGCCTTGCCGTTCGGCGTCGCTGCGGGTTCATCGAGCGAGCCGGGCAGCTCGATGCTGCCCTTGGGAGCGACGACCGCGGCGTCAACCCGCGACACGCCCTGCACCGTTTTCGGGTCGATGCCAGCCTTCGGCCTAGTCATGTGCAGCCTTGGCATTGGCGCGATGCCCTGAGAACGGATTACTGGAATCCCCCGACCACAGCCGCGCAGCACGCGCGTCAACGGACTCTCGCAATCATTCTCGGAATCGCTCTCGCAACCATTCTTGCCCCGTTGGGTTTGTGAACCCGGCATTCAGATCTCGACAAAGGAAATCAGGATGAATGGCACTCTCTATCCGAAAGCGACCAAAGCGATAGCGGAACGCCGGCGTTCGCTGGCGCCGGAGATCGACGACGCCTTTCACGAGTTCAGCAAGAAGGTTTTCGAGGCGGGCGCGCTGCCGTCCAAGGTGAAGGAGCTGATTGCCGTGGCCGTCGCCCATGTCACCCAATGCCCCTACTGCATTCAGGGTCATGTGAAGGCCGCGCTCCGTCAGGGCGCCACACAAGAGGAGCTGATGGAGGCGATTTGGGTCGCCGCCGAAATGCGCGCCGGCGGCGCCTTCGCCCACGCCAATCTCGCGATCCAAACGATGGACGAGACGGATGGCGACCGATCGAGCGGGTGAGCTCTCCGGCCGCGGCGGGATCGCGGCTGCCCAGGCGGCATCCGAGGAACGCCTCACCATCCGCATCAAACCGGCGCCGCCCTTCCGGCTCGACCTGACTGTGCGGGTGCTGCAGCGGCATCCCGCCAATCTGATCGATCGCTTCGATGGCATGGCCTATCGCCGTGTGCTAATCATCCAAGACAGGCCTGTGAGCGTTACCGTGATCCAGACGGCGCCGCCCGAGCGGCCGATGCTCGAGGTGACGGTGAAGGGGGCTCACCTGCCGCCGATCACCCGATGCCGGACGATGTCAGCGCTTCAGCGCCTGCTCGGCCTGACTTGCTGCCTGGATGACTTCGATCGAGTGGCTGCCGACGACGCCATGCTTCGGTCACTTGCCGGCGCCCATGTCGGCCTGAAGCCGCCCCGCTCCCTGACCCTGTTCGAAGGACTGGTCAACGCGATCGCCTGTCAGCAGGTGACGGCCGGTCTTGGGGTCCGGCTCGTCAACCAATTGGCCGCGACATCAGCGCAGCGGCCGCCGGCAGGTCAATCCACTGTTCACGCCTTTCCCGACCCGGGAGATGTCGCCGACCTGACCGCGGACGATCTGCGCAGCATTGGATTCAGCCGGTCAAAAGCCGAGTCGATCGTCTGTGTCGCTCGATCCTTGACGGATGGCCGGCTTGATCCGGACGGCTTCGAAGATCGGGACAACGCTGCTGCTGCGGCTCGTTTGGGCGCGCTTCGCGGGGTCGGTCCCTGGACGATCGATGAGGTGCTGCTGCGGGGCCTCGGACGCCTGGAAGTCCTCCCCGCCAGCGATGCCAGCAACCGCCGTCAGCTGCAGCAGTGGCTGCGACTGCTGACGCCGCTCGACCGTTCGGGCGTCGAACACGCGCTGGCGCGGCTTCGAGGGTCTGATCCACTTTCATCTCATGCTGGCGCGCCCGAGCGCAAGCGACGGCGCCGGAAGCATCGTGTCGGCCGGACGACACCGGATGGAGACCGACATACGACGCGATCGCCTTTGCGAGCGCCGCGCACGAGCTCGACGGCGAGGGCTGCGACAACATGCCGATCAAGTTGAAATGCGCCTATCAACCGCCCTCCCCTGAGGACGGCTATCGGATCCTGGTGGACCGGATCTGGCCGCGCGGCGTCGCTAAGGACAACCTCAGGCTGGACGCCTGGCTGAAGGATGTGGCGCCGAGCGCCGAGCTTCGTCGCTGGTTCGACCACGCCCCCGAGAAGTGGGATCGTTTCAAGGAGCGCTATTTTCAGGAGCTGGAGCAGGAGCCCGAGGGCCTCGCAACGCTTTTGAAGCGAGCGAAGACCGGCCGTGTCACCCTGATCTTCGGCGCCAAGGACGAGGCGCGCAACAACGCCGTGGCGCTCAGGGCGTTCCTGGAGACGCGGCTCTGATACGGCCGTCGAGTTGGTTCGACATGCCTTATCATAGGGCGGAGCATGGGCTTCGGTCAGGCGGTGGTCGAGGGCAGATCGTCTAGAGCAATGTCGCCTGACAGGGGGGCATCCGAGACGCTGTCCAACCGACCATCTCTCAGATGAAAGATCTCATCGAAGCGATCGTAGATCTTCTCGTCGTGGGTCACGGCCAGGATGGCCGCCTGATGCTCGACGGCGACCTTGCGCAGCAGGTCCATGACGATCCCCGCCCGCTGGGAGTCGAGCGCGGCCGTCGGCTCATCGGCCAGGATGATGCGCGGCCGGTTGGCCAGGGCGCGGGCGATCGCGACCCGTTGGGCCTCGCCGCCGGAGAGATTGGCCGGCATCGCGCTCTTGCGCTGGCCGACCTCGAGATAGTCGAGAAGCTCGATCGCCCGGTCCCGCGCCGCGCCGGACTCGAAGCCCGCCAGATCGAGGACCAGCGCGACGTTGTCGGTGCTGTCGAGGAACGGCAGGAGATTGTGGAACTGAAAGATGAAGCCGATTTTTTCCAGCCGGAGCCTGCGCAGATCGCCGCGCAGCCAGCGGTTGTCGTAGACCGTGTCGTCATCGAGACACATCCAGCCGCTGCTCGGCTCGAGGATGCAGCCGATCACGTTGAGCAGGGTGGTTTTCCCCGAGCCGCTCGGACCGAGCAGGCCGACGACCTGGCCGGGATAGACCTCGAGGCTGACCTCGCGCAGCGCATCCACCCGGGTGTCGCCCTCGCCGAAATGCTTCGAGACATCCCGGAGCTTGACCAGCGGCGTATGAGCATCGAGCGACATCGAGCCTAGCCCCCCAGCGCCGTTGCCGGGTCGGTCCGAAGCGCCAGCCGCACGCCGAGGCCACTCGCCAGGAGACAGACCAGGATGACCACCGCCGCCAACGCCAATCCGTCCTCAGGCTGCATCACGACGCGTCGCGGGAAATAGTCCTTGATGGTCGTGATCAAGAGCGCGCCGAAGCCGAAGCCGATGGCGCCCATGGCGAGCGCCTGCTGCACGATCAGGCCGATGATCCGGCGATCCGGTGCGCCGATCAGCTTGAGGGTGGCGATCTCGCGCAGCTTGTCCATGGTCATGGTGTAGATGATCAGCGCGATGATCACGGCGGAGACCAGCAAAAGGATGCTGGTAAACAGGCCGATCTGCTTGCGCGCCCGCTCGACCACCGACTGGGTCAAAATCGCCTCCTGCTCGGCCTGGGTGGTGGCGGCCAGATGCTTCCAGCGGCGCACGGCCTGGGCGACGTCGTCCGCGTCGACATTCGGCGATAGGCGGGCGATCACCGCATTGACGGTATCGACGTCGTTCGGCGTCGCGCCACGCGCCCGTTCGCGGCGCGCGGCCGGCGGAGCGAGCTCGAACTGCAGCTCCTGGGAATCCAGAAGCGTCATGTAGACCACCGGATCGCCGCCCGAGGCCACCTGTCCTTCGGTCAGCCCGACGACAGTGAGGACATCACGGCCGAGCTGCAGCCGGTCACCCAGCACAAGGCCGGTCCGACGGTCGGCGATCAGCTCGAAATGGCTTCGGCTGATGGCGCGGCCGGCGATGATTCTCTCCGGGCCGCCGGGCCGGCCCGGCTCGAAGCCGACCACATAGAGCCTTAGTTTCTCACCGGCATGCTCGGTCTCGACGGACTGATAGGTGACGGAGCCGGCCGCGGCCACGCCGTGAAGCCGCGCGATCGCCTCCCGCGTGTCGCCCGGGATGCGCGAGGACTCGGCGAACGGACCGCGCGTGCCGGACTCGACCACCCAGAGATCCGCCTTTGGCGCTCGGACCAGGGTCAGGGCATCCTCGACCAGGCCCCGATAGATGCCGATCATCGACAGCACCACGCCGAGCAGCAGGCTGAGCCCGAAGCAGGTCAAGAGGAAGCGGCCGAGATTGTGGCGAATGTCGCGATAGGCAAGGTTCATGGCTGGCCGTCCTCGCGCACCGTCGCCGTGCGTCCCTCGCGCAAGCCGCCAGGCCGATCGACGACGACCAAGGCGTCGGCCGGGAGGCCGGCGACGATCTCGACCTCGGCATCGAGCGTGCGCGCGCCTAGCTCCACTTCCCGTCGCCAAAGCTCGCCGTCCTCGACGGTCCAGACCGTTCCTTTGGCGCCATCGAAGCCGATGACCGCGGTTTCCGGAACGAGGAGGGCTTCATCGAGCATGGATGTGGTCAAGGTGATCTCGGCCTGCTCGCCCAGATGAAACCGAGCGGGGCATTGATCGCAGGCAACGTAGACGCGGCGTTCCTCGCTGACCCGGTCGCTCTCGATGCCGATGCGCGCGACATGACCGCGAAAGACCTCGCCGGGCAGGGACCGCAGCCGGACCTCGGCAGGCTGGTCGAGCTCGATCCGGCCGGCGCGCGCCTCGTCGACGTAGGCAATTATGTAGAGCCGATGATTATGCGGAGTGTTTGGTCATGGCTTTGTGAGAATGGTTGCAGACCAGGCTGTTAGCGGTTCGCCCGGCGTCAGCACGGTCCCGAGTTCCGGTGCCGCGCCACCACGATCGCGTCATAGGGTGCCTGGAGTTCGTGGTGGTCCAGAAGCACCTGCCCAGGCATACTGCGCCTTCGGCATCTTCGAGACCGGCTTTGGCGACCTCGAGCCTGCTCGCCGCCACTTCGAGCTCGGCGCGCATCGTCCTCCTCCATCTGCGCTTCCTCGGCGATTTCCTCGGAGACGGTGCGTTGTGCGACCAGCGCCTGCTTGCGTCGGTTGGACTGCTCCCGCTGCGCCAGGCACGGCGCGCGCCTGGCCCACGGCGCTCGGCGGTCCGCAGCTTCGCCTCGGCGGTGGCGAGGGCCGCCCGGCCTTCGCGACCCTGGCTTCTGCTCGGCCGCATGCAGCCGCGCCAGAAGATCGCCGTCCTGCACCAGATCGCCGTGACTGTGCATGCAGCTCACCAGCGGCGCCGACCTCGAACCCGACCTTCGACAGCACGCGGCCTCGACGGTGCCAAGGCCGAACACCTGGATTTGCCACGTCGGTCTGCGGCCTGGCAACCTGAACCGGGAGAGAGTACTGGAACGCTGGTGAAGGAAACGCGCCGCCCAGCAGGAATGCCAGAGCAGCAGGATCAGGAGGTAGCGCAAGAGGCGCTTGTTCATCGATGGCCTGATCAACACGGCCGGCGATGATGCCGTAGAGCTGCAGTCGAGAAGGCGGAAGGATCTTCTGCTCGCGGCTACGTCAGTGGTGCAGTGCCGGTACCTGGCACGGCAAAGCCCTCGGTCGAGCCAACCAAGCCAGCCAGGCATCCCCGCGATCGATGTCACGCCGGCCGCTGCCGCGCGCCGCCAGCTGCGACCGCAGTATGAAGGCGTCCATCTACCTCAGCGAACGTCGCATCGCCTGCCGTTCCGGCAATACAACGCATGAGAAGAGGTCGTACCGCGTGCGGCATCGATGCCTGGATCAACGAAGTCAGCCGACCAAGTACCACGCAAACGTCCTGGGGCGGCGGGGGCCATTGCCGGCCTTGGCCCAGCGCTTGGCCATGTCGGCGCCGATCCGTGCGGCTACTGCTTGCCAGATATCCTGCTCTTTGGGAAATGGCGAAAATGGCAGGCTGGCTGAGACCAACTGCCTTCGCGATAGCCTGGTGGTCAGGGCGGTCGGGGCCGACCTTGGCGGCCAGGCGTAGGGCCGCTGCGGTGATTTCGGCCTTGCGATCCTCGGCGGGTCTGCGCGCATGGGCGTACATCTTTTGAGCAATCAATCACCGACCCTAGTTCCCAGTGAACGATCCAAGATGTGCTATCTGACACAAGCAGAGATCACGAAAGCATTACGACTTATGCGCTCTTCATCCGGAACGGAATCAATGGTCATTCCGGCGCCAAGCTCGAAGCGATCGGTCGCGAAGCGACGATGACAGGCGACGCACGCTTCGACCATCTGGTTGAAGCCGGTCATCTCCCTGCTCGACAACCTCGGCGCGGGCGGGCGGCGGCGAGTTCCGCCGACGTTTCGTGGAAGCTGCGGTCGAGCGCGACAAACTGGATGGCAGGGTCGCCATCAGGTCCTTCCGATCCTGCTCGGTCAGCGATTGCTGGAGGATGAAGCTGTCGTGGATCTGCTGCGCCGCCCGCGACCGCATGATCGCCGGCACACGCGTTTCGCCAGGATGTCCTGGCTGGCAAAGGAGCACGCTCGCCATTCCGGCGAAGCAGAGATCGCGAAGCTTCGGCGTCAATTGAGGCCCGACCGGCTCGTCCGCCATAGCGACGCTGACGGTGGTCAGCAGCCATAGCCCCGCCCATACCATGGATCGCCCTTCAATCCCTCGCATCTCTGTCGCTTCCCTAGCCGACAACCTCGTCAGGGCGCTGATCCGGCGCTTGAAACCGCGGTGCCGCCATTCGTTTGCCCATGTTGTCCAAGTCACCCTTGGTAAGCCGTATGCGCGCCAGAGGCAGCACAACGGCGTTCTCGAGAATTGATGGCGGCGTTCGCTGGCCGCAAGCGCTTGAGCAGATCGTTGAAACCGGGATCGGAGATCCGGCTTGAAGTCGGCGGAAAGAACGTGTGACAGGCCGGCGATGATCTGGTCGGCCTCACGCTTGTTGTCCGTGTGCTCCCGGCAGAGACGCTGAATGACCTTCTCGATCTCGTCTTCAGGTTCCGCCCGCCGTCTGAGAAGGGGAAACAGATCCGCTTCCTCGTCGACCACATAAAGCTCGAGCTTCGGTCTGAAGAAATCGCAGGGCCGATGTGATCTTCTTCGGGTCCGCCTCGTCCTCGTCGGCGATTTCATCGAGGATCCGATGAAGGGTCCGCTGCCGAAAATGCTCGGCGAAGATGTCGAGTGGCGCTGCCAGCAGCGAAGACCTGGCGCCGTGTCGAGCGCCTCGATGGCCAGGACCCGTGATTGCTTCCGGGTCTTCCATCGGCTGGTTCCTCTATTGAACGAGAGGTCCGCTGGTTGCATTGAGATCGATCCTGCGACATCCGCACGACCGGCGAGAATGCCGACATATTGCGACACCGCCCGCGACCAGCTCGCCGCTTCGATTACGCCGAACTGATCCTTCACTGGTATCGAACGGCAGCTGGCTGCCGGGGGCCCGCGATCGAGAACGACCACATGAAAACCGAAGCGGGTCGCCACAGGTTCGATCGAAGCTCGCCCGCCTTCATCGTTTCAAGGGCATCTTCGGAATTCGGACACCGTCGAACCTTTGGTGACCTGCCCAAGGCTCCCTTGCTCCTTTGACGGACAGGCGGAGTGGCGGCGCCGCCCCTGCGAAATCAGATGGCTTTCGCCGCAACTGGGCCAATCAGCGACTCGGCCTCAGCTTCGCCTTCTCGCGCGCAGCGGTGTCGTCGACCGCCGCCGGCACGAGGATATGCCGCACCCATAGATCGGCTCACCGAAAGGGCTGCATTGCGCTCGAAATATCGTCGGCACTCGGCTTACCGGCAGACCGGCGCCGGCACTTCTCGGTCGATCAGCGCCCTGATCGCTGCATCGTTGACTGTCTCCGGACGGCCGGCGGCATCCTTCTCCGGCTCGCCGACGATCCCGAGGCGCTGGGCCTCTTGTGACAGGAGCTCACGCACGACGAGCGCCCGCGCCGCAGCGGCCAGCGCCTCGCCCGGGCGCTCGGCCGGATGGTTTTGCGCTTCGCCTAGAATGTCGGCTTCGGGGATGTCGACGCCATTGACCGAAATGGCGTCGAGAACCGGCCCGGCCTTCGGCGGCACCCTTGTGTCGGGTTTCGTCGGGCCGCTATAGCCGACGTCGAAACCGGCGGCATTGTCTGGAGGAGAGGGGCGCGCAGGGTTTCGATAGACCGTGGTCATGGCGCCTCTCACGCCACAGGCTGACGCAGGGCGGTCGGCTTGCGCTCGCTCCTGCTTCGGACGATCTGATAGCCGGGCCGCCAGATGTACCGGACCGGCGCGCTCAGCATGTGAACGAGGCGGGTGAACGGGAACAGCAGGAAGATCGTCAGGCCCAGGAACAGATGCAGCTTGAAGATCGGATTGGCGTCGGCGACGTAGGCCGAAGCCGCGGGATCGAAGGTGAAGATGCCTTGGGCCCAGGCCATGAACTTGACCATCTCCTGGCCGTCCAGATGGCCAAGCGAGATCGGAATGGTCAGAAGGCCGAGGACAAGCTGAAACCAAAGGAGCAGGATGACGGCGTTGTCGCCAAAGGTCGACGTCGCCCGAATGCGCGGATCGAGCAGCCGCCGGTGCGCCAGCATGGTGGCGCCGATCAGGGCGGCGATCCCGGCGATGCCGCCGATGACGATCGCCATGACCTGCTTGAAGCCATGGGAGATGCCGAGCAGGTCGAACACGCCGATCGGCGTCAAGAGCCCGATGAGATGGCCGAAGAACACGATCAGCACGCCGGCATGGAACAGCACAGATCCCCAGACCAGCTGCTTTCGGCGCAGGAGCTGGCTCGAGCCGGAGCGCCAGGTATAGGGTTCGCGGTCGTAGCGGATGATCGAGCCGAGCGCGAGCACGGTCAGCGCGACATAGGGGTAGATGCCGAAGACCAGCGTGTTCAGATAGTCAGCCATCGATCCGGCCTCCTCGGGGCGCCGTCGGGTTCGCGGCCGGGTCCATGCGCGCCAGAACCTGGCGCGCCGCCGGGCAGGTGCCGCCGGGTGCGACGGTGCCGGCGCTGCCGGGGCCGAAGGTGACGGCTTCCTCCTCCCAGACGCGATCAAGCGCTTCCAGGTCATTCGGATCATCGTCGGGCGCGGAGAGAAGGTCGGTTGCGTCACCGGGCAGCACTTTTCCCTCGGCGATCGCCTCCAGAGTACGGAAGACGATCGCATACGCGCTGCCCCGCTTGTCGTGCCGTTCTCTGAGTGCTGAAAGAATGTGCAGGGGCTCGGCAAGCAGCGCGCGCGCTTCGCCGGCCGGCAGAGTCGACAGGAACTCCAGGAACAGCGGAATGTAGTCCGGCAGCTCTTTCGCCTCGATCGTCAGACCGTGGCGCTCGTACAGCGCCATGAAATCGACCATCGCCTGGCCCCGGTCGCGGCTTTCGCCATGGATATGCTCGAACAGATGCAGCGACAGCGAGCGCGTCCGGTCGAACAGCAGGACGTAGCGCTCCTGAAGATCGAACAGGTCACGGGACGCGAGTTCGTCAATGAGGTCGAGCAAGGGGCGCCTCAGCCTGCCTGGCACCAGCGCATCGGCTTCGATCAGCCGGTGCATCGCCGGCGCCGCGGCGACCGATTCGGCGGTCGGATAAGTCAGGAGAACGGACAGGACTTTGAAGCTGTCGGCCATCAGGAGACCTCCTGCTTGAACAGATTGGTCGGCGTCTGGACCGAGGGGCGCTTCGGCTTGCCGAACAGGCTGCTGTCACTCGTGCCGTCGGAGCAGCCATTGCCGAAGGAGAAGCCGCAAGACCCGCGAATGTCATAAGCATCCTCGGTAACCTCGCGGTGCGAGGTCGGAATCACGAAGCGATCCTCGTAATTGGCGATGGCCATGATGTGGTACATGTCCTCGATCTGCTGGGGCGTGAGACCGACGCGCTCGGCGATTACCTCGTCGATGACGCCATCGATGGTCTTGGCCCGCATGTAGCCGCGCATGGCGAGCATGCGTTCCAGCGCCTGGACGATCGGCGCCTCCTTGCCGGCGGTCAGCAGGTTGGCGAGATAGCGAACCGGAATGCGCAGGGAGCGCACATCCGGCATGTCGCCGTCGACGCCGATCTTGCCGGCCTCGGCGGCGGACTGGATCGGCGAGAGCGGCGGCACGTACCAGACCATCGGCAGCGTGCGATATTCCGGGTGCAGCGGGAACGCCACCTTCCAATCCATCGCCATCTTGTAGACCGGCGATATCCTGGCAGCTTCCAACCAAGCTTCGGGCACGCCGTCCGCGCTGGCCTGGCGGATCACGTCAGGATCGTTGGGATCGAGGAAGATGCCGAGTTGCGCGTCGTAGAGATTGCGCTCGTCAGGCTCCGATGCCGCCGCCTCGATGCGATCGGCATCGTAGAGAAGGACGCCGAGATAGCGGATACGGCCGACGCAGGTCTCGGAGCAGACCGTCGGCTGGCCGACTTCGATGCGCGGGTAGCAGAAGATGCATTTCTCGGATTTGCCGGTCGACCAGTTGTAGTAAATCTTCTTGTAAGGACAGCCGGAGACGCACATGCGCCAGCCTCGGCACTTCTCCTGATCGATCAGGACGATGCCGTCTTCCTCACGCTTGTAGATCGCGCCGGAAGGGCAGGCCGCGACGCAGGTCGGGTTGAGGCAATGTTCGCAGAGCCTGGGCAGGTACATCATGAAGGTGTTTTCGAACTGGCCGTAGATCTCCTTCTCGACGCCGTCGAAATTGACGTCGGCGGAGCGCTTGGCGAACTCGCCGCCTAGGATCTCCTCCCAGTTCGGGCCCCACTCGATCTTCTCCATGCGCTCGCCGCTGATCAGCGAGCGGGGGCGTGCGGTCGGCGCGGCTTTCATCTCCGGCGCGCTCTGGAGATGGTCGTAGTCGAAGGTGAAGGGCTCGTAGTAGTCGTCGATCTCCGGCAGGTCGGGATTGGCGAAGATCTTGGCGAGAATCCGCCACTTGGCGCCCATCTTGGGCCGGATCTTGCCACCTGATGTCCGCTCCCAGCCGCCGTTCCAGCGCTTCTGGTTCTCCCATGCCTTGGGATAGCCGATGCCGGGCTTGGTCTCGACATTGTTGAACCAGGCGTATTCCATGCCTTCGCGATTGGTCCAGACATTCTTGCAGGTCACGGAGCAGGTGTGGCAGCCGATGCACTTGTCGAGATTGAGCACCATGCCGATCTGAGCGCGGATCTTCATTCGGCTGCCTCCAGGCTGTCTTGGTGGGGGCTGTCGAGCCAGTCCACGGACTCCATCTTGCGAACGATGACGAACTCGTCGCGATTGGAGCCCACCGTGCCGTAATAGTTGAAGCCGTAGGACTGCTGGGCGTAGCCGCCGATCATGTGAGTCCGGCTTGACGATCGCCCGTGTGACCGAGTTGTGGATGCCGCCCCGCCGCCCGGTGGTCTCCGAGCCGGCGTGTTCACGATCTTCTCCTGGGCGTGATACATGAAGATCGTGCCCTCCTTCATGCGCTGAGAGACCACCGCTCGCGCCGTGAGCGCGCCGTTGACATTGTAGGCCTCGACCCAGTCATTGTCCTCGATGCCGGCCTTCTTCGCATCGGTCTCCGAAATCCAGACGATCGGCCCGCCGCGGCTGAGAGTGAGCATCAGAAGGTTGTCGGTGTAGGTCGAGTGGATGCCCCATTTCTGGTGCGGCGTGATGAAGTTCAGCACCACCTGGGGCTGGCCGTTCGACTTCTGGTCGATGATCGGCTTCACCGCCTTCAGATCGATCGGCGGGCGATAGACGCAAAAGCCTTCGCCAAAGGCCCGCATCCAGAGATGGTCCTGATACAGCTGCTGGCGGCCGGTGAGCGTGCGCCAGGGGATCAGCTCGTGGACGTTGGTGTAGCCGGCATTGTAGCAGACGCTCTCGGACTCCAGCCCCGACCAGGTCGGCGAAGAGATGATCTTTCGCGGCTGCGCGACCACGTCGCGGAAACGGATCTTCTCGTCTTCCTTGGGGACCGCGAGGTGGGCGTGCTCGCGGCCGGTGTTTTTGGAGAGCGCTTCCCAGGCCTTGACTGCGACCTCGCCATTGGTCTCAGGTGCAAGCATCAGGATCACCTCGGTCGCATCGATGTCCGTGTCGATCCGCGGCATCCCCTTGGTCGGCCCGTCCTCGGTCACCGCCCCGTTCAGCGCCCTCAGATTGTCGACCTCGTGCTCAGTGTTCCAGCTGATGCCCTTGCCGCCATTGCCGAGCTTGGCCATCAACGGGCCAAGCGCGGTGAAGCGCTTGTAGAGGTTGGGGTAATCCCGCTCGACCACGGCGATCTGCGGCAGGGTCCTGCCCGGTATCGGTTCGACCTCGCCCTTCTTCCAGTCCTTGACGTCGAGCGCCTGGCCGATCTCGGCCGGCGTGTCATGCAGGATGGGCACCAGCACCACGTCCTTCTCGACGCCCAGCACCTCCGGCGCGATCTCGGAGAACGTCCTGGCGATGCCCTTATAGATCTCCCAGTCCGAGCGGCACTCCCAGACCGGATCGACGGCGCTGGTGAGCGGGTGGATGAAGGGATGCATGTCGGAGGTGTTGAGGTCGTTCTTCTCGTACCAGGTCGCGGTCGGCAGCACGATGTCCGAGTAGACGCAGGTGGTCGACATGCGAAAGTCGATGGTCACCAGGAGGTCGAGCTTGCCCTCCGGCGCCGCGTCATGCCAGGCGACTTCGTCCGGCGTCTTCTCGCCCTGCTCGCCGAGGTCCCGGTTCATCACGCCGTGCGAGGTGCCGAGCAGGTGCTTCAGAAAATACTCGTGGCCCTTGCCCGAGGAGCCCAGTAGATTGGAGCGCCAGACGAAGAGATTGCGCGGCCAGTTCGCGGGATCGTCGGGGTCCTCGCAGGACATCTGCAGATCGCCCGACTTCAGCGCCTCGACGACATAGTCCTTGGGCTCCTTACCGGCCTTCTCGGCCGCCTTGGCGATCTCCAGCGGGTTGGCCTTGAGCTGGGGCGCCGACGGCAGCCAGCCCATGCGCTCGGCGCGCACATTGTAGTCGATCAAGGCGCCGTCCCACGGCCCCTCCGGCGCCGTCGGCGACAGGATCTCGTCGACGCCCAAGGTCTCGTAGCGCCACTGATCGGTGTGCGCGTACCAGAAGGACGTCGAGTTCATCTGCCGGGGCGGGCGCCCCCAGTCGAGTCCAAAGGCGAGCGGCAGCCAGCCGGTCTGCGGCCGGAGCTTCTCCTGGCCGACATAGTGGGACCAGCCGCCGCCCGACTGGCCGATGCAGCCGCACATCACCAGGAGATTGATGATGCCGCGGTAGTTCATGTCCATGTGGTACCAGTGATTGAGGCCGGCGCCGAGGATGACCATGGACTTGCCGTTGGTCTTCTCGGCGTTGCGGGCGAACTCGCGCGCGACCGTCTCGATATGCCCGGCCGGCACGCCGGTGATCCTCTCGGCCCAGGCTGGTGTGTAAGGTGTATTGTCGCCATAGTCGGCAGCGACATGCTCCCCGCCGAGGCCGCGATCCAGGCCGTAATTGGCGACGAACAGATCGAACACCGTGGCGACCAGCGCCTCACCGTCCTTCAGCCTGACCGATTTGACCGGCACCCTGCGCACCAGCACGTCCGGATGGTCCGTGCCCTGAAAATGATCGTGCTCGCGATTGCCGAAATACGGGAAGGCGACGTCGGCCACGTCGTCTCGGTCCTCATCCACGATGAACGTGAGGAGCAGATTGGTCTCGTTGCCGCCAGCCTCCTTCTCCTCGAGATTCCATTGACCCTGCTCGCCCCAGCGAAAGCCGACGGAGCCCTGCGGCACGACGATCTTCCCGGTCCTGCGATCAAATCCTACGGTCTTCCAATCGGGATTGGTCTTCTGTCCGAGATCGGCCTTGAAGTCGGAGGCGCGCAGCAGCCGCTCCGGCACAGAGTATCCGTCCTTCTTCACCAGCCGGACCAGCATCGGCATGTCGGTATATTGCCGCGCATAATTCTCGAAGTACTCGGCCTGGCGGTCGAGGTGAAACTCGCGGAGGATCACATGGCCCATGGCCATGGCCAGCGCCGAGTCGGTGCCCTGCTTGGGGTGCAGCCAGAGGTCGGAGAACTTCGCGGCTTCGGAGTAGTCCGGGCTGACGACCACGGACTTCGTGCCCTTGTAGCGGGCCTCGGTGTAGAAATGCGCGTCCGGCGTGCGGGTCTGGGGTACGTTCGAGCCCCAGAGGATCAGGAACCCCGAATTGTACCAGTCCGCCGATTCCGGCACGTCCGTCTGCTCGCCCCAGGTCTGCGGGCTCGCCGGCGGCAGGTCGCAGTACCAGTCGTAGAACGACATGCACACCCCGCCCAGCAGCGACAGATAGCGTGACCCGGCGGCATAGGAGACCATCGACATCGCCGGGATCGGCGAGAAGCCGATGACCCGGTCGGGGCCATAGGTCCTGGCCGTGTAGGCATTGGCCGCGGCGATGATTTCGGTAACCTCGTGCCAATGCGCGCGGACGAAGCCGCCGAGGCCGCGCTTCTTCATGTAGGCGCTTCGCTTCTCCGGATTCTCGACGATCGAGGCCCAGGCCGCGACCGGCGAGAGCGTGGCGCGCGCCTCGCGCCAGAGCTTGACCAGGCGCGAGCGGACCAGCGGGTACTTCACCCGATTGGCCGAGTACATATACCAGCTGTAGCTGGCGCCGCGCGAGCAGCCCCTGGGCTCGTGGTTCGGCAGGTCCGGGCGCGTGCGCGGATAGTCGGTCTGCTGGGTCTCCCAGGTCACGATCCCGCCCTTGACGTAGATCTTCCAGGAGCAGGAGCCGGTGCAGTTGGCGCCGTGGGTCGAGCGGACGACCTTGTCGTGCTGCCAGCGCTTGCGGTAGCCGTCCTCCCAACGGCGGTCTTCCCGGGTGGTCACCCCGTGACCCTCGGAGAACGGATCTCGGGTGCCCTTGGCGAAAAAATTCAGCCGGTCGAGTAGGTGGCTCATGGTGCTCTCCGGATCAGTTCGCCGCGACGCCGAGGGCGCCGGCCGGAGCCTCGCCCCGCCTGTCGTGCAGCATGCCGCCCGACGCGTGTAGACGAAATCCAGGTGATGGCAGCAGGTCACGTAGAAGATCAGAACTTGAGCGCCGCCGACGGGCCACCGGTAAGCGCGATCGACGTTGCAGGACTTGGGGATGAAGAAGGCGCCGTAGGCCGCGACCGCCGAGGTGAAGCCGATGATCGCCGTGGCTTCCTTCTCGCCCCGCCGCGTCCGTTCGGCGGCGCCGAGGTCCGGCATCAGGCGATCGACCTCCTTCCTCGCGATCACCGGAATCATCTGGAAGGTCGACGCAATGCTCCACGCCGGTCGCGAAGAACAGGATCATGAACATCGCGAAGAACCAGAATCGCGCCCGGCTGATCCTTGATGCCGAGTGAAGTAGAGGACGCTCATGACTGCCGCGACCAGACGAAGGTCCAGAACGTGACCCGTCCGCCGCCATATTTGTCGAGATCCAGCCAGTGGCCGCCCGCGACAGCGCGCCGACCAGGGGGCCGAGGAACACGAACTGGAGCGAGTTCACCTCCGGAAACTGGGATTCCTAAGGAGGAGAGGAAAGCTGGCGGAATAGCCGATGAAGGAGCCGAAGGTGCCGGTGTAGAGCCAGCACATGATCCAGTTGTGCCGGCGCGGGAAGATCACCGACTGCTCCTTGAACGACGCCCTGGCCGATGCGATGTCGTTCATGCCGAACCAAGCGGCGACGGTCGCTGCCATCAGAAACGGCACCCAGATGAAGCCGGCGTTCTGCAGCCAGAGCTTTGTGCCGTCGCTCACCGTCTGGGCATCGCCGCCGAGGACGCCGAAGACGTGCCGGCCGTGATCACCAAAGGCACCAGGAACTGCAATCACGCTGACTCCCGCATTGCCGAGTCCGGCGTTAAGGGCGAGCGCATTGCCCTTCTGCTTCTTGGAAGAAGAAGCTGATATTGGCCATGGACGACGCGAAGTTGCCGCCGAAGCCGCAAAGGAGCGCCAGCACCAGGAAGATCAGGTAAGGCGTGTCCGGGTTCTGGACCGCGTAGCCGATGCCGAATGCCGGACTGGGTAGCGCCGTGGTCATCGTTGTCCAGAGGCGCCCACCGAAGATCGGCACCAGCGAAGGAGTAGAAGATCCGAAGCGTCGCGCCCGAGAGGCCCGGCAGCGCCGCCAGCCAGAACAGCTGGTCGGTGGTGTAGGTGAAGCCGATCGCCGGCAGCTTGGCGACCACCACTGCCTCCAGACCATCCATACGGAAAACGCCAGCAGCAGATTGGGAACCGAGATCCAGAGATTGCGTTGGGCGATGCGCCGCCGGTGTCGCCAAAAGGCTCCGTCGTCCGGGCGCCAGTCATCGATCACCGGCGCTGCGCGCGGTCGCATGCGTTTGGGCTCGTGAATCTCCTGCACTTCCCCGGAAGCTCGGGCAATGCGCCGAGCTCTTTCTCCAGAGCACCCTGCTCCATTTGGCGAATGGCAAAATGCATCCAGAGCATGGAGACCGCGACGATGGCGAACAGCAGCATGAAGCAGCTCGTCCACACGCCGGTCAGGTCGTTCATCACGCCAAAGGCGATCGGCAGGACGAAGCCGCCGAGGCCGCCAATCATGCCGACCAGACCGCCGACAGAACCGACGTGATCTGGATAGTAGACCGGGATGTGCTTGTAGACCGCCGCCTTACCGAGCGACATGAAGAAGCCGAGAACGAAGATCGTCACAACGAATGGCACGAGACCCATCTGTGTCGAGAAGCTGATCGGCCCCTCGATCCCGTGGATGACGTAGTCGGTGTTCGGATAGGACAGCATGAACGTGCAGATCATCGACACGCCGAAGGTCCAGTACATGATCCTGCGCGCGCCATGCTTGTCCGACAGATGGCCGCCATAGGCACGAAACAGGCTGGCCGGCACCGAATAGAAGGCGGCGAGCATGCCTGCGGTCTTGATGTCGAGACCATAGACCCCGATCAGATAGCGCGGCAGCCAGAGAGCAAGGGCAACGAAGGCGCCGAACACGAAAAAGTAATAGAGCGCGAACCGCCAGACCTGCAGATTCTTCAAGGGCTCGAGCTCGAGCAGCGTGCTGCGCGGCTTCTGGCCGCTCGCTTTGCGCGCAGCGGTCGCAGGATCGTCCTTGGTCACCAGAAAGAAAACGATCGCCACGATGGCGAGAACGACCGCATAGACCCGGGCCGTCTGCTCCCAACCCCGCGCCACCAAAAGGAACGGCGCGCCGAAGTTGGTGACCGCTGCGCCGACATTGCCGACGCCGAAAATACCGAGCGCCGTCCCTTGACTTCCCCGTGGATACCAACGGGAGACATAAGCGATCCCGACAGCGAAGGAACCGCCTGCCAGGCCGACGCCGAGCGCCGCCAATAGGAACATGGGATAGGTCGAGACGGTCGACAGCATCCATGCGGCGATGGCCGTAACGAGCATCACCAGCGTGAAAACGATCCGGCCGCCATACTGGTCGGTCCAGATGCCGAGAAAGATGCGGCTGAGCGAGCCGGTCAGGATCGGCGTCGCCACCAGAATCCCGAACTGGGTGTCGTTGAGGCCGAGTTCCTGCTTGATCCTGACGCCGATGATCGAAAAGATCGTCCAGACGGCGAAGCAGACGGTGAAGGCCAAGGTGCTGGAGGTCAGCGCCTTCCGCTGCTGAAAGGGGGCGACCCCGTCAAGTTGCTGCATGGCTCAGATCCCGGTCTCCGATCGATGCTCGCGTTGAGCTTGGCCCTCCGATTCCGGGACAAGGATTGCGACGTCGGCGCCAACGCGACTTGACCAAAGTCAAATCACTGGCGTCGAGCAGCAAAAATATTTATAAACACCAATATCTTGGCGAGTTTGCTTGATTCTATTGGCCACCAGCGTCGACGTCTGACAATCTGATACTTGATTAATGTCAAGATGCCGGCCGAAATAGTCATCATCACCTGCGGAGTTGGCGTTGCGCAGCGAGGATCAACAGGTTGCCAGGAGCTTGCCCCTCTTCGCCGAGATGGATGATGAGCATTTCGACTCGTTGATGAAAGTTGCCTATCTCCAGACGTTTCCGCCTCAGGTTCAATTGATCACTGAAGGGGAATCGGCGGATTTTCTGCATGTCGTCGTAGCCGGAGCGGTCGAGCTGTTCGCCCGATCCAACGATCGCGAGACCACCATGGCCTTGGTCCAGCCGGTCGCCACCTTCATCCTCGCTGCGGTCCTGAAGGATGCCGTCTATCTGATGTCGGCGCGTACCCTCGCAAAATCCCGGATCTTGCTGATCCCATCCGAGAACATCCGGGCCGTGATGGACCGGGATGCGGCCTTCGCCCGGGCCATGGTCGACGAACTGGCGTCTTGCTACCGTGCCATCGTGAAAGCACAGAAGGACCTGAAGCTCCGGACCGGCGTCGAGCGCCTCGCCAACTACCTCCTGAGGCACCATCTGGCACAGGGCGGCAACGGCCTCTTGACTCTTGACACCGACAAACGCTCCCTCGCCAGCATGCTCGGCATGACGCCGGAAAACCTGTCGCGGGCCTTCGGCGCGCTCCGGCCCTATGGGGTCGACGTCAACGGGGCGGAGATCCGCTTGACCAAACTCGCCGAGCTTGAAGGGCTGGCGAAATCCAACCCGCTAATTGATGATCCCGACATCTAGCCGCCGCCCGCGACAAGGACCGCAGCTCGACAATAGTCCGGTATCAGCATTTCGGCCGCTTGTCTGATGTAAGAGAGATCTGCTGTATTTGCGCCTTGTTGGCGCGCTGGTGTCTATGGTGGAGTTGGTGGACACTACAGCTTTCGGACGAGGTCCCCCGAGAATCGGCGCCGGCGGTCTTGGACAGAGGACGAGGAGCGCGAGATTGCGGCGGAGGCGCAGCCTCCGGGCGCGCAGTTCAAGGATGTTGCAGAATGCGGCGTCGCCTGGAGACTGGGAGGTTGCATGCACGTGCGACAAGCCCGAGACAGTGACGCCACCGCCATTGCGCGGTTGTCGTGCGAACTCGCCGGTCATGTGGCTGATCCGGATCCCGGCCTCGATATCAGCGAACTGATGGAGCTGGGTTTCGGGGATAGCACGTGGTTCGACTGCCTGGTCGCCGAGGTCGATTCAGAACTCGTGGGCTTCGCGCTCTATTGCAAGCGCTTTGAGGCCCACACCCGATCTCGAAAGCTGTGGCTCGGCGACCTGGTGGTGGCAAAGCGGCATCGCCGTCAGGGCGTCGGCGCGATGCTCGTCAAGGCTCTGCGCGCGAGGGCGCTGGATTTGAAATGCGATGGCATCGTGCTGGAACTTTGGGTGCAAAACGCCACGGCCCGGGACTTCTATAAGAAGGCGGGAGCGGAACTGGATGCAGAATTGGAGATTCATCTGATTCCAATAAGTGCAGGTTGATCCGCTGCAACCATCGGGGTTGTTCGGTAAACCGGACCATTCGGCCAGCCATTTGAACGACTTTCGCGCCGTTTCAGCTTTCTTATTGATCAGCCCCATCGCCTGCATGAAAGCAAGAACCGTGGGCCGACCCATGAATTCCCAGTGACGCTGTACCGGCGGATCATTGGCTGTGGCGGACGGACTTGCCAGCAGTCTGATCGGCGAACCGGAAGCGCCGCGCAACTTCAGTGGCGCGGCGAAGAACGCAAACTCAAAGGCCCCGTCCTCCTACAGATCTTCCAGCCAAGCGAGTTCCGGAAGAGAACACCTTTCTGAGCGCGTCATCCGCGATAACGCCGTTCCAGATCCCGCCCCGAAGGCCGAAATGGTTCAACGCATCGATATGCGCGCTCATGGAGATCGCATCGCTGGAGTGGGACGCCAGCTCTTTGCCATCTCCGCGGCGGCGGCGAGTTTTGCAGCATCCTCAAGAGCTCGTTTCATTTGGATTTGTCCTCTTTCAGATTGATGGATCTCTGCGGGCCGGGTGGCGAGCGCGCCGCCCATTTCCAACGGCCGGACCGGATGGAAGAGACGATCAACATCGTTCGCCAGCCGTCCGAGGCGCCGCGCGCATCCCATGTGCCGTTCCGTCCGTTCGAGCTGGATCAGTCAGTCGAGCAGAAAGGCCAGACGTGGGTCGGTTCTGCCGGCCACGATCTCCAGGATTTCGGCCGTCACGACGCTTTCGGCGACGAAGGGATCGTCGTTGACGCGACGCTCGAGCTCCGCCCGGCTTGCATTGTGAGCAATGACGGCGCCGCCCATTTGCGGCTGCAGGCCGCCGGAGAGGAGGAAAACGCCGTCGTCAAAGCCGCGTTTTAGCCAGTCGTTGTGGGCTGCCATGAATGGTCCGGCCGTCGCCTTGTTGTCCGAGAATTTCAAAAGGATGACGAACATCTGACGTGCTCCTCTCTTGCTGTTGCGCCGCTGCGTCCCGGGTCGGATCGTCGCCCCGGTAGTCTCTGCTCGGGCCGGCGGGCACAATGGTTCGGTCGATCTCCGGCAAGTCATCATGATAGTGCCGCTTGATCTGGTCGATGCGCACCGTCTCGGCCACACCCGGCAAGCGATGCAGCCGCCGCGCATAGGCGGCGAGGTTCGGGTCATCGATCAGCCGCCGGAGGCTGCAGCGCAGGGCGCCGTGATAGGCGGCGTCGAAGCGGCAAAGGCAGGTGAAGAGGTGCCAGTCGCTCTCGGTCACGCGATCGCCGAGGAGATAGGGGCGGCCGTCCTCGAGGCGTCGTCCCAGCGTGTCCAACGCCTGGAACAAAGCCTCAACCGCCCGGTCGTGGGCAGCCTGGCTGCGGGCGAAGCCGACCCGGTAGACTGCGCGGCAGACCTCGGGCAGGAGGAAGGCGTTCAGCCGGTCGATCTCGTCCTGCAGATCCTCCGGATAGAAATCGACGGCCGGATCGCCGCCGATCCCGTCGAACGCGCTGTTCAGCATGCGGATGATGTCGGCGCTCTCGTTGCTGACGATGGTTCGGGTCAGCTCGTCCCAGAGCACCGGCACGGTCACCCGGCCGCTGAAGTCCGGCGCGGCCGCGCGATAGACCTCGTGCAGATGGCGCCGCCCGCCGGCGAAATCGACGGTGCTCATGTCGGTGTCGCCGAAGGACCAGCCGTCCGGCCCGCCCCAGCGAGGATGCAGCACCGACATGGCGATCACATGGTCCAGCCCCTTGAGCCTCCGATAGAGGATCGCTCGATGCGCCCAGGGGCAGGCATAGGAGACATAGAGGCAATAGCGCCCGGCCTTCGCGGGAAAGCCGGACGAGCCGTCCCTGGTCACGGCGTGGCGAAAGCGGCCGCGATGCCGGGCGAACTCGGCATCGAGCTCGGGCGTCTCTTCGATCGCCGGATGCCAGACGCCGCGGACCAGCGCTTTGATCTTGGCCATGGGGCGCTCCTCAGGCGGCATTGGCCGGGATCAGGCTTGAGAGATAAGAGCCGCGCCGCTCCAGAAACGCCATGAGCCTGGCCGGATAATCCTCGGTCACCGCCTGGCGGACGGATGGCCGCTCGGCCAGCGCTTGCCGGTAGGCGCGGACCTTGGGCGCGTCGGCGAGAAAACCGAAATCGCCGATCCGCTCGAACGCGTCGAAGTAACGAAAAACCGGTCCGAAGGCGGCGTCGACCAGGGAAAAGTGACGACCGGCGAAAAACGGCCCCTCGTTCAGATGCCGCTCCAGCTAGGCGAATTTCTCCACCAGGCGCAGACGCTGCTGCTCGAACGCCGCCGCGTCCTTCGCGCCGTAGAAGCCCGCGATGTCGTTCAGGACCGCCGACGCGAACTCGATCCAGGCGCGATGCTGCGCGCGGATCAGCGGATCGGCCGGGTGCAGCGGGTTCGGCGCCGCATCCTCCAGATACTCGCAGATCACCGCGCTCTCGAACAGCACGGCCTCGCCGCCGTCCTCGGCCTTGACCCGCAGGAGCGGCACCTTGCCGAGCGGCGCGATCGCCTTGAACCAGGCGGGCTTCTCGGCAAGGTCGATGTAGCGGCGCTCATGCGCCACGCCCTTCTCGGTCAGCGCGATCACGGCGCGCTGGACATAGGGGCAGAGGTGATGGCTGATCAGTTCCAGTCGGGCAGGCATGGCGGCCTCCTCCTCGTCTATCGCGTTGGCCGCCAATGTAGATCGTGCTATTCTGCAAGTGGATATGGCGTTTTTCGATAATTGTTTTGCGCTCATGCAGAATGCCGATGGAGTGGGACGATCTCCGCTACGTGCTGGCCGTCGGCCGGCAGGGCGCGCTGTCGGCGGCGGCGCGCGACCTCGGCGTCAACCACTCGACGGTGTTTCGACGGATCGGGCTGATCGAGGAACGGCTCGGCGTTCGTCTGTTCGAGCGCCGGCGGGACGGCTGCACGCCGACACCCGCGGGCGAGGAGGCGATCCTGCTCGCCGAGCACATGGAAGGGGATGTCGACCGGCTGGAACGGCGGCTTGCCGGGCGCGACACGCGGCCGAGCGGCGTTATACGAGTGACGACCACCGACACGCTGCTCGAGCCGATGCTGGCCCCGATGCTCGCCGCGTTCCGGGACGCGCAGCCGGACATCCGGCTGGAGGTGATCGTCGACAACCGCTTCTTCAGCTTGAGCAAGCGCGATGCCGACGTCGCCATCCGGCCGAGCACAGCGCCGCCCGAGACCCTGGTCGGCCTGCGGGTCTCGGCGATCGCCACCGCGATCTACGGGTCGGCTGGCTATCTTGAGGCGGCGGCGCCGCTCGATCGGCCGGACGCCCATGACTGGATTGCGCCGGACGACAGCCTGGCGACGCTGCCGTTGGCCCGCTGGCTACGCGCGACGCTCGGGCAGACCGAGCCGGTCTTCCGCACCAACACGCTCATGGGCATGGCAGCGGCGGCCAAGGCGGGGCTTGGACTTGCCCCGCTGCCCTGCTTTCTCGGTGACGCCGCGCCCGAGCTTCGCCGAACCCACCCGCCCATCGACGCGCTGGCGAGCGAGCTTTGGCTTCTGACCCATCGCGATCTGCAGCATGTCGCCAGGGTGCGGGTCTTTCTCGATTTCGCGCATCGGGCGCTCCGCCGGATGGAGGACGGGTTCGAGGAACGGTCGCCCTGACTTTCAAGCAGCCTCGCCGGCGGCCTCGATCAGCCTCGCGGCCACCGCCTTGGCTCTGGCGGCGACCTTCGGGTCGCCGGTGATGTGGGCGACGGCGATCGCACCCTCCTGAAGGAGGTTGATCTCTTCGGCGAGCCGCGACGGCTCCTTCAGCCCGGCCGCCCGCGCCAGCTCCTCGAAATAGGCGACCATCAGCCGCTTGTGCATCGCCGCCGCGTGAAACACCGGGCTCCGCCGCTCGCCATATTCGCCGGCGGCGCTGATGAAGGGACAGCCGTAGAACGCCTTGTCCTCGAACCACCCCTCCAGAAAATCGAAGGTCGCGAGGAGCTTGTCCCGAGGCGCCTTCGCCGAGGTCTCCACCGCCGCCCGCATGTCGTTCCGGAACTGCTCGTCCATCCGCTTGAGCACGGCGACGATCAGATCCTCCTTCGAGCCGAAGTGGCGGTAAAGCGTGGTCTTGGCGATGCCCGCCTCGGCGATCACCTGATCGACGCCGGCGGCGTGATAGCCGAGGCGATTGAACAGCTCGGCGGCGACATCGATCAGATGCTCGCGCTTCTCGGCTCGTTTCATCGTCGCATCCTCCGAACTGACAAGTCTGTCTACTTTTCGCGATGAATCGCGTGAGCGGTATAGCTATTCGGTTTCCTATCTAATGGAAAACCGACCGGCTTGCCAGAGGCGGCCTGTCGCAAAAATGTCTTGACAAACGATACAGATCTGTTTTCTTATCACTTTATCGATACAGATCGGTATCGTTAATCTTCGGCAATCTCACCTGTCGGGATCGCCCGGTGACAGTTTCATAGGATCAAGGAGGATTCGTCATGACCACCCATCGCCAGCTCGCCGCCGTCTCGGCCGTCGCGCTTGCCGGCATGGCCGCCGTCTTTCTGTTGGCGGTTCAGACCCAGCTCGCCTCCGCCCAGATGGCGGAGTCCGGCCCCGCAAAAGTTACCGAGGGCAACGAAACATCCATTCCCGAAGGCTTTCGCGAATGGGTCTTTCTCGGCGCGCCGCTGACCCCGAACGGCCTGAACGGCGGGGAGGCGGGCTTTCCGGAGTTCCACCACGTCTACATCGAGCCCGGCGCCTACGCCGCCTTCAAGGAGAGCGGCGAATTTCCCGAGGGCGCGACCATCGTCAAGGAGCTGGTCCTGCTGAAGGAGGGCGACTACGAGGACGGCTCGCGCGACGAGGCGTCGGGCCGCGGCTTCTTCGCCGACCGCGTCGCCGGCATCGACATGATGGTCAAGGACAGCGAACGCTTCGCCGAGACCAATGGCTGGGGCTTCTTCAACTTCGGCCATCACGAGCCGCCCTACGCCGAAAGCGCCGTCGCCGCGCCGAACGACGAATGCGCCTTCTGCCACACCGCGAACGCCACCCACGACATGGTGTTCACCGCCTTCTACCCGATCCTGGAGACGCCCGGCTCGAAGTGAGTCTCGGGCGTCGCCAAGCTGGTCGCGCGGGGGCGGCGCCGATCAGGTCACCCTGAACGCAGCAAAGGAGTCTTTGCCATGGATCCGCGTTTCGTCACCAAAACCATGCACGCCTTTCTCGACTATCCGGTCGCGTTGAGCCTCGCCGTCCTGCCCTTCGCCCTGCAGCTCGGCGGCTCGCATCCGCTGGCGCTCTGGCTTGCGGTCATCGCCGGCGTGGCCGCCTTCCTCCTGACCGTGTTCACCGATCACAGGCTCGGCCTGTTCCGCGTGATCCCCTACCGGATCCACGTCGCGGTCGATCTGCTGGTCGGCGTCCTGTTCCTGCTTGCGCCCTTCGCCTTCGGCTTCGGCGGGATCGACGCCTGGTACTATTGGGCCAACGCCATCGCGGTCATCACGGTCGCGAGCCTGAGCGAGCCGGGCGACCTCGCGAAGTCCGCGCCCGCGACGGCGTGACGTCTTCGCTTCGGGATCCCGCTCTGCAATCGGCCGACGAGCGGCGATCGGGTCCCGGGCGCGGGACTCGGTCGCCGCTCCGCCTATGTGGCCGGCGGCGCTCCGGCCGAACCCCTGCGGTCTGGGCCCCCGCGCAGTCGCTGCGTAAGGAAGTCGATGAAGACCCGAACCTTGGCCGGCAGATGGGGCGATGGCGGATAGACCGCGTAGATCGGGCTGCTCGGCGGTTCGACGTCGTAGCCGTCGAGCAGCGGCAGCAGGCGTCCGGCGCGCAGCTCGACGCCGATGTTCCAGTCCGGAAGAAGAACCAGACCGAGCCCGCCTGCAGCGCCGGCGGCAAGGGCGTCTGCGCTCTTGACGAACATGTTGCCGGTCACCCGGATCGCCTCGATTCCATCCGGACCGCGAAAGGTCCAGACATTGTGGCCGGGGTGATCGCGGAAGGTGAGGCAATTATGTTCCAAGAGATCCGCCGGCCGCTTTGGCGTGCCGGCCTGCTCGAGATAGGCGGGACTGGCGCAGACGACGCGCCGGCTCTCGCCGATCTTGCGCGCGATCAGCGCCGAATCCTTCTGCCGGCCGACCCGGATGGCGACGTCGATCCGGGCGTCGACCATGTCCACCAGAAGATCGCTCATCGACAACACGACCCGCACCGCCGGATAACGCGCCAGAAAGCCGGGCAGCGCCAGGGCCACGATCTCGCGGCCGACGGCGGTCGGCATCGCCACGCGCAGCACCCCGCTCGGCTCCGCCTCCTCGCTCGCCACCGCAAGATGCGCCTCGTCGACCTCGTCCAGAATGCGGACCGCGCG
>JAWKVM010000057.1:0-40106 GCA_041398025.1 Alphaproteobacteria bacterium
GAGGATCGTGGCCATGCCGGCGCGCTGATTGCCGGCGAGCTCGGTGACGGTGGCGAGCACCAGCGGGCCGAGAAAGGCCGTGACCTTGCCGGAAAGTGCATAGAGCCCGAACATCTCGGTCTGCTGCTCGGGCGGGGCGAGCTTGCTCATCAGCGTGCGGCTCGCCGCCTGCGTCGGCCCGACGAACAGGCCGAGCAGGCCGCCGACGATCCAGAACACCGTGACCGAGGTGGTGACCACGGCAGCGAGACCGCAGAGCATCAGCCCGACCAGCGCGATCAGGATCACCCGCTTCGGCCCGAGAAGATCGTCGAGCCAGGCAAAGCCGAAGGCGCCGATGCCGCCGGTGACATTCAGAAGAATGCCGAAGGTGATGACATCGGCGAGCTCCATGCCGAAGGTGCCGGCTGCGTAGATGCCGCCGAAGGCGAACAGCGTGTTCAGCCCGTCGATATAGATCATCCGCGCCAGCAGAAACCGCCCGACGGTGCGATAACGGCGGATATGGCTCACGGTCTGCCAGAGCTGACCCAGTCCCAGGCGGACCACCTGGACGATGGGGACTCCCTCGTTCGGCCGGTCGGAAGTGAGGAAAAACAATGGAAGGCTGAAGACGGCGAGCCAGACGGCGACCAGCGGGCCGGTGGCGCGTACATGCTCGGCTGTCTCCTTGTCCAGGCCGAACAAAGGCGTGTCGGTCTGCACCAGGGCGAACAGCGCGATCACCAGGCAGGCGAGCCCGCCGAAATAGCCGAGGCCCCAGGCCCAGCCGGACAGCCGGCCGATGCGCTCGGGCGGTGCCAGATCGTGCAGCATCGCATTGTAGAAGACGCCGGCCATGTCCAGGCCGAGATTGGCGATCACGATCAGCACCAGCGTGTAGAGCACGAAGTCCGGGGACGGCGCCGCATACCAGAGCAGCGCCGTCGCGATCACGCAGAGCCAGGTGAAAAAAAGAATCCAGGGCTTGCGCCGGCCGCCGGCATCGGCGATCGCGCCGAGCGTCGGGCCGAGCACCGCGGCGAGCAGCGCGCTCACGGTGAGCGCATGCCCCCATTCCGCCGTGCCGGTGATCGGGTCGGCCGCGATCCCCTGGCTGAAATAGGTCGCGAACACGAAGGTCACGATAACAGCGGAAAAGGCGGAATTGGCCCAATCATAGAGCGCCCAGGCGACCTGGCCGCGTGCCTGCGGCTCGATCGACGTCATCGTGAGATCACTGGCCATCGGCGCAAACCATCCTTGAAATCGTCATGCTGGCGGGCTCGATCGGATACCAGCCCTCGCCAGCCCCCCATCGCCGCGTTAGGTATAAGGCGCCGTGGCCGACCTGACACCCGTCCCGGCGAAAATTCACGACTTCTTGGAGGGAAAGCGATGGCGGCGGAAACCCCGATCTGCAATTTCGGCGAAAAGGCCAAACCGTTCGAGCTCCTGGCCACCGATGGCAAGCGCTACACGCTCGAGGACATCCAGGGCCCGAAAGGCACTGTTGTGATGTTCATCTGCAACCACTGTCCCTATGTGAAGTCGGTCCTCGACCGCATCATCCGGGACGTCAGGGACCTGGAGAGCCACGGCATATCAGCGGTCGCGATCATGGCCAACGACACCGTCAACTACCCCGATGACAGTTTCGAGAACATGAAAAAGCTGGCGGAAGCCAAGGATTTTCCGTTTCTCTATCTCTATGACGAGACCCAGGCGGTGGCGCGCGCCTATGACGCCGTGTGCACCCCCGACTTCTTCGGCTACAACGCCGATCTCGAGCTGCAATATCGCGGCCGCCTCGATGCCTCCAAGACCACGCCGGTGCCGAACGCGGTGCGCGAGCTCTACGATGCCATGGTGCAGGTCGCCGAGACCGGCAAGGGGCCGAAGGAGCAGATCCCGAGCATGGGCTGCTCGATCAAGTGGAAGGCGGCCTGAGCGTCCATGGCCTATGCCGATCTCCGTGAGTTCATCGACCGTCTGGAACGCACCGGCCGTTTGGTCAGGGTGACCGCCCCGGTCTCGCCGAAGCTCGAAATCACGGAGATTCAAACCCGCCTGCTCGCGGAGGGCGGCCCGGCCGTGCTGTTCGAGAATGTCGACGGTTCGAAAATTCCGCTGCTCGCCAACCTGTTCGGCACGGTCGAGCGGGTTGCCTGGGGCATGGACCGGGAACCAGGGCAGCTCCGCGAGCTCGGCGAGATGCTCGCCTTCTTCAAGCAGCCGGAGCCGCCTGCCGGTTTGCGCGAAGCCATGGGCATGGCGCCGCTGGTCAAGGCGGCACTCTCCATGCGGCCCAAGACCGTCAGCCGGGCACCTTGCCAGGAGGTGGTGCTGACGGGTGAAAACATCGATCTCGGCAAACTCCCGATCCAGACCTGCTGGCCCGGCGAACCAGCACCCCTGATCACCTGGCCGCTGGTGGTCACCAAAGGCCCGGGCAAGGAAAAAACCGATGCTTTCAATCTCGGCATCTACCGCATGCAGGTGCTTGGAAAAAACA
The DNA here is from genome assembly GCA_041398025.1 of Alphaproteobacteria bacterium. Classification (GTDB taxonomy): domain Bacteria; phylum Pseudomonadota; class Alphaproteobacteria; order Geminicoccales; family Geminicoccaceae; genus JANQPX01. Next base: position 2,495 of record JAWKVM010000057.1, read on the forward strand.
AAACCCTGATGCGCTGGCTGAAGCATCGCGGCGGCGCCCAGCACCATCGCCGCTGGGGGGCGAGCCGCCCCGGGGCTTTACCTGCCGCGGCCGTCATTGGGGCGGATCCTGGCACGATCCTTGCTGCTGTGACCCCGGTGCCGGACACCATGTCCGAATATCAGTTTGCCGGCCTCTTGCGGGGGAAACGGGTGGAGCTGGTCGATTGCGTCTCGCAGCCGCTGCAGGTGCCGGCATCAGCCGAGATCGTGCTCGAGGGCGAGGTCAGCCTCGAGGACTATGGCGACGAAGGCCCCTATGGCGACCACACCGGCTACTACAATTCGGTCGAGCGCTTTCCGGTGTTCACCATCACCGCGATGACCATGCGCCGTGACCCGATCTACCTCTCCACCTTCACCGGACGGCCGCCGGACGAGCCCTCGGTCCTGGGCGAGGCGCTGAACGATGTTTTTTTACCCTTGTTCCAGCAGCAGTTCCCCGAGGTCGTGGACTTCTGGCTGCCGCCCGAGGGCTGCTCCTACCGGGTCGCCGTGGTGACCATCAAGAAGGCCTATCCCGGCCACGCCAAGCGCGTGATGCTCGGCGTCTGGTCCTATCTGCGCCAGTTCATGTACACCAAATTCGTCATCGTCACCGACGACGACATCGATGCCCGCGACTGGAAGGACGTGATCTGGGCGCTCTCCACCCGGGTCGATCCGGCGCGCGATCTGACCATTCTGGAGAACACGCCGATCGACTATCTGGACTTCGCCTCGCCCGAGAGTGGGCTCGGCTCCAAGCTCGGCATCGACGCCACCAACAAATGGCCGCCCGAGACCAGGCGCGAATGGGGCGAAAAAATTCGGATGGACCGTGGCATCGTCGACCTAGTGAGCGAGCGCTGGTCCGACTATGGTCTGCCCGGATTGGGACATCCGATTTGGAGAGACGAGGAATGAGCCTGGACGGTCCAGGTCTGCTGGGCGATCTGCTCGAGAAGGCCAAGAAGGCGGGAGCGGACGCAGCCGATGCGATGCTGGTGGAGAAACAAGGACTGAGCGTGACCCAGCGCCTCGGCAAGCTGGAGACGGTCGAACGATCGGAGAGCGCCGATCTCGGCCTTCGCCTGTTCATCGGCAAACGCCAGGCGATCGTCTCGACCTCCGATCTTTCGACAGAGGGCCTGGTGCGCCTCCTGGAAAGCGGGCTCGCCATCGCGAAATCCGTGCCCGAGGATCGCTATGCCGGGCTCGCCGATCCCGACCAGCTGATCCAGGAGATCCCGGCGCTCGATCTTGATGACGGGGTCGAGCGCGAGGCCCACGAGCTCGCCGCCCTGGCCGCCGCGGCCGAGGACGTCGCGCGCAGCATGCCCAAGATCACCAATTCCGAGGGTGCCAGCGCCGGCTGGTCGCGCACCAGCGAGACTATCGCCGCCACCAACGGCTTTCTCGGCCAGTCGAAGCGCTCCGGACATTCCCTCGGCGCCTCGGTGGTGGCCAGCGACGGCGGCCCTATGGAGCGCGACCACGATCACATCACCAAGGTGCGCGCTGCAGATCTCCCTGATCCGGTCGCGATCGGCAGGAAAGCGGCGGAACGCGCTGCGCGCCGGATCAATCCCAGGAAAGTCAGGAGCCAGGCGGTGCCGGTGGTGTTCGATCCCAGGGTCGCCGGCAGCATCATCCGCCACCTGACCTCGGCGATCAGCGGCCCCTCGGTCGCGCGCGGCACCACCTTCCTCAAGGACAAGCTCGGCGAAGAGGTCTTCGCCAGCGAGATCTCGATCGTCGAGGAGCCGATGCGGCCGAACGGCCTGCGCTCGCGCAGCTTCGACGACGAGGGCCTGCCGCCGGCCGCCGGCCGTCTGATCGACAAGGGCGTGCTCACCACCTGGCTTCTCGACTGCGCGTCCGCCCGCCAGCTCGGCCTGCCGCCCACCGGCCATGGCGCCCGCGGCCTCTCCTCCGTCCCGGGCCCCTCGCCCGCCAATCTCCACCTCGAGCCCGGCCTGCTGACCCCGGAAAACCTGATCGCGACGATCACCGACGGGTTCTACGTCACCGAAATGCTCGGCATGGGCGTCAACGGCGTCACCGGCGACTACAGCCGGGGAGCGGCCGGCCTCTGGATCCACCAGGGCGAGCTCACCTACGCCGTGAGCGAAGTCACCATCGCCGGTTCGCTGCTGCAGATGTTCAGGCAGATCACGGCCGCCAACGACCTCGAGCACCGCACCGGCATCGACGCTCCGACACTCAGGATCGATGGTCTGACCATCGCCGGCGAATGACCGAGGCTTCTCGGCCCGTCTGTGGCAAAAACGACACAGTTCCGACCGATCTCCACAAGGATCGCGCCCTGTTATCCACCGTCATGGCCGAGGCAGGGGCCATTGCCCGGACCTATTTTCGAAACGAGCCGCGGCAATGGCAGAAGGGGCCGGGACAGGTGGTCACCGAAGCCGATATCGCCATCGATCGGCATCTACACGACCGTCTGATCGGTGCCCGGCCGGATGACGCCTGGCTGTCGGAGGAGCGTGACGACGACGGCTCGCGCCACCGCCACCGCCGCCTCTGGATCGTCGATCCGATCGACGGCACGCGCTCCTTTGCCAAGGGTGTCGGCGAGTTCACCATCAGCGTCGGTCTGGTGATCGACGGCGAGCCGGTGCTCGGCGCCGTGCTCAATCCGATCACCTCGGAGCATTTCGAGGCCGCGGCCGGCCTTGGGGCGACACTGAACGGCGCACCGCTTCGGCCTCAGGGCGAAATGCCGGTGGACGAGGCCTCGCTCCTGGTGTCCTCCGGCGAGATGAAAAAGCGCCATTTCGATCAGATTCTGCCGGAAGCGGCCTTCACCTCGATCGGCTCGCTCGCCTACAAGCTCGCCCTGGTTGCCGCCGGACGATTTGCCGGGCTGATCTCGCTGCGTTCCTGCCATGACTGGGATATCGCTGCCGCCGTCCTCCTCCTCCGGGAAGCCGGCGCCCGCATCGGCGATGCACAGGGCGATCGCCTGCAATTGAATAAACTAAGGCCGACCCATCGCGGATTGGTAGCGGCGGGCAGCGAAGGCCTGTATAAGTCTTTGCTTAACCGCTTGGCGACGATCGGATCGGCCCCGGTTCGATCCGGATAATCCCCAGGGGGCTCGAGGTATCGTTGCAGTTTGGCAACAGTAGGGACCAAAGGGCAACGATGTGACGGTAACGGACCCGGAAACGGGAATAGAGTGGATGTCGGTCTTGTTGGCATGACATGAGCGGCAGTCGATAAGGACCCATCGATTGTCGGCGTTTTGGAGACTCAGTCACGCCCATGACCAGCTTTGAGGGAACGGAAGACATGGGCGAGCCTGCGACCGAAGACTTGATTGCGGAACAAATCCCGCGGCTTCGACGGTATGCTCGCGCGTTGATATCCGACCCGGTGAAAGCCGATGATCTGGTCCAGGACACGCTGGTGAGAGCGTTGTCGCGCAGCCACTTGTGGCAGCCCGGCACCGATATCAGGGCATGGATGTTTACGATTCTGCATAACATTCATGTCAATCATCAGCGCCAACGCTATGTCCGCGCCGAGCATCAGGAGCTGGTCGACGATCAGCCTGAGATGGCCTCGCCCGCCTCTCAGGACCATCACCTCCAGGTTCGCGACCTGGGACGCGCACTCGAGCTACTGCCGGAAGCACAACGGCAGGTCGTGTTGCTCGTCGGTCTGGAGGGGATGAACTACAAGAAGGTTGCGGCCGTCCTCGAGATACCTGTTGGGACAGTCATGTCCCGCCTGCACCGCGGACGCGAGACCCTGCGCCGGCTGATGGCGTATGGCCCCGCTTCCGGTGGCAGCCGGGACCTAAAGAAGCAAGCATCGCCATGACGACACATATCCATTCGATCGACGAAGACGACTTCCAGGCCTTTGTCGACGGGCAGCTTTCGCCCGAGGCCTGCCGGACGGTCATGACCTACCTCGCCGCCCATCCCGACGAGTCCGAGCGGATGAGCGACTATCACAAGCTCTCGGAAGAGCTGCACAAGCAGTTCGACGAGGTCTTGTACGCGCCTCTGCCGAAGAGGCTCCGGGTCGACACCTATCGCCAGAACCGTTCGCTCGGCGAGCGGATCCGCTCCTGGTTCGACGTCGATATGCGCAGCTTCGCCCCCCGCTTCGCCGCCGTAGCCGTCCTGATGACGGCCAGCGTCGGTGCCGGCTGGTGGCTGAAGACCGGTGAAATCGAGCGGCAGCAGGTTACCCCGGCGATGAGCTTCGCCCGGCAGGCTGCCAGTGCGCATATGCTGTTCGCCCCCGATCTTCGCCATCCGGTCGAGTTCGGTGCTGATCAGCAGGACAGCCTGATGCTCTGGCTGACCGAGCGGCTGGGCGAGCAGGTGCACGCCCCGAGCCTCCAAGATGTCGGCTACGTGCTGGTCGGTGGCCGGCTTCTGCCGGCTGCCGAACAGGCTGCCGCGCAGCTGATGTATGAGAGCCCGGACAACCACCGGATCACCCTCTATATCCGCGAGCGCTGGCAGGCGCCGATGCCCGCCTCCAGCGAGGGGTCGGTCAGCTATTACGGCGAAGGCGGTCTGTCGATGGTCTACTGGATCGAGGGCCCGTTCGCCTATGCGCTGATCGGCGAGATGGACCGCGAACAGCTGTTCACGACCGCCAAGACGATCCGGCAGCAGGTCGATCCCGCAGCCGGGGCCGCACCGGTCCTGGAGCAGACCGCCGACACGGAGAAAGACGCCACCTGACTTTTCCGGCTCGGAGATTGACGACCCTCGAGGACGCGTTCAAGGCAACCTTCTCTCCGAGCCCGCCGGTGCCGGCTTTCATCATGATCGGGAAGCCGTGGCCAACGCCGATCACCGAAACGGTGAGACGCAGCACCAGTCCTTGAGGATCCTTCATTTCTGTCTGAAGACGGAAAAAGGCCCGGGAAGTTCGATCTTCCCGGGCCTTTTGTTTCCTTGGCTCAAACGACAGGCCCGCTCGGCACGACCGACGCCGCCTTCCTTCGCCTCATCCCCGCCAGAGTCTTGTCCCGATCAGCTGCCTTCCGGCACCTGATCGCTGTGGACATGCAGCGAAAACAAAGAAAGACGGAGCCCCATTCCGTTCATATCCGAACGGGGCCCGCGCTCTATCGTTCCACATCCTCGACCCAGGCTGCTCCGAGCAGGCCGCATTCGCCTGCTCGGAATAGGGCCCCTAGTCGGATTTCCGGACGAAACGATTCCACCATCCGCGGCGCGGTGTTGCCGGTTCGGAGATCATGGCCGCCTGCTGGATGTCGGCATGGGTTCCGGATGCTGCGTCGTCGTCGTCGTCATCATCATCGTCGTCCGGCATGTGATGATGTGCACCGCCATTCTCCGCCTGCGTTTCGAGGCCGGTCGTCGGGCCGTGCTCCACATCGTCGTCGACCAGCATCGCAGCCGGCATGCCGGTTTCCGCAAGTCCGGCGAAGTCGGCCGGCATCGAAGGCTGCTGTGCGGCGCTCGCCGCCGGCTGCTCGTCGTCGCCCGCCGCCATGGAGGGCTGCTCCGGCTGAGCTTCTTCGGCCACCAGCATGGCCGGCTGCTCGTCCTCAGGCCCTGCGGCACCATTGGCCCCGATCGCCGGCTGTGGCGTCGACGTCCTCGACGTGCCGGTGCGTCGACGGCCTCGGGAAGAACTGCGCCGCCGTCTCCGCCCCGAACGCGGCTCCTCGTCCGAGGCCCCCTCGGCCTCACCTTCGGAAGCGTCTGCAGGCGCGCCGCCATCGGCGGCATCGGCAGCATCGACGCCCGTCTCTTCCGTCATGGGGAGATCGCCGGCCGGCTGATCACCCGCCGCCTCGATCGACGACGTCTCCTCCGCCTCGTTCGAACGCCGACGGCGGCGGCGGCGGCGGCGGCGCTTGCGCTGGCCGTCCTCATCGTCCGCCGCAGCCTCGGGCGTCGGCGTCGGGCGGTCCTCGACCGGTTCTTCGCTCTTGCGCCGCGGCCGCTGCTCCGATCGGCGCCTCGGCTGCTGCTCGGCCTGGACTTCCTCAGCGTCCTCCGAAGGCGCTTCGACGCTGCCGATCTCGAAACGTCCGGCGATCAGCTCGTCATCGACCTTGACGTCGAGCTTGAGGTCATAGCGCTGCTCCAGCGACACCACCTGGTCACGCTTCTGATTGAGCAGATAGAGGGCGACAGGCACCGGCAGGGTCACGGAAAGGGCGCTGCGGCCGCCTTTCATGCCCTCGATCTCGACCGCGCGCAGCGCCTGCAGGGCCGCACTCTCGACCGAGCGGATCGTGCCGGAGCCGGCACAGATCGGACAGGGCTGCGTGCTCATTTCCAGGAAGCTCGGGCGCAGCCGCTGCCGCGACAGCTCGAGCAGCCCGAAGGCGCTGATCCGTCCGAGCTGGATTCGGGCGCGGTCGAAGCGGAGCGCATCGCGCAGCCGGCGCTCGACGATGCGCTGATTGCGCATCTCGGTCATGTCGATGAAGTCGATCACCACCAGGCCGGCGACGTCGCGCAGCCGAAGCTGGCGCGCGATCTCCTCCGCCGCCTCGGAATTGGTGCGCAGCGCCGTCTCTTCGATATTGCGCTCGCGCGTGGCGCGCCCGGAATTGACGTCGATCGCGGTCAGCGCCTCGGTCGGGTTGATCACGATCGACCCGCCGGACTTGAGATCGACCACCGGGCTGTGCAGCGCGTCGAGCTGCGGCTCGATCTGGTAGTGATGGAAGAGCGGCAGCTCCTCCTTGTACTGCTTCACGCGCCGGGCGCGCGACGGCATGAGCATGCCCATGACCTTGCGCGCGGATTTGTAGGCCTCCTCGCCCTCCACCTGGATCTCGCCGATATCGCTGTCGTAGATGTCGCGGATCGCGCGCTTCACCAGGGCACCTTCCTCGTGGATGGTGCAGGGTGCGATGGATTCCAGCGTGTGGTCGCGAATATCGCTCCAAAGGCGGAGCAGATAATCGTAATCGCGCCGGATCTCGAGCTTGTTGCGGCTCTGCCCCGCGGTGCGAATGATCAGCCCCATGCCTTCCGGCACGTCCAGTTCCTGGGCGATGGCCTTGAGCCGCGCCCGGTCCTTGACATTGGCGATCTTGCGGGAGATGCCGCCGCCGCGCGCGGTGTTCGGCATGAGCACGCAATAGCGGCCGGCGAGCGACAGATAGGTGGTGAGGGCAGCCCCTTTGTTGCCGCGCTCCTCCTTGACCACCTGCACCAGCAGGATCTGGCGGCGCTTGATGACTTCCTGGATCTTGTAGTTGCGCAGCAGACGCTGGCGCAGCTTGGCCTGCTCGGCGAAGACCTCCTCGGTCTCCTCGTCAGCATCGGTGGTGACCGCCTCGGCACGCTCGGCCGCCTCGGCTTCCCCAGGCTCCGCCTGGATCTCGCTTTCGGGTGCCGGCGGCTCGGAATCGGTCCTGGCCGCCTCTTCCAGCAGCTTCCGGTCGGCCTGCGGGATCTGATAGTAGTCCGGGTGGATCTCGCTGAACGCCAGGAAACCATGACGCTCGCCACCATAATCGACGAACGCCGCCTGCAGCGACGGTTCGACCCGGGTGACTTTGGCGAGGTAGATATTTCCTTTCAGTTGTTTCTTGTTGGCGGATTCGAAGTCAAACTCTTCGAGCTGGCGGTCGTTGACCACCACCACCCGGGTTTCTTCCGGGTGTGAGGCGTCGATGAGCATAGATTTGGGCATATAGGAAAAACTCCGTCGACCAGTGGCCCGGCGGCCGACCTTCGAGGGTGGCGGCCGGGTGGCGTCGGTCATCATGGGACCACCGGATCGACCTCGCGTTCCTGCCCGTTCTCAGGGGCGAAACGTCGGAGGGAGCCGATGTCATCTCTCTGTTGGAGGGGTGATGCTGCATTTCAGTCCACGCGTCAGCACGTCTCGTCGTGAGACTTTGCTGAATTTATGATGACCTGCCGATTGAACAGGTAGTGAGCCGATCCGTGGCGAGCCCGCAACAGGGCTTTCGCAAATTCACATCGATCGGCGACAAACCATTGTCTCTTAACTATAGTGGCTAAGATTGCACGCTACAATGCGAATATCGCTTCTGGTGCTTCTTGCTGAGGGAACTTGTTTCGATGCAGCATGCCCGACGTCGTGGGGACAAGGGCCCTTTTCCTGGATAAGTGGCAAGTTTGTTGGCGATAGGTGGATCATTGCGGCGGCAGCCGGGCAAGGTCGGCTGGACGGCTGCGGGTCACATTTTGGCTTGGCTGGGCTGGTTTCTGTCCCGTCCCACGTTCATCTGTGCGTGTTTTCCGACCCTTTTTCTGATCACGAGCCTCACGCAGACCGCCACCGCTGCCACCGTCCGAGACATCACCCTTCTGCCGCACGACAACGGCGTGCGCGTGGTCATCGATCTCGGCAGCAAGGTGCCTTTCCAGCATCAGAGCTTCGATCATCCGCCGCGGCTGGTGATCGACCTCCCCGACGTTTCCTGGCAGATCCCGCAGCGACGCGGCCAGCGCAGCTATCGCATGGTCAAGGGCTTTCAGTTCGGGCGGCTGAAGGACGGCGTGTCCAGCCTGATCATCGACGTCGACCGGCCGTTCGAGATCGAAACGGTGTTCGAGCTGCCGCCGACCGACAGCAGCGGCTACCGCATCGTCACCGATCTGGCTCCCTTGCCCCTCAATGCGCCGATGCGCCGTCAGCGGGTGCAATCCAAGACCTACGGCACCGACACCGCAACCGCGACCCAGCCTCACCGCCCCCTGCTGCGCCCCTCGACCGACCGGCAGGACCGCCGGCCGGAGCTTGCCAGGAGGCAGCCGGCCGAGCGCCGGACGGCGGCGATCGCCGCGCCCATCCCCGTGCCCCGGCCGTCGGTTCGCGCACCGAAGCATATGATCGTGATCGATCCCGGGCATGGCGGCATCGATCCCGGCGCCAGCGGCCAGAAGGGCACCTATGAGAAGAACGTCGTCCTGGCCATGGCCCTCGAGCTTCGGCGCCAGCTGGTCGATACCGGTCGATATGACGTCATCCTGACCCGGGACGACGACAGCTTCGTCCGCCTGCGCGACCGTCTGCAGATCGCACGCGCCAGCGGCGGCCATCTGTTCATCTCCCTGCATGCGGACAGCTTGAGCAAGCACCAGGACGTGCGCGGCGCCGCGGTCTACACGCTCTCCGACCAGGCCTCCAGCGAGGAGGCCGAGCGCCTGGCGGGCACCGAAAACCGGGCCGATATCCTCGGCGGCATCGATCTCAGCCACCATGAGCCGCTGGTCACGCAGATCCTGATCGACCTCGCCCAGCGCGATGCCAACGCCAAGTCGCTGAAGATTGCCGATCTCCTGGTCACCGAGCTCGCCGACGTTGCGAAGCTCCTGCGCAAGACCCGTCAGCAGGCCGGTTTCGTGGTCTTGAAATCGCCGGACATGCCCTCAGCTCTGATAGAGCTCGGCTATCTCTCCAACGTGAAAGACGAGCGCCGCCTGACCGACCCGGAGCATCTTGCCGACCTTGCCAAGGCGATGGTCAAAGCCATCGATCGATTTTTCGGAGCATCGCCGTCATAATGCGGCGTTCGTTCATCAGACCGGAGCAGAGCCAGCTTTGCGCATCCTTCTGAAAATCATCGGCTTTTCGTTCATCCTGCTGGTGCTCGCGGCGATCGCCACAGGCGGCGGGCTGCTCTACCTCCTGCACAAATACGGCAACGACCTGCCGGACTACCGTCAGCTCGCCGATTATCAGCCGCCGACCGTGACGCGCATCCACGCCGGCGACGGCAGCCTGCTCGCCGAATACGCCCAGGAAAACCGCGTGTTCGTGCCGATCGAGGCCATGCCCGAACGCCTGATTCAGGCCTTCCTGGCGGCGGAGGACAAGAACTTCTACTCCCATGTCGGTCTGGATCCGATGGGCATCCTGCGCGCCGTGGTCACCAATATCCAGCAGATCGGCCAGAACCGCCGTCCGGTCGGCGCCTCGACCATCACCCAGCAGGTGGCGAAGAATTTTCTCCTGAGCAGCGAGGTTTCCTATGTCAGAAAGTTCAAGGAAGCCCTGCTCGCGCTGCGTATCGAGCGCGCCTTCAGCAAGAACGAGATCCTCGAGCTCTATCTGAACGAGATCTATCTCGGCGTGGGTTCCTACGGTGTCGCTGCCGCCGCGCTGAACTATTTCAACAAGTCGCTCGACGACCTGACCACGGCGGAAGCGGCCTTTCTCGCAGGCCTGCCGAAAGCGCCGTCGCGCTATCACCCCGTGCGCGCCGCCGATGTCGCCAAGGGACGCAGGGACTGGGTGATCGGCCGGCTTCTCGATCTCGGCATGATCAACCAGGAAGAAGCCCGGATCGCCTGGGCCGAACCGCTGGTGATGGTCCGGCGCGACGATACCGAGCTGGTGACGGCCGACTATTTCACGGAATCGGTGCGCCGGCGGCTGATCGCTGATCACGGCGAATCGGCCCTCTACGAGGGCGGCCTGTCGATCCGCACCACCATCCTGCCCGATCTTCAGGCGGCGGCGGAAAAGGCGCTGCATCACGGGTTGATCGCCTATGATCGCCGTCATGGCTGGCGCGGTCCGGTCGCGCATCTCGAGCTGGTCGGCGGTGACGACTGGCAGATGAAGCTGCTCGACCTGGAGCAGCCGAGCGGCCTGCCGTCATGGAAGCTGGGCGTGGTCCTGGTGGCCGGCACGGACGCCGCCTCGATCGGTCTGAAGGAAGGCAGGACGATCGGGCTCGGCCTCGATGCCGTGAGCTGGGCGCGCGCCCTGGTGCGCAACGACAAAGGCGACGAATCCCTCGGACCGGAGATCACCGCGGTCGACCAGGTGCTGGCCCCGGGCGACGTGATCTGGGTCGAGGAGGTGCCGGTCGACACCGATGTCGCCGCCGCCGGAGACGGTGCGTCGGCGACCACGCGCTACGAGCTGCGGCAGGCGCCGGCCGTGGAGGGTGCTATCGTCGCCATCGATCCGCATAACGGCCGGGTGCTCGCCATGTCCGGCGGCTTCGACTATCAGCGCAGCGAGTTCAACCGGGCGACCCAGGCGCGCCGTCAGCCGGGATCGGCCCTCAAGCCTTTCGTCTATCTCGCCGGCTTCGAGCAGGGCTTCACCCCGTCCAGCACCTTCCTCGACGCGCCGGTGGTCTACGACCAGGGCCCGGAAGAAGGCAAATGGAAGCCTGAAAACTACTCCAACAAGTTCTACGGCACGCGCACGCTGCGCTTCGGCCTGGAAAAGTCGCTGAACGTGCTCACCGTTCGCCTCGCCCAGGAAATCGGCATGGGCAACGTGATCGCCATGGCCAAGCGCTTCGGCCTGGCACGCAAGATGGAGTACAACCTCGCCTCGGCGCTAGGTTCCTCCGAGGCCGATCTCATGACCCTGACCACGGCCTACGCCATGCTGGTCAACGGCGGCAAGAAGATCGAGCCGGCGCTGATCGAGCGCATCCAGGATCGCCATGGCCGCACGGTCGCGCGCCGGGACAACCGGGCCTGCCAGGACTGCCAGAGCATCGCCTGGTCCGATCAGCCGGCACCCGTGCTGGCCGACGAGCGCGAGCGCGTGATCGACGAGGCGCGCGCCTATCAGATGGTCAACATCCTCGAAGGCGTGGTGCAGCGCGGCACCGGCGTGCGCGCCAAGGCGATCGGCAAGCCGGTCGCCGGCAAGACCGGCACCTCGAACGAGAGCAAGGACGCCTGGTTCCTGGGCTTCACCCCGGACTTCGCGGTCGGCGTCTATGTCGGCTTCGACGTGCCGCGCACGCTGGGCAGGAAGGAAACCGGCTCGTCGGCCGCCCTGCCGATTTTCGTCGAGTTCATGCAGGATGCCCTGGTCGAAAAGCCGCCGACACCGTTCCGCGTGCCGCCCGGCATCCGCCTGGTCCGGGTGGATGCCGACAGCGGCCTGCTGCCGGGTCCGACCTCCGAAAGGGTGATTCTCGAAGCCTTCATCCCGGGCACCGAACCGCGCGAGACCACGCCCGAGAACTATGACATCTATCAGTCCGACAGCCAATCGGTCGACGTCGAGACCCCAAACCAGAACGGCGGCTTCGGTCTTCGGCAGCAGCCGGCACCGGCACCGCGCGCCGGCGGCCTCTACTAGCGCCGGCCGGCTGACACCATCGAACCGGAGTTGGGCATGAGCCGCAACAAAAAGGACGACGCGATCGTCGATCGCTATCGTCTCGCAACCAACAAGCAGAAGATCTCGCTCGCCGAGTTCGACACGCGCGACAAGCGCTGTTTTCCCGATCGCGACAAGGCCGAAGCCCAGACGGCAGCGGATATCGCGGCGATCGCCGAGCTGCAGAACCGCCTCTACGCCGAGGGCGAACAGGCCCTCCTGATCGTCCTCCAGGCGACCGACACCGGCGGCAAGGATGGCACCATCAGGAACGTGCTCGGCCCGGTCAACCCGCAGGGTGTCGTCGTCACCAGCTTCAAGGCGCCGTCAGCCACAGAGCTTGCCCATGACTATCTCTGGCGCATCCACCAGGCCGTCCCGCCGAAGGGCATGATCGGCGTCTTCAACCGCTCTCACTACGAGGATGTCCTGATCGTGCGCGTGCACGGCCTCGCTCCGCTGGAGGCGATCGAGCAGCGCTACGATCAGATCAACGCGTTCGAGCGTCATCTCAGCGAGAATCACGTCACCATCCTGAAATTCTTCCTGCACATCTCCAGGGAGGAGCAGAAGGAACGGCTCCAGGCGCGGCTCGACGATCCGAGCAAGCACTGGAAGTTCAATCCCGACGACCTCAAGGAACGGGCGCGCTGGGACGAGTATGAGGATGCCTTCGAGATCGCGCTCAGCCGCTGCAGCAGCAAACACGCCCCCTGGTTCGTGATCCCGGCCGACCGCAAATGGTATCGAAACGCGGTCATCGCCCGCATCATCCGTCGCACCCTCGAGGACATGGATCCGCACTATCCGAAGGATAGCTACGACGCCGCGATGATCGTGATCGACTAGGAACGATGGTGCCATCCTGTGCTGCGGGGTCGGCAGCGGCTCACCGCAAACCACGTTCGACAACGGGGTTTTTCCAAAAGCTGTGAGCGAAATCACAGACCGACAGCAATGTCCTGACTAAGGTCCCACAATGACCGATCTATCCTTACGCGTTCTGGGCTGCGGCGACGCTTTTTGTAGCGGCGGTCGTTCGCAAACCTGCTTTCACGTGAGCACCCCGGAGCAGACGCTCTTGCTCGATTGCGGCGCGACGGCGCTGCTCGCCATGCAGCAGCAGGGGATCGATCCGGCCGATATCGACGGTATCCTGCTCAGCCACCTGCATGGCGACCATTTCGGCGGCGTTCCGTTCTTTCTCATGCATGCGCAATTCGAGGCGAAGCGAACGCGCCCGCTCGTCATCGTCGGCCCCGAGGGCACGAAGGATCGGATCGATGCGGCGATCGACGTGCTGTTTCCCGATATCAAAGGAATCGCCTGGCAGTTTCCCCTCGAGGTGATCGAGCTCGAAGCCGGAGAGCGGGCGACGGTCGGCGACGTCACCCTCTCCTCCTACCTGGTCGATCATCCTTCCGGCGCGCCGGCGCTGGCCTTCCGCCTGACGAACCGGAAGACGACGCTCGCCTTTTCCGGCGACACCCGCTGGACCGATACGCTGATCGACATCGCCGATGGTGTCGATCTCATGATTCTCGAATGCCACAGCTATCGCCCCAACGGCGTCCACCATCTCGATTGGCAGACTCTGAACGCGCACCAGACCAGCCTGCGCGCCGGGCGCATTCTCCTGACCCATATGAGCGACAGCATGCTGTCGCGCCTCTCGACGCTCGAAGCCGGCCGCTTCGAATTCGCCGAGGATGGTTTTGTCACGACGATCTGACCGTCTCGTTCGCGAAGGCGCGCCTGCTCATCTGCCCCTGCGCAGGGCTTTGTGCTAAGCGTCTCCTGATCGGCAGGCCTGGTCGGTGAGTTCGGGCGGTTGCAAGCCGACAGGGAAGCGTGGAAGGCTTGGGCTCCAGGAGCAAGGGCCGGAAGAAATCGAACGATGGAACAGCGTCCTCTCGTCATTCTCGGCGGCCTCACGCTGCTCGCTTTTTCCCTGACCTTGCTGCTGCGCAGCCTCGGCCTGCTCGAAACCCTCGAACTCGAGGCCTATGACGTCTACCTCCAGGCCACCGACGAGGGCACGGGTCCGAGCGCGCCCGTGGTCATGGTGGAATATACCGAAGAGGATGAGGCCGCCTTCGGCTTTCCGTTGCCCGACGACCGTCTCGCGGATCTCTTTGAGGTGCTGACCGCCAAAGGCGCCATCGCCATCGGCCTCGATCTGATCCGCGATCGCCCGGAACCGCAGGTGGAGGATCGAACCGCGTTCGAGCGGCTGTCCAGCACCCTGCGCGCCAACCCCTCGATCATCGGCATCGTCAAGGACGGGGACGGCGCCTTCGGGCCGCCGCCTGCCCTCGCCGATCAGCCGCTGCAGATCGCATCGGCCACGATCCTGCCTGACGCCGACGAGACCATAAGGCGCGGCCTGCTCCACCTGACCGAGGACGGCGGCGCCAGCCGGCCGACCCTCGCCCTCATGCTCGCAGCGCGCTATCTGGCGGCGAACGGAGCCGTGGTCGACTGGCCGGACGTCGACCGCCTGCGTCTCGGCGAGCAGGAAATCCACCGCTTTTCCCCGGACAGCAGCGGCTTCTATCGCCAGCACAACGGCTTCGGCGGCGGCTACCAGTTCCTCCTGACCTTCCCCGCCTGCGACACGGGCTTCGAGCGTCACCGCGTGGCCGATCTGATCGACGGCGATACCGACGGGATCGACCTCGAGGGACGCATCGTCCTGATCGGCAATACGGTGCGCGCGTCCAAGGACGTGGTGAACGTGCCCCTCGACTGCGACGGCCTGGCCGCCGGCAAGATGTTCGGCCTGCATCTTCACGCTCACGTCATCAGCCAGCTCCTCGGCCTCGCCGGCGGCACCCTCGCCCCGCTCGAGACCACGGGTCAGCGCATCGGCCGTCCCCTGCTGGCGGCGGCGATCGACGGCGGCTGGATCTGGATCTGGACGGTGGTCGGCGGGCTGATCACCCTCCTCATCTCCTCGCCTTTTCGCCTGGTGCTCGCGGCGGTCATCGGGCTTCTGCTGCTCGCGGCCTCGACCTTCTGGCTGTTCTCGGCTGCCGGCTGGTGGGTGCCGGTGGTGCCGCCCGCGCTCGGCTTCGCCCTGACACTCACCCTGGTGACCATCTATGTGATGACCCGCGCCAGAAACGAGCGCGAGGAGATCATGACGCTGTTTTCGGGCGTCGTCTCCAAAGGTGTCGCCGATGCCATCTGGCGCCGGCGCGAGCGTGCCGAAAACGAAGCCCTGCAGCTCATGACCGCGACCGTCATGTTCACCGACATCAAGGGCTTTACCACGATTTCGGAAAGCCTGCCGGAGCCCGTGCTCGCGGACTGGCTGAACGACTACATGGCCGCGATGGTCGACATCATCGCCAGCCATGGCGGCGTCGTCGAAAAATTTGCGGGGGACGGGCTCACCGTCGAATTCGGCGTGCCCGAACCGCGCACCAGCGAAGAAGAGATCGACGCCGACGCCAGGGCGGCGGTCGACTGCGCCATCGCCATGGCCGACGCCCTGCCGGCGCTCAACGCGGACTGGCAGGCGAAAGACCTTCCGATGATCGGCATCCGGGTCGGCATTCACACCGGTCCCCTGATGGTCGGCGTGATCGGAAGCGCCGATCGCTGGCAATATTCGATCATCGGCGACACCGCCAACACGGCCGCCCGTCTGGAAAGCTATGCCAAGGACGATCCCCGGCTCGGTTGTGACGTGGGTCACTGCCGCATCCTGATTTCGGAGGCTACCTTTCAGAGGCTAGGCCGCCATTTCAGGACCGAGTCGATCGGCGAAACCAGCCTCAAGGGCAAGGCGACGAAGATCGGAGTCCACCGCGTCCACGGCCGATGCTAGGGATAGACGATGTCATTCGCGTTCTGGACGGCAGGGCAATTGAGCTTGATGAACCGTCCTGAAACACATCTGGTGACACCGTCTGCAAGGCGATGTCGCCGAGGGATGCGCCTTCGACGTTTGGAGTTAGATCGATGACGAGAGACATGCGCTTTCTGATGGGCGGCCTGGCGGTGCTGGGTATCATGATCGCCGGGATCACCATCGCCGGCATGACCATCGCCGAAGACAAGGCCGCCGACACCCAGACCTCGGCCTCCGAACAGGCCATCGCCGAGAGCTTGAAACGCCTCGTCTTCGTGCCGCACGACTCCGGAGCCCCCGAAGTGACCGACGCGGGCGGCGTGCGCTCCATCACCATTTTGCCCAAAGTCGAGCTCCTGGCCCCTGAAAGCCTGGCCCGCACCCTCTCGGCCTCGCCGACGCTCTACTGGCATATCTCGAAGGCGGCGCCCGGCCCTGTGCACTTCACGCTGGCCGCCGACGATCCGGCCATCGGCGCCCCGCTGCTCCAGCTCGATCTCGACGGCATCGACCAAGAAGGGATCTACGCGGTCAAGCTCGACGACTACGGCATCGCACTCGGCGAAGGCCAGCGCTACATCTGGTCGGTCTCGCTTTCCTCTGCGCAGGACAGCCACACGACCGACGTCGCCGCCCAGACGATGATGCTGTACAGCGCTGCCCCTGATCTGGCGGCGGCGCTCGATCAGGCACGGCCGGACGAACGCGCCGTCCGCCTCGCGGCCGAGGGCTATTGGTACGACGCGGTCGAGACCCTGTCGCAGCAGATCGAGCGAGGCGACGCTTTGCCCTGGCAGGACGCGCGCGCGCGCCTCCTCGACCAGGCAGGCCTCCTTCAAGCCGCGCGCTTCGATCGGCAGAGCCTCACGCAATAGCCCCAGGGGAGCACGCGGCGCGAAACGGCGACGGCCTCGCGTTCACAAGACCGCACCGTTTCGAAGCAGCGCTCCTGTCAGCGGCCGGAGACTGCACGGCGCCGGGCAAAGCCCACCGCTGCGAGGCCGAAGCCCAGGATCGCCAGCGTGCCGGGTTCCGGCACCTGGGTCAGATGGAGATTACCGCGCAGCACGTTGTTGCTGTCGAAATTGCTGCCGCCGAGATCGAAGCCGAAGGACTGGCCGGCGGCAAGACCTGAGAACACCTGGTTGCCGGCGAAGGCGAAGCCGTTGGATGGCGAGGTGCAGCAATTCGCCGGGCCGGCATTGATCAGCGAGAGAGCGCCGAGATTCGGGTCGATCGCCGTGAGGAAGGCGGTCACCTGGAAGAAGGCGTGAAAGCCTGAATAGTCCCAGTCGAACTCGTAGTCGCCCGCAGCCGGAGCCGTGGCTCGCACCTGCCAGGTCTGGGTGGCGAAACCTGCAGGATTGAGGTCATAGCTCAGATCGGTCTCATAGGGGGAGATCGGCGTCGACGACGTGATCCCGGGTCCGCTGATCGTCCAGGTCACCAGCGGCACGGCATTCGCCTGGGTCGGCAGCCACAGCGCGATCAGACCTGCGACACCGACGAACACGGAGAGCATTTTCGACTTTGACAACACCCGCAAACTCCACAGTAAAGCGACCAGCAATTGCCCATACGGCGTCGAGCTGATCACGGTTGCAACGAATGAGCTTTCACACGCTCTGGTTGCAATCAAGAGCAACATTCATGCCAAGGTGTGGAGATGAGCGAACCGGCCGATCCTCAATGGTCGGCCTTTGATAAGGGCGGCAGACTGTAAAGACTTCCGACACAAGTCTGTAAAGTCATTTGTTAACAAAGAGTTAACAAGTCATACAAGCCCTCGGGAGCGCAGCTCGCGAAGGCGCCGTCGCCATGTCGGCCGATCAACCGCCGATCGAGCGCATCGACAAGGGGATGACCAGCACCAGGGTCGGCACCAGCACCAGCAGCAGAAGCCGGACGAGATCGACGATCCAGAACGGCGTGACGCCTTTGAAGATCGTCCCGGTCGAGACGTCTCCGAGCACGCCTCTCAGGACGAAGACGTTCAGACCGACCGGCGGCGTGATCAGGCTGATTTCCGTGACCACCACCACGATGATGCCGAACCAGATCAGCGACACCTCCTCCGCCTGCGGCCCCGCATAGCCTGGAAACAGGCCGAGGTCCGCCACCAGCGGCGCGAACACCGGCACGGTCAGGAGCAGCATGGACAGGCTCTCGAACACACAGCCCAAAAGGATGTACACCAGCAAAATCAAAAAAATCACGGCGAGCGGCGCGACGTCGAAGCCGGTGACGAAGGCGAGCAGATCCTCAGGCATGCCGGCGCGCACCACGAAGCGCTGGAAGATCTGCGCGCCGATCAGCACCGAGAACAGCATGGCCGTGGTCTTTACCGTCTCGACCAGCGCCTCGGCGAGGGCATCGAACGTCAGCTGCCGCCTGAACGCGGCGATCAGCAGCGCCCCGCCAGCCCCGATGCCGGAAGCCTCGGTCACGGTGTAGATACCGAAATAGATCCCCCCCAAGATCGCCACGAATAGGAGGCCTATGGCCCAGACTTGCCCAAGCGCTGCCAGTCGTTCGTGCCACGGAACCCGAAGGCCCGCGGGACCTGCGTCGGGTCTTCGCCAGACCACCCAGCGCACCGCGGCCAGGTAGAAAAAAATCCCGAGCATCCCGGGGATCACGCCGGCGAGGAAGAGCTTGTCAATGCTCTGCTCGGTCATGATGCCGTAGATGATCAGGATCACCGAGGGCGGGATCAGGATGCCGAGCGTGCCGCCTGCGGCGATCGAGGCCGTGGCGAGCTGATCGTGATAGCCGAACCTGCGCATTTCCGGCATGGCCACTCTGGACATGGTGGCCGCCGTCGCCAGCGACGAGCCGCAGATCGCGGAAAAGCCGCCGCAGGCGACGATGGTCGCCATGGCAAGCCCGCCCTTCCTGTGGCCGAGAAAGGCATTGGAGGCGCGATACAGATCGCTCGCAAGACCGGCGCGGCTGACCAGCATGCCCATCAGGATGAACAGCGGGATCACCGACAGGCTTTCGGTCTGCATCGTGTCGAGGACGGTGCCGGCGGCCGGCGACAGCGAGGAGCGCCAGTTCCAGTTGTTCAGCCCCGCAAAGCCGACGGTACCGACGATGCCCATGGCGAAGGCGATCGGCAGACGGAAGAATGCGAGGATCAGGACGGCGGCAAAGCCGAGAAGGGCGATCTCCATGCTCAGAGGCTGGCTGGCCGATCGGCCGACCGGAGATCCGGCCTGCGGATAGTGTGGATGTCGACGACCATCTTGGCGAGAAGGGCGAGGCCGGCAGCGGCCACCATGACGGCGACGAAATAGGCCAGGGGATGGAGCGGCAGGTGCAGAAAATCGCTGACATAGCCGCGCGCCTGCAGCCGATCCGCGCGAAACACCAGCCAGTAGCTCAAAACGCCGAGCGCGAGCGCCGCGATCCCGTCAGTCACCAGATCGCGGATCGCGGCACCGCGCCTGGAAAACCGGCTGTCGAACAGGTCGACGCTGACATGCCCGCCGGTGGTGCCGATCACCGGAAGGACCGTGGCGATCAGCCCGACCATCATGAAGCGCGTCAGCTCGGTCTTGCCGTTGACCGGCGCGTTCAGAAGATAACGTCCGACGACGTCGGCGCAGGTAAGCAGCAGCATGGCCAGCAGCGTGATCGCGGCGAGGGCGAGGAGGAACCGGGCAAGCAGACGGCCCAGCCCCTCAAGGCGTCCATGCCACGCGACATCGGTATCTGCCGAATGCAAGGGCCGCCCTCTGACCTGCCGCCTCCTTACTTGCCGTACGCGCTCATGGTTTCCTCGATCAGGGCGACCGCCGCCGCCGCGTCGACGCCGGTTGCCGCAGCCTCGTCGATCACCTTGGCGCGGATCTTGTCCGAGATCGCCGTGAACGCTTCCTGATCTTCCGCCGAGAACTCGCCCATGTTGACGCCGACCTCCTTGGCGTTCTCAATGCCGGCGATGTCGGCGTCCGCCCAGGCCTTGCCGGCCATGGCCGAGAGCGACTCACCGGTGGTCGAGAGCACGGCCTCGCGATCCTCGTCCGAAAGGCGGGCAAGCGCGTCCTCGCTCATGATGATCGCGAACGAGCCGCGATAGAGGCCGCCCGGCATGGTCATGGTGTTGGGCGCCACCTCGTAGAGGCGGAGGCTCTTGTTGGTCTCCATCGGCATCCACACGCCATCGGCGACACCGCCTGCAAGCGTCTCGTACACCTCCGGCGCCGGCACCTGAACGCCGACCACGCCGAGCGCCGCGCCGACATCCGCGGAAACACCGCCGCCGATCCGGATCTTCTTGCCCTGCATGTCGGCAAGCGTGCTGATCGGCTCACGCATATGCACCTGCCCCGGCCCGTGGGTCATGAGCGCGATCACGCGCACGCCGTCATGCTCGCCTGCATCCTTCAGGTATTGCTCGTAGGCACGCCAATGGGCGACCGACGCCGCCTCGGCATCGCCCTCGTAGCCCGGCAGCTCGATCAGCTTGGTGGTGACGAAGCGGCCGGGATTGTAGCCGTGAAAGATCCAGGAGACATCGGCGGAGCCATCCTCGATCAGGTCGATCTGGCCCGGCGGCGGGGCAAGGCCGAACTCGATCTTGCCGGTGACCCGCCCCTCGGTCGCTTCCTCGATCTGCTTGATCCATTCGGGAAAGATCACGGTGTTGACCGCATGCGGCGGCAGCCAGCTGGAGATGGTGAGTGTCTCCTCTGCCTTCGAAGCCGCCGAAAAGGAAAGTGCTGCAGCCGAAGCCAGCACCAGCGCGCCGATGGTCTTGACGATGCTCATGAACAGACTCCCTGCCCGGGCCCCTTCGGGCCGCATTGATCTTTCAGCGATCGGCCCCGATACCCGGCCCGCATCAGGCCCTGCCGAGACATAGGCTCGGGGGATCGATCGTCCCCCGGACTCACGCGGATGAGGGACCGGGACCGATAGTGCGAACGAGCCTAGCCCATCTGGATTCGGATTTCACCCTCGCGGTCCGCTGGCTATCCGGGAGCATAGCCTCCTCGTCATCGGCGCTGGCCAGAAGGGCGAACGGCAATCCCAGGGCGCCGAAGAACGGCGATATTCCTTTCATCCTGCAGGCGAGACGGATGACGGGCCAAGGCGGTGCCAGCGTCACCCAGAGCGGTCGCGGCTGGCCTTTGGCGAGATGACGCCAAACGTACCAATGCCGGCAGGCCGCCGATCGGCGAAGCCGGCCAGCCGGCTCATGAGGTGCTCGAGCACGGCGAACGCTGCGTGACCCCAGCGAAAAACAGCCCGCGCACCATGCCGAAAGGGTCGGCTTCTCCTGACCATCCTGCAATGACGCATCCTCCGGATCGCCGCGTTTTCGCGTGCGATTCGTCAAATCTCGATTCGAAGGCACCCAGCCCGCCGACGCGGAACCTGCCGCCGCCATCGAGATTTGACGGCGATGGTTTCGTACAATCCTTGTTCTGCAGGCGTTCTATCAAACGGCCGTTCGCTGTGAAAGGGAGAATAAGCGCAAAATTGATGGCACCGTCGGTTGCATCCGCGCACACCCCGGCGCCTGCCTCTTGCCAGAAGCCGGCGGCTCGGTCTCAATGGTGGGAACCAGCTAGTGGGAGAGGCCATGACCGGCGATCGACGACCGAGGAGCTTCTACGTGCTCGCGACCATCTTCGCGCTCTTCGTGCTGTTCCTGTACGGCCCCATCTTCACCATCGTGCTTCTGTCCTTCCAGGGCCCGCATGGCGGCCTCGTCTTCCCGATGCACGGCGTCTCGCTCTACTGGTTCCAGGACCTGTTCAAGCCGCAGTCGATCGGCGACATCTGGGGCTCGTTCGGCCGCTCCTTCAAGCTCGGCCTGATCGTCCTGGTGCTGACCGTGGTCCTGTCCTTTCTCGCCGGCCTCGCCTTTCGCCGCCGCTTCAAAGGCTCGACGCTTCTCTTCTACGTCGTGGTCGCGAGCCTGATCATGCCCTCCGTGGTGGTCAGCCTGGGCATCGGCTCGCTGTTCGAGCTCGCGGGCTGGGAGCGGAACTGGTGGTCGTCCGCCCTGGGTGCGCACCTCACCTGGACCCTGCCCTTCGGCCTCCTGATCATGTTCGCGGTGTTCAACCGCTTCAATCCCGCCTACGAGGAAGCGGCGCGCGATCTCGGCGCCAGCAACTACCAGACCATCCGCCATGTGGTCCTGCCGATCGTGGCGCCGTCCCTGATCGGTGTCGCCCTGTTCGGCTTCACGCTTTCCTATGACGAGCTCGCCCGCACCTCCCAGTCGGTGGGCGCGCTCAACACCCTGCCGCTCGAGCTGCAGGCGATGCAGACCAATGCCACCACCCCGGTGATCTACGCGCTCGGCACCCTCACCACCGGCCTCTCCATGCTGGTCATCGGCACCTGCCTGATCGCCGCCCTGATTCTGCAGCGCCGCCGCGCCCGCCACGGCTCCGACGCCGGCCGGGCCGTATGACGGCCAGCATTGACTCCTGGGAGTCCTGCGCCTGGCTCGACGTTCGAACCCGGATTGAGAACGACCGATGAAGATTCTGGTGATCAACCCCAACACCACCCTTTCCATGACCGAGAAGATCGGCGAGGCCGCGCGCTCGGTCGCCGCCCCCGGCACCGAGATCACCGCCGTCAGCCCGGACAAGGGGCCGGTCTCGATCGAAGGCCACTACGACGAAGCCTACTGCGTGCCGGGCGTGGTCGAGCGCGCCATCCAGGGCTCGACCGAGGGCTATGACGGCTTCGTGCTCGCCTGCTTCGACGATCCGGGCCTGCATTCCTGCCGCACCGCCGTGGCTGAGCCGGTGGTCGGCATCTGCGAAGCCGCGATGCACGCCGCCACCATGATCGCCTCCAGCTTCTCCGTGGTCAGCACGCTTGCCCGCTCGATCCCGGTCATCGAAGACCTCGGCCACCGCTACGGCATGGAACGCCGCATGAAGCGCGTCTGGGCCGCGGACATCCCGGTGCTCGCGCTCGAAGAGGAAGGCTCCGGCGCCAGGGAGAAAGTGCGCGCTGCGGTGATGCGCGCCGTCGAGGAGGACCGTTCGGAGGCCGTGATCCTCGGCTGCGCCGGCATGGCCGACCTCACCGCCTGGCTCACCCGCGAAACCGGCGTGCCCGTGCTCGACGGCGTCGCCTGCGCGGTGAAGATGGTGGAGGGCCTGGTCAGCCTCGGCCTCGGGTCGAGCAAGGTCGGCGGCTATGCCTGGCCGCGCCCCAAGACCTACACCGGCGATTTTTCGAGGTTCGCGCCGAGTGAGCGAACCTAGGCCCTCCCCGCTTTCGCCCGTCGGGAAAACGCTTTAGCCTCTTCAAAGGGCGTTCTTTCGAGTGAGCGAGGCACTACATGCGCATCCTGATCATGGGCGCCGGACTTGCAGGCGTGACCGCGGCCTTCGAGCTGCTGGAGGACGGCCACGACATCACCGTGATCGACCGGCAGCCCGGCCCGGCGCTGGAAACCAGCTTCGCCAATGCCGGCCTGGTGGCACCGGGTCACGCCTTCGCCTGGGGCTCGCCGCGGGCGCCGAAAATCCTCCTGAAATCCCTCGTCAAGAAGGGCCAGCCGCTGCGCTACCGCCTTCGCCTCGACCCCGCCATGTGGCGCTGGTCCCTGAAGTTCCTGCGCGAATGTACCGCGGAAAAGGCGCGCATCAACACCGAGCGCAAGCATCGGCTCTGCCGCTACGCCCAGCTCGCCCTCCAGGACGTGGTCAAGCGCACCGGCGTCGCCTATGACGGCGAGCAAAAGGGCCTCCTCTATCTCTACAGACAGGCCGAGAGCTTCGAACGCGGCGCCAAGAACATGCAGATCATGCTCGACGCCGGCCACAAGCTGGAAGAAATCGACCGCGAGCGCGCCGCCGAGATCGACCCGGCGCTGGAGCCCGCCAAGGACCGGATCGCGGGCGGCTTCTACGCTCCCACCGACGAGAGCGGCGACGCCCAGAAGTTCACGTCAGCGCTCGCAGCACTCTTGGAGGAGCGCGGCGTCCGCTTTCGCTACGGCACCACGGTCACCGGCATCAAGACCGAAGGTGAGAGCATCGACGAGGTCCTGACCGACAAGGGCGCGATCAAGGCGGATCTCTACATCATGGCGCTCGGCGCCTTCAGCCCGCTGATCGCCAAGGATCTCGGCGAAACCGTCTCGGTCTATCCGGTCAAGGGCTACTCGGCGACGCTGCCGGTCAACGGCGTCAACAATCCGCCGACCGTCGGCGGCATCGACGAGGACAACCTGTTCGCCTATGTGCGCATGGGTGATCGCGTGCGCCTCACCGCCGTCGCCGAGTTCGCGGGCTACGACACCAGCCACCGCCCGAGCGACTTCTCGTCCATGCTGAAGGCCGCGAAAGAGCTGCTCCCCAACGCCGGCGACTACGGCCGCCCCAGCTACTGGGCCTGCCTCCGCCCGATGACGCCGGAGGGAACCCCCATCCTCGGCAAGGGCAAGTTCGACAACCTCTATTACAACACCGGCCACGGCCATATGGGCTGGACCATGGCCTGCGGCACCGCGCGCATCACCGCCGACCTGATCGCCGGCCGCAACCCCGACCTCCCCCTGGAAGGCCTCACCCTCCGCTAGGCGCCGACGCGGCGCTGCGGTTACTTGCCTCTGTCAGGCTTGGCGGCGCCGCCGACCCAGTCGCTGCGCAGGAGGGCGAATTGATGCATGTCGTGGTGCCTGCCCCGAGCGAAGGTCGCCTGGCGCGCGATGCCCTCATGGGTGAAGCCGAGCTTCTCGGCGATGCGGGCGGAGGCTCGGTTCTCGACGTCGCAACGGATCTCCAGCCGGTTGACGCGGCTCGACATGAACAGATAGTCGACCACCAGCCCGGCCGCTTCCGTCATGAGCCCCTTGCCCCAGGACTCCCGGTCATACAGCGTGTAGCCGATTTCGAACGCATCGAAATAGGGCACCGGCTTGAACATCCAGAGACTGCCGATGATCTTCTCGTCATCGCCGACGATCAGCAGCCGCTTGAAGTTTTCCGACCAGAGGCCGTCCTTCTCGAACGCCTCGCGAAGATGGCTCTGCGAGACGAGCTGCACCGGCAGATAATCGCCTTGGCGGGAGACATCGCCGACGAGGCCGACAAGCTCGTCGAGATCCTTTTCCATGACGGTTCGAAGGAGAAATGTGCTGCCGCGAATCATGGTCGTCTGTGCTCCTCGATGGACCGGCTGACCCCGCGCCAGGGCCGCAGCCTCAGGACGCCTGACGGTCGGGCTCGCCTCTGTTCAGGATGAGCGGGCGGCCGGCATCCCGCTGATCCCAGCAGGGCATGATGCGCAGGCAGAGATGCGGCTCCAGGAGTTCCCGCGCTTCGGCGCGGTCGGCGAAGCGATAGTCGGCGATCTCGATGCCGTCGGGACGGATCGCGGCGCGCTGCTCCGGCGAGAGAACGCCGCCGTCGAACACGAAATGCAGGCTGTCGTCATACTCGGCATCCGCCGAGCGCCAGTCCATGCCGGCAAACCGGATCTCGCCGAGATCGAGCCCGATCTCCTCCTTGGCCTCGCGCCTCGCGCCCTCCCAGGGCGACTCGTCCGGATCGACCGTGCCGCCCGGCACCAGCCAGCCCGTCCGATAGGTCGTCCTCAGCACCAGGAGACGGTCGTCGTCATCGAACAGCAGGACGCAGGCGGCGAGGCGTTTCCTCGGCAGGCTGCGATGCGCCCATCGATTGAGCACGCGCTGCCGCATGACGAGTGAAGCGATGAAGGTCTTGGCTCGGGCTGAAAACGTCATGCGTCCTGGGCTGCCGGTATGGGAAGGATCTGATCGTCACTATCCCACGCGGGCAGCGGCGCGCCAACCGCATGGCCGCGCTCAGACCAGAACGATACCTGTCTCGAAAGCGTTCAGCCGTCCTTGGCGACCAGCTTCGGCGTGGCCGGCGAGCTGACCTGGAGGTAGTGGCCGCAGGTCTCGTCCGCAATCAGGACGCCGTGGCTGCAGGCGCGGCGCGCGACCACCGCGCTGATCGGCGCCAGCATGAAGCCCCGTTCCTCCAGCCCCGGAAGCCACTCGCGCAGGGCCTGGATGGTGGCGCTGTGGGGATGGCCGATGGCGACAGCGCTGCCATACCGGCTCGCGATCTTCTCGGTCCGGGCGAGCTGGCGCCTGATCGAGTCGAGATCGATGACGTGATCCAGAAAGATGTCGCGCGTGGTATTGGGCACGCCGTTCAGGCCGGCCATCTTGCCCGCCACCGTGCGCCCGCTGGTCTTGGAATCGAGGAACAGCACATCGCGCTTGCGCAGCTCGCGCATGACCACATCCATGCGCGAAGGGTCGGAGGTGAGCTTCGATCCCATATGGTTGTTGACGCCGACGAACCCCTCGAAGCGGTCGAGGTTCTTCGTAAGGCGAGCGGTGAACTCCTCGCGGTCGATCTTGGTGGTCAGCGCATCCGGTCCGGGCCAATCCGAGCCGAACGGCTCCATCGGCATATGCAGCATCAGCTCGTGACCGGCGGCATGCGCCGCTTCGGTCTGCGCTTCGATCCTGCCGGCATAGGGAAGGAACGCCAGGGTGAGCGGCGCCTTCAAGCTGTTGAGTTCGGCCGTATTGGGCCTGTTCAGCCCCAGGTCGTCGATCACGATGGCGATCATCGGGCGCTGGTCGGGCTCGGCCGCCGTCACCGCGTTTTTCAGCCATGTCGGCGCGTCGTCACGCGGCCGCTTGCTGACGTCAGTGGTCGGCACGGCAGAATCGGGCTCGGCGAGCAAGGGCTCGATCGGAGCCTCTGCCGGCGGCGGCAGGGCCGCCTGCTGCGAGACGGCATGATCCGGCGTCTCGGCCTCATGCTCGACCTTGGGTTCGAGGGGAACGAGGGTGTCGAGATCGCTGAGGTCGACATGCGGCAGGGGCGCCGCATCCAGCGCCTCGGTCGACAGGACGGCGACGGTAAGCTCCTGATCGCCGCGGCCGGAATCATCGCCGGCCGCGTCGCCGGACTCGTAAGGTCGCTCCGGTGCCGGCGCAAACGACCTGTCGGCGAGCGGCTGCCCGGGCCTGAGCCCACGCCGGTCCAGCGGATCGGCGAGGTCGGAGGGCCTGGCGATCCAGCGCCGGTCGCTGTCGAGGGACAGTTGCGAAAGACGCGTCGGTTCGTCGCTGACGGCCTTGCTGCCCGCGGTCGACAGGGCCTCTTGCTTGGTCTTCGCCGCCTGGTCGAGCTCCCGGGCGCGCCGGGTCGCTTCGACGGCGATACGGCGACGCTCGGCCTCATCGACACTCTGTTCCCAGGCCGAGCGCTGGTCGATCTGCGGCCCGTGATCTTCCGGCCACAGCAGCCACACCACCAGAATAGCCGCAACGGCGCCAAGAACACCTTCCGCAGCGCCATATCCTGAACTCAGGATACGGCCGAAAAGGCGCTCCGCTGAACGCCTGCCGCGCCGTCCGCTCTGCTTCCAAAAGGCCATGTTTCGGCTGAACTCCAACGAACTGCAGCCCAAAAGCTTACATGAACGTACAAAAACCTTACATCCTGACTATGACGAATGAAGAAGATTTTTTCAAGTTCTTTCAAGGATAAATAAAGAATAATATTATTAAGTATTAACTTTTATCATTAAAATTAACCACGCTGCACATGCTTGCACATCACAATAAAAAGGTCATGTCCCCCGTCGGTTTTTGGTGACACATTTAGAAAGCCGGCGTCTCCACCGTAGAATAGTCGATACCGATCCGTTTCGGCCTGTTAATCTCCACCGACGACATGTTGTTTGATTGCCGAGACAGCATTCAATCCTTGACGGCGCCCGCGCCGGGCGCTTTGCTTTCCCTCGACGAATCCGGGCCGAAAGGACGGGTGCGCGGCGAGATCCGCCGCGCCGTCCGCGTCGCATCCCGCCACCACGTTTCAAGGGCAAAGGCCTTGCTGCTCCTCTTGGATAACTACGACAGCTTCACCTACAACCTCTATCATTATATCGGCGAGCTTGGCATCGAGGTCGAGGTGCACCGGAACGACGCCTTGAGCGTCGACGAGCTGCTGGCGCTGAAGCCATCGGCGATCGTGATCTCGCCCGGCCCCTGCGATCCTGACAGGGCCGGGGTGTCGCTCGACCTGGTGCGCGCCGCCGCCAAGATCTGCCCGATCCTCGGCGTCTGCCTCGGGCATCAGACCATCGCCCAGGCCTTCGGCGGCACCATCGTGCGCGCGCCCTCGATCATGCATGGCAAGACCAGTGCTATTCTCCACGACAAGAGCCGCCTGTTCGCCGACATCCCCTCGCCGTTCACCGCCACCCGCTACCACTCGCTGATCGCCGAGCCCTCGAGCCTGCCGGACTGCCTGCAGGTCACCGCAAAGACCGACGACGGCGTGATCATGGGCCTGCAGCACCGCTCGCTGCCGGTCTATGGCGTCCAATTCCATCCGGAAAGCATCGAAACCGAATACGGGCACCGTCTGCTTCACAATTTTCTGCAGGCCCTGCCGGCGGCAGGACGGGCATGACCATGACGGACACGACCCATCCCGACATCAAGGAGCTGATCGCGATCGCGGCCACGGGCCGTCCGCTCGCGCAGGAACAGGCCGAAGCCGCGTTCGACATCATGATGTCCGGCGACGCCACGCCCTCCCAGATGGGCGGCCTGCTGATGGCGCTTCGGGTGCGCGGCGAGACGGTTGACGAGATCACCGGCGGTGTGCGGGCGATGCGCGCCAAGATGACCCGGATCGAGGCGCCGGACGATGCCATCGACACCTGCGGCACCGGGGGCGACGCGTCCGGCACCTACAATGTCTCGACCGCCGCCGGCCTCGTGGTTGCCGCCTGCGGTGTCACCGTCGCCAAGCATGGCAACCGCGCGCTCTCCTCGAAGGCGGGCTCGGCGGACGTGCTGACGGCCCTCGGCGTGAACATCGAGACAGCTCCCGAGATCGTCGAACGGGCGATCGCGGAGGTCGGCATCGGCTTCATGATGGCGCCAAGGCATCATGGCGCCATGCGCCATGTCGGCGGCACCAGGGTCGAGCTCGGCACGCGCACCATCTTCAACCTGCTGGGCCCGCTCTCCAACCCCGCCGGCACCAAGCGGCAGCTGATCGGCGTCTTCGCGAAGGAATGGATCCGCCCGCTCGCCGAAGTGCTCGGACGCCTCGGCTCCGAGCGCGCCTGGGTGGTGCACGGCGCCGACGGCCTGGACGAGATCACCACCACCGCCGGAACCCACGTGGCCGAGCTCAGGGACGGCAAGGTCGAGACCTTCGAGATCTCGCCCGAGGTCGCCGGCCTGCCATTCGCCAGGCCTGAGGAGCTGAAGGGCGGCGATGCCGAGCACAACGCAGCGGCGTTGACCGCGGTCTTGAAGGGGGAGCCTTCGGCCTTTCGGGACATCGTTCTCCTGAACGCAGCCGCAGCCCTGGTGGTCGCCGAGCGTGCCGACGATCTGCGCGCAGGCGTGGCCATGGCGGCCAGGGCGATCGACGGCGGTCAGGCGAAGGCGGTCCTGGATCGGCTGATCGCCGTCACCCATCAGGCCTGACCCAATGTCCGACGTGCTCGCCCGGATCTGCGCCATCAAACGCGCAGACGTCGACCGCCGCAAAGTGGCGGCGCCACTGGCCGGACTGGAGAGGATGGTGAGCGAGGCAGACCCGCCCCGCGGCTTCCTCAAGGCGATAGAGAACCGCGTCGCCGGCGGCGACTTCGCGCTGATCGCCGAGATCAAGAAGGCGTCCCCGTCCAAGGGCCTGATCCGCGCCGACTTCGATCCGCCGGCGCTCGCCCGGGCCTATGAGGCCGGCGGTGCCACCTGCCTCTCGATCCTGACCGAAGAGCCTCACTTCCAGGGCTCCGACGTTTTTCTAGGACAGGCCCGTGGCGCCGCCACCACGCTGCCCTGTCTCAGGAAGGACTTCATGCTCGATCCCTATCAGGTGGTCGAGGCACGCGCGATCGGCGCCGACTGCATCCTCCTGATCATGGCCGCCCTGACCGACGACGAGGCCCGTCGTCTGGCAGGTCTCGCTGAGACCCTGGGCATGGACGTTCTGGTCGAGGTGCATGATCGCGAGGAGCTGGAGCGCGCGCTTCGCCTGGACTGCCGGCTGATCGGCATCAACAACCGCAATCTCAAGACTCTCCAGGTCGACCTCGCCACCACCGAGGCCCTCGCCGCCGAGGTGCCGGACGACCGCATCCTGGTCGCCGAGAGCGGCCTCTATCGCCACGAGGATCTCCAGCGCATGGCCGAGGTCGGCGCCCGCTGCTTCCTGGTGGGCGAAAGCCTGATGCGCGAGGCCGACGTCACCGCCGCGACCAGGCGCCTTCTCACCGGGGCGGCACGAGGTCCAAGTCAGGCCAGCAGCGGCCCGCTGCTGACGCATTTCGACGATCAGGGCAACGCCGTGATGGTCGATGTCGGCAATAAGGACGAAACCGTGCGCGAGGCGACCGCTTCCGGGCTGGTATTGATGAGCGAGGCGACGCTTCAGCTCATCCAGGCACGCGGCGTGAAGAAGGGTGACGTGCTGAGCGTCGCCCAGCTCGCCGGCATCATGGCCGCGAAGCGCACCCCCGATCTCATCCCCCTTTGCCACCCGCTTCCCCTCACCTCCGTCCAGGTCACGCTCGCCGTCGTCACGGCGCCGGCGTCGATCGAGATCAGCGCGACCTGCCGGCTGAAGGGCCGCACCGGCGTGGAGATGGAGGCGCTGACCGCGGTCTCGGTCGCGGCGCTCACGGTCTACGACATGTGCAAGGCGGTGGATCGCGGCATGCGCATCACCGACATCAGGCTTCGCAAGAAATCCGGCGGCAAATCAGGCAATTACGAGGCGGATTGATGATTTCGGTCGAAGAGGCGCTGGCGCGCATCACCCAGGCCTTCTCGCCGCTGGCCTCGGAGTGGGTGGCGCTCGCCAACGCGCGCGGCCGGGTGCTGTCCGAGGACCTGGTCGCGACCCGCGATCAGCCGCCTCAGGACATCTCGGCGATGGACGGCTATGCGGTGCGCGCGGCCGATCTGGAAAGCGGCGAGGCCACGCTTACCCTGATCGGCGAGGCGCCGGCGGGCGGGCGCTTCGAGGGCGAGGTCGGACCGGGCGAGACCGTCCGGATCTTCACCGGCGGACCGCTGCCGAAAGGGGCGGATGCGGTGGCCCTGCAGGAGAACGCCAGGGCCGACGGCGCGCGCATCACGCTCACCGGCAACGTCCCCAAGGGGCGCTTCATACGGCCGGCCGGCCTCGACGTCAGGAAGGGCGAGGCGATCCTGCGCGCCGGTACGCTGCTGGGCGCGCGCGACCTCGGCCTGGTGGCGGGGCTGAACCGGGTCTGGCTGCCGGTGCGGCGGCGGCCGCGCATCGCGTTTCTCGCGACCGGTGACGAACTGGTGCGGCCAGGCGAGCCGCTCGGTCCGGATCGGATCGTCACCACCAACAGCGTCACGCTCGGCCAGATGATCGAAAGCTGGGGCGGCATCGCCCTCGATCTCGGCATCATCGAAGATCGGACCGACGCCTTCGCTGCGATCATGCCGGAGCTCTCCGGCGTCGACCTGATCGTCACACTCGGCGGCGCCTCGGTCGGCGAACGGGATCTGGTACGCCAGGCGCTCGGCGAAAAGGGCTTGAATCTGGATTTCTGGAAGATCGCGATGCGGCCGGGCAAACCGCTGATGTTCGGCCATGTCGGCGCCACGCCGCTGCTCGGACTGCCCGGAAACCCCGTGTCGTCAGCAGTTTGTGCCGTTCTTTTCGTGAAGGCTGTGATCAGAACCCTGCAAGGTCTTGACCCTAACCCGGTGGAGGTGCCGGCGGTGCTGGGATCCAACCTTGGGGCGAACGATGAACGCCAGGATTACCTGCGCGCCACACTCGCCTGGGGAGCCGATGGACGCCTCACCGCGACCCCTGCAGGCCGTCAGGACAGTGCCATGTATGCGATCTTCGCCAACGCCGATTGCCTAATAAAACGGCGGCCTTTCGCCGAAGAGACGGCCGCCGGCGAGCTGGTGACCATCCTGCCCCTCAGCCTGCCGAGTGCCGGTTTTTGATTCGTTCAATTTCATCCCCAGAGTTTTCCACAGACGCGTCGCTGCCACACCCCCTTTCAAATCACCCCTAACCCCGTTGGAAACCGTGGGAAAATTCGTTAGGTTACAAAACCGTAATTATTGACCAAAAACTAGAACTTATGTAGAACACTTCCAGACTAGGTGCTCGATAGTACGCTAGGGAACAAAGGGGGTTTAGGGTGCTGACTCAGCGTCAACATCAGCTACTGAAATTCATCCAAGACTATCTGGATCGGCATGGCGTGCCTCCTTCGTTCGAAGAGATGCGGAGTGCGCTCAAGCTGAAATCCAAGTCGGGCATTCATCGCCTGATCACCGGCCTGGAAGAGCGCGGCTACATCCGGCGTCTCGCCTATAGGGCGAGAGCGCTCGAGGTGCTGCGCCTGCCGACGAGCCTGCAGAAGGTGGCCGGTGGGGATGTCATCGATGCCGGTCCCGAGGCGATCGACGCCGGCAATGTCGTTCATGGCCGGTTTGGCCTCCGTCCGAGCGAGCCTGCCAATGGCGACTCCCACTATGTCAGCCTGCCGCTCTATGGCCGGATCGCCGCCGGCACGCCGATCGCAGCACTGCGCGACCAGGACACCCAGGTGGACGTGCCGCTGCATATGGTCCAGTCCGGCGATCATTACGCGCTTGAAGTGGTCGGCGATTCGATGATCGACGCCGGCATCCAGGATGGCGACATCGTCGTCATCCAGCGCACTGAGACGGCAGAAAACGGCGAGATCGTGGTCGCCCTGGTGGATGACGACGAGGTCACGCTCAAGCGCCTGCGCCGCAAGGGAGCGACCATCGCTCTGGAACCGGCCAACCGGCAATATGAGACCCGGATCTTCGGGCCGAGCCGGGTGAAGGTGCAGGGTCGGCTCGTCAGCCTGATGCGCACCTACAACTGAGGTTTTGCGGGAAGAGGCCTGGGGGCCGCGAGGCTCCAGCTTTACGTGACGGCATCCAGTTGTTGAAAAGAAGACGACCCGCAGAGGAGCGGGTCACCCCTCCGCCGCCAGGCCGTCTCGCGCTTGCGATCAGCGCATATAGTAGGTCTCGCTCTTCCATGGACGCGTGATCACGCGCACCATGATTCCCAAAAGCAGGAAGGCGAGACTGATGACCGATGTCAGAAGAGCGATCGATGTGACGGTCGCGGCTTCGAGTCGGATGCGAATGATGCCGTCGTCGACGCCAAAAAGTGCATAGAAGAAAATCCATAATGCCAAGATACATATGATCGCCGTTAAAATCAGGAACGACGCTCGTCCTAGCATTCGGCACTCCCCCTTTTTTCAACGCCCTTGCGAACTACCCCGTTGTTTGTCCCTTTATGCTATTCAAAAAACTTTAGAAAAACAATCGATGGTTTCTTGTAAATGCTCTTGACTCGCCAGGATTTGTGCGATTTTTCGGCCATCAGACGCCTATTTGCCAAAAGGCGCGCTGTAAATATTCGCGTAATCGGCGAGAACGAAGGCTTGTATTAGCCAGCACGACGCCTTAGCTGATAGGCGAAGGACGAACCGGAACCGACTGCCCATGATCCTGTTTGATCTCATCTGCTCGGAAGGACACGGCTTCGAAGCCTGGTTTCGCGACAGCGGCAGCTTCGAGCGCCTGGCGGCCGTGGGCGAGATACAGTGCGCCGTGTGCGGCGGCACCCAGGTCAGGAAGGCGCTGATGGCGCCCAATATCAGCACCTCCAAGGCCCGAGCCGGAGGGAAAGCGCGCGTCGAGGAGGGCGCCGAAGAGGCGTCGCCGGCACCGCACGCGCCGGCAGAGGCCGAGGTGGGCGCCAGAGGGCGTCCGGGATCGATGACGGTCCACCAGGGCCATCCCGGCCCCCTCAGCGGGCCCCAAGGCCTTCCGGTCCCGGAAAAGATCGCCGAGGCCATGCAGATCCTGCGCAAGGTGCAGACCCACATCGAAAAATCCTTCGATCATGTCGGCGACCGCTTCGCCGAAGAAGCGCGCAAGATGCACTATGGCGAAACGGAAAAGCGCAGCATCTACGGCCAGGCCACCGAGGACGAGGCGCAGGAACTGGCGGACGAGGGCATCGACGTCAACCGCATGCCCTGGCTGACCCCGCGCAACAGCTGATCCGCACCCTGCCCGAAAGCCGGCGTCCCTACTGTCCGACCTCGGTCAGCTTGCAGGCTCCGGCTCGACAGCCTCGAGCAGCGCCTTGGCCGCAGCCTGCTCGGCCTGGCGCTTGGAGCTGGCGCTTGCGGTCATTGCCGGAAAGTCGGCAAGGGTGACCTTGACCTTGAACAGCGGGGCGTGCGCCGGCCCGCTGGTGTCGATCAGCGTATAGGCGGGCAGGCTGAGGCCGCGGCTCTGCGCCCATTCCTGCAGCGCGGTCTTCGCGTCCCTGGGCGGCTGTCCCATCCTGCGCACATGCGCATCCCAACGCCCCCGGATGAAGCGTTCGGCCGGCTCCAGCCCGCCGTCGAGATAGAGCGCACCGATCAACGCTTCCAAGGCGTCGGCGAGGATCGAAGGGTTGTCGCGGCCATTGCCCGCCTCCTCGCTGCGCGCGAAGGTGAGCAGGTCACCGAGCCCGAAGGACCGGGCGATATCGGCAAGGGTCTCGCGGCGCACCAGGGCGGCATGGCGCCGGGACAGCGGGCCTTCCTCCTCGTTGGGAAAGCGCGCGATCAGGAGATGCGCGACGATCAGCCCGAGGACCCGGTCACCGAGAAATTCGAGCCGCTGATTGTTGCGCGGCGCATGCCGGCCGCGCCGGGTCGCACTCGGATGGGTGAGCGCTTCGGTGAGCACGCTGTCGTCACTGAACCGGTGCCCGACCCATTCCTCGATTCTGGCCTTCACATCGGCCATGGGCTCAGTCGATGAGATTGAAGAGGCGGCCGTAGCGGACGGTGATCGGCCATTTCCAGACTTCCCAAAGCCGCGCGCTGCCGTTGGTGGAGAAGAAGATGATCTCGGCCCGGCCCACCAGATTTTCCACCGGCACGTAGCCGACCTTGGCGCGGCTGTCCAAGGAGTTGTCGCGATTGTCGCCCATCGCGAACACATGTCCCTCGGGAACGGTGAACACATCCGTGTTGTCGTAGTCGCCATTGCCCTCGGGGCATTCGTCGAGGACGGTGTAGCTGACCGGCTCCGTGCCCTCCCCGAAGGCAGGCATGGTCTCCCTGAAGCGCTTGACGGTATGCGTCGGCGCATTGTCGCTGTCCTGGAACAGCGTGCAGGAGGTGCGGCCGCCGGGACTGTCATCGACGAAGTCATCGATCGGCTCGCGCGTCACCTCCTGATCGTTGATGTAGAGCACGCCTTGCTTCACCTGGATGCGGTCACCGGGAAGGCCGACGATGCGCTTGATGTAGTCGGTGCGGTTGTTCGACGGCAGCTTGAACACCGCGACGTCACCGCGCTCCGGCAGGGCGCCGAACACACGACCGTCGCCGAACGGCGGGCTGAACGGGAGGGAATGGCGCGAATAGCCGTAGGCGAACTTCGAGACGAACAGATAGTCGCCAACCAGCAGGGTCGGCTTCATCGACCCCGAAGGAATGTTGAACGGCTCGTAGAGAAAGGTGCGCACCACCACCGCGATCGCTACCGCGAAGACGATGGTGCGAACGATCTCCCCAATGCCTTTGGATCTGGAGCTTCTGGACAAGGCCACTCGGTTCACTATTCAGACTCATTGGGCAGGTACGCGAGTGCCATCCATGCGCGTCGAAGGATTGGACTTCACAAACCTACGGTTAGAGAGGAATGAGGCTGCAATTGACGCGTTTGCGACACTAGCCAAGCTGTCATTCAAGGTAAAGCCGAAGGCGCCAAGAATCCTTCCCAAGAATCCATCAGACTGCCGGTCTGAGCGCCTGGTCGTCCGGATGATCGGCGCTGATGATCACCATCGCGTGAGCGAAAGGCGGCTCGTCGGTCAGGCTGAGATCGATGCGCGCGATCCGGCCTCGGGGCAGCAGGACGTCGAGACGTCGCGCCGCCCCGCCTTCGAGGCGAAGAAAGGGCTGACCGCTCGGCCAGTTGTCGACACCGATATCACGCCAGAACACGCCCTGGCGGAACCCGGTGCCGAGCGCCTTGGCGCAGGCCTCCTTGGCGGCGTAGCGCTGGGCGAAGGCGGCTGCGGGAACGGCGCGCCGCGCCGCCTTTTGCCGCTCGGTCGCGGTGAACACGCGATCGAGAAAGCGCTCGCCGAAGCGCTCGATGGTCTGCTCGATCCGGCGGATGTCGATGAGATCGGTGCCGACACCGAGGATCATGAGCCTGCCTTACCCTGCGGCCACGCGCCGTGTCTGGTCATTGTCGGGCCGGCTCACGCGGCCTTTCGGGTCGGCCATGCCCGCCGCCAGCTCGAGCTCACGGCGGCGCCGGCGCTCCTCGCCTTTGCGGCGGCGCTTCTCGCGCGCCGTATGGAAGGCGTCGATCGCCTTGGCCAGCGGCAGGTAGCTCACCACCCAGGCAATCAGGCCGAGCGGCAGGCTGCCGATGACCATCGGCCAGATCAGCGCCCTCAGATCCAGCAGCACCCGCTTCAGCCCCTCCCAGCTGCCCTCGCCGGTCAGGGTCGGCCAGAGCAGATCGCCGAGATCGGTGACCACATGCTTGAACATGGTCACCGCCGGCCAGGACGCCGCCTCGCCGCTGCCGAGCAGCATCTGCCCGACCTTGTAGGTGGCGAGCCAGATGAAGGGGAAGGTCCAGGGATTGCCGACCACGGTACCGACCACCGCGGCGATCAGGTTGCCGCGCAGGAGCCAGGCGAGCAGCATGCTGAGCGCGATATGCAAACCGACGAATGGGGTGAAGGAAATGGCGGCGCCGCTGGCGAAGCCGCAGGCGATGCTGTGCGGCGTGCCCGAGAGCCGGGTGAGCCTTTTCAGCAGATAAACGCCTAGCCTGCGCCACCCCATGGCCGGCCAAAGCCAGCCCTGGAGGCGGACCCAAAAAGGGAGCTCTTTCCTACGTCCAAACACAGCGCCCTCTGTTATCGATTATATTTCTTAAACTTCAATGACCGGCTGCAAAACTTTTGTTGGAATTTACGCGCAGCCGGTCACCAGGACCCGACCGACCGTGGCGCTGGACCGTCGCCCACCGGAAAGGCCCCCTCTCAAGACAAAGTGCATGTTCGGCCGGCGCTGGCCAGTCCGAATCAACAATTTTAGGCGAAAAAGTCGCTCGGCAACCAACGCACGGTCGTCAGAAAACCCGGACCTCGACGCTCAGCCGTCGACGCGTTCAACGGATTCGACCACCTCGCTCGCGCGCAGATTGGCGACGATGCCGTCGAGCTGGTCGATGTTCATGACCTCGATATCGATGATCACTTCGAACACGTCAGGCGTCTTGGCGCCGAAGCGGATGTCGGTGATGTTGCCGCCATGCTTGCCGATCACCGTGCTCACCAGACCGAGGCTGCCGGGCTTGTGCCGGCTGAGCACGCGGATGCGGGCGATCGCCTTGGCGTCGGGACAGTCCTCGTTCCAGGCGAGGTCAAGCCAGCGGTCGCTGCTGTCCTCGGCGTGGCGCGAGAGCGTGGTGCAGTCGCTTCTGTGGATCGCCACGGCGCGGCCGGTGCGCACCACGCCGACGATCTTGTCGCCGGGGATC
>JAWKVM010000058.1:0-39192 GCA_041398025.1 Alphaproteobacteria bacterium
GTCTTGTCCTTCCTGACATTGTCGGGCGACAGTCGAAGCGACCCAAGCGGCAGTTTCGTCACCTCGCCACTCGATGCCGGCGTCTCGTCGAGCCCAAGCTCATCTCGAAGACGCCTGGCGAAGGCGACCGGTTCGGCCTCGAGCTCGGCCGCCGACGCGTAGTGGTTCGGGCCGCCGACATGATCCTCGGCGCCGGTGCAGCGTCGATAGAGAAGGTCATGATCCCGCCCCATGCTGCTCTGCGTGATCTGCACATAGATGCGCTCGCCCTGCAGCGCCACCTCGCCGCTGACGGCAGGGCCGCCGCGATTGGTCCTGATCCGGTAGCTGTCCTTCGACAGCTCAAGGGCTACGGCCAGGCGTTTGAGCAAGGCGCGGGCCTTTCGATGAAACTGGACCTTGGCATCGCCGGTGATCGGCTCCGCCAGCATCTCGGCGAGAGTTGGTGATGATGTAGCCTTTGCCATGGGTGTCTCCAGTGATGCGGGAGCTGACCTGCTCCCCGTTGAAGGATCACCCAGGACTTTCTGTCTCTCCTCTCCACTCATCCGGCGGACGTCACATTCCCTCGAACATCGGCAAACGCGCCGGTCCGGCCTGACGGCCGTCATCGAGCGCGCGGCGAACGATGCGCTCGATCTCGGCGCGGCGCCAGGGACGACGCCCTGGCTGGTTCGTCATGGCGAGACCAGCGGCAACCAGCCCCTCGGCGATTTCGTCCAAGGACAGAATTGGCGCTGCGGCGTGCAGGCGACCTGCGCGAAAGCTGGCGCCATTCAGGCTCGCTTGCTGACAGCCCGGAACCGCACAAGTGATCTCCTCGGCGATCCTGGCGATCGCGCCAGCGATATAGCGCGCCGCCTGATCGGCCTGCGCCGGCGTCGCCAAAGCGATCGCCGGCAGCTCGAACCGAGCCGTGTCCTGGCCCTCGTCATCGAGATAGAACGCCGCCAGCCAGTCGGGCCAGAGCGGCAAAGAAGCTGGATCGAGAAAGCGGGTCCAGCGATAGCCGGGCGCCGGCGCCGCCTTGATCATGGCTCCGCTGGTCCGGCAATCGAGCCCGAGCGGCGCGCTCCCCTGGCCGCCACTCCGGTTCTTCAACCCGGGTTGATGGCGGAACAGCAGATGGAAACCGCCGGACGGGGTCTGCTGGCGAGAGGTCTCGGGCAACGGGCCATGGCGATCGATCAACCCGGCCAGCGCCTCGATCCCGCTATGCTGCCGATCGACGTCGAGGGCGTCGAAACCCGAAATCATACCGCAAGCCAAGGCGAGATCCGCCTTCGGCCAGCGCCGCCACCAGCGGCTGATCTGCCCAGGATCCTTGCTGGCGTCGCGGCTCCCATGGCGTGTCAGAGGTATTTTCTCACCGGTACGCATCGGCAGGACGGCGATCCCAAGCTCCGCATAGCCCAGCGCCGCCTCGAGCATCAGCGACTGTTGCATCATCTTCGTCCCTTATCGTGATCCGGCCGTGCCAGACCCTGCTCTCGCTCTGAGCGAATGGCGAAAATGCAGCGTTCAGACGGAGGCCAACGCCGTGCGACGCCGGCATCGATCGGCCGCTGTCTTGACGCTCTGTTCTTCCGCGAGGTTGGCGATCAGCGTGCTGACCCGCCAGCCTGTGGCCGTGTCGATCGTGACGCCAGCCTCCTGTGCCCGGTAGAGCAACTCCAGCAGCTGTATCGCGATGCGCGGGTTCGGGCAGACGCCCGGATCTATCTCTTCAATTGTAGAGATGATTTCACCGGCAAGACTCTCGAGCTCGATCACATCGAGCACCAGCCGATCCAGCGCATCGGCGGCGACGGACGGTCTTGGACAGTTCGGCATGGTCGATCCCTCCCATCGGACGGATGGCGGCGGTCGTCATGACCCCCTGATCTTTCAGACACCCGAGCGGCCGAAACTATTGCGTCACCAGTGATCCATGCCTGCAAATCCAGGATTTCGGCCGCCAAGCGCAAAAAAAGATGTGATCCGCTGCAATAGTTTTGGCCGCTCAGGTGTCTAGAAACATTGAAGGGAGCATGCGTCCCGATCGGCTCGGCAAGCCGAGCGCCGAGATGTCGGGCGCGGTCTGGTTCCATCAAGGCGGAGGGCGTCCCATGAAGAGCCTTGCGTTCAACCCCATCCCGTCAATGCCGTGGCGATTGTTGCCGTTTGTGATCCTGCTGTCCGGCTGCGTGACCGGCGGGGCATCCAAGCCCAGCTTTGTCCTCGCCCAGTTCGACCTGGCGCCGCCGGCCTCCGCAAACGGCGAAATCGTTCCGGCGTCCCAGAGCGAAGGCGACCTGAAGCCCGTGCGTGCGGTCGCCTATGAGAGCGGCGTGCGCTACCGCCTCGATGTCGCGGTCGGCACGCCGGCGACCATCCGGCTGCAGCCGGGCGAGACCGTCGGCGCCTATTCCGCCGCCGATCCCAAGGCATGGATGATCGATCAGGCAGCCGATGGCGACAGCGCGATCCTGCTGGTGACGGCGACACGGCCGAACCTCGAGACCACGCTGATCGTCAGCACCGATCGGCGGATCTACCTGATCGAGGCGATCAGCCATGACGATGGCGGTGACAGTACCGCCCTCGCCTGGACCTATCCGACCGAAGGCGCCCGTCGAAGCGACGTGGCTGTCCGGCCGGCCGCCGGCCGTGACGTCGCCGCTGCGTCCTCTGCATCGGATCAACCGCGCACGGCCTACGAGATCGCGGGCGACCAGCCGGGCTGGCGGCCGGTCCGCGTGTTCGGCGCCGGCGATCGCAGCGTCATCGAGTTTCCGAGGACATGGGAGTCGACGTTGCCGGCGCTGTATGTGGAGGACAACGACGACGAGCCCGCTCGCTATCACGCTGACTCCAATCGCTACATCGTGGCGCGGGACTTCGACCGCGCCGAGCTTCGCCTGGCCGGCAGCGTCGTCCGGATCGCCAGGCCAGGCCCCCTGACCTCGACCCCATGGTTCACGGGCGAAGCCACGTCATCGAACGCGATCAGGCCGTGCCGGACATGTCGCGACTCTGACGATCATGGCGGGAATGATCGGGGCGGCCATCACGACGCCGATCACCACGGCATGGGATCCTGATGAAGACTATCGTGTCGCGATCGCATGGACCGGCCGCTCGCCGGGTTCGTTCGACCAGAATAGTTCACGGTCATCCAGGGGAATTGCGCCCAGGCTATGTTAACACTATGATATTGTTGAATTTGCTGAAATCTATGACTGCACGATCGAGACTATCGCCTTCCAGTTATCCGGCAGGCGACATGGATGACGGGAACCAACAGCATCGAGGATCGCCCGCCGAGCCCGGCCGACCAACTGCAGGCCTTGCTGCCGAAGCTGAAGCGGCAAGCCTTCGGTCTCACCGGATCGCTCCATCTGGCCGAAGATCTGGTGCAGGACACCTGCGTGCGCGTGCTTGCCCGGCTCGATCAGTGGAAGGGCGTCGGCCGCTTCGATGGCTGGGTCGCGACCATCATGGAGCGCATCTGGTCCAATCGGCGCCGTCAGCAGCGCCAGCGTCAGGAGCAGGAGCTGCCGGACCCGGATCTGGTTCCCACCCCCGGCTTCGAGGCTCAGGCCGATGCGCGGCTGACGCTCGACGACATGCGCCGCGCGGCGGGGGTGTCGGACGAGGACTTTTTCCTGGTGACCAGGATCCATGCCTACGACTACACCTATCGCGACCTTGCCGAGATCTTTGGCGTGCCGCACGGCACGATGCTGTCCAAGGTCAGCCGCGCGAAGGCTGTGCTGAGAAAGGTGGTCCGTGGCGAGGCCCTCAAAGCCGATGTACCCAAAGACGATGACCATGGAGGAGCCGGGTGACCGTGCGGGATGACAACGGCATCTCCGATGAGCTGACCGAGAAGATCTTCGCCTTCGTCGATCGCGAGGCGGGGCGCGACGCGCCGTTGTCGCCCGAGGACGAAGCGATGGTGGAAGAGCTTCTCGAGACGGACCCCGCGGCGAAGGCCCTGGCCGACGAGTTCCGCGAGGTCGAGGCTGGGCTGGAGTCGCTGTTCCAGGCCGGCGATGATGTGCCGGTGTCCGATGACCTGATTGCGCTGATCCAAGCGCATGGCTCAGGGCAGAAGGAAGACGAACGGGCGACCGACAACGTCGTACCTCTTCGCCGGGGAACCGCGGGATCGAGCAGGCAGTTCACGCCGCTGGCGGCGGCGGCTTCGCTCGCCTTCCTCATCGCCGGTGGCGCGTTCCTCTATAGCTTCCAGGCAAGACAGGTGTTGGAGCGCACCGTCGCCGAACTCGAGCAGGACCGCGTGGTGCTGCAGGATCAAAACGAGACGCTGCAGGCGACGAATGCGGACCTCGACGGCCAGCTCGCCACGGCTGTTGACACGATGCGGGATACGGAAACCGCCCTTGCGGCGGCGCGCAGTAACATCGCCCGGCTCGAGACGGAGCTTTCAACCACGGTCGCTGCTCGCAACGAGACGGAAGCCGATCTCGCCAGCGCGACCGAAAGGCTTGCAGCGCTCCAAGAAACCCGAGCCGAACTCGAGCAGCGCGTGGCTGCCTTGGAGACGGAGTCCGACCAGGCGGCGTCGGCGGCCGATGCCCAGCGGACCGAATTGCAGGGCCAGCTCGCCGAGCTGCGGACCGAGCTTGAAGTTGCAAGGGAAACCGAGCGCTCGGCCCAGACCCGGCTCGCCGAGGCGACCGGCAGGATCGATGATCTGGAAAGCGAAGGCGCAGCCCTTGAGCGAAAGGTCGCCGCTCTCGAGTCCGAGACCGAATCGCTTAGCAGCGACGTCGTCGCCCGCGAACAGCAGTTCGAGGAGACGGAAACGATGCTGGCTCGGGTCGAGCGCCGGGCTGCCGAGCTCGCTGTCGAGAAGGCGTTCTTGGACAGCGCGGTCGACAGCCGAAACAAAGAGATCGAGGCCAACCGCCAAGCTCTGGCCGGTCTCGAGCAGCAAGCAGACGAGCTGGCCGCCGAGCGGCAGGCGCTCGCCGCCGATGTCGCTCAGGGCCGAGAGGCTCTGACGACGGCAGAGGCCGAGCTGACGAGTGTCCGGCAGCAAAGCGAAGCGTTCCAGACCGGACTCGAGCTGCTTCGCCAGCAGACCGGCTGGCTCGCCCAGGTCGCCGGCTACCACATCGGCTATGCCGGCAAGCCGCGCGAAGTCGAGGTCAGCGCCAAGGAGCAGGCGGACAGCCAGGCGCTGACCAAGTGGCTCAGCAACGAGCTCGGCCGCCCGATCACCATTCCCCGGAACCTACCCATGAAGGGCGGCCTGACCTTCGTCGGCGGCCGGGTGCTGCCGACGCTCGACGGCATATCCGTCGGGCAGATCGCCTATCATGACAACCAGGATCGGCTCACCGCCTTTTGCCTCAAGCGCAACCCGACCGGCCAGGTCCAGGAGCCGCAGCGCCGTCAGTTCTTCGGCCGCCTCCAGATGATCCACTGGCAGGACGAGGATTTTCAGTATGTCGTGGTCGGCTTTGCGGACTTCGCCAGGCTCGAGCCGGTGGCGACTTGGCTGAAGGACAACTACTGGCAGGAAAGCTGAGTGACCTATGTCAGGCTTACTTCGTGAGAACCTGACCAGATGCTAAGCGGTCCGGGCGATCTCGAGGCTTGAAGGACTTGCGTTGATGTCGAACAGACTCCGCATGGTATCCGGCTTGTAATACGGAGACGCGCCCCAGCCCCAGACGCCGACCTCCTAGTCCGCAACGCGCAGCTGCATGGTGGCATAGCCGACGCGCTTGAACCCGATCTTCTCATAGCATCGATTCGAAGCCGGATTGGTGAGGTCAGTATAGAGACAGGCAGCCGTTCTGCCCTCGCGGAAGATCTCCGCCGCAACAGTCGCGACAACGGCGCCGGCAAAACCTCGATTTCGGTGGGCAGGCGGTGTGTACACCGAGGCAATCGCCGCAGCGTCCCTTGTGCGGCGAACGATCCCGGCGAGTGAAACGGGTTCGTCATCAAAGGTCCAGAACCAGTGCTCCCCTTGCCCAGCCTTGGCACGCAGCTGACCTACCGATGGCAAAGGATCGTGAGGCGCCGCCTCACGAACG
Organism: Alphaproteobacteria bacterium; assembly: GCA_041398025.1. Taxonomy (GTDB): domain Bacteria; phylum Pseudomonadota; class Alphaproteobacteria; order Geminicoccales; family Geminicoccaceae; genus JANQPX01. The sequence goes on from JAWKVM010000058.1 coordinate 6,057, forward strand.
AATTCGGCGATCCAATCAGCGAACATATCGGCGTCGTCGCTTGTGACCTGTCGAGCCTTGCCAGAAACGTTCGGCATGACAGGCGGTGCACCTAGCATTGAGATGCCTTGCTCGATCGCACCGCCGAAATGAAGTCCGAGCGCCTCGGCGCGCACCCTGAATTGGCGTGCGGTCTCATCCGGTCCGACAACGCCCGGATAATCCAGCTCTGAGGTCTCTTCGGCCAGTTGATGGCATTGCGGTTCGGTTAGCTCGCCGAGGATGATCGCGCGACCGGGCGTCTTGATTGCGCATGCCCCCGCCTCGCCGAGCGTCCAGTATCGAAAAGCATCGTCATTGCGGTCGCGTTCCCGGGCCAGGAGACCGAGAATCAGGTTGTGGCGTACCTGAGCGCGCTCCAAAGCAGGCTCATGCAGAGTGATGAAATCCAGCAGCTCCATGACGCCGCACGCCCCTCTTCCCGCCTTGCAGCAAGGCTATGGCCTGCAGATGGTCCAGCGATGCCAGGCGGCCGCCCTCACTTTTCGGGAATGCAAGCCATCGAACCGGTTCGCTCGAGCTGGCCTGATCGGCAGGCGGCTCACTGCATTGACGGAACCGTCGACAAGCGCGTGGCGATAGCAGGATGGCTTTCGGCCAGCGCAGTTGCTGCCAGTCTTACGGCACTTTTTAGAGGCTCGCCAACGCCAGCATAGCGCTCAAGGAGTTCTTCAACCATGTCTCGTTGCTCGTCGCTCAGGATTTCGCCCTCCGCTTCGAGCACGAGGTAGCGCAGCGCCTGGTGCATCGACGGCATCGGGCGCGAGGGGCGCTTACCGTTTGCAAGCGTTGGAGCCGGCTCGAGCATACCTTCGGCCCACTGGAGGAGCATCCCAGGCAGGAGTATCTCGTTGATCACCAAGGTCCCCTCGATCTGCGAGCGGACCACCTCGGCCGAGGCCGCATCTTCGGCGATAGCCGCCTCGATCGCCTCCAATTCCTCGGGCGTCAGCCTCCGCTCTTCGATGTGGCAGCAGCCCAGCCGATTGTTGACGTAGCGGAACACCAGGTCGTCCATCTCTTCGGGCACATCCTTGTCGAGAGGGCGATGTTTTTGCCGGGCGGCATAGGAGATGAACCGGGCTTTCAGATCATGCTTCATGGCGTCACTCCGGTCTTTCGAGAGCCGACACGGCTCTCTATTAACCTAAGACACCTAAGAAGGCCGAATGATTGCAGGACTCGGGAAAATTCTTTCCTTCTGATTGCAGGGGCGTCCGCATGATCGCCAATCATTCATCGGCTGCCGGAGGCATTGACAGCTGCTGGAGGTAACCGCCACACGCTGCCTCATTGCGTCGAGGATAGTTCCCGCCCACACGACATTCCGGCTTCATCACGGAACTCTGACCGCTAGCCAATACAGGCTATCATGCGTCATATCGATGGCGTTGAGGTGCCAGCAGGCGAATGTCCACGTTCAAAACGATGTGCTCGATCAGCCGCTGTCGTTTCACCAATGAAGTCCGCGAGCAACCGAGAAGCAGGTCAAGAGCTGTATGCAGCCTTGCGCAAATGTGGCGACTGGTCGAATCTCGCGTGGTCCCGCTAAGGCGCCGGTCCCAGCGAAAACCTCGCACCCCTTGCCCAGCCCTGCGAGCGCAGTGCAAGCAACTCACCCTTCCGTAAACGCGATGATGAGACAGCGACGTTCCAGAGACTGCGCCGGCGCCCCGTCCGCTTTCACCCGGCGCAGCAGGAAAGCTTGGTGACGTCTTTGTCGAAGGTCTGCGCGGCAAGCTTCAGGCCTTCGACGGTCGTAAGATATGGAAAAATCATCTCGGCCAGCGCCTTGGTGGTCATGCCCTGCTTGATCGCCACGGCCGCCGTCTGGATGCTGTCGCAGCCTTCGGGCGCGATGATGTGAGCACCGAGCAGGCGATCGCTGTCCCGATCGGCCACCAGCTTGATCAGTCCTCGGGTATCGCGGGCCGCCAGCGCGCGCGGCAAGTGCTCGAGCGGCAAGATGGCCGTCTTCACATCGACACCTTGGCCAACCGCCTGGCCATCCGTCAGGCCGACCGATGCGACCTGGGGATCGGTAAAGGTGACCGCCGGCATCGCGATCGCATCGTAGCTGAGACTGTTGCCGTTCAGAGCGTTCAAGGCCGCCAGCTTGGCGCCATAAGCGGCCATGTAGACGAATTGATGGCGCCCGGTGACGTCACCGGCGGCATAGATCCGATCGTTGCTGGTTCGAAGGTGATCGTCGACACAGATGCCACCGTTGGGGGTAAGGGCGACCTCAACCTCGGCAAGATTCAGATCGGCGGTATTCGGCTGCCGGCCGGTTGCGACTAGCACCGTATCGGCCTCGATCGACTCGTCGAGGCCCTGACGTTCGATCTCCAGGATCACACTATCTGCTGTTTGGCGAATGCGCCTGTAGGCAAGGCCGCGTCGAACCGTGATACCCTCATCTTCCAAAAAGCTCGCCAATGCCTCGCTGATCTCGGGCTCACCTTCCGGCAACAGGCGGCTGCGGCAAACCAAGGTGACCTCGACGCCGGCGCGGCCGAATAGCTGCGCAAGCTCGCAGCCGATATAGCCGCCGCCGATCACCAGCATCGACCTGGGCAACTCCTTGAGGTCGAGCGCTTCGGTGCTGGTCAGATAGTTGATCTGATCGATGCCCGGAATCGACGGAAGGGCCGCCGAAGATCCGGTTGCGACAATGATCTTGTTCGGCCGCAGAAGCTCGCCGTTGAGCTGAATGCCGCCCTTGGTCAGGCGGGCTCTGCCTTCGAGATAGGCGACGTGGTTATAGCTCGGCAGCAGGTCGGTATACTTGGCCTTCCTGAGAGCACCGACCAGCGCATCTTTCTGCGCGATCAGGCTCCGCCAATCCTCCAGCGTTGCGCCGCCGTGGATGCCGGCAAAGCGACTCGCAGTGCGGCTGTGCTGCAGGCTCTCGGTCGCGCGAATCAACGCCTTGGATGGCACACAGCCGACATTGACGCAGGTTCCGCCGATCGTGCCATGCCCGATCAGGGCAACCTTGGCGCCTTGCTCGGCAGCGGTGATCGCTGCCGAAAACCCGGCGGAGCCGGCGCCGATGACGGCAAGATCAAATTGACCGCCATTGTCTTTCGGCGCGCAACATTCGGACATGATCGATCCAATCCTTAAGAGGTCGCTTCGGCCTTACGCCGCCAGACTGCGTAGATCGTGAGGCCGATGAAGAAGACCAATGCCGGCAGCAGCACGTAGTCGAGATAACCGACGATCGCCGACAGCCCGACAACGCCAAGCAGGACGACCAAGACCGGAGTAAAGCAGCAAAGCGCCGCGATGATCGTGCCCACGATGCCCGTGGTCAGAAGGCGATCCTTCATCACGACTTGGCGCCCGCCTCAACGACGGTGCTGTCATAGCCAATGGCCGCGGTCGCGCCTCGGATCGCATCGACCGTCGTCACCGCATCGTCATAGGTGACGGTCGCTGACCGATCGTCCATGGTGGCTTCCACGCTTTTGACGCCTTCGACCGCGGTCACGGCCTGCTCGACCATGTAGGGGCAGGAAGCGCAATGCATCCCTGGAACCGAAAGCTTGACCGTCTGCTCCTCGGCGACCGCTGAGAAGCTCGATAACGCCGTCATAATGCTTAAGGCGACAATGACATACCTCATGTGACCCTCCGTTCTCCAGATCATCCGATGATCAGGGGTAAGATGTACGGCCAGGCCAGGGCGAGGAGAACCAAGCCTGTCGCGATCCATAAGCCCAGCTTGACGATGCGATTCGGCAACGGCCTGGCACAAGCCGCTCCCTCTGCGCAGGCGACCTTCGGCTTGCGATACACCAGCCAATAGCCGTAGCCGAGAAGTACGATCGTGATCGCGATGAAGATCGGCTGAAAAGGCGCAAGAGCGCTCAAGCGACCGATCCAGACGCCGCCGACACCGAGACTGAACAAGACAAGCGGCAGAATGCAGCATGACGACGCCGCCACGGCGCCCAAAAGGCCGCCGGCTGCCAATAGCGTTGGTCGATGGTCGCCTTGCGCAGCTGGCCCATGCGCCGTTTCGACAGATGTTTCGACCGTCACCAGGGTTGCTCCGATACTGATATGGGTGGAAGATAGTCCCTGTACCAAGTACAGGTTCAAGGAAAAAAGTGATGGATCGTCCCTCACAGGATCGAGAGGCGCCTCCCTTGCGCCGCGGCGAGCTTGCCGATGCCAGCGGCTGCAATATCGAGACGGTGCGCTTCTATGAGCGCGCCGGCTTGCTTCCGGCACCGCCGCGAAGCGCCGGTGGACATCGGCTCTACAACCAAGATCATTTGAGGCGTCTGGTCTTCATTCGGCGAAGCCGCGATCTTGGGTTCACGCTCGAAGAAGTTCGCGGACTCCTCGAACTGGTTGATGGCGGCTACACCTGTGGCGAGGTTCAGACGCTCACCCTCAAACATCTCGAAAATATCCAGGGGAAAATCGCCGATCTGCGTCGATTGGAGCGGACGTTAAGCGACGTTGCCTCGACGTGCGCCGGCGGCACCGTCCCGGAATGCCCGGTGATTGACGCTCTCTTCGACAAGTCGGTTGGCGGACGGGCTTAAGCTGATGGCGTCGGCGCTTTTCTACATCGGGGCAGCAGTCGCAGAGATCGCCGGGTGCTTTGCCTTTTGGACATGGCTTCGACTTGGTAAGACCTTTCTCTGGGTTCTCCCAGGGACCGCCAGTCTGGTTCTGTTCGCCCTGCTCCTGACGCGCGTCGACAGCCCCTTTGCGGGGCGGACCTATGCTGCCTATGGCGGCGTCTACATCGCCGCGTCGCTGATCTGGCTTTGGACGGTGGAACAGACGGCGCCGGATCGCTGGGATCTGCTCGGGACTTTGATCTGCCTGATCGGTGCTGCAGTGATCCTGTGGGGACCCCGGCCGGCATGACGGCAACGCCTTTGATTTGAGCCCCGATCGGCTTTTCATGGGGCTTCTGCTGACGAACGAAGCCTGTCGCTGAAGCGCAGGCAGCGCCCTGAAGCCCCAGCATGGGACCAAGGCGAGCTGGGCCGCCAATGGAATTCCGATTTACCTTCCAGCTGGTGTAAGGTTTAAGCTAACGCCTTGAAAGAGCGCGTAGCGCCGTTGGCGGGGGCCGCTCGATGCGCGCTCCGCATCCGGTTACGACTTGGGATTTGCGCAGCCTTGGACTTCACCTATCCGACCGCCTTGCTCATTCCGCTGGCCCTGGGTCTGCTCGGGTTCGTCGAGCCATGCGCTGTCGGCGGGCATCTCATCTTTCTCCGGACACTGGTCGAACGATCGCTGCCGGCGAGGCTCCTCGCGACCTTGACCTTCACCTTGGCGCGGACGCTGATGATGGGCGCATTCGGCGCGCTCGCCGCGCTGCTCGGGCAGCACCTGATCCGAGCGCAGACGGGGTTCTGGCTGGTCTTCGGATCACTGTACCTGTTGATCGGCGCCGCCTACGCATTCGGTCGCGCCGACATCGTCAAACGTCGCCTTGACGTTGCGCCGACCACCTGGAAGGCGACGAGAAGCCCCTTGGTCCTGGGCATGGCCTTTGGCCTCAGCATCCCGGCCTGCGCCGCACCGATCCTGTTCGCGCTTATCGGCCTCTCCGCAGGCGGCGGCGCCGCGGCGCTCGGCTTCGCTACCATGGCGGCGTTCGGCCTGGCCCTTTCCGCGCCCCTTGTCTTGTTGGTCGTATCGCCAGGCGCATCGGCGCTGGCGGCGCGGCTCATGCGCGGCCGGCCGGCGACGCGCTGGACATTCGCCGCCCTGTTTCTCGCACTAGGCGCGTGGTCGATCTGGTTCGGCCTGTTCGTCGATCCGGCCGATTGGTCCAGGCTATGAGCGCGCCGCCCGCCGACGAGCCGCGCCGGTTCGCCCATATCGCGATCGCCGGCGTTACCTTCCAGGCGGGATCCACCGCCGTGGACTCCAGCACCATCATGGCGGCTCTGGTGCACCAGCTGACCGGCAGCCCTCTGGCGGTCGGCGCGGTGACGGCCGTGCTGCGCTTCGGCTGGCTGTTGCCTCAGCTGATCGTCGGGTTTTGGGCCGAACGCCGGGGCTCGAGCCTTCGCTACTATATCATCGGCGGCTTTGGCCGCGCCTTCTGCCTCCTGGCCCTGGCCATGACGCTTTTCCTCGGATCCGATTTGGATGCCGGAACCCTGGGTGCGCTGGCGCTGCTGCTCTGGACGGCCTACGCCTTTGTCAGTGGAATCGTCGCCGTTCCCTACAACGACATCGTCGCCCGCTCCGTTTCCTCGCACCGGCGAAGCCGTCTGCTCGCGACCCGCTTCTTCGGCGGCGGCGTGCTGGCGCTCGGCGTCGCCGCGATCGCCGACCTGCTGGTCGACGGCATGCCGTTTCCGACGTCCTACGCCGCAATCATTGGAATGGCGGCGGGTCTGATGCTGATATCGTCCGGCACCTTCGTCGAGGTGGGCGAGCCGCGATCCACAGGGCCCGCGAAGCGGCGGACATCCTTTGGCGACTATCTTGGCGAAGGCGCCAAGACCTTCCGACGCGATCGGCGCTTTCGGCTGTTCGTCCTGGCGCAATGGGCCGGCGGCGCGGTGCTGATGGCGATGCCCTTCTACGTCGTGCAGGCGTCGGCCGCCGGCTTCGCCATGGCGGACGTCGCCTGGCTCCTCGGCGCGCAGACCGCAGGAGCGCTTGCCTCCAATCCCTTGTGGGGATGGTGGGGCGATCGGCTCGGCAAGAGCAGCCTGCTGCAGGCGGTCGCCCTCGGACGCATCCTGCCGCCATGCCTGATCCTCGCGCTGGTCTCGACGGCCGGATTGCCGGCGACAGTGTTTTTCAACGCCTTGCTGGTTCTCTTTTTCGTTCTCGGCGCGCTGGCCAATGGCCTGACCATCGCGGTGATCGGCTTCCTGATGGAGATCTCACCCGAGGACCGGCGCCCCTCCTACAGCGGCTACTTCAACGCGCTCACCGCTCCCGCATTCCTGCTGCCGCTGCTTGGCGGGGCGCTCGTCGCGTCAGTCGGCCTGAGTCCCGTTTTCCTGATCTCGCTCGCTGCGGCATTGCTGCAGTTCATCCTCGTATCCCGCGTGCGACAAACTCACGGGCTCAGCCCGAAGCTGGGCGCCGGTGAGGGCGAGCTGTGAACAAGGTGTGCTGCGGCAAGCGCGAGCAATTCTGAACTCGCACAGTCACCCAAGCCCGCCCACCGGTAACTACTGTACTGCTGATCTGGCCGAGTATGCTCTAGGCCTTCGGCTGTGGCACGATCCTGAGGTAAGGCTTGGGCGCCTTCCAGCCACCCGGGAACTTCTCCTTGGCGGCCTCATCGGATACAGCCGGCACGATGATCACATCGTCGCCCTCTCGCCAGTTGACCGGCGTCGCGACCTGGTGCTTTGCGGTTAGCTGCATGGAGTCGATCACACGCAGGATCTCATCGAAATTGCGACCGGTGCTCATGGGATAGACCAGGATCAGTTTGATCTTCTTGTCCGGACCGACGATGAAGACATTCCGCACCGTTGCATTGGTCACAGCGGTGCGACCCTCCGACGTGCCACCGGCATCCGCTGGCAGCATGTTGTAGAGTTTGGCAACGGCGAGATCGCTATCGCCGATCATCGGAAAGTTCGGCGCATAGCCCTGTGTTTCCTCGATATCGCTGGCCCAACGCGCATGATCGTCGATGGGATCGACACTGAGCCCGACGATCTTGACGTTGCGTTTGTCGAACTCCGGCTTGAGCTTGGCCATGTAGCCGAGTTCGGTCGTGCAGACCGGCGTGAAGTCTTTGGGATGGGAGAAGATGACGGCCCAGCTATCGCCCATCCAGTCGTGGAATGAGATTTCACCTTCCGTGGTCTTGGCGGTGAAGTCGGGGGCAGTGTCGTTGATCTGAAGTGTCATTTGAAGCTCCTTGTCTGAAGGTCGACCAGCTCAAGGACGGCTGGTCATGGATGGACCGAAGCGGTCCAGGAGGACGTGCCCTGCGACGCGCCCTTCCGTATGCGTTGACTGCAAGCATCGCGACTTGGTTCCACAATCGACCGGTCGCCACGGCAGCGGACGCTCAAGAAACGATCAGCTTGTAGTTCGGTGTCGGATTCAGCGGGCAGGAATAGAGGTACTCGCCGGGTTCAAGCATGACGTCATAGTCCTGGGTCTCCCCTGTCATGAGGCCACCGCCGGACACGCTGGTCTTGGTGAGCTTGTGCACTGGGTTGCCTAGCTTATAGTCGGCTTCGCGCAGCCAGAATCCGAGCTCATAAGGCACGTTCTGATTGGTCACGCGGAATACGTACTTGCCAGATTTCAACTCGAGAACCTTGGCTGTAGCGAGGCGTTCCGCACCGGTCTCGGCGTTGATCGCATCGCAGTCAGCCTTCTTCGCGGTCGTGAAGCCGTGATCGACGTCATTCTCCGATTCGAGAAACTGACAGGGCGTCTGCGTGAGCTCGATCACCGACGGGTCCTGAGCGAGGCTGGATTGGACGCCAAGACCAAGTCCCATGACGCCTGCGACGATGCAAGCTTTGGCGATGGTCGCGGCGTCGTCTCTGCGATTGCTGGGTTTCGTCATCATTGGCACTCCTCTGGTTGCATTTTTGGAGAAACGATGAGTGTCGAGCAGGCGCGAGAGCGACGACTAGCTGTTGTCCTTTCGTCATCCGTTGCTGGTCCGATCGGGGCCAGGATGGCCGAAATCGATCGTTCGAAGGGCAAAAGGCCGAACTTGAGCAGGTGGTCACGATCGCTCATTTTTTCGCTCGGTTAGTCATTTCAGCCTTGCGGCTTTGAAGATAGCTGTTCAGCGCCGCTTCACCCTTGTTGAAGAACGTGTACGACAGCGTTATCGCCGAGACGTCCTCGGTGTTCGGATCATCGGCAATGGCCGGATCGACGAAGAACATGACCGGAAACTCCTTGCTCTCGCCGGGCATCAGGAGCTGTTCGGTAAAGCAGAAACACTCGATCTTGTTGAAATACGCACCGGCCTTATGCGGCGTGACGTTGAACGTCGCCGTGCCGAGCACGGGCTCGGCACTCTCGTTGATGGCCTCAAACGCCACCAGCAGCTCCTCCCCAAGCTGGACGTCGACCGGCTCGGGCGGCGAGAACGCCCATGGCATGTCCGGGGCCACGTTGGTGTCGAAGCGAATCTCGACCAAGGCGCCCTCAGGGATTCCCTCGGCCGCCGAAGCGGCCACCTGGGTCGTTCCGCCGAAGCTGGTCACCTGACAGAAAAGCCGATAGAGCGGCACGGAAAACGCCACCAGCGTGCTCATCGCTGCAAGAATGGCCAACAGCACCAAGGCCAACAGAAAATTCTTGCGACGCGTGGACATGGCCGGACGGATTGCGGATGCCATGGCGATGGATCGGTCAGTACTCATCGTCAAAACCGTGCCCGGAGCCGATCCCAGCAACCGGAGTCATCGTGGTCACCGGCCTGGTGGACGTCGTTGTCGAGGGCATTCACCAACATGACGAGATTGGTTGGCTCGAACTCCAGGCCATGGAAGTTGGCCCGCCAGCGACCGTCGCGATCGATGATATGCGTGACCACGCCGTGGGCTTGGTAGCCATCGTCGGTCTTCATGAATTTGTGTCCGAAACGCTCCGCGAGTTGACGCGTCGTGTCCTCCGGCTGATCGCGCTTCGTCGTCAGAAAGGTCCAGTTGGTTCGATCGAGGCCGTGGACCGAACCAAATTCCAACATTACCTCAGGCGTGTCACGGGCGGGATCCGTCGTGACCGTGAGAAACCGGACCTGCTCGCGCATCGGCGTCTGATTGATCATGGTCTGGATGTCGGCAATGCGCTCGGCATGCAGGGGACAAACGTCGGGGCAGCTGGTGTAGATGAAGTGAAGGACGAGCACCGTTCCCTTCAAATTGCCAAGGCTGACGGTTTGACCTTCGGCGTCCTCGAGGGTGAAGTCGGGTGCATCCTTGTCCACCGGCTGAAAGTACGCCTCCTGCTGGCGCAGTTCGGTCTCGAAATGCTCAAGCGAGTGCGCCGTCACGTGAAAGGTGCCTGTCGTGAGAAGCAGAAAGGCGCCAGCAGCGCTTAGTGATTGCATAAATAAGTTTCCTGATGTCGCCTGCGAACGCTTGACCAGCGTGGTCACGCCCGCTTTGGACGGTTACTCGGATCGTGTCTGCGGCGAGCTCCACTGTGCGTTCGGACGCCGGCGCCCTTTCGCATCGCCGCTCATCGACGCCATCATCTGACGGCAAGTTCCCATCATCGAATGCTCGCCGCCCATCATGGCGCCGTCATGCATCATGCTTTGGCCCATCATCGCCCTTCGGGCATTGCCGGACTCGTGAGCGTAGAGCGCGGTCGCGGCTAGAACGCCTGTCACGAGAGCGGTGCTGGCGAGAACCGCCTTTCGATTGGTCGACATTCTAGTCTCCTGTCTGGGAGGGATGCCGCCGGTCGATGTCGTCAGCATCGGCCGGCTCGAGCCGTGTCTCGGTCGTTATCGCTTGCGGCCTGGCGTCAGAGGTCGGCGCTGCTGTGTCCGAGTTGCCGGATGAGCATGATCCGCCGGTCATTCGATTCATGCAGAGGCCGAGTGCGCACATCGCCGCACATGGCAGGACGCCCAGCAGCAGCGGCGCGATGCCGGCTGCAACCAGCCAGTTCCAGTTCAGGGCCGCACCCATCACAACGACGACGATGGCTATGATCGTCATGCCTTTGCGGCCGCCCAGCCAATAGCGCAGCGCGTTCAGCCAATCATGCTTCAACGATGCGGTCGAGTCGGTCGTGTCTGCTCGTGACGTTGTCATCTTGTTTCTCCTATGGGTCTCTTGGATGTTCGTCGCGGTCGTAAGGACGTGTTGAATTCACTCGGATCGCCAACATCGTTCGGGGCCGCCTCTGCAAGCCTCTTCGTCGACAGCCGATCGCCGGAACCGTCGCCTGTCGTCCGGTCGATATGGCCGCGCAGAAATTCGACCATTTCCGGACTGTCCCACTCGGCTGGCCCTGGCAGTCGGCCGAGTTCTCGACCATCCCGACCAAGTAGCAACGTCGTCGGTATGCCAAGCACATGCAGCGTGCGCTGAGCTGCAGCGGACTGGTCGATATAGAGCTGCAGGGCCTCGATGCCGATTTCCTCATAGAACGCCGTCACCGCCGAGGCGCCCTTCCGATCGATCGATAAGGCGACCACCTCGAAGTCCGGCCCGCCAAGCTCCGCTTGAAGGCGGTCGAGCGTCGGCATCTCGTGTCGGCACGGAGCGCACCACGTCGCCCAGATATTGAGCAGCACGACCTTGCCCTCGAAGTCGGCGAGGCTCAGGTCGCGGGCATCGCCATCCACGAACGTGACCTCTTGAACGGAGCGTGGTTCGTCATGCATAGCGAATCCGCCGGGCGCCTCGCCTGCCCATGCGGTGCGGGCGTTCGAGCCGAAGAAGAGAACGCCCATGGCTAGGAGGCAGGCTGCGGCCATGCGGAAGGGCTGCTCGGTCATTGCCGCAACCTTTCAATGAGAGGCAGAAGGGTTTCGTCGAGATCTTTCGGCGTGATGGGGCCGATATGCTTGTAGGCTATGCGCCCATCACTACCGATCACGAAGGTCTCCGGAACGCCATAGACCCCCCATTCGATGCCGACCCGGCCGTCGCGATCGGCGTCGGTGCGGGTGTAGGGATCACCGAGCTGGTCAAGCCATTGGTCGGCATCGTCGGGACGATCCTTGTAGTTCAGGCCGTGGATCGGGACGGTGCCTGCAGCCTGAAGCTTCATGAAAAGGGGGTGTTCGGCTCGGCAGGCCGTGCACCAGGATGCAAACACGTTGACCAGCGAAACCTCGCCATCCAGGTCGGTGCTCGCCAACCCCAGGGTTCGTCCCTGAACGGGGGGCAGGTCGAACTCCGGCACGGGCTTGCCGATCAGCACCGAGGGGATTTCTCCCGGCTTCAGGGTGAGACCAATGCCCAGCGCCGTGCCGACGACGAGAAAGACCAGAACCGGCAGCAGGTACACCAAACGGCGGCGACTGCCGTCGGGGGATTGAGGACCCGATTTCGTTCCGGTTTCTGGCTCGCTGATCGCCACCATGACTATTCGACCGCATAAACGCTGGGCACGTCCGAGCCGATTTCGTAGATCGTGAAGGGCTCAGCCTTGATGCCCGTCATGCCCGGTGACCCCTGCGGCATGCCCGGCAGCGAGATCCCTTTGATGTCCGGCTTTTCCTCGAGAAGACGCATAATCGTATCGACCGGAACGTGGCCTTCGATGACGTAGCCGTCGAGTGCCATCGTGTGACAGCCTTCGAGTTCGCTCGGCACGCCGTTCACCTTTTTGATCAGCGGCAGATCATGCGTGGGCTCGACCGTCACCGTAAAACCATGGTCCCGCATATAGTCGGCATACTCTTCGCAGCATCCACATTGAGGGTTTTTGTACATGGTCGCGGCCTTCGGTTCGGCGGCATGCCCGGGCGCGATCTGCAATGCCGTCATCAAGAGGGATGTCACAAGCAATGAGCGCATTTCTCTCTCCCTTTCATCGTCGGATTTTCGAAGGTCTCGAGGTCACTGTTCGGGCGTCTCTTGGCCGTCGCCTTTATCAGCGTTGGAGCGCCGCTCGGATTCGATCAGCGCTTGCAGCTTTTCGAGCTCGACCGCTCCTGGAATGATTGCCTCGCCAATGACGAAGCTCGGCGTTCCCGTGATCCCGAGCGCGGCAGCCAGTTGCTGGTTGCGCTCGATGGCAGCTGCGATCTCCGGGGACTGCATGTCTCTCCTCAGTTGCTCGACATCGAGCCCGACCTTCTCGGCGATCGCCATGACCGAGTCCTCGTTCACGCGCTCCTCGGCTTGCATCAGCGCATGATGCAAGGCGGCGTATTTGTCCTGCTGCTTCGATGCGAGTGAGGCGCGGGCGGCGAACCCGAGCCGGCGCCAAGTATGGGAAACTCTTTGTAGACGAGCCTGACGTCAGCATCGGCCCGCTCGAGGTCGACCACGATCGACGCCGCCTTTCGGCAGTAGGGGCAATTGTAATCGAAGAATTCGACCAATGTACGTCGCCCGCCGGATTGCCGGCAACCGGATCGTCCGGATTTTGGAAGATCTCGTCGCGACGGCTCGCGATCGCGTCTCGCAGCTCCTCCGCTGCGGCGGTTTGCTGGCGATCTTGCAAAATCTGCATCGCCTCGACCAACACCTCCGGATGGCTCAGGAGATAATCGCGCACCTTCTGCTCGAACGGATCAAGCTCCACCGGCTTTGGCGAGGTCATCGGCGCTGGCTGACTGGTGCCCTTTGACGCTTGCCAGCCAAGGCCGCCCGTCAGAAGCAGGATCGTGAGCAGACCAAGAGCGATGCGAGGCATCGACATCTCCTTCAATCGTCGTTTCGGGGATCGCAGCGCTTTTCGATCATCGTGCTGATCTCATTCGGATCGGCGAAAATGACGAAGGCGCGGTCACCCATCATGCTGGCGGCTAGGAGAGCAGGCTTACCTGGCGGCGGTCCCATGTCGCCGGAGTCGGTCTTGAAACGAAGGTTGAACTCCCAGAAGGGAATCGTTTCGCCGAAGGCAGTGGTGACTTCGTAGGTGTCGTCGCAATAGCCGATCGCGGTCACGGTTCCTTCGGGACCCATGGCTTTCAAATCCATCCGCGCCGGCTCCGCCATCATACCGTCGCGGGTCGCCTGGTCACTCGAACCTTCCCAGTCGCTCGCCTGCTCGAGATAGGCGATGAGATCAGCCCGGGCGTCAGCGTCGGGCAATCCCTGAAACGTCATCCGATTGCCCGGAAGGAAGGATTGGGGGGCGACCAGAAAGGCGTCGAGCGATTCGTCATCCCAGATGAGATGGGCCGCTTCCAGTGCTTCCGAATAGCGCCTGAATCCTTCGGCGGTCCCCGCCTTGCGGCCGACGATGCCGGTGAGGCTCGGTCCGGTTCGGTGGTCATTCGGCTTGAGGGAATGACAGGCAGCGCATGCGCGGAAAACCTCGCGGCCCCGTTCAGCATCGCCAGCTGCACGCGGCGTCGACGGGCTGACGGCCAGCAAGACCGCCGCCAGGATGAGTGCAGCCGAAGTGTCGAACGTCCTCGCCTTCATCGCGGTCCTCCCTCAAGCAACCCGCACAACGCCCATCATCCCGCCGGCCTGATGCTCCAGAATGTGGCAGTGAAACATCCAGTCGCCCGGATTGTCGGCAACAAAGGCGATCTCGACCCGCTCGCGCGGCGCCACCAGCACCGTGTCCTGCCATTCCCGATAACGGGTCGGCGTGCCGTTGCGCGCGAGGACGCGGAACGAATGGCCATGCAGATGTATGGGATGATGCCACGCCGTGTCGTTGTTCAGAGCGAGAACGTACGAACGGCCGCGACGCAGGGTCAGCAACGTATCCATGACGTGACCAGAGGCCGCAACGCCATTGATGGTCCAGGACATGCCGTTATGCATCATTTCCCGCATGTCGACGCGGCGACCGCCCATCATGGCACCCATCATCCCACCCATCATCCCGCCGCCAAAGGTCACGTCGTGACGCTCGGCATCCGAGATGTCGGGCTCCGACATGGTGTTGGCAGCGAGCTCGAGCAACTCGTCGAGCGGACGCTCGCGCTTCGGCGCATCCTCATAGACGAGGTCGAGGAGGCGATATTCGAGCCCCTGATAGAAGCTGTCGGTGATCGTAAACACTTCGCCGGGCTGCCCGGTCATGTCGAGCACAAGGTCTGCTCGCATGGCGGGACCGAGGACCAGGCGACCATCGTCGAGTTCGTGCGGCGTGACTGGCTGGCCGTCGTAGCTGACCACCTGGGGCCGATGTCCCGCGAACTCGAGGCCGAAAATCCGAGCATTGGCGGCGTTGATGAGTCGAAGCCGAATTCGCTCGCCGCTCCTGACCGCCACGGTCTCGACAATGCGGCCATTGACGGTGACCGTATTGCCGACGCGGCCATTGTGGCTGATGTCGCCGAAATTGCCGAAATCATCGCTGATCTGGGCATCGGGGAGCAGGCGCCAGTCGTCAAGCACCCAGGTGACCTCACGGTCGACTTTGATCGGTGCTTCCTCCTCGACGATCAGCGGTCCGTAGAGCCCCCGACCAATCTGCTCGAAACTGCGCTGATGCGGGTGATACCAATAGGTGCCGGCGTCCGGCAGGTCGAACTCGTAGGTGAAGGTTTCCCCTGGCGCGATCGGACGCTGGGTAAGATGAGGGACGCCGTCCATGGAATTCGGCACGCGCACGCCATGCCAATGCACGGTGGTTTCCTCAGCAAGCTGGTTCTCGACAATGACCCGCAGGCGGCTGCCTTGCCGTACCCGGATCTCCGGCCCCGGCACCGTACCGTTGTATGACCAGACCGCCGTCTCCGCGTGAGGAGCGCCGACCAGTGCCGCCTTGGCGGTTTTCACCGTCAGTCGGTGTTCCGTGACCGGGTCCGCATGGCCCGGACCAGCTGGGAGCATGACCGTAGCCGCAGCACCGCCGGACGCGGCCAGGAATGACCGGCGAGACAAGCACCTTGATGATGGCGTGAACACTTGATGTTTCTCACCCTTGAACGACGGTGGTCTTCGCCGATTAATGCGACGCGGCCACGCGGCATGCCCGCAAACCCGCGGACAGATAAACGCCTTAGCCCCGCATCGAGCGGGCGCTCAGACGTTAACTAAGGATGAGAAGCTTGGGAGGATCAGGGTCGGGATGATAAGCCGGGCTGCCAATGATCACATCGACCGGCACCGTGGACTGTTGAATTCTTGATATCATCGATGCGGCAAGATTGTCCGGCAGCACGACCGGCCCGCCGGCCCAACACATCGTCAGACAGGCGCCAAAATCCATGCCGTCGCCGTCACCGGTACACCTGCCGCAAGGATTGCCGTCATGCTCACCGGCACCAGCTGACATCGCCATGTCAGGCGACATGGCGCTCGTCTGAAAAGCAGCCAAGCTCATGCTGATGCCCAGCGTCACCGCTAGGATCAGAGCTTGGAGTCGATGCCGGCATCCCGAGTTCATGATTCGAAGAATATGACCCTATTGGTCCCTTGTAACAAGCGGTGCGGCGGTTTAGGTCATTGACTGATGGTCCTCATTTCGTGAATCGACCCACGAAAATCGCTGTGCATTCGTCATTTCTGAGTCTCTTCGAAGTGAAATAACGGCATCACCGAATGATCGACAACAACCTCACTACAGTGTGGACGATAAAGATTCCAGCACGTGGAAGGTCAAGGCATTTCTTTCACTTCATATTGGAGGAGATTCTGCATTGATCCTGTCGTTCCAAGCGGATGGCGATATCGAGACAACACGAATTCGCCTCGGCCCTCCCATGCGGCGGTTGTCTACATGCCTGCTGCATCGCGGGCTATCGGACGTTGGGCCCACCAGAAGGCGGCAAGGGGTATGATGATCCACTGCATGATTGGCGAAAGGCCGGCGTCCACCAGTGGAACGATGGGCATGAGTTCGGAGTACGCCCAGGCTTCGCGCACGACGATGTTGAGCCATTCGCTGAAGCCGGTATATCCGATGCCGAGGGCCATCGTGAGGATCGCGACGCGCCGATAAGCGCGGCGGTCGCGAGGCCAGCCAATGCCTGCGAAGAGCAGGGCCAGGACAAGGGTAGCCGTCGCGATCAAGGCATCACCGCCTGTACAGTGAACGGCCGCGAAAATAATCTCGCCCGGAGTCCCTTCGCGCCAGATCGTGTAAAGTGGCAGATGGGCAAATTCCCAGACCAGATGAGCCGGCACAATGAAAGCGAAGTACCGGCGCAACGTTCCAAGCCAGACGTCTTGCTGATGCAACAGATTCATGCGGGATGCGCCACTGCTTCATGAGGTTTCAAGGACATTCGAAAGTATTTGTCACGAATTCCATGCCTTACACGCGGCGATGATCTTCTGATGCGATCATGGTCACGACTACGGCTCGGCCGACAAACTTGCTTGATTTTTTCATGAGCTTTGTAGCCAGGCCGCCAGAGCCCAATATGAAACGATCAACAACACGGCCAGCAACAATCCTGCGGCAAGCGCTCGCCATCGCATATGAAGCCACCAGGTAGGAAATCTGAGACGATCGATCGTCTTCTTTCATCGAAGGGCGAAAGGTCAGGCCGACGAAGCATCGTCGGCCTGACTCGCTCATCGGCTTCAACCCTGCTCTTCAGGCATCGCCCGATCCTGAGGCTTCTCGCTCCCATGATGCTGCGCCATATCTTCCATCATTTTATTGCAGGTCGCCATCATCTGGCTCATCTCCTGCATCATGTTCATCATGCCACCTTGGTCCGCCATGCCGTGCTGCATGCCGCCGCCTGACGCCGGGTTCGGGGTCTGAGCATAGGCATACAGGGCAGGCCCGCCGGCCAGAGCAGCGACGACGGCCACCGTGCTCAACCAAGTCTTGACGTTCGTACGCATGGGTTCAGCTCCTTGTTGCTGGGTGTGCAAGTCTACGTTTCGACAACGTAGAGATTCCAGTAAGTAGAAGGTCAAGGGGCTGGAGTTTCATCCGCTCGCCCGCACGGCTGCAGCATCAGACCAACGGTCTTGCGCCACTTGACATTCCACCTGCTGGAAGGAGCACCGTGTTTGCGTTTTGCCTCTGCGGCCGCTTTGGCGTTCAAGGCGCTGGCTGAAAGACTGCGAAGTTCGTCCTTTCGGCTGCACTTGTCAGACGCTGCTCCGACAGGACAAGCTTGAGCAAAAAGGAGCGATCGAAGGATGAATATCGGAATCGTCGCTGAGAAGTCTGGCGTTCCGCCGAAGACGATTCGCTACTATGAGAGCATTGGTCTTATTCCATCGGCCGGGCGACGGCCGAACGGCTACCGCACCTACGACGCCATCGACATGCATACCCTGCAATTCATCAAACGCGCTCGGGGGCTGGGCTTTTCCGTCGAAGAGGTCCGCGACCTGCTGGACCTCTGGCGGGATCGAAGCCGTCCCAGCGCAGCGGTGAAGGCGCTCGCTATGGGACACTTGGAGTCGCTCGAGCGCAAGATTGCAGAGCTTCAAACGATGAGGGAAGCGCTGGACACGCTCGTCAAACGATGCCGGGGCGACGATCGGCCGGACTGCCCCATACTTGACGACTTGGCAGACAGCCAAGAAGACAAGTCAGCGCATTGAACGCGCAGAATATTCTTGAAGACAAGCGAACAAGAAAACTCGTTAAATGACTGAACTTTCGAGCATCGGCATCTTGACCACATTCGCAGCCGGTGTGATTTCCTTTCTGTCGCCCTGTGTTCTCCCGCTCGTTCCGGGATATGTGTCGTATGTAGCGGGTACGAGCCTGAACGGTGCTGCAGCACCAACGAACCCCGCGACGCGGCTCTCGGTGTTGGGATTGAGCCTTCTGTTCGTGCTCGGCTTCTGCACCGTCTTCGTGACCCTCGGGGCAAGCGCTACGGCGGTCGGTCAGCTGCTCCTCGAATATCGCTACGAAACCAACATCGCCGGCGGCGTCATCATCGTCATCTTCGGCCTCGTCATGATGGGTTTGCTTCAGCTGACCTGGCTGTAGCGTGAGTTCCGGATCCACGACAACATTCCAGGAGGCCGCGCCCTCTTGGCGCCAATTTGCTCGGCTTGGCCTTCGCCTTTGGCTGGACTCCATGTATCGGGCCTGTTCTCGGAACGATCCTTACGGTCAGTGCGGCCTCGGCCACCCTGTCTCAAGGTGTCGGGCTGCTAGCCATATACTCCTTCGGCCTCGGTCTTCCCTTTCTCATGGCAGCGGCCTTTACCGGCGCCTTCATCGCCCGTCTGGGGGGCATGCGCCGGTTTGGACGGCCGCTGCAGGTGTTTGCCGGTTTGGTGATGGTGGTGATGGGGGTCGCCATGATGGCCGGCTACCTCTCTGCCCTTTCCTATTGGCTCCTCGACACCTTTCCAGGGTTGGCGGCGATCGGCTGACGAATTGACCGAACAGAGTCTTGGCGCGACCCACCATTCGCGGACCGGATTGTCATGGATCCAGCCCTCGATGGTTGAAAGGTCCTGAATTCTGATTCGCCGACCTTCAGGCCTTCGAACTCCTGGATAGATTGCTTGTCAGGCCATGGCCACGCTGATGACGGCCGGGTGTCATCGAGACGTTCGAGGTTGAATCAGGCCTCTTGACCTTCCACTAACTAGAACCTGTATGCATCGTGGATTGGCAGCATACCACTGGTATCCGCCGGCTCACGCGCAGTTGTTCTTCTGCTGGCAGGCCGAAGGAGAAATGGCATGAACGACGTTGGCACGACCACACACGCACAGGTCCGTGACCCGATCTGTGGCATGGAGGTCGATCCGGCGCGTGCGGCGGATCACGTCGAGCACGACGGGAAGACCTACTACTTCTGCGATGCGCGCTGCGCTGCAGCGTTTCGGGACAATCCGCAAGCAGCCCTTGCGAAAGGATCCGGGTCTGGCTTTGCTGCCTCGATTTGCAATGAAGGCGAGGACGGACGCAACAGCGGCCAAGCGGCCGCAACCGGCAAGTATTTCTGCCCCATGTGTCCTGGCGCGGAGAGTGATGTTCCGGCCGCTTGTCCCAAATGCGGCATGGCGCTCGAACCCTCGGCCCCCATCCTCGGGCCGCGGCTGGTCCGCTACACATGTCCCATGCATTCCGAGGTCGTGCAGGACGAGCCGGGTGAATGCCCCAAATGCGGCATGGCGCTCGAGCCGACGACGGTCTCGGTCGAGGAAAAGAACCCCGAGCTCGCCGACATGACGCGCCGCTTCTGGGTGGGTGCGGCCCTGACGCTGCCGGTTCTGGTCCTCGCCATGGGCGGCATTTTGCCGGGGCTGGGCCCTTGGCTGGAGCGCGCCGTGCCGGGCCAGCTCGCCCATTGGCTCGAGTTCGCTTTTGCGACGCCGGTCGTGCTGTGGGCCGGCTGGCCGTTCTTCCAACGCGGCTGGAAGTCGGTGGCGACATGGAATCTCAACATGTTCACGCTGATCGCGATCGGCGTCGGCGCAGCTTACGCCTACAGCGCCGTGGCAACCTTGGCGCCAGGGGCCTTTCCGGCCGCGTTCCGCGGCCCGTCCGGCGAGATTGGCGTGTACTACGAGGTGGCAGCCGTAATCGTCGTGCTGGTGCTGCTCGGTCAGGTCCTGGAGTTGCGCGCCCGCGAAAGGACTGGCGGCGCACTGCGCGCGCTACTCGATCTGGCGCCGCAGACCGCACGTCGGATCACCTCCGATGGTGACGAAGAGGAAGTGCTGCTCGATCGGGTGCAGCATGGCGACCATTTGCGCGTGCGCCCCGGCAAAAAGGTGCCGGTCGACGGCGAGGTGCTCGAAGGGCGCAGTGTGGTCGACGAATCGATGGTGACGGGTGAGTCCATCCCGATCGAGAAAGCCGTTGGCGCCAAGATCATCGGCGGCACCGTCAACGGCACCGGCAGCTTCGTGATGCGGGCCGAACGCGTGGGCAGCGAGACCATGCTCGCGCAGATCGTCCAGATGGTTGCCGAGGCCCAGCGTTCTCGCGCGCCGATCCAGCGGCTCGCCGATTTGGTGGCCAGCTATTTCGTGCCGGCCGTGGTGGGGGTCGCCATGCTTGCCTTCGTCGCCTGGGCGGTCTGGGGACCGGCGCCCGCTCTGGCGCACGGGCTCGTGGCCGCGGTCGCGGTGCTCATCATCGCATGCCCTTGCGCGCTCGGCCTGGCGACGCCGATGTCGATCCAGGTTGGGGTCGGCCGCGGCGCGCAGGCCGGCGTTCTCATCAAGAACGCGGAGGCGTTGGAGCGCTTCGAGAAGGTCGACACGCTGGTGATCGACAAGACCGGCACGCTGACCGAAGGCAGGCCGCGTGTCGTCGCCGTCGAGACCGCCGACGGGATAGGCGAGGACGAGCTCTTGCGTTTCGCGGCAAGCCTCGAGCGATCGAGCGAGCACCCACTCGCGGCGGCCATCGTCGGGTCGGCAACGGAGCGGGCGCTCAAGCTTTCCGGTGCCGAAGACTTCGATGCGCCCACCGGCAAGGGAGTTGTAGGCACGATTGAAGGCCGTCGTGTCGCGCTCGGCAACGCGCGCCTCCTGGATGATCTGGGCGTCGAGGCTGATCCCTTTGCCGCCAGGGCGGAGCAATTGCGCCGCGACGGCCAGACCGTGATGTTCGTTGTGCTCGATGGCGCGATGGCAGGTCTGATTGGCGTTGCCGATCCGATCAAGGAGACGACGGCGAAAGCGATCCAGGCGCTCCGCGCGGATGGGCTGCGGATCGTCATGCTCACCGGCGACAACCGCACGACTGCCGAGGCCGTTGCCCGCAAGCTTGGCATCGATGAAATCGAAGCCGAGGTGCTGCCTGGGGAGAAGGGTGAGATCGTCCAAAAGCTTAGGGCCGAAGGCCGCGTCGTCGCCATGGCGGGAGACGGCGTGAACGACGCGCCCGCTCTGGCGGAGGCCGATGTCGGCATCGCCATGGGCACCGGCACCGACGTGGCGATCCAGAGCGCCGGTGTCACCCTTGTAAAGGGCGATCTCTCCGGCATCGTGCGCGCGCGGCATCTGAGCCACAGCGTGATGCGGAACATCCGGCAGAATCTGTTTCTCGCCTTCGTCTACAACTCGCTCGGCGTGCCGGTGGCCGCGGGCGTGCTGTATCCCGTGCTTGGAGTATTGCTCAGTCCCATCATTGCCGCCGCGGCCATGAGCATGAGCTCGCTCTCCGTGGTGGGCAATGCACTGCGCTTGCGGGCAGCGAAGATCTAGGTTGGAGGAGCAAGGCTATGATGATGGACGGCATGGGCTGGATGATGGGAGGCATGGCGCTTGTTTGGATTCTGGTGCTGGTGGTTCTGGTGCTCGCGATCGTTGCCCTCGTCAAATATCTTCGAAAGTAGCACGGTCAGTGAGTGCAGCCGGATCAGCATGAAGCGTGGAAGCTGAGACTTGATCTGAAAGGCGGCATCGACGAGCTGAAGCGGTCATCCAGGTTCAACAGAGCTACCGGCTGCGCCTGCGGCAAAAGGCTGCGACCAACCATGGTTCATTGAGATCCAGCTCCGCTTAAAGGTCCAGCTGCGGTTTCCGGAGAACGCACCGGCCTTGCGACGGGCCGACCTCACGCCTTTGGGTGCGCGTTGGCCAGGCATTGAGAATGATCGGCCAGGACTTCGATGACCTTGCAGTCGGCAATCTGCCCACCATCACACTCGGCGATCATGCGTTCGAGTTCGGCCTTCAGCGCCTGCAGCCTTGCGATCCGGCTCTTGACATGCCGCAGCTGCGCTCGGGCAATCGAATCCGCGGTATCGCAGGGCTGCTCGGGATGGTCGGCGAGCCGCAGCAACTCTCTGATGGCATCGAGTGGAAAGCCGAGCTCGCGGCTGTGGCGGATGAAGGCCAGCCGATCGCCATGGCGCCGGTCATAGCGCCGCTGATTGCCGGCGGTGCGCGCCGGCGACGGCATGATGCCGATTTCCTCGTAGTAGCGGATTGTCTGGACCTTGCATCCGGTTTCACGCGGCAGATCGCCGATACTGTAGTCAGCCGTCATCCTCGCTCCTCTTGAACCTACAGCCGCTGTAGGGTCCACATGTGGTTCGTCGCGCATCTCCAACAAGAGATGCCGCCCGGCCTGCAATCAATGGAGAAATTCAATGCTGACGCTACAGCGGACAGATGACGACATCATCCGGCTCACCGCCTCCGGCAAGCTAACCAAGGCCGACTATGACCGGTTCGTGCCCGAATTCGAACGGATGACTGCCACCGGTGGACCGGTTCGCCTTCTGATCGAGCTCGAGAACTTCGCTGGCTGGGAGCTGCCAGCCATATGGGAGGATTTGAAGTTCGACGTCCGCCATCAGGACGACCTTGGCCGTGTCGCCATCGTTGGGGACAAAGCGTGGCAGGCATGGGGCACCAGGCTGTCGAAGCCCTTTTTCAAGGCGGACATGCGCTACTTCGAGCGCGATCATGAGGCAAAGGCGAAGACCTGGCTTCTCCAAGAAGAGTCCTGACCCTGCGGCAGTTTCCTATAGAAAGGCCTTTGAACCTACAGTGGCTGCAGCTTGCATGATGCACGCTTAGGACAAGATTTTCGAGCCCGCCATGACCCAAAGTGCCTGCGGTGCCGAAGAGAAATCTGCCGGCGGCGGCACGCTCGCACCGGCCCCGGCTGGCCTCAAAGGCCGTGTTTTCAAGGTCGCCGGCCTGGACTGCGCCGAGGAGGTCCGCCTGCTCAAGGAAGCGCTGGAACCGCTGGTCGGCGGCGAGCATCATCTCAGCTTCGACGTGCTGAACGGCCGCATGACGATCGGCGACGGGGCAAAGCCTGTACCCGATCGCGATATCGAAGCCGCGGTCAAGCGCACCGGCCTGACTGCAGGCCGATGGACTCCCGGCCAGGCTGAAGATGGTGCCGAGGAACGTCATCGACGCCTGCAGCTCTGGCTGACCACCCTCAGTGGCCTTTTTGTATTCGCTAGTCTTGGCCTGCATGTCTGGCTGGGGGGGGCTAGCCGAAGCGATCCGGCTCATCGGCGGCCATGACGGTCAAGGAATGTCTGCGGGCGAGCTCACCGCCTATGGTCTGGCGATCGCCTTCGGCATCCGCTACGTGCTGCCCAAAGCCTCGCTCGCTGCACGCCGTCTGCGCCCCGACATAAATCTCTTAATGGTCATCGCGATCGCCGGCGCGATCATCATCGGCGAATGGTTCGAAGCGGCCACCGTCGCCTTCCTGTTCGCGCTTTCTTTGACGCTAGAAGGCTGGAGCGTCGGTCGGGCGCGGCGCGCGATCTCGGCGTTGCTCGATCTGGCGCCGGCGACCGTGCGCGTTCTCGGCGAGAACGGCAGCGAGAAAGAGATGGCGGCCGCCGATGTGCCGATCGGCACGACCTTCGTCGTCCGGCCGGGCGAACGTATTGCCCTTGACGGTGTCGTGGCGTCCGGCGCCAGCGGCGCCGATCACCGGCGAAAGCATGGCAGTCGCCAAGCAGGAAGGCGCCCAGGTCTTTGCCGGCACGATCAACGGCGACGTCGTGCTCGAGGTGACCAGCACCAAGGTCGCCTCGGACACCACGCTCGTCCGGATCACGCGCATGGTCGAGGAGGCGCACAGCCGGCGGGCGCGGGTCGAGCAATGGGTCGAGAAGTTCGCCCGCATTTACACGCCGACAGTCATCGCGGCAGCGCCTGCCGTTTTCCTTCTGCCGCCTCTTATGTTCGGCGGCATCTGGAGCGAGTGGTTCTATCGTGCCCTCATCCTTCTGGTCATCGCCTGCCCCTGCGCACTCGTGATCTCGACGCCGGTCAGCATCGTCGCGGTGCTGGCCGCAGCTGCCAGACATGGCGTCCTGATCAAGGGCGGCACCTATGTCGAGCTGCCGGCCGGGCCGAATGCGACGGCGTTCGAGAAGACGAGCCGCTAACCCTGGGCAAGCCTGCCGTAGGTGACCGTCAAGGAAGAGCTGGTCTTCCATCATGAGCGGCTATCTGATTGTGTTAGGCTTGGCACTACTGCCGGCTCTCGGGAATTTCGCAGGCGGCCTGTGCCGAATATCTACCGACCTCAAAGCGCAATGTGAATCGTGCCCTGCACGCGGCATCCGGCATCGTCACTGCCATTGTGGCAGTTGAGCTGATTCCCCGAGCCCTGCAGGCGACGTCCGGCTGGTTAGTCGCGGTCGCCTTCGGTGCCGGCGGCCTTGCCTATCTCGGCCTGCAAGCGTTAGTGGAACGTCTGCAGAAGCAGCGATCCGGCGACGATGATCGCACCAGCATGTGGATGATCTACATTGCCGTCGCCATCGACCTGTTCAGTGACGGCCTGATGATTGGCGCAGGATCGGCGGTAGCAACCAGCCTGGCGCTGATCCTGGCCCTCGGACAAATCCTGGTGGACCTGCCAGAAGGCTTCGCCACCATCGCCAATTCTAAGGAGAAGGGTGTTCGTCGCGGACACCGCTTGCTCCTGGGTGCATCATTCGCAGTGCCGGTGCTCCTGGCTGCGACACTTGCATATATCCTGCTTCGGAACCAAGGCGATGCTCTGAAGATGGCTGCGCTGACGTTCACCGCAGGCTTGCTGATGGTGGCCGCCGTCGAGGACATAATCATCGAGGCTCATGAAATCGCCGAGGACAGCCGGACGTCGGTGCTCTGCTTCATCGGCGGCTTTGTGCTGTTCACGCTGGTTTCGGCAGCAACTACCAGCCAATGACCACACGGCGTACAAAGAGGCTGCTGCTTGGCAAGCTGGGAGGCGGTACTCGCCGTGGCGACTCTGCAATCCCCCATGCGTCCACTATCTCAGAGTGATTCATAACGGTAGCGACAAGCAAGACGCCGCCCCCCAATGATCCCGCCGAGCCTTCGGCGACGAACGATGCCTTCCCCCGGTTCTCGGAGACCTCGACAATTCCGAGGATCGCTAGCCGCCGAGGACCAAAGGCTTGATCGCCATCCAGACGCCCATCACGACCATCATCACGTTCTCGGTGAGCGAGATGAAGCCGAGCGGCACCTTGCTGTCGCCGCCGACGCAGGCGCATTTGAGCTCGCGCTTGTCGACATAGACGGCCTTGATCACCGAGACGGCGCCGACCGTGCCGATGAAAAGCGCGATCGGCGAGGAGATCCAGGTGAGCGCACCGGCGATCATCAGCACGCCGGCGATCCCTTCGCCATAGGGATAGAGATAGCCGTAGCGGACCCAGCGGCGCGCCAGGAGGTCGTAGTTCAAAAACATGGTGGAGAAGCTCTCGACGTCCTGGAGCTTCTCCAAGGCCAGCAGGCACATCGACACGGCAATGAACCACTCCGCCGCGCGCAAGGTAAAGAACGTGCCATAGGCTGCCCAGCTCATGGCGAGCGCGATCAGAAAGCCCATGGCGAAGATGGCGAGGACAGGACGATAGGTGGTCTCGTCTTCATCCGTGGTCTCTTCGCCGAAATGCACGCGAAGGTCGTCATAGCCGCCGATGCGCTCACCGTCGATGAACGTCTGCGGCGTGGTATCGACGCCATGCTCCTCCATGAAAGCGTCGGTTTCCTCGCGCGAGGTGAGCTCGTGATCCTCGACCTCGAAGCCTTTCCGTTCGAGCAGATCCTTCGATTTCAGGCCGAACGGGCAGAGATGGTCGGGCATGACCATGCGGTAGAGTTCAGCTGTCTTCGCCATCGTTCCCTCTCATGGGCCAGCCAGTCGCGGACGAGCCTTTCGCATGCCGCGGTCCCGGCCGGCAGACGTGTTGATCTGGTATGAAACGCTACTTGCCGTCGATCTCCGGTGTTGCCGCCGGTCCGCCGTTCAGATCGGTGATCAGCGCCTTCATCTCGGCGATCTCCAACTGCTGAGCCTGGATAATCTCATCGGCCAGCTTCCTGACCCGGGGATCGCTGATGTCGGCGCGTTCACTGGTCAGGATGGCAATGGAATGATGCGGGATCATCGCCTTCATCCAGGCGACGTCCTGGACGGTGGTCTGACTGCGGACAAGCCAAAGAGAAACACCAAACACCAGGACGGCGCCCGCGATGATGGCCATGTTGATCGCTTTGTTGGTATACATGCCGAGCATGTAAAGCAGCATGATGATCGCCATGACGGCGCCCATAAAGAGCACCATGTAGGCGCGCGTTTCACTCCAGAAAACGTGATCGAACGCCCAGCTGTTGAGATAGGTCATCACGAACATCGCCGCGATCGAGGTGGCGATCATGGCGAGGAAAATACCGTAGTTGTTCTTCATCGGACCGTCTTCCTACTTGATGGGATAGGACATCTGGCCAGCACTCGGGGGCAAAACCTCGATCTTCAGCAACGCAGCAGATAACCCGCAATCCCATCTCGGAACTCAGATCCGCGCATGCGCTGTACTTGGTTTCTTTGTCGAGCCGAAGTCGCCGACCATTGTGCATTCACCAGGTTTGCCTGTGTGCCGACGAATACTCATGCTGTAGGGGATATCAGCACCTGAAGTCTTCGCGCGAAGGGAACGAAACCTCAGCTGACCAAGCCTGGAAGTATCAGCCTGTGCACCAACTCTCGGCTTAGGAAAGCGCAGTTACAGGCGTGCGCCACACTTGGGAGGTGGATGGTCCGGCTCTTGGCTATTGTTGGCCTGAAAGTGAGGGGCTGCCGAAGACCTTTGGGCCCAGACGATTTCATCAGGTGGTTTGGTGCCAAGTGAAATTATGCTCGAAATGCATCCGATACAGCAGGTTTCATAGGAAGAGCAGCAATAGAGAGAAGCAGGTTCGACGGCCATCACCGTCTTGCCTGCGACGACACCGCGTTCCATGGCTTCATGCTGGCCGTGCAGTTCAGCGCTGAAGGCGCCACGCGTAAGCGAAAGGCACGCGAGACTGACGACAAGCAGCACCAGCAGGGATCGCGCGATGGTAATCGTTCTTTTCATCCTACGCGCATAACGCGTCAGCTGGGTTGAAGTTCCCGAAGTCCTGCTTCTTACCCACCTCGATACGAGCGATCGCCGTTGGTTCTACGACTGCAAGGGCTAGGACGCACTGATGAGGCCCCAAACAGGCGACGGCTCAGCCTTCTGTCTTCACGGCATGGTCCCTTGCCTGCCGCTTCCAGAGGTTCGTGCTGGGAGATATCAGTGGCGCCGATGAACACCCTCACCTCGAGCGATCGCCAGATGATGTTCCTGGTGATGGCTGCCGGTGGCCATGAGACCGAAGAATCCGAGCGCCCGGACTCGGGTCTCTATGGCCGGATCGGGCGAGGTTACGGTCAAGGACGCACCGGCGGGGGTGATCTCGGCGGAGGCTGACCAGATCGGCATGGCGTCAAGCTCGATCGCATGCGCCGGCACCATGCGCTGGATGGCGTCGCGGGTCCGTCCGTCGCCGGTGATGGTCATCGCGAGGCCGCCGTCGAGAGGCGCCGCCTCAACCACGGCTTCGAGCGTCAGCGCATCCATATCGACCAGATGCGCGCGCAGCGCCGACAGATCGACCTTGGACCAGTCGGTGGCCGGATCGGCTTCGAGTATCGCCACGATCTCGGCGATGGCCGCGAAGGCGCTTTGGCCCGTCTCGACCGGCCGTGGTGATATGGTCACCGCCGAATCAAGGCCATGATGGGCATGATGCCGATCGGCGGCCGATCCGGTTGATCCCGATCCGAAGACGCCCAGCACGACAAGCAGGAAGGCAATGGGACGGGCGTTCATCGGATTGTCTCCTTCGACATGGCGGATTTGGCAAGACTGCCAGAACGCGTACCGTTCGCATATGATTGTAATCATACACGATGGCTGGAGATGCCCCTTGCTCGATACGCCGCCATTTCCTCCGAGCCTGCTGCCTGCCGATGCGGCAAAACGCGTGGCCATCGCCAAAGGCGAGCTCGTCTTCGCGACCGGCGATCCGACCCGCGGGCTGTTCCTGGTCGAGGAAGGATTGGTCCGGCTGATGCGCCATGGAATCGATGGCGACGACGTCACGCTTCATGTGGCCGGCCCGGGCGAAATGTTCGCCGAGGCTTCGCTGTTCGCCGAGCGCTATCACTGCGATGCGATCGCTGAGCGGCCGACCACGCTGCTGACCTTCGCCAAGGCTCGCGTCCTGGCCATGCTGGAGACGGAGCCAAGATCTGCGCGTCGCTGGATCGAGCATCTGTCGAGGCAGGTGCAGAGCTTGCGCGCGCAGACGGCATTGCTCGGTCTGAAGACGGCCGCGGATCGCGTGCTGAGCTATCTGCGCCTGCGCGCCGGCAAGGGCGTCGTCGTGCCCATCGATCGGCCGTGGAAAGTGATCGCGAGTGAGCTCGGCCTGACCCATGAAGCGCTCTATCGGGCACTTGCCAGATTGGAGCGGGATGGCGTGATCGTCAGGGACCGTAAGCGGTTCTTGGTTGGGCTCAGACCGGATCGGTCTCGACGAAGCTCATGAACACCTCGTCCGGCGCCGCGCCGAAGGCGACGACGTCGTATCGTTCCGGCGTCGGGCTCGGCATGCCCGGCGATCCGGCCGGCATGCCGGGAACGGCGAGGCCCTTGATGGGGGGGCGCTCGGCGAGCAGTTTCTCTATGGCCGCTGCCGGAACATGACCCTCGATGGTGTAGCCCTCGACGATTCCGGTGTGGCAGGAGAGCAGATGATCGGGCACGCCCGCCATCTGCTTGACCGCCTCGAGCTCGGCAAGATCCTCGGCCTCGACCTTGAAGCCGCTTGCCGTCAGATGCTCGACCCACATCTTGCAGCAACCGCAGGTCGGCGTCTTGAAGACTTGGATCTTGGATGGGCTAGCGGCGGCAAGCTCGATCGGCAGGCTCAGGGTCAGCGCTGCACCGGCTCCGGCGATCATGAGTTGGCGACGCGTCAGCGCCGTTTCGGCATTCATCCCGTCATCCTTTCCTTGGTGTTGTTCGAATCAGACATTCGTTCAGGCATCAGGCGACCTCGACCACACCCATCATGCCGCTCCCCTGGTGCTCCAGGACATGGCAATGGAACATCCACTTGCCGGGATTGTCGGCGACGAACGCGATCTCGACCGTTTCGTCCATGCCGAGGAGCGCCGTGTCCTGGAACGGTCGGTAGGGCTCTTCCCGTCCATTCCGGCTGATAACCCGGAATGTGTGGCCATGCAGATGCATCGGGTGCTCGAAGGCGGTGCGGTTGACCAGCTCGATGATGTGGCTGCTGCCAGCGGCAACGTTTAGCAGCGGTGGTTCCGTATAGACATCGTCCGGCACGCCGCCATTGATCGCCCAGAGACGGCCTTGCCCCGCAAGCTCGCGCATGCCCATCATCCGGCCGCTCATCATCGCCCCGGCCATGCCGCTCATGGCGCCGCCTTCGAACACCAGGCGATGTCTTTCCGCGCCGTGCAGATCGGGCTCGGCGACCGGATTGGGTCTCAGCGCCGCCGGCGCAGCGTCATTCGGTTCGCGAAGCGGATCACCGCCGGCATAGACGAAGCGGATCAGCTCATAAGCGTAATTCGGCCCGTAGTGGTCATCGACCACCCGGCTTTCGCTACCGGGTTCGCCCTTCATGTCGATGATCAGGTCGGCGCGCATGCCGGGGCCCAGGTCCAGGGAACCGTCGCCGAGCCGATGCGGCTCGACCGGATGGCCGTCGAGGGCGATGATCCATGGATCGAGATCGCGCAACTGGAGGCCAAACACGCGAGCGTTCGCTGCGTTGATCAGCCGGAGCCTGATGCGCTCGCCGGGCCGGGCCGGCTCTTTCTCTCTAACTTCGCCATTGATCGTGACGCTGTTGCCGATCCGGCCGTTGTGGCTGGCGTCATGCATGTTGCCGAAGGGCGCGATGCCGGCGTCTTATTCGAGGCGCCAGTCGTCCAGCACCCAGAGCAGCTCGCGGTCGACCTTGGGCGGGGTCGCCTCCTCGACGATCAAGGCGCCATAGAGGCCGCGGCCGACCTGCTCGCTGCTATTGATGTGCGGGTGATACCAGTAGGTTCCGGCGTCCGGGAGGTCGAATTCATACTCGAAGGTCCGGCCGGGCTCGATCGGCGGCTGGCTGAGATAGGGGACGCCGTCCATGCCGACCGGCACGCGCAGACCGTGCCAATGCACGGTGGTCGACTCGGCGAGCTCGTTGGCGACGGTGATCTTCAGGCGTTCGCCCTGGCTTGCCCTGATCACCGGGCCGGGCACGCTGCCGTTGAACGCCCAGACCTGGGTCTGGGGATAGTCTTATACCAGGAGACGCGAGCGAGGCCAGCCGTGGGTCGACAGGCGGCGCCGCGAGCCGGACCGCCCGCTAGAGTCCGTCCAGTCATCAGCGCCGAAGCCGCGACACCGGTCTGCAGGAAGAGGCGTCCGGGTCGGTTGGTTCAGGGATGATCGCGCCACATCGAAAAGTCCTTGGCCCCCTAATTTTCGTTTTCCGGCGTCAATGTCATCAGATAGGCCGCGATGGCCTCCAGATCATCAGGGCTCATATAGCTGGTGCCATGCTCGACGACCTTGGCCATCGAGCCGCCCATGACGTCGCCATCAGGCTTCATGCCCGTCTCGAGCGCGAAGGTGATGTCCTCCTTCAGCCACGCGCCGATGCCCTCATGCTCGTGATAATGGATCGCCGGCACGGATTTTCCATCGGGTCCCTTTTGCGTCCCCTCCAGATCCTGGTCTATAATTTTCGCACCGAGAAAATTGCGGGGCGTATGGCAGGCGCCGCAATGGCTGACGCCTTTGACCAGATACTCGCCGCGCGTGACGAGCGCCTCGTCCGGTTGCGCCTCGCCTCGGTAGGGCCCCTGATCGAAGTAGAGCCACTTCCAGCCGATCATGCCGAGGCGCACGAGATCGACGGGCAGAAGGTTGAGGGGGAAGGCCATCTCATGCTCGGCGACGGCAGACGACACGGGCGGGATCGTATCGAGATAGGCTTTGAGGGCGCGAATATCGTCGTCCGCCATCAGCGTATAGGATGTGTAGGGAAAGGCGGGAAAGTAGTGACGCCCATCGGGACCCACCCCGTTGCGCAGCGCTCGGATCAGGTCCTCATCAGACCAGCCGCCGATACCAGTCGCCGGATCGGGCGTGATGTTCGAGCTGTAGAACGTCCCGAAAGGCGTTGCGAAGGCATGTCCGCCTGCGAGTTCCGGACCGCCTTCAGCGGTGTGGCAGGCGGCGCAGCCGGCGGCGCGATAGATGTAGGCGCCTTTGTCGACGGCATCACCCTCGATATCGGCGGCGATGCCTGGATAAAGCGGGCCACTCTGAATCACTCGATCCCAGCGCTGGCTGACGATCCAGAGGCCTAGGAGCACCAAAAGGACGAGCAGCCCGGTAATCGCGAGCCGCCATCCACGAGATGTCTTCTGAGTTGCCTGACCCAAGGCAAGAGCACGCATGGTCATGATCCTTCCCGCGCTTTGGCGACGAGTGTTTGGAGCTGTTCGAAGGTCGCAGCACCCGGCACCAGTTCGTCCCCGATGACGAACGCCGGTGTGCCCTCGATGCCGAGTTCGCGGGTGAGCCGCATCGTCTCCTTGAGATGCTCGTCGACCTCGGGTGCGTTCATGTCCTTTTTCAACTGATCCATATTCAAACCCAGCTCTTCGGCTGCAGCCATCACCGAGGCCTCCGTCACCTCGCGCATCGCCATGACTTTGCGGTGGAAAGGCAGATAGCTGTCCTGCTTCCTCGCCGCCAATGCGGCACGCGCCGCAACGACGGATTCCGGGCCCAGGATCGGCCATTCCTTGTAGACGACTTTCAGCTCGTCATCGGCCTCGAGAAGCCTGTCGACGTCGCCGGCGACCTTCTTGCAGTAGGGACAGCGATAGTCGAAGAACTCGACGACGGCGACGTCGGCCGCCTCATTGCCGGCGAACGGCGAATTGGCGTCGTCAGCCAGGGCAAAATAGTTGGAAGCTATCGCGTCCTTGACTTTGGCGGCAGCCTCCACCTCTTGTTTCCGTCGCAGGCTTTCGAGCGCCTTGACGATGACGCCCGGGTTGTTGACCAGATGATCCTCGATGATCTGCTGGATCGCTTCCTGCTCGCGATCGTCGAAGATCGGCTCTTGCGCTTGGGCTGCGTGCGACGCTTGAAAAGCGAGGAGACCGCCGATCAAGAGAATGGCTGGGGGACAGTGATCGCGATTCTTCATGATCGAGGGCCTCCTCTACCAGGACGAGCAGACGGGATCAGCTCTGCTTGTCGTCCTCGGGTTTGCGATATTTCTCGTGGCAGGTGCCGCAGGTCTTGCTGACCTTGGCGAACTGGATCTTCGCCGCCCGCTCCTCGGCGCCGTTGCTGGCGATGTCGACGAGCTTGCCGCCCTCAGCAGCGAGAAGGTCGGCGCTCTCGACATAGCCGTCCCATTCCTGCCAGATGATCGGCAGCGCTTCGCTCGGATGCTCATTGCTGCCCTCCGGTGTGAGATCCGGAATCTTGTTGGCATGATCAGCGAGATAGGCGGCCTTCTCAGCAAGCACGGCTGGGTCATAAGGCGCCTGTCCTTTGAACATCGCGCCCATGGTCTTCATGGCGTCGCCCATCCCTTTCATCAGCTCCATGCGCTCCTTCATCACGCCGTGGGCGCCGCTGTGGGCATAGACCAGCGTCGAGCCGCCAGCCAATGCGAGGGACAATCCGATCGCCATTACTCTTGGGAAAGAGATTGTCTTCTTCTCAACCTTCCTACTGTTG
>JAWKVM010000059.1:0-31801 GCA_041398025.1 Alphaproteobacteria bacterium
CGCGCGCTCTGGCTTTTCGGCGAGG
Organism: Alphaproteobacteria bacterium; assembly: GCA_041398025.1. Lineage (GTDB taxonomy): Bacteria > Pseudomonadota > Alphaproteobacteria > Geminicoccales > Geminicoccaceae > JANQPX01. The sequence continues at coordinate 26 of JAWKVM010000059.1, forward strand.
GAAGGTCAGCCTTTCTCAGGGAAGGCGACTCCATGCTCATACCGGTCATCATGATCGTCCACGATGATGATGCCATGCAAATTCTCGCAAGTCTTGCTGTCGACGAAACCGAGTTCTTCGTGCCGCCGATTGAAGAGCGGTATTTTCAGAAGGGAGAGTATTTCTCGGCAATCACGACCTTGGCGTTTTTCGACGATCTGGCCAACGCCGAAGGGGAGGGCGACCTCAACGTCCTTAGAGAGGCACCGAAGGAGATCCTTCTGTGTTCCCCGATCAAAGGATCGGTTTCGCGAGAGGGCTTCGCAGGCGGTCGGGTGAACGCGCCGATCGATCCGTCGTTTCTGCAACCTACAGGTGGCGGCCCATGGCCTGCGACAACGGTCGTGATGGGCATCATCGATGATGGCATCGCAATCGCCAACGAGCGTTTTCGAGACGGCTCGGGAAAGGCCAGGGTTCACGCATTCTGGCGGATGGACCCGCCCGATGACCTGACCAGCGTCGACATGGGCATCGAACTGCTGAAAGGAGGACCGCAAGGGATCGATGCGTTTCTCAGCAACAGCACGATAGGCGGTGTCATTGACGAAGATCTCTTCTACCGTAAGGCCCGCCTGCTCGACCCTGCGGGAATCGTGCGCCGGCAGCCGCTGGCGCGGCGCGCGACGCATGGCGCACACGTTCTGGATCTTGCCGCCGGCGCGCGCAGCTCGGACAATCGGCGGGATCGGCCGATCATCGGCGTCCAGCTCGATGTCAAGACGATCGAGGATACCTCGGGCGCGGGTTTGCACGACCGGCTACTACGCGGCGTCGACTACATCCTCGACCGCGCGGACATCATGTCGGGAGCCGGCGGCCCATTGCCCGTCGTCGTGAACTGCAGCCTTGGTTTTTTCGCCGAGTCGCATGACGGGCTGTCGATGCTCGAGCGGGCGCTTGGCTCGCGCATCGCCGCACGTGGCGGAAAGCTTCGAATCGTTCTGCCGGCAGGCAATGGCAATCTCTCGCGCTGCCATGCCGTCATCGATCCTGCTATCAATCAACCAACCACGCTGCGCTGGCGGATCCAGCCCGACGACATGACCGCGAGTTCGGCCGAGATCTGGCTGCCTGCGACCTCGTCACCGCCGTCGTCCGATCGCATGGTGCTGTCGATCGAAACACCGTCGAATGTGCTGAGCCCGCCCCTTGGCGACACCTCTGACATTTTTGGTCCCAATCCAGCGATCCTTCTCCTTGTCGAGGACGGCGAGATCGTTGCCCTTGCCTTCTACGCTTCACGGCTGGACCCAACCGGAGCAGGTGTGCGCGGGCGTTTCATCACTTTGGTGGCGCCGACGGCGCGTCTGCTGCCTGACCCGAAGACGACCGCATCACCCGGGACCTGGACGCTCAGGCTGGTCAATCAGTCGCCCGGCGTGCAGGGCGAGGTCCATGCCTGGGTTGAGCGGGATGACACGCCCTTCGGCTATCCGATCCGCGGTCGTCAATCACGTTTCGACGAAACGTGCTATCAGCGCTTTTCTTCGCGCACGTCACCTATTGGCAAGACCATCGTCGATGACACCCACGCCGATCAGGCGGCGTCACCCTGCCATGTCCAGCGCGCTGGCATGATCAATGCCATGGCCACAGGCCAAGAGACGATAGCTGCGGGAGGTTTTGCCAAGAAGGAAAGCGAATTAGCCGACTACAGTGCCGGCGGCAGGGCTTCCGGCTCGATCCGTGGCCCCGACATCTCGGCGGTTAGCGACGATTCGCGGGTCCATACCGGCGTCATAGCCGCCGGCAGCCGCAGCAATTCGACGATCGCGCTCAGCGGCACCAGCATGGCGGCGCCCAAGATTGCGAGGCTGACTGCCGATCACGTAGCGGGCGGTCTGCTCCGGGTCGTCCCGAGGTCTGCCTCCTTGCGACTGTGCCGCTCGTCCCTCCGGAGCGTGCCGGATGCGGCGGCGTTCCGGATGAAGACATCGAAGGATTGCCGATCGTGCGACGACCGTGACGAGCGCCTTAATGCCATAGGGGCGCATAAATACCACCTCCTCGCCGCCAACATCCAGCCTGGGAATTATCGCGACACAGCCATCATTGTGAGACCGGCATATGGGCCATCCCATTCAGATCATCCTCATGCGGCAGCTCGCCACGCATCTGAGCGTCCCGGTGTTCCTGGTCGATCCCGAGGGCCGCATGCTCTTCTACAACGAGCCGGCCGAAGCCGTGCTGGGGCGGCGGTTCGACGATACCGGCGAGATGCCGGCCGAGGAATGGTCGTCGGCGTTTCGGCAGGTGGACGATCGCGGCAGGCCCCTTCCACCGGAAGACCTGCCGCTGATGATCACCCTGAAAACCCATCAGCCCGCGCACAGACACTTCACCATCAGGGGCCTCGATGGCGCCCTGCGCAGGATCGATGTGACCGCGATCCCGATCACCGGGCTCAAGGGCGAGTTTCTGGGCGCGGCTGCGCTCTTCTGGGAGCTGCCGCCGTGATGACCGTCACGCTCTATGGCACCCGGGGATCGGTCGCCACGCCCGACCCGGCCATGGCGCGCTATGGCGGCGACACCTCGTCGGTCCTGGTCGCGAGCGGCGGCGGTGACAAGCTGATCCTGGATGCGGGTACGGGCATCCGCAAGCTGGGCGAGCGGCTTCCAAGAGGCCTAGCGCGCATCGACATCCTCTTGACCCACCTGCATATGGACCACATTCAGGGGCTCGGCTTCTTCCCTCCCCTCGCCGATGCCGACATCGACGTGCATATCTGGGGCCCGCCCAGCAGCACGCACCCGCTCGAAGCACGCCTGGCGCGCTACTTGTCGCCGCCCTTGTTTCCGGTGCATTTTCGCGACCTGCCCGCGGTCACCTGCCATGAATGCCCGACGGACGGGTTCGAGATCGGCCCCTTCTCGATCCAGACGTCGCTGGTCTGCCACCCCGACCCGACGCTCGGCTACCGCATCACGCTCGGTGATCGCGCCCTGACCTATATCCCCGATCACGAGCCGGCGCTTTGCCTGGTGGACGGCGCCTGGCCGGAGCACTCCTGGATCTCCGGCCACGACCTCGCCCTCGATGCCGACCTTCTTCTGCACGACGCCCAATACAGCGACGAGGAATATGCCCGCTCCGTCGGCTTTGGACATTGCAGCTACCGCCATGCTTTCGCGTTTGCAGCCCTTGCCCATGTCCGCGAACTCGTGCCCTTCCATCACGATCCCGCGCATGACGATCAGACGCTGGACCGACTGTTCGAGGATACCCTGCAATGCTTCAAACCCGGCTTCCAGGTGTCGAAAGGCTGCGAGGGGGCCGTTTTCCAGCTCGGCTAGACCGGATCTCGAATCAGTGGCCGGCGCGCTCGCGGCAGAGCTCCCGGATAATCGCCGCTAGCGCCTCGACCAGCGGCGGGCGGTCGATGTCGCGGCGCCAGATCAGGCCGGCCTCGCGGGTCCAGCCGGGCTCGGCGACCGGCAGCGGCCTGATGTGCTCGGCGCCGAGCTCGGAAAGATTGGCGATGGCATGGAAGCTCAGAAAGTCCGAGCCGCGCATCAGCTCGAGCTTGGTGGTCACCACGTCGGTCTCGATCGCCGGCTCCGGCGTCGGCAGGCCTTTCGAGCGGAACAGCGCATCCAGACGGCTGACCATGAAGGTCTGGGAGCGCGGCAGGATCCAGGGATAGGCAAGGAGTTCGGCGAGCCCCGGGGTCGGCTTTCGGTGCAGCGGGTGGCCGACATCGGCGATCACGCGGTAGTCGTCGACCGAAAGCGGCTCACGGCCGAGATCGCCGTCGGTGCGCCGGTCGGGCAGCGCCGCCAGGACCAGATCGAGCTCGCCGGCGCGCAGCGACGCCTTCAAGGCATCATCCAGCCCGCCAGAGATCTGCACCTGCGCGCGCGGGCGCTCCTTCTGGAAGCGCCGGATCGCCGCCGGCACGGTGCGCGCCAGCCAGGACGGACCCGCCCCGATCCTGACCAGCCCGGCCGCCCCCCGGCGCAGCGCCTCGATCTCGCTCGACGCCTCGACCATGCTCGCCTTCAGCGCGCGCGCATGGCGCAGAAATACCTCGCCATAGGTGGTCAGCGTCACCCCGCGCGCCTGTCGGGCGAACAGGGCGACCCCGGCCTCGTCCTCGAGACGGCGCACCGCCTTGGTCAGCGCCGGCTGGGTCAGCCCGAGCTTTCGCGCGGCCGCCCGGATGCTGCCCTCATTCGCCACGGTCAGAAAATAATCGACATTGCGCAGCTCCAATGCACCCCTCCCGCCACTCCAGATCACGCCCTATCATCTATTCCCGTCAGCTATACCCATGCACGCACAATAGCACTCGGTAATGATGACATACTGAGAGGCGTCACCCATGCAGTGACCCGGCATCGTGATCGACGAGGCCGCCCGATCCATCGTCTGGGGACGATGGGCAGCGATGCGATCATCCCATCGCTGCCCTTCATTCACGCCTTCTTAACCCGCTCCCCCTACACTCCCACCGTCTTCCTGGTCCATGCGATCCTGGGAGTCCAAGCATCGCCCCACCTCTTTCGGCGGGCCGACGGACTCCCAGGATCGCATGGACCAGGAAGCACCGTGATTGTGGCGGGCAAAGGTTAAGAAAACGTGAAAAGGGAAATCGATGGGGCGTGGCCGACGCTTGGCGGAACCGACTGGGATCTCTGGGATGGGTTGTGTCGCGCTTCATTGGACAACGTGCTCAGCGATGAAGGGTTCACCGTTCATTCGATCAGCGCGCTGCCGCCAGAGGATCAGCCTTTCCGCTGAGATATTCCTTTTGGTTATCACCCCGGTCATGAATTGACGTTGCCAACACCATGACGCTCCGCCCACAATCACCGGGTCGAACAAAAAAAGCCGGCGCGTGCGCGCTGCCGGCAGCGAACAATGAGAGGTCAGGGATGAACATGTCTTTCAACGTCGCTCGCCGTGCTGTCCTCGGGCTTGCCGCCGCAGGCCTGACCCTCGTCGGGCTCGGCGGCGCCGCCGGCGCCGCGTTTCCGGAAAAGCCGATCAAGATCGTCGTGCCCACCCAGGCCGGCGGCGGCATGGACAGCGTCGCCCGCATCCTGCAGCGCTATTTCGAGAGCAGCAACGCCCTCGGCCAGAACGTGGTGGTGGTCAACATGGAGGGCGCCGGCGGCACCATCGGCACGCGCGCGATCATGGAGGCCGAGCCCGACGGCTACACCGTCGGCTTCTGGCATGAGGGGCTGATCACCTCCAAGGCCATGGGCGTGGTCGACTATGACCACGACGCGTTCGAGGTGCTGGGCGCCACCGGCTACGGCGATCTCGGCTTCGGCGTCAGCGTGAATTCTCCCTATCAGACCTTCGAGGGCCTGCTGGCCGCGGCGAAGGAAAATCCGGACACGGTGAAATGCGCCACCAATGTCGGCCTGCCCGTGCACTTCGTGCCGCTCATGGTGCAGGACCAGGCTGATGTCGAGTTCCGCTACGTCCAGGTGGGCGGCGGGGCGAAGCGCTTTCCCTCCGTGGTCGCCATGCATACCGATTTCGCGATCTTCGGCGCGCTGGAATTCGTGAAATGGGCGGATGCCGATCTGAAGCCGATCGTGATGTTTTCCGAAGAGCGCCTTCCTCAGCTCCCGAACGTGCCGACCGCCAAGGAGCACGGCATCGACATCGTCGCCAATGCGCACCGCATCTGGCTCGCCCCCAAGGGCACGCCTGAAGAAGCCGTCACCTTCCTGACCGATGCCCTGCGCACCGCCATGGCCGATGCGGAGGTGAAGGCGCAGCTCGAGGAGCTCGGCATGGTCGCCACCTATGTCGAGCCCGACGCGGTCAGGGCCAATCTCGACGTCTGGCGCGAGCGCACCACGACGCTTGCCGAGAAGGCGCGCGAGCTCAAGAAGTAGCGCCGGGGATCGGGCGGGCAGCGGGCCGGCGGATGCTGGTCGAGCGTCTTTGGGCCGAGCCCTGGCGGCGGGCGGACAGCGTTCTGGCGCTCGCCCTGATCCTTCTGTCGACCGTGGTGATCTGGGCGGCGAACCGGCTGCCGCCGCCCTTCTTCGACCCGCTCGGCTCCGCCGCCGTGCCGCGCTTCGTCGCCTGGCTCCTGATCGTCCTGGCGCTCGCCGTGCTCGGCCGCTGCCTGCTGACGCCCGCCGCCCTGCCGGCCGTCGACGCCGGTCGGGACACCGTCCGCCCGGCGCCGCTGACCGCGCTCGGCGCGCTGATCGCCTCGATCCTCTATGTCGGCCTGATGCAGGCGGGCCTCCTCGGCTTCGCGCCCGCATCCGCCCTGTTCATCATGGCGCTCGGCGCTTTGCTGAGTCGCGGTGAACGCCGTGCGTTCCTGTGGATGATCCCGCTGGCGATCATCGTGGGCTACGGCCTGAACTATCTGCTGACCGGCGTCTTCTATATCGACCTTCCCCAGCGCTCGATCTTCGGGAGCTTGTTCGGCGGGGGCGGGGGCTGATGGCGCTCGATCTCCTGAACGCCTTTGTCTACGTGTTCCAGCCCTGGCCCTTCTTCTGGGTGCTGCTCGGCACCACGCTCGGCATCTTCGTCGGCGCGATTCCGGGCCTGACAGGCGGCATGCTGATCACGCTGACCATGCCGCTCACCTTCTACATGGACAGCACCCAGGCGCTGCTGCTGCTGGTTGCGATGTATGTCGGCTCTGTGTCGGGCGGGCTGATCAGCGCCACACTCCTGCGCATGCCCGGCACGCCGTCCTCGATCATGACCACCTTCGACGGCTATCCCATGGCGCAAGCCGGCCAGCCCGAACGCGCCCTTGCGCTCGGCATCGGCAGCTCGCTGATCGGCGGGCTGATCGCCGGCGTTTTTCTCGTACTTTTATCGCCACCGCTCTCGCGCTGGGCGATGACGTTCAGCCCGTGGGAGTATTTCACCATGGTGCTGATGGCGATCGTGCTGATCGCCTCGATCAGCCAGGGCAGCATGGTCAAGGGCCTGATCGCCGGCTTTCTCGGCATGCTGTTCGCCATGCCCGGCCTCAACGAAAGCGACGGCCAGCTCCGCCTGACCTTCGGCTTCCACGAGCTCGACGACGGCTTCAAGCTGCTTCCCGTGCTGCTCGGCGTGTTCGTGATGAGCCAGATCATCAAGGACGCGTTCGAGATCAACAAGGCGCCCGTCTCCCTCGCCCTCGGCCAGGGCCAGGTGCTGGTGCGCCTTTCGGAATGGCGACGCCACGCGGTCAACATCCTGCGCTCCGGCGTGATCGGCACCTGGATCGGCATCCTGCCCGGCGTCGGCGCCAGCATCTCCTCCATGGTCGCCTACGTCACCGCCAAGAATTTTTCCAAGACGCCGGAAAAATTCGGCACCGGCCACGAGGAGGGCATCGTCGCCTCGGAGGCCGCGAACAACGCCAATGTCGGCGGTGCCCTGATCCCGATGATCACCATGGGCATTCCCGGCAGCCCGATCGACGCGATCCTCTTGTCCGCGCTGATCCTGCACAACATCCAGCCGGGGCCCCTGCTGTTTCTGACCAATGGCGACTTCGTCTGGGCGCTGATGGCCGCCTATTTCGTCGCCAATGTTCTGATGTTCGTGATCATGACCCTCGCCGTGCGCCGCATCGCGAAGCTGGTCACCATCGACAAGGCGTTTCTTCTCCCCGTGATCTTCGTCTGCTGCGTGGTCGGCGCCTATGCGCTCAGCAACCGCATGTACGATGTCTGGGTGGTGATCGCCTTCGGCGTGATCGGCTTCGGCCTGGATCGCGCCAAGGTGCCGCTCGGGCCCTTCGTGATCGGCTTCGTGCTCGCCGGGATCTTCGAGGCCGAGCTGCGCTCCAGCCTGCAGATGTCCGACGCCGGCTTTCTCGGAATCCTGGAACGCCCGATCGCGCTCACCTTCCTCGCCATCTCCGTCCTGATGCTGCTCTGGCCGATCTACCAGCAGCGGCGTCAGCGACGCCAGCCCACCCTACCGGAGACCTCGCCATGACCGGCCGAAACGTCCTGTTCATCATGTCCGACGAGCACAGCCGCCGGGTGGCCGGCTGCTATGGGAACAGCGTCGTGAAGACGCCGAACATGGATGACCTCGCCCAGAGCGGCACGCTCTTCGAGAACGCCTATTGCAACTGCCCGATCTGCGTGCCCAGCCGGGCGAGCTTCGCCACCGGCCGCTATGTCCACGAGATCGGCCATTGGGACAACGCTTTTCCGTACCATGGCGAGCCGCCGTCTTTCGGCCACGCCCTTGCCGCCGGCGGTTGCCGCTGCGATTCCATTGGCAAGCTCCATTATCGCGGCTCGGACGATCCGAACGGCTTCGACAACGAGATCCTGCCGCTGCATGTGCTGAACGGCCAGGGCGACCTCCAGGGCATGCTGCGCCAGCCGCCGCCCAAGCGCCCGAGCACCAAACAGCTCGCCGGCGACGCCGGTCCGGGCGAGAGCACCTATATCCGCTACGATCGGGACATTCGCGACGCCGCCTGCGCCTGGCTCGAAGACGTCGCCGCGACACCGCCGGAAAAACCCTGGGTGCTGTTCGTCTCCTTCGTCTGCCCGCACTTTCCGCTGATGGCACCGAAGGAATTTTTTGATCTTTACCCGCTCGACCAACTACCGCTGCCGCAGCTTCGCGGTGACGGCGAATTCCCGGACCACCCCGTCCTGAAAAAACTGCGAGAAATCCAGGACTACGAGGATCACTTCAAGGACGAAGACCATGTGAAGATCGCGATCGCCGCCTATTACGGCATGGTCAGCTTCCTCGACGACAATGTCGGCCGCATCGTCCGCACGCTGGACAATCTGCAGCTCGGCGAGAAGACGCTGGTGGTCTACACCTCGGACCACGGCGACAATCTCGGCGCGCGCACCTTCTGGGGCAAGTCCAACATGTATGACGAGGCGGCAGGCGTGCCCCTGATCATGCGCGGCCCCGGCGTCGAAGCCGGCAAGCGCGTCTCGACCCCGGTCTCCCTGGTGGACGCCTATCCCACCATCTGCGAGACCGCCGGCATTCCCTCCGACGGCCAGGCGAGGCCGGGTCGATCGCTGCTGGACATCGCGAACGGCGCCGATGCGGATCGCACCGTCTTCTCCGAATACCACGCCGTCGCCTCGATCACCGGCATCTTCATGGTGCGCTTCGACAAGTGGAAATATGTCCACTATGAAGGCCACCGCCCGCAGCTGTTCGACCTGGACGCCGATCCCTACGAGACCCGCGACCTCGCCTTGGAGGCCGGCCACGACGAGATCCTCGCCGAAGGTGAACGCCGGTTGCGAGAAATCTGCGACCCCGCCGAGGTGACCGCCCGCGCCTTCGCCGACCAGCAGGCGAAGATCGAGGCGGCCGGCGGCGAGGAGGTGGTGCGCAATCTCGGCAGCTACCCCTACACGCCGGCCCCTGGCGAGAAGCCGCGCATATCGGGCGCCAGCGCCTGACCGGAAGCGCTCGCCGTCAGGCCGTCGCCGCGCCGCTCGGCCGTCCGGCGGCGTAGGGCTGCAAAGCGCGCCAGACGGTCTCGTGAAACGGCACGTCGATGCCATGCTCGGCGGCGAGGCGAACCACGGCGCCGCTGAGATCGTTCAGCTCGAGCCGCCTGCCGCGTTCGAGATCGTCGAGCATGGACGCGCGCATGCTGTCCGGCAGCTTTGTCGCGAAGCCATGCATGCTCGCCGCCGCCTCCTCGGTCAGCCCCGGGCAGGCGGCGAGCCCCACCTTCGCGGTCTCGTCGATGGCGCGCGTCACCAGCTCGGCGGCGACGGGATCGTCGCGAATCGGGCCGAGCGGCAGGCGGGTCAGGGCGGTGAGCGCGCTCAGTGCACTCAGGATGATGAACTTCTGCCAGATCCGGATCTCGATATCGCCGACCAGCTCGGCATCGACCCCGGCCTTGTCGAGCAGCGCCGCGAACGCGCGGCAGCGCGCACTGTCGCTGCCGTCGAACTCGCCGAAGGTCAGCTTCGCGAACGGCCCGTTGTGGCGGACGATGCCGGGCGCTTTGATGTCCGCCGGGATCACCGCCGTACCGCCGATCACCCGCTCCTGCCCGACAATCCCGCCGATCCTCTCCCAGGCGTCGATGCCGTTCTGGAAGGAGAGGACCGCGGTCTGCGGGCCGAGCATCGGGCCGATGGCTTTGGCCGCAGCCTCGGTGTCGTAGAGCTTGACCAGGAACAGCACGAGATCGACCTCGCCGACCTCGCCCGGATCGTCGCTCGCCTGCACCTCCGGCAGATGCAGGTCGCCGAGCGGGCTCTCGATCCGAAGGCCGTCACGCCGGAGCGCGTCGAGCTGCCGGCCGCGCGCGATGAAGACGATGTCGCTGCCGGCGGCGGCGAGACGGCCGCCGAAATAGCATCCGAGAGCGCCCGCTCCCATGACGGCCAGTTTCATGTTCTGTCTCCAACTTTTGGCAGCGCGAACGGCAGATTGCTCCTGCCTTTATGGTCCAAAGCCTGGGCTCATGCCAGCTCCCCCAACGCGCCGAAGGCACCGGCCGGGAACATCCCGCAAGTAATCTTGGCACCTTAAGCGTTGACCCGAACGTCCAACCATGTCGGAATGGTTGGAAACAAGGACAAAAATCACCAGGGAGACGACGTCATGCGCAGCCTGTCATGCCTTCTCGTCGGCGCAGCCCTCGCGGTCGCCGCGGTCACTGCAAGTGCCCAGGATTTTCCCTCCAAGCCGATCGAGGTGGTGATCCACGCAGCCTATGGCGGCGGCACGGACACCACGGCGCGCATGATGATGATCCGCTCGCGCGCCAATCTCGAGACCGACATGTATGTGGTCTCGAAGCGCGGCGGCTCGGGTGCGACCGCGCAGAACTACGTGCTCTCCAAGCCCGCGGACGGCTACACCATCCTGGCGCTCACCCAGACCCACCTCTACACCATGGCGCAGGGCAAGTCTGATATGACGATCGACGACATCGTCGGCATCGCGCGTGCCATGGACGACGCGACCTTCATCACCGTCGGCAAGGATAGTCCGCATCAGACCCTCGACGATCTGATCGCCGCCGGCAAGGAGGGAGCGCTCAACTGGGGTGTCGCCAATATCGGCGGCACGGAGCATATCGGCCTCGCCCAGCTCGCCAAGGCCAGCGGCATGCAGTACAAGCCGGTCGCCATGGGCTCCGGCCTGCAGATGGTGCAAGGCCTGGTCTCGGGCGAGCTCGACGCCACGCTGCCCAACGTCTCCGAAGGCCGTGCCCTGATCGAGGACGGCAGCATCCGGCCGCTCGCGGTCATGGCGAAGGAGCGCCTGCCCGAATATCCCGACGTGCCGACCACCTGGGAGCTCGGCTACGAGGTCAGCACCTCGACCACCCGCGGCTATGCCGTGCGCGCCGACACCCCGCCGGAGATCGTGCAGAAGCTCTCGGACGCCCTTGTGGATGCCATGCATCACGAGACCTTCGCCAACTATCTGACGAGCGCCGGCCTCGATCCCGAAAGCTCGGTCGCCGGCACCGACGTCTGGGACGCGCAGCTGAAGGACGAGTACGCCAAGGCCGTCGAGGCGCTGGACGTGCTCGCCGCCGCCGAGTGAGCAGAGGCGCAGGTACAGTCTTGAGCCTCACCCATGGCTGGTGACCGAGACAACGGGACCGACGACGTCGAGGACGCCGGTCCCGCCGGCCTGATCGATCCGGTCGACGCCGCGCTCGCCGCCGTGCTGATTGCGATCTCCGTCTTCCTCTATGTTCAGACCTTCGGGTTCGACAAGCCGGCGCTGTTTCTCGGCGACAACGTGCTGCCGGAGGAATTTCCGCGGCTGCTGCTCTGGATCATCGGCGCGCTCGCGCTCGCTTTGCCCTTCGAGCATCTCCTGGAGAAAAAGCGCCACCTGTTGATTCGAAAATCGCGCCAGGCACCGATCGGCGCCACCACCTGGGCGACCATCGCCCTTCTCGTCGCCATCCTGGCACTGGCCCCGGTCCTCGGCACGATCCTGACCATCATGGCCTGCAGTGTTCTCCTGCCGATCCTCTGGGGTGAGCGCCGCTGGCGCCTGGTGATCGTCTACGCGTTCCTGTTCACGGCCGTCGTCACCTACATCTTCGCCGTCCTGCTGCGCGTCTATTTCGAGCCCGGCATGGTCGGCGTTTCCATGTATTAGTGGCATGGCCACCTCATGGACTTCAGGACGCCTCTGCCTGGATCGACGGTATGCGCCGATGCTGGATGCGGGCCGGTGCGACGCGTTTCTGTCGAGCGGTCGAGCGGGCTAGACGATGGAACCCGTCCTCACCGGCCTCGCCATGCTCGCCGATCTCACCACCCTGGGTGCGATCCTGTTCGGCGTGGCGGTCGGCGTGCTGGTCGGGGCGCTGCCGGGGCTGAGCTCGCCCATGGCGATCGCGCTCCTGATCCCGTTCACCATCGGCATGCAGCCCGCCGCCGCGATCGCCATGCTCGCCTCGCTCTATTGCGCCGGCACCTTCGGCGGCTCGATCACCGCCATCCTGATCAACGCGCCGGGCGCCCCTCCCGCTGCGGCCACGGCCTTCGACGGCTATCCCATGGCCAGGCGCGGCGAGGCCGGCCGGGCGCTGGGCATCGCCACCTTTTCAAGCGTGGTCGGCGGCATCATCGGCCTCGTGATCCTGCTGCTCGCCGCCCCGGCGCTCGCCCGTTTCGCGGTGAGCTTCACTTCCGCCGAATATTTCGCGCTCGCCGTGTTCGCCCTTTCCATGCTCGCCTCGGTCAGCGGCAAATCCTCGCTGCGCAACCTGATCGCGGGCGCGATCGGCGTGCTGCTCAGCACCGTCGGCCTCCACCTCACCACCGGCGTCGAGCGCTTCACCTTCGGCATCAACGAGCTGCAGGAGGGCCTGAGCTTCGTGCCCGTGCTGATCGGCCTGTTCGCGATCGGCGAGATGCTGAACCAGGCCAGGCGCAGCGACGTCGCCTATGAGCGCATCCGCGCGGATGTCATTCGCCTCCCCTCCCTGAACGATCTCCGCCGCATCAAGAACACCATCCTCCGCTCCAGCGCCATCGGCACCTTCGTCGGCATCCTGCCCGCGGAAGGTGCCACCGTCGCCGCGATCATGGGCTACAACGAGGCGCGCCGCTGGTCGAAGCACAAGGAGGACTTCGGCACCGGCGTGCCCGAAGGCATCGCCGGCCCCGAAAGCGCCAACAACGCGGCCACCGGCGGTGCCATGGTGCCGACGCTGGCGCTCGGCATTCCGGGCTCGACCTCGACCGCGCTGATCCTCGGCGCGATGATCATGCACGGTCTGAAGCCCGGCCCCTTCCTCCTCCAGAACCAGCCGGAATTTCTCTACGCGATCTTCGGCGCGATGATCCTCGCCAACCTCGCCTTCCTCGCCGTCGGCCTTGCAGGCGCCAAGCTGTTCAGCCAGGTGACCCTGGTGCCGCGCACCATCCTCTGGCCCTCCGTCTTCATCCTCGCGATGATCGGCTCCTACGCCGCCGCCTCCTCCTTCTTCGACGTCTGGGTGATGCTGATCGCAGGCATCGCCGGCTACTTCCTCCTGCGCGTCGGCTTCGGCCCGGCGCCGCTGATCATGGGCCTGATCCTGGGCTCGATCATCGAGGAAAATTTCTCGAAGGCGATGATCATCCACGACAACAGCATCCTCTCGATGCTGGAACGCCCGATCGTGCTCCTGTTCGCCGTCCTCACCCTGGTCTCGCTGATCAGCCCGATCTGGTCGGCGTGGAAGGCGAGACGCAGGGACCGGCTCATGGCCATCACCGAGGGCGAGTAGCGCGGCCAATATCCACGCTGCGCCACGACGATGGCGGACAAAGGTGGGTCAGGCCTGAACGCCGCCGCCGATGGCTGGTCCATCGTCGAGATTGCGCGCTACAATGAGGCGCAGTCGGCGAGCAGGTCTCGCGGATGGTGTGGGAGCGATGGAGAGGGTCCGAATGATGGCCGAGACCGACGCATCGGTCGCGCTGACGGGCAGTTGCGCATGCGGCGCGCTGCGCTATGAGCTGACCAGGCAGCCGATGTTCACCCATTGCTGCCACTGCACCCAATGCCAGAAACTCACGGGCAGCGCCTTCGTCCTGAACACGATCATCGAAAACGACAGCATCGAGGTTCTGTCGGGATCCGTGACCGTGACGGCCGGACCGTCCGAGAGTGGGCGGCCTCACGACATCTATCGCTGCGCAAGCTGTCAGACGCCGGTCTGGAGCGACTACGGTCGTCGTCCCAATTATCGCTTCGTGCGCGTCGGCACGCTCGATCGGCCGGGAGCGTTCAGGCCGGATGCGCATATCTTCGTGCGCTCCAAGCTCGCGTGGGTGGTGATCCCGGACGATCAAAAAGCGTTCGACGTCTTTTACGAGCTGCAGGAGGAATGGCCCCCCGACATGTTGGCCAGACGCGAGGCGGCGCTGAAGGGTTAGCGGCAGGCGTCGACCGTAGATGCGCGCCGCGATCGTCGGGCAGCAATCACGCGCACTCAAACATAGAAATGACAGTCGATTTCGCTGACGACGGCGAAAAAGTACATGCAACAATTGACCTTTCCAAGGTGAACCCGTGCTCTATCTGCAGGAAATCACCCTCTGTTTCTCCTTGTTGAAATAATGGCCGGAAAGATCGGAAAAAATTGTTGCGGAACCACCTTGATAGGCGCGTGTTTCTATCGGATGAAACCACTCGGAAGGTTGAACCATGCGATATTTGTCTGTTCTGCTCGCAAGCCTGCTGCTTCTTTCCGCCTGCGGCTCCTCCAAGACGGATCGCGGCCTGAGCGGCGGCGCCATCGGTGCGGGGATCGGCGCGGCGACCGGTGCTGCGACCGGCGGTAATGTGCTTGGCGGGGCCGTCCTCGGCGGTGCTGCCGGTGCCGCCACCGGCGTTCTGACCGATGACGACGACGTCGATCTGGGCAAGCCCGTCTGGAAGAAATAGCCGCGCATCCACCGTTCTTCGGCGACCGGCCGTATCCTCGACCTCGATCGGCATGCTGCGGTGAGGTTGGTCGCCGCCGGCTTTCAGGAAATCGCGGTTTCGCGCACGCCGAGCTCGGGCACCGTGCGTGTCCGCTTTCGATGGAACGGCACATACAGCGCGAGGGCGGCGAGGCCGACGGCCAGCCAGACCGACGCCGGATGGCTCTCACCGAGCAGCAGAATGCCGAAGCCGATCCCGGCGAACAGTGAGATCAGGCTGCCGAGCGAGACGAAGACGGCTCCTGCCTGACGGATGAGGTAGAAATACAGATAGGCCTCGACGAAGCCGACGGCAGCAAACATCAGCACCGGCCAGAGGCCTGCTGACCAGGAGAATGAGGACGGCCCGACGCCCGGCCAGAAAAGCGAGATCAGCAGCAGCTGAAGCACGCCGCCGACCGTCTCACCGGTGACGATCTGCAACGGCGAGAGACCATCCGGCCAGCGCGCCGCGACATAGAGACAGTCGAGGCCATAGACGACCGGCAGACCGAGGGCGAACGCGATGCCCAGCGGGCTTACGCCTCCCGACGTCGTCAAGGCGGGCACCAGGACGCAGGATATCCCGAGTGCGGCCAGGATCATCGAGGCCAGACGGCGCCGGCTGGCCGCTTCGATTCGCAAAACCAGGGCGAGCGCGATCGTGAACACCGGCGTCAGCGCTTCGAACAGAACGATGAGCCCCGCGGAAATCTCACCGGCCGCGAGCACCACCAGACCGAGCGGCGCCACGAAGCCGAGAAAGCCACTCGTCAGAAAGAAGCGCACATAGCGCCAGGTCAGGCGGAACCACGCTCGGGTGACCGCCGTGGCGGTGAGAAAGCCGGCCGCGAGCAGGAACATCGACGTCAGGACGATCTCGAACTGACCGGTGCCGGCGTCGGTCGCGATCTTCAGGAGCACGAACTGCAGGCCCCAGAACGCGCCGAGCAGCAGCAGCAGGGCCGCATGCCAAAGGGTTTTGCGCGCCGGGGCCGCATCCACGCCGGCGCGCTCCGAAACTGGTGATGAGGGTAACAGACCGAACTGCATCGTTTCGCCCTCCTGATGCAGCGCTCCGCCGTCTTGGTGATGTCACTATGGACGCAGACGGCGTCGAGCGGGTGTGAGCTTGATCACGGTCTTCGGGATAGGATGCGGCGCGCGTTCGGGCTCATTGGATTCGTATCCCGAACGACATCTGCAGAAGGTATGAACGATCATCACTCGGCGAAGGAGACGATCGATGTTCGCGATCGATACCCCCGCGAACTGGTGGGGCCTGGTGGACAGCTACTGGGACGACCTGATGGCCCTGGTGAACGACACCGGCCTCGGTGACCGCACCGACGAGCTCAATCAGTGCAGGCGCACGCGCGATCGGCGCATGGCCGACTGCCTGGTCAACATTCGCCGCGCGGCAGGACGCCACGGCCAGCGACGCCACAGCCTCGCCCGCCAGCTGCTTGCCGACCTCTGCCTGGACCGCTCGATCCTCTACCAGGCCGTCGTCTGGCGCTAGCTGGCGCGGTGGCGCGGTGGCGCGGCCACCTCGTTCGATTCATGCCGTCTGCGCCTGGATCCCCGGTATGCGGCCAGGTTTGGGGCGGACGGACGAAGGGCAGCGACTGAACAGGTGAGATGAACTCAGGGCAAGGTCACCCGCCCGCCATCCGCGACCAGGGTCTGGCCGGTGACGAAGCTCGAGCGCTCGGACAGAAGATAGAGCACGGTCTCCGCCATTTCCTCGGGCTTGCCGGTGCGTTTCAGGAACGCGGCCTCGCGCATCGCCTGCCGCACCGCCTCGTCCATCGCCGCACTCATGTCCGTCTCGATCAGCCCGGGCGCCAGGCAGTTGACCCTGACGTCGGGCGCGAACGCCTGGGCGCAGCTCCTGGCAAAAGCGACGACCGCGGCCTTCGACGTGCTGTAGGGCAGCATGCGGCCCCGCGGCGCCAGACCGGCGATCGAGGCGATGCACACGATGCGGCCGAAGCCGCGCGCGATCATGCCATCCTTCACCGCCATCACCGGAAGGAAGGTGCCGTCGACATTCACCTTCATGATACGCTGCCAGAGGTCGAGATCGACCTCGGTATGATCGCCGACATGCGCGATGCCGGCGGCGGTCACCAGCAGGTCGACCGGGCCGAGACCATCCTCGATGCCGGCGACCATCGCGTCGATGGCGGGCGCGTCGCTGACATCGGCCCGATGAATGCTGCAGCGCACGCCGAGCGCCTCGACCTCGCTCTTGACACGCGCCGCCGCGTCCTGGTTCGCGACATAGTTCAGCGCGATGTCCGCGCCCTCCCGGGCAAGAGCGAGGCAGACGGCTCTGCCGATCCCGCGTGACCCGCCGGTCACCAGTGCGACCCGCCCTTCGAATTCCCGTCCCTGCCCTGCCATCGAACCTCACTCCCTTTGCTGATCGACAGACGCCATCTCGACGCGCCCCCCGCGTCACGATCGCCCGACGCTCAGCAGACTAGCCCTTGGCCGCCCAGGCTTCCACCTCGACCAGAATGTCAGGTGCGGCCAGACCACCGACGATCACCAGCGTCGAGGTCGGCTGCACGCCCTCGCCGAACACCTTGAGACGCGCCGCCCGCGCATCGTCGACGAAGCGCGAATCGGTCAGATAGATGGTGAGCTTCACCAGGTGTTCCTTGGTCATCTTGTTGGCGCGCAGGCAGGCGAGGATGTTCTTGTAGGCCTGCTCGGCCTGTTTGCGTGCGCCGCTGGCGAGGATGCCTTTGGCATTCATGCCGACCTGCCCGGCGATGACCAGCCATGCGGCATTCGCCGGCACGCTGACGGTGTGGCTGTACATGCCGAGTGGCTTATGCACGGTTTTCGGATTCATCGTCTCGTTCATCGTCCCCTCCCATCGCGATCGCTGCACGCATCACGCCGTCATCCTAGGCGATCGCACCTGCAGGACAAAGCGGCACGTCCACCCTCCAGGCCGCAGTTCCGACAGGCAGCGGCTGCCGGCGTTGCGTACTCAAGTAGTTTCCTGCCAAAAATCACACGATTAGAAGGAGATATACGTTGAATAGTTGCCGCCGTGTACCATCTACTAACCGGTGGGCTACTTGAGCTGCAGTTTGGAGACATCATGGACATCAAGGAAGAAGTGCGTCGGCGCATCGCCGATCTGACGCGATTCGCCTATGAGCGCGGCTATCGCGACGGCGCACAATCGGCACTGGCCGAGATCGAGAACACCGCCACCGACGACATCGTCGGACAACTCGCCAAACTACCGTCACCGCTCAAGGCCATCACCGGCAAGAAGGCCGTCGGCACAAGCGCGAAGAAAGCCGCGCGCGGCCGGGTCGCCAAGAGTGACAAGAGCAAGAAGACAGCGTCGAAGACCATCAAGGCCAAGAGCAAGCCCAAGACGCTGGTCATCCAGGAAACGCTGCAATCCTTGCTGACCAAGAACGGCAATGCGCGCAGGGACGACGTCCTGGCGGCGGCGCAGGCGGAGAATCCCGCCATCACCAAGTTCGATCTCGGCAACGGGCTGCGCGTGCTGGTCAAGCAATCGAAAGTGCGCGTGTCACCGGACGACAGCAGCGTCCTGCTGCCGGTCTAGCGCTTACCGGTCGAGCCGGCGAACGCCGGGCCGCAGCGTTTGCCGCCGTTGGTCCCTGGCGTCCGCCGAAGGCCGTCTGGCAGGTCCGGACGCGCCGAGAGGTTTGACCACATTGCCGCGTTCAGGTGAGTCTATGGCCGCCGGAAGCGTCTGATTGACGACCTCAGCTAGAACGTCCAGTGGACCGGCGCTGCGCCCTTGATCGGCGAGCGAAAGGTCTGGATGCCGTCATGGGCGAGCGCGCCCATAAAGATGCGCTCCAGGTCCGGGCCGCCGAAGGCGATGCTGGCGATGTTGCCGGAGCGGCGCGCTGCGCCGATCTCGATCATGGCGCGCACGGGCTCGAAGCGCTCGAACGCCGCGTTCAGGCGTTCGAGATTTTCCTGATCGGTGTCTTCGAAAAGGATCGTCTGGCCGCCGTTGCGATCGACGTGGATGATGCGATTGCTGGCGACGCTGACGACCCAGATGCCGCCCTCGGCATCGAAGGTGAGGCCGTCGGGAAAGGTGCCGGGCGAGTAGTCGGCGACGGTCTCGCGCGGGCCGAGCGTGGCGTCGGCGCGAATCGGATAGCGCGAGGTGCGCTGCCCGATGGTTTCGTTGACGTAGAGCCAGGCACCGCTCGGATCGACGATCGCTTCGTTGGTGAAGGCGATACCGTCCGCGACGATGCACGTCGCTCCCCGATCATGGACGGCTATGAAACCGTCGGCGCATCCTTTCCTGAAGGACGGATGGCGCGGCACCGCCCGGGTCGACACTGAGATCCAAAGCCGCCCCTCCCGGTCGAGGCCGACGAAATTGACCGGCGGCAGGGGGATGCCGTCGGCTTCGGCCAGCAGCAGGCTGGCCTGGCCATCAGGCTTGATACGCCAGACGCCGCTGCTGTCGGCGAGATTGGCCGCAAGAACGTCGCGGTCGGGCAAAAGTGCTATGCCGTTCGGCATGAAATCGTCGGGCGCGCCGATCGCCTCGACGAAGCGGCTTCGGCCGTCGGGCCGGACGATCGTGTAGCCGCCGCGGCTGTCCGAGCAGAACAGATCCCCGGACGCGGTGGCCAGCACGCATTCCGGGCGCTGCATGCCGCTGCCGATCGTCGTGATGTCCTCTGGTGTGAGCGTGAACATCAGCCGATCTCGACCGCGACCACGGCGAGGCAATCGCCCGACTTCACCAGCCCCGGAAAATGGCGGGCGGCGAGAAGGCCCGAGCATTTCGCGGCATAGTCGATCGGGGCAACGCCGGTGCGATCGGCGGGCCAGACGCGGGCGATCGTCTCGCCCTTGCCGACGCGCGTGCCGAGATCGACAAGCGGCTCGATCAGGCCGTCATGCTCGGCGAAGACGAAGCAGTCGCCGTCCGGCATGTCGAGCACGATCGACGGTCCGAGCGACGGCGCGCCGTCGAGGATGCCGGCATGCTTCAGGACATTGCTGACGCCCTTTCTGGCGATGCCGATCGAGCGCGCGGTCGCCGTGCCGCCACCACCGAGCTCGGTGGTGACGAAGGTCTTTCCCTGGCGTTCGACCGCGGTGTCGTACATGCCGACCGCGTCGATCTCCAGCAACGTCATGGTGTAGGGCGCGTTGAAGGCGCGCACCGCCGCCATGCAGGCGGCTTCCTGGGCCTTGTCCTCCAGCAGATGCGAGCAGGCGAACGGCACGAAGTCGAGGGTGCGGCCGCCGGAGTGGAAATCGAGCACGATATCGGCCATGGGCACGAGGCAGCGCTGGAAATAGTCCGCGATCTTTTCCGTGACCGTGCCGTCGGGCTTTCCCGGAAAGCTGCGGTTCAGATTGCGCTGATCGATCGGCGAGGTCCGGGTAGCGCTCCTGAAGGCAGGGTAGTTGAAGAACGGCACGATGATTACACGCCCGGTGATCTCGTCGGATGCGAGCGTGAGCGCCAGCTCCTGCAGCGCCACCGGGCCTTCATACTCGTCGCCGTGATTGGCGCCGGTCAAAAGCGCCGTCGGCCCGTCGCCGTTCCTGATCACGGTGATCGGGATCATCACCGAGCCCCAGGCGCTGTCGTCGCGGCTGTAGGGGAGCCGGAGAAAACCGTGATGCTTGCCGTCCCGATCGAAGGCGATGGTCGGGGCGATCGGGTTCGGCGTTTCGTTCTGGGTCGGTGGCAGGGTCATGGTTTGACCACCAGCTTCCGCGGCACGTCCGCAAGGATCTCGGGACCGCGTTCGCCGATGACGATGCTCTCGGTGATCTCGAAGCCGAGATCCTCCAGCCAGAGTCCGGTCATGAAATGGAAGGTCATGTTCTCTTCCAGCACCGTCTTGTCGCTGCGCCGGATCGACATGGTGCGCTCGCCCCAGTCCGGCGGGTAGGAAAGGCCGATGGCGTAGCCTGCCCGATTGTCCTTCTGGATGCCGTGCTTTTCCAGAACCCCGAAGAACGCCTCGGCGATGTCGCCGCAGCTGTTGCCCGCCTTCGCCGCCTCGAGCCCCGCGTCCATGCCCTCCAGCACCGCCTTCTCCGCGTCGAGAAAGGCGTCGGTCGGCTGACCCAGAAAAACCGTGCGCGAGAGCGGGCAGTGATAGCGCCGATAGACGCCGGCGATCTCGAAAAACGTGCCCTCGCCCACCTTCATCGGCTGGTCGTCCCAGGTGAGATGCGGCGCGGACGCATCGGCGCCGGAGGGCAGCAGCGGCACGAGCGCCGCATAGTCGCCGCCGAAGCCGAGTTTTTCGTCGTAACGAAGCGAGGCGTCGTAGATCTCGGCGACCAGATCGCATTTTCTGACACCCGGCTCGCACTTTTCGACGATGCGCTCGTGCATGCGCTCGACGATCCGGGCGGCTCGCCGCATGAACGTCAGTTCTTCTTCCGACTTCACCGCGCGCTGCCAGTTCACCAGACCAGTCGCATCCTCGAAGCACGCGTTCGGCAGATGCTGCTGCAAGGACGAAAAAGCCGCGGCCGAGAACCAGTAATTGTCCATCTCGACGCCGACACGGACGCTCCCCCATCCCCGATCCTCGATCTGAGTCGAAAGAAAATCCATAGGGTGGCGTTCGGTGGACTGCACGTAATGGTCGGGATAGCCGATGATATCGTCGTCCTGCATGAAGCAGGTGCGCTTCGCCCCGTTCGCGTCCTGGCCGCGGCCATACCAGACCGGATCGCCGTCGAGACCGAGCAGCACCGCCTGGTGCACGTAGAACGACCAGCCGTCATAGCCGGTGAGCCAGGCCATGTTCGAAGGATCGGAGACGACGATCAGCTCCAGCCCGCGCGCCGCCATGGCGTCACGGGTCTTTTTGATGCGTCTTTGATACTCGTCGCGCGTGAAGGGCAGGTTGGCGCCAGGCATGGTCGTTATCCGTCGAAACCTAGTTGACGATGGTGGTGCCCGCCCCCTGGGCGAGGGCGCGCGAGCGGGCGAAGGCGGCGATCGCGGTGTCCTGTACCCCGGTGCCGGTAAGATCGGCAATCGTGACTGCCGCCGGCAGACGGTTTACTTGCTTGTCGAGGATGATGTCGCCGAGCTCTCTGAACGCTGTGCCGGCAGCGACGGACCCTGCAGCGATGGCGCTGCGCAATTCACCGAGCTTTTCGGTCTGCGAGCGGCGATCGGGCACGTAGAGATCCGCGCGGGCGAGGCAGGCGGGATCGAGCTCGTTCTTGGTCTCCTGATCCGAGCCCATCGCCGTAACATGCTGCCCCGGCCGCAGCCAGTCCGCCATCAGCACCGGCGCGGTCGCGGGCGTGGTCGTGACCACGATGTCGGCCGCGCGCACCGCGTCTGCCGCGTCGCCGGCGGCGACCACCTCGATGCCGAGCTTGTCCGCCATCTCCGATGCCGCCGCCTCGGCCTTGGCCGCGTCGCGCGCCCAGATCGCCACGCGCTCGATCGGCCGCACGAGTGTCAGTGCCTGGAGCTGCAGCCTAGCCTGCATGCCCGCGCCGATGATGCAGGCGCTCGAAGAATCCTCCCGGGACAGATGCCGCGCCGCGACCCCGCCCGCCGCCGCCGTCCTGACATCCGTCAGATAGCCATTGTCCAGCAGCACCGCCTCGACCATCCCGGTCGTCGCCGAGAACAAAATCATCAGCCCGGACGTGCTCGGAAGACCGAGCTTCGGGTTGTCGAAAAAACCCGGAGAAACCTTGATCGCGAAGCTGTCGACGCCGGGCACGTAAGCCGTCTTGACGTCGACCTCACCGTGATGATCCGGGATCGTCATGGACAGGATCGGCGGCATCACCACCCCGCCCGAGGCGAGCGCCGCAAACGCCCGTTCGACACAGTCGATCGCGTCGAGATCCAGCGCCACTGCCTGACGCAGCTCCTTCTCGGTCAGGATCAAGATCTCGGGCATCAGCCCGCCTCGTCCGTCACATCCACATCCTCCCCGCCGACGATGCGAAAATGCTGCCCCATATCCACATTCCCTCCACTCACGACCGACGCGGTCGATCCGTTGACTTGGAGCTTGCCGGCCAACAGTGCAGCGATCCCAACGGCGCCCGAGCCTTCGATGATCTGCCGTTCCTGCCAGTAGGCGTGGCGGATCGCTTCGGCGATGTCCTTTTCGCTCACCAGGATGATGTCGTCGACCAGATCGCGCACCATGGCAAAGGTATAGCGATTGTCGAGCCCGATACCGCCGCCCAGCGAATCGGCGAGCGTCGCCAGTTCCTCGACCTCGATCGGCCTGCCCGCGCGCTGACATGCATACATCGCCGCCCCGCGCTCCATGGAAACACCGACCACCGACGCGGTGGGGCGCTGACTTTTGATGGCGGCGGCGACGCCCGAAATCAGACCGCCGCCGGAGAGCGGCACCAGCACGGTCTCGACATCAGGCACCTGCTCCAGCAGCTCCAGGCCGAGCGTGCCCTGGCCGGCGATGATGTCGGCGTGGTCGAAGGGCGGGATCATGGTCATACCCTCTTCCACCAGTCGGTCGACCTCGACCTGCGCCTCATCCTGCGACTTGCCGACGATGCGCACCTCCGCCCCTTCCGCCTCGATGCCCTCGACCTTGGTCTTCGGCACCAGCGACGACATGCAGATCACGCAGCGCACGCCGGCAGCCCTGGCCGCGTAAGCGAGCCCGCGGCCGTGATTCCCGGTCGAGACGCCGACCACGCCGGCCCGGCGCTGCGCCTCATCGACGTTCGCGACGGCGTTCGCGGCGCCGCGGATCTTGAAGCTGCCGGTCACCTGGTGGTGCTCCAGCTTCAAGTAAACGGGCGCGCCGCTGCGCTCGCTCAGGCTCTTCGACAGATTGACCGGCGTCGGCCGGATCGTGGTGGCGATCGCATCTCGCGCACGCTCAATGTCCCCGACGGTGATCTGAGTATCGCTCATGACGCCGCCATCTCGAACAGCCGGCCATAGCCCGGCGCGCAGCGATCGACCATGCCGACCTCCGCCGCCATCGCGAAGGCGCAGGCCTGGTTGGAGGTCACCACCGGCTTGCCAATGCGCGCCTCGATCGTCTCGATCGCGCCGATCGCCGGCAGCGCCGTGCAGGACAGAAACAGCGCGTCCGCATCGGGATGATCGGCCTCAGAGGCAGCCTCGACGATGCCCGCTATCTCGACCCTGGCCATGTCCCGATCATCCTCCATGCCGAAGCAGCGAAGCTTCACCACCTCCAAGCCATGGTCCAAAAAATAAACGGCCATGGGCTCGCTGGTCTCGATCAGATAGGGCGTGAGGATGGCGATCTTTTTCGCGCCCAGCGCCTCGAAAGCGCGCCTCGCCGCACGCGTCGGCGTGATCACCGCCGAGGTCGGGCAGCCGGCCAGGATGGCGCGCTCGACCGCCTTCTCACCGATCGCCACCGAAGCGGACGTGCAGCTATAGCAGATCGCAGCGAGCGGCGAGACCGGTTCCAGCAAGGCTGCCGCGTCGGTCAGCCGCGGCCCCATCTTGCGAAGATTCTCCGGCGTGGTCGGGTTCTGGTTCATCACCCGTGCCACATGCAGCGCCGTGCCCTCTTGCGGCAGCAGCCGAAAAAGATCGCCCTCGCTGGTGAGGTCGGTGGCGAGCGCGATCATGCCGAAGCGGGTGACGTCCGCGGCCGGCGCCAGGCTCGGCGTCACCGGTGAAAGCGAGACGGCAGAAGAGGTCATAGCCATCGACCCTGTCGATCAGTGGAAGGCGAGATCGCGCAGGAGCAGCGCGATGCCCGGGAAGAAGATCAGCAGCGCCGACACCAGGAGAAGGATCACCGTGAACGGAAAGATGCCGCGGATCACCTCGATATAGGGGCGCTTGAAGATCGCGATCGCCGTGAAGATGTCGCAGCCGAAGGGCGGCGTCGCCGAGCCGATCGCCACCTGCAACGTGATGATCGTGCCGACCAGCACCGGGTCGAGGCCGACCGACTTCACGACGGGTGCGAAGATCGGCACCAGCACCAGGATGACCACGATCGGATCGACGAACATGCAGCCGACGAAGAACGCGATCGAGATCACCGCGAGCACCATCTTCGGCCCCATCTCGGTGATGCCGACCGCGCCCAGAAGCTGCTGCGGGATCTGCGCGAACGAGATGACGTAGGAGAAGCCGGCGCCGGCGCCCACCAGGATGAACACGACAGCGGTGATCAGCCCGGTCGACTTGGCGATCGTCCAGAGCGCTTCCGGCCGGAGCGAGCGGAACACCAGGAATTCCAGGATGGCGGCGTAGAGCACGCAGGCGGCCGCCGCCTCGGTCGGGCTGAACACGCCGCCATAGATGCCGCCGACGATGATCACCGGAAAGCCGAGCGGCCAGACCGCGAGCCTGATCGCCTGCACGCGCTCCGCCCAGCTCGCCTTCGGCTCGGTCGGCACGCCCATCACCGTGGCGTAGACCATCGAATAGGCGGAGAACAGCACGAGCAGCAAAAGCCCCGGGCCGATGCCGGCGATGAACAGCTCGGCGATCGACGTGGACGAGACCACGCCGTAGATGATCATGCCGATCGAGGGCGGGATCAGAAAGGCGATGTCGCTGGCATTGATGATCAGCGCCAGCACGAAGCTGTCCTTGTAGCCGGCCTTCAGCATGCGCGGCCGAAGGGGCGAGCCGACCGCGACCACGGTTGCCTGGGTCGAGCCGGAGACTGCGCCGAACAGGGTGCAGGCGCCGGCGGTGCTGACCGCGAGCCCGCCCTTGATATGGCCGACGAAGGCCATCACCATGTCGATCAGCCGGTTGGCGCTCTCGCCCCTGGTCATGATGTCGGCGGCGAGGATGAACATCGGCACCGCGATCAGCGAGGCCGGGCGAATGCCGGCCAGGATCTGCTGCACCAGGAAGTCCATGCGATCGACGCCGCCGAACATCGAGATGAAGCCGACCACGGCCGCCGCGATCAGCGGGATCATCATCGGAAAGCCGAGCAGCAGCAGCACGATCATCACCGCGGTAATCGACAGCGCCATCAGCCCATCTCCCCGTGGCTTGGCCACCTCATGTGGCGTGGCCACGTCATTGACTTGCCTGAGTCCAGATCGGGGGCGAGGCGCGAACCGGTCGATGGTCTCGCCATGCCTTCGGGATCGGAGCCGATCAGCTTCGGCCTGCTCACCATGCGCCAGCCGACCTTTCCCCTATCACCGCGACGACACGCACGGCCCGGCCGTTGCCGATCCTCTTCACGAAATCTTAACCCCGGCATGCGACACTCGCGATCTGGTCCATGCGACCCTGAGAATCCGCCCGCCCGAAGAAAAAAGCGCGCGCCGCACGGATTCCCAGGATCGCATGGACCATCGAGACAGCCCATCGTCGCAGGAACTCGTAAAGAAACGGTAAGCGGCGTTGCCGCACCTTGGATCTCTTTCGGTACACTGCCCGCCGCTTGCGGTGAACGCATGAGAGGCTGGCCAGCTACCCCGTCCCCTGGCGTGGTCGCAGCATCATTTTGCGTGGCTCCCAGTCGGACGCGCGCGGCGAGTAAGTTGATGATCCGGCCGTCGGTTCCAGATCGAAACGTAACCGCTGCTTCTCCTGCACCACGCATCGCCCCGCGTTGTGCCGACCATCGCTTCGACGCGTCTTGCCCGCTTGTTCGCAACGTCTCCACCGTTCCCGTCCCCTTAATCAGACGGCGGCAATTTAGAACAAGATCTTGCTGGATTTCTCCGCAGTCCGCCTGATTTTTCGGGCGTTGCATGTAGCCTAGGATACCGACTTCTGAGTAACGGTATCTTAACCCTGGCATGCGATGATCGAGATCCGGTCCATGCGATCCTGGCAGTCCGCGCCGGACCCACCTCTCTTTCAGACGCACGGATTCCCAGGATCGCATGGACCGGATCATCATTGTCACCTGCTCAGGTTAAGACATCGTGAAGAGAGCGGCCAAAGGGCCTCGATGATCGATGGACATGCTGAGCCCGGGTGAATTCCCGACTAGGCCTCAATGTCTTGTTCTTCATAGCCTTCCTGCACCTTGGTCGAGAGGTAGATGTCCCCGGACGTCAGATTGCGGATCGCGGTCAGCGCGTATTGCAGGCCGGTGAAGAAAAAACCGATCGGCACCCAGAGGAAGGTCCAGTAGACCGGGATCTGTAGCGCGGGCAGCACGCGGCCTGACGTCGCGACCTGCATGATGTAGGAGATCGCGAAATAGGTCAGCGCGAACATGGCGAGGGCCGTGATCGCGCAGATTGCCACCATCAGCGTCTTGCGTGCGCCATCCGGCAGGGCGTCGTAGATCGCCGACATGCGGATATGGCGGCCGTGGCGCGCTGCGTAGCTGATGCCCGCGAAGGTGATCAGGATGATCAGGATGCTGTTCAGCTCTTCGGTGAAGAAAATGCTCTTGCCGAGCAGGAAGCGGCCGACGACGTTGGCCACCGTGTTGGCCGCCATCAGGAGGACGCCGGCGGCGAGCATGAACGCCTCCATGTGCCCCACCCAGGCGTCGATGGCGCCGAGAATCCCCGGAAGTGTCGATTCGGTGTCAGCGCTCACTCGATTCTCGGCCATGTCCCATCCCCGAACACTCATCGTCCTGAAGGCGCATCATGCATCGCCTGAGCAGGCCCGGTAGACGCCAGAAGCTTCGCCACCCTCGCGTTGCCCCTCACCCATCAGGCCATTGATCCCGATGCACGATGTCCGGCTTGGTGCGTCGTCTCCTGCCGATAACTGCCTTCCAACACGGCAACAGATCCGGCGTTCATCTTTTCTTAACCCGATCCGGTCATGGTGATGACCAGGTCCATGTGATCCTGGGAGTCCGCCCGACCGCCCGACCGTCGGAGAAAGACACGACGCTCGGATTCCCAGGATCGCATGGACCAGCAACAGCATCCCTGGATTGCCGAACGGGATGAAGAAATCGTAAAGGCAACGTCATCCGGTCCCGCCTGACGCTCGCCCCGGGCCGCATGGCGACCGTCGGGGCGAGCGGTCCGCAGAGGAACCCGATCCGCTACTGGCTTGCAGCCTCGATATCGGCCTTCATCTGATCGAGAATCGCCTTGCCGCTTTCCCCGGTCATCTCGACGAATTTTTCCTCGACCCTGGCGGCGGCGTCCTTGAAGGGCGCGCGCTCCTCCTCGGTGAGCACGTTCACCACCATCTCGGGCTTGGCGTCCTTGATCTTCTCGAGCGCGGTCTCTTCCAGGCCCTTCTGATAGTCGAGGATATACGCGAACGCGGCCTTGGCGGCGTTCTGGATGACCTCCTGATCCTCGGGTGCCAGGCCGTCATAGAAACCCTTGTTGGCCATGACCGCGGTCGTGAAGTTGTTGTGGCCGGCATAGGTGATGACGTCGGTGACCTCGTAGATCTTGGTGCTCTCGATGAACGAGGTCGGGTTTTCCTGACCCTGGATGATATTGGTCTGCAGGCCGCCATAGACCTCGCCCCAGGGCAGCGGCGTCGGCGTGGCGCCGAACGCGGCGTAGCTCTCGACCAGCAGCGGGTTGGTCATCACCCGGAACTTGACCTCGTTCAGGTCAGCCGGCCCCTTGACCTCCGCCTTGGTGGTCATCGCCACCTCGCCCTCGGGGAACATGGTCAGGAGTTCGAGACCCTGATCGGCGTAGAGACCCTTGAAGCTCTCGTGGATCGCCTTCGAGTCCGTGAAGAACCTGTTGAGCGCGTCGTTGTCCGAGGGCAGGAGGTAGGGGACGAAGAAGACCTGGGCTTCCGGGATCAGCGCACCGGTGAAGCCGGGCGACTGGTCGACGAACTGCAGGAGCCCCGCCTGCGCCTGCTCCATGATGTCGGCGCTCTCGCCAAGCGTGCCGAACGGGAAGAGTTGGATCTCGTGATCGGAATTGGCCTCGACCTCTTCCTTGAACTTCTGCGCGAATTTTCCCTGAACTTCCTCAAGCGCCTCCTCGAAGGCATAGCGCCAGGTGTCGGCGAAGGCCGCGCCGGCCGTGGTCGAGAGTATCGCCGCCGCGGCGACGGCGCCCAGCAGGATCTGCCTGGTCGAAGTCATGATGCCGTTCTCCTCCTCGTCATTCTTCACGTCGTTTCGATCGTGTTGCGCCGATGCGCCACTTTGGGCCAGGCTGACCGCACCCACCCGGACGCCGTGTCGATGCGCACGCTTTTGCGCCCCGCGGGACGCGAAATTGTCCTGTTTGCACCGCTTTCAATCACATTGACATGATTTCATATCGTGTCAATTTGAATTTTAAATCATGACAATTGCACAGCGCGATGTCGCCCTTTCTCATCGCCGTCCCAAGCCACACAGGACAGACGACGCGTTCCACAAGAGCTGCACGGATTGGAAGAAGCCTTGGGAGTAAAACCCCATCAGGCTCGGCTTGCCGATCGATGGCTGATGGCCTTTTTGTCGCCGCCTTCACGATGTCTTAACCAAGTGGCGCCATCCTGATGATCCGGTCCATGCGACCCTGGGAATCCGCCCGCCCGAGAAGAAGCTTGAGCTCGATTCGGACTCCCAGGATCGCATGGACCGGATCGACGACCTTAGCAGGGATGGGTTAAGATTTCCTTTTGCGGGAAAGCGAATTCCGATCCGATACGATTGGGCTGCGCGCTCTATCTCATTGTTTTCACAATGTTTCCTTGCAGATCATGTGGTTCCGCCTGATCGGGCGAAGCTGCAGCCTCACCAAGACGGCATCGCCGCCACGGCCCTGTGGCATCTTCGATACGAACCAGTCACACCGCCCGCCGCCAATCCTGGCCGCATACCGTCGATCCTGGCACAGACGGAAACGCCATGAGGTGGTCACACCACTAGATGGCGAGCAGTGCCGGCTCCGGCTGGCTGCGTGCCAGGCGGGCGACGATCTCCAGGCCGCGCTCCAGCGCAGGCAGGGACTCGGCGCCGAGACAGATGCGCACGCCGGGCGGAGAAGGATCGGTCACGGCGAAGGCGGAACCGGGGGCGATCGCGACGCCCTGAAGCCTGGCATGGGCGACGAAATCCGCCTCGCTCCAGGCCTGCGGCAGCGGCATCCAGACATGCATGCCATAGGGGCTGGCGGCGTGCTGGTGGTCCGCTAGGATGCGCTCGGCCAGGGCGTTGCGCTCGCCGAGGGCGGTTCGCTGCCAGTCGAGCAGCGCGCGCGCCGTGCCGTCGTCGAGCCAGCGGGTCGCGATCTCGGCGAGCAGCGGCGTGGCCATCCAGGAGGTCACCAGATGGCGGCTGGCCGCGGCCTGCTCGAAGGTTTCCGGCGTCACCAGATAGGCGATCCGAAGCCCGGGCATCAGGCATTTGGTGAAGCCGGTGAAATAAAAGCTGCGTTCCGGGGCGAGGGCTGCGAGCGGCGGCGGCCTCTTCGGCTGGAGGGGCCCCCAGGCGTCGTTCTCGATGATGCGCAGGTCGTGCCTGCGCGCGATCGCCACCAGGCGCCGGCGCCGCTCCAGGCCGGCCGTGGTCGCGGTCGGATTGAGCCCGGTGGGCATGATGTGCAGCGCGCGCACCGGTTCTTCGGCGCAGGCCTGTTCCAGCGCGTCGGGCAGGATTCCCTCGTCGTCGCCGGCAAGACCCCGGAGCCGAAGGCCGAGATAGGAGGCGAGCGCCTTCAGCGTGTGATGGCTGAGCGCTTCGGTCACCACAAGGTCGCCGGCGTTGGCCGCGGTCATCAGCGCGACCGTCATCGCCGAGGTGTTGCCGTTGGTGAGCAGCACGCGCTCGGCGTCGACCTCGAGGCCGCAGAGCTTCAGCCAGCCGCGCGCCGGCTCGCGGTATTTGTTGAGCGCGACCGACGGGCGGAAGGAGGACACCACGGTCATCGGCAGATCCGCGCCGAGCGCGCCGAGCGCCTGACCCAGCCGCTCCCGGTGCATCCCGGTGCTGACCGGCTTCAGGATCGAGAGATCGATGACCCCGCCGTCCTGCTTGTCCTGAATGTAGGGCGTGCGCGTCTCGGCGGGTGCGGCGCGCACATAGGTGCCGCGTCCGACCTGGCCGATCAGGAGGCCCTGATGGACCAGATCGTCATAGGCGCGGCTCACCGTCTGCACGCTGAGCCCGAGCTCGGCGGCAAGCGTCCTGTGGGTCGGCAGCCGATCGCCGCTCTTCAGCTCCCCCGCCTCGATCGCCTGCACCAGCTTTTCGGCGAGCGAGCGATAGGCCGGACGCCGCAGCTCCTCGGCTCGGGGCGGCCAGATTGTCATGAAACGATTCTGACTAAAATCGAGGCAATTGACAAGCCCGGCGCCGTCACCGACAACCAAACCATGACACTCAGGCTCGACGACCGGGACATCAGCATTCTCGCGATTCTGTCGCGTGAGGGCCGGTTGTCGAAGACCGAGCTGGCCAAGCGGGTCCATCTCAGCGCCACGCCCTGCTGGGAGCGGCTGAAGCGTCTGGAGAAGGCCGGGATCATCCGCGGCTATCACGCCTGGGTCTCGCTGCGCGAGATCGCGCCCTCGGTCGAGGTCTTCGTCATGGTCGAACTGGCGGGGCATCGCGCCGAGGATTTTCAGGTCTTCGAGCGCGCGGTCGGCCAGGTCGAGGAGATCGTCGGCTGCTGGGCGCTTGGCGGCGGGGTCGACTATCTCCTGAAGGTGGTGGCGCGCGATATCGACAGCTATCAGCGGCTGATCGACCGCCTGCTGGCGAAGCGCGTCGGGCTCGCGCGCTACTTCACCTATATCGTCACCAAGACGGTGAAGGAGGGCGAGCCTCTCCCCTTCGACAGCCTGCTCGATTCCCACGCTCGGAAAGATTGACCGCAAACGCGGCCAACAACAGAAGAATCCTCTAAGCCGGGCCTCGGCTTCAGCGTCTTTTTCTGCGGGTGGCGGTTTAGGCTTCGCCCAACGTTGCAACCCAGTCTT
>JAWKVM010000060.1:0-27558 GCA_041398025.1 Alphaproteobacteria bacterium
TCCGAACGCGGTTCCTTTCGCTCTCCAGAAGGTTTGTAGAACCACCGAATCACTTTGCCTCTCGCAACCCTTTGTTTTTCCAAGAAACCCGTCCCGCTCCAGAAGGGGGTTAGGGGGCAGGCCACAGAGAAAGAGAGGCCTGGAGAGAGAATTTCGGGCGGAATCGGCGGAACTGCCGGGGCAGGCCGAATCCAAAAAGCCTTTTATTTCAAGGGGTTTTTAGCCGCCATGCGAAATCGGCTGAGACGGGTCACGCGCAAAAGGCCTGGCGGAGGGAACGTCCGCACACTTCAAGTTCTCATCAATGCGAGGCAGTCCATACCATCTCATAAATAACAATAAGTTATGGTGAAATAGCTTCCCTATCAGTACAAATGTGTCCGTCCACGTCCGCGGTCTTTTTGAACAGGTTTTTGTGCAAGAGATGAGGAAACCGGATATGCCCAAGCTCATTGAGAAGGAGCTCAACGCCCTGTCGGTGAACCGCATCACCAAGCCTGGACGCCATGCCGACGGAAGCGGGCTTTATCTGAATGTCGAAAGGAGCGGCGCGAAGTCCTGGATCTTGCGCCTCATGGTCAAGGGCAAGGCGCACGCGATCGGGCTTGGCACTTATCGACGTGTCTCTGGCCGAAGCCAGGGAAGAGACCGCCCGCTTGCGCAAGGTGGTCGGGGCCGGCGGCGATCCGCTTGCCGAGCGTGACGGCACCGACCAGGAAGGCGAGAGCGTCCCGGCCTTCGAGGCGACGGCAAGGCAGGTCTTTGCGGAACACCATGAAGCCTGGTAGAACGCCAAGCACCGTCAGCAGTGGCTGAACACCTTGCGCGACGACGCCTTTCCGATCATCGGCCATCGCCGCGTTGACGAGATCGGCAGCGCCGACGTGTTGGACGTCCTCCAGCCGATCTGGCTGGCCAAGCCAGAAACGGCCAGACGCGTCTGGCAGCGCATGCGCGCCATCTTCGATTGGGCCATCGCGAAGCACTATCGGGAGACCATGAACCCAGTCGACGCCGGGCGACGGGCCTTGCCTAAGCAGCCCTCGAAGAATGGGCACCATGCCGCCCTGCCTTGTCTAGCGCTGCTGACCTTCATCGACGGGCTTCGAGCGGCCAAGGCGCATGACCTGGTCAAGATCGGGCTTGAATTCCTGATCCACACTGCAACCCGGACCGGCGAAGTCTTGGGCGCTCGCTGGGAAGAGATCCACACGGACAAGGCGATCTGAGCCATTCCGGCCGATCGCATGAAGGCCGACGAAGAGCATCGCGGACCGCTCACCAAGCACAGCCTCGACTTGCTCGATATGGCCCGGCGGTTCGAGACGAAAGCGCCCTTCATCTTTCCCGGCCGCAACTGGACCCGGACAGCCTGGCGGCCCATCTCTTCGATCTGAGCCAAGCGGAAGCGGCCCGGCGACTTGCCGATATGCTGGCTGTTCAAAGATGAAACCCGATGACGCCAGCGCCTTCGAGCCGTTTTCCGAACGACAACTTGCAGAGGCGAAGAGCGCGCGCCGCGACGGTTTGCTACCTGGTGCCCGATGGCGACCGGCGACGCGGCCGGCGGGAAATGACCCTCGATCGCGCACAAGACCGCTTTGGCGCTGGCACGCGAGCAAGAAGATGCTTCAATCGGCGTTCTTCTCCTGCCGGACATTCGCGCCATATTTGACGATCGCGGCGCTGACCGCCTGCCGAGCAACGACCTGGCGAGCGCGTTGATGCCCCTTCAGGATCGGCCCTGGTCGGATTGGAGGAAAGGCAAGCCGTTGATCTCCAACGCCTTGTCGCGGCTCCTCAAACCCTTCTCGATCGTGCCTGGCAGCATTCTTGT
This sequence comes from Alphaproteobacteria bacterium, assembly GCA_041398025.1. Taxonomy (GTDB): domain Bacteria; phylum Pseudomonadota; class Alphaproteobacteria; order Geminicoccales; family Geminicoccaceae; genus JANQPX01. The sequence goes on from JAWKVM010000060.1 coordinate 1,838, forward strand.
CGGGACGGGCTCCTAGTGCATCGATCCAAACAGAGCGATCAGCGGTGTTTGGAAAAATCGATGCAAAACCAATAACTTAGTGCTGAGGCTTGTGAATCATTCGAATGCGCCGCTGCACTAGGTTACGCCGAAGGGATGCAAGCGTGAGCAATTCGTGGATGGGTGGTCACGCTATGCCTCCCCTTCGGCTGATAGTGCGAACCACACCGCCACATCCCAATGACTCCACGGATTTCAGCGAAAATCAAACCGCCACAAAGGACTCGGTGTGGCGTTTCAAGAATGGCTGGAACGTCAACGAATCCGCGGCTTGTGGCGTTGTGATGGATTGGAACGGTGAGGAGAACGAGGAAGGGGATACTGACGGTGACCATGGCACCCCGCTGACGGATGCGCCAGTCAATAAGGCGGCGGAAACGCATCGAATTGGAAAGGCTGAACCAATGCCGAAATGCATCATCTGCGGCACCAGCATTCCGACCGAGCGAGTTCCAGGCGTGCCGATTGAAGGAGGGCTTGCATATCGGTCTTGTGTTGAGCACCGATGGCCAGGGAAATGGCGGCGCTAAAGCGTGAGCGACTCGACAAAGCAAGCACGAACTGTGCCGGTTTGCCGAGGCTGCTCATTTCCCCATAGCCCACGTCGCAAGACGGGGTCCTTGTTCACATCTTTGACCCACAGCCGACGGCACGCGTCCATCCATCGTCGGTCTCGGAGAAATGGCCGGCGTCCTAAGATCTTGGAATTGTGATGAGACAGCGATGTCCGCCCGATGTAATGTTCGATTAGTGGCAGGTCTCGGCATTTGCAGGCCGATGGCTATTTCGAACACATAGCGATCGGTCAGCCGTGGCCCTTGCGCTCGCTGTTCGTGGAAACGGTCATGGCCACGATACGAAATCCGCTCGAATGGGGGACCGATCAGCTCAGGCACGCCGCCTCGCATATTGCTTCATCCGGCCGCTCGACAAGCGCCAATCAGCAGCGCCGAGAGGCTCGCGTCGCATCGATCACGATGGCAGACCTGAAAGACGCGCTCATGAAGGGCATCGACGACTTCAAGGCATGCCGCTCGGACGTCGTCTTCCTGTGCATCGTCTATCCCGTAGCCGGCCTCGTGCTCGCCCGTTTCGCGTTTCACTACAACATGCTGCCGCTGCTGTTTCCGGCGATGTCGGGCTTTGCGCTCCTCGGTCCGGTCGCGGCGGTCGGCCTCTACGAGATCAGCCGGCGCCGCGAGCAGGGCCTCGATACCGGCTGGTCGAATGCGTTCCACGTCGTTCGCGCGCCTTCCTTCGTCCCGATCTTTCTCCTGGGACTCCAGCTTGTCCTGATGTTTCTCATCTGGATGGTTACAGCCCAGGCCATCTATATGTTGACGCTGGGCCCGGAGCCCCCCGTCTCGGCGCGAGCGTTCCTTCAGGATGCGCTCACGACCGGTCCGGGCTGGACCATGATCATCGTCGGCATGGGCGTCGGCTTCGTCTTCGCTTTTGCCGTCCTCGCCATCAGCGTCGTGTCCTTTCCGCTCATGCTGGACCGGGAGATCGGGCTCGGCAGCGCCGTCGCGACCTCCATCCGCGTGTTTGCTGAAAACCCGCTGCCGATCGCGACCTGGGGCGCGATCGTCGTGGGCGGCCTGGTTCTGGGGTCGATACCGGCCTTTCTCGGACTGATCTTCGTCCTGCCGATCCTGGGCCATGCGACATGGCACCTCTATCGAAAGACGGTGATCTGAGAGCGCCTGCTTCCCGCCCAGCCTATGGCCGGTGCGTGCGCGGATCGGGATGCCGCCGGCCAGAGATGCCGGTCCCCTATGGCCTCTCGGCCACAAATCTGGGGCTGCCACGCCTGGCCCCGCTTAGGCAAAGGACGGCAGGCGGACTTCATTCCGCGTGAGAACGTGCAAACCGTGGGAGGACATGATGAAAGTGGACGCGATCCTGAACGCCAAGGGGCGGGAGGTCAAAACCACCGGTCCTGCGGCAACCTTGGTGACCGTTGCCCAGCGTCTGCGCATGGAGCGCATCGGCGCGCTCGTCGTGCTGGAGAACGGCAGGATCCTCGGCATCGTCTCGGAGCGTGATATCGTTCACGCCTTCGCCGCAGACAGCGAACGGGCCGCCGACATCGAGGTCGCCGATGTCATGACCCGAAACGTCATCTCCTGCGGCCCCGATGACAGCCTGACGCGCATTCTTGGTCTCATGACGCGTCACCGTATCCGTCATCTTCCCGTGGTGCAGGACGGTCAGCTTCAGGGATTGATCAGCATCGGAGACGTCGTCAAACATCGACTCGATGAACTCGAAATGGAAGCGGGTGTTCTGCGTGACAGCTACTTTGCCGGTCGTTGAGAGCCTGCGGGCGAGCCGGCTTCGTAGCGCATCGCCCGCACCTCAATCGAGGCCGACAAATCAACGGAATGACCCGATGCAGTCCTCGATTGAATAGGGACTTCCACGCGACGACGGCGTTCCCGACGGATCGACCGGACGTTCGCACCTCTTCACAGCATAAGACATGAAGATCATCCGAAGACACTATCGTTTCTGGTCCCGGCACGTTTCGTTGGCTGACGGCACGACTTCGTAAACGGTGAGAGGTTCGGCCTTGCCTTTGACTCCCATGGGGGCAAGGCGCTTGAAGGTGAAGGCCTCGTCGCCTGCAGCGGCCTGATAGGCGCTTTCGCTGACCAGGATCTGGCCCGGGCTGGCGCCGTCGCAGAGGCGGGCGGTGAGGTTCACGTTATCGCCGAGCACGGTGAAGTCCATACGCTGGCGGCTGCCCATGGCGCCCATCACCACCTCACCGGCATTGATGCCGATGCCGACGCTGAGCGCAGCGTCCGGCCGTTCGGCGACCAGACGCTGCATCGCGGCCTGAATGTCGAGGGCGCAGGCGATGGCGTCGCGAGCCATCCTCTCACCCTGGAACACCGCGACGATCTCGTCGCCGACGAACTTGTCGATGTCGCCGCCATGCTTGGCGACCAGATCCGCCTGGTGCTGCAGATAGAAGTTCAGGATTTCCACGACTTGCTCGGGATCGGTGCGCTCGGAAAAGGCGGTGTAGCCGCGGATGTCGCAGAACAGCATCGCGACCCGGCGGCGCTCGCCACCGAGGCCGACGCCGCGGTGATCGGCCTTCTGCACCGCGGACATGGTTCCGGCGGAGACGAATTTCTGCAGCTGGAAGCGCTCGTTGAGCTGCACGATCATCTCGTTCATGCGCGTTGCCAGATCGCCGATCTCGTCGCGGGTCCGGACGCCCGTCACTCGCGTCTGAAAATCGCCCCGGCTGACCGCGATCGCCGCCCGGCCGATGGCGAGGATCGGCCGGCTGAGGCCGAGCGCGAACAGGATGGCTGCCGCGATCGCGATCAGCATGCCGATGCCGACCCAAAAGGCGAGGCTCCGGACCATCTTGTCGACCGCGAGATAGGCGTCGCGCTCGCTGAGCTCGACCAGGACCACCCAGCGAAAGGCGCGCGGGAAGGCGAAGGACGCCAGCACGCGCTCGCCGTCCTGACGCTTCGTGGGCGTGGTGGTGATCACCGATCGGCCCGCCTCCAGGATGCCGAGCGCTTCGGCGACGATCGGCTGCGCGCTCAGATTCGCTCGCTGTTCGCCCAGCACCTCCCGCCCCTCGCGGTCGACGATGGTGATGTCGCCGATCTGGGTGAAAGGATCGTCCGATATCATCTGGTGGAGCTGGCGGAGGTCGATCCGCGCCGACAGGGTCGCGTGGGCACCACCGAACTGGCCTTTCAGCGGCATGACCAGGGTCGCCAGCCAGTCATCGCTCGCCTCGATGTGCTGGGTGCTGCTGGCGGTGACGTCGCCAGCGGCCTCGAGCGCTGCGATCTGCTCGGGCGGCACGCGCAAGGTGGGCAGAGGGTCGAGGTTGTGCGCCTGCAGCCGGTGGGCGAAGCTCTCCTTCATCACGACAAGCGGCAGCTCGGCGTTCTCGACCGTGACCTGCAGCGTCACCAGGTCCGGGATCGAGGCGAGGCCCTGGCGAAGGAGGGAGATTTTCGACTCGATATCCAGCCGCTCGTCGTCGAGCGCGTGGCGGATCAGGAGCAGCGGGGCGAGCCAGCTCTGATCATGGCGCGCGTTGATCGCCTCGGTCAGCCTGGCGGCGGTGGTGGTGAGGCGCTCGTTGGCGGCGCTCTTCAGCTCGTCCTGGGCGATGCGGATCAGCGTGCGCCCTGCGACCAGAAGCGGGACGATCGCGATCAGAAGCGTGAAGAACAGCAGCTTCAGGCGGAGGTTGAAGCGCGGCATCGTGCGCAAGCGGCCGCCGTCAGCGCGCCCGCTGGCGGATGGCGACGTCGAGCTGATCCGTGGCGCTGCCGCAAGGGAGACCTGTGCCGTCCGATGCCGTCAGCGTCACCCGGTAGCTGCCCGCGCGCAGATAACCGTGACGCACGGTCTCGCCGGTGGCGCTGAGGCCGTCACCCAGATCCCAGACATAGCCGAGCGGGCCGCCATCGGCGTCGCTGGAGCGACTGGCGTCGAACTGCACCACGTCATGGGCACCGCCGACGAAGCCGCTGGCGTCGCCTTCGGCCATCGCCGTCGGCGGGCTGTTCACGGTCACCGTGGCGACGTCGCTGGCGCTCGCGCAGTTCGAGCCGGAGTCGTCGCTGACCGTGAGCAGCACACGGTAGTCTCCGGGCTCGGCATAGCTGTGGGTCGCGGTTGAGCCAGACGCACTCGTGCCGTCACCGAAGTCCCAGACCCAGGCGGCGAGTTCACCGTCGGGATCGCGCGAGCCGCCGGCATCGAAGGTGATCGCGCTGCCGGGACAGGCAAGGCGATCCGGTCCGGCCGCCGCGGCCGGCGGACGGTTGACATGGAGGCGGGTGCTTGCCCCGGCGGTGGCGTTCAGGAGGCCGCTGCCGTCATCGACCGTGAGGCCGATGTCGTAATGGCCTGGGCGCCCGAAGAGGCGGGTGGTCGCTGGTTCTTCGATGGGTGTGCCGTCGCCGAAGTCCCAGGCGATCTTTTCGATTTTGCCGTCCGAGTCGCTTGAGCCGCCGGCATCGAAGGCGACTTTTTCGCCGACGCAGGCGACCGCTGGTGCGTCGATGCGGGGCTCGGGTGCGGCGTTGACCTGCACCGTCGCCAGGGTGGTCGCCCGGCTGTTGGCAAGGCCGGCGCCGTCATCGACGGTCAGGGTGACGGGGTAGCTGCCGGGGGCCGCGAAGCGGTGGCGCGCCTGCACGCCTGATCCCGTGGCACCGTCGCCGAAGTCCCAAAAGAAACGCTCGATCGCGCCGTCGGGATCGCTCGAAGCGCTGGCGTCGAACAGCAGCTCCTCGCCCGGCGCTGCCCGTCGATCGGCACCGGCGACCGCGAGGGGGCCGGCGTTGACGGTGATCACATGCCTGGCGGTCGCCGTGGTGCAGGCGGCACCCGCATCACTCGCCTCGCGGGTCAGGATGACGACATAGCTGCCGGGTTTTTCGAACACATGCTCGACCAGCGCGCCTTCGCCGCTCGTTCCGTCGCCGAAGTCCCAGCGGAGGCGATCGTCGCTCGCCGCAGCCGACGGGACGGCGTCGGTCGCCTGTGCCATCGTCACAGAAAGATCGTCGGCACTCGCGAGGTTGAGCGCCCGTCGCGCATCGAACGTGACCGTGCTGCCCGCGGCAGCCGCTGATGGCGCGGCGATCTCGACGGCGGGTGCGGGCTGCACCAGGACGGTCATCTCGTCGGTGTGGCTGCTGTCGCACTGCCCGCCCTCGTCGCCCCAGATGGTGAGCGCCACGCGATACGCGCCCGGCTGCTCGTAGACATGCACGGGGCGCTCGCCGCCGCCTTCGCGACCGTCGCCGAAGTTCCAGGCAAAGCGGTTGACGATGCCGTCGAAATCGCGGGAGCCCGAGCCGTCGAAGCGCACCTCACTGCCGGCGCAGACGGTCTGATCGGGCCCAGCCACGGCGAGCGGTGATTCCTTGACACGCACGGCGATACGATCACTGTGCACGCCGCTCGGCAGGCCCGATTCGTCGCGCACGGTGAGCGTCACCGGGTAGATCTTGCCGATGTCATAGGTCTTGGTCGGGTTGACGCTGTCATCCCCGGTGCCGTCGCCGAAATCCCAGCGATAGAGGAGCAGGCCGCCGTCAGGATCGGTCGAGCCAAGCGCGTCGAACACCACACGTCGCCCGCACACCTCGCAGCGTCCGCCGGCATCCGCCACCGCGGACGGCCGATTATGGCGGTGAGCGCCGCCCGTGCCGTACTGTTGCCAAGGCCGGTACCGTCGTCGACTTCGAGCACGACCGGATAGCGGCCACCTTCGGGGAAGTCGTGGCTGACCCTGGCTCCGGCAACGGGGGGGCTGCCGTCGCCGAAGGTCCAGCGATAGGTCAGCGGATCGCCGTCAGGATCGACCGATGCGCTGGCGTCGAACGCGATCCTGGTCGACGCGCTGAACACGTCGCCGCCCGCCACCGCCTGCGGCCGGTTGTTGATGCGCACCGTGGCGGCATCCTGCGCCGTGCCGTTGCCTGCCCCGGGCTGTCGTCGATCACGGTGAGCAGCATCTGGTAGATCCCCGGACGCTCGAAGCGGAGCCGCACCTGCTCGCCGTGGAGCGGGCTGCGGTCGTCGCCGACATCCCAGCGATAGGTGGTGATGCGGCCATCCGGATCGACGGAATTGCGGCCGTCCAGCAGGATCTGTCGCCGCGGCTTCAGCAGATTCAGGCCGGCACGCTCACGGGCGGGGCGTTGACCCGGACGTTGACATCATCGGTGGCGATGGCGGTCGCCTGCCCGCCGTCGTCGCGCACCTGGAGCCGCACCTGATAGTCGCCGGGCTCCGCGAAGCTGTGGCTGACCTCCCGGCCGCTCGCCTTGTCACCGTCCCGGAAATCCCAGTCATAGGCACCGATGTCGCCATCCAGGTCGACTGAGCGGCCATGAAGAAGCTCACGGTCTTCACCGGGCGCCACCACCTGATCGGGGGCTGCATCGGCGATCGGGGCCGTTGCATTGATCGTCACGTCGGGTGGGCATCGCTCGCGGTGTTTCGAAGCGTGCCGGAATCGTCGGTGACCGTCAGATGAACCCGCTGGTAGGTCCCGGGCCGCGGGCGACATGCGCCGGCGTGGCACCCGGAACCGCTCCTGCCATCGCCGAAATCCCAGTCATAGCGAAGGATGGTGCCGTCGGGATCATGGGAGCCGCCGGCATCGAAGCGGACGACGCTCGCGTCACGCGCTGTCGTCGCCAGCCTCCGCCACGGGCGCGGTTGACCACGACGTCGAGGATATCGGTGGCGCGGTCGTTACCGGTGCCGGAATCAGGTGCACGGTGAGGGCCACCCGGTAGCGCCAGGTGCCGGATAGGCAGTCGACTCCTGCTCGCCGCGTGCGCGCTTGCCGTCACCGAAGGTCCACTCATGGGCAACGATGCGCCCGTCGGGATCGTCCGACGCGCCGCCATCGAAGGTCAGCACCTCGCCGATCGCGACGCGGCGACCCGCCGGCCGCTTCGCCACCGGCGGCCGGTTGACGATGACGCGCAGGCTGTCGGTGGCCTGACTGCTGGCGACGCCGGTCATCCGTGACGGTGAGTTGCACACGATAGACGCCCGGCTGCTCATAGCGATGCTCGACGCTCTCACCTTCTGCGTCGTCGCTGTCGCCGAAATCCCAGTGATAGCCCGCGATCCGGCCGTCCTGGTCATAGCTGCGGCCACCATCCAGGTGCACGACATCGCCAGCCGCCACCAGCAGATCGGCGCCGGCGACCGCGACCGGCGGCGCGTTCACCACCACGTCCAGCTCGTCGCTGTCGCCGTTGCAGGCATGCTGCGCCTCGTCCTCGACCCGGAGCGTCACCAGATAGCGGCCGGGCCGGGTGAAGCGGTGGTCGGGCGCGGGGCCGTTGCCGGCGGCACCATCGCCGAAGTCCCAGGAAAAACGGGTGATCGGCCGGTCGCCGCCGGCCGAGCCGCGGCCGTCGAAGCGCACGCTTTCGCCGACCGCGACCAGGCGATCGCTGCCGGCCGCGGCCTTGGGCGGATCAGGCACCCAGACGTCGACCACGCGCTCGGCGCCGCGACCGATCTCGGCGGAGCTGTCGGTGACCTGAAGGGTCGCCTGATAGCGCCCGGGCCGATAGCGATGCACCAGGCTCGCGCCGTCGCCCGCGGCACCGTCGCCGAATTGCCAGGCGAAGCTCAGGCGATCGCCGTCCCGATCGGCGGAGCGCGAGGCGTCGAAGGCGACCCCGGAACAGTCCGCGAGCAGCGCCGCATCGGCGACCGGAACCGGACGGTGATTCGGAATGAAGCGCCTGGGCGGCAGCTCGACGGCGAGCGGCTGGCCGTCGCTGTCCGCGAGCCTGAAGGTGGCGTCGTTCGGGATCTCGTCGCCGCCTTGGAACAGGATCGCCGCCATCTGCCCGCGCTCGCTCTCACGCAGACGCACCTCGGTTTTCAGCCAGGCGTCCTGGCCGGAGGCGGCAAGCGGCAAGGTGCGAAAGCGGGTGGCCAGCGCCACCCGGCCATTGGCGGCATCGAAATTCTCCACGGTGATCGGCTGGTCGCTGTCCGGGGCGCGAAAGCGCAGCTCGACCCGGGCGTTCCGGTCCGGCATGCGGATGGTCGGCGTAAATGCGAACAGGCGGAGATCCGCAGGCGGTGCGTCTCGCCGGTCGCGCAGGCTGACCGCCGGCGTGAACAGATTGCCGTCATTGCCGGTGAGCCCGTCGACCACGAGTCTGAAATAGACGCGCTCGCCGATGCGCTCGCCCTGGCTCGGCAGAAAGCTCGCCATGGTGAGCCAGCGATCGTCGCTGTCGGGATCGGCGCCGAAGGTCTGTTCGGCGATCAGGCGCCCGGCATCCGCGGACGCCGCGCTGAACGCACCCTCGCCGCCGAACAGGCTGAAGCGCGTGCTGCTGTCGTTGAGCCCATAGACGAGATCGTGACGGCCGCCGACATCGGGGTCGAACAGGCGGAGATAGAGGGTCTGGTCACGATCGGCGGGCAGACTGAAAAAAATAACCTCGCGGTGATCCTCGTCGCCCTCGCGGGTCGGCGCGTCGGTGCCGTAGGTCACCAACAGCGGCTCGTCGGCGCGGCCGATCGCCGGTCCGGTCGCCAGTCCGATCAAGGCGCCGACGATGATGCCGGCTGCGAGCCAGCTCTTCCGGCTGGTCATGATAGCGCTCCCCCGACTGCGCGGTTGTTCTTGCGTTGACTTCGGTGAGGTCACTCACTCAAGCATGTAGCGTCTGCGGTTGCCAGCATAGTCTTCGAGCACCACGTCCCGAAGGCGCGCCGGCGTCGATGCCGGCCGCTCCAGGACCAGCCGCGCGACATAGCGGCTGCTCGACGCATCGAGATCGAGCAGGCCGGACTGGGTGCCGTCGCCGGCCTCCAGCGTGTAGGCCGCGGTGCGCTGCATGCCCGCAGGATCGCTCGCTTCGACTTCGAGCAGGAAGACCTGGCCCGCGGCCACGGGGTCCGGCGTGACTTGGTGGCCGAGCAGGACGGGCGGCGTCTGGTCGAGGCGCACGTCGAAGCGCAGGAGGCGGACATTGCCGACCTGATCGGCCGCGGCGAGCTCGATCCGGTTCTGCTCCGATGTGAGCGGCAGCACGGCGGTGAAGCGGCGATCCGCCTGGGCGATCGGCAGGCCGTTCAGGGTCACCGTCGCCGCCTCGTCGACCGTGCCGGCGAGCGTGAGCGAGGACGAAGAGGTGACAGGCGGCAATGGCGCATCGAGGGTGATGACCGGCGGCTCGCGATCGACGCTCACCATGATCCGCTCGTCGCTCTGAAAGCCGGACGGCGCGGTCACGGTCATGTCGAAGGCCTGGTCCGCACCGGCGACCGGAAGGTTCAGGCTGAACGCGCCGGCTTGGTCGGCATAGGCGGTCACCAGACGCCTGTGCGCACGGCCGACATCCAGGCGTGCGCTCGGGCGCGTCGTGCCGCTGAGCGTGATCGCGTCGGTACCGGTCAGAAAATGCCCCTGGTCGCGGCGCGGGATCGAGAGCGCGAAGGCGATCCTGGCCCGCGCATCCGGCATCACGGAAAATGTCTTCGCGCGGCGGGTGACGTTGCCCGCGGCGTCGGTCGCGACGATCTCGACGCCGTTCGTGCCGGTCTCGGCCTGATGGCGGATCGAGAATGTCCCATCTTCGCCGATCGCGACCGGTGCGCCATCGAGGGTCAGGCTGGCGCCGGGCTCGGTTGTTCCTTCGATGCGCAGCGACGCCTCGCGCAGGATTTCTTCGTCGACCGGCCGCTCGATGCGAAGGAAGGGTGGCGTGACATCAGGCTGGAAGCGGACCAGGCGGCTCGGGCTGCGCGCGCCCGGCAGGCCGAAGCTGTCCAGGGCGGCGACCCGCCAGTAATAGGCGCCGGGCTCGAGCTCCTCGGTGACGAAGCCCGGCTGCGGGAGGCCGAAGCGGCTGAGCGCCATCGCGCGATACTCGGGATCGAAGGCGACTTCCAGCCAATAACCGGCCGCGGGAACCAGCGGCTCCCAGGCGAAGCCGACGTCCAGCGTGCTGACCTCGGCGCCATCCGCTGGTGCCACCAGCGGCGGCGGAGCAAGCAGATCGGCCTTCGGCGCCGGCGCCTCACCTTTGATGATGACAGTGCCTTCGTTGCGTCCGAGTGTGACGCTTTCGCCCGCGGCGGACACGGTCAGGTCGCGGTCGTCATAGTTGGTGAACTTCGCGGCCTCGGCATCGTTGCTGATCCAGAAGCTGGTCGACCTGATGTCGCTGTCGACATCCTCGACCGCGATCTCGAACGACTTTCTGGCGCTGCGCCCGCCGAGAATTGCGTACAGATCGCCATCGACCAGGCTGACCTCAGCGGCCTCGGTGCGGCTCAGCGGGTCGACGCGCATGCGCTGGATGACGGCCTGGGAATTGGCATTCAGCCGCAGCCGGCTGTCGTCGCGAAAGGTGATCTGCGCGGTCGAATGCGAGAGGGTGCGAACCCTCTCCTGCTCGATCAGGATCGCATTCCTGATCCGATCGCTCCACACCAGATCCTCCGGCCGCTGCCCCTCGACCCAGCCCTGACGATCGTTGAGCAGCGCTTCCGCGGCCTGATCACGCTTCGCCGTCGCAGCCGTCAGCGCGTCGGCAGCCACAAGGCGGGATCGCTCGGCCATCTCGCCAGCCACCTCGTAGTCGCCGACCTTGCGGCGCAGGACGGCCTGATCATGGAGACTGAAAGCCTGGGTGATGGCCGCCGGCGCAAACAGCCGGGCGCCGGCTTCCGTCGCTTGCTGGAGTGTCGCGAGCGCCGCCTTAATGGCGTCCTCGGCAGCCGTCGCCGCTGCGACCGGCAGTCTGAGCACCGTGCCCGTCCGGACATCAGCGACACCCTCCATACCATTGAGGGCCAGAATGACCGGCCAGACATCGGGATCGCCAAGATAGCGTTCGGCAACGTCACGAAGACTGTCGCCAGATTTCAGTTGAACGGAGACGACGTCAGCATCGTCAGCCCTGACGTTGGACGGTTCAGCGAGCTGCATCGCGGCGAGAGCACAGCCCGCAACAACGACGCGCCAGCACCAGCCGACCATCGCCCCCTCCTTACAACTCCATAGGACGGTTATTCTCCCGGCATGTTAAGGGGCCCGATCGAGCTGTGTCGAATGAAATCGGGAATGCTCGGTGTACATTGCCGTTGCGATCGTGCTCCGATCCCGATCGCATCAAAGCCTCGACTTCCGCAACATGAGCTCGCCAGCCGTGGAAGAGGACAAACTCGTGTCCGCTCCCGGCACGGAGCCGAAGCACCGGTTGTTCCTGCTATCCGAGTGACAGCAGCCCTTCACATTCGTCGAGGCGCTGGATTCTCCCCTTTCTCTCGGGCTGAACCGGGTGGCATCGGCAAATCTGCTGCGGCCAGTCATCTTGCCTCACGCCCCATAGATCTGCACCATGACAGCGGCTCGGCGGGTGCGGTTCTAAGAGCCCTCTCTGATTGGGCGTTTGGATGGCCTCGTCGGACAGGATCAGGTTTCCAGGTCAGAGCCTGACGGCCGCGGAATTGGGGCGGATGCTTCTGGTGAAAGCATCGACCCTCTCGACGAAATCCTCGGATTGGCACAGACGCGCATAGGCATGGCCCTCGAGCTCGATGCCGGTGGCGACGGTGGCGTTCTCGCTGTCGTTGATCAGTTTTTTCGCGGTGCGCTGGGCGAGCAGCGAAAAGGCGCGGAGTTCGTTCACCAGGCTGATGGTCGCCTCCTCGACCTTCGTGCCGGACACGCAGTCGACCACCAGACCCCAGGCAAACGCCTCGGCGCCGCTCATCCTGCGGGAGCGCAAATAGACCTGCGGGCCGCCAAAGCCGCGATTGAGCCCGGTCGGCGTCTTGCTGGTGACCAGGAGCGGGCGGGTATCTCGGCGAGCCCGTCTCCGGTGAACACGGCGACGACACCGGGCGCCCTTCGCGCGGCGTCGAGGTCGATCCTGCCCAGCCGGGCATGGGCATGGGGCGAGCGCAGAAAGGCGGCGTGCAGCGCACCGGGCGGCGTGCCGAGATCGTCGATGAAACGGCCGCTGCCTGCCCCAGCAGTCGCCGCTCGCATGCCAGTTCCCGCGCAGCCTGGCCAGCCAGGACGGCTCGATATAGAGCGCCAGGATCAGCGTTCGCGGCGCGCCGGGCCGATGCAGATAGGCATGCGGAGTCCAGGCGTCGATCAGCACGGCGCTGTCGTCGGTGAGCGGCGCCACGTCATCGCCGACCAGGAAACCGGTGTCCGGGCCGTCCACTTTCAGGAGGATGTGACAGTGCGGGTTAGCATGGCGCACGAGCGACCGGTCCATGTCCAACAGCGCAACCCTGCCGAAGCCTCCCGAGCTTATTCTGAGCGCATCCGGCATGAAGCTCAGTCTGGGGTAAGGGGCGCAAGGTGCCACGGAACCTGCCCCCGCAAGGCCGCTCCTCAAACGCAGCACGACGCTAGGTCGGATGCGCTAGGCAATAGGCAGCGTGACGACAGCGCGCGTGCCCTCTCGCGCGCCATCCTCAAGAACGATGCTGCCGCGATGCGCTTCGATCAGGGTGCGGGCGATGGCGAGCCCGAGACCGGCGCCGCCGGTGTCACGGCTGCGAGACGCCTCCAGCCTCACGAAGGGTTCGAAGACCCGCTCTCGATCGTCTTTCGCAATGCCGGGGCCCTTGTCCTCGATCTCGATCCGCGCTTGGTGGCTGTCACCATTCAACGAGATTCTCGCTTCCCGGCCATAGCGGATCGCGTTCTCGGCAAGATTGCGCAGGGCGCGCTTCAGCGCCCCGGGTCGTGCGGCTATCGTCACCTGTCCGGAAACCGTCAAGCTCGCCTTCGCGCCATTTTCGCGAAGGTCGGCGATGATCTCCTCGAGCAGGGAACGAAGATTCACGGAGGACTGAGGCTCCTCGGCCGAGGCACCGCGTGCGAGCGCCAGGGCAGCTTCGACCAGGGACTGGATCTCGTCGACGCACACCTGCAGGCGCTGGCGCGACTCCTCGTCGTCCAGCATCTCGAGCCTGATGCGCATGGCGGTGATCGGCGAGCGCAGATCGTGACCGATCGCCGCCAGCATCCGGGACCGTTCCGCCAGCAGGCGAAGCAGGCGCGCGGCCATGTCGTTGAAGGCGCCGGTCACCTGCCGGAGCTCGGCGGGGCCGGAGAGAGGCAGCGGCTCCAGCTCCTCGGCGCGGCCGAGCCGGTCGGCGGCGTCGACCAGCGCACGCACGGGCCCGGCGATCCTGCCGATAACGAACCAGACGACCAGCACGACGGCGACGGTGGTCAGCAGGAGGGACATCACCGCCGGCCATGCCCATTGCAGCGGCGGGCCGCCCATGTCGACATGCGCATTGAGCCATCGCCCATCCGCGAGATGAGTGGAAACGACGAGCTCGTAGGGATCGCCATCCCGGTCCTCCGGCCGAGTGTCGCGGCGCTCGTCGTCGGTGTGCGTCGGTATTCCGAGCGCGATGCCGAGCGCGCGCGCCGGGGGAGAAGCCAAGGCGCCGGTGACCCGCTCGGCCAGATGACCGAGCTGCCGCGCCCCCTCGGCCTTCGAGAGATTGGCCATGTCGAGGCTCAGGCGCAGGTCTCGCGACTCGGCGGCGCGCAGCACGATGGCGTGCAGGGCCTCCGGGTTCGCTTCCAATTCCCTGGCGACATTGAGCAGCCGGCTTGCGGTTTCCTTCGCCGTCGACACGCGGACCGCGCGCGCACGCTCGTTCAGGATCAGGGCGAGGCTCGCGATCTGGGCGGCGACCAGGGCGCCGAGCAGCAGGAGAATGAGCTGCCCGCGCAGCCCCTTCGGAAGCTCGAACCAGCGCTTCAAGCGGCCTCCGTGACATCGGCGGTGAGGCAATAGCCGCCGCCCCGGACCGTGGCGATGATCTCGGGCCGGGCGGGGTCGCGCTCGATCTTGCGTCGCAGCCGGCTGATCTGGTTGTCGATCGCACGATCGAACGGTCCGGCGTCACGCCCGCTGGTGAGATCGAGAAGCCGATCCCTGGAGAGCAGAAGGCGCGGCCGCTCCAGAAGGGCCGTCAGCAGCCGGAACTCGGTGATGGTCAGCGTCGTCTCGCCGCCGCGTTCATCGAGCAGGCGGCGCCGGTCGACATCGAGCGTCCATCGATCGAAGCGGAGATGCCGGCCGCCGAACCTGCCGCCGATCCGTTCCGGCCGCTCGGTGCGGCGCAGGATCGCCTTGATGCGGGCGAGAACCTCCCGCGGATTGAAGGGCTTGCCGATATAGTCGTCGGCGCCCAGTTCCAGCCCGACGATCCGGTCGGTCTCTTCGCCGAGCGCCGTCAGCATCAGCACCGGGATGTCGGTGTCGACGCGCAGCCTGCGGCAGGCCGAGAGCCCGTCCTCCCCCGGCATCATCACGTCGAGGACGATCAGGTCGTAGTCCCCTGCGGCGAGCGCCCTGTCCATCGCCGAGGCGTTCTCGGCAGCATCCGCGCGAAAACCGTTGCGCTCGAGATAGCGCTTGAGCGCGTCCCGGATCTCGCGGTGGTCGTCGACGATCAGAACATGCGGTGTGCGGGTCATGGCGAACCTTTCGACCCCTACATTAGGGCGATGACGCCGAGCTTGCAGAACGGCTTTGTAACGCTCTGTAACAATGAGCGTTTCTGCGACAGACGGATACATTCGAACGCTGGCCTGACACAATGCAGCGACAGTACGGTCGTACTCATGGAGCCAGGCCCTGACCAGTGGCCGGCGGCCTCGGCCGCACGCCTGCAGGGAAAAGCCGATCATCGGGAGTTCGCTATGACCTTCAGACTGACGCCCTACTGGCTCTGGTTCCTCCTGGCCATCCCCGCCTTCTTCATCTTCTACGACGCCGCGACCTCCACCAATCCCCGCATCTTTCATATCCTGGTCCATCCGAGCGGCGAGAACTCGGCGCGCCTCCTGATCTTCACTCTGATGATCACGCCGCTCGCCATGCTGTTCCGCGGCCATGGGTGGACGCGCTGGCTGGTGCGCAACCGGCGCTATTTCGGCGTCGCGGCTTTCGGCTACGCCGTTCTGCACACGCTGTTCTACATCCTCGACAAGGGGACGTTCGACCGCATCCTCGGGGAGCTCGGGCGGTTCTACATCTGGACCGGCTGGCTCGCCTTCCTGATCTTTCTGCCGCTGGCGGCGACCTCCTTCGACTATGCGGTGCGCAGGATGGGCCGGACCTGGAAGGCGCTGCAGCGCTGGGTCTATGCGGCCGCCATCCTGACCCTGGTCCACTGGGCGGCGCTGCACGGGTGGAAGGAAACCCCGGCGGCGCTCCTGAACTTCTCGCCGCTGATCGCGCTCACCGTCTATCGGCTCTGGCACAACCGCACGCGAAGCGGCGAGCGCCGGAGCACCAGGCAGGCCTCCGGCGAGCAGGACGCCGCAGCCGAAGGGGCGAACTCATGACCGATCGACCGCTGAAGGCAGCGATGTCGACGATCGCCACGGCGACTTGCCTCGTGCCGCTCCTGGCGTCCTTTGCCTTCGCGCAGCAGGGCGGCTTCGATCCGGAGCGGATGGCGAGGGAGGCGCTGGCGGAGCCGTTCGTCGGCATCACCGCCGACGGGACGCCGGAGGAGGGACTGTTCGCGATCGGCGGCACCGGCGTGCCGACGGCGCCGGTGATCGAGGCGGCCGATGCCTTCATCGCGTCCCTGAGCGAGGCGCAGCGCAAGCGGACCCTGTTCCCCGTGGACGATCCGGAATGGCGGACCTGGGCCAACATCCACCGATTCGAACGCCAGGGCGTCTCGCTGCAGGACATGAGCGAGACGCAGCGGGACAGCGCCTACGCCCTGCTGCGCGCGTCGCTCAGCGCCAAGGGTTACGAAACCTCGCGCGACATCATGCGGCTGAACGAGCATCTGGCCGAGCTGGTCGACAATTTCGACGAGTATGGCGAGCATCGCTACGCCTTCACGATCATGGGCGAGCCGTCTGCGAGCGATCCCTGGGGGTGGCAGATCGACGGTCATCACCTCGTGATCAACTACTTCGTGCTCGGCGATCAGGTGGTGATGACCCCGACCTTCCTCGGCTCGGAGCCGGTCGAAGCGACTTCCGGAAAATATGCAGGAATCTCGATCCTGCGGCCGGAGCAGGATCTCGGCCTCGCGCTGATGCAGGCTTTGCCGCCCGAGCAGCAGAAGGCGGCGATCATCGGCGACAAGGGCCGGGGCGAGCTGCTCGCCGGGATGTTCACCGACAACATCACCGTGCCCTTCGAAGGGCTCGCGGCCACGGAATTGAGCGAGGCGCATCGGCAATCGCTGCTGGAGGTCATCGCCCTCCATGTCGGCAACATGGACGACGGCCATGCCAGGGTCAGAATGGACGAGGTGCGCGATCATCTCGATGAAACCACCTTCGCCTGGAAAGGCGGCACCGCCGACGACGCCGTCTTCTACTATCGCATCCAGAGCCCGGTGATTTTGATCGAGTTCGACCACCAGGGCCCGATCGCCCTCGACGGTCCGCGCAGCGAGCCGACCCGCCGTCACGTGCACACGGTGGTCAGGACGCCGAACGGCAACGACTACGGAAAGGACCTCCTCCGGCAGCACTACGAAGCCATCGAGCACGAGGCCGAGCATGGCAGCCGGAAGCCATAACCCGGCAAGCCTCGGCCATGAAATTTACCGTATCAACCGAAGGGAGCGACCGATGAACAAGCCCGACACCCGGCTCACCGCCAGGGATTTCAGTCCCGAGCTTCTGGAGCTCTACGACTTCTACGCCCACGGCATGATCACCAAGCGCCAATTCCTCGACCGGGCGGGTACATTCGCCGTCGGCGGCCTGACGGCGAGTGCCATCTTGTCGATGATGAGCCCGAACTACGCGCTTGCCGAGCAGGTCAGCTTCAACGATCCGGACATCACGGCCGAGTGGATCACCTATCCCTCGCCGAACGGCCATGGCGAGATGCGTGCCTATTTCGTCCGCCCGACCGGCGTCGAGACCGCGCCCGGCGTCGTGGTCGTGCATGAGAACCGCGGCCTCAATCCCTATGTTCAGGACGTCGCGCGCCGCGTCGCCAAGGCCGGCTTCATCGCCATGGCCCCCGACGGCCTGACGCCGGTCGGTGGCTACCCCGGCAATGACGAGAAGGGCCGTGAACTCCAACGGCAGGTGGATGGCGAGAAGCTGATGAACGACTTCTTCGCGGCGGTCGAATTCCTGATGGCCCATGACGCCGTCACCGGCAAGGTCGGCATCACCGGCTTCTGCTATGGCGGCGGGGTTTCGAACGCGGCCGCCGTTGCCTATCCCGAGCTCGGCGCCGCGGTGCCTTTCTACGGCCGCCAGCCCGATCCGGCCGATGTTGAGAAGATCCAGGCGCCGCTGCTCATTCACCTTGGCGAACTGGACGAGCGCGTGAATGCTGGCTGGCCCGCCTACAAGGAAGCGCTGGACGCCGCCAGCAAGACCTACGAGGCCTATATCTACGAAGGGGCCAATCACGGCTTCCACAACGACTCGACGCCCCGCTACGACGAGGCGAACGCCGAGCTCGCCTGGCAGCGGACCATCGACTGGTTCAATAAATATCTGACCTGAGGGGAGCGGGAGAGAGTGTCGCCGCTCAGCCCGGATCCTGACGGTTTCCGCCCAGAAGCTCGGCGAGGATGAGGTCGAACTGCGCCTCGACCATCTCGATCCCGGTTTGGATGGTCATCCCGCGATCTTGCGCGGCTAGCAGCCAGGGGGTCTTCGCAGGATCGGTGACGACATCCGTGACGGCCGCGCCGTCTGGCAGATCGTCGAGGGGGAAAGGGTGGCCCGGATCGCCGGCCATGCCGACGGGCGTGGCGTTGCAGGCGATGTCGCAGGTGATTTTTTCCGGAATGGCGGCCGGACAGTCGAGCTTCGGAAAGACCTCGGCGAGCTTTCGTCTAAGGGTCTCCCGACGCTCGGCGTTCTGGTCGATCACCACCATGCGCGCGACGCCGCGTCTCGCGGCCTCGTAAGCGATTGCCGAGCCCGCACCGCCCGCGCCGATCAGGAGGAAGTCAGCGTCCCCGAGCGCGATGCCGTTGGCCGCGAGCGCTGTGACATAGCCGAGCCCGTCGGTCATGGCGCCGGTGAGCGTGCCGTCCGGCTCACGGCGGACGACGTTGCAGGCCTCGACGAAGGCGGGGGTCGGCAGGGCGCGGTCGAGATGGCGAAAGGCGGCCTGCTTGTGGGGCACGGTGACCACGGCGCCCCTGGCGTTGGCGGTTCTTCTTAGGGTCTCGAAGAACGGTGCGATGCCGTCGGCGGCGAGATCGAGGGAGAGCATGGCAGCATCGACACCGTTCTTCGCGGCCCAGCCATTGAACAGGCTCGGCGTGCGCACCTGGGTGACCGGGTGGCCGATCATGAAGTAGACGTCCGTCCTGCCGCTGATGGTTTCGCGCATGGCTATCCGATGTCTGTCGACGAGGCACCGAGCGGCGCGGGCTTCAGCGCTGCCAGCCTGCGCCTGACCCAGGGGATCTGAACCACGATCATAGCCAGGATCGCGATCGCGATCACCGCCGAAATCGGACGGGTGACGAACGGCCAGTAGTCACCATCCGCCAGCACGAAAGCGCGGCGCAGATTGCGGTCGAGGAGCTCGCCGAGCACGATGCCGAGCACCAGGGGCGCCATCGGATAGTTCAAAAGGCGGAGGGCGTAGCCGATGAGGCCGAAGGCGACCACCACCCAGATGTCGAAGATGCGGGATTGGATGGCGTAGGGACCGACGATGCAGAGCGTGGCGACGATCGGCATCAGATAGCTGTCGCGCACGCGCAGCACCAGCACCATGATGCGGGTCAGGCCGAGGCCGAGGATCAGAATGCCGAGGGTGGCGATGAACAGCATGGCGATCACATTGTAGACGGTCTCGGGCGAGGTCACCATCAGGAGCGGCCCCGGCTGCGCGCCGTGGATGATCAGTGCCGCCATCAGCACGGCGGCGACGCCGGAGCCGGGAATGCCGAGCGTCAGCACCGGGATGATCGCGCCCGGCACGGCGGCGTTGTTGCCGGTCTCGGCGGCGAGCAGGCCCTCGATCGAGCCCTTGCCGAATTTCTCCGGCTCCTTGCTGAAGCGCTTGGCGAGCGCGTAGGAGGACCAGGCGCCGACATCCTCGCCGACCCCCGGCAGCAGGCCGGTGAAGGTGCCGAGCACACCGGAGCGAAGCGCGACCCAGCGATAGCGCAGCATGTCGGACCAGCGCGGGATCACCCGGTCCGAGCTGTCGGCCACCACGCCCTCGCCCTTGCGGCGCATGACGTGCAGCACCTCGGCAAAGCCGAAGGCGCCGACCATCGCCGGCAAAAGGGCGATGCCGCCGGAGAGCTCGGGCAGACCGAAGACGAAGCGCTCATAGCCAAACGCGCTCTCGCGGCCGATCATCGCCACCAGCAGGCCGAGCACGCCTGATATCCAGCCCTTGATCGGATCGTCGCCGGAGAGATTGCCGGAGATCATCACGCCGAACAAAGCGAGCCAGAAGAACTCGTAGGCGCCGAAGGAAAGCGCGAACTCGCCGAGCGGCGGGGTGATCAAGGCAAGCAGAACCAGGCCGACGATGGTGCCGAAGGCGGAGCCCACGGTCGCCATGCCCATGGCTTGCCCGGCGAGCCCTTGCCTCGCCAGCACATGGCCGTCGAGCGCGGTCGCCGCACTGGAGGGCGTGCCGGGAATGTTCAAAAGAATGGCGCTGCGGCTGCCGCCATAGATCGCCAGCACATAGGTGCAGATCAGCACCAGGATGGCGTCGTTCGGCTCCAGCCTTATGGTCATGGTGGTCAGTAGCGCCAGGCCCATGGTCGCGGTCAGGCCGGGGAGTGCTCCGATCACCAGCCCGCCGAAGCAGGCGGCGGCGGCGAGCGTCAGCGATTGCAGATCGAGGAGATCGGCGAAGGCTGCGGCGAGAAGATGGAAGCTGTCGCTCATCGGGGTGCGACGCTCAGGGCAGCCGGACGTAGAAGAGATTGTGGAACGTATAGACCACCACCACCGCGGTGATCGCCGCGGTCGCCATGGCCTTGGCGAGGAGAGCGGCGACGGCCTTGGCGCCGGCGACCGGCAGGTTGAAGACGACGATGAAGGATGTGATGAACAGGAAGGTGGCGATGCCGAAATCGATCCGCCCGACCAGGCCCAGGCTGTAGACCAGCATCAGCGCGAGGGCGATCAGGGCGCGGCGGTCGGAGAACGCGGCGCCGGTTTGCAGAAAGCCTTCGAGACGCCCGGCAAAGCTTCGCGTGATCAGCACCAGCCCGAGGATGCCAAGCGCCGCGCCGAGCAGGATCGGCACCAGGCCGGGACCGGTCAGGAACGTGGCGCCCAGATGCTTCCTGATGTCCATGCCCTGCGCATAGACGATGATCGCCAGGCCGAACAGGATCCAGAACGCGCCGGCCAGGCGGTCGGCCAGATGGTCCCGTCTGCCAGCCCGGCTCTCCTCGATCTGCATGCTCACGCTACTCCCTGCCGAAGCCGGACGGCGCTCCGACTGCGCCGTCCTGTCTCGATCGGCCCCGATCGGCCCCGATCGGCAAGGCGGCTCAGGGACGCTCGATGCCGAGGGTGTCCGGGGACACCTTGGTGGTGCCGTCGTCGAACATGCGCCAGGCGGTCTCGCGCACCGCGGCCTTGGCCATCGCCATGGCCTCCTCGCCGGAAACCGGGGTGAAGATCGAACCGTTCTCGAGCGCATATTGCTTGATCGCGTCGGAATTGGCGACGGTTTCGGACCAGAGCTTGTCCATGCGTGCGATCACCTCGTCCGGCACGTCCTTCGGCAGGAAGACACCGACCTGAATCACGATGCCGGGGGCGCTGAACTCGGGGTAGGTGTCGGTGATCGGCGGGATCTTGCCGTAGCCCTCGATCTCCAGTGGTGCTTCGGCGAGCACGGCGAGCGGGCGCACGCGCTTGCCCTTGATCATCGGCGCCTGGCCGGGGCCGGACTGGGTGGTCGCCTGCACTTCGCCCGAGACCACCGCGACCATGGTGGGCGCGTCGCCGTCATAGCCGACCGCGCGGAAATCGCCGCCGGCATGGCCGGCAAACGCCTGCATCGCGGAATAGGCGGTGGACGGGATGCCCGAGGTGCCGACGGTGAGCTTGCCCGGGTTGTCCTTCATATAGGCGACCACGTCCTCGACGCTCTGGAACGGCGTGCCCTCCCCGACGGTCAGCACCGGGGCGTTGCGCACGATCATGAACACATGCCAGTCCTCGATCGCGGTCTCCAGCAGCCCTTGGACCTGGTAGGTCCCGAGATCCTGCACGCCGCCCGACGCCCAGGTGAGGCCGTCATGGGGCGCGTCCATCACCGCCTTGGTGCCGACCGTGCCGCGCGCACCGGTCTGGTTGACCACCACCACCGGCGTGCCGAGGGCGTCGGTGATCTCGTCGGCGAGGATGCGCATGATCGCATCGGTGGCACCGCCCGCGGACCAGGGGACGATGATGCGCACCGGCTCGCTCGGCTGCCAGTCCTGGGCGCGCGCCGCCGTGGAGAGGCTCGCCGTCGACAGGGCCGATGACAGGAACAGAGCGGCTGCGATGGCCGTGCGTCGCGAAACTGAAAACATGAGAGTCTCCTTCTTCCGGGGTTTTTTCGCGCGGTAAGCCGCGATGCCCTGCGCGAAGAGCTCAGCGCTCCCTGATGTAACCGTATACATAGAACGGTCTGACCAGCCTGATGTCAATCGAGAAGCCGTGTTTTTCGGAGGAATCGCCGGTGAATTTGCCAAAAGCTACGCCTTTTTCAGCCATCGCCAAGGTATTCTTGTCGTACGGCATGGCCGCATGAAAGTCTTCACGCGTAACGGTTACATCAGGAAAAAATCGACCGTTCAGCCGTCCTGCGGCGGCTTGCCGGAGGACTGGCGAATGATGATCTCGGACGGCAGCTCGACGCTGCCGACGGGCTGCTTGCCTTCCACCAGGCCGACCACGACCCGCGCCGCCTCGCGGCCGACATCGTCGCTGGCGACGCGCACCGTGGTGATCGGCACGGGCAGCTCGCGCATGATCTCGATGTCGTCATAGCCGACGATCGACATATCCTTAGGCAGCCTGATGCCCATGGCCTGGCTTTCGAGCACGGCGCCCACCGCCAGCTGCGAGTTGCCGCCGATCACCGCGGTCGGCCAGGGGCGCCGTTCGAGGATCTGCCGGAACAGGCGCCGGCCCTCATTGATGGTCCAGCGGCCCTCGACCAGGTGGGCGGGCGGGATGGCGATGCCGTGCTCGGCCAGGGCCGCCTGCACGCCTTCGCGGCGCGCGGCAGCACGGTCGTTGTTGAGCGTGGACTGGGCGATCATGGCGAAGCGGCGATGGCCGAGACCGACCAGATATTCGGTCATCTTGAACAGCGCTGCGCGATTGTCCGGACCGACGAAGGGAACATCGCCCTCGGCCTGGTAGACGAAGGTGTTGACCACCGGCACCTTCTGCTTTTGCAGGACCAAGTCGAGGTCGGGGTGGCGGTTCCGGCCGACCAGCACCAGGCCGTCCACACCCCGTTCCACCAGCTTCAGCACCTGCTTCAGCTCCTCCTCGGTGGAATAGCGCGATCGCGCCAGGAGCAGCGTGTAATCGCGCAAAGCGAGCTCGTCCTGGAGCGCGTCGATGGCGCGCGCAAAATCGCCCTGGGCGAGGGCGGGAAAGACCGCGCCGATCGTTCCCGTGCGCCGTGTGGCAAGCGCGCGCGCCGCCCCGCTCGGCACCCAGCCGAGCTCGCGAATGACCATGTCGATACGGGTTTTGAGCTCCGGGGATACGGATGCGGGCGCATTGATCGCGCGCGATACCGTGGCGGTGGACACCCCCGCGACCTTAGCCACCTGACGGAGGCCGACGGGCTTTCGCCCGGACGGCGCTTCCCCCGCTTCCGGCCCGACGACGGGGAGCTTGTCAGCGCGGGCTCGGGCCAAGGTTTCCTCCCCACTCGGCACCCGCTTCGCGGTCCATGGCGCTCAGGCAGAATTCCAGCTGGTAGCGGCCACGCGCCGCGGGTTTCGCGAATCCGGCCCGGGCGAGGGTGTCGTCGGCGAGCGCTGTGCCGTCGAGCGCGTTCAGCGCCTCCGGGTCCGCGGCCTCGACGATCAAGACGGCCGCCCAAAGCCGGTCCGCCCGGCCGCGCAGCCTGCTTTCCGAGGTCTCGACCGCCGAGCCGTGCGCCGAGACCAGCAGATGCGCGCCGACCACGGCCCTTTCCTCGGCCAGGGAACGGACCAGGGCGCACATCCCATCCGCGCACCCGTCGTCATGGGCATCGAAGCCGAGCGTCGTGGCGAAGGCGCCGATGCCGGTGCCGGCCGAGCAGGCGATCCGGCAGATGGTGCGCGCGGTGTCGGTGAAGGTGGCGACCACCTCCCTGGTCCAGGGCGTCGGATCGTTCAGCCTCGCCAGATAGGCAGGCGAGCGCAGCACCTCGGGCGACGAGACCTCGTAGAAATTGAAATAGGGAGGATCGCCCTCGATCGCCTTGTAGCGCCGGCCGCGCAAGAAGCCCGGCACGCCCACGCGCTCGGGAATATGCTCCTTGACGTGCCATTCGAGAAAAGCCTCGTCCCGGCCATCGGCGATGCCGTTCCAGATGGCGAGCACGCCGGTTCCGAGCAGGGTCATGGCTTCGGCCTCCCGATCATGGCACCCTCGATCCGATGAGCGGCGTGACGGCGTTCGACCGGATCATGGCCTGGCCGCGCCGGACGCCTGGGACAGCTTTTTCGCCCAGCGCATCACATGCTGGCCGACCGCCAGAAGCTCACCCCGCTGGTTCACCACCTCGATCTTGGCGATGCTCTTGCCAGCGTCACGATCCACCCGGTCGATCACGTAGTGCACGGTGACGGTATCGCCGAGAAAGGTCGGCTTCAAGAAGCGAATCTTGTCGTAGCCGGCAGAGACCGGGAAATCGGTGAGGTCGTCGTCATGGATGATGTGGGCGATGCTCAGGGTCGAGGCGGTCGACATGTAACCGACCAGCAACGCACCATGCGCAATGCGGGCGCCGAGCGAGGAGCGCTCCTGCATATACTGTTCGTTGATGTGGGTGTCGCTGAAATCACCGGTCAGGCCGGCGAACAGAGTCACGTCGACCTCACCTACGGTTTTGGCGAATTTGTAGTGCTCGCCTACCTTGACCACATCCAATCCGGACTTGCCCACGCTGCCCTCTCCCTCGCTCTTTTTGTCCTGCAGACTCCCGCAACCTTGACAAGAATCGAACCATCGCGTCAATTGTAACCGTTTACATAGCCGTTGCGGTCGGGTCAATAGTAGAGCGGCGGGAGGGGAGGCGAGAGGATGAAGGTCATTCCTGCAGCGGCTGCGGCCGGCCTGATCACTGATGGCATGAGCGTGGTCGTCAGCGGCTCGGGCGGCGGCCATGCGGTGCCGGAAGCCGTGCTCGCCGCGGTCGGCCGGCGCTTTCTCGATGAGGGTGCCCCCCGCGATCTCACCCTGATCCACGTGGTCGGCATCGGTGACCGGGTTTCCAGGGGGGCTGCCCATTTCGCCCATCCCGGCATGACCAGGCGCGTGATCACCAGTGCCTTGATCGACTCGCCGGTCTTCATCGATCTCGCACGGGACGACGGGATCGAGGCCTACACCCTGCCCCAGGGCGTGCTCGCCCAGATGATGCGCGAGATCGCGGCGGGGCGTCCGGGGGTGATCACCAGGACCGGCCTGCACACCTTCGTCGACCCGCGCCAGCAGGGCGGCCGCCAGAGCCCGAGCGCCCGGGAGGATCTGGTCGAGCTGATGGAAATCGACGGCGAGGCATGGCTGCGCTTCAAGCCCTTTCCGATCGACGTCGCGATCCTGCGCGGCACCACCGCCGACGAGGACGGCAACGTCACCATGGAGGAGGAGGCGATCCCCGGAGAGATGCTGTCGACCGCCCAGGCCGCGCGCCGTTGCGGCGGCAAGGTGATCGTCCAGGTGAAGCGGCTCGCCAGGCGCGGCACGCTGTCGCCCCGCGCCGTGAAGATTCCGGGCATCCTGGTCGACTATGTGGTGGTCGATCCCGAGCAGCATCAGACCTATGCGACCCGCTACGATCCGAGCTATGCGGGCGAGCTGCGCGTGCCGCTGGACGGCGTGAAGCCGCTCGCCTTTTCCGAGCGCAAGATCATCGCGCGCCGGGCCGCGATGGAGCTGCGTCCAGGGGCGATCTGCAATCTCG
>JAWKVM010000061.1:0-26252 GCA_041398025.1 Alphaproteobacteria bacterium
TCGTCGCCATCGGCGTCACCGCGATCATGATCACCGCCGCCCAGGGCGTGGTCGCAGGCCGCCTCACCGTCGGCGACGTCGTGCTGGTGAACGCCTTTCTGCTGCAGCTCTATCAGCCGCTCAACATCCTGGGCTTCGTCTATCGCGAGCTCAAGCAATCGCTCGCCGATCTGGAAACGCTGGCCTCGCTCTTGGCGAAGAAACCGGAGATCGCCGATCGGCCTGACGCCAAACCGCTCAGGCTCGAAGCCGGCGCCGTTCGCTTCGAGGCCGTCGGCTTCGGCTACGATCCCAGACGTCCGATCCTTCAGGGCATCGACTTCAACCTGCCTGGCGGACAGTCGCTCGCCGTGGTCGGCAGTTCGGGTGCCGGCAAGTCGACGATCGTCCGCCTGCTGTTTCGGTTCTACGACGTGGACAACGGGCACATCACCATCGACGGCCAGGATATCCGAACGGTCACCCAGCAGTCGCTGCGCTCGGCGATCGGCCTCGTGCCGCAGGATACCGTGCTGTTCAACGACACCATCAGAACCAATATCGCCTATGGCCGCCCGGATGCCGCTCAGGCAGCGATCGAGACGGCGGCGCGGGCCGCGCAGATCCACGGGTTCATCGAAAGCCTGCCGGACGGCTATGACACCCTGGTCGGCGAGCGCGGGCTCAAGCTTTCGGGAGGGGAAAAACAGCGGGTCGCGATCGCGCGCATGGTCTTGAAGAACCCTCCGATCCTCATCCTGGACGAAGCGACCTCGGCGCTGGACAGCCTGACCGAGCAGCAGATCCAGACGGCCCTTCGCGATCTCGCCACTGGCAGAACCACCTTGATGATCGCGCATCGGCTCTCCACGGTCGTCGATGCCGACCAGATTCTGGTGGTCGAGGATGGCAAGGTGATCGAGCAGGGCCGGCATCATGACCTGCTGGAGCGGGGCGGGACCTATGCCGGTATGTGGACGCGGCAGCAGGAAACTGCCGTCGACGAGGCCGTGCTGATTTGACAATCTGCCGGCATCGATCATCTCTTGCGTGACGACGATCAGTGGGAGGGAGACGAATGGGGCTGCTGGGTTCATTGAAATCGCTGTTTGCAGGCGGCGGCTCGGGACAGGCATCGAAGGCCGCGGATCCGGTCGACTACAACGGCTATGAGATTCACCCCTCGCCGGAGCGGCGTGATGGCGGCTGGAACACCCAGGGCATCATCAGGAAGACCATCGATGGCGAGCCGAAGGAGCACCGTTTCATCCGAGTCGACACCCACAGCAGTCACGACGACGCCATCGCCTTTTCCGTGACCAAGGCCCAGCAGATCATCGATGAACAGGGCGACAATCTCTTCCGCTCCAAGCGCTGACCCCGCCACCGGCAATCTTCTGCCTAGGGACGGCGAGGTTCTGCTGATCGAGGATGTGCTCGCGCCGGACGAGGCCGATCGGATCTTTGCCGATCTCCTGGAAAACGTCGACTGGCGGCAGGAAGAGGCTGTTCTGTTCGGCCGCAGGATCCCGCTGCCGCGGCTGACCGCCTGGTACGGCGTGCATGGCTACGGCTATAGCGGCATCCGCCATCAGCCCGCCCGGTTCACGCCTGCACTGCAGACGCTGAAAGCCACCATCGAGGCCCTGACCGGCAATGCCTTCAACAGCGTGCTCATCAATCTCTACCGTGACGGCCGGGACAGCATGGGCTGGCATAGCGACGATGAAGCCGCCCTTGGCCCGGAGCCCGAGATCGCCAGCCTGTCGCTGGGTGCCATGAGGCGGTTTCAGCTGAAGCATCGAAAGTTCAACCAACGGGTCGCCGTCGATCTGCCCCATGGCTCCTGCCTGATCATGCACGGCCGCTGCCAGGCCTGCTGGCGCCATCAGCTGCCGAAGACCACGAAGGCGGTCGGCCCGAGGATCAATCTGACGTTCCGAAGGATCGTCGCCTGACCCGCGGAGGCCAAAGACGGCATTCTGTCATACCCCAAGCCGTGAATTGACGATGGACGCCTCTTTCGGTTCGGGTAAAACTTGCGCGCAGAAAACAGAAACGTGAAAGCCGGTGAGCCTCAACCATGATGATCCTTTTCCCCGATGCGACCTTCGACGACGATGCCGCGATCGAGCGCACGGTGCTGCCCAATGATGCCGAACTCGTGATCGTTCCGGGGCGCAGCGTCGCTGACGTCGCCGAAGACCTGTGGCGCCGGGCGGATGCGCTGATTCCCTATATCGAGATCCCGATCGACGCCGACGTGATCGCGCGGCTGGACAAGTGCAAGATCATCACGCGCGCCGGCGTCGGCTTCGATCACATCGATGTCGACGCGGCGGCGAAGCGCGGCATTCCCGTCTGCAACGTCCCGGACTACGGCACGACGGAGGTCGCCGATCACGCGATCGCCCTGATGCTCGGCTTGGCGCGCGGCCTGGTCTCCTACCACCAGCGGCTGATCGCCAACCCCGCGGCGGGCTGGAGTTGGTCCGGCGTGCCGCTGGTGCGCCGCCTTCGGCGCACGCGCTTCGGCGTGGTCGGCCTCGGGCGCATCGGCACGGCGGCGGCGCGGCGGGCGCAAGGTCTGGACATGGAGGTATCGTTCTACGATCCCTATCGGCCCGACGGCACCGACCTCGGCCTCGGCTTCAGGCGCGAGTGGTCGCTGGAAGCCCTTCTCGCGAATGCCGACGTGGTCAGCCTGCATTGCCCGCTGAACGCCGAAACCGAAGGCATGATCGGCGCCGAGGCGCTGGCTGCGATGAAGCCTGGTGCCCTACTGATCAACACGGCGCGCGGCGGGCTGATCGACATTCCGGCCCTCGAGGCCGCCCTGCGCGCCGGCCGGATCGACGGTGCCGGCATCGACGTTCTGCCGCACGAACCACCCGATCCCGACTCATCCCTGCTGCAGGCGTTCAAACGGCGCGAGCCCTGGATCGACGGCCGGCTGCTGCTGACGCCGCACGCCGCCTGGTATTCGCCTGACGGCCATGCCGACATGCGCCGGAAATCGGCGTCCACGGTCGCCGATTTTCTCGAGCGCGGCGTGCTGCGCAATGTCGTGAACGGGGTGCGGCCTTAGCCCGGCGCTGATCCCGCCGCCCTCGTCCGCAGATGCCGAAGCATCATGGGCGAAGGCGGTATGGCAATCTGCTGCAGGAAAGCGGCGAGCGAGCCGTCGCCGAAGCGGGCGGCGCGCGGCACGACGTAGAGAAACAGCGCGACTTCCACCAGCAGGCTCGCAAGCGCTGCGCCCGGCAAGCTGAACAGATGGGTCAGCGGGACTGCGAGCACTAGGCCGATCACGCTCGCCGCCAGGAACATCAGGGCGAAGTGCTGGTGGTTGTTGGTCGCCTGCAGCACACTGGCGGCGAGTGTATGCCCGGCCCAGAAGAGAACGGCGGCGAGCAGCGTCAGGTAGACGCCAGGCCAGGGGGCGATGCCGCCCTGCGTCCAGACGGCCAGGATCCAGGGGGTCGCGACCGCGAGAAAGCCGCAGGCCAGGAGGGCTGTCCAGATTCCGAGACGGCAGACCTGCCAGTGAACCTTCCGAACCAGCGCCTTGTCGCCCTTGCCATAGGCATAGGCGATCTCCGGGCTGCCGACGCGTGCGAAGGTCACCGTGAGATGCACGGTATAGCGGCTGAGCATGCGCAAGGTGTTGAACACCACCACCGCGGGCGGCCCGAGCACGGCACCGATGACGATCAGCGTTCCCTGCAGACCCATCGCCTGGCCGAGCGGAAAGGCCATGAAGGCGAGCGACGGCATGGTGAAGGTTTTCACCGTGCGAAAGCTGGCCTTGTCGAAACCGAACCTGATCCAGGGCGAAAGCCGGCGCAGGACCATCCAGAGCAGCAGGAAGCGGAAGGCGGTGCCGGCGAGATAGCAGGTCACGCCCATGACCAGCCCGCCGCCGCTGACCAGAACGACGATCACCAGGCCGAAGATCACCAGCTCGCTCAGCATGATCAGAAAGGTGCTGAGCCCGTAATGCCCCTCGCAGCGAAAGCCCGCGTCCAGCACCTCGACCTGGAGGTTGATCGCGATCACCGAGCCCAGGATCATCAGGGCGAGCGCGAGGCCCTCCACGCTCAGGACCTCGAAATTGAGCAGGTCGTGAAGGCGAGGCGCCATGAGCGCGGCCAGTCCAACGCCCGCCAGAACCACGAGGCCGATCAACAGAAACAGCAGACTAGTGCTCTGAAAATAGCCGAGCGCCCGGTCACGTTCGCCGGCGCTGACATCCATGGCCATGCGATTGCGGGTCGCCTGGCCGAAGCCGACGCTGCTCAGGCGCAGATAGCCGAGGATGGCCGTGAGCAGCAGCCACTCGCCATAACCTTCTTCGCCCCAGAACACCAGGAACAGGGGAACGCCGCCGACCTGGATGACGATGCGCGTCAGATTGGCGAAGATTTCCGAGGCGATGCCCTTGCGCAGACGATCGAGGAGGGCCGCATTCATCGGTCGCGCTGCCTGAGGCGGCGAAAACCCGCCCGGATAGTTTCGCCGCCGGCACCGATATCCGAAGGGGGACGGCGATCCTGCATGTCAGCCGGCGTCATGTCGTCGACCGACGACTCTTCCAGCCGGTCTTCCGGAGCCTCGCGTGCCGGTGCCGGCCAGGGTTGCGCCGATGCTTCGGCGAAACCCGGACGCGCGATGGGGTCTGCTGCCTCGCTGATGGCGAACGTGCCAGGCGCGAAGGGGACGGCCGATTGCGATCGACGCCGGCGCCAGTTCATGGCGCTCGCATTCAGCGCGAACAGCATCGCCACCATCAGAAAACCATTGGTCAGGCGGCGCTGGGCACCGAAGGGTGAAAACAGAATGTCCCAGATGAAAAGGAACATCAAAAAGACGAGATAGGGTCTGAGCGGATCGTCGCTGGCATAGAGTCGGCGAAGCGCGCCCACGATCAGGGCGAGGATGCCGAGCCAGAAGAACGCACCGCCGAGACCCGCCTCGACCCAGGAGCCGAGCAGGTGGGAGTGGGTCGGGATGAGGTCGTTTTCCGGCTCGATGAAGTGGTTCACGAAACCGAGACGGTAGAGCATGAGCTGGCGGAGTTCGGCGTAGTGGCGATCTTTCGCCCAGGATCCGTGGCCGATGACCGGCGAATCCTGGATGGCCTGCACGGTGACCAGCGACTCGCTGCGCCCGCCGAGCAGAATACCGAGATCGCCGAGCGCCGACTGCATCTCGTATTTCTGCCGTGATCGCTCACCGAGCATGCCGCTTTCCGCGGCGATGCCATAGACCTTGATCGCACCGAAGCCCGTGGCGAACAGCAGAACGCCGATGATCGCCATGCGGCCGTAGGACAGGAGCTTCGGCCTGAGACCGAAAAGACGGAGGATCGCGGGCATGGAGAGAAAGGCAGCACTCAGCATCAGCACGCCGCCCCAGGACCGATAGTCCATGAAGGCGCTGACCACGCCGAGCGCTATCATGATCATCGGGGCGATCAGGCTCCTCGGGCTGCGCAGCACCGGCACGAGTGCGAAGCCGATCAAGAGGAGCGAGGTCGTCGGCCCGGCAAAGCCGAACTTCCAGCCGATCGCGGCCAGCGGGTTGTTCAGGACGAGATAGAGGACGGCGCCGACCGCCAGACCAAAGGCGAAGCAGAGCAGCCGTGCCCGGTCATGGCCGATCAGGAGATAGGTCGAGATGAAGCACGAGAGCAAAAACAGAATGCGCGACCAGCCGCGCGCATAGTCGGCAAAAGGCGTCTCGCGAATGACGTCGGTGATCACCTGTGCAGCGAAATAGAGGAGGCCCAGGGCCAGAATGAAGGCGAGTTCCCTGGTCTGCAGCATGCGCCCGCGCAAGATCAGCAGCACCGGGAGAAGGCCGATCAGGCAGAGTTCTGCGAGGTAGATGGTCGCCAGACCCGGGACCTCGACGGCGATCAGCACAGGAACGGCAAAGGCGAGAAGGCGCGCGCCAAGCTCCCTGCTGCCAAGATGCCGCCTCGACGCATGCTGGCCAGCCAGCCATGCCGAAGGCTCGGTCAAGGACGCCAAATCATCACCCATCATCCCCAAGAACCATCGGGAGCGCAGTCTTCGAGCCCCTCATGCTCTATCGCATGCGTGCCGACGAGGTAAAGCGCCGATCGACGAAATACACAACCAAAAGTTTAATTTTTTTTATAATCTGCACTCAGTAGTGGATCACCGCGCGCCCTGACGAAGGGCCTCCGCGTCGGGGGTCGACCTCTGGCGAGGACCTCGCGAACCAAGCGCTGGACAACATCCGGATGACATGGAATCTTGCGGCGGTCATGCTCCGCCTATCGTCGCCACCTCCGGAGATCGGCCGGATTGCCGATCGAGGATGTTCGCCTTGGAAATTGTCGGCATCGTCATCGCGATCATTGGCGCGCTGTTCGTCCTGTTTCACGCGCGCATTCGCCAGTTGTCGATGTGGGCTGCGCTCGGATGGGCGCTTTCCACCTTTCTCCTGCTGATCATCGTCCTGCCGATCTACCTGCTGATTCACGGGCCCGAGCCGAGACAGCAGGACGAGAAGGGCTGAGGTCACGCCTTGGTCAGCATGCTGCGTCCTTCGGTCGGCACGACCCAACCGCGACAAAAAAAGCAGATTATCGGCATTTTTGTTAAATTTTAGATTTCTAAAGTCGACAGATTTGCTACCTAGGGGGCGATCTGAATTCATACGAGTTCGCTTTCGCTTCGCGTCTGGTGAGTGCCATGCCCCTTCGAGAAAATGGCAGACTTGGCCTTCGCTCCATGGAAGGCAACAACAGCGCCCGCTTTTCCCATCCGGAGCGCCGCCATCTGACCGTGATGTTCTGCGATCTGGTCGGGTCAACGGCGCTGGCCCAAAGCCTGGACCCGGAGGACCTGATCGATGTCCATCGGCTGTATCGCAACGCCTGCACCAGGATCATCGAAGATCATGGCGGCCATCTTTCGCGAACCCTCGCGGACGGCACGTTCGCCCTGTTCGGCTATCCCGCGGCCGACGAGAACAACGCAGAACGCGCGACCCATGCGGCGCTTGCCATCATCGACGCCGTTTCCGCACTGGAATACCCCCACGACAGCAGCCTCCAACTTGTGGCGCGCATCGGCATAGCGACCGGCCTAGTGGTCGCCGGCGACGTGATCGGCGAGGGGAGTTCCAGGGACGAGGCGATCTTCGGCGAGACGCCCAATCTCGCCAACCGTCTGCAGACGCTCGCCTCACCGGGCACGGTCGTGATTTCCGACGCGACGCAGAAGCTCCTGCGCAGGGCGTTCGAATATCGCTCGCTCGGCGAGCACCAGCTCAGGGGCTTCGACCAGCCGGTCCAGGCCTGGCAGGTGCTGCGCAGCAGCGATGCCGAGACCCGCTTCGACGCGGCGCAGATCAGCAACATGGTCGCCTTCGTCAATCGATGCGCCGAGATCAAGGCCATGCACCGGCTCTGGGAGGAGGCGAAATCGACGTCGAGCCGCGTCCTGCTGATGACCGGCGAGGCCGGAATCGGCAAGTCGCGTCTGGCCAAGGCGATGCGCGAGCGTATTGCCGAGGAACCGAACATCACCCGGCAGGTTCAATGCTCGCCGCACCACCAATATACCGCGCTTTACCCCTTCATCCGCTATCTCGAGCGCGTGGCAGGCCTGGAGCGCGAGGATAC
Organism: Alphaproteobacteria bacterium; assembly: GCA_041398025.1. Classification (GTDB taxonomy): domain Bacteria; phylum Pseudomonadota; class Alphaproteobacteria; order Geminicoccales; family Geminicoccaceae; genus JANQPX01. Next base: position 7,640 of record JAWKVM010000061.1, read on the forward strand.
GATCGACACGAAGCGCGAGAAGCTGCGCGCGCTCGCCGGCGACGAGGCCCTGCCCGCCTATGAGCGCGTGCTGTCGCTGAGCGGCCTGCCGGAAGGGGACAACATCGTCGCCTTCAGCCCCAAACGACAGAGGGACCTGGTGTTCGCCACGGTTCTTCGGCGCCTTCGTGAGCTGGCCGACGACCGTCCCGTGCTTCTGGTCGTCGAGGACGTTCACTGGATGGATCCGACCTCGATCGAGCTCTTGACGCTGCTGATCGACAACATCGCGGATGCACGCGTCCTCTTCCTCGTGACCTATCGCCCCGGATTTTCGCCGCCCTGGCTCGACCGGCCGAACGTATCCAGGATGGTTCTCGATGCCCTCGACCGGACATCAGGCGAAGTTCTGGCAAAGGCGGTGCTCGGCGAGAAAGCGTCTTCCGAGATCGTCGCCCAGATCATCGACAGGACCGACGGCATGCCGCTGTTCATCGAGGAGCTGGCGAAATCTCTTGCGGAGTCCGGCGCCCTGGACACCAAGCCTCGGCGCCGGCAGACGCCAGAGGCCCGGCTGACGCACGCGATCCCCATCAGCCTGATGGACTCGTTGATGGCGCGCATCGACAGTCTGGGCAAGACGAAGGCGATCGCGCAGATCGGTGCGGTGATCGGGCAGGAGTTTCCGGAATCGCTGCTGACCCATGTCGTCGCTGACGAGGCTCCCAGTCTGGAATCGGCCCTCACCCACCTGGTGTCCTCAGGTCTGCTGCTCCGACAGGATTCGAAGGACGAAGTGCGTTATGCCTTCAAGCATGCGCTCGTGCGCGATGCCGCCTATGACAGCCTCCTCCATCGGCGCCGCGCCGCCCTGCATGCTCGCATCGCCACCTGCATCGAAGATCACTTTCCGGAGACCGTGGCGACCGAGCCCGAGCGTCTCGCGGCACACTATGCGGAAGCCGGTCTGACCGAACGCGCCATTCGCTATTGGCGCAGAGCCGGCGAACGCGCGAGCGAGCGCTCGGAAAATGTCGAGGCGCAGAATCATTTCCAGAACGGCCTGAGGCTTCTCGACGACCTCGATGAGGGACAGGTGAGGAAAGAGCTCGAGCTCTCCCTGCTGATCGGCCTTGGCCCGGTGGAGATAGCGATCGGCGGTCCCGGATCGAAGGGTACTGCCGAGGCTTATGATCGTGCCGTCGCCCTTTGCGCCGAGCTGCCGAGCTCGCCGCTGCACTTCGCTGCACATTGGGGGCAGTGGCGCACCTCGAGAACCTATTTGATCAAAGGCGAACGTGCCGACAGATTGTCGGCGGTCACGTCGGGTCTCGGCGATCCCGGGCTCAGCCTTCAGGCGCATCACTGCCAATGGGCGGTGCTGTTCAACCTCGGTTCGCACGAGCGCTGCTGCGATCATGTCGAGCAGGGCATCAGGCTCTATGAGGCGGGCGACTACCGCGCGCACGCGCTCATCTATGGTGGGCATGATCCTGCCGTTTGCGGCCATGGGCAGATTGCCCTGTCACACTGGCTGCTCGGCTCCCCCGACCAGGCCCTGATCCGGATCGACCGCGCGTTCGGTGTCGCAGGGAGCCTGTCCCATGCCGGCAGCGAGCTGCACGCCCTCGAGATCGGCTTGATGCTGCATCGCTTCCGGCAGGACGTGGACGAGGTCGACAGGCTCGCCGAACGCATGATCGCGCTCAGCCGGGAGGAACAGTTCCGGGCCCTCGAGCTCAAAGGCGCCCTTTTTCGCCACTGGTGCCTCGGCCGCCGGGGTGACCCCGAGGCCGCCGTCGCAGGCTTGACCGAAGGTATCGACAAGCTGCGCGCGATCGATGCCAGCGAGGACCTGCCCTTCTTCTTCGACATGCTCGCCGAATGCGCAGCGCTCGGCGGACGCACGGATGACGGCCTTGCCGCCATTCAGCATGCCCTGCAGGAGGTCGAGAAGACAGCATCACGTTTCTGGGCCGCGGAACTTCTCAGGCACAAGGGCGAGCTGCTCCTGCGGACGACGGGCCATCACGAGCGCGACGTCAGGGATGCCTTCGACCAGGCCTTGACCACGGCCCGCGAGCAAAAGGCGAGCATGCTGGAGCTGCGCACCGCCACCAGCTACGCCCGCTGGCTGGCGACGCAGGGTGATCGGACCGCGGCGCGCGATCTCCTGACGCCGGTCTGCCGGCAATTCGACCAGCGGTCGGTGACCGCCGATGTGACCGCCGCCCGAACCTGCCTCGCGGAGCTCGAGGCGAGCAGCGGCAAGCGCTGAGCGGCCTGGCGATGCGTCGGTTGCCAAACCATGAGGTCGTCAAGACCCATCGCCACGGCACCCATCGGATGATCAGCCCCGAAGCGACGCTTGCCCGCGTCGAGCCCTTCATGGCGGCCATGGGCATCACCCGGATCGCCAATGTCACGGGGCTGGACACGCTCGGCATCCCCGTGGTCATGGTGACGCGGCCGAATTCGCGCTCGGTCTCGGTCGCCCAGGGCAAGGGCGTCGACCTCGCGGCCGCCAAGGCGTCCGGCGTGATGGAGGCGATCGAGACCTGGCATGCCGAACGCATCACCCTGCCGCTCAAGCTCGGCTCCTTCGAGGAGCTGCGCCACGATCATCCGCTGATCGACGTCGGCCGCCTGCCCATGGCCAGAGAAAGCCGCTACCGCCCCGATCTGCCGCTTCTCTGGATCGAGGGCCGAAACCTGATGGACGAGCAGCCGCTCTGGCTGCCCTTCGAGCTGGTGCACAGCGACTACAGGATCGAGCAGCCCACCGGCAGCGGCTGCTTTCCCGCCAACACCAACGGCCTCGCTTCGGGCAACCATATTCTCGAAGCGATCGCTCACGGCATCTGCGAAGTGATCGAGCGGGACGCGCTGACCTTGTGGCGTCTGGAGCCGCACGCAGCTGTCAAGCGGCAGCTCGACCTCGAAACGCTCGACGATCCGACCTGCCTTGAGCTTTTGGACAAACTGCGGCAGGCCGGCGTCGAGATCACCGTCTGGGACGTGACGTCTGATGTCGGGGTCGCCTGCTTCCATTGCCTGCTGATGGGACGGGACGATCAGGTCGAGCCCGAATTCGGCGCGGGCTGCCATCCCGCGCCCGAGATCGCCCTGCTGCGCGCCATCACCGAGGCGGCGCAGGCGCGCACCACCTACATCGCCGGCTCGCGCGACGATTTTTCGTCCGCGATCTACGACGAAGCCGCACGGGCGCTGCGCGTGCGGGCCTGCCGCGAGCTGATCGCGCAGAGGAGCGAACCACAGCCCTTCCCAAGCGTTCCCGCCTTCCACGCGACGTCGCTGAACGAGGATATCGCCTGGATGCTGGAGCGCCTGCGGCGGGTCGGCATCGATCAGGTGGCGGCGGTCGACCTCACCAGGCCGGCCTTCGCGATCCCGGTGGCGCGCGTGGTCATTCCCGGCCTCGAAGGCGTCTACAAGGATGCTGCCAGCGACTACGTTCCGGGTCCCCGCGCGAGAAAGATTCTGGACGCTTGGCCATGACCGCCACTGTCTTTCTCGGCCCCACTTTGCCGATCGCCGACGCGCGCCGGACGCTCGATGCCGTCTATCTGCCACCGGTCCGCCAGGGCGACGTCTACCGCGCGGTCACCCGCCATCGACCAGAGGTCATCGGCATCGTCGACGGCTATTTTCACCAGGTGCCGTCCGTCTGGCATAAAGAAATCCTCTGGGCGATGGCCGAAGGCGTGCATGTCCTCGGCAGCGCCAGCATGGGCGCCCTGCGCGCGGCAGAGCTGCACCCCTTCGGCATGGAGGGCGTCGGCCAGATCTTCTCGGCCTTTCAAAGCGGCGTCCTCGAAGACGACGACGAGGTCGCCGTGCTCCATGGTCCGGCGGACCTGGGTTTCGTCGCCGCGTCCGAGGCCATGGTCAACATCCGATCGACCCTCGATGCCGCCAGAACCGACGGCGTCATCGGCGGCAGCACCGCCGAGCATCTCGCCAGGATCGCCAAATCCCTCTTCTACGCCAAGCGGCGGTATGCGGCGATGCTCGAACAGGCGGCAGCCGAGGGGTTGCCAACGGGCGAGCTCGCTGCCTTCGAGGCCTGGCTGAAGACCGGCAGGATCGATCGCAAGCGCGAGGATGCGCTCGCCATGCTCGCCCGCATGGGCGAGCTGTTGGCCGGCGAACTGCCAGGGAAGCCTGTCGACTACAGCTTCGAGCACACCAGCCTTTGGGAGTCGGCCATCACGACCATAGGGCAGGGTGACGGCGTGTCCGATGGCCCCGACAACGACGCGATCGAGCCCTGGCTCCTGGACGAGATCCGCCTCGACGACGCCTGCGACGATCTCCGGCGCGCCGCCCTCCTCCGCCGCCTCGCCCTCGACGAGGCCGACCGCCACGGCCTCGGCATCGCCGAGGATGAGCATCGAGACGCGGCCATGGCGTTCCGTTCGGCGCGCAAGCTGCAGCGCGGTGCCGATCTCAGGGCCTGGCTGGAGGCCCATGATCTGGAGCGCCGGGACGTCGATCGCCTCGTGCAGGAGGGCCTGCTGCTCGACAAGGTTTCGCACCTGCATGGACATCGCGTCACCGAACACATGATCGATCAGCTTCGCCTCTGCGGCCGCTACCGGCCGTTGATCGAGCGTGCACGTGCAAAGCGCCAGGCCCTGGCGCCAATCGCAAAGAATCCAGAATTGCCTGATGATATCCGCGCCCTGACGTGGTATTTCAGCGCGTGTGGCATGGTGCCTCCCGACGACCTCGACATCTATGCACGGCGGCGGGGTTTCCGGGATGGCGCCGATTTCAGACGCGCCGTGGCACGCGACTATCTTTTTCGAAAAATTTCCGATGAGGCATCTCTCGATGAATGATTTGACCCAGCGCCAGACGACCGTCACCGATCGCGCAGGGCCGGCCGCCTTCTGAGGCCCCGACCATGCCGCGCATTCAGGACAGCATCATCCGGCAATACGGCACCCGCGTCCGGCTGTTTGCCCAGTCCCACTATATCGAGGGGTTCGAAGAGCCGGAGACCGTCTGGCTGTCGCCGCCAGCGGGCAGCGTCGGACCCGGCCCGTCCGACGACCGCATGTATGTGGTCGATCCGATCGGCAAGGAACCTTATGAATTTCCCTATCTGCCGCCTTTTCTAGGCCCCGTGCATCCGCCGGTGCTCCCCGATCCCGAGGGCCATTTGGACTATCTCGCGGTCGACACGCGCGACTTCATCGCCACCCACATGTATGGCGGCATCCGGCGCACGCTCGACATCTGGGAGGGCTATTTCGGGCGGCGCATCGACTGGCAGTTCGAGCGGCGCTTCGAACGCCTGGAGCTGGTGCCTCTCCTCGACTGGGACAACGCCCAGTCCGGCTTCGGCTTCATCGAGACCGGCTTCGGCCCGAGCCAGGCAGGCGAGGAGCAGCTCTTCGGCCTGAATTTCGACGTGCTCGCCCACGAGCTCGGCCACGCCATCGTGTTCGCGGAAGTCGGCCATGACGAGGCGACGGTCACCGGCGAATATCTTGGCTTTCAGGAAGCCATGGGCGATGTCATCGCGCTGATCTCGGCGATGCATTTCGAGAGCGTCCTCGACCGCACCCTCGCCTCCTCCGAGGGCAATCTCTACAGCCTGAACGAAAGCAACCGCATCGGCGAGCTCTCGAACGTCGCGCAGGTGCGCACCGCGAGCAATTCGCGGAAGCTCTCTGAGTTTGCCGGGGGCTGGTCGGACCCGCATTTTCTCGCCCAGCCTCTGGTGGGCGCCATCTTCGACTGCCTGGTCGACGTCTATCAGGAGCGGCTGCTGCAGTCGCGGCTGATCGACCCGGAGCTCAGGCGCCTTTCGGAAGTCCTCGCTCTTGAGGAGCTGGCCGACGGCATCGTTCAAGAACGCTTCGCCGAGGCCTATCACGGCCACCATGACGCCTTTAAGGGTGCCCTGATCGAGGCGCGCGACCATATCGGCGACTGCCTGGTCTTCCTTTTGACACGGACCTCACCGCACTTCCTGCGCTATGCGGACGTCGGTGACACCTGGATCGCCGCAGACCGGGCGCTGAGCGGCGGGCGACATGGGGACGACTTTCAAGAAAATTTCCGCTGGCGCGATATCGGTCGAACGACCGTTGGCCCGCAGCTGGACCAGCAGGAAACGGCAGAGGAGCCCCACGACCATTAGGGTGCCTCAAATTCGACAAGAATGTCGTTGAGCCGTCCTCGAAAGTGCACTAGGTTCGGTGCAAATCTATTAGAAAGGTTATCAAATATGCCTAGTTTATTGTCGATCGAACGTGTCTGCCTGTTCGGCCTGATCTTCGAGGGATTTTCACCGGGCGGGAACGTTCCTGACGCCGCCACGCAGAAGAGAACGGCGGGCCACAGCGCTCATCCCGCCAACGCCATGGAAGAGACGCTCGTCACCGGCTCGGATCCGCGCCTCGCGCGCATCTACGCCATGTCTTATGAAGGCGGCCTCTACACGCTTCCGAGGCCGACGGTCTTTCTGGTGCATGGCCCCGGGAACGATCCCGAGAGCCTTACGGCGGCCCAGGGCGGGCCGGTGTTCCAGCTCGACGACCAAGCCGGCGGCTCGACGGGCCTCGCCGGCAAGCTCGGCGTTTTCTCGGAGGATCTCCGGGTCTGGACCTATGACCGCGATGACATGACCGTGCGCGTCGAGATCGCGACCGGCGCCCTCGACGAGCTTCTGCTGCGCCCGCTGTTCTGCCCCGGGGGCGGCGCGTCGCGCGCCGATCTTACCTCGAGAGCCGATCTGACATCCCGCGCCGATCTCACCTCGCGCGCCGACCTCACGTCCCGCGCCGATCTCACCTCGCGTGCCGACATGGCCATGCGCCACCGTTACCGCTAGGAGGTGAAGCTCGACCTCACCGAGCGAACGCTTCGCCCGAAGCACGCGTTCACGCTGTCGCGCGAGACCATCAGCGCACGACGAAGCGTCTTCGTCACGCTTGAGCATGACGGGCTAACCGGGCACGGCGAAGGCTCGCCGATCAGACGCCATGGCCAAAGCCCGGAAGCCACACATGCAGCCCTCGAAGGCATGCGCGACGCCCTCATTGATGCCGATCCGCTGAACTACCGGCAGCTGATCCCATCGCTGCGCCCGCTGGCTGCGGACAGCAGCACGGCGATGGCGGCGATCGACGCGGCGATCATGGACTGGGTCGGCAAATCCCGAAATCTGCCGCTCTACCGGCTGCACGGCGCCGATCCCGCCGCCATGCCGCCCACCAGCATGAGCATTGCGATCGACACGCCCGAGCGGGTGCAGGAACGGGCACGCGAGGCACGGCATTTCCGGATTCTCAAAATCAAGCTCGGTGGCGAGCAGGATCGCGCCATGGTCGACGCCATCCGCGCCGTCACCGACGTGACGATCCGCGGCGATGCCAATGAGGGCTACGCCAGCCGTGAGACGGCGCTCCGCGAGATCGAATGGCTGGCTTCACGGAATGTCGAGCTGATCGAGCAGCCCTTGCCCGCCGATCGTCTCGACGACCTGGCCTGGCTGAAGGCGAGAAGCCCGATCCCGCTCATTGCCGACGAAGGCTTCGAGGCGCTGGAGGACATCCCGACCCTCGCCGACGCCTATCACGGCATCAATATCAAGCTGGTCAAAAGCGGCGGCTCGCTTGCCGCTCTCGATGCCATCGCCGCGGCGAGAACTCACGGCCTCAGTGTGATGCTCGGCTCGACCGTCGAATCCTCCCTCGGCATCGCCGCCGCCGCCCACCTCGCCCCGCTCACCGACCATGTCGATCTCGACGGTAACCTCCTGATCGCCAACGACCCGTTTCCCGGCTTCCCCATCGAGCACGGACGAATCGTCCTGAGCGACCGCCCCGGCCTCGGCATCGACGGCCCCGCCCGGGATTGACGGTTCCGGCCTGATCGCTCTTCCTTTACAAAGTTTCATGGGGTGGGTCCGGAATGCACCCTCCATCTGCATGTATTCGGAGCATTGTCTCGTCGATCAGGAGGAGCCACCAGGTCGGTGGCGGTTGCGGGCCGGGAAGACAGTGCCTAGCTTACGGCATAGTGTTTTCTCGTCATCTGGATGAGCCGTCCCCATGACCCAAGCTGCCAGCATCGCCGAAGAGCAGGCCGCCATCGCCGATGATTTCGCGCTGTTCGACGACTGGCGGGAGAAGATCGAGTATGTCCTGGATCTCGGCAAGCAGCTGAAGCCGTTCCCGGAGGAGCATCGGGTCGACTCCAACAAGGTGAGAGGCTGTCAGTCCCAGGTCTGGATGGTCGCCGAGCGGGATGACGAGGCCGGCCTCCTTCATATCCGGGCTGACAGCGACGCCTTCATCGTCAAGGGCCTGATCGCCCTGCTGCTTCGTCTCTATGACGGCCGTCGACCGGAGGAGATCCTGGCCAATCCGCCGGACGTGTTCGACCAGATCGGCCTCGGCAGGCATCTCAGCCCGTCGCGCGCCAACGGGCTGCATGCGATGGTCAACCGCATCCGCCAGATCGCCACCGCAGCGACCCATGGTGGCGCGGCCACCTCGCTGACCTCCGGCCCGCCTGGATGAATGCGCCAGGCTGGCAATGGTATGCGGGCTCCCTTCGAATGCGAGTCTGATGACGCTCCTGCCCGGCCTTCCCACCGCCCAGCCTGCCTTCGGGAGGCGACGCCGCCGCTCCTGACCGACCATCAAGGAAAGGTCGGATGGTATTCATTCTGCCAATCTTCCGGACCGTCGGCCCCTTTGCGGCATGCTTCGGAATCACCGGAATTGCCGCCGGCCTGATCCGTCCTCAACAACAATCAATATCGTTAAGCCTAACCGGCAAAGGTTAAGCCAAGGTTAAGCCTAACCAAAAAACTGGATCTGCTTGTGCTTGGCCGGCTTCGGGCGCACAAAGATAAGATCGGGGGTGCGAAGGAACGGGAGAACGCGCCATGGCCGGTCATCTCCTCGATGAGAGCGCCCAGGGTGTCTACATCATCGCTGCGACGCCGTTCGACTATGAGGGCGCGCTCGATCTCGAAAGCCTGGACCGGCTGATCGGCTTCTATATCGAGGCCGGCGTGCACGGCATCACCATTCTCGGCATGATGGGCGAGGCGCAGAAGCTGACCTTCGACGAGCAGCGCCTGGTGATCGACCGCGTGCTCAAGCAGGTGGCAGGCGAAATCCCGGTGGTGGTCGGCGTGAGCGCACCCGGCCTGAAGAGCGTCGGCGCGCTTGCCGAGGAGGCCATGTCCGAGGGCGGCGCCGGCGTCATGATCGCGCCGCCGCCGGGCCTGTCGACCGACGAACAGATCGAGGGCTATGTCAGCCAGGCGGTGGACGCCGTCGGCTACGACGTGCCGGTTGTGCTCCAGGACTACCCGCAGGCGACCAGCGTGCATCTCTCCGTGCCGCTGGTCAATCGGCTGATCGAGGCGCTGCCGCAGATCAAGGTTCTGAAACATGAGGACTGCCCGGGCCTCGCCAAGATCAGCCGGATCAGAAAGACCGCCGCGCGCGACGGCAGCCGCCGGATCGCCATTCTGGTGGGCAATGGCGGGCTGTATTTTCCTCTGGAACTCGCGCGCGGTGCCGACGGCGCCATGACCGGCTTCGCCTTTCCCGAGCTTCTGGTCGAGGTCTATGCGCGCTTCAGAGAGGGCGATGTGGACGAGGCCTTCGACCTGTTCGACGACTATCTGCCGCTGATCCGCTACGAGCAGCAGCCGGGCATCGGGCTTGCCATCCGAAAGCAGGTCCTGCACCGGCGGGGCGTGATCAAATCCCCTGCCCTGCGCGCCCCCGGCCCGAAACTGGACACGGACGATCTGGCCGAGCTCGACAGGCTGCTGCGCCGGGTGCGGGAACGCGGCGGATCGCCCGGAGGCTGGTGACAGGAGTGATCGCCTCCTTGGGGTGGTTTGCGGAAGGGGGCGAGATCATACCCTAAGCCCTGGGGCACATTTCGATTTTTCATGCAGCTTGCCTTGAGATCGAGGCCGCATGCAACGAAGGCAATTCACGCGATTTGCTTCGTGATCATCCTCGCAAGATCGACGATTGTTATATCTTGTACTTTCCTGAGGTGAATAATTGCTTCCGGATGGAAGTATTTATCCATATCGATCACGAAGTCTTTCTTTATGTGATTTCTAATGCCTTCTATCAGATCATCGGCATCACCTCCGTCAACACCAAGATCTCGGGCGAAATATGCAGTGGAGCGGATCTTCTCCTTCGGAACGCCAAGTTGCTCTGACAGGACTTCTCCAATGATCCGTTCGATGTCCATTCGATGAACTCCGATGCATGCATCGATCTAGGTCAGATGCCGAGGACTCGTTTGCCATGCTCCCGCAGTTCTCCGTTCGGACCGACATAACGGTATAGGGTGACCGGCTTGATCCCGAGCTCATCACAGAGCTCGGCGACGGATGTGTCCCGGCTCGACATTGCAGCTTGTGCCAGGCGGATTTTAGATTTCGTTAAGGCGAACCGACGCCCTCCTTTCCTGCCCCTGGCACGAGCGGCCGCCAGGCCGGCGGTGGTGCGTTCTCGGATCAGCTCGCGCTCGAATTCAGCAAGCGCTGCGAATATGCCGAAGACAAGGCGACCAGCTGGCGTCGTCGTGTCGATCTGGGCGCCCTGTCCGGTGAGGACGCGCAGACCGATGTGGCGATCGGTGAGGTCTTTCACGATGTTGACGAGGTGGCGCAGATCACGCCCCAAACGGTCGAGCTTCCATACGACGAGAACGTCATCCTTGCGGAGCGCCTTGAGGCAGGCATCTAGCCCAGGGCGGCTATCGCGCTTGCCTGAGGCCTGGTCCTCGTAGATCGTGTCGGTTGCTACGCCCGCGGCGATCAGCGCATCACGTTGCAGATCGAGGCTCTGGGAGCCATCGGCTTTTGAGATACGGGCATATCCGATGAGCATGTCTTAAACGTTCGTTTGCGATGCGCTTCCGGCGGCCTGCCGGATCAGGTGAGCATTTGCATCTTATCTCATATCACAATCAACATTGCGCAAACATCCATGATTTTCGAAAGACATGAACCATGCCTCGCCGTGCCGTTCTCACCGCCCGGCAGCGCGCGCCCTTGTTCGGCTTGCCGGACACGGAGGAAGCTGCGCTTCGCCATTGCGTCCTGAGCGACGCCGATCTCATTCATATCCGGCGCAGGCGCCGACCACGCAACAGGCTCGGCTTCGCGCTCCAGCTCTGCGCGCTGCGCTACCCCGGCCGATTGATCCAGCCGGGTGAGGTGATCCCGGCGCCAATGCTCGCCTTCATCGGCGCGCAGCTTGGGATCACCAGTGATGCGCTGCTCGAATACGGTGCGCGCGAGACCACCCGCTATCAGCATTCGGCGGCCCTGCAACGCCTCTATGGATATCGCCCCTTCGAAGGCCGAGCGCGGCTGGACATGGTGGATTGGCTCGCCGTCGCCGCCGAGGACGTCCGCTCGAATGACGGTCTCGCCGGCGCCATGCTGGAGGAACTGCGTCGACGCATGATCATCGTGCCCGCGCCGAGCACCGTCGAGCGCCTGTGCGCCGACGCCCTGGTCACCGCGGAGCGCGCTATCGCGGCGCGGATCGCCGGTCGCCTCGATGCCGATCTGCGGGCGCGGTTGATGGAGCTGCTCTCGGAAACCGTGAAGCCTCGCGCACTCACGCGCTTCGTCTGGCTGCGAGGGTTCGAGCCCGGCGCCACCTCGAATGCGGTCAACGATCTTCTCGACCGGCTGGACCGGCTTCGCGCCGTCGGCGTCCCGCCAGAGGTCCTGAACGGCATCCCGTCGCATCGCATCGCGCGGCTGCGTCGTCAGGGAGAACGGTACTACGCCGACGGCCTGCGCGACCTTCCCAAAGACCGGCGCTTCGCCATTTTAGCGGTCTGTGCAATCGAATGGCGTGCTGCCATCGCCGACGCGGTGATCGAGAGCCATGACCGGATCGCCGGCAAAACCTGGAAGGCGGCGGAACGCCGGGCCGATGCGGTCGCCGCTGATCACAAGGTGTCGCTCGCCGAAACCCTGAAAGGGTTCACCGCTGTCGGAACCGCGATGCTGGACGCCTGCGCCGCCAGCCGTTCCGTCGGTGAGGCGGTGGATGGCTCCATCGGTTGGGAGGCCTTTGCCCGGCTGGTCGGAAATGCGGGCGCGCTGACCGGCAAACTCGCCGCCGAGCCGGTTGACTTCATCACCGACGGTCACGCCCGATTTCGTCGCTATACGCCGAGACTGCTGGATGCGCTCGATCTTCAGGGCGGGCGGAACGCAGCGCCGATCTTGGAAGCTGTGACCGCGCTCCGGGCGCTGAACGCAACAGGCGACACCGGCATCCGTCCCGATCTGCCAACATCGTTCCTGCCGCCGAAATGGCGGGCGCGCGTCATCGGCAAGGACGGGATCGACCGGAAAAGCTGGGAAACCGCGCTGCTGTTCGCGATCCGGGACGGCCTGCGCTCGGGTGATCTTTGGGTCGCGGAAAGCCGGCGTCATCGGCCTTTCTCCGAAGCGCTGGTTCCGGCGGAAGCGGTGCCGAGAACCGTGCGTCTCGCCGTTCCCCTCAATCCCGCCGACTGGATTGCCGAGCGCAAGGTAGCGCTCGACCAGGCGTTTGCGACCGTTGGCGATCTCGCCCAGCGTGGCGCCCTGCCGAACGCCGCTATCGAGAACGGGGGGGCTGCGGCTGGAAAAGCTGGAACGCGCAGAGCCCGAGGGCGCCGATGCGCTGATCCTCGATCTCTACCGCCGGATGCCGATGGCACGGATTACCGACATCCTGCTCCAGACCGACGACGCCACCGGGTTCACAGAGGCTTTCACGGACCTGCGCACCGGCTCGCCCTGCAAGGATCGGCCTGCTCTCGGTGCTGCTCGCCAACGGCGTCAATATCGGCCTCTCGAAGATGGCCGCCGCATCGGGTGTGCATACCTTCTGGGAATTGCTGCGTATCGCGCGCTGGCATGTCGAGGAGGACGGCTACGCCCGAGCACTCGCCATGCTGGTCGAGGCGCAAGCCGCCCTGCCGATGGCGCGCTTTTGGGGCGCGGGCGAAACCGCGTCCTCGGACGGCCAGTTCTTCTCCGCCGCCGGACCGGGCGAAGCGCTGAACCTCGTCAACGCCCGTTACGGAAGCGAGCCAGGGCTGAAGGCGTACAGCCATGTATCCGATCAGTTCGCGCCCTTCGCCGTCCGCACGATCCCGGCCACCGCCTCGGAGGCGCCCTACATTCTCGACGGGCTGCTGATGACCGACGCCGGGCGGCGGGTAAAAGAGCAATACGCCGACACCGGCGGCTTCACCGATCATGTCTTCGCGCTCTGCGCGATTCTCGGCTTCCTGTTCGCGCCGCGGATACGCGATCTGCCCTCGAAACGGCTCTATGCCTTCGATCCTAGGACCGCCCCGGCCCGCTTTAGGCCGATGATCGCCGCCAAGATCAGGGAAGACCTGATCGTCCGAAACTGGCCCAATATCCTGCGTTTCGCCGCAAGCGCCACCGCCGGCTCCGTCTCGCCCAGCCAGCTCCTGCGCAAACTCGCCGCCTATTCGCCCCGAAATGATCTCGCTTTGGCGTTGCGCGAGGTCGGGCGGGTCGAGCGCACGCTCTTCATCCTGCGCTGGATCAGCGATGTCGCCCTCCAGCGGCGCGCTCAGCTCGGTCTCAACAAGGGCGAGGCGCATCACGCCCTCAAGCGCGCCATCGCCCTCGGCAGGCGTGGCGAAATCAGCGACCGAACCGCCGAAGGCCAGCATTTCCGCATGGCGGGCCTCAACCTCCTCGCCGCCATCATCATCTATTGGAACACAGCCCGCCTCGGCGAGATCGTCTCCACTCTCGCCGCATCAGGAAACCCGCCCGATCCCGCGCTCCTACCCCACGTCTCTCCACTCGGCTGGGAACACATCCTCCTCACCGGCGAATATCGCTGGAACGCTTAGGGTAGGATTTCGCCCCCTACCGCAAACGACCCCTCCTTTCACACCCGCCGATGATGTGCCCTCAAAACGAAAGCCAGCCGAAAGTTGCGCGCAACCCATGCCTTGTTGTGATGGCACGGTTTGCTTAGTCTGACCGTCGTTGGGTTGGTCGATTATTCCTATCGGAGGATTTTCAATGGAGGCTGTTGGCAGCACGTCCGCGTCAGGCGGTGCGGGTGTTCCGGGGACCCAGGTCAAGTCGTCGGCTGCCCGGGATCAGCATGCAGCCTTCGCGCAGGCGATGAGCGAGGTCAAGGGTCAAGGCGATCAGCCGCAGGACATCTCAGGCGAACAGGAGCACGATGGCGTGACCTGCACGGTCGACGTGCGTTCCAAACGTATCGGAGCGACCCTCGGCACCGCCCGTCACGCCTATATCGTCACCACGGAAAACGGCGAACGGCCCGAGGGCGATCCGCCCTATCTCGGCAGCCAGACACTGCATCGGGGCGGGCCGGAGTCGCGGGTCCAGGATCCGACCGATGCGTCGAGCTGGGGTGACATCATCACCGATTCCGAAGAATTCAAGAAGGGCGCCCTTGACCATCACGGCAGCGGCAAGCCGCATCCCTCGGTCCCCGTGAAGACCTTCGATGGCACCTGCGACGCGATCGACAGGAAACTCGAGGCCGCAGGACAGCAGATCGAAGTCGAGGGCCACGAATACCGTGCATGGCCGGATTCGCAGAACAGCAACACCGCGGCGCGCGCGATGCTGGAACGAGCCGGACTGCCCATCCCCGATGACCCCTATGGCTGGACACCCGGCTGGGACGCCGATCTGCCCAAGGGGAAAGCCGTCAAGGAGCCGATCAACTGAATGCCGGCCAGGTTCGATCGTCGCTCGGCTTGTCTGGTCTTCATGCTCCTGAGTATGGGTGCCTGCGGCATGAGTGAAGACGAGCAGATCCAGAAGATGGAAGAACTGCGCCAGGCGATCGCCGAGCAGCTGCCGCTCGGCAGCTCGCCTGAACAGGTCGAGGCCTTCATCCAGGCACAGGGCATCGAGGACTATTCGACCAGCGGCCCGACCACGGGAGCCGACAGCAGCCTGAAGCGCGAGCGGCCTGATCTGGTCGAGCAGGTGCGCTATACCACGGCCGCAGCGATCCGCGACGTACATACGGGATTTTGGGCGTCCGAAGACATCCATCTTCGGTTCTATTACGGCCAGGATCGGACGTTGGTCTGGTCCATCGTAAGGTCCGTGGCGACCGGCCCCTGATCTCCCTGGGGCTGATCACGCCCGGATGCGAGCGACGCCCGCTCACACTCGTCAGCAGACCTCGACGTCCGGTCTACTCAGGCAGCAACAGCGCGCCGTGCTCGGTGAGCGGGAACATCGGCACGTGGGCGACCTCCCATGGATGGTCGTCGGGATCGGCGAACGAGCCGACATGGCGTAACCTTTCGCCAGGGTCTGCCTGACGGGTCTCGGGTACGGGTGATAGATCCTGCCGTATGGTCGACCTTACAGGCGAATCCGAGATTGAAGGTCTATCCGCCGCGGGTGCTGCTGGCCGTCGACCTTGGAATGACGCGGAGAAGCTTCGGATTGTCGAGGAGAGCTTTGCCGGGCATCGTCAGGCGAGCGCAACGGCGAGGCGTCATGGGATTTCGCGCTCGCCGCTGACGGTGTGGGGGCGGCAATCCCGGAATGGCGAACTCGGGGTCGGGCGGTCTCCGTCTTTCATCCCGCTGACACTGTCCGCCGAGGCGCCGGCTCGGCTGTTGCCTGTGCTGGAGCGGACATGATCGCGTTTCCGGCGGGCGTGAAGGTCTGGATCGCCGGCGGTGTCAGGGACATGCGGCGTGGCATGAACACGCTGGCGCTGCCGGTGCAGCAAGGGATCGGACGGGATCCCCATACGGGCAGGATTTTCTGCTTTCGGGGCCGCAAAGGTTATCCGGTGAAGATCCTCTGGCCTGACGGCTGAACGCGGTCCTGGCGCAGCGGCGCATTCGGATGATTCACAAGCCGCAGCACTAGGTTATTGGTTTTGCATCGATTTTCCACCCGTCTCCAGGCTCCCTGAGTTGCTTCCCTGGAACTGGTCTCATACTGTTTTCATCTTGAAATGACCCATCGGAGAAGGCTGAAAACGGTACGGCGCGACCACGCCGCGGGCGAATGGCCGAACCGAGATGAAAAGTCATTTCACCTCGGAAATTGTATCAGTCTGCGGCTCAGCCGGAAAAGGCAGCCTGATGGCGCGCTCTGCGAACGTCTCCAGCATCGACCATGTCGCCAGCATGATCGAGGAATGCCCCGAACGCATCGAAGTCGTCAGCTGGAATTCGGACAATATCGACGATGGCGAGATGATCGAGGTCCACCACGGGACCGATGAGAGCATCACCACGTTCATCGAACGCGGTGTCGAATGCCTGCAGGAGTTCCCCGCCGATGTTCGAACCTGGGATGGAGGCATCCGTCAGTTCCTGATCGACGAGCAATGCGACCCTGATGTTATCCAACGCATCATGGCCTGCGAGAAAAAGCCCTGAGGCAACACGGCCTCCCGCGAATGCTTACTTTTTTTCTAGGATGCTCATGTCTTGATCCTCAATAGCCAATTTTATCATGATCAAGATACGGTCAATTTGGCCTGGGAGTTGTGAAACACTTTACTCATTTAGCAGCCCTTCACTGCTTCACCCAACCCTTCCGTCCAGCCTAAATCGCGCACCGCTCACCCCGGCCTCACCAAGTCAACGCCCCCGGCCGCGCCGGGTGTGAGCCGGGTCACTTCGGTTTTTTGCGGGATCGGGTTTGCTGCAGCTCATCGATGACCACGCGATCGAGGAACGCTTGATGAGCTCGGAGACCCTGAAGGCGACGGCCCCCTATTGCTCCCATGATGGTGAGGCGGTGTCGCTGCATTTGAGCAAGGTGCGCGGCACCAATCTGCAGATCCGCGCCCGGCTCAAAGCCTGCGGCGTCACCAACAGTCACCAGCTCCTGCAGGCTGCGGGCCCCTTCCGTGCCCGGGTGGTGCTATCCGGTAAGACCGGGATAGACATGGCGACCTTGGCCTATATCACCAAGCGCGCCGATCTCGCGCGAGTGAAAGGCATTGGTGCTACCTTCGCGGACATGCTCGAGGTGATGGGCGTGGACACCGTGGAGCGCCTTGCGAGCTGGGCGCCGGATGCGCTGCATCGCACGCTGCACGACTTCAACCGCGCCGAGCGCTTCGCCCGGCGCGCGCCGACGCCCGAGGAGATCGAGGCCTGGGTGACGCAGGCGCGCAGCCTGCCTGTTCTGATCGACAATGTCTGAAGGGCTGGGTCTGAAGGGCTGGGTCTGAAACGCCGGGTCTGAAATGCTGGAAGAGCCCGCCTCCCGACTGGAGAGATGGAGCCGGATCGCTATGATGCTGGTCTGACGATCGGCGCCGCGGCACCTCATGCTGCGCGCCGGTCCTCGGCGACAGCATGGAAGGAACCGGCTCTTGACCCCTCACGATCTCGACCTCCGCCTGAAGACGGCTGCTGCGATCACCCGCGATGCCGGCAAGCTGGCGCTCGATTTCTTCGAGCGGCGCGATCAGCTCCAGGTCGAGCTGAAGGGCATGCAGGACCTGGTGAGTCTGGCGGACCGCCAGACCGAGGACGTCATCCGCGCGGGCTTGAGCACCGCTTTTCCCGAGGACGCGATCATCGGCGAGGAAGGCGGCACCGAGGCCGCCGGCGCCGACGGCCCGCTCTGGATCATCGATCCGATCGACGGCACCATGAATTTCCTGCGCGGCGTGCCCTACTGGTCGGTGGCGGTGGCGCTGGTGGTCGATCGGAAGCTGATGCTCGGCATCACCTACGATCCCGTCCATGACGAGCTCTACACCGCGCGCCTCGGCGGCGGCGCCTTTCGCAACGGCAGGCCGATCAAGGCTGCGGACACCGACGATCCGAAGCGCGCGGTGATCGGCGCCACCTTCAGCTTCAAGATGTCGATCGACGCCTATGGCGCGCTTCTGGACGCCGTCCTGCGCGGCGGCTCGGACCACCGCCGGCTCGGTTCGACCGCGCTGATGATGGCCCATGTCGCCGATGGTCGGCTGGACGCCTGCGCCACCCTGATGTGCAACAGCTGGGACGTGATCGGCGGGCTGATGCTGGTGGAAGAGGCGGGCGGTGTGGCCAGCGATTTCCAGGATGGCGCGGCTCTCGACGAGACCAACCGCTGCTACGGCGCGGCGCCCGGCCTCGCCACGCATGTCCGCTCGCTGCCAGGCTTTTCCGACTTGAAAGGAGCGGGGTGATGCATCAGCGGGTTTCGCTGATTACGCTGGGCGTCGAGGACGCCTCCAAGGCGCGCGCCTTCCATGAGCGCCTCGGCTGGAAGGCCTCGTCCGCAAGCATGGACGACATCGCCTTCTTCCGGGTCGGCAGCCTCGGGTTCGCGCTTTATCCGCAGCAGGACGTGGCCGAGGACCTGGGCTTGAGCGATGCGCCGCGGCCGGGCGGCATGACCCTTGCCTGCAATGTCGAGAGCGAGGCGCTGGTCGATTAGTTCCTGGACGAGGCGGTGGAGGCGGGCGGTCGTCTGATGGTCGCCGCGCGAACAATGCCCTGGGGCGGCTATGTCGTAAGCATTCGCGGCAGGCCGTGTTGCCTCAGGGCTTTTTCTCGTAGGCCATGATGCGTTGGATAA
>JAWKVM010000062.1:0-26038 GCA_041398025.1 Alphaproteobacteria bacterium
CTGACCCCATCATGCGGCGGCCAAGCGCCGACCGCGAAGAGAAGCGTGTGACCCGCAGGTACGAAAAGGACGAAGGAGAACGACGGAACAGCTTGACATCCAAACGCCCAATCAGAGAAGGCTCCCATTTGGCTCGCATTGCCGTAGCAGGTGATGAAATCATTCCAGCCTGCCAACATGGCAATCGCTATCATGCTGCTTCCCTAGCCCATTCCGCAGCATACATCTCAGCCTGCTGGATAACAGTTCGAACCGCATTGTCCTGAAGGTCCGGCGGATAGCCGTATCTCCGCAAGATCCTCTTGACCAGTACCCGAAGCTTGGCACGGGCGGCTTGGCGTTCCGTCCAGTCGACAGAGATGTTTCTCTTAAGGTGGTTCAACAGCTCCGCCGCGATGATCCGTAACTGTTCGTTGCCCATGACGTCCACGGCGCTTTCGTTGTCGGCGAGAGCCGCATAGAAGGCCCGCTCCTCCACCGACAGGCCGTCATCGTCCCCACGCAACCTCGCGTCTTGAAGCTCCTTTGCCAGCTCGATCAGCTGCTCTATCACCTGCGCGGTCGTCAGGGCATTGTTGTGATAGCGCTTGATCGCGTCTTCCAGGCGCTGGCTGAAACTGCGGATCTCGACCACGTTCTTGCGCTCCGGGGCACGGATCTCGTCATTGATCAGCCGGCGCAACGCTTCCAAGGCTAGGTTCTTCCGATCCATGTTGCGGATCTCGGCGAGAAAGTCGTCGGACAGGATCGAGATGTCGGGGCTCTCGATGCCGGCGGCGGCCATCACGTCGATGATCTCGGTCGAGACGATGGCGCGGCTGACGATCTGTTGAATGGCGGCGTCGATCTGGGCCGGGGTCTTGCCGGTCTTGGCGGCGGTCTTCTTGTTGAGGACGACGCGGATAGTCTGGAAGAAGCCGACTTCGTCTCGGATTTCCTCGGCTTCTTCGCTGGCGGCGGCGAGGGCGAAGGCTTCGGAGAGGGCGGCGACGGCGAGGTCGAAACGGCGGCGGGCCTTGGTCTTGGCTTCCTCGGTTTCCTCCCTGGCGGCGTCCGCCTGCTGCATCTTGAGGACCCAGTCGACGGCGTCGGCGAGGACGACCAGGCGCTCGGCGGGTGCGCCGCTTATGCCGCATCGGTCGTCGAAACCGTGGAACATCGCACGCACGACGTCACACTTTTCGAGCATCAAGGCGACGGCCTGTGCGCTGTCGATCCCCGCCTGCCCACGGTCGCCGTCGGAGTAGTCGCGAAGGGCGGATTTCAGGTTCTGGGCGAGGCCGATATAGTCGACGATCAAGCCGCCGGGCTTGTCCTTGACACGCGGTTGACGCGTGCGATCGCCTGCATCAGCCCGTGGCCGCGCATCGGCTTATCGATGTACATGGTGTGCATGCAGGGCGCATCGGAGCCGGTCATCACCACCTTGACCACGCCCTCATCGTCCTTGTCGCTATGCCAATCGGGACGGAGCCTGACGATCTCGGCATAGAGGTCGACACAGATCCGGCGGCTCATGCAGACGATCATCGCCTTGCCGTCCATGGCATTGAGCCGGCTTTCGAAATGCTCGATCAGATCCTCGGCGATCAGGCGAAGGCGCTTGGATGAGCCGACCAGCGCCTCGACCTGGGACCATTTGCGCTTGATCCGGTCCTGCTGTTCGGCGAGTTCGTCCTCGGTGACCTCGGCGATCTCCTCGTCGAGCAATTCTTTCGACTCGTCATCCAGCTCGATCTTGGCGAGGCGGCTTTCGTAGTAGATCGGCACCGTGGCGCCGTCCTCAATCGCGCATCTGTCCCAAAAAAGCCTGACGACGGACAGTCAGGCAGGCGCTATGGAACGGGCCGATGGCAGCTGCTGCTCTTCCGAAAGACAAACACTGAGTTCAGCGCAAAATTCGCAAAAAACGCAACGCCGACCCCCGCCAGTTTGGCAAGCGGGGCGGGGAGGCCGACGATGGTGCTGCAATACAGCGTCACGCCGACATTGATGGCAAAGCCGAGCGAGGCGCCGGAGAGAAACAAACCATAATTCGCAAGACCGATCGGTGCGTGAAACACATAGCGCGCTGTCAGGAAGTAGTTCACGACGGACGCGATCAGAAACGAGACCGCCGCAGCGATGACTGAGGGCATCGCGAGCTCGCTCAGCCCCCAGAAAAGACCGACGTCGACAATCGCGGCAACGCCGGCCGTCCCGGCATATTTAACAATTTTGGACTGCAAGGCCGCCCTCTGCCGATTGAGGATCAAGGCGTTGAAAGACGCTGAAGTCCCGTACATGGAACTGACCATCTTTGAGGTCGCGCGGGGCCTTGTCATGGCGGAGGAGAAAATCGACATGGGCGGCCGCCGCGGCGATGCCGTCCCGTGACAGACGATCCCCCACCATGAGCGTTGCCGCCGGCTCGACACCCGCGATCTCCATGGCGTAATGGAGCCCGGTGGGATCAGGCTTGAGCGCATTGACGTTCTCGTCGGACGCCGACAGCATGTGGTCGACCTCGATGTCGAGCGCCTGCAGCTTGGCCTGCACCGGATAATCGGACCACACGGCGACGGCGACGCCATGCCTGCGCAGTGTCTTGATGACGTCCCGAGCACCGGGCACCGCGGCTGCTCGCAGATGAACAAGCGGCCTCGTCTCCATCCACTCCTCGACCAAGCTGACCAAAAAGGGCTTTGGCCAACCTGTTTTCGAAGCCAGCCGGGAGTACAAGGGCTCTTCAAAGTCCAGCGGCGCTTCGTCCGCCAGGTCCTCGCGAATTTTTCTGAAGTGATAGAGGATCTTGAAGCGCATGAAACGGCCGGGTTCGGCACCATCGCAGAGCAGGTCCATCAGCATGGCGCGGCGAACAGGCGCTTGCCGATAGAGTGTTCCATCAAGATCGAATACCACGAGCTTGTAGCTGAACGGGTCGATGGGGCCTCGGATGACATCGGGTCGTTCGCCCATGATCACCAATCCGTCCGAGGCATCACGTTATTTCTCTCACCGCTGATGGTTACGATGGGCTGCTGGTTCCGCTGGCCCCCCGTCAGGGAAGCTTGATGAACCTCTGATCCGTCAATGAGTCGATGTAAGGAATGTCCACGAAAGTGGCCAGAGTGAACACACCGATGGTCAAAAGGCTTGCCGCGATAAGATCCATGGCCCGGTAAAGCTTCTCGGGCGAGCGCGCGGCCGAGTCCGTCGACAAGGCCAGTCGATAATAGACAGCAAAGAGATAAACGATGCATGGAAAGACAATGACATATTCAACGCGATACTTGATCAGAAAAATGGCGATGAAAAAGGCGCATGCCAGCGCGTACACCAGATTGGCGACGGACAGCGTGGCCTCCGTGTAAGCGCCGAAGGATTTACGATACCTGGCCAGGGTTTCAAGGCCATCGGACGCAACGATGTCCCGGAATTCTGCGAGGCGTTTGGAGTTCATCAGGAAACTGCCGCCAAACCAAAACGCCAAAAAGAGCGAGACCGGAGGCAGGCTGGTGCCATCGACAATGGCCCAGCCCATCAGCAGGCGAATGGGGTTGTTGATCGCCTCCGTCAAGACATCGGTATAGATCCTGTCCTTGCTGCGCAGCGGCTGCACATTGTAGGTGATGCCCGACACCAGCAATAAAATGGCTGCGGTGACGAACAGCGGATTGACCAGCATTGCCAGCCCGACCCCGATGCCCGCAAGAGCAAGGTATTGAAGGACAACAAGATTTTGTAACATCTCGCGCTGGACGGCTGCGCGCTGCGATTTCTTCGGGTGGTACTGGTCGAATTCGCGGTCCAGCCATTCGTTGATCGTGTAGTTGGCCGAGGCGACAAAGACTGCCGACAAAAGCCCAATCACGGCTGGCGCGATCAGCGACGTCAACGTCAGGCTCAGATGATCGACGAGCAAGATATACGCCAGCATGATCCCCGGCAGGATGAACACATGCTTGGTCATGTGATCCAGCCGCGCGATCCGGAGATAGTCCTGCGGACCCGCCGTTTCGATGCCGCTGCTTCCGGTCTGCGAGGCGCTGATGCCGTCTCCGGGCAATGTCTTCGTTGATTCTGTCATTTATCGACTGCCTAACTTGAGAAGCCACCGTGGTGTCTTGAGAGCGATGGGCTGACTGACCAGGACGAGCGACGCGATCAGCGGGAGAAGCCAGATGATGCGTGCCTGGAACCGTCCCAGGGGCGAGGCCAGGATTCCGCAGATCAGGGCGTTCAGCACGATGCCGGTGATCAGGATCATGACCAGCTTGCCCATGGCAGCGGTCTGCGGATCCGCGAGGCTGCTCGGCCTAAAGCGCAGGGTCGACCAAGCCATCAGCACCAGGGCCGATAGCGCCACCAGGATGTCGTTATGCCGCTCGATGGACCCTGTCAGTTGGGGCGCGTTGTAGGCCTCGGTCTCCTTCAGCCAGGCGGTCATGTCCGAGGGGGCGTTTTGGACGACGTAGTCCTCCCGCTCTTTCGTGATCGCGACCTTGGCCATCGACAGCGTCCAAAGCTGGGTCAGACCATCTTTGATCAACCCGGACACCGTCGACACCGGCTCTGCGGCAAGCGTCTGCAAGACGAAGGCCGTCTGTTCGTCGGCGATGGCCAACTGCACCTCCACCGGCGCCGCGCCGAAGACACCCGTTTCCGGCGACGGGTCAAAGAGGAAGTCGCTCCAATTCATCGGCAGCCTGTCTTTGTAGTCGCAAAGCGCGAAGCCGCTCTCAGGGCAAGACTCCTGGAGGTACGTCGTACCCGGACCCATGTCCGTGAGGTGGGCCGTGAGGAACGGCCGATGCATCAGCGTCGCGCCATATCCTACCGTCACGGCAAGCCCCCAGGCGACCGTTCCGATAACGCCGATGGCAAGGGCGGCCGTCGGCATGGCCATCTTTCGAAGCCAAGGTTCATGCGGGTCCGGCTTGAGCAGCCACAGAACCGCAAAGACGGTCGTGACCGCCGCGAGCAGCAGAAGGTGACTGGAGTGGGCCAGGACCGAGAATGCCAAAATCGCCAGGATGGCGAGCTTCGATCCTATCGAAAGCTGATGGCCGCATGTCCAAAGCAAGGCAAGTGCCAGGATCATGATGCCGGCCCAGATATCCGGCATGAGCAGGCCTGCAAAAAACGAGGCTGAGCTGAAGAGGCTGATGATGACGAGAGTCCCAATGGCTTTATAGGGCCATGCGGACGGTGACAGTGATTTGAACAGAAGCAGGACGAGCCAGGAAAGAACGCCGGCTTGAAGGGTGATCGTGGCCCAAAAGGAGGTCATCCACCCCGCGTAGGCGAGCAGGCCGTAGTAGAGGGATCGCCCCGACGTGACGACATTGTAGCTTCCGGCCGATTCTAGATCGGGCCGATGGGCAGCCCGGGCGGGAACGATCTCAAAGTTGTGCTCTACGTGAAACAACTGCTCGGCGAATTTGGCCGCATGCTTGAGATAAGCCATGGTGTCGGGGTAGACGAATGGACCGCCATTCTGGAGCGGTATGGCTAAAACAATGATCGTGCCGACCAATAACGAAAGGGCCAGCTTTGTCTGTGCCGCTCGATGGGTTTGCTGTTCCATAATAGGTGCCTTGGTTCATAGTGATCAAATTCTCGAGCCAATGACGATTGAAAGTTAGACGGGCGAAAAACACACACAGGATATGAAGATTCAGCGAAAAGTCATGTGTCCGAAATGGTCGACAGAGTCAACCGTGTTGATCTTGTCGGTGGCCGTTTTTCTCCTTGGATGCAATTGGCGTCCCTGTAGTGGGCAGCGTTCTTGATCGCCCGCAAGTTTTGGGTCCTGCGGTAGATCAGCGTTGCTTTGGTTCTGCGCATGGAGTGCGTGCCATAGATCATTGGATCAAGGCCGACTGCCTTAACCCAGGATTTGACGAGCCTCGCATATTGCCTGGTCGACAGGTGCTCGCCGGGGCGCATTCGGCTGGGGAACAGAAATCCGCTTTTCCAATGACGCATCACTTTCAGCCTTGCTTTGATGGCATCGCGGGGATGGCATCGCGGGTTGGCTCCGTGATTTCGAACTGGACGGGCCGGCCGGCTGGATCAGCTGAAAGGCAGGAGCATGACATGGCGCGCTATGTGGTGTTGATCGATCAAGGGGAAGATGGGGCCTATGGTGTCGTATTCCCTGATCTTCCGGGATGCACGGCGATGGGCGATACCGTCGAAGAGGCTTTGTTGAATGCGGCCGACGCAGCAACGGAGTGGGCAGCGGAGATCCGCAAAGATGGTTCCGTGCCGACACCTCGGTCGGCGGCTGAAGTGATCGCTGATCCTGAAACAAAGGAGGCCACCGACGCCGGCGCTGTTTTAGCGCTGGTGCCGCTCATCCTCGATAGCGGAAAGCCAGCCAAGGCCAATCTCTCAATCGACTCCGGGCTGTTGGATGCGATCGATGAGGCGGCCAAGCGAATAGGGGTGACGCGCTCAGCCTATCTGGCGGCTGCGGCTCGAAACAAGATCCTACAAGACGGCTAACAACGCCAAGCTGATTGGCCGGTCATGCCAGCGACGATACTACGCAAGGTCCGAAATCCGCACTCTTGCTCGCCAGCAAAGGCCATGGCTCGCGTCAGCATTGGAGCGGTTGCCCGCACTACCTGCCCAGACTGCCATTGCGTCTGGATCTGTTAGGCGAAGCCGCCCCACCTGATCGGCCACGAGGAGGCATGGCCTGACCCAAAGCCGCCGGTAGACTGCTTTTCGGCGGGTTCCAAGTCCTCAGGTCGGCTGGGCCTGCGGCTCCATCAGGCCCTTGCGCATCAGCGAATAGTGCACGGCGCCCGCGATCGCCGCGCCGATGATCCAGGCGAAGCCGGAAAGGGCCTCGAGAAACGGCAGCCAGACCGAAGCGATCGAGAACACCGCGCCGACGCCGAAGGCGGTCATCGCCTTCCTGTTCCAGCCGCCATCGAAATAGTAGGTCCCTTCGGGCTTGGCGGAAAACAGATCCTGGATCTTCAGATGCTGCTTATGGATGAGGTAGTAGTCGATCACCATCACGCCGTAGAGGGGCGCCAGCACCGCGCCCAGCGTGTCGACGAAGGCGGCGATGCCGATGGTCGAGATCACCGACACCCAAAGGGCGCCGATGAAGAAGGCGATGAACGCGGTGAGAAAGCCGCCGGTGCGTGCGCTGATCTTCGAGGGCGCGAGATTGGCGAGGTCGTAGGCGGGCGGGATGAAGTTAGCCACGAGATTGATGCCGACCGTGGCGGCGAAAAAGGTCAGCGCCGCGATGATGGTCAGCAGCACGTTGTCCACCAGGCCGATGATGTCGGCAGGGTTGGTCATCGCCTCGCCGAACAGCGCCGCCGTGCCGGCGGTGATGAACAGGGCCAGGAACGAGAAGAAGGCGAGGCTCACCGGCAGGCCCATGAAATTGCCGAATTTCATCTGCCCCTCGGTGCGCACGAAGCGGGCAAAGTCGCCATAGTTGATGATGACGGCTGCAAAATAGGCGATCATCGTGCCGACGACGCCGAAGAAGGCGGCGAGCTTGCCGCTTGCGGCCGGGTCGCCTGCGAAGATCTGGCCGATCTCGGCGAACAGGCCGTTGCCCGCCATGTACCAGATGACCAGGGCGAGCGCGATCATCACCAGATAGACGATCGGCCCGGCCCAGTTCAGGAATTTGGTGATCCAGTCGATGCCGCGCATGAACAGCGCCACCTGGAAGGCGCAGACGATGATGTAGGCGGACCAGTCGATCGCGGTCATGCCTAAAAACGTCCCGCCGTCCTTGCCGCCGAAGAACGCGTAGAGCATCAGGCCCACCGCGGTGGACGCGAAATAGGTCTGCACGCCATACCAGAAAATGGCGACGATGCCGCGAATCAGCGCCGGAAAGTTGGCGCCGCGCACGCCCATGCCGGCTCGGGCCATCACAGGATAGGGAATGCCGTATTTGACGCTCGGTTTGCCTGTTAGATTGACCAGCCCCATGACGATGAAGCCGGCGAGGATGATGCCGGCGAACACCAGCCAGCCATTGAGCCCGGAGGAGATGAACAGCGTAGCGGCGAGGGTGTAGCCGAACAGGCTCTGGATATCATTGGACCAGACGTTGAAGATCTCGAACCAGCCCCATATCCGCTTGGAGGGCGGCAAAGGGGCCAGATCCTCGTTGTAAAGCGTGCCGTCGATAACCTCGATCTTGAGCTCATGGTCCTGCATGCCGCTTCCCCCATTGGACCGATGCCGTCGCACCACCCCATTTGTGCCGGCGTTCCCTTGGGGTACAGCAAGCAGCATGCCATCTTTGAACAGTGTATTGATGATATTTGCGAAGCCGGCAAAGCAAGGCGACTGGGATTGGAACGCTCCTTCCGGCCCCATGCCGATCCGCGCGTCCGGAGCTTCCGGGAGAAGCGGCCGCGGGCGCGCAATAGCTGGCGCCGCCTGACGCGGCGCTCGCTCGCCCTGCTGACCCTGGCCGCCACCAGAATGTGGCGTTGAAAACGGGGACTACAGAAAACGCTCGATATTGTTCAGATGCTCCGGGTAGGTGGCGGCGCAATGGATGTCGCCATTGGGGGCGTGGAGGTAGTAGAAGCACTCGGTCTTTTGCGGGAACAGCGCCGCCTCGATCGCCGCCAGGCCCGGATTGGCGATGGGATGCGGCGGCAGCTTGCGGTGGCGGTAGGTGTTGAACCGTGAATCGTTGCGCTTGTCGTCGATCGTGATCGGCGCCCACCAGGCGGCCATGCCGAGATAGGCGCCGGCTGCCGGCGCCAGCGCGGCGCCATCGCAATCGGTCGCCGCCGCAGGCCGTGCTGGATCCGCGGGCGTCCCGCAGGGCTCGATGCCGTAGGATTGGTCGGTGTCGCGGGCATATTGCACGGTCGCATCGACATCCAGCTTGTGGTCCTGCAGCAGCCGGTTCCAGAGAATCCCGGCGATCAGCGGCATGTCCGCCTTGCCGGCGGCTTCCCGCTGGATCAGCGAGGCGATGGTGAGCAGCGAGGTCCATTTGATGTTCTGCTTGAGCGCTTCCTCGGCGTGGGGCGCGAACTTCTCGTGAAAGCGGGCGCGCAGCCGCTTTGCGACCTGCTCGGCGTCCTCGTCCGCCGGGATGAGATAGGTGTCCGGGAAATAGACGCCCTCGATTTCCTCGCGGTTGCGCGCGGTCGCGACGGTGAGCCAGTCCAGCTTCTCGCGCTCGCTCCAGTCCAGAGTCGCGGCCAGCAGCTCCGCGATCTGTTCCTTGCGCCAGCCCTCGGGGATCACCACCCATTTCATCTGCGGCTCCGCCGCCAGCCGGCGCGCGACGGTGAAGGCGTCCATGTCCGAGGCAAGCCGATAGGCGCCAGGCGCGACCCTCGCCGAATGCACCAGCCCGAACGCCCAGGCGCTCTTGATGTGCCCTTGCCGTTCGAGCTCGGCGAGCGCGGTCTCCGGCGGGGTGCCAAGCGGGAGGATGAAGGTGCGGGTGGCGCTCTCGCCGCCGGGTGCGGCGAGCAGCAGCCAGTAGAGGCACACCCCGAGCGCCAGGGCGGCGACGCTGCCAAGGGTGATGACCTTGCCGATACCCGTGTTCATGACAGCCCTGGATCCCGTCCCTGGAGAATGCGCCGCGCCTGAAACCGATCAGCGGTTTCAATCAGGCGGCAAGGTGATCATGCTTGGCTGCGAGCACAAGGGAAATTGCTCCAGGACTCGCGATGCTGCCCCGGCGGGGCAGCGGGCGGGCAATGCCGCCCGCGGTCGCTCCGGCAAGCCGTGCTGGCGCTAGCGTGCGCCGATCTCGTCATAATAGCGGGCAGCGCCGGGATGGAGCTGCAGTCCGGCTTTCGCGCTGACACGGTTTACGACAAGACCTGGGGTGTGAAAGGGCAAACGTCGGTGGTAGAGCGTGCTGGCCAGCAGCAGTCGGTCAGTGCGGCCTCGGCGGTCAGCGCACGCGGCGGCTAATGGGACTTCCTTTCCACCAGTGTTCTGGCAGAAACCTGGTGGATAGCCGCCGCCCCAAGGGATCACCGTCCAGCGCGGCTGTAGCGACACATTCCGCGCGCGTACGAGGCAGCGCGCTTATGCGCCAGTTTTGACCCATCTTTGCCTCTTGACGTGCTTATCGCGTTTGAGTGTTTGCCTTTAAAACTGCAGCAGAGTTGGGCTACGGACCGCAAATAGGTTTGCCAATTAGCCGTTGATAGGTATCCCCTTCTCGAACTTCGGCCTGTTCATCGAGGAAGATAATGCTTCAAAGGATGATAGATCTTGTAAGAAGACCGCCGACATGGAATCAGATTCGAGTAATAGGAAATTCAAACATCGCTAAACTCACGATTCTCATACCAGTTGTAGGCTACGCGATTCTCTTCAATGAGCAGCTTGTGGCATATTTCCAAACTATCTGGAACTTTCATATGGCAGACTGATGATGAGATCTAGCTATCGTTTTTCTTCTTTTATTTCGGTTTATCATTTATTGGAGCTGACTCATTAATATTTCAAATGCGTTGCTTACATGTACGATAAAACTGCACCCAACTGGATCAATATATAGAAAGAAGGCGGAATATTCTTTCTTTGACGAGAATGGGGAGTTTATTTTGGTTAATAAACAGAGATCTTGAAATATTAATACCAAACCCAGGTACAGCGTCATCGTTCTTGATGAAACAAGCTGATGAATTTATAAAAGATGTAATATAAATGAGTATTTAGATGATCCTGTACAGCGCCGGGAAATTTGAGAATGAAGCGCTAAAATTACGTGGACACTAAGCAATCATACTTCTAGAAATACAAGGTTATTTATTGCTTCAACCTATGCGCTCGGATTTCTTCAACTATCCATACCGACACTAGATACATTTGCAAGAGTCTGCATTGCATTCTATGTGAAGCTGTTTACATGATGCATGATCGAGAGGCTGACGAGTTTACTGCTTGAGTCCGGTTCTGGCACATGTGACTCGCCGCGGTCGCCGGCGCCCAATGACCAAACCTGCCGGGCATAGCTGCCGGAACCACGGTCAGATTGACCAAATGACCGCTCTCCTGATCCTGCCCTCGACGTCCACCTCGAAGAGGCAGAGGCGGCCTTGATGCTGAACGCCATGCTGCCCTGGACGCTGATGCAGGCGGCCCTGCCAGGCAGGGTCGAGCGGGGCTATGGGCGCGTGGCCAATATCTCGTCCGGTTCCGGCTCCTTCACAGAAGGGCTCGACCCCGGCCATGCTGCCTCTGCCGTCTCCAAGACCGCGCTGAACGCGGTGACCGTGATGGCGGCGGGTCAGGCGTCCGGCGATGTCAAGATCAACGCCATGTGTCCCGGCTGGGTGCGCACGAAGATGGGGGGCCGTCCGCCAGCCGCTCGCCCGAGGAGAGCGCCGACACCGCGCTGTGGTTGGCATCGCTGCCCGCTGATGGTCCGACCGGTGGCTTCGTTCGGGATCGGCGACCGATTCGCTGGTGACGCCGGCGGATCAGGCCCGATGTCTAGGCAACGCCCCATATGCGACTTGCCGGCGATCGGAGGCGATGGCGACGACACGCTGGTCGTCATTGCAGCGCAGCTCACCGAGCTGAAAGTGCCTAGACGGGACGATCACCCTTGCTGACCTTGAGGGCACGATTGTCGATCCCCGGCAGCATTCTGGCCGGATCGCGCGTCACCACGACGTCGATCACCGTGGGCGAGCTTGTGTTGGCGAGAGCCTGATCGAGCGCTTCGCCGAGCCGGTCCGGATCGCTCACCCGGATGCCTTGGCAACCCATAGCCTTCGCGATCGCTGCATAGTCCATCTCCAGCAGGTCCGAGGCATGGTAGCGGTCGGCGCCATAGACGGAATGCTGCAGCGCCTTCACGTACCCGGAGGCGGCATTGTTGAAGACGATGGTGACGAAGTTCGCGCCGATGCGCCTTGCGGTCTCGAGCTCGCCGAGCGTCATGTTGAAGCCGCCGTCGCCGGTCATCGCGACCACGCGCCGATTCGGCCCGATGGCGAGCTGCGCACCCATGCCGCCCGGCACGCCGTAGCCGATCGAGGCAAAGCCCCGATCCGCGACGAAATGGCGGCCGGCGCGTTTCGTGTCGAACAGCAGAGCACCCCAATGGGCAGCAAATCCCCCATCCGCGACCAGCACCGCGTCTTCCGGCATTCGGGCGTTCAACTCGGACATCAGCCGACCGATATTGATCGGGCTCTCGGTGGATTGCAGCCGCTCGGCAGCGCCCTCCCGCCAAGCCGCCATCCGTTCTGGGATCGCGCCGACATAGTCGGCGCGATCCGCGGCGCGTCCATGGCCGTCGCCTAGAGCTGCTCGCAGATCCTCCAGCGCCAGACGGGCATCTCCGGCCAGGGCGACGTCGGCTCTGGTGGTGCGGCCGATCTCTTCCGCGACGATATCGATATGGATCAGGGGCGCACGGCTCTCCTCAAACAGGGAGAACCTCTTGGTGGCGATCTCGCCGAGCTTGCAGCCGACCACCAGGATGCAATCGGCCTCGGCGACAACATCATTGGCGATCCTCGAGTAGCGCCCGAAGACGCCGAGCGACAAGGGATGGGAGCAGGCGATCGCGCCTTTGCCCGACATGCTGTGCGCCACGGGGATGTTTTCCGACTGCGCCAATGCCGACAGGGCGCCGTAAGCTTCGGAGAGATGCACCCCGCCGCCGGCCAGGATCAGCGGCCGGTCGGCTTTCGCCAGCAGCCGTGCAGCTTCCTCGACTGCCGCGCCGTCCGGCCGGGTGCGCCGCGCCTGAGCCTTCAAGGTCGCCGGATCCGCCCAGAAGTCGCCGATGTCGAACGCATGCTCGGCATGGGCGACGTCTTCGGGCACGTCGATCAGGACAGGGCCCGGGCGGCCCGAGGTCGCGATCGAATAGGCGCGGCGCACGGTTTCGGGAATGCGCTCGATCATCTCGATCCGGATCAATTCCTTGACCACGGGCCGCAGCACATCCACTTGGCGCGCCTCCTGGGTCATGTTCTTCCAGGCATGGCCGCGATGGGTGTCGCCCGCGATGGCGATCATCGGCATGCCGGCATTGAAGCTCTCGGCGAGCCCGGTCGCGAGATTGGTGGCGCCCGGACCGAGCGTTGCGTCGACAACGCCCGGTCGGTTGGTGATCCGGGCATAGGCATCCGCGGCGAAAGCGCCCGAGCGCTCGTCGTTGATCAGATGATGCGCAAGACCGAGCTCGCGGCAGGCCTCGTAGAAGGGAAGCAGCTGAAAGCCGCCCATGCCGAACATCATGTCAGCTTCATGCAGCTTCAGCATCTCGCCGAGCGCCTGGCCGCCAGACATGGGGCGGCGGATGTTGGAGGAAGGGAAAGACTTTGATGACATGAACCGCCCCGCTCTTCTTCTTAGTTCCGACTAAAAGAACATATGTTCCGATATAATCCTAGCAAAAATCGGAGCCGGGGCAATTCAGTGAGTGCAGTCAGGTTCTGAGCGTGGCCAGGGGGGAGTCCAGATGGGCGCCTGCCTCGCACTCTATTCTGGCAATCTCTTCTTGCAGCAGATCGGCGATGCTGGCGCGGCGCTCCGTCGTCATGCGCTGCGAGATCGCGGCGACGCTGAGCGCGGCGATGCCTCGCCCCTGGGCGTCGCGCAGCGCCATGCCGACTGCGGCCATCCCGGGAATGATCTCGCCGTCAATCAGGGCGTAACCAACCTCCTGCGTTTCCTTGACCTTTCGGCGCAGCGCGACGTCGTCGATCGCGTAGCGCTGCCGCTCGGTCGTATGCGTGCGGATGATCGTTTCGACCCGTTCTTTCGGCTGCGCCGCCAGCAGAGCTAGGCTGCCGGAGCCGATGCCGAGCGGGCGGCGATCGCCGATGCCGAGCGTCAGGGTCTTGATCGGATAGGCGCCTTCGCGCCGATCCACGCACACGGCCTCGTTGCCGGACAGCAGGCTGAAATAGACGGTATCCTCGGACATCTGTGCCAGCCGGTCGAGGCACGGCGCGATGAAGCGGCTGAGGCCGTAGCGTCTGGTCGAGCGCGCCGCCCACCCCAGGAGCCGGAGGCCGAGGAAGAAATGGCCGCTCTCCTCGTCCTGATCCGCGAGGCCGTGGGCGACCAGGCCGGCGAGGGCGCGGTGACAGCTGGTCTTGCCGAGGCCGGTGCGGCGCACGACGTCGGTTAGCCGGAGGCCCTGCCCGGCGCTTTCGGCGAGCGCGTCGAGAATCGTGCGCGTGCGCGCGATGTTCTGATGTTCGCCCTTTTCCGTCGCGTCGGAACCGGTCATCGGCGCACGCCTCTTGGCCAAAAATGCTGCAGATCCAGTCCTAAGCCATGCTTGACAGGATGAGAAGATTGAAGTTAAGTTCCGATTAAAAGAACATTAGTTCCGATAAATCAATGGAGGCTTCCGCTCGATGTCTGCGCCCCTGCCCTTCGATCGGTCCGCTCATGACGATGCGACGGCGGACGATCGTCGATGCGCCATCGTCACCGGTGCCGCCGGCGGGCTTGGCGCGGCGATCGCGTGCCAGCTTCTCGATGCAGGCATGTGCGTTGCCCTGGTGGACGCCTCGCCCGCGGTCGAGGAGGCAGCGTCGTCCCTTGCCCGCGAGGGGTTCGGCGCGGTCCCGTTCCGTTGCGACGTCACCGATCTCCAGGCGATCGCGGCGAGCGTCGATGATGTGATCGACTCCTTGGGGGTCCCCTACGCCCTGGTGAACGCCGCCGGCATCGGCCCGCTTTCGCCGGTGCTGGAGATCACGCCGGCCATGTGGAACGATGTCATGGCGGTCAATCTCGGCGGCACCTTCTGGTTCTCGCAGGCCGTCGCCCGCTCGATGGTGCGCGAGCGTCGCGGGCGGATCGTCAATATCGCCTCGATTTCCGGCGAGCGCGCCGGTTTCGGCCGGGCCGCCTACGGCACCTCCAAGGCGGCGGTGATCCACCTGACGCGCCAGCTTGCGGTCGAGCTCGGGCCGTTCGGCGTGACCGTGAACGCGGTCGGCCCGGGCCCCGTCGATACCGAGCTGGCGCTTCGCCATCACACGCCCGAGATGCGTGCCGACTACCACGCCACCATCCCGCTCGGGCGCTACGGCACGCCCGAGGAGATCGCGGCCGTCGTCCGCTTTCTCTGCTCCGACGGCGCCGCCTACGTCAACGGCCAGACGCTGTTCGTCGATGGCGGTTTCACCGCGGGCGGCGTCGCCGTGAAGATGGCGCAAGACCATGCGGGGGCAGCACCAGCCCCCGCTCGACAGGAAGAACAGGGAGGCTGTGATGAAGGCTGAGATGACGATCGGGACCGCGATGGCGGTGCTGACACTGGCCGTTGCCGCCGGCAACGCGCTCGCCCAGGACATTCCCGAAACCGAGCTGAACGTGGTCGGCTCGATCTCGTCGCTTTCGCAATACAAGGACTTCGAGGTGCCGTTCTGGTCCGAGACCATCCCCGAGGCGAGCGGCGGCAAGGTGACGGCGACGCTCAGCGGCTTCGACGAGCTCGGCCTCAAGGGCGGCGAGGTGCTGCGCCTGATCGGCCAGGGCGTGATCCAGATCGGCGCACCCATCCCCGCCTATCTCGCCGCCGACGATCCGACCAACGAGATCCTGGAAATGCCGGGGCTCTCCCCGGATGCCGCCACCGCGCGAAAAATGGCGGCGGCCGCCGAGCCGGTCTATGCGCGCATGTATGAGGAGAAATTCGGGGTCAAGCTGCTGGCGCTCGCCGCCTATCCCGGCCAGATGCTGTTCTGCAATGCCGAGATCGCAGCACTCGCCGACATCGCCGGCAAGAAGGTCAGGGTCAGCGGGCGCGCCCAGTCCGAGTTCATCGACGCCCTCGGCGGCACGCCGGTGACGCTCGCCTTCGGCGAGGTCGTGCCGGCCCTGCAGAACAAGGTCGCGGACTGCGCGATCACCGGCACGCTGCCCGGCTACTCGGCCAAATGGTACGAGGTCGCGACCCATCTCTACGGCCAGATCGTGACCTGGGGCCATCTGAGCTACGCGGTCAATCTCGATTTTTGGAACGGCCTCGATCCCGCCCTTCAGAATCTCCTGCAGACCGAGATGGACGCGCTGGAGGAGACGCTCTGGCAGGCGGCTGCCGAGCAGACCGATCTGGGCGTCGCCTGCAATACCGGCGGTGCCGGCTGCACGCTCGAGCCAGCGGGAACGATGACCCTGGTGGAGCCGAGCGAGGGCGATCGCGAGGCGCTGGTCGGGCTTTTGAAGGAAAAGCTGTTGCCGGCCTGGGCGGCGCGCTGCTCGGAGGACTGCGTCACCGGCTTCAACGAGACCGTCGGCCGGCTGATCGACGTCAAGCTCTGACCATGGCCGAAAAGGCGAAGGAGGCGCCAGCGGAAGCCGGCTCGATCGCGGTCGCCCGGCGGCTTGCCGCCTGGCTCGCGCTGGCCGGCGGCGGGCTGATCCTGACGGCGGTTGCCATCGTCGTGGTCGATGTCCTCGGGCGGCGCTTCTTCGCCTGGTCGGTCGGCGGTGCCGACGAGATCTCGGGCTACGCCTTCGCCGCCGCGACCACCTTCGCCTTCGCCCATGTCTATCTGGAGCGCGCAAATATCCGGATCGATATTCTTTATGATCGGTTTCCGACGCCCGTTCGCCTGCTCGCCGATCTGGTCGGCGCTTTGGCGCTGCTCATCTTGTCGCTTTGTCTCCTTCGCTTCGGCTATGACGTCTTCGCCCAGAGCCTGCGTCTCGGATCGGTCTCGAACAGCGCGGTGGCCATCCCGCTCGCCTTGCCCCAGGCGGCCTGGCTGTTCGGTCTCGCCTTCTTCGTGCTGGTCCAGACCGTCGTCCTGCTGCATGTCGTCCGCGGGCTGATCCGGCGCGATAGGGGGTCGGCGGCGGACCTTCTCGGCACGCGGCCGATCGAGGCGGAGGAGGCGCTTGCGGTCCCCGGCAGAGCGCCCGCGCCATGATCCCGACGGCGCTCGCCGGCCTTCTCGTTCTGCTGCTGCTTGCCGTGCCGGTCGCGGCGGCGCTCGGCGTTCTCGGCCTCGGTCTCGCTTATCTGTTCTCGCCCCTGCCGATCCACCGGGTGATCGGCGAGATGAGCTGGTCCGCCAATAACGAGTTCCTGCTGGTCGCGGTGCCGATGTTCATCCTGATGGGCGAGATCCTGCTGCGCGCCGGTGTCGCCGAGCGCATGTATGAGGGGCTGGCCAAATGGCTCGCCTGGCTGCCGGGCGGGCTGATGCATTCCAATATCGCGGCGTCTGCCATGTTCGCCGCGACCTCCGGATCGAGTGTCGCCACCGCCGCGACCATCGGCACGGTCGCGATCCCCCAGGCCAGGCGCTTTCGCTATGACGAGCGCCTGTTCCTGGGCTCGCTCGCCGCCGGCGGCACGCTGGGCATCCTGATCCCGCCCTCGATCAATTTAATTATCTATGCCGTGCTGACCAACAGCTCGGTGCCGAGGCTCTATCTCGCCGGCATCCTGCCGGGCCTGCTGCTCGCCCTGGTCTTCATGGCTTTTCTGCTGGTGGCCTGCCTGCTCCGGCCCGAGCGCGGCGGTGCCGCGATCTCGGCGAGCTGGCGCGAGCGCTTCCTGGCGCTGTTCGGCTTTCTGCCGCCCATGGCGATTTTCATGATCGTGGTCGGCTCGATCTATGCGGGCCTGGCGACGCCGACCGAAGCGGCGGCGCTTGGCGTGGTCGCGGCCCTCCTGCTCGCGGCGGCATCCGGCAGGCTCGATCGCAGGATGTTGTCGGACGCGCTGACCGGCACGATGAAATCGACGGCGATGATCATGCTGATCATCATCGCCGCCTATTTCCTGAACTTCGTCATGACCGCGATCGGCCTGACCCGCGCGATCACCGACGCGGTCACCGGGCTCGGCCTCGGACCGACCGCGACCCTGGTCCTGGTGGTGGCGTTCTACCTCGTCCTCGGCTGCTTCATGGAGACGCTCTCCATGCTGATCACCACCGTGCCGGTGATCGCGCCCGTGATGTTCGCGCTCGGCTATGATCCGATCTGGTTCGGCATCGTGATCACGCTGCTGGTCGAGGCCGCCTTGATCACCCCGCCGGTCGGCCTCAATCTGTTCATCGTCCAGCATGTGCGCGGCAGCGGCAATATGCGGGACGTCATGTGGGGCGCCCTGCCGTTCTTCGGCGCGCTACTGCTGATGATCCTCCTGCTCGCCCTCTTTCCGGGGATCGCGACCCTGCTGCCGGGTAAGGTGATGGGATAGCGATGTGATCGACCGATCGGACAGGGAACGACGCCATTGGGGAGCGAACGGGCAAGTGACAAAAAGATGGCGACGGAGGCCGGAGGGGGCGAATTGGGGCGATTTCGGCGCGGATGACCAGATCGGCCGGCTGAACCTCCTGACCGGGGACCGGGTTGTTCGCGCGGCGAAGGAGATCCGGGTCGGCAAGCGCTTTTGCCTCAGCCTGCCGCTCGACTATCCGGGCGGCCGGGTGCTGGCACCGCATCGGGAACCGCCGGTGATCGAGCCCTCGACGCGCCACGGCCGCAGCTATTTCAACCTGCCCTTCAGCCACGAGGACCCCGCCTGCGGCGATTGCGGCTCTGATGATCGCGTCAGCCTCAGCACCCAATATTCGACCCAGTGGGACGGCCTCGCCCATATCGGCATGCAGGCCGACGTCGACGGCAGCGGCGAGACGCGGCCGGTCTACTATAATGGCTTCGGCCCGGCCGACGGCGTGCTGCCGCCAGCCGAGCGCGGCTCGGCGCCCATGCCGCTCGGCGTCGACGTCATGGCCGAGACCGGCCTCCAGGGCCGCGGCGTGCTGGTGGATCTGGAAAAGCATCTGGGCATGGAACGTCGCCATGTCGGCGGTGCCGACCTGCTTCGGATCATGGCGGCTGACGGCATCGAGGTCGAGGAGGGCGATATTCTCTGCCTGCGCACCGGTTTCGCCAGGGTGGTGCTGGAGCAGGAGAAAACCCCGGACGCCGAGACCCTGAACAACGCCTGCGCCGTGCTCGACGGCGCCGATCAGCCGCTTTTGGACTGGATCACGCGCTCCGGCATCGCCGCGATCGCCGCCGACAATTTCGCGGTCGAAGGCATCCCGTCGCGCGAGCGTGAGCGCACCGGCAGCTTCGTGCCGCTGCACGTCCACTGCCTGTTCAAGCTCGGCATTCCCTTGGGCGAGCTCTGGACCTTCGAGGCGCTGGCGCCCTGGCTCCGGGCGAACGACCGCCACCGGTTTTTTCTGACGGCCCCGCCCCTTCGCCTGCCGGGCGCGATCGGCTCGCCGGTGACGCCGGTGGCCACGGTCTGAGCGACGGCGGAAGGGGTGACGTTGGTCATGCGCCCGGCTGAGCGGCTTTCTTTGCCGCTTGGAAGCGCTGGCTGCCAACCCGGAGAAAATCGTTCGTGTGCAGATAGAGAAAATTGACGCCCTTGGCGGCGACCGACGCGATCGTCGCCTCGGTCACCAGCATGCCGACGGAGCGCCCGTGATCGCGGATGCGCCGGATCAGCCGATCGATTTCCGCAGCGACCGGGGGTGCGCCGTAATCGCCGCCATGGCCCATGCTCTTGGCGAGATCGACCGGGCCGATGAACAGGGCATCGACGCCCTCGACCGCGAGAATGTCGTCGATCGCGCGCGCCGCCTCGACGGTCTCGATCTGGATGACGATCGACGTGCTCTCGGCGCGGTCCGGAAAGCCGTGGCGAACCTCGCTGACCACGGCGCGCACCTGTTCGACGGTCCCCAGCCGCGGCACGACGATGCCGTCGACGCCGCGCAGCAGATGGCGCTCGATCACCCAGGGCTCCGGCGAGAACAGGCGGACCAGGGCCGGAGTCGCCTGCAGATGGGCCGCACGCACCAGATCTGGGATGGCCTGGATCGAGACATCGCCCTGCTCGCAATCGATGAAGACGACATCGGCGCCGTTGGCGGCGAGGAACGCGACCAGCGAGCCGTTGGCGTAGTCGACATTGACCACCAGCATCGGCACCCGTTTTTTCAGACCTTCCTTGAGAACGCCGCCCGCGCCGGACCCGGTCACAGCGGCGCCACCCCGACCGAGAGCCCGCCGCAGACATAGAGCGTCTGGCCGTTGACGAAGCCCGCGTCGGGCGAGAGGAAGAAGCAGACCGCGTGGGCGACGTCGCCGGGCTCTCCCATGCGGCCGGCGGGAATGCCCTGGATCATCCGTTCGCGCCGCTCGGAGCCTTCGGGGTTCATGGCATCGAACATGTCCGTCGCGATCGGTCCGGGTGCGACGCAATTCGCGGTGATGCCGAAGCGGGCGAGCTCCAGGGCCCAGACCCGGGTCATCGAGATCAGCCCGCCTTTGGACGCGGCATACGCGGTGCGCAATTCGCGCCCGAGCGCCGAACGGCTGGCGATATTGACGATGCGCCCATGGCCGCGGCGCTTCATCGCCGGCAGGAGCAGAGCGGCGCAGCGGGCCGCGGCGACGAGGTTGACATCGAAGGTCGCCCTGAGGAGGGCGTCGTCCGTGTCCTCCAGCGGGCTGGTGCGGGCGAAGCCGGCATTGTTGACCAGGGCGGTGACCTCGAAGCGGCTGGAGACCTCATCCAGAACCCGCCGCAGCGCCTCGCCATCGGTGAGGTCGAGCGCAAAGCTGTGCACGGCGGCGCTGTCGCAGGGCGTGCGGTCGAGATTGATCACCTCGTAGCCGGCATCCCTGATCCTCTCGGCGGTCGTTCTGCCAATACCGGCGCTGGCCCCGGTGATCACCACGGCTTCGGTCATGGCTTGCTCAAAGGCCTCCACCAGTCAGGCCGCCTCGGGCGCCGCCCTCCGCGGTGATGCGCAGGACCGTAGCACTCATCGATTCGGTCACCAGAAAACTGCCGGGCCGCGTCGGGTCGGCTGCGAGATTGGTGCAGTAATTGGCGCCGTCCCGCCGTCGCCAGAGAACGCGCGGCATGCCGTCGGCGGCGAATTCCCAGATGCCGATGCCGGGATGGGCTGCGAGCAGCCGGTCGTCCATCCGGGCAAGGCCGTCCGGGCCGATGCCGCCGCTGAGCTGGATGAACAAGCCCGCCTTGAAGGTTTGGAGTTGGTCGTCGAGGGGCAGGCGCCAGATCGCGTTGGCGCGGGTGACCGCGAGATAGAGCGTGCGCTCGTCCGCCGACAGCACCAGGCCGTTCGGGCTCGGAATGCCGGCCATCACGCTGTGCATCCCGCCATTCCGGTGGAGACACAGGACTCGGCCGAAGGGATCCTGCAGGCCGGAGAGGCCCTGATCGGTGACCAGCACGTCGCCGCCGGAGGTGATCGCGAGGTCGTTCAGGCCGTGGAACGGCTGGCCATCGATGCCGGCGGCGATCACGCGCGCGCGGCCGCTGTCGCGCTCGATCTCCACCAGCCCCCGCTTCTGATCCGCGATCAGAAAGGTCTTCTCGTCCGGCATCTTCATGCCGTTCGGCCAGCCGTCATAGGCGGCGGCGACCGACCAGTGGCCGGAGGGCTCCAGGCAGAGAAGACGGCCGAACGGGATGTCGACCATGTAGAGCCGGCCCGACCCGTCGACCACCGGCCCCTCCAGAAAGGCGTCGAGCGCGCCGCCGCCGAGATGACGATCGGCCCAGCTGCTGCAGGCACCTTTGCGCAGATCGGCCGGCAGCGCGCTCACGACCTCGGGCTCACGGCATTCGGGGGGGAAGGGAAGCATCGGCGGTCTCACGAGATCAGCCCCGGCAGCCAGAGCGCCAAAGACGGGAACAGGACCAGCAGCACCAGGAAGCCCAGCAGAATGGCGTAATAGGGAACGGCGCCCAGCACCACGTCGGCATAGGGCGCCTTGTTCAGGCTCTGGATGACGAAGAGGTTGAGGCCGAAGGGCGGGGTGATCTGGCCGATCTCGATCAGGATCACCAGGAACACGCCGAACCAGATCGGATCGATGGCGTAGAGCGAGAAGGTCTGGGCGAGCAGTGGCACCGTGATCACCATCATCGCGATGCTCTCGATGAATAGGCCGAGGATGAGGTAGAGAACGGCCACGCTTGCGAGAAACGCCGCCTTGCCGAGGCCGAGCGAGAGGATGAACGCCGTCAGCGCGCCGCTCACGCCGGAGATCGCAAGCGCGAAGGAGAAGAGGAACGCGGCCACCACGATGAACAGGATCGCAGCGCTTGCCCGAATGCTGTTGTGAAAGGCGGCCTTGAGCGCGGACCAGGAGAAATCGCCGAACAGAGCTGCCAGAATGAACGCCAGGACCGAGCCGACCGCGGCCGCTTCCGTCGGCGTGGCGATGCCGAGATAGAGCGAGCAGAGCACCAGGACGATGAGCGCCATGACCGGCAGCACGTCGATCGTCGTGGCGACGATGCCCGCGTCCTCATCCTCCCCCGATGGCTGCCTGCCGCGTCCGCCGCCGAACAGGCCGACGAACAAGGAGAACATCAGGGCCAGCACCAGGCCCGGAATCAGCCCGGCGGCGAACAGGCGGACGATCGAGCTGTCGGTGAACGTGCCGTAGATGATCAGGGCGATCGACGGCGGGATCAGGATGCCGAGCGTGCCGCCGGCGGCGAGCGAGCCATAGGCCATGCGCATCGGATAGCCGCGGCTGGCAAGCTCCGGCAGCGCCACCGTGCCGATCGAGGCCGCGGTCGCCACGCTCGATCCGGAAATCGCCGAGAACAGCGCGCAGCCGACGATATTGGTCTGCATCAGCCCGCCAGGCAGCCGCGAGGTCGCATGCGCAAGGCCGCGATAGAGGCGGCTGGCGAGGCCGGTCTGCAGGAGGATCTCCGCCATCAGGATGAACAGCGGGATGGCGGTCAGCGTGAAGCTGTTGGCGGAGCTCCAGGTCACGAGCCCGACCGCGGAAAGCCCGGCCAGGCCTTTCTTGGCGATGATGACGGCGATGGCGGCGCCACCGATCACGAAGGGTATCCAGAGACCCGCCGCGAGAAAGGCGAGCGCTGCGAGCAGAATGAGCGCGATCGCTGTCATTTCGCGAGCGCATCCTTCGCCTGCGCTGCGCCCTCGACCGCCGACGGGCTGTTGCGGAGATGGCGCAGCGTTCGCAAGAAGCCGGCGACGATCGCCCCGAGCAGCACCACGAGGCCGAGCACCATCACGGCCTGGGGCAGATAGTTCGGCGTGCCGAGCGCCATGTCGGAGCGAATGCCCTGAGCAAAGCTGCCGGCCGCAAGGCGGCCGAGCTGGACGATGTAGACCAGGGTCACCGCAAGCGCGATCAGATGAAACAGGACGTCCAGCAGGTTCTTCAGCCCCGACGCGAGGTGGCTATAAACGGCGTCGACGCGCAGCAGCGCGCCGTCTCGAAAAGCTCCCGGCAGCGAGAGAAAGATGAGCGCCACCAGCCCGAGCGAGGCCGCCTCCTCGGCGATCTGCGTCGAGAAGCCCAGCGCATAGCGGCATACGACGTCGACGCAGACGACCACCGCCATGCTCGCCAGCACGAGGCAGGAGGCGCTATCGGTCAGCCGGATCAGGGCGGCGCAGCCCCGCCCTGCGGCACCGCCCGCCTCGGCCGCGCGCGGTTTCACCGGCCGAGCGCTTTCTTGACCTCGCCCAGCGCTTGCCGCGTGCGCTCGCTGCGGCTCTCGCCCCATTCGTCCCAATAGGGGGTCATCGTCTCGATCGCGGCGTCGATCTCGCCGTCCGCGGGCTCGAACACCTCCATGCCGCCGGCCGCCAGCTCCTCGGTCGTCGCCTCCTCGCTCGTCATGTTCTCCTCGGTCGCCTTCGCCGCATAGTCGACGGCGAGCTCGCGCAAGAGGGTCTGATGAGCCGGCGAAAGCGCCTCATAGGCGTCCTTGTTCACGATGATCGCACTGTTGAAGAAGTTCGGCCCCAGCCGGTAGGTGGAGGCGAGCTGGTCCTTCCAGAGACGGCCGCCGCCGACCGAGGCGGTGAACACGCCCTCGACCACGCCGGTCTGAAGGGCGGTCGGCACCTCGGCGCCGCCGATGGTGACCGGCGAGCCGCCGAACGCCGCGACGAACGCGCCCTGCTCCGGCGAGGAGACGCGAAGCTTGTGCCCTTTCAGATCGTCGATCGTCTCGATCGGGTAGGTCCCGAACGCGACCTGCAGCGGATAGAGATACTGCGCGAGCAGCACCACGTTCTTTTCCGCGAACGCCTCCTCCAGATAGGGCGTCATGATCTCCAGCCCGGTCTCGAACTCGGCACGCGTCGTGAACAGCATCGGCAGGCGCAGCACGCCGCCTTCCTCGATCGCGCCGAGAAAGAAGCCGTCGGCTGCGAGCTGCACGATGCCGGAGCCGACCGACTGGGTGATGTCGGCCGCCTTGATGCCGAGCGAGCCCGCGAGGTTGATCTCGAGATCGATCTCGCCGCCGGTCTGCTCGGAAAACGTCTCGGCGAGCGCGATCAGATTGCTCGAGCCCGGCAGGCTGTCGCTCGCGAGATAGGTATAGCCGGTCCAGCTCTCCGCGGCCTCGCCCGACCCGGCGCCGATCCCAACACCGAGCCCGGAACCGATCAATGCGGCCAGAGCCAGGGCCGCTGCGCTTGCCGATGTCCTCATGACGCGCCTCCCGATGGGCTATAAGTTCCATTTAATAGAACTTTGTTCAGGTAAATAGAACTACTCTTCCTCCCCATGGCTTGTCAACGGCGCGTGCCGGCGATAGGAGATGAAACGCAACAAGGTTCGATTGAATGGAACACATGCCTCCAGACGGCAAACACCAGAACACGCGCCGGATCACCGCCGTGCTGGACGCGATCGCACGTCACGCCGACCAGGGCATGCGCTTGGTCGACGTGACGCGCGCCACCGGCCTCGGCAAAGGAACCGCACATCGGATCATCGCCGGACTGCTCGACAGCCAGATGGTCGAGCAGGACCCGGACAGCGGCCGGTTCTTCATCGGCCTTCGGGTCATGAACTGGGCGGCATCAGGGCGAAAGCGCTTCGGCCTGGTGGAGCAGCTGAAGCCGGTTCTGCAGGCGATTTGCGAACAGTCCGGAGACACGGTCTACCTGACGGTCCGGCAAGGGGATGAGGTGGTCTATATCGACCGTCGGGAGGGCAGCTATCCGCTCAAGGCGCTGCCGGTCGACGTCGGCGCAAGGCGGCCGCTCGGCATCGGGGCGGCACCCACCGCGATCCTCGCCTTTCAGGATGACGAGGAGATCCGCCGCATCGTCGAGACCCATGAAGAGGCGCGGCTAGGCTTCGGGATCGGCCGCGCCAAGCTCGAGGAGCTGATCGCGCTCGCCAGGCGTCTGGGCTACGCCCTGCATCAGGGCGAGATCCTGCCCGGCATGGTCGCGGTCGGGGTGCCGGTGCTGAACGCGGAGGGCGTCCCCTTCGCCGCCATCTCGGTCGCGGCCGGTGCGGCAAGGCTGGCGCCGCCGCGCACCGACGAGATCGCCGAGCTGATCAAGCGCGAGATTGCCGGCCGGCACATCCTGCCAGGGTAGCGGCCGACATGCTGCCTATGGCAGGGAGGCGGCCATGAGCAACATCACCTGGGCTGACTTGCGGAAGCGCAGCATCACCTTGCAAATCGGACCAGCACATGACCTACACGGCTTCCTGCCATTGTCGCGCCATATCGTTGGAGATGCAGCGGCGGCCACGACAATTGACCCAATGCAATTGCTCGATCTGCCGACGATACGGGGCGTTGTGGGCCTATTTCCAGCGAAGGTCGATCCAGGTCCACGCCGCGCCCAACGCCATGAAAGCCTATGCTTGGAAGGATCGGCGCTTC
The DNA here is from genome assembly GCA_041398025.1 of Alphaproteobacteria bacterium. Classification (GTDB taxonomy): domain Bacteria; phylum Pseudomonadota; class Alphaproteobacteria; order Geminicoccales; family Geminicoccaceae; genus JANQPX01. Next base: position 25,658 of record JAWKVM010000062.1, read on the forward strand.
GTGTTTTTTCATTGCGCCACTGGCGGATGCGTCACGCATTATGAGCGCACGGATCGGCGGACGGATGGCTCGGACATGGCTGCGGTCAACTTGCGCAATATCGATGCCCCCATGAACGTCGCCGCGCTTCCCATAAGGCTGATTGACGGCGCCGGCTCCTGGAAGGTCCTTGGCGCTGCCCCTCAGCCGCACTTGCTGCGTTCACCCGGAACGGGGTCGGTTTAAAGCTGTCCCATGCGGCGAGCCAGCGGCAGAAAGCATCCGGCCACCACAGCATCGACGCCATCGCGCCCATGATGAGAAGTCGGCAAGTGGGCCGCATTGCCGAAGCTCTGCGCCGCGAGCGCCACCCCATCGGCGCGGATCACCAGCTCATTCATG
>JAWKVM010000063.1:0-15191 GCA_041398025.1 Alphaproteobacteria bacterium
GGCAATAGGTCCGTGGTGAAATGCCGGCCCTACGGCAGACCTCCTCGACCGATGAGGCCTTCCTCTGCCTGCCGCAGAATGAACGCGATCTGCGCGTCGGTAAAACTCGACCTCTCCATGCCTCTCCCCCGCTCAGCAGCCCTCTTCGCTAAACGAGAATTTTCACACCTCCCATGACCCAAGTTCCAGGAAACAGGTCACATCGCAGTTCGGCCGTCCGGCCGCGGCGCGGTCGCACCCCTACCGTTTTCATCGTTCTCCACCGGTCACCTCAAAGCGAAAACACTGTGAGCAGCCAGTGCTCCTTCCCATCTCCCCCATCGCCAAGACCTGAATGCAGCCACCATCCCTGTCCACTTTGCCTTCAGCCTGCCACCGCACGCCGATCCCGCCGAACGGAGCCGGATCTTCATCTTTCCTTAACCTCGACCCGATAGAGTCACGTTCAGGTCCATGCGATCCTGGGAGTCCGCCCGCCGAAGACTGGAGATGGGCGCTGCACGGATTCCCAGGATCGCATGGACCAGCAAGACCGGGGTAGTCTACCGGCAGTTCGTTAAGACTTCGTTGAGAGCATGATGAATCATGCCGAGGGCGAACACCGCGATCGCTTCTTTGCGGAACCTCCGCCGCGCCTGGGTCGAACGACGCCTCGGGCGACCTCGCTTGCCACGATGTCTGGCTGCCTTGGCAGAAAGGGCTTCATCCTGAAAACGGGTCGGACCAAATCTGCGGCCTTCGGTCCTGCCCTCGATCGCATAGCGCTCCGCCCGGTTTCAATCTCGCCATTGTCAAGGCCGCCTCCACTCACCATCATTCAATAAAGACCAGCTTTTTTTCGATGAAAGACGTCCGATGACCCAAGCTCCCTCCGGTAACCAGCGCACCGGCGGCCAGATCCTGGTCGACCAGCTCCGTATCCACGGCACGGACATGGCGTTCGGCGTGCCCGGCGAGAGCTATCTCGCGGTGCTCGACGCGCTCCACGACAGTCCCGTGCGCTACATCATCTGCCGCCAGGAAGGCGGTGCCGCGATGATGGCGGAAGCCTACGGCAAGCTCACCGGCCGCCCCGGCATCTGCATGGTGACCCGCGGGCCCGGCGCCACCAATGCGTCGGCGGGCGTGCACATCGCCGCCCAGGACAGCACGCCGATGATCCTCCTGATCGGCCAGGTCGCCCGCTCCATGCGCGACCGCGAGGCGTTCCAGGAGATCGACTACCGCCAGATGTTCCGCGGCATCGCCAAATGGGTCACCGAGATCGACGATGCGAGGCGCATCCCCGAGATCATGGCGCGCGCCTTCCACACCGCCTGCTCCGGCCGTCCCGGCCCGGTGGTCATCGCACTCCCCGAAGACATGCTGACCGAGCGCTCGCCCGCCGCCGACGCGCCCCGCTACCAGGCCGTGCAGGCGCACCCTTCGGTCGAGGACATGGCGCGCCTGCAGCGTCTCCTGTCCTCTGCCCGCCGTCCGCTCGCGATCCTCGGCGGCGGCGGCTGGACGCCGCAGGCGGTCGCCGACATCCGAAGCTTCATCGAAACCTTCAACCTGCCGACCGCCGTCTCCTTCCGCCGCCAGGACCTCCTGGACAACCGCAGCCCCTGCTATGTCGGCCACGCCGGCGTCTCGCTGAAGCCGCCGCTCAGCGACCGCATCCGATCCGCCGACCTCCTCCTCCTGATCGGCACCCGCCTCGGCGAGGCGTCCAGCATGGGCTACGAGCTGCTCGGCATCCCCGAAACCCGGCAGACCCTGGTCCACGTCCACGCGAGCGGCGAGGAGATCGGCGTCACCTACGCGCCCGACCTCTCGATCAACGCCGGCCCAGCCCCCTTCGCCCGTGCCGCCCTTCGACTGAAGCCGATCCACAATGAACGCTGGCAAGCCTTCGCGGACGCGGCGCGCCAGGACCACCTGGACAGCCTCGAACCCAAGGACGTCCCCGGCCGGGTCAATTTCGGCAAGGTCGTCACTTGGCTCTCCGACCACCTGCCCGACGACGCCATCATCACCAACGGCGCCGGCAATTACTGCGTCTGGGTCAACGGGTATTACCAATACAGGGGTTACAAGACACAGTTGGCGCCCACGAGTGGATCCATGGGCTACGGCACGCCGGCCGCCGTCGCCGCCAAGCTGGTGTACCCGAACCGCGACGTCGTCGCCTTCGCCGGCGACGGCTGCCTCCTCATGACCGGCCAGGAAATGGCCACCGCCGCCCAATACGGCGTCAAGGTCATCTGGATCGTCGCCAATAACGGCATGTACGGCACCATCCGCATGCACCAGGAGCGCGACTACCCGACCCGCGTCTCCGGCACTGACCTCGCCAACCCCGATTTTTCCGCGCTCGCCCGCGCATACGGAGGCTATGGCGAGGTCGTCGAGACCACCGACGACTTCCCCGCCGCCTTCGAACGCGCGAAGTCCGAAAAAACCTTCGCCCTCCTCGACTGCCGCCTCGACCCCGAAGCGATCACGCCGACGATGACGATCGAAGGCCTGCGATCAGTGGCGCGGCCACCTCGTTGACTCGGACCGATCGAACCTGGCTCGACGGTATGCGGCCGCATTCTCGCTACGCCACCGCCGGACTTTGCGCCGAGCGCAGATTCGTCTGTTGGACGGCCTCGGTGATGATGACAAAGCAGCAGGCGCTTTCCACCCGCAGCTGACGAAGCCTTAACCCGCGGGCCTCATACTCCACGCTTCCCCAAGCTGGTCCATGCGATCCTGGGAGTCCGAGCCCCGCGCACAGAATCCTGCGGGTAGGCGGATTCCCAGGGTCGCATGGACCAGGTTCTGGAGCTTAGAGCTGATGGGTTAAGAAATCGTTGCGTGGTGGTTCCGGACCATGGCGTAGCGGTTACGGCATGAATCAGCCTTCACCGCTGCGGCGCCACCCTGCCCGCCCTCGCAGCAGCCAGGGCGACTCGTATACCAGACGAGTCGCCCCTGAAATTGCCTATCCATCTGATTCGGATCGGTTTTTCTGGCCGCTCAACTATCGTAGATTGCAAGAAACGTGGCGGTAACCCTCGAAACCTTGTGATTTGCGATGCCCCCGAAACACTTCTCCCGGTCCCGTGCCGACGACCTGTTCCGCAGCCGGCTGGACAACATCATCGATCCGCGACACGAGCTCGCGCAGCTCGGCGGGTTGATCGACTGGTCGGGTTTCGAAAGAGCCTTCGGCCGGTTCTACCACAAAGCCCTCGAGATCCTGGTCCGCCAAGCCAAGCGCGCCGGCCTCCGACTTCGCCAATCCTGTCTCCGTCTCGCCAAGCAGGCTCGTCGCAAGGTGCAGCGCTACGGTCGTGCCCGCAGTACCGCCGGATGCGCCGCGAGATCAGGCGCCTCAAGACCTATCTCGCCCGGGTGCACCGCGACGTCGGCCGCAAGATCGCCGACGATCCGGACTTGCAGCAGCGCTTCGCCCGACTGCTCGGCCTGACGGCTACTCACCCAGACCAAGGACAGCAAGGGCAGGCTCTACTGCCTGCACGCCCCGGAAGCGGCCTGCTTCAACCAGGGCTTCATTCTCGCCGCGAAAGCTTTCGAAGAAACACCCCACGACGGCCATACGTTGAAGGCGACGGTCGCGCAGTCAGTGCGAACAGGCGGCGCCGATCCCAAACGGATCTACGTCGACCGCGGCTATCGCGGCCACGATTACGACGGCAAAGCCCGCGTCATCGTCGCCGGCCAGAAGTGCGGCCCGACGCCGACCATGCGCCGCGAGCAGAAACGCCGCAACGGCCCGGTGGCTGTGATCGGCGACGCCATCAATGCGCTCGCCGCCGCCTGCGGTTACAATCTCCGCCCGATCCTCGACGCCATCCGGCATCTTTGCGCGCTCGTCATCCTGATGCTCACCGCCGGCATGGCGAAAAGCGATACTTGCTCGCCGCCAAACCGCGGCCTCACATCAGCGGCTCAGCGCATTCTTCAGGCGCGACCAGGCGACCGAGAAAAATGCCGGCCTGAACCCGGACCTGCGCAGCCAAGCCTCAGGCATACAGTCAACACAAATGCCCCGCCACACAGCTCGAAAACCGGGCCGCATACCGTCTCACCCGGCGATGTCCGCCGAGGAGTCCATGAGGTGGCCACGCCACCTAGCGCTTTTCGGAGCGGATGTCGTCGAGCAGGTAGGCGATGAAGTCGCGGATCGACTTCAGGCTGAGCTCGGCACTCTTCATGTGATTTTCGAGATTCGCGATCTCGCGCTCCTGGGCCAGCTCCTCGCGCCGTTCGAGCTCGGCGCGCAGCTCCTTGAGCGTGCTCTCGGTCTCGTCGATCAGCGCGCGCAGATTGTCGTTGGTCAGCGTCGTCAGGTTCGCCATGGTCCTCGCCCTAGATCATGCTGGACACGCCCAGGCAAAGGCCCGGGATGATGAAGAATACGCCCAAGATATAGACGAGCGCCGCGATCTTCTGCCGGGATGCCAGATCACCCAGCCACTCGGCGCAGCGCACGGGCACGAAGCGCAGGAACGGCAGCCCGTAGATCAGGATCACGCCGAGCACGTTGTAGGACAGGTGGATGAACGCGATCTGCAGCGCCGCCTCGGCATTGCCTGTCACCGCAGTCGCCGCCAGCACCGCGGTCACACAGGTGCCGATGTTGGCGCCGAGGGTGAAGGGATAGATCTGGCGCAGGCCGAACGCGCCCGAGCCGGCGAGCGGCACCATCAGCGAGGTGGTGGTCGAGGAGGACTGCACCAGCACCGTCACCAGCGTGCCGGAGAAGATGCCGGAAAGCGGGCCGCGGCCGATAGCGGTGTGCATGATCTGCCGCGCCTTGCCGACCATCAGCTTCTTCAGGAGCTTGCCGATATAGGTGATCGACAGGAAGATCAGTGCGATGCCGATGACGATCAGAAGAACGCCGCCGAGCTGATCGCCGAGCGGCAGCAGCACGCCCTCGACCGTGTCGACCACCGGCGCGGTCGCCGCCTTGACGAAGTTCAGCCCGCTCATCGAGGCCCCTTCGCCGCCATAGAAGGGCTGCGCCAGAACTTTGCCGATTTTTTCGAGAAGACCGAAGGCGATCTCCAGCGGCAGGAAAATGACCACCGAGAGCAGGTTGAAAAAGTCGTGGACGGTCGCTGCGGAGAAGGCGCGCTTGAACTCGTTGGCCTCGCGCACATGGCCGAGCGAGACGATGGTGTTGGTGATCGAGGTGCCGATATTGGCGCCCATGACCATCGGCACCGCCACCGACACCGGCAGCCCGCCCGCGACCAGGCCGACGATGATCGAGGTCACCGTCGAGGAGGACTGGATGAGCGCGGTCGCCACCGTGCCGACCACCAGCCCGGCGAACGGGTTGTTGGCAAAGGCGAACAGCTCCTTCGCCCCGTCGCCGGCCGCCGCCTTGAAGCCGCCGCCGATCATGCCGACCGCGCAGATCAGAAGATAGACGAGCCCGAGCACGGCCAGCCACTGCAGCCAGCTCCCCTTGCCCTCCTGCTCCAGCATCTCCGGTTCGGCACGGTAGACGTCAGTCTCCGCCATGATGCATCTCCCCCAGTAGTGTGGAGAGAGCGTAGCGCGGCGGCTGTGGCAGTTTTGTGCGCGCGGTTGGCGGCTATCCTGGGCTCCGCATCAGGACATGAAGCAGAAGTCCTCGACCCAAGCCACGCGGCGTCCCCATTCGCCTTGAGCAAATGCCTGATAAAAGCGCCGATCGGCGGTGACCAGCCGACAGTCGTTCCGGTGAGCCAGGGCCAGATAGAGACAATCATTGACGGGATGCCCTGTCCCTGCCGCGAGGTGGAACGCCATCGGCAGCAGCGCTTCATGCGGCACCATGGCGATATCGAGACGCTGGAAATCGGCAACCAACCGGCCTCCTTCGTCATCAGAGATCTCGCCACGCCGGGACTTCTTCCAGAAGGTGTTCGCCACCTCGGCACCGAGGAGATCGGGCGCCACGAGGGCATGATCGCTTTCGGCGACCCGCAGGGCCGCGTCGCTATGAACTTCAGGAAAAAACCACTTCACGACGACGCTGGCATCGACGACGAGAGCCGTCACCTCTCCCTGTCCTCGCGGATCAGCTCAGCACTGTCCGCAAGCCGCCGCCCGGCAAAATGCTCCTGCCACCCCCGGAATTTTCCCAGCATCTCCTCGCGGGTATAGAGAGCGGCCGACGCCTCCAGAATCGCCTTGGCTTCCCCCTGCAAGGATCGCCGGTTCTGCCTGGCTCTTTCCTTCAGACGATCCAAAACCGCCTCATCCAGATCTCGTACCAGAAGCTGTGCCATCATCGTTCTCCGAAGTCTGATAGCAAAATGATAGCACCAAATATGTTCTATAGAAGAACTGTCAGTCAACCTGCAGGGACATTCCGAAAACGAATTGCATCGATGTGGGGCTAGTTGCATGTGCGACGGCCACCCTCGCTACTCGTAGAAATGGGCAACCAGCCCTTTGGCACCCGATCAGATTAAGCCATTCAATCAAAAGTTGACTATCCTACTGCAAAATACCAAGCTTAGAATGTCGAATTAGGAGCTTAGGAATGAAAGTCCTGCCGATTCTACCTCTTCTGACCATCCTCGCTGGTTGTATCTCTGCTGACAAGATCTGGTCTACCGCTCCACCGCAAGAGAAAACTGTCCCAGTGGATGTGGAGATTTTCAGCAAATTGCCACCATGGCCACCTATCAAAACAGTTAAAATAATTCCAATAAATGAAAAACGAGGATCAATAGAATATGAGATTTATGGAGATCATGTTAAAGATGGTTTTAAAAGCATTGGCTGGGACGTCGTTGAAGATGACACAAAAGCGGAATACGTGGCTATTTTTGACTATGTCACAGATGGAGGCGTTGACCACGTTGAAACTGATGTTGTTCCTCAGTTTGGGCAGACGGGCGTTAGCAGCGCACGCACAAGCGGCTATGTAGGTCCATATGGTAACTACAATAGTACGACGACGTTTACGCCCACCTTTGGAATCACAGGAACGCGAGAGATAAAGAGGCTAGTCACTCGATATGGACATGCAGTTTCAGTATCTATGTATCACCAGAAAGGAGATGATATTGAGAACGTATTTTTTGGAATATCTTCAAAGTCCACTGAACAACATCAAAGGCGCAAACTTATTGAATATATGTTCAAAGCAGTATTCCTTAACTTCGACAAAAATGGAGAAGATATAGTTGCGGTTCCAACAGGCGAATTTATTAATGTTTGCAATTTTTGGTGTTAAAAAATAATATATCTATGAAAAAATTATATTACATCGAACATAAAGATAGCAATTAAATTCTACCGCCAAAAAAGACCCCAAAAAATACTATTAATACTTAGATTCATACTATTTTCTAATGCAATAAATTAGGAAAGGTGTTGTGTCGACCTCCAAATTGTGAGCACCGTCAATTCGTTAATCTGACGCTCAACAGCACCTGCGATAGCTGTGCGTAAGAGCCCGTTTTAAAAGAAGTTGAGCGAAAACAGCCAGTTATGGCATCCGAATTCTGCCAGGAACGACGGAGCCATGACCGATGTGGACTGCTTTCGCTCGAACGCACTATGAGCGTTTGAACGCTCGCTATGCAAGCGACGTCACCGATGACGAGTATGGCTTGATCGAGCCCCTGTTGCCGCCGGCGAGACATGGTGGTCGGCGACGGACGACGGATCTGCGCGAGGTCTTGAACGCGATCCTTTATCTCGTGAGGACTGGATGCCAGTGGCGCTTGCTGCCGAAAGACTTTCCACCATGGAGCACGGTCTATGGCTATTTCCGGCGCTTCTGGCAGGAAGGGATATGGCATCGCATCTGGATGATCCTCTTGATGCAGGCGCGCGAGCAGGACGGCAAGGAGGCGTCACCGACGGCAGGCGTTGTCGACAGCCAGAGCGTGAAAACCACAGAAGCTGGCGGATTGCGCGGCTATGACGCCGGAAAAAAGATCAATGGCAGAAAGCGCCATCTGGTCACCGACACCATCGGCTTGCCCCTCAATCTGGCGGTGCATGCGGCCAACATCCAAGACCGTGATGGGCTGGCCTTGGCCTGCCGCTGGATCAAGCGGCAGTTTCCTTGGCTGCACTGTCTTTTCGCCGATGCCGGCTATCAGGGACCTATCGCCGCGAACAACGCAGCCGGCGCCAGGCTCCGGCTCGAGATTGTCAAAAGGCCACCGCACGCCGAAGGGTTCGAAGTGATCCCAAAACGCTGGGTGATCGAGCGCACCTTCGGCTGGCTTGGTCGCAACCGCCGTCTCGCCAAAGATTTCGAACGGCTGATCGAACATTCCAAAGCCATCGCCGTCGTCGCCATCATCCAGCTTCTCGCCAGGCGATTGGCAAACCCATGAAATCGCCAGAAAACTTCAAAAACGGGCTCTAAGATTTAGGACCGTTTGGCGTTGCTTCCCCACGGGTCATTGCATGAACGTGGACCAGTAAGACAAAGCCGTGATACCCGCTATAGGTTAAAAAAAGGTAAACGCGAGCACGAATTCGGCCTCATCAGCCAAAATTTCTTTAAAGCGGCAACGATTGGAGGGCCGAGCATGGACAAGCGAATCAAAAAGAACGACAAGCCCGTCAAGCGACCTCGTTACAACCTCGAAAAACTGCTCGAGCAGATCACGCCCGACAACCAGCCCGAGTCGTTCGACGATCCGCCCGTCGGCGAGGAAGAACTTTAGTCCAGCCTTCGGCGCCGCCACATGCAATGGGAAGATGAAGCCATCCTGCTTTCTGCCCGCCGCCATGGCGAGGGTGCCCTGGTGCTGCAGGTGTTCACGCCCTATCACGGTCGCCATGGCGGGCTGGTGCGCGGCGGGGCGTCGCGGAAGAACCGGCCGACCTTCCAGCCCGGCAACCGCCTCGCCGTCATCTGGCGCGCGCGTCTCGCCGATCAGCTCGGCAGCTTCACGGCCGAACTCGTCGACGCCAACGCCGCCCTCATCATGGACCACCCAGCACGGCTGGGCGCGTTGACGAGCGCTTGCGCGCTCATAGAGAAGGCGTTGCCGGACCGCGATCCCCACCCGGATCTTTACAAGCTGTTGTGCCATCTCATAGATACACTCACGACATCTGGTGCCTGGGCTCCGGACTATGTGCGCTTCGAACTCGCCCTGCTCGCCGATCTCGGCTTCGGTCTCGACCTATCCTGCGAGGATAGCGTTTACGTATCCCCGCGAACGGGACGGGCGGTGACACGCGAGACGGCGCAGGGGTATGAGGACAGGGTGTTGCCGCTGCCGGGTTTTCTGGTTGGACGCGACGATGAAGACGTCAACGCCGCCATCCGCGATGGCCTCAGACTGGCCGGATACTTCTTAGAGCGTCATCTGTTCGCGGCGCTGGATCGGCCGGTGCCGGAAGCCCGGCAGGCGCTGGTGGACCGGTTCTCACGGCTCAAAACATAGACTCCTCGAAGGTACGAAAAGAAATGGCAGCGAATGATAATGCGGTGGAAAAAAGTGAGATTCGGCCGGTGCCGTTTGCGGATGCGCTGTCCGAGCGCTATCTCGCCTATGCGCTCTCGACCATCACTGCGCGCTCGCTGCCGGATGTGCGCGACGGTCTGAAGCCGGTCCAGCGCCGCCTGCTCTATGCGATGATGAAGCTCCGGCTCGATCCGGACCAGGGCTACAAGAAATGCGCGCGCGTGGTCGGCGACGTCATCGGTAAATATCACCCGCACGGCGACGCCTCGATCTATGACGCCATGGTCCGCCTCGCCCAGGAGTTCGCGCAGCGCTACCCGCTGGTCGACGGCCAGGGCAATTTCGGCAATATCGACGGCGATAACGCCGCGGCCATGCGCTATACCGAGGCGCGCCTGACCGAGGTCGCCAAGGCGCTCCTTCAGGGGATCGACCAGGACACGGTCGATTTTCGCCCGACCTATGACGGCGGCGACGACGAGCCGGTGGTGCTGCCGGCCGCCTTTCCGAACCTGCTCGCCAACGGCACCACCGGCATCGCCGTCGGCATGGCGACATCGATCCCGCCGCACAATGCGGGCGAGCTTTGCCGGGCGCTTTGCGAACTGGTCGAGGAGCCGGAGACGTCGGTCGACGCCCTCCTCGCCTATGTCAAAGGCCCGGACCTGCCCACGGGCGGCGTGCTGGTGGAAAGCCCGGAAAACATCGCCGAGGCCTACCGCACCGGCCGCGGCTCGATGCGCCTGCGCGCGCGCTGGGAGAAGGAGGAGCTCAGCCACGGGCAATATCAGATCGTGATCACCGAGATGCCCTATCAGGTGCAGAAGGCCCGCCTGATCGAGCGCATCGCCGAGCTGCTGAACGCCAAGAAGCTGCCGCTGCTCGGCGACGTCCGGGACGAGTCCACCGAGGACGTCCGCCTGGTGCTGATCCCGCGCTCGCGCACCGTGCCCGCCGATCTGCTGATGGAGCAGCTCTTCCGCCAGACCGAGCTGGAAAACCGCCTGTCGCTGAACCTGAACGTGCTGGACGCCAAGGGTGTACCGCAGGTCATGAACCTGAAGGACGTTCTTTCGGCGTTCATCGAGCACCGCATGGAGGTGCTGATCCGGCGCTCGCAATTCAGGCTCGGCAAGATCGAGGACCGCCTGGAAGTCCTCGAAGCCTACCGCATCGCCTATCTCAACCTCGACGAGGTGATCCGCATCATCCGCGAGGAAGACGATCCCAAGGCCGAGCTGATGGCCGCGTTCGAGCTCAATGAGCGCCAGGCCGAGGCCATCCTCAACATGCGCCTGCGCAATCTGCGCAAGCTCGAGGAGATGGCGATCGTCAAGGAGCAGAAGGAGCTTCGAGCGGAGCGCAAGGAGCTGAAGGCCCTGCTCGCGGACGAGCTGCTGCGCCGCGCCAAGCTCAAGGAGGAATTCGAGGAGACGATCGAAAAGTTCGGATCAGGCCCGCTCGGCGCGCGGCGCACCAAGCTTGGCCTCGCACCCACGGTCGATCTGGAAGCCCTCGAAGAAATCGCCGTCGAGAAGGCCCCGGTCACCGTGGTCTGCTCCAAGCTCGGCTGGATCCGCGTGATGAAGGGCCATGTCGAATCCGATGCGGATCTCAAATATAAGGACGGCGACGCGGAAAAGTTCGTCATCCGCGCCCAGACCACCGACAAGCTGATCCTCGTCACATCCGACGGCCGCGGTTTTCTTCTGCCCATCGACCGGTTGCCGGGCGGGCGAGGCCAGGGCGAGCCGCTCAGCCTCCAGATCGACCTCGCCAAGGGTGCCCAGGCTCTCTACCTGGCGGTCCATCGCGCCGATGCCAAACTTCTGTTCGCCAGCAGCGACGGCCGCGGTTTCCTCGCCGAGGAAAAGGCGATCGCCGCCCAGACGAAGTCGGGAAAACAGGTGTTCAACCTCGATCCACTCGCCAAGCTCCTGGTGGTCACGCCGGGCGATGGCGACCATGTCGTCACCGTCGGCAGCAACCGCAAGATGCTGATCTTTCCGGCGTCGGAGCTGCCGGTCATGAGCCGCGGCAAGGGCGTTCTGCTGCAGCGTTTCAAGGACGGCAAGCTCGTCGACGCCGTCACCTTGAACCTCGAAGACGGCCTCTCCTGGCCCGCCAAGAACGGCACCCGCGTGGTCAAGGAGCTGGAGGCCTGGCAAGGCAAGCGCGCCAGCGCCGGCCGCATGGTCCCCCACGGCTTCCCGCGCGACAACCGCTTCGGCGACGACTAACGGCATCATCCCGCCGTCACCGTCAGAACCGCCGAGCGCCCGCTTTGCGGCGACCTAACCTGCATTCTTTGACGTTTACTCTTTCTTAACCAAACCGCTTTAGACTTGCGCAAGAAGTCGACAGAGGCGTTCGGCAGGATGCGTCGGAGAGGAGGTCGTGCTGCTTGCCCCAAACGCGGTGATGGAAGTCTTCTCCCCGGTTTAGACGTTAGAAGCGAGTGACATAATGGGAACGAGCCCTACAGCGCTAGTGCAACGGTATTATGATGCCGGTACTGGCTTTGTGCCGTTGACTGTCGTTGGCTGACGTGGCTTCTGTAACGTTCGGACTTTGGAGCTTCTGGCATCCGGCTGGGTATGGTTTCGTTTTATTGTCTCGCATTCTTGAACTCGATCGTTTCTGGACTTCGGTGAATGCGTCCTCGGACGAGTGTTCGAGCGGCGCAGCGACAGTCTCGGTCGTCGGTGATCTGGAAGGCGTAGCGACAGCCGGTCACAGTGTCCGATAGCAGCAATCTTAGGCAATGAACGAGACTGATGCGCAGTTTGGTCACATGTCGACGTAAGGCCTGGGCGGGGTTTGATATGACCCTGCGAGCGACGCTGCTGCTTGCCGTCTTTCTGTCTGCCGCACCCGCCCCCCTGAACGCCGTCGAACATGACATTGCTATGCGTGATCGGCTGATCGACGTCCGCGAATTGTTAACCCATCGCCACGCTCACCGCTCGATGCTGAATGCCAGGATCGAACGTTTCTCCGCTCGCTTGGACCAACTGCAATCCGAACGTGAGTTCGCCCTCGAAGCTTTGTCCGACCAGAAAGATCTGGCACGGGCCCGTGAGCGGGAGCTCGACAAATTCATCCCGCGCCTGTTGCCGCGATTGAACGTTCTGGACCAGTCGCGCAAAGACGGAGCGCGCGCCATAGCAGGCCTCGCCAGCATGGAGCGCCATGTAACGATCAAGGACAGAACGCGTTCACGCCTGCTGGCAACGAAAACCATGTCGATCGAGCAGATGCGCCGGGCATCCACCGCGGTTCGCCTCCTTCGCCGTGCAGCCAATATGATGACCGCACGCCAGCGCGACGTCGATTTTCAAATCCCGCTGCTGGCGGCTTCGGCGGGCCGGCTGGACCTGCAGCAAAATCAACTTCAGCGGCAGCGTGATGCTGCGGTTCGGGACCTTGCCGAACTGACGATCGAGATTGAGCGGTTGACTGCCGAGGAGCATCGAATCTCCCGCAGCATGATCGCACGCAGGCTCGAGGCCCAGGGCAGCGAAACCGCGGATGCCGGCGATGCCGACGCGATCTCGCCGGATCGCAGGGGATTGGGCAAGGCGCAGGCCGCCGGTGCCGATATCATCGGCATTGCCTTGAACCAGACGCAGCCAACCCCCGTCGCCCGTCCGCAGGAGGGGCTTCTCGCTCGCAGCGAGCGCTCGGCCGTCTTGCCGGCGATGGTCCGTCATGCAACATTGTCCGCCAAGAATGAGACGTCGGCGCGGCTTGCCGGCTGGGCCGCCCCGCAGCAGCCGGATACAGCCAGCGTCGCCATGCTGGACGAAGCTGCATCCGGCGAGCATGCGGTCATCGGCAAACGTGCTCGGCCAGAGTTCAGCGGCCAACCTCTGATACCGGTGATTGAAGCCATTGCGTATAGCAGAACCGTCGGATATGGCGGCGACGACCGTCCGGAAATCCAGATCGCGGCCATGCCAGGACAGCCGGTTGCGGCGCCGGACGACGGCAGAGTGGTTTTTGCCGGTGACTTCAGAAGTTATGGTTTGCTCTTGATCATTGAACATGGCAATGGATACCATACCTTATTGTGGGGCTTTTCATGGCTCGACGTCGAGTTCGGGGATACCGTTCAAGCCGGTCAGATCATCGGTATTGTCAAAGACGGATCATCGCCCAAACTCCATGTCGAGCTTCGGCGCAACGGTCAGCCGGTCAGCCCGGAAGTTTGGTTGGCTGCGAGCAATAGTGGGGTCAAAGGTTGATGCGCAAAGGTGCGATAAGCGCGGTCGTCACAGTCCTCGTGGTTGTGGGGATCTATTTGGCGCCGGCAAAAGGGCCGCAGGCAGGCTCTTCGGACACCTTTCGACAGCTCAAACTGTTTGGCGACGTCTTTGAACGCGTACGCAGCGAATATGTCGAAGAGGTCACGGACGAAAAGCTGATCGAGACGGCCATCAACGGCATGCTGACGTCGCTGGACCCTCATTCGGGCTATCTCGATGCCAAGCGCTATCGCGACATGCAGGTCCAGACCAAAGGTGAGTTTGGTGGTCTCGGTATCGAAGTGACCATGGAAAACGGTCTGGTCAAAGTGGTGTCGCCGATCGACGACACACCTGCCCACCGCGCCGGCATTCAGGCAGGCGACATCATCACCCATATCGACAGCGAGCCAGTTCTGGGCCTCAGCCTGTCCGAGGCCGTCGAAAAGATGCGTGGGCCGGTCGACACCCTGATCGCACTCACGCTTCGCCGGGAGGGCAGCGATGAGCCGCTCGACGTCAGCATGGCACGTGCGGTCATCACCATCTCGCCCGTGCGCTATCGCGTCGAGAACGACATCGGCTATCTTCGGGTCACCGCGTTCAACGAGCAAACCGAAGCGAAGCTGAAAGAAGGCATCGACGACATCCGTGCGGAACTCGGACAGAGCCTCAAAGGCTTCGTGGTCGACCTGCGGAACAACCCCGGCGGCTTGCTCGAGCAGGCGATCGCGGTCTCCGATGCTTTCCTCGACCGCGGCGAAATCGTCTCGACCCGTGGCCGGCGCACCGACAGCATCCAGCGCTTCAACGCGCGGCGTGGTGATCTCGCCGAAGGCCTGCCGCTGGTGGTTTTGATCAATGGCGGTTCCGCCTCCGCGTCGGAGATCGTCGCCGGCGCTCTTCAGGATCATCACCGGGCGATCGTCATGGGCACCCAGTCCTTCGGCAAGGGCTCCGTGCAGACCATCATGCCGTTGCCAGGCCACGGAGCGATTCGCCTGACGACCGCCCGCTACTACACGCCCGCGGGAACCTCGATCCAGGCCAAGGGCATCGTGCCGGATATCGAGGTCAAGCAGTCCCGCGTCGAGGTTATCGAGGAAGGGGCCGGCCGGCGTGAGGCTGATCTTCGTGGCCGCCTAGAGAACGAGCAGGACGATGGCGGTGACGGCGAAGACCAGGTGAACTCGACGGATCTTCCCGCCGAGGGAGAAGACTACCAGCTCGCACGAGCTCTCGACCTGCTCCGTGGTATTGCGATGTTCGGCGCGCAAACCGTGCAGTGACGAACAGGAGCCTCTGGCGGACGAAGGCGGCCCGTTGGATTGTCTGGCGGGCCGATCGTCTTCAATGCAGCTGGAGAATATAGAGGGAGCCCAGCGAAGAAAGGCAGGTCATGTCTGAAGCCCGCCGCTCGTCGTCGTTCAAGAAGCCCCTGATTTGGGGATCATCGCTCTGCCTGCTGCTCGTCGGCATGGGCATCGTTTTGTGGTCTTCGATCGTC
>JAWKVM010000064.1:0-4848 GCA_041398025.1 Alphaproteobacteria bacterium
GGAGCTGCGAGAGAATTGCGCCGATCACGAGTGGCAGCTATCGTTCGTCGCGGCTGACAAGGGGGAGGAAACTGCCGAAATGAGCCGTTCGATCGAAAGCGTCGCCGTGCTGGGCGCCGGCACCATGGGAAGCGGCATCGCCGCGGCCTCCGCCGAGGCAGGCTGCCGGGTGCTGCTGCTGGATGTCACGCGCGAGCGCGCCGAGCAAGCGATCGCCGCCATGACCGAGGGGCGATCGCCCGCGCTTTCCGATCCTGCCAAGGCGGCGCAGATCACCCCGGGCATGCTCGAGAGCGATCTTGCGGCGATCCGAGGCCATGACTGGATCTGCGAGGCCGTGGTCGAGGATCTCGCCACCAAGCGTAGGCTGTTCGACAAGATCGCGGCCCTCGGCGTCGACGGTTCGGTGATCAGCACCAACACCTCCGGCATCCCGCTTCGTGCCATCGCCGAGGGCATGCCCGAAGCGCTTCGCCGCAGCATCGCCGTCACCCATTTCTTCAACCCGGTGAAGGTGATGAAGCTGCTGGAGATCGTGCCGGGCGCCGAGACCGCGCCTGATGTGATCGAGCGCCTCGCGGATTTCGGACGGGAAAGGCTCGGCAAGGGCGTGGTCTACGCCAAGGACACGGTGAATTTCATCGGTAATCGCATCGGCTGCTTTTGGATGCTGTCCGGCCTGCACAAGGCGAGAGCGGCGCTCGCCGACGGCGTCTCCATGGAGGAGATCGATGCCCTGATGGGCCAGCCGGTCGGCATTCCCGGCACCGGTCTCTACGGGCTGATCGATCTCATCGGCCTCGATGTCATGGACCTGGTTGGCAGGAACCTGTCGGCCAACCTGCCCGAAGGTGATCCCGGCCATGCCTATACCGAGCTGCCGGCAACGGAACGCGCCATGCTGGAGCGCGGTCAGCTCGGCCGGAAGACCGGCGGCGGCTTCTATCGGATGCAGAAGGCTGACGATGGCAGCCGAACGAAGGAAGCCTTCGATCTCGTTCGCGAAACCTGGCGCGCGGCCGAGCCAGTGAAGCCAGCCCCGCCGCACGACAAGGCGGAAACACTGCTGTTCGCCGACGATCTCAGGGGCCGCTTCGCCTGGGAGCTGATGGGCGGCACGCTTCTCTATGCCGCGGATCTCGTGCCGGCGATTGCCGACGACATCGTCAATATCGACCGCGCCATGCGCTGGGGCTTCAATTGGCGGGAAGGCCCCTTCGAGCTGATGGATCGGATCGGCCCGGCGCGCATCGGTGAGCGGCTCGCCGCCGAAAACCGAGCCTTGCCGAAGATGCTGGACGTCCTGAAGAGCGCAGGCGAGGACAGCTTCTATCGGGATGGCGCCGCCTATCTCGGCCTCGACGGCGCCTATCACCTGGTGCCGCCGGCCTGACACCGCGCCATCTTGTGCGCGACTTCGGCGTTTTCTATGGTGGCTGCTGCACGAGGGGAGCCGCGGCAAAAAAGCGGCTGAGAGGGCCCGATGGTCGGGTCGACCCTTTGAACCTGCGCGCGTGCGAAGGGACTGTGCGGCTTGGCCGACTCTTCTTCCTCCTCATCCGTTGGCATCGATCTGCGGGGCATCACGCTCGGCTATGACGGCGGGCCGCTGTTCGCCGGCCTTGACTTTCAGCTCATGCCCGGCCAATGCACCTGCCTGCTGGGACCGAGTGGCGTCGGCAAAAGCAGCCTGCTGCGGGTGATCGCCGGGCTGGTACCCCTCGATGGCGGCGATATTCGCTGCACCGACGGTCGGTCGATCAAGAAGCGCATCGCCTGGATGGGTCAGAGCGACGGGCTTCTTCCCTGGCTTACCGTCGAGGACAATATCTGCCTTGGCGCGCGTCTGCGCGGCGAACGACCCGCGCGCGATCGTGCTGCACGCCTCCTGAAAGACCTCGACATCGCCCCCTTGGCAGGCCGTCTCCCTGCGACGCTGTCCGGCGGCCAGCGTCAGCGTGCGGCCCTCGCGCGCACCCTGATGGAGGATCGGCCGATCGTCCTGATGGACGAGCCCTTTTCAGCACTGGATGCGATCACCCGGAGCCGCCTGCAGGCCCTCGCCGCCGAGGCGCTTGCCGGCAGGACGGTGCTTCTCGTGACCCACGATCCGCTGGAGGCCCTTCGTCTCGGCCACCGCATCCATGTGATGACCGGCACGCCCGCGACCATCGAGCCGGCGCTTTGCCCGGACGGTGCGCCGCCGCGTGCCGTCGACGACCGCGACCTGCTGACGCTGCAGGCGACACTGCTCGGCCGGCTGGCCGGCGCGGTGGAGCGGGCGGCGTGATCGCCCGTCGGCCGTTGCTGGTGCTCGCCGGGTTCCTGGCGCTCTGGCAGGCCGTGGTCTGGCTGACCGGCGTGCCGCCCTTCATGCTGCCGCCGCCGGTCGCGGTGCTGCGGAGCCTCGCCGACCATGCGGGACTGCTCGCCTATCACGCCCTGGTGACATCCGGCGAAATTCTCGCCGGCCTCCTCCTCGGGGTGATCGTCGGCGCCGCCAGCGCGCTCGCCATGGCGCTGATCCCCGCCCTTCAGCCCTGGATGCTGCCGCCGCTGGTGCTGGGCCAGGCGATCCCCGTGTTCGCGCTCGCCCCGATCCTGGTGCTCTGGCTCGGCTACGGCATGGTGAGCAAGGTGGCGATGGCCGTGCTGATCATCTATTTCCCGGTGACCGCCGCTTTGTTCGACGGCCTCAGGCGCACCGATCCCGGCTGGCTCGACCTTGCGCACACCATGGGGGCGAGCCCGCTGCGCACGCTCTGGCATCTGCGTCTGCCCGCGGCCCTGCCCGCCTTCGGCTCCGGTCTGCGCATCGCGGCCGCGGTCGCTCCGATCGCCGCCGTGGTCGGCGAATGGGTCGGCTCCGGCGCCGGGCTCGGCTATCTCATGCTGCACGCCAATGGCCGCAGCCAGACTGCGCTGATGTTCGCCGCCATGGTGGTCCTGATGGCGATCGCGCTCGGTCTCTATGTCCTGATCGATCGCCTGCTCCTTCACCTGACGCCCTGGGCGCCCCACAGCCTCGCTCTACCCAATGGGAGAAACCCGTGATTCGTCCATTTCATACGCTAGCCAAGTCTGCGCTGCTGGCCGTCGCCGGCACGCTGGTGGCCGTCGCCACCCCCGTGAAAGCGGCGGAGCCGCTGACCCTGCTGCTCGACTGGTTCATCAACCCCGACCACGCGCCGATCATGATCGCTGATGAGCTCGGCTATTTCGAGGACCAGGATCTGGACGTCGAGATCGTCGCCCCCGCCGATCCGAACGCGCCGCCGCGCCTGGTGGCCGCAGGCCAGGGCGACATCGCGATCAGCTATCAGCCGCAGCTGCATATTCAGATCCAGGAAGGCCTGCCGCTCGCGCGCATCGGCACGCTGGTCGGCACGCCCTTGAACTCCCTGGTCGTGCTGGACGCCGGTCCGATCAAGAGCATCACGGACCTGAAGGGCAAGAAAATCGGTTTCTCGGTGGGCGGTTTCGAGGACGCGCTCCTGGGTGCCATGCTCGGCAAGCACGGTCTTGCCCTCTCGGACATCGAGCTGATCAACGTCAATTTCGCGCTCTCCCCTGCCCTGCTCGCCGGCCAGGTCGACGCCGTGATCGGCGCGTTTCGCAATTTCGAGCTCAATCAGCTCGACATCGAAGGCCAGCCCGGCCGCGCCTTTTTTCCCGAGGAAGAGGGCGTGCCCGCCTATGACGAGCTGATCTTCATCGCCAAGAACGACCGCCTCGACGACCCGAAGCTCGCCCGCTTTCTCGACGCTATCGAGGCCGGCACGCAATATTTGCTGAACCATCCGGACGAAAGCTATCAGTTCTTCTTGAAGGGCGGCGAGGAGCTGGACAACGAGCTCAACGCCCGCGCCTGGAAGGACACGCTTCGCCGCTTCGCCTCGCGCCCCGCGGCCCTCGACCACAGCCGCTACCGGCGCTTCGCCGCGTTTCTCGAACAGCAGGGCCTGATCAAGGATGCGCCCGAAGTCGAGACCTACGCGGTCGAGATCGCGCGATGACATGCGCGTCATGGCTCGGTCCGAGCGCATCCCGCTGGTCTCCGATCAGGATGCAGGCCTGATCTCTTTGCAGCACCTGACCTCCTGATCGAGCCGGTGATTCGCGCCTGCTCGGAAATGCCCCGAGAGCCAGACCGGCAGGACCGCAGCCTGCAACCTCCTGCATGCCAGCCGCAGAAAGTTCCCATCGTCAGACCGCCAGATGGCGTCGTCCTTGGCAGGTTTCTTCCGACCGCTAACCCGGAAGAATCATGCATGCCGGAGATGGGGACTATCTGATCGAGCGTGATGGCTTGGTCCTCAATTTGATCATGCTTCGAGAGCCGGCATTTTTGGCGGCGTTGGCAGTCTGTGTTTGCGGTTGGAGGGACGAGCTGGTTTTGGGGCACGACGCCCCGGGCATCAGGTGACCAGACGCGTCAGGCGGTCGATCACGAGCCTGAGGAACGGCTGGCAGGGGCAGGCTGTTGGCAGATGCCGTCGGATCTGGGTTTTCATCTCGACCACGCTGGCGGCGATCTCGATCAGGCGCATCCGCAGCGTATCGAACCGAGCGACCCGCCAGGTCGAGCGCTTTGGCATCATCGAGCGCAGGCTCCCCATCAGCCGATAAGCGCCAGCATGCAAAAGCAGTCTGAACTGATTGGCGGTCGCCTTCGGGCATGAGGTGCGATCGGCGGCGAGGCGAGGTGTCGGCCAGACGGCAACCGGTCCTGTGCCAGCTTGAACGCCGCATCGGCGCGCGGGCTCGAGGCGTCGTTGCCGTCCTCGTAGCCGGCGGCGATCGTCATCAGCCGAAACCGGATCATGTCACCGAGGCCGTGCACCACCT
>JAWKVM010000065.1:0-21666 GCA_041398025.1 Alphaproteobacteria bacterium
GACGCCCGCTTTCGAGGCGGCGTAGGCGTTGCGATGGCGAAGCGCCTTTCGGCTGTTGATCGAGCCGATCAGAATGATCCGCCCGAAGCCCGCGTCGACCATGTCCGGCAACAGCGCCTTGGCGACGAGAAAGCTGCCGGTGAGATTGACCGCGATGGTCCTGTTCCACAGCGCCAGATCGGTCTCGAGCAGAGGGAGCGTCGTGCCGATCCCGGCGCAATTGACCAGGATCGCCGGGGCCTCCATTCGCTCTTTGACGGCAGCGGCCATGTCGGCCACGGACTCCGCCTCGCTGACATCGACCTCGAACGGCAGGGCGTCCCCGCCTTCCATCCTGATCGCATCAGCCGCCTCCTTCGCCGCTTCGCCATTCACGTCCGCAAGGGCGACCCGCCCGCCCTCGCCTGCGAAGCGTTCGGCGACGGCGCGGCCGATACCGCTGCCGCCGCCGGTGACCAAAACCACTTTGTCCCTGAAGCGTGGTTCCATGGCCCGCCTTTTCCTTAAGCCGCGAGGCGGAAGTCGCTGGCTTCGAGATCGGCAGCGAGCGCCTTGGCCTCACCTTCGGAGAGCGGCATGAGCGGCGGCCGCAACTGCGCCCAGCCCGGATCGCCCTTGGCGTCCGCGAGCATCTGCTTCATCGCCGGAATGAGCGCATAACGCTGCAGAATCTGCCTGATGCGCTCGACCTCGGCATGGCGTGCGGTGACATCCTCGCCAGCCAGTGCGGCGTCATAGAGGTCGCGTATCGCCCGTGCATTGACGTTGCAGCCGGCACTGATGCAGCCGGCACCGCCGACCTTCAGACCATCGGCCACCAGATTCTCGGCGCCTGGGAACACGGCGAGATCGGAGAAGCGCTCGATCAGCATCTTGCTGTGCTCCCAATCCCCGGTGCTGTCCTTGATGCCGGCCAGCGTGTTCGGATGACGGGCCTGCACGAGGTCGACCAGACCCGGCGTGATCGGCACGCCGGAAACGCCCGGGATGTGATAGAGCACCAGGCGGAAATCCTCCGTGCCGACGCCCTCGATCACACGATCAAAGCTGGCGGCGAGCGCCTCGTCGGAAGCACCTTTGTAGTAGAAGGGCGGCAGCATCAGGATGCCGAGCGCGCCCCGCTCAATGGCGTGCCGGGTGAGCGCCACCGTGTCCGGCAGGGCGGCGCAGCCGGTGCCGACCATCATGCGCTCCGCCGGCAGGCCAGCATCGACCGCCGCATCGAGAACGCGAATGCGCTCCTGCACGGAGAAGGAATTGGCTTCGCCGGTGGTGCCGAACATCACGAGGCCGTGGCAGCCCTCGTCCAGCGCCCAGCGGCAATGATCGATATATTTTGCGACATCCGGCTCGAGCTTTTCGTCGAGCGGCATCAACGTCGGACACCAAACCCCCTTCAACACATCTCCCTTGGCCGCCACGATGGCTTCTCCTTTGCATACGCTCCCGAAGATCAGAGTGTAGAGCGTCGATGCCGGGTCGAACAAGCTCCAAACTGCTTCCGCCAGAGACGAGATCGATCAACGTCCAGGCCGAAGGATGTCGACATGGGCTCCTCGCCTGAGCGTTGGATCGAGGCGAGGCCCGGGACCATCTCAGCGGCCGATTTTTCGCCTTCCGTGTGAAGCCGTTCACAGGAGCGATCGGGTTCTCCGTCGTAGCAATGGAAACCCACTCTGGTAAGGACAAGCTCCCATGCCGAATTCCGATCCGATCGACATCAGCCCGGTGGAACCGCCGAGGCAGTTTGATCGCCCGCAGATGTCCAAGCGTCTGGTCGAGGCCGACCGGCTTGTGCAGGCGAGCCAGGGACGACAGCAGTTTCAGGTCACAGGTGCCGGCCTGACCGCTGCGGTCGCGGATACGGGTCTCAATCTGTCGCATGTCGACTTCGCCGGCCGCATCGCCGCCCAGCGCAACTTCACCAGCGACAATGGCGATGATCCGCACAACGCCGCCGATGGCCAGGGCCACGGCACCAATGTCAGCGGAATCATCGTCGCCAATGGCGATCATACCGGCATGGCGCCTGGCGCAAGAGTGGCCCCGCTCAAGGTGCTTTCCAACACCGGCAGTGGCTCGTTCGCCGCCGTCGCCGATGCGCTGCAGTGGGTGATCGATCATCGCGAAGAACACAACATCACCGTCGTCTGCATGTCGCTCGGTGACGGCGGGAACTATGTCGACGACGATGATTTTGCCCAACATGACATCCAGAGGCGGGTCGCGAAGCTGCGCAAGAATCACGTGCCGGTGTGCATCGCTGCCGGCAATGATTTCTTCAAGCATGAGAGCGCCCAAGGCATGGCATTTCCCGGCATCCTGCGACATGCCGTCAGCGTCGGGGCCGTCTATGACGAGTTCGAGGGGCCGTTCACCTACCGGAGCGGTGCCCACACCGACGCCTCCGGACCGGACCGCATCACGCCCTTCTCGCAGCGTCTGCACCCGTCGGTGAGCGAGATCTGCCGCACCGACATCTTCGCGCCCGGTGCGCCTATCCGCTCCTCGGGCATCGACGGTCCGAACGGCGAGTCCGTACAGAGCGGCACCAGCCAGGCCGCGCCCGTGGTCGCCGGCATCCTCATGCTGATGCAGGAATTTCATCTGCGCGAAACCGCGCGCATGCCGAGCGTGGATCAGCTGGTCGAGTGGCTCCGACGGGGCGGGGCGGTGATCAATGACGGCGATGACGAGGTCGACAATGTCACGAACACCAAACTGGACTTCATCCGTCTGAACGCCATCGGCGCGCTGGACGCGATACGTCGCGATCTGCAAAAGCAGCTTTTGATCACCGGCGAGCCGCTGCGCGCGAACGTCGCCTGAAAGCATGCTGCTTCGGCTTGACCTCGGGACATGATGCAGCCGGTCTCCTGCCTGCCATATCCATCCGTTGGTCGACGGAGACGCCGATGAAGATCAAGCTTTTCTACCCCGCTTTCGATCCGGGAGCTGTCGAGCAGCGCCGGGACATCACCAAGGCCCATCTCTTCCAGGGAACCTACTATAGCTTTGACGGCCCGCTCCTGAATGGACTCGTCTCGAAACGGGTCGCCCTCCTCGATTTCGATCCGGTGACCGGGGCGCTCGTCCCGGGGCCGGAGGTTCTGCCGCCGAAGCGAGGACAAAAGCTGCATCGGCTCGACGTTCAGGAACGGGATCTTATCGCCCATCCGAAGAATGCCACCTCCATCCAGGCACTCTGCTTCGGTGCCGTCATGCGCTGCATCTATCTGGTCGAGAGAAGCCTTGGGCGGGACATCGATTGGGCGTTCGACGGCGACCAGCTTCTGGTCGTGCCCCGCGCCGGTTATCAGCCCAACGCTTTCTATCAGCGAAGCTCACACTCGCTGCAGTTCTTCTTCGTTCCGACAGGAGGCCCTTCCGAAGGCGGCGATCTGGACGGTGTGTTCACTGCCCTCTCTCCCGATATTGTCGCTCACGAGACAGCGCATGCGCTGGTGGATGCCATCGCCCCATCGCTGCACGATGCGGCCAGCCCGGAGAGCCTGGCCCTGCATGAGGCGATCGCCGACGTCACCGCCTTCATCGTCAGCGTGCGCGCGCCCAAATTTCTCCGCTATGTCGTCGAGCGCCATGGCGACGCCGACAATCTGAAGGCCGCCTATCTCGGCGAGATCGCCGAGGAGATCGGAAAGCTGCGCGGCACTGGCTCCGCAGCCATGTCCGCAAGAGGTGACGGCGACGAGATCCGCCCCTCCCTGCGCAATCTCGCCAATACCTACGCTCTGACGGCGTCAAAGGGCATGCAGCAGGTCACATCGCATGAGCCGCACGAGCTCTCGCTCGTTCTGAGCGGCGCCCTCTTCTCCTTTTTCGAAACCATGGTCGATCGCGAGAAAAGCGAGATCGTCAAGGCCGGCAGGAAGCCCGCCGAGGCAACCGCGATCGCCATCACTATGGCCGCCAGTATTCTGACCAACGTGATGTATCGCGCCCTCGACTATCTGCCGCCTGGCGAGATTTCCTTTGCGGACTTCGGCCGCGCCATGCTGGCCGCCGACCGGATCTACATGCCCGGCGACGGCGCCGAGAGCGTGCGCGATCTGCTCGCTGCCGAATTGCAGCGACGCGGCATTTGCGATCGAGACCGGCTCTATCCGCAGGACCGCGCGCGATTTCCCGATCTCTCCGAAGAGAACCTCGAGCGCTTCGCCGACGAAAGCAATGACTGGCAGATCTACGACTTCGTACGCCGCTTCGGCCGGCTGTTCTGCCAGCCGGACAACACCGTCTTCAAGGTTCACGATTCAAAACTCTTCAACGAAAAGACGGTCCACGTGCTGAAGGAAACCGAGCTTGCCGCCGCCCATGAGAAGGCGAAGACCGGGCTGGCGGCTTCGGACGACGCGATCGACGACAGCGGCAGCGACATGGTGAAGACCATCATCCCGGAGCTGCTGATCAAGGTCAGCTGGTATGCCGGCGACAGGCTGTCGATGGACGACCGATCGGCGCGCGACGTCGACTTTCGCTATGGCACGACCGTCAGCATCAACCTCAAGGACAAGACAGTGCTGACCAGGCTGACCACCAATCCCGACGGTTTCGACGAAGCCTACAACATGGCCTCACAGTCGCGGCAGCGTGGCCTTCGCGAGATGCTGATCGCGGACTGGTA
Organism: Alphaproteobacteria bacterium; assembly: GCA_041398025.1. Taxonomy (GTDB): domain Bacteria; phylum Pseudomonadota; class Alphaproteobacteria; order Geminicoccales; family Geminicoccaceae; genus JANQPX01. The sequence continues at coordinate 4,646 of JAWKVM010000065.1, forward strand.
TCGGCGCGGCCTCCTGGTGGCATCTTCATCCGCCGGTGAGACGTTCCAGCAGCAACCACAGATGGTCGCTGCCAATGGCACCTACACGCTGCGCAACATGGCCCATATGCTGCACGTCGCCGACGACTCCGAAGCCTTCCTGGCCGAATGGCTGCGAGACCGTCAGGACGAGGATGGGCAGCATGGCTGACCTCGAGATCCAGGCCTACAATGTCGGTTTCGGCGATGCCATTCTCGTTCGCATTCCGACCGAGCAGCCTGATGCGGAAAAGCCGTTCCGGACGATCCTGATCGACGGCGGCAATGCCCTGAACAAGGAGGGCGGCGATGACGGCCTCCTGCTGCATGCGATGCGTGCGATCCACGATGTGACAGGAGGTGTGGTCGATCTTTACATCATGACCCACGAGCACATGGATCATGTCCAGGGCCCGCTGCTCCTGCACAACGAGGACGGCAAGGACATTCGAGCCGAGCATGTCTGGATGACGGCATCCGCGCAACCAGGCTACTACGACACTCATCCCGAAGCGAAGAGAAAGCTGCAGCTCGCTGACGAGGTCATGAGCCTGATCGAGACCCAGCGCCCGCTGCTCTCGGCAGCGGATCGTTCCCATCTGGAGATGGTCCTCGCTCAATAGCGCGCGCGAAACCGGGAAATGCGTGAACCACATTCGCAAGCATGTCGGGACATCGTCGAGAGAGGTCCGCTACATCCATGCCGACGTCAGGCCGCGGTGGACGACGAGGCATCACGGCATTCCCGAGGCCGAGATCGAGGTCTGGGCGCCGGAAGAAGACACGTCCGTCTATTACGGCCGTTTCCGGCCCTTGACCATGGCCCCGGATGCCGGCGCCGGCAATGGACCAGTCAGGCCCGCCGATCCGACGCCGCCGCCCGGTGTGGGCATGGCCGATTTCTACCGCCTGGTCAAATCGCGTGACTCCGGGTACTTCGGCAATGCGCTGATGATCGACAAGGCCGGCAACAACAGCTCGATCGTGTTTCTCCTGAAGTGGAAGGGCCGTCGCCTGTTGTTCGCCGCCGATGCCGAGGAGCGCTCCTGGCAGCATATTCGGCGGCGCGTCGAACTGTCCAAGGTGGACTTCCTGAAGGTCAGCCATCACGGCAGCCGAAACGGAACGCCGCACGACCTGCTCGACGACCTGCTCGGACAGCCTGGGACCGGTCCGCACAGCAAAGCGCTGGTATCGACTGCGGAGGGTCAATATCAGGGTGTGCCGGACGACCGCCTGCTGTCCGATCTCAGGAATCGCTCGGAGTTCTACGACACGCGCGATGTGCCCGGAGGTGAGGCGCTGACGCTGACGTTCCCGCCTCTCTAGCGCTCGTTCGCAAAAAGCTGCACCAGCCTGGTGCCGCGAAAGCGTCCGTTATGGTTCGTCAGGCTCCTCCGAAAACCGCGCGACATGGTCAGGGATGACGATTCCTTCGAGCTTGCTCCTCGTCCAGATATGCGGCACGTCACGCAGATCGACCGGCTGATCCAACGAGCCGCCTTTGACGCTCAGCCGTCCCTTGTCGTCCCCACCTTGATGCCAGAGGCGCGTGCCGCAATCCGGGCAGAAATAGCAATCCAACATGCCGCCGCCTGCCGTCGGGCGCGACCAGCGCTTCGGCGCGCCACGGGTCACTTCCACGCTTGCACTATCGACGATGACCGAAATGCCGAAGGCCGACGCCGACTGCTTTCGGCATTCCGTGCAGTGACAGATGTAGGTTTCGAGCGGCAGTGTGGAAATGCGGTATCGAACAGCACCGCACTGGCAGCCCCCTGTCGACAAGCGTGCACTCACCATGACATCCTCGTTGCGCTGTCGCGCGGCCGGCTCGGGCTTCTTTTTCCAGGACTGCCCGAGATGTGAACTGGCAGGGAAACATGGCGCCTGGCTGGAGCGTGCCCCCGGGGCGACCTCAGACTAACACCAAGACACTCCTTGGCATAACCCCTGTCAGGCGGCCGCCGACATCATGAGCGTTCTTGTCTAAACATATCTCAACGAGCCTTCGCCGGATCAGCGCCTGGCCTGCTTGCCCGTCATCGGTGCCACGTTCTGCCAGGAGGTTGCGGAGTAACGGCCATTGGCGGCAATGGTGCCGAGCGTCAGCGCCGGCACCACGGGCCGTCCGCAGCCCTCTGTCGGCGCGTGAATTTTGGTCGTTCAGCCGCCGCGCGAGCGCCCGATGGCCTGAGCCTGCCTCCCCTCTTTTCCAGCCGCTCGCCGAGCGGTGGGACTTGATCGCCGTGCTGTCGATCGCGAGATCTTCTGGCAGAGCGGCGCCTGCGACCAGCGTTTCGAAGATCTTCTGCGAAAGCCGTTTTCGGCTCCAAAAGCCAGTATTCCTTCGCCATCGCCTGCGATCTCCACAAATGGAGACCGCGCGTGTCACCAACAAACATACATCTCAATGTGTCAGCTGGCTCTTGAACCTAAGAGTTCCTCAGACGGCGTCGACTTGACGATCATTCCGGCATGTTTCGGCCGCTTTGTGCCGGATGGTGCAGTGCTCCTGGATTTCGACCACAAGGCGGTCGAAATCTATAGGCTTCTGCAGATAGGCGACAGCGCCAAAGCGACCCGTCATATCGCGCTGGTGTGCGGCGTCGGTCCGGCCTTCGAATGTCCAGCCGGTCAGGACGATGACTGGCGTATCTCGAAGCGTGGGTTGCTGACGGATCTGGTTCAGGAAATATTCGGCGTTGCCGTCGGGCATGCTGTAGTCCGTGACGATAATGTCTGGCGTGACTTCCGTTGCCTTGAACACGGCCTGGCGTCCGCCAGTCGACGTCGCGATATCGACATCGTAGCGCCGCAGGCGGAGGGTCAGGGACCTGAGCAGGTCGCGATCGTCGTCAACCAGCAGGATGAGCGGACGGTCGCGCGCAACCGCCGGGCCATCGTGGTCGGCGGCTGCGGTCGATTCGGCTGCTGGGGGTGAGGAGGTCCCGCCTGCGAGGGCTCTTTCCACAGCAGCCGGAACGTCCTTGCCGGCGTCCAGGATGGTCAGACCCATCTGCTGCAGGCGCGCCGCGCGCTGGCTGCCCTGCCCATCGACCACAGGCATCAAGGTCATGCCCTCATGCGCCGGATCGTTCGCCAGCTTGCGGCAGACACTTTCGGCGTCGATGTCCGAAAGCGCGCAATCGATGATCAGAGCAGTGGGTGGGTTCCGTGCCAGGTTCATCAAGGCATCGATACCGTCGTCGGCCAGGATGGCGGACCAGCCATGCTGGCTCAGCCGGTCGAAGCACGTGGGGCCCCAGGCGGCGGTGGTCGCGATCACGACGGTCTTGTCTCTGGTCATCGGATATCTTCTCCAAACTGATCCCGGGCCTTGCGGCGTTCCATGACGTTATCGATCATCCTGAGGAGTGCTGCGCTTTCGAACGGCTTCTCCAGCACGTGGCTCACGCCCAGCCGTTCGAGATCGCGGCGGCTGCGATCGGAAACCGATGCGGACAGAAGCACGATCGGATGATTGATCTCCGGCATCTTCCGCCGCAGCTCCGCGATCAGTTCCAGGCCAGTCAGCTTCGGCATCGACAGGTCGACCACCATCACATCCGGTATCTCGATCGAGGCCTGCTCGAGACCGAGGGCGCCATCGGTCGCCGTCGAGACGCGATAGCCGGCCGACCGCAGGCGAATGGAGACGGCGCGCAGAATATGGCGATCGTCGTCGACGATCAGGACATGTCGCTGCGGCGAAGGAGGGGACTGATCCTCACGGGGCATGATCTACACCGGCATCAGTGGCTGAACGGTCGTGGAGTCGATTGCGATCTGCTCGGCGAAGCAGGCGCGAAGCACGTCATGATTACCCGCGATCGGCCAGGTGCCGAGGGCGTTCACGGCCGCCGCCGCAGCGTCGCCAGGCCCGCCCGCGGCGGCCGCTTCACCGATCTCGCGTTCCAGCCGATAGTGGAGATTGCTCGCGTCGGACTGGTTCATCTCGGCGACGATCAGCCACTTTGCGGGTGCAACGCGCAGGCAGAGATCCGACGACCGGAGCGTGTGAAGAATGATGGCGTCGAGCTGATCGGCAGGTTGCGACGTCGAGGCGGCGGCCGCATCGATCGAGATCAGGCCGAGATGGCTTGTGCCCTTCCTGAACAGTCCGAGCCGGCTGATGAAGCGTTCGAGCAATGGCAGCGGTTCGGCGGTGGGTATCGTGAACCAGAAGGTGCTGCCTTCGCCTGGCCGGCTTTCGACCGAGATGTCACCGAGGCTGAGATCGACCAGCTCCTTGGTGATCGCGAGGCCGAGGCCGAAACCCTTGGTGCTTTGGCGCACGTCGCCGACCTGACGAAAACGTTCGAAGATCGCCTTCAGATTGTCGGGCGCAATGCCGGGCCCGTTGTCGGTCACGCCGACGATGAGCTGTGCGGCCCTGCCGTCGTCCCGCCCCCAGATCCGCACCTGCCCGCCTTCGCCGGTGAACTTGAAGGCGTTGACGGCGAGATTGATGATGATCCTCGAGATCTTTTCGCGATCGGCAAAGAGTTCCGGCAGACCCGAGGGGATATCGAATTGCAGATCGATGCCGGCGGCCTTGGCGCGGCTTTCAAGGACCGGACGGCAGCGCCCGGCGATCGTCCCGAAGGGACAGCGGCGTCTCGATATGCCGAGCAACCCGGCATTGAGTTTGCTGATGTCGAGCATGTCGTTGACCATGATGTTCAGGTCCTCGGCACGCTGCAGCACCACCTCGGCGAATTCGGTCTGCTCCTCGTTCAGAGGTCCGAGTGTGCCGTCGCGCATAATCTCGACATATTCCTTGATGACGGTCAGCGGCGTTCGGAATTCATGCGAGACGTTGTCGACGAACTGATGCGCGCCCTGAAACTGCTTTTGCAGATCCTCGTTGCGCCGTTCAAGCTGGCTGTTGATCTGGCTGAGCTCGGCCGCCTGACGCGCGATCTGCTGCCGCGCCTCTTCGCGCTCGCTGATATCGCGCATAATGGCGATGAACTGGGTTCGGCGATCCAGCTTCAGCGTGTTCAGCGCGAGCTCGATCGGAAACACCGCGCCGTCCCGCCTCATGCCGTCGAGTTCACGTGTCGATCCCAGAAGGGTCGACGTCCGCTCATGACGAAATCTGTCGACCGCCCGGGCGTGGGCGTCGCGGGCTGTGGGAGGCATCAGGATTTCGACCGACTCACCGATCAAGGCGTCCTGCTGCCAGCCGAACATCGCCGCCGCCGCAGGATTGACGGTCAGAATCCTGCCGTGTTTGTCGGCGATCAGGACACCGTCTACCAGCGATTGCAAAACGACGTCCGCCTGGCTGGCAAGCCGGCGCAGCGATTGCAGACCGAGATGACCGAGCTTGGCGACGATCAGCATCGCCAGACCGAGCAGCAAGCCGCCACCGAGCAGGAGATCTCGTGCAAGCCTGGCCGCAGGTGCCAGAATGTCGTCATAGCGCTGCTCGCGAACGATGCCCCAGTCGAGGGTCTTGAGATAGCGGACCGCCGCGATCACCGGCATGCCGGCCTCGTCGACGGCGCCGTCGCGCAGCAGCCGAGCTTCGCCGCGCAGTGCGGTGACGATCGGCCGTTCGGTGCGCGTCGGTCTGATCGCCTGGGGAGATGACGGCGACGAGGCCGAAGAAGGCGGCCAGAGAATGACGGCGTCATTGCGCCAATTGCGGGCGGCGATGACCGTCCGTTCCCCGCCCGACGAGTCGTCCTTGTGGTCGACGATCGGCTGCAGGCCGAGCCGAGCCCAGATCAGCCCGAGGGGGCCGTTTTCGCCCGGAACCACAGCCGTCATGTCGACGGCAAGCGGCTGAGCCTGGCTGGTCCAGGCCGTACGGATCTGCCGCTCGCCTTCGAGGGCCTCGTCGAACCAGTCCGTCGCCGGTAGCGCTCGGCCAGCATCCTCGACGCCCGACGCCTGGACGATCCCGCCGTTCGGATCGACAAGGGCGAGGTGCAGAAGATAAGGGTTGAGCACTGGATGACGCAGCAGGCCATCGAGCATCATCTCGTCCGCGGCCTCGGCACCAGTCGCGCCTGCTCCGGCGGTGTGCAGGAACGCCGGGAGATCCGGTCGACCGGCCAGCACTGTCAGTTCATGTCGGGCAAGCGCGATGACCTCGCTGATTCTGCCGGCAAGTCTCTCGGTCGATGCATCCAGGCTGTCGGCTGCCTGATCCGTCAGCGCATCGCGAAAGGCCCGATGGCCGTACCATCCGACAGAGGCCATCAGCCCCGCTGCGATGATCGCAACGGCAATGACGAGGCGCAGGCTCGCATCCCGAAAGGCTGTCGTCAGATCGAGCAATACACCCAGCCGGTTGGTCATCACTGACGTCATTCTAAGATTATAACAATGAAATTTAAGTTAATATCACATCGGAGATAATAATGCAGTTTTGTCTAAAAATCACAAAAAGAATTTACCACCAATCTTTCTTTGATCGAGAATTTTTTAGTTTTGTTAACCTCTGCAATCCTAGAATGACAGCGCCATTCACATATCCAGCAGGTGACGACATGGCTGCAACGTCCCAGAACCTTTCGCAAGGCATGACCGGCTATGAGTCGGTCAGCTATTTTTCCGTCTTGCCGAACGGTTCGTCCTACAAGCTGGATGCCGATATTTTTCAGGCGGAAGACCTTGATGGCATCGCCGAGGGCCTGCTCGGCTCGGGTAATCTGAACCATCTCGTGCTCCAGGCAGACAGGATCGGCACCCTGGCCGACCCGACGTCGGTGTCGTCCAATGTCCTGGGCGACGAGCAGCTGGCAGCGCCCTCCGCATCACAAGCTTTCGCAGGACGGGTGCCGATCACCGATGACGACATCGAGGCCGCCAGTCGATCGGATCGCGGGCCGGGCGACGCCCTGAGCGCGGCACTCGGGGACGGCGGCGCCCAGCGCAGCAACGGCCAACCCGTCGAAGTTGCCAATGTCGCCGGAAGCTCGGCGCCCTTCATCGCCGGTGGCGAGCGCGCGACCGGTGTCGCGATCGCACCGGTCGGTGGCGAGACGCCGACGGACGGCGAGACGGAAGCGGATGAGCAGACCGAGGAGGCGTCACCGATCACCGAGGTCCAGCCTCCCGACATCAATGTGCCGACCAGGGAAACCCCGAACGGAACGGCGGATCAGGACCTGCAGGTCGATCTGTCGACCGACGGCGTGCTGGTTTCGATCGTTGCCGACGTCAGCGCCGATCTCGATGCGATCGAGAGCATCCTGGGCGACATCGACATCACCCTGCAGATCTCCGGCGATGGCGCGGTTGCGGATAATCTCGTCGATATCGTTGCCGATCTGGAGCTGCTCGAGGCAGGCGACCTCGATGACGCTCTGGGCGTCGTGTCCGATGTCGTGACCGACGCGTCTGATGTCGTTGACGACGCGCTCGACGCTGTGGACGAGCTTGTCGGAGATCTCGGCATTGTCGACGATGTCGTTTCCGGGCTCGGCCTTGCGCCCGTGCTGGGAGTTCCGGGCCTGTCGGCCGATATCGGTGCCGGTCTGACGCTTGACCTGGGCGACCGCGATCTGGCTTTGCGGGTCGATCAGGGTTTGGGCGATCTGCCTCTGGTCGGCGAAGAGACGGCAAGCGTGGTGGATTCGGTCGACGAGCTGATCGGCGATGTCGAAGGCGCAATCGGAACGGACGGTCCAGAAGAGGTCCTCGACTCCGTGCTGTCCAGCGATGCGGTGCGGAACGTGACCGACGAGGTCATGGACGTAGGCGATGCGGCAGGCTCGGCGGTCGAGGAGATCCTGGCCGATGCCGTGAGCGCTCCGTCGGACGCCGTCGCAGACATGGTGGAGAATGCCGAGCAGGTGATCGACGAGGCAGCGGAGCTGGCCGACGCGTTGCTGGATCTCGAGGAGGACCCTGCCAGTGAGGTGACGGAGGACCTGGCGGCTATCCTTGACTCGCCGGTCGACGCGGCTGTCACGGAAGCCGAGGAATTCGTTGAAGGCGTGCTGTCGTCCGGTGAAACCGTCGTTGCCGATGTGGTGGACGAGGTGGGCACGGTCGTGGACGAGCCGCCGGTGATCGACGAGGTGGATCTCGCCGCAATCGAGACCTCGCTTGATGATGCCGCGGCGGCAGTACTCGATTTGGTCGAAGACGTCGAGATAGATGCAGGTTCGCTCATCGACGAGACGGCCGGGGTCACCGATCCCGTGGTCGACACCGTCGAGGAGGTGGCTGGCGAGCTGGACCTCGTCGATCTTCTCACCGGCGATGACGGGGGTGATGACACCGACGTCGATCTCGTGGTCCACGCCGACCTCGAGGCCGGGGGTCTGCCGCTGGCAGAAGTCGAAGCCGAGATAGGCCTCGATCAGGTGGAAGAGGCTGTCGGCGACGTCGACCTGATGGCCGAAGCCGAGCTCGACGCGGCCGAAGTCATCGATCCCGTAGTCGACGCCATCGAGGAGATGGCCGAAGAGCTGGACCCCGTCGATCTTCTCGCTGGCGATGACGGAGGCACGGACGACCTAGTCGCCGAGACCGATCTCGACGCGGCCGAAGTCATCGATCCCGTGGTCGACGCCATCGAGGAGGTGACCGAAGAGCTGGACCCCGTCGATCTTCTCGCTGGCGATGCCGGAGGCACGGACGACCTGATCGCCGAGGCCGAGCTCGACGCGGTCGAGGCCACCGATCCCGTGGTCGACGCCGTCGAGGAGGTGGCTGGCGAGCTAGACCCCGTCGATCTTCTCGCCGGTGATGACGGAAGCACTGACGACCTGGTCGCCGAAGCCGATCTCGACGCGACGGAGGTCATCGATCCCGTGGTCGACGCCGTCGAGGAGTTAGCCGAAGAGCTGGATGCCGTCGATCTCCTCGCCAGCGATGACGAAGGCGCCGACGACCTGATTGCCGAAGCCGAGCTGGATGTGGCAGAGGTCACCGATCCCGTGGTCGACGCTGTCGAAGAGATGGCCGAAGAGCTGGATGCCGTCAATCTTCTCGCCGGTGACGACGGAAGCAGGGACGACCTGATCGCCGAAGCCGATCTCGACGCGGTGGAAGTCATCGATCCCGTGGTCGACGCTGTCGAGGAAGTGGCCGAAGAGCTGGACCCTGTCGATCTCCTCGCCGGCGACGACGGAAGCACCGACGACCTGATCACCGAAGCCGATCTCGACGCGGCGGAGGTCATCGATCCCGTGGTCGACGCCATCGAGGAGGTGGCTGGCGAGATGGACCCCGTCGATCTCCTCGCCGACGATGATGGAGGCGACGTCGACCTGGTCGCCGAAGCCGATCTCGACGCGGCGGAGGTCATCGATCCCGTGGTCGACGCAGTCGAGGAGTTAGCCGAAGAGCTGGATGCCGTCGATCTCCTCACTGGCGACGACGGAAGCGCCGACGACCTGGTCGCCGAAGCCGAGCTGGGTGCGGCCGAGGTCATCGATCCCGTGGTCGAGGCTGTCGAGGAGTTGGCCGAAGAGCTGGACCCCGTCGAGCTTCTCGCCGGCGACGACGGAGGCGACGATACCGGAAGCGATATCCTCGATGCCTCGGTGAGCGAGATCGAGGTCGATCTGGACGCCCTCGAAAGCATGGTCGCTGGCGCCGAAGACGACCTTCTGAGCGGCACCGACAGCGGTGGTGGCGATATCCTCGGCGCCTTGGAGGAAATCGACAGCGACCTCGCCGACCTCGCCACCAGCGCGTCGGATGCAGAGCTCGATGCCTTGCCCGAACCATCTGGCCTGGTATCCGAAGGCATTGGCTTGCTTTCGGACATTCAGATCGATGATTCCGGCGGGATCGGCCTCTTCGGCTGACATCCATGTCCGCAGCCATCGCTCTCGGCAGGCGCGAACGGTCGGCAGGCCGCCTGGCCGATCTCTTTCTCTCCACTGTCGCGCTCTACAGTCTCTCGCTCGCTCTGCCGATCATGACGCTGCAGATCTATGATCGCATTCTTCCGAGTGACGATACCGGCACGCTCACCCTCCTGATCGCGGGCGTGCTGGTCGCGCTGGCCCTCGAATGCACCCTCAGGCTCATGCGCGCCTACATGATCGGTTGGGCCGGCGCCGCCTTCGAACATCGCGTCGCCTGCGCTGCGATCGAGCATCTGATGGCCGCCGACCTTTCCCGTCTGCCCAGCCATGGGGTCGCCGGCAGCGTGCATCGCATGGCCGCCATCGGCCAGCTCAAGGACTTTTTCTCCGGACAGGCGATCACGACCATGATCGAGGTCGGATTCGTCGCCGTCTTTCTCGGCCTGATCGCCTATGTTGCCGGCCATCTCGCTCTGGTGCCGATCGCGGTGATTCTGATCTTCGGAGCACTGGTCGCCTTCCTCGGCGTGCGTCTCAATCGGCGTCTCCGCGCGCGTGGCGAGACCGACGATCTCCGCTACGACTTTCTGATCGAGACGCTGCGCGGTATCCACACCATCAAGGCCATGGCCCTCGAACGGCTGTTCAGCCGCCGCTACGAGGCGTTCGAGGCTTCGTCCTGCAGGGCCAATTACGCTGTCGCCAGAACCGCTTCGACTCTGGCCAATCTCGGCACAGTGGCGGCTCATGTCATGATCGCGAGCGTGGTCGGCTTCGGCGCGCTGATGGTGATCGATCGCACCCTGTCGGTCGGTGCCCTGATCGCCAGCCTGCTTCTCTCGGGGAGGCTGATGCAGCCGGTGCAGAAGGCGCTGCACCTCTGGATCCAGTATCAGGGTTACCGCCTGATCCACGAGCAGGCAGCGAGCCTGTTCTCGGTACCGACGATCGCCCGCCCGGACGAGGCCCCCTCGGCCAGGGCCAAGCAGGGCGAGCTGATCCTCCAGGATGTCGGTTTCGGCTTCGCCGATGACGACTGGCTGTTTCGTCATGTCGATCTGGAGCTCCGCCCCGGAGAGACCGTCACGCTTTCCGGCGACAAGGGGAGCGGCAAATCCGCCCTGCTCAAGCTGATCGCCGGGGTCTACCCGCCGGGCGAAGGCCGGGTCCTGATCGACGGCAGCCCGACGGTCGCCTTCGCGCCCGAGGAGCTGATGAGCCGCGTCGGCCTGATCTCGACCGACGGGCTGATCTTTCGCGGCACGGTGCGCGACAACATCACCCGGTTCGGCGTCGTTCCCGAAGCGCAGGCGGTCGATGTCGCGAAGCTGCTCGGCATCGACAAGGATCTGGCACGTCTGCCGGACGGGTTCGGAACGAGGCTGGAGGGCACCCTCGCCGACGGCATCCCTCCCGGCCTCAAGCAGCGTATCGCCATGACCCGGGCACTCGCACTCAAGCCGAAGGTCATCCTGTTCGACAATGCCGACCGCGGCATCGACCAGCAGGGCTACAACCTGCTGTTCTCGCTGCTCGGCAGGGTCAAGCCGAAGGTTGCGATGATCATCGTCTCCGATGATCTCAATCTGCAAGGCCTTGCGTCTCGTCATCTGATCCTCGGGCCTGACGGGCTGACCGAGGACGACCGCACCGCCGGCAGCAGGAGCAATGTCCAGTTCTACCGAGAACTCAGAGTGTGAGCGCAACGCCCGACAAGGTGCGGCCCCAGCCTTCCTGCAAGGCCGGGGAGCCGACCCGCGCCGATCTCCTGCTGCAGCAGCTTGGTCTCACGGTCTGGCAGGGTGCGGCCGGCGAAGCACCGCTCAATGCCTGCTTCTGCGCCTTGCTGTCGGCGCTCGATCCCAAGGCCGGTCTCGATGGCGTGATCGAGTGCCTGCCGAGGGACGAGCTGCCCTTCGACCTGCTGGGGCTGCTGAACGCGACCGCGAACTACGGTTACCTCTCGCAGACTGCCAAGCTTCGGCTGAGCGACATCGAAAAGCGCCTGTTGCCCTGCCTGTTCCTGCCGATCGAGCGGGGGCGTCCTCGTGAAGATCAGGCCATGGTTCTGCTCGGGGTCACGGACGATGCCGACGGCGATCGCCTTCTCAGCGTCTACGATGGCACCGCGAAGACGCTGATCAAGCTCGAAAGCGACGATCCCCTGGCCCTTCGTCTCGGCCGGGCCTATTTTTTCAAGGCCTATCGGGAAGACCTCGATCCGAGTTCGAAAGCCGCTCGCCAGGCGAGTGGGCGAAGCTGGTTTTCGGCCGTGCTCGGCCGGTTTCGAAGCCTGCTGATGCAGATCATGGGTATCGGCCTTCTGCTCAACATGATGGCGCTGTCGACGCCCATCTTCATCATGATGGTCTATGACCGAGTCATCGCCAGCCAGTCGACCGAGACCTTGTCCTTCCTGGTCATCGGCGTGCTGATCGCGATCGCCACCGAAGCCATCCTGCGTTCGATCCGCTCGAAGAGCCTCGCCTGGCTGGCGGCGAGGCTCGACACGATCGTCAACAACACCACCTTCGCGCAGCTCGTCGGCCTGCCGCCCGCAGCGGTCGAACGGGCATCGGTGTCATCGCAGATCGCACGCATCAAGACCTTCGAGTCCGTGCGCGACTTCTTCAGCGGTTCGGTCTTTCTGTCCTTTCTCGAACTGCCTTTCGTGGTCGTCGCTCTGCTCGCACTGGCCTGGATCGCCGGACCGCTCGCGGTCGTGCCGGTGATCGCGGCCGGTCTCTACGGCCTCACCTTCTTCCTGCTGCTGGGTCGGGTTCGCAACGAGATGCGCCACGCCGCCAAAGCCAGCTCCGCTCGCCATCGTTTCGTGATCGAGACCTTCGAGAAAATCGAGGGTGTACGCGCCAACGGCCTGACCGATCGCTGGGCCGCGATGTTTCGGGAACTCTCGGGCCGCGAATGCGTCAACAGCTTCAAGCTGTATTTTCTCGGTGTCATCGGCGAGACCGCAGGCCACGCCATCAGCCTGCTCGCGGCGACCACGACTCTGGGCTTCGGCGTTTTTCTGGTGCGCGACGGCGCGGTCACCACCGGCGCCCTGGTCGCGGCAATGATCCTGGTCTGGCGGATCCTCTCGCCCTTCCAGAGCCTCTGCATGATCGTTCCACGTCTGGAGCAGCTGAAGAACAGCATCATCCAGGTGAACAATCTGATGGATCTCGAAGGGGAGTCGGCCGCGAATTCGAGCGGCGGGACCCTTCGAAAGATCAAGGGCCATCTCGCCTTTCAGCATGTCGGCTTTCGCTACACCCTCGGCCAGGATGCCCTGCTCGGCGATCTCTCCTTCGAGGCCAGGCCGGGCGAGCTCGTGGTGATCACCGGCAGCAACGGCACCGGAAAGAGCAGCGTCCTGAAGCTCGCGCGCGGGCTCTACCAGCCGCAGAGCGGCACCGTCCGTCTGGACGGGTTCGATCTTCGTCAGCTCGACATGGTCCGTCTGCGCCGCCAGATCGCCTATGTCCCACAGCACCCGGACCTGTTCTCGGGCTCGATCGCCGACAATCTGCGGCTCTTGGCACCGGCGGCGAGCGATGGCGAGCTCTGGCAGGCTCTGGAAATGCTGGATGCGGCGGCAGAGGTCGCCGCGCTCGACGGACAGCTTGCGGCCGAGATCGGCCAGAATCGCTGGATGATGTCATCAGCCCTCCCCTTCCGGCTCAGCCTGGCACGCGCCTTTCTGCAGGACGCGCGGGTGATGGTGATCGACGAGCTGCCCAACAGCCTGCTCAACGGCGCCGCCGGCCAGACGCTGAAATCCCTGCTGATCAGGCAGCGCGGACAGCGCACGATCCTGCTCGCCGCCCATCGTGCCGACCTGCTGCGCCTTGCCGACAAGATCGCGCTCCTGCGCCACGGAGCACCGGCTTCGGTCGGACCGCCGGACATGATTTTCGGCCTGATGGCCGCCGCCTAGATCAATGACTGCAGACATATGGCATTTGCGAGGAAAGCCATCGTGAGATGAGCATTGTTGGAATGACAGGCAGGAGACGTGACCAGCAGCTCCGCTATCTGGCGCAGTCGGCAAGGCTCGAGGAGATTGACAATCATCGCCTGATCCGGCTCACGCTCCTGACCATCAGCATCGCCATCCTGGTCTTCATCGGATGGTCGGCGCAGGCGACCATCAGCGAGATGTCCAGGGCTCCCGGCGAGGTCGTGCCCGAAGGTTCGCAGCGCACCGTGCAGCATCTGGAGGGCGGGCGCGTTGCCGAGATCCTGGTGCGTAACGGCCAGATCGTGGACAAGGATCAGGCCCTCATGGTGCTGGATGGCTCCGGCGTCGAGGAAGATCTCGAGCGCGCGCGCAGCAAGCAGCTGTCGTTGCAGATCAAGGCCGAGCGCCTGCGTGCCTTCATCGAGGGGCGCGAGCCCGACTTTGCCGGCTTCGACGACGTCTCCGACGGCTATGTCCTTCAGCAGCGCGAGAGTTTTCGCAGCATGCTGAAGGCGCGACAGAACGAGAAAAAGATCGTGCGCGCACAGATCACCCAGAAGAACGAGACCATCGCCCTGCTGAAGGCGCGCAGGCAGAACACGGCCGACGAGCTTACCTTGGTATCGGATCTCCACGAGCGGCACGCCAAGCTGTTCAGCCAGGGCTATCTAACGCGCTCGAAGCTCGTCGAGACGGAGCGGCAGCGCAATGGACTGCTCGGTGATCTCACCGACCTCGACAACCAGATCCGCCAGGCGAAGGTGACACTTTACGAGTTCGAGAACCGTCTGCTCTCGCTCGACGCCAATCACAGCGATGACGCCTATCGTCAGCTTGACGACGTCGAGGCGGAGCTGCGGCAGAACCGCGAGATCGTCGCCAAGCTGCGCCACAGAGCGGAGCGCCTGACCATCAGAGCACCGATCCATGGCGTCGTCAAAGGTCTGACCGTCAACAATGTCGGCGCGGTGATCGCGTCCGGCCAGGTGATCACGGAACTCGTGCCGCTCAACGAAAAGCTCGTGGTCGACGTCCGCATACCGCCACAGCATGTCGGTCATCTGAGCACGGGCCAGGCCGTTCAGGTCCGGGTGAGCTCCTACGATTTCGGCCGCTATGGCGCGGTCGCCGGCCGGCTCGAGGCGATCTCCGCCACCACCTTCGTCGGCGAACGCGGCGAGCGCTACTACCGGGGCAGAATTCGCCTCGAACAGAACTATGTCGGCAACGACCCGATGACCAACACCATCCTGCCCGGCATGACCGTCATGGCCGACATCATCACCGGCGAGAAGACCGTCCTGGACTATCTGCTAAAGCCGATTCGTCAGTCGATTAAGACGGCGTTTACCGAAAGATGAGAAGTTGATGCAGCTGTCCTGTGTGTTGGTCCGCTAGCCATCGGTGGCGATTGCCGCGCTCGGGATGTGATGCAACCTGATCAGAGTTTCTCATGCTTGAAGAACTGGACCTGTCTTCAGCCGATCGATCGCCCCGTAGGTTTCAGACGTCCGATCGGCCGATTCGCGTCCTGGCGGTCGACGATGATCGGGTCGGCCTGATGTATCTGGAGCGTCAGATACGGGATCTCGGCTACGAGACGGCGACAGCCGGCCACGGGCAGGCTGCCTGGGAGAGGCTCGACAGCGATCCCGACGGCATCGACGTGATGGTTCTGGATCGGGAAATGCCGGTGCTGGACGGCATGGCGCTGGCGCGCCGGGTACAGGGCGACGCGCGTCTGCGCCGAACGCCGATCATCATGCTGACCGGCGCCGATCGTCCCGAGCAGATGCGGGAAGGCATCGATGCCGGCGTCTTCTATTATCTGACGAAGCCTCTCGATGCGGTTCTGCTGCGTTCGGTCCTGAACGCAGCGACCCGCCAGGTCGAGAAACAGCGCATTCTCAGAAGTGAGCTGCAGCAGCAGCGCCGCGGCTTCGAGCTGATTCAGACCTGCAAGTTCACGTTGCGCAGCCTGGACGAGGCCGAGCTCCTGTCGGTCTTCATGGCCAACTGCTTTCCCGATCCGGAGAGAACCCTGCCCGGCCTGGTGGCGCTGCTGACCAATGCGGTCGAGCATGGATCGGCAGGTATCGGGTACGATGCCAAGACGGACCTTTTGAACAGCGGCACCTGGCGGGAGGTGGTCGAGCGAAGGATTGAGAACGCGGCCGATAAAACGGTCGATGCGGTGCTGGCCCGCAAAACGGACGGCATCTATGTCGTGATTACCGATCAAGGCGAGGGCTTTCGCTGGCAGGAGTTCCTGAATATCGACCCGTCGCGCGCCGGCGACAATCACGGTCGCGGCATCGCCCAGGCCAGGATGCTGAGCTTCGACAAGCTCACCTATAACGCCAAGGGTAACCAGGTGGTCGGCTTCGTTCGCCACCAGCAGGACCTGGACTGGTAGGCGCCGCCATGCCGACCATGATGGAGCGCGGGCGATCGGTGTCGCTCATAGCAGCGGCCGGTTTTCTGCTGTCGCTGGGGCTGGGCTGGTTCGTCTACACTAACGATTTACGAGATCAACGCGCGGAGGTCGATCGAGCGGTAAGTGCGCATCTGGCCACGATCGACAGTCAGGTGCAGTGGCATGTCCAGACACTCGATGCCTTACATGCCCTGTACGATGCATCGCAGGCGGTCGATGCCGACGAATTCCTGGTCTTCTCACGCCGCTGGTTGCCCAGTTCGGCAGCTCTGGCCGCGGCGTCACCCCCGATTCGTGCGCTCGGATGGATCCCAGCCGGCGACAATTCCAGGGATCCGGCGATCATCCTCTCCAGCCGCGACGGACGACCGACGACGTCTTGGGATCGGCTCGACAGCAGACCGTTCGACGCTCGATTACCTGTCGACCTGGCGTCGGGGGAAGGCGCGGCGGATCGTGCGCTCCATGTCCGCCTCGGGAAAAGTCTTGTGGGAGGCACGACGCCCGAAAGCGCTTCGACCGTCACCTTCTTCTCCCCGGTTCGGCACACCGCTCCGGCAAATCACGCGGCGGCCGTTCGCGGTCATCTCTTCGCCGTGATCGATATCGCTGCGCTACTCAGCGCCGACAAGCTGAACGACGATCTGCTGCTGCGCGGTTCCTATCAGGATTCCGGCTACGAGATCAGCGTCATCGATACGTCGTCTGGACCAGAGCAAGGCGGGCAGATTGAGTTCTATCGCCAAGAGCGTATTGCCCTCGGCGATCATCATCTCGCCCTTCAGTTCTTCGTCGCACCGGACGTGCTGCGGCCGGC
>JAWKVM010000066.1:0-17506 GCA_041398025.1 Alphaproteobacteria bacterium
CTTCGAGCTCATCAGCATGGGCCGTGATGATCGTCGGCAGACAACCGGTAACGCCATCGGCGAGCATCGCTTCCAGGGCATGGTCGACCGTTTTCGGCGTGATCGAGGGATCGTTGAAATCGACGCCGGCATAACCGTTGACCTGAAGGTCGAAGAGTCCGTCGGTGATCACGGCACTATCTCGGCCTGTCCGCGCCGAGCATGCCAGCCGCTGCGGGATCGAGATGGAGACTGCAGTCACCATGCTGCCGGATGATCGATGCGGGATGGTCGTTGGTGACCGGACCTTCGACCGCGTCCAGGACGGCCTGCGCTTTGCGCGCATCCGGGACGGACAGGATCAGCTTCCTCGACGTCATCATCCGGCGAATGGACATCGAGATCGCCCGGACGGGGACATCGTCCAAGGTCGCGAACCACCCTTCGCCCATCTGCTGACGACGACAGGCGTCATCGAGCATCACCAGAATGTACGGGTCGTCGACATCGAAATCCGCGGGCGGATCATTGAAGGCCAGATGACAATTCTCGCCGATCCCGGCGAAACAAACGTCAACCGTCCGCGCCGCAATCCGTCGATTGAGCCGGCCCAGCTCAGCGCCGAGATCCGGCGCCGTGCCGTCGATGGCCACGAATTCGGCAAGCCCGCTCGCATGCTGGACAAAACGTTCGGCCAGATAGCGGCGAAAGCTCGCCGGATGATCAGGGCCTATGCCGACATATTCATCCAGATGGAAGGCCGTGACCTTCGACCACTCGATCTCTTCACGGACGAGGCTATCCAGCATGTCGAACTGGCTCGCCCCCGTGGCGAGAACGATCGCGGCGCCGCCCCGGGCGCCAATGGCGGCCCGAATGGCATCAGCACCTTCGCGTGCGGCAGACTTGCCCAGCGCCGTTTTGTCGTCGTGAATGCATAGACGCATCCTAACCCTCCGCAGCGGCCAAACACGCCTCCCCGTCTACTGTTGGCGATTGTTGCGCGAAACCAGTGCTCTCGGCAATTCGCCATCGACATGACGGTGATCCACCTCAGGAACGCTCATGGCGTCCGCTGGTCGATCGGCGAGGGCGATGACGTGGCCCGACGGGACCGCCCTGCTGGGTCTGCTTGCTCGGCAAAAGCCCTAGGTGAACGCGAAGCCCGCTGTCCTCCCGATCTCCCGGAGGAAGGGCAGGCCGCGTTCGATGACATCCGCCGGGTTCTCGGCGACGGGACGCCAGATGGCGAGGCCGGCTGCGATTTCCGGCGCGAGGTGGACGAAGCTTTCCAGCGTCATGGCGCCATCGAAGCCGATCGCCCCGAGGCCGGCGAAGACCGCGGGCCAATCGAGCGTACCGCGCCCCGGCACGCCGCGGTTGGACTCGGACAGATGGACATAGCCGAGATGCGCCCCGGCATCGGCGAAGCCCTCGGCCATGCTCACCTCCTCGAGGTTCATGTGATAGGTGTCGATGTGGATGAAGACGTTGTCCGCGCCGACCCGCTCGATGATGTCGGCGGTCTGGCGGGCGGTGTTGAGGAGGTGGGTTTCGTAGCGGTTGCAGGGCTCGAGGCCGAGGCGCATGCCCAGGCTTCCAGCCGTGCCGGCGACATGCTCGACCAGGCGGCAGATCGCATCCAGCTCCTCCTGCCGCGGCGGCTGGCCCGAAACCTTGCCGATGGTGCCGTAGGTGACGCCGGACAGGCTGGCCGATCCCGCCTCATGCGCGGCGTCGAGGGCGGCGTCGAGGAAGCTCATGACCTCGTCCGTCCGATCGACCACGTCCATGCTTGCCGGGAGGCCGAGGGAGCAGACCACCTCGACCTGGTGACGCTCTGCGGCCTGCCTCGTGCCTTTGGCATCGAACGCTTCGGGGTCGAGGAGCGGGAGCTCGATCAGCCTGACTCCATGGGCGGTCAGAGGGGGAAGCAGCCTGTCCGCCTCCTCCGGCCGCCAGAGCGGCGTGAAGGCGAGGGAATGGAGACCGAGACGCGCCATCGCGCTTTCCTTTCATCAGCTTTCGACGTCAGCCGGGGGGTTGCCGGTCCCGTGCGGGTTCGAGCGGTTCCTTCACGCCGGTGCGCTCGCCTGGGCGATAGCGCGTCCAGAACCAGCGCACCACCATGACCAGCACCAGAAAGGCTCCCCAAAGGCCGGTCGCGAGATGCTGGTTGGCGCCGAGCAGATTGAGCCCGGTGGCGATCGCCTGCAGCGTGATCAGGGCGATGACCACCGAGATCGTGCGCCCGAAGCCGCCGAAGGGATCGACGCCGCCGAGAAAGCAGGCGAGCACGGTAATCAGCAGATAGGCCTCGCCATGGCCGACCCGCACCGAGTTGAAGCGTGCCAGCATGACGATGCCGGCGACCGCGCACATCAGGCCGGAGAGCGTGTAGATCAGGGTGAGGACGCGCCTGGTGTCGATGCCGGCATAGTGGCTGGCTTCGAGATTGGAGCCGATCATGTGGATCGAGAAGCCGAGGGGCGTCCTGGTCAGCAGGACATGCCAGGCAAAGGCGCAGAGCATGAACAGCAGAAGCGGGATCGGCAGCCCCATGATCGAGCCGTGGCCGATGGTGGCGACGAAGCCCGGAAAGCCCGAGATGTCGCCGCCGCGGGTCAGATACTCCCCGATGCCGCGCAAGAAGATCATGAAGGCGAGCGACACCAGGATCGGATGGGCGTTGCTGTAGGCGACGATCAGGCCCATCAGCCAGCCGATCAGCGTGCCGATGCCGAGCGCCGCGATGATCGCGATGATGAAGGCGAGGCTGCCGGCCTCCGGCCCGCCCAGGCTTTGCAGAACCCAGGCCATGGTCAGGCCGGCGATATTGGCGATGAAGGTGATCGCGAGATTGAGGCCGCCCGAGAGGATCGGGATCAGCATGGCGAGCGTCAACAGGCCGAGCTCCGGGATCTGAAAGGCCATGGACTGGAAGGTCGGGAAGGACAAGAAGCGCGGCGCGGACAGGCCGAAAACGACGATCACCGCGAGCAGCAGGGCGCCCAGCCCCAAGAGCTCCCCCTGCCCCGCGCGCAGCAGCGTCCTGATCATGCCCTCTGCCTCAGCAGGTTTCTGAGGTCGAGATTGCTGGTGGTGATCGCGATCAGGATCACGGCGCCGACCACCATCTTGAAGGCATAGGGCGAGACGCCGAGCAGGTTGAGGCCGTTCTCGGCAATCGCGATCAGGACGACGCCGAGAAGGGCGCCGAGAATCGTGCCCTTGCCACCGCCCAGCCTCGCCCCGCCGAGCACGACTGCGGCGAGCACGTCCAGCTCGCGGCCGTAAAGCGCGTTCGGCACCACCTCCTGCACATAGTGGGCCTGCATCAGCCCGCCGATGCCGGCGCACACACCGAGCCATCCATAGGCGAGGAAATGCATGCCCGCGACGTTGATGCCGATGCGCTTGGCGCCGTCCGGGTTGTCCCCCAGCGCGAAGAGCTGGCGCCCGAGGCTGAGACGATTGAGCAGAACCCATGTCAGACCGATCATCACGATCATGACCACCGCCGGCAGGCGCACCTCGATGAAGTCGCCGCTTGCGGTTTCATGCTCCCAGAAGATGATGCGATCCAGCCACCAGTCCGGGAGGTTGTAGATCGAGACGCCGTGGGTCAAGAACATCAGGAAGCCGAAAAAGGCGTTGAAGGTGGCGATGGTCACCACGATCGAGATGATACGGAAATAGTGGATCAGCCCGGCATTGATCGCGCCTAGCCCGAAGCCCGTCAGGGACGCGATCAGAAGGCCGAGCGGCCAGTTGCCGCCGCCGATCTGCATGACGGTGACCGCGGTGACATATTGCACGACCGAGGCGGCGACCGCGAACGAGATGTCGATGCCGCCGGCGATCAGCACCACCAGAAGCCCGACCGCAAAGATGACGTTGGTGGCGCTGCTGTTCAAAAGATCGAAGGCGTTGGCGAGCGTCCAGAAGGTGTCTGTCGCCAGGCCGAGAAAAAGGCACATCGCCGCGATCACCAGGATCAGCCATGCTTCGGTCGACTGCGGCAGCCTAACCATGGACCGCATTCTCGATCTCGTCGATCGACGCCGCTCTCGGATCATACGCGCCGATCATCCGCCCACCGCGCATATGCAGGATGCGATCGGCGTTGAAGTAGACTTCCGGGATCTCGTCCGAGATCAGGATGATCGCCTTGCCCTCCGCCGCGAGGCTGCGCACGATCTCGAAAATACCGGCGCGCGCGCCGACGTCGACGCCGACGGTGGGCGCATCCAGAATGAGAATGCGCGGCTCGGTCGCAAGCCATTTCGACAGCACGATGCGCTGCTGATTGCCGCCGGACAATGTCTTCACCGGATCGGACGGCTCGCCGATGCGCACGGCGAGGCGCCTGATCCAGTCCCTCACGAGGCCGTCCTTCCGCGCCCTGTCGATCAGGCCGAGCCTGCCGGCCAGACGCCGGATCACGGCGATCACCGTATTGTCGGCGATCGACTGGTCCTCGATCAGACCGAGGGTCAGCCGGTCCTCCGAGACATAGGCGACGCCCTTGGCGATGGCGTCACGATTGGAGGACAGGCGAAGGGGCTCGCCATCGAGCAGGATCTCGCCGCGATCGGGCCGGGTCAGCCCGAACAGCACCGAGGCGAGCTCCGTGCGCCCGGCACCGAGCAGACCGGTGATGCCGAGCACCTCGCCGGCGCGCACCTGGATCGAGACATCCTCGAACTCACCGCTGCGCCCGAGTTTTTTTGTCTCCAGAACGACCGGGGAAACCCCTCGATCCTCGGCTCTGACCCGATCATCGAAAGTCAGGCCGGTCATGTGCGTCGCAAGCGCCTGCTGCGAGATCTCGGCGCTGGCAAAACAGCCGACCCGGCGCCCGTCCCGAAGCACCGTGACCCGCTCGGCGATGGCCATGACCTCGGCAAGGCGATGGCTGACGAACACGACCGCGATGCCGTCTGCGGAGAGTGTGCGCACCACGCCGAACAGGGCTTCGGTCTCCGCTCTGGTCAGCGATGCCGTGGGCTCGTCCATGAACACGATCCGGGCATCCGCGACCAGCGCCCGGCAGATGGCGACGAGCTGGCGCCTCGCGATCGAAAGCTCGCCCACGGTCTGATCGAGATCGACCGCGAAGCCGATCCGATCCAGGGTCGCGCGCGCCACCTCGCGAAACGCGGTGCGGCGCACCCAGTGCGGACGCGCGCCGAGATTGCCTTCGAACGCGATGTTCTCGGCGACGGAAAGATGCGGGAACAGCGCCAGATCCTGCCAGATCACCTGGATGCCGAGATGGCGCGCAAGCGCCGGCGTGACCCGCTCGACCCGGTTGCCGCCGATGACGATCTCGGCGCCCGGCTCCGGCGCGTAGACGCCGCTGATGATCTTGATCAGCGTGCTCTTGCCGGAGCCGTTCTCGCCGGCGAGGCAATGGACCTCGCCTTCTCGAATGTCGACGTCGACATCGATCAGCGCCCGCACGCCGCCAAAGGTCTTGGAGACGCCGGTTGCGCGCAAAGCCAAGGTATCGGAAGGCTGGCCTGTCATCCGGCAGAGGTCACGGAAGATCGGGAAGGCGGCCGGGACAGCCGCCTTCCCTTGTAACCATCAAGGAAACCTGCGCCGCTTCAAAGCCCCATGTCCGCCAGGCCGTCGACGCTATCCTTGTTCAGCGTCACGAGCGCGTCGACGATGATGTTGTGGGTTTCCGCATCAGGCTCGACCACGCCGAGGCCGGGAATCTCGGTGCCGCTCTCGATCGCCTCGCCCTTCTTGATCATGTCGGCCATGGTGACGAACACCTTGCCGGCCTCCATCGGATTCCACATGAAGCCGCCGCTGATGGTGCCGTCATGGACGAGGCGCTGGCCCTGCCCCGGCGAGAACGGACCGACGACGAACACCTCGCCGGTCTTCCGGCGCTCGGCGACCGCACGCCCGGCCCCGATCGGCCCCTGGCTGCCGAACGCCAGGAAGCCCTTCAGATCCGGATGAGCACGCATCAGATCGAGGGCGGTGTTGCGCGAATCGTCGACGCTCTCGGCGACGCCGAAGCGGTCGGCGACCAGCTCCATGTCGGGATGGTTGGCTTCGAGATAGGCGACCGCCGCATCCGCCCAGGCGTTGTGCAGCGGCACGGTGAGCGAGCCGACATAGAGCGCATATTTGCCGGCGCCGCCCATCTTCTCGGCGAGCAGCTTGGCATGGGCCTCGCCGAAGCCGACCGAGGACGCCATCTCGAAGTTCCAGTCGACATTCTGCTGAGCCGGCGACTCGTGGGTGACCACGATGATCCCCTCGTCGCGCGCCCGCTTCAGCACCGGCTCCAGCACCTCGGCGTCGTTCGGCACTACACCGATCGCATCCACGCCCTGCGCGATCAGGTCCTCGACCGCGCGCACCTGCAGCGCCGGGTCGGCGCTGGTCGGGCCGACCATCCAGGCGTCCCAGCCAAGCTCGGCCGCACGGTCCTTGATGCCGACCTCCATGGCGTTGAACCAGGGAATGCCGCCGATCTTGACCACCACGCCCATGCGGCCCGCATCCTGAGCCGATGCGCTGCCAAGCGTGATGGCGGATGCTGCGACCACGGCCGCAGCCAAAAGCTGCCTTCTGATCATGACGAAACCTCCCACGTGTTTTCGGGCTTCCCGCTTGTTTATGAATTTATCCTGGAAGAGTTCGACGAGACGGTCAACGCACCACCCATCCGCGCGGCGATCCGGATCGGCCCGGCCGATCGCCTGAGCAGGTCAGGCGCGTCATGACGGCGGCTGCACCCCGCGCCCTTCGCACGAGCCGGGCGCTGACGACACCCGATAGGACATCAGGTGATCGATCCATCGACGACCTGCGGCACAGTTCCCTCGGAGACAATGACCCCTGCGAAACCAATCCAATCCCGGTGGAATATCTATGTTGCAGAGCCGTTTATTGAAAATAGCGTTCGTATGCTCTGCTGGGGGGGAGGCATCATGGCGGATCTTGTTCTCGGGAAAGTCTCGTATCGTCGCCTGGTCGATCGTCCAGCCGGCGAGACCGTGCCGATCACCTTGAAGCAGACCAATGAGGACGAGGGCGATGCCCAGACTGGCCCCGGTGAAGCCGGCGACCCGCTGCGCTTTCGCCAGCATCGCGTCGCCCATATGTGCGACGGCAGCGCCGGCGAACAGCCGCCGCCAAGCCTGCGAACCCTGATCACCCATCTCGCCAGCGTGCCCGATTGATCGACGCGCGGCCTCGGGGGCCAGGATTGGCTCCCGGCTTGTTGCCTCGGTCGGTGATGGCTGGTCATGTTGCGGCGGGACATGCCCCTATCGATTGACGGTGCTTGCAATCCCTCCCGAACGCCGCGCGACGCCCTCCCCTTGCCGGTCCGTGCACCGAGTTACCAGCCAGGTTACGGCTTTTACTCTTGACTCGGAGCGCCAGCTTCAGTCGGTTTGAATCAACCGAACAAAGCCGGATCCGCCATCGAGATCCGGCTGGAAAAAGGGAGGCAACCATGATCAGTCTTTCCAGACGTCGCGCTCTGTCCAGCGCCGCCGGCCTCGCGGGCGCGGCCCTGCTGCCGCCGTCGCTCGCCCGGGCAGAGGAGACCGTGAAGCTTACCATGGCGTCCAGCCATCCGACCGCCGTGCCCTGGGTCGGTTCGCTCGCCGAGCTGGTGGTGCCTGAATCCAACAAGCGCCTGGAGGCCATGGGTTCCGAGGACCGCATCGACTGGACCGAGTCCTATGGCGGCGCGCTCTACAAGTTCGACAAGACCCTGGAGGCGGTCGCCGACGGGCTGACCGACTTGGGCTGGGTCGGCACGCTCTGGGAAGAGAGCAAGATGCCGCTGCAGAACGTCACCTACTACACCCCGTTCTGCACCGACAACCTGCCGCTGCAGCTCGACATCATGAACCGCCTGCACGAGGAGATCCCGGAGCTTTCCGGCGCCTGGGAAAAGCAAAAGCAGGTCCTGCTCGGCTCCTCGGGCATCGAGACCTATCACCTCCTGACCAAGGAGCCCTTCGAGAGCGTCGATCAGCTCAAGGGCAAGAAGCTGGTGGCCGCGGGCACGGTCGGCAACTGGCTGCGGGATACGGGTGCCGCCCCGGTGAACGCCGGCCTTCCCGACTTCTACAACCTGATCAAGACGGGCGTCGCCGACGGCACGCTGATCTCGTTCTCCGGCGCCTTCCCCTTCAAGCTCTACGAGGTCGCGCCCTACATCACCAAGGTCAGCCTGGGCTCGCAGTCCACCGGCGGGCTCGCGATCAACCGCCGCACCTGGGACCGCCTGCCGGAGGACGTCAAGACCGTGCTGTCGGCGCTCGGCAAGGAATACACCGCGCACCATTCCGGCAAGCTGGTCGAGCTTGCCGACGTCTTCGAGGCCAAGATGATCGAAGCGGGCGCCACCGTCACCACGCTCTCGGCGGACGAACGCAAGCGCTGGGCGGACGGGCTTCCCGACATCGCCGGCGAATGGCGGGACGTCACCGAGGAACGCGGCGAGCCTGCGGGCCGGGTGCTCACAGCCTACATGGAAGCCCTGACCGCAGCCGGCGAAACCCCGCTCCGCGCCTGGGCTTGAGGCCCCGGCGGGGTCGGGCTGGACAAGAGGACTGAGCGGGTAGGGGGAGGCGGGACGTTGCATCCGGCGTTGTCGGCGGCGCTGCAGGCGGCGGGATGGCCGGGGCGCCATCCCATGCCCCCGGCCTGGAGCCGGAGCACCGTCTGGCGTGGCCGTGAACCGCTTCAGCCGCTCGCCAGCCTCGGCAATCTGCTGAACGTCGCCGGCACGCTCTGGATCTGCGCGCTGATGGCGCTGATCGCCGCCGACGTTTTTTCGCGCGCGGTCTATGACCGGCCGCTGCCGCGCGTCCCGGAGATCGTCGGCTACTCGATCGTCGCCATCGTTTTCCTGCAGCTTGCGGGCGCCATCCGCAGGCGCCGTCTGACCCGCGCCGACGTGGTCATCGCCTGGCTGCATGAGCACCGCCCGGTCGCCGGCGCGTTCTTCGAGGCCGTCTTCAACATCGCGGGCGCCGTCGTCTTCGCGCTGATCGCCTATGCCGTCTACCCGGACATGGTCGACGCCTATACTTACGAAGAGTATTTCGGCGCCCATGGCGAGCTGGTGGTGCCGGTCTGGCCGTTCCGCGCGATCGTCGTGCTCTGCGCCCTGGTCGGCATGCTGGAATTTTTCGTCCTCGCCGCCGAGGATATTGGGAGAATCATCCGGGACGAGCCGGACCATCCGGACGCCCGAGCCGGCATGGCGCGGGGCTGGCCGGCGATCATCCTGCTCACGGCGGCGATCCTTGCAGCACTCGTCACGCTTGCCGTCGGGCCGAGCGACGGGTTCGCCGTCGGCGTCTTCCTGGTGATCGCCATGCTCGTGCTGATCCTGATCGGCATGCCGATCAGCACGGCGCTGATCATCCTCTCCTTCGCCGGCATCTGGGTGATCCGGGAAGACCTCGAGACCGCGGTCAACATGCTGAAGATCGCGTCTGCCGGCGCCATCCAGGACCAGCTGTTCGGCGTGGTGCCGCTGTTCGTGCTCATGGGCATGCTTGTGAACGCCGCCGGCATCGGCCGCGACACCTTCGACGTCTGCCAGTGGCTGCTTGCCCGCATCGCAGGCGGCCTCGGCGTCGCCACGGTCGCGGCGAACGCCATCTTCGCCGCGATCACCGGCGTGTCGATCGCATCCGCCGTGGTCTTCACCAAGGTCTCGGTGCCGCCGATGCTCGAGCATGGCTACACCGCGCGCTTCTCGGTCGGCGTGGTCGCCGGCAGCTCCGTCCTCGGCATGCTGATCCCGCCATCGCTGCTCCTGATCGTCTACGGCGTGCTCGCCGAAGTCTCGGTCGGCACCCTCTTCACCGCGGCGATCGTCCCCGGCATCCTGCTCGCGTCGGCCTTCGCCCTCCTGGTGATCGGCCTCGCCGTGTTCGCGCCCGCCTTCGTCGGCCGCCAGCACATCCCGGACACGTCGGCAGCACCCGCCGCCTGGAGCCGAAAGCCGGAGCACAGCGAGACGCCGCTCTCCGCCATCCTCAAGATGGCCCCGATCACCCTCCTGATCCTCGCCGTGCTCGGCGGCATCTATGGCGGCATCTTCACCCCCACCGAGGCCGGCGCCATCGGCGCCCTCCTGGCGCTCGTCATCCTGATGGCCAAGGCAGCGTTCACGCCCGGCCTGATCAGCCCCTCTCTTTTCTGGAAGCTCCTGATCGAGACCGGGCAGGTCTCCGTCTCGATCCTGTTCCTGATCGTCGCCGCCAACATCTACACCCGCATGATCGCGCTCTCCGGGCTCCCTGCAGACGTCGTCACCGCGATCAGCGCCGCCGATCTCGGCTTTTACGGCCTGCTGATCGCCTATCTCGTGGTCGTGCTCCTGATGGGCATGGTGCTCGACTCGGTCTCGATCATGCTCATCACGCTCCCCCTCGTCCTCCCGCTGATGGCCTCCTACAGCGCCGATCTCATCTGGTTCGGCATCGTCGCCGTCATCACGGTCGAGGTCGGCCTGCTCACCCCGCCGCTCGGCCTCACCGTGTTCGTGGTCAAGGCCGCCCTCGGCAACATGCAGATCACGCTTGCCGAGATCTTCAAGGGTGCTTTCCCCTTCGTCGTCGTGATGCTTCTGGTCATCGGCCTCCTGATCGTCTTCCCCGGGATCACAGCTGTGATACGTTGAAACCTCCGCCGCCGATCCTCGTCATGCGCCGGTCCCTGTCTTTCACTGATCCCCCTCATTCACCGATCCGAGGAGTCCGACCATCGCACCCCAGCTCGACCAGGCCGCCCGCGACCTGCTGTTCCAGGAAGCGCGCAGCGCCAATCGGTTCACCGACCGAGCGGTGGACCATGAACTCCTGAGGCAGCTCTACGACCTCATGAAATGGGGCCCGACCTCGATGAACAGCTGCCCCGCGCGCCTCTGTTTTCTCACGACGCCGGAAGCGAAGGCCCGCCTGATGCCCGCTTTGTCCGCCGGCAACGTCCAGCGTGTGCAGAGCGCGCCGGTCGTCGCGATCATCGGCCATGACCTCGAATTCTTCGACCACCTCCCCCGCCTCTTTCCGCCCAAACCGGAAGGACGAAAAATCTTCGAGAAAAACGAGATCGCCGCCGAGATCAACGCCTTTCGAAACGGCACCCTGCAGGGCGCCTATTTCATCATCGCCGCGCGCGCCGTCGGCCTCGACTGCGGGCCCATGTCCGGCTTCGACAATGCCCGCGTCGACCAGGAATTCTTCGCCGGCACCAACGTCAAATCCAACTTCCTCTGCAGCCTCGGTTACGCCGATCCCGCCACCCACTACCCAAGGAGCCCCCGCTTCGACTTCGACGAAGTCTGCCAGCTCCTCTGAGGCCGGGACGCCGGCCAGCGTTGACTTGGAGCTTGCTCGGGAGGTCGGTGATGCCGGCCGGAACGCATGGTGATCGTGCCGGTGCGTCGCGGCAAGTTCAGCCTTGCGGACGCTCGCCGGCATAGGCGGCTTTGAGCAGGGCGAGGATGTCGTCCCGCGAAAAGTCCCGCGGGTTCCAGTAGGGGTCTTTCGTGGCGACGTCTGCCGCGCGCTCCAGCCCGTCTTCGGGCATGCCGATCGCCTTGAGCGAGGTTGGCGCCTCGATCCGTTTCGCCAGGTCCCAAAGGCCTTCGCCCGGACCTTCCGCCCCCAGAATGCGTGCGACCTCGTCGAGCGCGCCTGATGTCGCCGGCGCGTTGAACGCGGTCGCGTGCGGCAGCACCACCGTGTGGGTCTCGGCATGCGAGAGGTCGAACGAGCCGCCGAGCGCGTGGCAGAGCTTGTGGTGCAGCGCCATGCCGGCGATGCCGAGGACCGTGCCGCAAAGGAACGCCCCGAACAGCGCCTGGCTGCGCGCCTCGACGTCTTTCGGATCCTGCATGATCGCCGGAAGGGCCTCGGCCAGCGCCTCGATCGCCTGCAGGCATTGCAGGCGCGTGACCGGGTTTCGCTCCTTGGCATAGAGCGCCTCGATCGCATGGGCGAGCGCGTTCATGCCCGAGGTCGCCGAGACCGATGTCGGCAGGCCGAGGGTGAGATCAACATCATAGAGCACGGTCTTCGGCAGGATCACGTCGTCCCTGACCGTGGTTTTCACGCCGTCCTCGGTCTGGCCGACCACCGGCGTCATCTCGGAGCCGGCATAGGTGGTCGGAAGGGCGATCTGCGGCAGGCCGCTGCGCAGGGCCACCGCCTTGGCGAGCCCGATGGTCGAGCCGCCGCCGACCGCGACCGTGCAATCGGCGCCCATGTCCTTCAGCGTCTTGGTGGCTTTGTCCGAAACCTCGACCGGCGTGTGCATCACCGCCTCGGCCAGGATGCCCGCGCAGCGCTCGCCCAGGAGGCCGGCGATCTCCTCGGCGAGACCGCGCCTTCCGGGTGTGGCGATCACGGCCGCACGCCGGCAGCCGAGGCGCTCGACCTCGTCGGCGACGGCAGCACGGCAGCCCTTACGGAAAACGACGCGCGCCGGCAGGGCCGTATAGAGAAAAGGTTCCATGAGCCTCCCGCCCCCCTGCCCTGCCTGCGGATCGGCAGGCGTCGTTCATTCCGGATCGTTTCGACCTTAAGCCACCGGCAAGGCGCGTCAAGCCGGCCACGAATGCCGAGGGCTGCCGACGCTTGACACCCTCCCCTTGCCACTTACTCTTCCTTATCAAGCAGTGTGCCGGGTACGGCGTGGTCGAGCACCGGCAGCCGGATGGGGAGGGCTAGGATGAAGAGCACGCGAGATATCAGGGAGGACCGGATCACCGACGCGGTGCTCTCGACCTTCGATCAGACCACCGATCCGCGCCAGAAGAAGATCCTGGCGGCGATGGCCAAGCATCTCCACGCCTTCATCGCGGAGGTCGAGCCGACCGAGGAGGAGTGGCTGGCGGCGATCGATTTCCTGACGCGCACCGGCCAGATGTGCGACGACAAGCGCCAGGAGTTCATCCTGCTGTCGGACGTGCTCGGCGCCACCGCGCGCGTCGACCTGATCAACCACCGTTTCCCGGCGGGCGCCACCCAGAACTCGGTGCTCGGCCCGTTCTTCATGGAAAACCGCCCGACCTGCGCCAATGGCGACGACATCTCGGGCGGCCAGCGGGGCAATCCGATGTTTTTCAGCGGCCGCGTGCTCGATACCGAGGGTCGGCCGCTCGAGGGGGCCCGGGTCGACATCTGGCATTCGGACGGCATCGGCGCCTATGACGTGATGATGCCGGACCTGGACGCGGAATACGCGATGCGCGGCCTGTTCCACGCCGATGCCGAGGGGCGCTTCTGGTTCAGCTCGATCGTGCCGATCAGCTACCCGATCCCGCTCGATGGCACGGTCGGCGAACTGATGCACGCCACCAACCGCAGCCCGACCCGGCCCGCTCACGTGCATGTGCGCATCGAAGCACCGGGCTTCGAGCGCCTGACCACCATGCTGTTCGTCGACGGCGATCCCCATCTCGACACCGATCCGGTGTTCGGCGTGAAGAACCAGCTGATCGTGCCGTTCACGCCGGCGAGCGACCACCGCGCGCCGGACGGAGAGCCCGTCGCCGACGGCACTTATGTGGTCGATTACGATTTCGTTCTGGCGAAAGCGTCCGGGTGATCGAACGACGCCGATGCCCGCAGCGAAGCCGCCGACGCGGCCCGTCTTGAGGACGGGCTGCCAAGGCGAGATGGCCAACGGCAAGGATGCTCGCCCCGGCGGCTGTTCAGCCGGTGCGCATGAAAGGCGTCAGGTCCTTCCGCACCTCGCCCCGGCGGATCAGCACGACCTCGTCCGGAAATTCCTGCGTGAAGGTCACTCCTCGCCGTGCCGCGGCGTCGAGAAACGCGGGCAGGCGTCCTGCCGCGGCACCTTTGATGTCGTGCAGCACCATCACCAGCGGCTCGCCGCCTTCGCAGTCGGCAAGCGCCGTCTCCACCCAGCCGTCCTCGTCCCGCCAGTCCCCCGGCACGCTGGTCCAGGCGATGCAGGTCATTTTTTCGTCGACCAGGCAGTCGACCGCATCGGTGGACAGAAGATCCGGCCCCATCACCCCGCCGCCGCCATAGGGGCGGAACAGGCGGTCGGGGTGGGCGAGATCGCCGAGCAGCGCCTGGGTTTCCAGGATTTCCGCGCGCGTGACCTCGAGATCGTCGATCCGGCCGAAGGTGTGGCTGTGGGAGAGCGTGTGGTTGCCGAGCCAGTGGCCCTCGTCGCGGGCGCGCTCGGCCAGGGCCTGCATGCCTGGCCGGGAAAGCTTCTCGCCGATCACGAAGAAGGTCGCGACGATGCCGAAGTCCTTGAGGATATCGAGCACCAGAGGCGTCGCCTCGGGATCGGGGCCGTTGTCGAAGGTCAGGGTCAGCTCGGTCATCGGCACCTCATGCAGGCATCATCTCCCATGGCCAGATAGGCCCGGAGTCCCGCCGACCAACCAGGATATGAAGGAATGGTCCAGAAAAAATTTCCCACCATGCTGGTCGGCAGCTATGCGCAGCCGCGCTGGCTGATCGACGTCGACAAGCTCGGCGCCATCACCCCGCCGCGCACCCGGGCGAAGGAGCTCTGGCGGGTCGATGAGCAGTGGCTGGCCGAGGCGCAGGACGACGCCACCATCGTCGCCATCCGCGAGCAGGAGGAAGCAGGGCTCGACATCGTCACCGACGGCGAGATCCGGCGCGAGAGCTACTTCAACCAGTTCGCCACCGCCCTCGACGGCCTCGATCTCGACAATCCCGGGACCACCATCAGCCGCTCCGGACGCGAGGTGCAGGTGCCGAGGGTGGTCGGCCCGATCAGCCGGCGGGAGCCGGTCGAGCTCGCCAATCTCGCCTTCCTGAAGCGCCACGCCACCCGCCCGGTGAAGATGACACTCCCCGGCCCCTTCACCATGAGTTCGCTCGCGAAGGACGACCACTACGGCGATCCCGCCGACCTCGCCATGGCCTATGCCGAGGCGGTGAGGGAGGAGATCGCCGACCTGTTCGCGGCCGGCGCCGATGTCGTGCAGATCGACGAGCCCTATATGCAGGCGCGCCCGGAAGCGGCCGCGGACTACGCGCTGCCCGCGCTCAATCGCGCGCTGGAGGACGCCGCCGGCACCACGGTCGTGCATTTGTGCTTCGGTTACGCACAGATGGTTAAGGACAAGCCGAGCGGTTATTCGTTCCTTGGCGAACTCGCCAACTGCCGCTGCGATCAGATCTCGATCGAGGCCGCTCAGCCCCATCTCGACTGCACGATCCTCGAAGCGCTGCCGGACAAGACCATCGTCCTCGGCGTGATCGATCTTTCCTCGCACGAGGTCGAAACCCCCGAGATCGTCGCCGAGCGCGTCCGCCGAGCGCTTCCCCATGTCGACGCCGACCGCCTGGTCCTCGCCCCCGACTGCGGGATGAAATACTTGCCGCGCGAGGTCGCGTTCAAGAAGATGCAGGCCATGGCCGCCGGTGCCGCGATCATGCGCAGGGAAGTGGCGCAGTAAAGGACCAGTAAAGCGCTTACTGCGATCTTGCCGTCAGGCAAAAAGATCGCGCTCGACCCCGGCCGTCTCGAACAGATAGTCGCGGCTCGCCTCCAGCTTCTGCCGGAGCCGTGCGAGGTCGACGTCCAGGAGGTGGCCCCGCCACTTCTTCACCTGGCCCGCGACCAGGACGCTGTCGACATTGCCGCGCTCCATCAGGGTGACCACGGCGCCGGGCACGTGGTTGAGCGGGGCGACGTTGATCGCCTCGGCGTCGAGCAGGATGATGTCGGCCTGCTTGCCCGGCGTCAGGCTGCCGGTTTTTTTCTCAAGTTTCAGACCCTTGGCGCCCTCGATGGTCGCGTGGCGGATGGCATCGGCGCACTGCATCAGCGCCGGATAGTCCTCCGCCCCGCCGAGCGCCCGCTCGTTGACATGCATGCGCTGCAGGGTGATCAGGGTGCGCATCTGGGTGAACATGTCTGCCGTCATGGTGCATTCGACATCGCTCGACAGCGACAGGCCCATGCCGCGGTCGAGCGCCTTTTGGATCGGCGGCGTGCCGTGGCGCATATGCATCTCGATCGGCACGGAGAGCGAGATGTGGGCGCCGGCATCGGCGGCGTGCTTCCAGCCGTCCTCGGACATGCCGGTCATGTGGATGAAGATGTTGTCGTCGCCGAAGGCGCCGGCGGCGCCCAGCTCGTCGAAGGTCGGCTGCATGCCGAAGGTGCCGACCACGTGAAGGGCGATCGGCAAGCCGAGCTCGCGCCCGACCTTCCAGGCTTCCTCATGGCCCGGCAGGTAGATCTCGCCGCCCATGACCATGGTGAGGAGCTGGTCGTCGGACGAGAACCACTGCTCCTTGATGCGCCTGGCATCGGCGGGATATTGCGCCTTCTCGCCCCAGCCCTCGAAATAGCCGAAGGCCGCACGGCGGCCGGCGTCGCGCAGGCCCTCGATCGCGGCGTCGGAATGGTCCGGGCTGTGGTGGATCTGGGAGACGTCCATGACGGTGGTGACGCCGGCGTCGAGCTGGGCGATGCCGCCGAACAGCTCGTTGATGTAGACGTCCTCCGGCCTGTAGACCATGGAGAAGGTCTGCAGGATGGTCTCGTAATAGTTCGAGGCGTTTTCCGGGCGGCCGTCATTGATCAGGATGCCGTGGGCGAGCTGGCTGCGAAGGGCCGTCTCGAACTGGTGGTGGTGAGTGTCGATGAAGCCGGGCATCACGATCCTGCCGGCGGCATCGATCACCGCAGCGTCGGGTGCCGTGATCGAAGCGCCGACCTCGACGATGCTGTCGCCCTCGATCAGCACGTCGCCGACCGGAAAATTGCCGACGGCATCGTCCATCGACAGGACGGCACCGCCCTTGATCAGGACGCGCCGCCCGGCGTCGCCGG
Source organism: Alphaproteobacteria bacterium (assembly GCA_041398025.1). Lineage (GTDB taxonomy): Bacteria > Pseudomonadota > Alphaproteobacteria > Geminicoccales > Geminicoccaceae > JANQPX01. Next base: position 16,846 of record JAWKVM010000066.1, read on the forward strand.
CCCCCTTGGGCAGCGACGCTTCGTCCTCGGGAGAGAGTGACGCGGTGCCGATCGTGATCGGACAGGGAACGTCCGGCGTTTTGGGATCACACAATCTGCACATGTCACTCCTCCCCGCGGCCCTTCGTGACCGTCGTATCAAATTCGATGCCCGGATCGTCCTCGACGTCAGCCCCAATCGGGAATGTCAAGTCAAGGCTGGCGGGCCACCCGCCCCCGCCCTGGCCGTTAGCCGCTCTTGGTGCGCCAGCTGTCCGCGTAGTTTTCGCGCGCCTCCTTGGCGTAGGGGGTCGGCGCGACGCGCACGCGGATCTCGGCCTGCCTGTGCTTCTCGGTCGAGGTCTTGCCGGTATCGTCCGGCTCGCCCCAGACCAGGGTCAGCACGTCGCCGATCTCGACGGCGTCGTCGACCACGCCGAGCGAGAGCATGCAGCGCTCATTGTAGCTGTAGCCGTTGAACATGGACATGCCGACCATCCTGCCGTCCTGCATGATCATGTCGGCGGAGGTGGAGGCGTAGTTCGGCTGCGGGAAGTCGATCCATTTATACGGCACGCCTTCCTCGAACCCTGATGCGATGACCTTCAGCACGTCGTCCCGGTTCCACTCGAAGGTCACCTTCTTGCGGTTCTTCGCGTCCTTCATCGCGGCAAGCGCATCC
>JAWKVM010000067.1:0-17268 GCA_041398025.1 Alphaproteobacteria bacterium
TGATTTTTTTGACGAGGTCGGTGCGCCGATAGGTGATCTCGAAGGCGCCCTTGGCGTCGGTCTGGCCCTTGCCCAAGAAATTCTCGGGCTCGGGATGGTCGACGGAGAAGGCGAGGACGGTGATCCTTTCGAGGACGTCCAATGTGCGTGCGTGCTGAACGGCGCCTGTTATCGTGGACATGCGTTCGTTGCCACTTTCATCGATTGCGTTGTCGGAGATGAGAATATTCGAACCTCACCAGCTCACTGAGATATCGCTCATTGACCTGAGCAACGTCCTTTGACAGCCGATTCCGCATTGTCTTTGGATCATCCGGATCCGAAACAGAGGTGTAGAACGTCATGTCTCCTCTATTGGTCACGACCATTCCGGGCACGAGTTTGGATGACTGCCTCAGCGTTCGTTGTTCCAGGCCTGCCAGATACCCGATGTCCGCGTCTGAGGGACCCGATCTGCCAAATGGCTCTCCACGGTGCGGCGGGTGCGAATGAAACGCAGCGGCGACGTCGAGCTGGCCGTGCTTGTCGAGAAGGGCCAGCATCGATTCCAGGGGTTTCATTTCGATATGGGCTCGACCGGTATCGCTGTAGTGATCGCCCTCGACCAGCTTCGTAACGGCAAATTTGCCGTCGATCTTGACAATGAAACCGCCGTACTCCGATTTCGAGCTGACGACTTCGCCGTTCGACTTTGTTGTGTCTGTATAGGGAGATCTCAGGGTCTGTTCGACGGCAATGGAACCTGCATAGTCTGCTGCTTCTTCGAACGTATCGAAAGTCAGTACATCATCGCGATTCGCCAATCGAAGGTATCTGTCCTTGCTTGGACTTGAAAGCTTGGTGTCAATCCGTGCGGCGTACATTCTGGCTTCGCCTTTATCTTTGACGGCGCTTGGATCGCTCTTTGAAATCAGAAATTCCGTAATGTCGTAAGCAACGGCATCGTCATCTACCGTCATCGTTGGCCCAGGCTTTGCCTTCGTCTTAGGTTGAATGGCAGGTGGCGCTTGCGAGAGCACTTGGTCGATCGAGCGGTGAACATTCGTAGCAGCTGTCGATGGCGGGCGTTGATCGGTTTGTGGCAGTTGATTGCTTTCAACTTCCTGACACCCATTCGGGTCGATCATGCGGATCGGATTGCAGGCAGCGAACCGATAGAGATTGACGCCACTCGACGCCCCCGTCGGATCACAACTCATCCACCGTCCGAGCCAGGGCGCGTAGTAGCGGGCGCCGTAGTCGTAAAGTCCTGTCTCCTCGTCGCGCTCCTTGCCGTTGAAGCGGTAGCGTTTCTGGCTGAGGCCGGCGGCGCTTCTGGCGGCGTGGAATGCCGTGCCGCCATAGGGGTAGAAAATTTCGTAGGTGATCACCTGGCCCTGATCGTTCAGCTCGATCGACACGGATTCGACCTGGTCGGCGAGCTGAAAGCGTGTGGCCGATGAGGGCGCTGCGACGGCGGCGCCGTTGTCGTGGGTCAGCATTTCAATCATGGCGATGCGGCGCTGGTCGTCCATGACATCAAGGGTTTCGCGCCGATGCTGCAGGCCGCTGGCGTTCTGTGTACGAAAAATCTCGAAGCCGCCGAGATAGAGGCGCTCTTCGGTGACGCCGCCTTTGATCACGGTCTTGCGGATGCGCATGCCGTCGCCGGCATAGTGGTAGAACGCCTTGCCGCCGCCGCCGAGATCGGCCTCGACCAGCCGGCCCCGATGATCCCAGACCAGACCGCCGAGATGAGGCATGGCGGTGATGTTGCCGTCGGCGTCGTGGCTGTAGCGATCGGGCAGGCTCGTGGGATCGTCCGGCGTCGCGTCGCTCGGCAGGCTGGTGGAGCGAAGGCGGTTGCTGGCTGCCTGATAAGCGTAATGGCGCGTCCAGCTGCCGCCGTTCGCATGGTGGCGCATGGCCTCGATATTGCCGGCCTTGTCATAGTCGAAGCTGCGTCGATAGCGGCGCATCGCCTGGCCGTCATGGGGATGGGCGTGACCGAAGCGGCCGTTGCCGTCGGGACCGTCCGGGACGGCGCCCGACGCACCGGCACCGAGATGCTCGCGGCCGGTGGCGTCGATCAGCCGGTTGAGGGCGTCGTAGCTGTAGTCGGCGTCGGGGGCGACCACCTGGTTGTTGAAATGAATGGTTTGCGCCGCGTGATCGCGCATCGAGGTGACATTGCCGACGGCGTCATGGACGTAGTCGCAATGAAGGAGGGTGACATTGTCGGCCGTGCGTCTGCTGATCGTCTCGATCAGGCGGAAGGTGTCGTCGTCGTAGCTGTAGGCGGTCTCGACTCCGTTGCCATAGGCGATGCGGCTGCGCTGGCCGCGGGCATTGTAGTCGACGGCCGTGACCAGTGTCTTCGCCGCCTGGCCGTGTGCCGCGACCGTGACCGCTTCGAGCAGGTTCGCCGGATTGTAGGTCGGCCGGGTGACGCTGCCATCGGGGGTGGTGACGCTGACTGCACGGCTGAGTGCATCGTGTGTGCGCGTGGTGCGGTAGACGTCGCTTTCCAGCGGCACGGCGGTTTGCCAGTCCGGCTGGAGATCGCCGCGCACCGGCAGGCGCCGCGTCGAGGCTTCGAGATTGCCCTTGATATCGAAACGTTCGTTTTCGATTTCGCCGGCGCCGTCCTGGATCTTGTGGATCCGCCCGCGGCGGTTGTTCCCGGTGTCGTTCGGGCTGCCCTCGCCATAGGCGAAGCGCTCGCTCAAGCGCCGGCTGCCGCCCGCCTCGACCCAGATCTCCAGCGGCCGGCGGAGGGCGTCGTAGCGGGTTTCGATGCTGTTGCCGCGCGTGTCGAAGGCGCGGATCGGGTTGCCCTGCACGTCGAGAAAGGCGCTGCGGTCGCCGGCATCGATGCTGACGGTCTGGAGCTGGCGCGCCAAGAGGTCGTGGCGGTAGCGGAACGTCCGCACCCGAGCGTTCGCGGCGCGCGCGGCGTTTGCATCGTGCTGGCGCGGATCGGTGATTGCGACCACCTCGCCCTTGATATCGTAGGCGGTGCGCGTCGCGAGGTCCTGATCGACGCCGCCCCGGCGGTTATGGGCGATGGCGAGCACCTCGCGGCCGCGGTGATCGAGATGGGTGATCGCGGGCGTGTCCGCATGGGCGGCACTCTTGCTCGCGGCCTGCTGCAGGCGGACATCGGCGCTCGTCGAGCGCTGCTGATGCCAGGTCTGGAAACTGGGGCCGAGGCTGGCGACGAAGCCGGCGACCAGCCCTTTGACGTCACCGTCGGTGCGCGGATCGAGGAGGACCGTGTCGCTGGCATCGAAGCGCATCTGCCGCCAGGGATCGAAGCGCACCTTCTCATAGCCGCGCTCCGGCAGGAGGGTCGCGACCGCCCGCTGCAGCGGGTCGTAGAACAGGGTCGCGGTGACGCCGGCCTTGCGGTTGGCCTGGAACGCCTGCCGGTCGCTGAAGGAAGGCTCGAAGCGCTGCACCGGCGAGCCCTTGTTGTTGAAGATCGTCCAGCCGCTGACCACCCAGCGCCGCTTGCCGTCCGCAGCCGGCTCCGCCTGGAGCGCGGACTGCACCTCGCGGCCGAAGCCGTCGGTGTAGCCGTAGCTGACCTGCAGCGGCGGGCTTGCATCAGCCGCGGCGTGGCGCTCGCGCTTGACCACGGCCGTGACCGCAGGCTTGGCGGTCTCTGCGAAGGCGTGGAGATCGTAGAGAATGCGCGAGGTCGCCTTGGCGAGCACCGGTCTGAGCGCGCTCGCCGAATAGGCGGCCTGTCCGCCGTCGGGATCGGCGAGCAGGGATCGAAGGCGCTGCCGGCGGACCGCCGCCGGCGTTCCGGGTGCGGCTGGCTGCAGCAGGTCGACGTCGAAGCCGTCCAGGGAGTCGGCCTCGCTGTTCGCGCGCAGGCTGGCGATCAGCGCCGTGCGCGCCGCCACGTCCAGGCCGAGGATGGTCTGGGATGGGGGGCGTCCCGCCTTGCCCATGACGGCGGTGCCCACGACCATGCCGAGCGGGTCGAAGGCGACTTCGCTGACATTGCCGTTCGGATCCTTCATCAGGAAAGGCTGGAGGGTCTGATAGTCGTTCAGCACTTCGATGCTGTTGCCCAGCGGATCGCTGCTACGCTCGGCAAGAAGGCCATGACGATCGAGCTGCCGGCGCGCGATGTTGCCGAAGGGATCGCGCGCGTCGGTCGGCTGGTAGTGCCGGCCCGCGTCGAAGGCCTGACGGCCGGACGGCGCCCACCAATAGCCGCTGATACCAGGCAGCCGGACATAGCCGCCTTCGCTCGAGGGCAGGGCAGGCGCGATGCGCGGCTGGCCGGGCGCGCGCTCGCCGAACAGATCGAGGATCAAACTGTCGGTCAGGCTTGCCTGATAGGTCTCGTAGGGGAGGCCGAGCCGGTCGATCTGGAGGAGCGGCAGCCGCGCCTGAGCGCTGCCCGACGGATCGAGGTCGCCGGCAGCGCTGTCCTTTCGAAAATAGCTTCGGCTCCAGGCGATCAGCTTTTTCGCGGGGGCGGCAGCGAAAGGCTGCTCGAAGGCGATGGCATCGTCGGGATCGGCCATGAGCGCGGCGACGTCCTGGGCGGTGATCGACGCCTTCGGATCTGCTTTCGGCCAGGCGACGTTCCTGATCTCGTAACTTCGGCTCTGGGCGCCGACACCGACATAGCGGAAGCTGCCGTCATTCGGATCGCGGTTGATGACGTCCTGCTTCGAATAGAGGATGTCGAGCGTCGCCTGCTCTGGAACGTCCGGGTCCGGTGTGCGGCGCGGATAGGCGACCTTGAGGCTGTCGGTGACATTGCCGAAGGCGTCGGTCAGATGACCTTGGGCATCGACCGGAAGATTGGTGCTCTGGCTGATGCGCGGGTCGGCCGGATTGCGCTCGTAATGGTAGGTCAGGCTGGTCTTCGGCGTGCTCAGGAAGACGCCGTTCACGGCATCGGCTTCCGGCTTTCGCGTCTGCAGCTCCCTGATCTGGTAGCAGCTTTCGGTGATGCTGTAGGGATGGGCGGCGTGCGCCGAGCCGTCACGGCCGTAGAGCTCGGTGCGCATGATCGACCCGCGAAGCGCGCGCACCGCCTCGAAGCGCGTCTCGGCGTCGCTGCCGATCAGCTTGAGCTCGTTGGCAGGCGCGGTGAACGCGGCGGGATCGCCGTTCCAGTATTCAGCACGGTAGCGCTCGGCGATCTCCCGTTCCTCGACCACCGCCCCGGTGTGGAACCAGCTTCGGGTCTCGGCCGGCGGCAGGTCGAACATGCCGGGAACCGCATCGCCGTCGAAGAGCTGCTCGGCATCGGTCTGATCGACGCGGCCAAAGCCCCGGAACTCGCGCTCGCGCCCGTCGAAATAGCCGTGGCGATAGCGATAGAAGGCGGCATGTCGCGTGTCGGCGACATGGTCGATCGTCTCGACGCGCTCGACCACCTGCACCGGGAAGGGCAGGGCGGTCGCCCAGGGCTCGCCCCGGTCAAGATCCTCCAGATAAAACCGGGTCGAGCTCGCATAGGTGACCGTCGTGGTCGCCCCGAGATTGTTGCTCATCTCGGTGAGCAGATAGGGCTTCTCGCCGCCGCAGAAGTCGAGGGCACGATAGTTGGCGCCGGGAAGGACGCCGAAGTCCTCGCTCCAAACCAGCGTCGCCGTGCCCGTGCCGAACAGATCGGCGAAGTGCAGCGTGGTCGATCCGCCGACCCTGGGCGTGCCGCGGACGGTCTGCTCCTCGCTCCAGCCATTGCCGGAGCGATTCAGCCAGTAGCGGACCAGACCGTCCTCGACATGGACCAGATCGGCGGTGCCGCTGCCGTCGAGATCGGCGAGAAACAGCCGTTTCGGATCGGCGTGCGGCGGGAGAAGCGGCGAGCCCTCCATGGTGATGCGCCTGCCGAAGCGGCCATGGCCGAGATTGGGCCAGTAGTCGATGCGGCCGCTATGCAGATGGACGATGTCGACCAGGCCGTCGCCGGACATGTCGGCGAGCCGGACCCGGCCGGACGGATCGTCGAAATGGACGTCGGGAAAGCTGTCGAGATCATGGTCGCGCGGGATCACCCGGCCTTGATCGAATCCCTCCTCGCCCAGGCTCCGAAACCAGACCAGGCTCTCCGCCGTGGTCACCAGGATGTCGCTCAGCCCGTCGCCGCTGAGATCGAGCAGGCGGGCGCTGGGATCGGCGGGATCGATGCTCGGCTGCTGATGGAAATGCTTGAAGGACGACTGGCGCCAGCCGCCGCTCGGCGACATCTCGAAGAAGCCGGCGAGCGGCGCCCTGGCCACGATCAGATCGGCGCTGCCATCGCCGCTGAGATCACCGATCGCGACGCCGGGATCGCCGAGATTGAACCCGGCCGGACTTTCCGCCATGAGCCTCGGCCGATCGAGCCTGCCATCGCCGAGATTGCGCCAGTAGCGAAAGCCGGCGGCAGTCGACTGCACCACGTCCGGCAGGCCGTCGCCGAAGACGTCGATCAGCGCGGTCGAGGGATCGGCGAGCGAACGCGGCGGCAGCTCTCCGCCTTCGGCCTCGATCGGACGGTAGCGGCGCTTCGCGGGGTCGAACGGTTGGTAGGTGAAGGTGACGGCCGGCATGCCCTGCGGCAGATGGTAACTGCCATCCTGCTTCTTCCGATAGCCGATCAGGGTGGCGCCCCGGAGGAAGGAGAGGCCGCTTGCCGGTTCGCGTTCGAGGTCGAAGCGGGTTGCCTTGACCAGGGTCGGACCGTCGAGCTCGGCGAAATGGTGGATCATGAGCGTGCGCCGGCAGAGGCGCAGCGTGCGGATCTCGAAGCCGGCGCGAAAGGTGGAGAACGGGTCCTCGCGGACCGGCACGGGTGTCACCGCCGACGGATCGCTGGTGGCCTCGCCGAAGGTTTCGACGCTGCCGGCTGGTGTTGGCGGCTTATGCGCATAGCTCCGCCGCTGATCGTCCGGCGTCTCGAGGTCGCCATAGTCGAACAGGAGCTCGAACGCGTAACGACGCGGGCGCGGCTTCAGAGGGTCCAGATGATCGACGCCGATACGCGCATGGCCGACCGGCGTGCCGTCGGCGTAGGTGAGCGGGCCAGCGCCGGCAGGTTCCGGAATATTGCCGTAATAGATGCGGCGCAGATAACGCTGCCGGTAGCGCCGATTGCGCTCGGACAGGCGCCTGATCGCGAGGTCGTCGGCGTCCTTCGCATATTCATAGGCGATGTGATTGCCTTTGGCATCGAAGGTTTCTTCGATCAGCCAGGCGAAGGTCTGCTGATGGCCGCCGTCGCCGTCGATCCGCGCCGCCGCAGTACGGCCATAGATGCTGGTGACGTTTTCCCTGGTGGTCACGCGCCAATGTATCGCACCGACTTTTTGATGATCGGCGCTTGCGGCCTGCTCCCAGCGTTCGATGCGCGCGAACAGCCCCTCGGTTCGTGGTCGATAGCGGGTGATCGAAAAGCGTTCGCCAGCACCATCGTCGGCGATGCGCTGCGCCGTCCGCGTGCCGGTGTCGTCGAGAACGGGGACCAGATCCTCGGCGCCGGACAGCACGAACACGTCGTCGCCGGCGTAGTGCGGCAGGCCCTTTTCGGTCTTCCGCCTGATCTGCGGCAGCGAAAGCGCCCAGCCGAGCCCGAAGGGGCCGTTGCCGTGGCCTGCGCTGTACTGCAGGGCCAGCTCGGGGTGCACACCGCCGCGGCCTGGCGAGGTCGCGATCGGAACGGTAAACTGGCCGGCGCCGGTGAACAGGTTGGGCTGAAAGCTTTCGCCGATGCCGGCAATGGCACCGCCACCCTTAGGCAGGGAAATGGCAGCTTGCTGCGCCTCTCCCGCCTTCACGTCACCTTGCGCCAACGACCGTCCCCGAGCGTCATCAAGTCTTGTTGTTTTGGAGAAAATGCCGCCCTTGCCGGTGGATGTAAAGAACCGATCCGTGCTGGTGAATGTTGAGCAGACCGGTCTCGTCAAGGAACCAGAATGGGCTTACATACATTCAGATTGTTCTGGCAGGTTATCCTGGTGGGATAATCTGAACGGCTCTTCGACGAGATGCTGACGGTGGCGTTTTTGCCGGGCCTTTGGTTCGACGCAGCGAGATTGCACCCTTGATGAAGCGACGGAACCTGCTTTCCATGCCTCCCCTGAGCTTGCTCGCCACGGCGCTGTCTGCGCCGGCTGGCGCTCTCGGGATCGGGCGTGCCGCTCTGGCTCAGGATTCGGAGGTCGTCCCCTTCGATCGCGCCTGGCTGATCGAGCATGCGCGCCAGCTCGCGGAGCAGGCCTACGAGCCGCCGGCCTTCGACGTGGCGGACGAGTTCTCGGAACTTTCCTACGACCAGTACCGCGGGATCCGCTTTCGCGAGGAACATCGCGTCTGGGCGGACGACGGGCTGCCCTTCACCCTCGATCCGCTCCCGGCCGGCTTCATTTACCGGGTGCCGGTGCGACTTTTCCTGGTGGAGGAGGGCAGCGCGGTGCCGCTCAAGCCGCATCCGGAGATGTTCGAATTCGGCCAGGGGCTGCAGCCGCAGGAGGGGGCGACGCTTCCCTTTTCCGGCATTCGTGCCCGCTTCCCGATCAACCGGCCGGACGTGCAGGACGAGTTTCTGGTGATCCAGGGCGCCAGCTATTTTCGTGCCGTCGCCGCCCAGCAGGTTTACGGCCTGTCGGCGCGCGGCCTGGCGATCAAGACCGGCGATCCGGAAGGCGAGGAGTTTCCCGCCTTCACCGCGCTTTGGATCGAACGCCCGCCGGCGGATTCGCGGGTGCTGGTGGTTCATGCGCTGCTGGACAGCCCGTCCTGCACCGGCGCCTATCGGCTGACCATGCGCCCCGGTGCTGAGACCGTGATCGACGTCGAGCTGGTGCTGTTCGCACGCCAGAATCTGGAGAGGGTCGGCCTGGCACCGCTGACCTCGATGTATCTGTTCGGCAGCGCCAATCGGGCGGGGTTCGACGATTTTCGCGACGCCGTGCATGACAGCGACGGCCTGCAGATCCTGACCGGCGGCGGCGAGCGCATCTGGCGGCCGCTGACCAATCCGCGCGAGCTGCAGATCTCCGCCTTCGCCGACCGCGGCCCGCTCGGTTTCGGCCTGCTGCAGCGCGAACGCCGCTTCGAGGAATATGAGGATCTCGAAGCGCGCTATGACAAGCGCCCGAGCGTCTGGATCGAGTCGGTCGGCGACTGGGGCGAGGGGCAGTTCGAGCTGGTCGAGATCCCGAGCACGCGCGAGGCGAACGACAATATCGTCGCCTTCTGGCGCCCCAAGCAGCCGATCGCCACGGGCGGCCCCTGGCCGCTCGCCTACCGCATGCGCTGGACCGGTCAGCCGATGTTCGGCGACAACCTCGCCGAGGTTCGGGCGACGCGCAGCGGCGGTGTCCCGGACAGCAGCCGCCGGCAGTTCGTGATCGATTTCACGCTCGCGCCGCTTCGCGAGGTCGGCGGTCTGACGCTCGACGTCGGTGCGAGTGCCGGATCGATCGCCGATCAGAGCCTGACACCCGTGCCCGAGCAGGACCTGCTGCGCGCCGCGTTCAGGCTGGATCCGGGTGACGAGGAGCTGATCGAGCTGCGCGCGGTGCTGCGTGCAGGCGACAGGAAGATGAGCGAGACCTGGCTCTATCGATGGGCAGCGACCTGAGCGACGACCGGAAGGAAACGCAGATATCCGAGCCGAAGGCCCGGCCGGAGGGCTCGTCGCCTGGGCCCATGCCGCCCGAGGCGACCCTGGCGATGCCGGTGCAGGACCTGTGCGAACGGCCGGAATGTGCCGCATGCCCGGGGCCCGCCGCACCCACGCGGATCGCCCGGCTGCTCGCTTTCGGCGGCGGGGCGCTGCTCACGGCCTTCGGTGCCAACGAGATGGTCCGGATCATCGTGAACGAGCAGATGACCTGGCTGCAGGGAGCGCTGGTGGTCCTGTTCGTGCTGACCTTCGCCTGGATTGCGTTCAGCGCCAGCTCGGCGATCGCCGGTCTGCTGGTGCGCGCGCCGTCGCTGCGCTCCATGGCCGGCGATCGTCCGCTGACCTCGCTGACCGCGCTGATCATGCCGGTCTACAACGAGTCTCCGATCGCCACCACCACGGCGCTGCAGGCCATGGGCGAGGCGCTGGCCGAGGCCGGTGTCGGCGAGCGCGTCGAGATCGTGATTCTCTCGGACAGCACCCAGCCGGATGCCTGGGTGCAGGAAACCCAGGCCTTCGCCCGCCTGCGCGCGGCCCTGCTCGGCAGGATGGCGGTCTGGTATCGGCGGCGCTGGAAGAATGTCGGGCGCAAATCCGGGAATGTCGAGGACTTCGTCAAGCGCTGGGGCGGGCGCTACGACTTCATGGTGGTGCTCGACGCCGACAGCCTGATGTCGGCCGAGACCATCATCGGCCTGATCCGCGCGATGGAGGCGGACGAGCGCCTCGGCCTCCTGCAGACCGTGCCCAACCTCGCGGGCGGCCGCTCCCTGTTCGCGCGCCTGCAGCAATTCGCCGGCAGCAGCTACGGTCCGGTGGTGGCGAATTCGGTCGCCGCCTGGCAGGGCGACGACGGCAATTACTGGGGCCACAACGCGATCATCCGGCTCATAGCCTTTGCCGAGGCCTGCGGCCTGCCGGTGCTGCCCGGCAAGAAGCCGTTCGGCGGCGAGATCATGTCCCATGACTTCGTCGAGGCGGCGCTGCTGCGGCGCGCCGGCTGGGCGGTGCGCATGGTGCCGGAGCGCAGCGGCTCCTGGGAGGACAGCCCGCCCTCGCTGCTCGACACCGCGATCCGCGACCGGCGCTGGGCCCAGGGCAATCTGCAGCATGTGAGCGTGATCGGGGCTAAGGGCCTCGCCTGGCCGAACCGGGTGCATTTCCTGATCGGCATCATGAGCTACCTGGCCTCGCCGCTCTGGCTCGGGCTGATCGCCATCGGCCTCCTGTTGACCCTGCAGGCGCAGTGGGCGCGGCCGGAATATTTCCCGGACATCCTGCAGCTCTTCCCCTCCTGGCCGAGCTTCGATTCCGAGCGCATGCTGCGCCTGCTGGTGAGCTCCATGGTGATCCTGTTCCTGCCGCGGATCGTCGGCCTGATCGGGATGCTGTTGCAGCGCGACCAGCGCCGCGCCGCCGGCAGCCCGCTCGGCGCCGCCGCCAGCTTCGTGGTCGAGACCCTCCTGTCCGCCCTCTACGCGCCGATCATGATGCTGCTGCAATGCCGCCAGCTCTACGACATCCTGCGCGGTCGCGATTCCGGCTGGGCGACCCAGCGGCGCGACGGCGGCACCAGCTGGGGCGAAGCGTTTCGGGTGCATCGCTGGCACACCGCGATCGGTCTCCTGCTGGCGGTGGGCGCCTTCCTGGTCTCGCCGATCCTGCTCGCCTGGCTGTCGCCGATTCTGCTCGGCCTCGTCCTGTCGATCCCGCTTTCCCGAATGAGCGGCAGCGTCGCGATCGGTCGTATGCTGTTACGCCTCAGGCTGCTGCGCATTCCCGAAGAGGTGGACACGCCGGAGGTGATCGCCCGCCGAGACGCCCTGATCGACGCGGCCGAGCCCCTGCCCGAGGACGGGCTGCTCGCCCTGGTGCAGTCGAAGACGGTGCGCGACCAGCATTTGGCCGCCCTCCTGCCGCGCCCGGCGGAGCCGCGCGGCGCGCCCAATCCGGATCGTCTGACCGCAATCGCCAAGATCGACCAGGCCGAGACCCGGGACGAAGCGCTCGGCTGGCTGACCAGGCCCGAGCGCCTGCAGATCCAGGGTGATCCCGAGCTGATCACGGCGCTCGCAGCGCTGCCGCATCTGGTCAGTCACGAGGGCAAGGCGGCCGGCGCCGGGTGAACTCGCCCGCCTCCTGCGCCGGAGCGTGGTGAGATGTCGGATGGTTCGGGCGAAAGCGAAACCAAATGTTAACGCGCTGCCGGTAAAGTCGTCGATCAGGTCCATGCGATCCTGGGAGCCCGACCGGCCGCAGAAAGATTCGGTCGCCGCAAGGATTCCCAGGATCGCATGGACCAGATCGAGGAAGCTAGACGCTGCGGGTTAACATTCCGTTTCGGAACGTCAACGGACATTGAAAATACCATGACGACGACCTACTGCCATGGTCGCATCGAAAGCCGTTCCAGCGGTCTCAACCCTTGGCCGCATACCGTCCTTCCAGGCACAAACGGTCCGAGTCCATGAGGTGGCCACGCCACTAGCGCTGGCCGACATGGCGCCAGCCTTCTCTCGCCGCTTCTTCCTCGCTGCAAAAGCGTTTCTCGACGACCTTGCCCGCAAGGCGCAGGCGGTCATAGCCGGGGTCGGTCGGCACGTAGAAGACGGGATTGCCGTCCTCGTCGCGAATGCCGCGAATCGGGCAAGGTGAGACGGTCATGGCGGGATCGCGCTCGGCGCGCCAGACGGAAGGCCGGTCGAACTTGCCGGCCCAAATGCCGAGACTGGCATTCCTGGCGTCGTCTTCGGCGCCCAGATAGGTCGGGAAGGTGCCGCCATTGGCGGTCGCATAGCCGTCCCTGATCATGATCTCGGCGAGGTCATGGTCGCCCTGGTGGCAAAAGAGATGATCGCGTCCTGCAGGCGAGCGTTCCTCGCCATTGGTCCAGGGCATGCAGGCGAAGTCGCCGACATCCACGAGCTTGTGAAGCGCCCAGGCAGCGTGTTCGCCGCACGGCCAGGTATGATCATTCTTGCGGCAAAGCTGTCCGAGCTCCGGCGCATCGATGCCGGCCAGATCGAACATCTCGCCCTCGACCTGCAGCGTATCGCCGTCGATCACGATCGGACGTTCCACTGCCAGCACGGGCGCCGCTGCGAGGCTGATCGCAGCCAGCGCGAAAAGAACACACCTCTTAGCCCTCTTGGTCCCGGTCATCCCTTTGGCTCGCTCCCGATGCCCTTCTCCAGACTCAAAACCGCTGTCGTCCGGCGGCGGCGCACGCCGAAGACCACAAGCATCAGCGCGGCGACCCGTAGCACGGAATTGGATCGAGCGGCTAGTCGGCCTGAGGGCATGTGACCGGGTGTTGGCGCGCGACATTCGACGGCGCGATCCACCTGAGCCGAGGCTGCGTGGCCGCTTCAGCAGCCGTTTCAGGAGGCGACAGGCGTCGCGCTGATCTCCGCCGGCCGCACCACGCCGCGCTGCCGGAAGCTGCGACGATCTGCATCGGCTCTATCCACACCGTCCGTTCGCCGGCTATATCAGCCGCGATGATCCGGCGAAGGCGGAAGGGGCTCATGTCAGGCAGCTGCTCTTGAAGAAATGCGGTGGGCACGCCGTCAAGGCAGCGGCGACTGGAAAACGATCGACATGTCCCCTCTTGTCAGCAGGGCACTGTTCGATCCATATGCGTTCAATCTGCTCGATCCGAGGGCCTGCCTTGCTGCGATCCGGGACCGTCCGGTCATCACGGGCCGGCACCGCCGGAAAGCACAGGGCCGGCTGGGCTCGGAGAATGACGATCGGATCAACCACGAGGTCGACCATGAAATCCGCCATCTCGACGAAAAGCCCGGCCATCTCTTGATTCGCTGGTGGCAATGGCTCGGACAAAGCTGGCGGATCCAGCTCCGGATCATGGAGTTCTCGACCGGTGCCGAGAGTATGAAGCGTGACGCTTCCTTGTAAGATCAACGCTCTATACGACCAACGCCATGGATAGCAGGTGGAGCGGCGCCACCGGCAGAGGGGGCACGCCGCAGCGAACCACGAGCTCGGCATCCGTGCCGTCCGGCGGTGCACGGCACGGCATCATCGTCAGCATTCCCGATCTGCGCTTCATCGGCTATGTGCTCGGTCTGCTGCTGTTCATGATCGCCCTCATGATCGGCGCGATCGCCGTGGTCGACGCTTTGGCCGAGCGGGGCAATTGGCATGTGATGGTCGGCGCGTCGGCGCCCATCTTCGCCCTGGGCGGCTCCCTGATCCTCTCCTGCCGGGGCGGCTCGTTCGAGCTCGATCGTCGCCAGGCCTTCCTGCTCACGCTGCTGAGCTGGCTGACGCTCGTCTCCTTCGGTGCGTTGCCCTTCGTTCTCGGCGTGTCCGGCATGAGCTACACCGACGCGTTCTTCGAAGCCATGTCCGCCCTGACCACGACAGGCTCGACCGTGCTCACCAATCTCGACCACATGCCTGCGGACCTGCTGCTCTGGCGCGGCTTCATGCAGTGGATCGGCGGCATCGGCATCATCGTCATGGCCGTCGCCATGCTGCCCTTCCTCAAGGTCGGCGGCATGCAGCTGTTTCGCATGGAGTCGTCGGATCGATCGGCCAAGGTGCTGCCGCGTCTCACCGACTTCGTCGGCAATATCGTCGTGATCTACATCCTGCTGACGTTCCTTTGCGCGGTTGCCTTCCGCATGGCGGGGATGACCGTGCTCGAGGCTGCGGTCCATGCCATGACCACCATTTCGACCGGCGGATTTTCGACCTCCGATCAGTCGATCGGTCATTTCAGGAGCGCCAGCATCGAATGGATCACCATTCTCTTCATGATCCTCGGCAGCTTGCCCTTCGTTCTCTACATCCAGCTGCTGCGCGGATACAGTCGCAGGTTCTGGATCGACCGGCAGGTCGGCGTGCTCCTCATGCTGCTGCTGCTGTCGGCCCTGCTGCTCACGCTCTGGATGACGATGCACGACCCGAGGTCGCCGCTCGAGCTGTTCCGCGCGGCGTTGTTCAACATCGTCTCGGTCGTGACCACCACCGGCTTCGCCAGCGAGGACTACAGCCTTTGGGGCGAAGCGCCTGCCATGGCCTTCTTCTTTCTGACCTTCATCGGCGGCTGCGCCGGCTCGACGTCCGGCGGCATGAAGGTCTACCGGCTGATGGTCGCCTTCGAGCTGCTGCGCCAGACCATGCAGCGGCTGGTCCGCCCGCACGCCGTCCTCCCGCATCGCGAGAGCGATCACAAGCTGACCGACGCCCTGATCACCTCGGTGCTCACCTTTCTGTTCGTCTATGTGGCGACGGTCGGCGTGCTCACGCTTGGCCTGAGCCTGGTCGGCCTCGATCTGATGACCAGTCTCAGCGGTGCCGCGACCGCGGTCGGCAATGTCGGTCCGGGCCTCGGACCGGTGATCGGTCCCGCCGGCAATTTCGCGCCGCTGCCGGACTCCGCGAAATGGCTGCTGGCGGCCGGCATGCTGCTCGGTCGCCTGGAGATGATGACCGCCCTGGTCATGTTCAGGCTGGATTTCTGGCGCCCCTGACGCGCTGGCCAGCGTTGCCCCTGCTGCAGGACGTCCGGGTCATCTCCCGGGCGCCCCTTCCGGCGCCGTGGCTTGAACCGGCTTCCGCCGCGCCTTGCCGCCGAATTCAAGCAGACCGCCGAGGATGCCCTTCGGCATGTAGATGATGAACAGGATCAGCATCAGGCCGTAGATGGTGCCATCCAGGCCGTGGACGTCGTGGCCGACCGTCACCCTCAGCGTTTCCGCCAGCAGCAGGGTGAACAGCGCGCCGACCGTCGGCCCGAGCTGGACGAACATGCCGCCGGCGATCACCGCAAACACGATCTGCAGCGAGATCGCGATGCCGGAGACGGTCTCCGGGTTGATGTACATCTGGTACTGGCCGTAGAGGGCGCCGCCCATCGCGGTCATGGCGGCGCTGATCATGGTGACCGAGAGCTTGGTGCGGGTGACGTCGATGCCGATCGAGGCGGCCGCGTCCTCCTCCTGGCTGATCGCCTCCATGGCGAGCCTGGCCATGCTGCGGTCGACCAGGCGCCAGATCCAGAGACCGAGCAGCCAGAAGACCAGGATCACATAGAAGAAAACGGCTTTGTTGGCGAATTGCAGACCGACCAGCGAGTAGCTGCTGCCGGCAAGTGCCGTGTCCGGGGCGACGCCGAGGGAGCCGCCGGTGTAGTCCCGGAGCGCCACGATCAGGAGGCGCACGACTTCGGAAAGGGCCAGGGTTACCAGCGCGAAATAGTGGCCGGTGATCTTGAAGCGAAAGCAGGGGTAGCCGATCACGACGGCGACCAGAGCGGCGAGCAGCAGCGAGAGCGGGATGCCGATCCAGGGCGTCACGCCGAAATGGTTCCAGAGCATGGTCACGCCATAGGCGCCGATGCCCATGAAGGCGCCGTGGCCCAGCGACACCAGGCCAAAGCGGCCCATGATCGACCAGCCCGTGTAGATGAAGCCCCAGAGCAGGACCATGATCGCGATATGCAGGTAGTAGTCGGAAAGCCCGATCAGCGGCAGCAGGCAAAGAAGGGCGACGCCGGCGACGGGGAGGGCTTTTTGCATGCCTGGTCCTCAGCCGCGCTGGCCGAATAGGCCCTGGGGCCTGATGAACATCATGGCAATGAAGAACACGAAGGCCATGACATAGCCCCATTCGATCTGGAACAGAAAGCCGCCGACCGAGATGAACTGCGCGAACAGGAAGGCGGCGACAAAGCCGCCGATCAGATTGCCGAGCCCGCCCATGACGCAGACCATGAAGGTGATCGGTCCGAAGGACAGGCCGATCGCGGGGTGCACGTCATATTGCAGCACCAGCAGGCAGGCGCCGAGGCCGGCGAGGCCGCCGCCGAGCGCCGAGGTCAGGAGATAGATGCGGTTGGTGTCGACCCCCATCAGCGGCATGATCGTGCGGTCCTGGCTGACCGCGCGGATGGCGATGCCGAGATAGGTTTTCTTCAGGAACAGCCAGACGCCGAGCATGGCCACCAGCGCGGTGATCGCGGCGTAGATGCGCGACGTCGACAAAAAGATGTCGCCGATGGTGACGCTCGGCAGATAGAGGCCGAGATTGCGGAACTCGACGCCGAACATCAGCGTGGCCAGCGCCTGCAGGAAAAAGAGGACGCCGCCGGTGACCAGGAGCTGGTTGATCGGCTCGGAACCGAGGATCGGACGGATCACGAGGTAGTGGAGGAGGAAGCCGAGCAGCGCCACCAGCAGGATGCAGACGGCGAAGGCGAGGATCAGCGGCACGCCGTAGACCGCATACAAAAAATAAACGGCGTACATGCCGATCATCATCAGCTCGGCATAGCAGATCCAGACCACGTCGATCACGCCGAACACCAGGTTCAGGCCAAGTGCCAGCAGGGCGAGCACGCCGCCGAACAGGAGACCGTTGATCACGGCTTCGAGCAGAAAAATATCGAAGATCGGCATGTTCAAAGTCCGATATAGGCTTTGCGGATCTCGTCGCTCGCGAGCAGTTCGGCGGCGGGGCCGGAGGATTTGATCCGGCCGATCTCGAGGAGATAGGCGCGGTCCACCACCTGCAGCACCTGCTGCACGTTCTGCTCGACGATCAGCACGGTGAAGCCCTCCTTGCGCAGCCGGTCGACCAGCGCGAACACTTGCTCGACCACCACCGGGGCG
>JAWKVM010000068.1:0-9836 GCA_041398025.1 Alphaproteobacteria bacterium
GTTGGCGATGATGCCGATGGGCATGCCGTGAATGTGCGAAAAGCCGCAGACCAGCGTCGCGCCGAAGCGCGCCTTGAACTCGTCGAGCCTGGAGCCATCGACCAGGCGCGCGATCACCTCGCGCACGTCGTAGGGCGTGGTCACGCTTTTCGGGATGACGCCCAGGATCTCCTCGGGGTCGTAGAGCGGATCTTCAGGCGTCTGCAGCTGGACGGAGGCGGGCTTCCTGCGATTGAGATGCGCGACCGCGCGTCTCGCCAGCGCCAGCGCGTGGGCATCGTCGGTCGCGAGGTGATCGGCGACGCCGGAAAGCCTGGTATGCACGTCGCCGCCGCCGAGGTCTTCGGCGGTCACCACCTCGCCGGTCGCGGCCTTGACCAGGGGCGGACCTGCCAGAAAGATCGTTCCCTGATCGCGCACGATGATGGTCTCGTCCGACATGGCGGGGATGTAGGCGCCGCCCGCCGTGCAGGAGCCCATGACCACGGCGATCTGCGCGATGCCCTTGGCCGACATCGTCGCCTGGTTATAGAAAATCCGGCCGAAGTGATCGCGATCGGGAAAGACTTCATCCTGGTTCGGCAGGTTGGCGCCGCCGCTGTCGACCAGATAGATGCAGGGCAGGTGATTCTCCGCGGCGATCTCCTGCGCGCGCAGATGCTTCTTCACCGTCATCGGAAAATAGGTGCCGCCTTTGACCGTGGCGTCGTTGCAGACCACCATGACCTCGCGGCCTTCGACCCGGCCGACGCCGGTGATGATGCCGGCGGAGGGCGAGCCATCGTCGTAGAGGCCGTAAGCGGCGGTCAGCCCGACCTCGAGAAAGGGCGAGCCCGGATCGAGCAGCCTCGCCACGCGTTCCCGCGGCAGCAGCTTGCCCCGAGACGTGTGGCGCGCGCGCGAACGCTCGTCACCACCATCGAACACCTGTCGCGCCACGCTATCGACCGCCTCGATTTCCGCGCGCATCGCTTCGGCGTTGGCGCGAAAATCTTCCGAACCTGGAGAGACGGCGGACGTCAGGACGGACATGGCGATCCCTGGGTGATCATGAGGACCGCGTCTTCATAGACGAACACCCTGTCCGATGTAAAAGCCGTTGGTCGGCGAGCGCGCTCATGCCGTCTCGCGAAACATCTCGCGGCCGATCAGCATGCGCCGGATCTCGGAGGTGCCGGCGCCGATCTCCATGAGCTTGGCGTCGCGCAGCAGCCGGCCGGTCGGGTAGTCGTTGATATAGCCGTTGCCGCCCAGCACCTGGATCGCCTGCAGCGCCTGCTGCGTCGCCTGCTCCGAGGCATAGAGCACGCAGGCTGCCGAGTCCTTGCGCGTGGTCTCGCCGCGATCGCAGGCCGAGGCGACAGCATAGACGTAAGCGCGCGCCGAATTCATCGCGGTGTACATGTCGGCGAGCTTCGCCTGGATGAGCTGGAACTCGCCGATCGGCTGCTCGAACTGCTTCCGCTCATGGACATAGGGCATGACCACGTCGAGGCAGGCATGCATGATGCCGATGCCGATGCCGGCGAGCACCACGCGCTCGTAGTCGAGGCCGGACATCAGCACATGCACGCCCTTGTTCTCCTCGCCGAGAACGTTGTCGAACGGCACGTCGCAATTGTCGAACACCAGCTCGCAGGTGTTCGAGCCGCGCATGCCCAGCTTGTCCAGCTTCTGCGCCGTCGAGAAGCCGGTCATCTCCTGTTCAATCAAGAAAGCCGTAATACCCCGCGGCCCGGCCTCCGGGTCGGTCTTGGCGTAGACCACGAGCGTGTCGGCGTCGGGACCGTTGGTGATCCACATCTTGCTGCCGTTCAGCACGTAGCGGTCGTTACGCTTCTCGGCGCGCAGCTTCATCGAGACCACATCGGAGCCCGCGCCCGGCTCGGACATGGCGAGCGCGCCCACATGCTCGCCCGAGCACAGCTTCGGCAGATAGCGCGCCTTCTGCTCCGGCGTGCCGTTGCGGTTGATCTGATTGACGCAGAGATTGGAATGCGCGCCATAGCTCAGGCTGACCGAGGCCGACGCGCGGGCGATTTCCTCGACCGCGACCACATGGGCGAGATAGCTCATGCCTGAGCCGCCGAACTCGGGATCGGCAGTGACGCCAAGCAGGCCGAGTGCGCCCATCTCCTTCCAGAGCTCGCTCGGAAACGCGTTGCTCGCGTCGATCTCCGCCGCTCGCGGCGCCACGCTTTCCTCTGCCCAGCGCTGCACCGTCGCGCGCAGCGCCTCGATCTCCTCGCCGAGCGCGAAGCTCATGCTCTGGGTGTACATCGTCCTGGTCGTCCAGCTTGTCGGCAATTTTTCGGACCTAGTCGCCGCTACACTACACGCGGACATGACACTTGTCGTTGGTCACCTCGCCGCCACTGCCATTCCTTTGCCGTCCACGCGAAATGCAGCCATGATGTCGTCGACAGACTTCGATCGACGAGCGACGGAAAGGACCTGATGCCATGGACTTCGCGCTCTCCGACGAGCAGCAGCTCATCTTCGAGACCGCCTACGCCTTCGGCCAGGAGGCGATCGCGCCCCATGCCCATGACTGGGAACAGGCGGGCACGATCCCGCGCGACGTCCTGCGTGCCGCGGCGGAGCTGGGTTTTGGCGGGCTGTTCGTGCCGGAGGAGGAGGGCGGCGCCGGTCTCACGCGCCTGGACGCCACGCTGATCTTCGAAGCGCTCGCCAGTGCCTGCCCTTCGGTCGCGGCCTTTCTTTCGATCCACAATATGTGCGCCGGGATGGTCGCCCGATACGGCAGCGACGAAGCCCGGGAGCGCTGGCTTTCGAAGCTCGTCGGCATGGATGCGGTCGCCTCCTACTGCCTGACCGAACCCGGCTCCGGCTCGGATGCGGCCGCCCTGTGCACGCGCGCCGAGAAAAGCGGCAACGGCTATGTCCTGAACGGCACCAAGGCGTTCATCTCCGGCGGCGGCTATTCCGATCTCTACATCGTGATGTGCCGCACGGGGGATCAGGGGCCGAAGGGCATCTCCTCGATCCTGGTGGAGAACGGCACGCCCGGCCTCTCCTTCGGCGCCCCCGAACGCAAGATGGGCTGGAAGGCACAGCCCACGGCGCTGGTGCAGATGGACGACTGCGCCGTCGACGGCTCCGCCCTTCTCGGCGAGGAGGGCCAGGGCTTCACCTACGCCATGCAGGGCCTGGACGGCGGACGGCTCAACATCGCCGCCTGCTCCCTCGGCGGCGCGCAGGCCTGCCTCTCGAAGGCCCTCGCCTATACGGGCGAGCGCAAAGCCTTCGGCAAAACCCTCGATCAGTTCCAGGCGCTGCAGTTCCGCCTCGCCGACATGGAGACCGAGCTTCAGGCTGCCCGCGTCTTCCTCCGCCAGGCCGCCTGGAAACTGGACAACGCAGCTCCCGACGCCACCAAACACTGCGCCATGGCCAAGCGCTTCGTCACCGATACTGGCTTCGAGGTCGCTAACGGCGCGCTCCAGCTCCTCGGCGGCTACGGCTATCTCGAGGACTACGGCATCGAAAAGATCGTGCGCGACCTCCGCGTCCACCAGATCCTCGAAGGCACCAACGAAATCATGCGCCTCATCATCGCCCGTGGTATGACCACCTCATGAACTCGGACCGCCATCGCCCGGCTCGACGGTTTGCGCCCAAGTCCCTGAAAGATGGTCAGTTCGTGCACCGACGCGAGCCCCCGCCGGATTTCGCATTGTCCGCCATCCATCGTTACGCTTCACATGATCATCATCACACCTGTCCATGATTCGGACTTATCTACTCACACGCATTCACGGCAAAATTCCAGCAACACATTGCCTTGCAAGATTTCTGCATTCTAAGCCGGTAAGGTTAAAAGGACGTAAATGCCCGCCAGAAAATGCTCTCGATGCCTTTGAATTTGGCGGGCTTAGGAAAAATCGGCAGCGAGGCTTGCCATGGAGAACTACGACTTCATCATCGTCGGCGCAGGGTCCGCGGGCTGCGTGCTGGCGCGGCGGCTGAGCGAGAACAGGGCGCATCGCGTGCTCCTGCTCGAATATGGCGGCAAGGACAACTCGATCTTCATCCAGATGCCCTCCGCCCTCTCCATCCCCATGAGCATGAAAAAATACAACTGGGGTTTCGAGACCGAGCCCGAGCCCCGCCTCGCCGGACGAACCATCCACCAGGCGCGCGGCAAGGTGATCGGCGGGTCATCCTCGATCAACGGCATGGCCTATGTGCGCGGCAATCCGGGCGACTTCGACGACTGGGAGGCGGCAGGCGCCACCGGCTGGGGCTATCGCGACGTGCTCCCCTACTTCCGCCGCATGGAGGACTGTGCCTATGGCGCCGACGACTATCGCGGCGCCGGCGGCGAGCTGCATGTCTCCAACGGCAACGGCATGCAGAACCCGCTCTATCGCGCCTTCATCGAGGCAGGTCACCAGGCCGGCTACCCGCTGACCTCGGACTATAACGGCGCGCAGCAGGAAGGCTTTTGCCGCATGGACATGACCGTCCGGAACGGCATCCGCTGGTCCACCGCCAACGCCTATCTGAAGCCCAGCCTGTCGCGCCCGAACCTCCGCCTCGAGATGCACGCGCTTGCCACGCGCATCTTGTTCGAAGGCAAGCGCGCCATCGGCGTCGAATATGTCGACAAAGCCGGCCGTACCGTTCAGGCCCGTGCAGTAAGGGAGACGATCCTATCGTCCGGGCCGATCAACTCGCCGAAGCTGCTGATGCTCTCCGGTATCGGACCCGCCGCCCATCTACGCGAGCACGGCATCGAGGTGCTCCACGATCTTCCCGGCGTCGGCGAGAACCTGCAGGACCATCTCGAACTCTGGATCCAGCAGGAATGCACCCAGCCGATTACCCTGAACGGCGTGCTCGGCCCGCTCTCCAAGGCCTGGATCGGCATCCAATGGCTGCTCTTCAAGAAAGGCCTCGGCGCCACCAACCACTTCGAGGCGAACGGCTATATCAAAAGCCGGCCGGACATCCCCTACCCCGACATCCAATACCACTTCCTCGCCGGCGCCATCGCCTATGACGGCTCATCCGCGGTCAAAGGCCACGGCTTCCAGGCCCATCTCGGCCCGAACAAGCCGAAAAGCCGCGGCCGCCTCACGCTCCGCTCCGCCGACCCCGAAGCCCCGCCAAAACTCGTCTTCAACTATCTCGACCACGAGGACGACCGCCGCGCCTTCCGGGACGGCATCCGCCTCACCCGCGAAATTTTCTCGCAACCCGCCCTCGCTCCCTATCGCGGCAGGGAAATCCTACCGGGCGAAAACATCCAGACCGACGACGAGATGGACGACCACGTCGCCCGCCACGCCGAAACCGCCTACCACCCCTGCGGCACCTGCAAGATGGGCACCGACCCCATGGCCGTCGTCGACCCCTCGACCAAAGTCCACGGCATCTCATCCCTCCGCGTCATCGACTCCTCGATCATGCCATCAATCACCAACGGCAACCTCAACGCCCCCACCATCATGATCGCCGAAAAGGCTTCCAATTCTCTCTAACGCCCCTGCGCGGGGCGGCGGTCGCTGCGAGCGACGGCGTTCACTTGCCTGAGACTCGGATGGAAGAAGACGCTTGATGCCTAAACGCTCCAACCACCCACGAGCGTCAGGCCCAGGCTTGACCCGGGCCTCCACCCGTCAGCCAGACGGCGGCGGCCAGGCTCCTGGCGCCACCATGGATAGCCGAGGCAAGCCTGGCAACGACGAACGAGGAGACGTCAGAGCCCGAGCTTTTCCTTGAGTTCCGCGATTTCCGGGTCGCGACGGTGGTAGCCACATTCGGTGACCAGGGCGTCGGCGGACCGAAAGTGAGAGAGAGCGGCGTCGGGGTTGCCTTCGGCAAGGGTGAGGCGGGCGTATTCGAGATGGGCGTCGCATTCATGCAGAAGCATGCCACAGCGTCTCGCGATGCTTCTAGCCTCTTTAAGATCTATTTGCGCTAGTTTAAAGTTTTTCATCATACGAAAAACGGCTGCACGCAATAGTAATCCACGTACGGTAAACTCCATTTCACCCGCATTTCTCAAATTATCAATTGCCAAGTCGAATCGAAGCTTCGCCTTTTCCAATTTTCTTAAATTTAGAGATGCGCATCCAAGAGAAAGATGATCTACAGCGATAGTCAAAAGCGGCGCATTAGGATCATTATTCATCCAGGAAAGCGTAGTCATTGCCCGATCGCATACGGCTTCAATTTCACCCAAAGTCAATAGAAGATCACAGTATTGAAACCCCTGAATCGAATAGAGTCGATTATATTTAGGTTGGTTTGAGGCTTGCATTGCCTCTGCATCTTCAAAAATAACCCTAGCAGCTTCCAGGTTACCCTGTTGGTGCAGAATATCTGCTAGAGCCGAGCGCTTACTCACACGCTGAAAAACATTGGAACATTGGTCAGCATAGAAAACTGCTGTCTTCGCTACCGAATTAGAAGATTTAAGAGCCCGTTTTTGAAGTTTTCTGGCGATTTCATGGGTTTGCCAATCGCCTGGCGAGAAGCTGGATGATGGCGACGACGGCGATGGCTTTGGAATGTTCGATCAGCCGTTCGAAATCTTTGGCGAGACGGCGGTTGCGACCAAGCCAGCCGAAGGTGCGCTCGATCACCCAGCGTTTTGGGATCACTTCGAACCCTTCGGCGTGCGGTGGCCTTTTGACAATCTCGAGCCGGAGCCTGGCGCCGGCTGCGTTGTTCGCGGCGATAGGTCCCTGATAGCCGGCATCGGCGAAAAGACAGTGCAGCCAAGGAAACTGCCGCTGATCCAGCGGCAGGCCAAGGCCAGCCCATCACGGTCTTGGATGTTGGCCGCATGCACCGCCAGATTGAGGGGCAAGCCGATGGTGTCGGTGACCAGATGGCGCTTTCTGCCATTGATCTTTTTTCCGGCGTCATAGCCGCGCAATCCGCCAGCTTCTGTGGTTTTCACGCTCTGGCTGTCGACAACGCCTGCCGTCGGTGACGCCTCCTTGCCGTCCTGCTCGCGCGCCTGCATCAAGAGGATCATCCAGATGCGATGCATATCCCTTCCTGCCAGAAGCGCCGGAAATAGCCATAGACCGTGCTCCATGGTGGAAAGTCTTTCGGCAGCAAGCGCCACTGGCATCCAGTCCTCACGAGATAAAGGATCGCGTTCAAGACCTCGCGCAGATCCGTCGTCCGTCGCCGACCACCATGTCTCGCCGGCGGCAACAGGGGCTCGATCAAGCCATACTCGTCATCGGTGACGTCGCTTGCATAGCGAGCGTTCAAACGCTCATAGTGCGTTCGAGCGAAAGCAGTCCACATCGGTCATGGCTCCGTCGTTCCTGGCAGAATTCGGATGCCATAACTGGCTGTTTTCGCTCAACTTCTTTTAAAACGGGCTCTAAGATCACCTAGTGCACGATACAGTTCTGCGAGGCCAGATGCGCTGATCGCCGCTCCCTCCCACTCGTTCCTTTCTAGATCTATTTGCATACTAGCCCACATCGGGCCGACGGCCTCGTCGAGTCGCCCCAGCGCACGCAAATTATAGGCTGCTTCATTTAAGAGCCACACCTGAGCGTTGATATCTAAATTCCTGGAAAATCTTTCCCACAGTGTTTCACAGAAGGCCCCTATCAAACCAAGATTTTCGCTGAATGCGCCTAGCTTCCTGGTAAGATAGAGCTTGTTGTTATGGCAAATACGTGGCTGATAGACATCTTCGTATGCACTCTGTTGCCGCCCTGCCTGGCAGGCATGGTGGACTGCTTGGAAGAGAGGCGCCATCTCGGCAAGAGTATTAGGCTGGGATTTCTTCGGCATTGTCACCAGATGATCGTAGAGCCGCATGTGTCCTGACTTCCAGGCCTTTTCCTGCCGCTCACGCAAATGCTCACCGAAATGCTCTCGCACCAGTGGATGCGCATCCAGTTCGTCCGGCGCGTGATGGCTTTCTTCAGCGAGCAAGCAGAGACTGCGGAGTTTTTTCAATAGTTCTCGCCAATCGAGTGCCTCAAGCGCCGATAATCTCTCGGTCAAGTTCGGAATTGCTGGCTTCCAACGAAGCGTGGCAACACACCCCGCATCCGCTGGCCGGTCGAATAAGCCTACGACATACAACAGATCTAATTCCGGTCCCTCGCCGAATTGCTCTGCGAACGCGGCCATCACCCGGCGTGGATGCTTGCCGTCATCGACCGAGACGTCCGGCAGATCAGGAAGCGACAGCGCTTGGCTGACATCGCCGCCGGCGAAGCATTTCAGATAGCTCGCCAGCAGATTGAGCGCCAGTGCGTGGTTGCCGAAAGCCTCGCTCGCCTGTTCGAGCAGATCGTCGGCGGCGCGCAGGCCCTTGATGCGCAGGAGGGCGCGGCCGGCTTCTTTCGAGAGATGTTCGAGGTCGATTTCCCGCGTGGTCTCGGGAAAGTCCGAGAACTCCTTGACCGGTTCGCGCGTGGTGATCACGCAAAGCCCAGCGTTCTGCTCCGCCAGACACTCCACCAGCCGCGCCAGCGCTGGGTCCTTGATCCCCTGATGCTCGTCCTGCAGCGGCTCCATGCCGTCCAGAATGAGCAGCGTTTTTTCCGCACCGACCAGCCCCGCCAGCCGCTCCCCCTTCGCCCAGGGCGAGCCCGCCGTCGGATCGTTGTCTCCAAAGAAACGCAGCGCCTCGTCGATAAACGCATCCGCCGAGGTCACGCGCTCATTGGTGCCCTGGCTATAGAACGACCACGCAAAGGTGCGACGCGCACCTCGGTAGTTATCTGCGGCGAGGTATTCGCACCACTTGTTAGCTAGCGTCGACTTGCCCACGCCGCCCCAGGCGCGCAGGGAGACGACGTTGAGCGTGTTGCCGTCGAAGGCGTCGTCGAGGAATTTCAGCTCTTTATCCCGACCGACAACTTCGAACCCACTGGTCGGCAGGCGGGTCAGGTCGACCGCGCCCTCGGCGAGGGCCGGATAGGGGGTGCCGGCCTTCGGCCCGGCGACGATGTTGACGTGGACATGATCGCCGTCGACCTGAACGACCGTGTTGTTGTCGCCGCGTATCTCCGTTCGCTGCCCCGTCGCCTTCGCCCGCTCGATCGCGGCCGCGACCAGCTCGGCCTGTTCCTTCAGGAAGGCATGGATCGCGAGAACGATCTCCGTCAGCTCCCGCTCCTGCTGGAGCTGATCGAGCTGCAGCAACGGCATATCGTCCCGCGGCTGCATCTGCAGCGCCGCAAGCCAGGGAAAAATCTTCCAGGCGCAGGGACGGAGAAGAATCGGCGCGATCATCATGCCGTCGCGCTTCCGCCGCTCCAAAAGCCGGCTCACCTCCTCCTTGATGCAGAATTCCGAGCCCAGAAAATCGGTCGAGATCAGCAGGACTGCGACCGCGCAGCCCTCCAGCTTGGCCTCGATCGCCTGATACCAGTCGTCCCCGACAGTGATCTTGCGGTCATCCCAGACCTCGACATGCCCGGCCGTCTGCAGCACCGTCAGATGACGCCCGACAAAGTCCTTCGCCTCCTCGTCCCGGTGGCTGTAGCTGACATAAACCTGCGGCTTCTCGGCGACAGTCGCCATCGTCCAAACACACTCTCAAATCGCACGGCATCAACGACATTCATCTTTAGCGTCAAATGCCACCTAAGGCCAACGCTCAAGACGGTCACGACGATTGACAGGCACGCTTCGATCCCACCGCTAACGAAGCCTTAACTCCCGCCCGATATACTCCTCAACCTGGTTCATGCGATCCTGGGAATCCGAGCCTCGCCCGACACTGTCTTGGCGGGCGGACTCCCAGGGTCGCATGGACCAGGAAACGATCATGGCAGGCTTTGGTTAAGAGAGCGTCAATGCCTTGGATCAAAGGCCTT
>JAWKVM010000069.1:0-8589 GCA_041398025.1 Alphaproteobacteria bacterium
GCACCCTGATCGGCGGTGCGCTGACCGGCGTCGGTCAGTGGGGCGCGGGCGATCAGCTGGAGGAGGCGCTGGACACGCTGATGGCTACGTCACCGTCGATCGAGCAGCCCGTTTACAAGACCTACCATTTCGAGCGCGCCCGGGTTCGCGCCAGCCGCGAGGCGACGCTCCCGGTGGTCATGACCGATCGCCGGCTGCAGCAAAGCTGGCGCACGTCATTGAAACGCCGGGAGGTTCGCGACCTCACCGTGGTGACCGGGCTCGATCGCCAGGATGAAGACCACGCACGCCACAGCCAGGACAGCCTGACGGAAAGCGGCCTGAAGCAGTGGCTGGTCGAGGCGCCGTCGCTGCCGCTGATCGATATCACGGCGGGCCTCCTGGAGCACGCGTCGCCTGCCCCGCTCGATCGCATCGCCCTTGAAGGAATGGATCAACCGGCCGTCGCCGCCGAGCTCTTCGCCGAGGCCGACGTCGCCGATGCGGCATCCATGCCGAAGCGTCTAAGGCCGCTTGTGAAGGCTGACGGCTCCGATCGACGGCCGGCAGCCGATCGGACGCCGCGTCCGCAGATCAGGCTGATCGGCGAGACGTCGGAGGCGGAGGGCGTTTTCGTAGCGCCGCATTTCGTGCTGACACCGAGCGGCGTGATCGGCGAACGTGGCCTCATTGATATCGAAGAGGCACCGGGACATCGCGCCCTGGGCTTGGTCGCAGCCGTCGATCATGGCCTCGGCCTGGCTCTGGTGCAGTCGCCCTCGGCCGGGCAGCCGGTTGGGGCCATCATCGCGCCATCGACGGGCGATTCCCTAATGCCGGCCTCCTCGCGCAAGGGAAACGGCGGTCCCCTGCTGGTCGGCAATCAGCTCGTCGGTTTCGCCGTGCCGGGCGGACCGGATATCGGCCCCGATGCTATTCGTCTGTTTCTCGATCATCAGCGGCATCTGCTGCCGCCGGAGCCCTCGCCCGACATCAGCCTCCGGTGAAGGTCGGCTCTATGTTGATCGCCTCGATGAATTCGCGCACCCGGGCGTTCAAGCTGTCGGCATAGTGATCGAGGCTGCGCATGATGTCCTCCTTGCGGCTCGCGATGGAGCGATCGGCCCCTTCCCAATCCGCGATGCGGCTTCGTCCCTCGGACAGCACTTGATCGAGCTGCTGGCTCGAGCGCGTGGTCTGGGTTTTCAGCGCTTCGAGCTGCGCCTGCAAAATGGAGAGGGTCTTGGTGCCGTTGTCGAGAGAGGCGCGGTGGCTGTCCAGACTTTCGAGCAGAGCCGGGGCTTCGCTATCGAGGCTCGCCATCTCGTCGACGGTCCTGTCCAGCCGCTCCCGGTTCTGCATCAGTCCGGCGGCGATCTCGCTGAAGCCTTCGGTGAGCACGGGCAGCTGACGATCGAACGCTTCCAGGGCGAGAGCCACGTCCTTCAAACCCTGATCAAGGTCGACGGCCTGCTGACGTGACGTTTCCAGCATGATGTTGAGATCGTCGGTCTGATCGGAGAGGCGGCGTTCGATGTCGTCGATGGCCGTATCGCGAATGCTCAAGAGCTGGCTCTGCGCTTCGGTGATCGTGGCATCCAGCTCCTCGTCGCGCGCCAGGAGATCGCGCCTGGCCTGGTCGATTTCCGCCTTGAGCTCGTCGGCAACGGCCATGCGTGGTGCAAGATCGGTCTGGATGACCGCGACCGTATCGGCCAGCTCTTCGGCATAAGGGCGAAGCTCATCCTCCACCTGATATTTGAGACGGCTGCTGTAGAACAGGCTCGATCCGCCCCAGCCTGCGGTGAATAGCAGGACGGCAAGCCCGGCGACGGCCGCCAGATGGTGCATGTCCCAGCCCTTCACGGCATCGAGCCAGGACGTCTCCTCTTTGATCTTGACGATCGGCCGGCGCGGACCGGATGGCTCCGACAGGCGGGCGTCGACGGCCACGAGCAGCCGCTGCAGCTCACCTTCCAGCTTCTTCATGCGCGCGATGGCCTGCTCGTTTGCATGATCCGCATCGCTCACAATTGCCATCTTTCATCTCCGAACTGCGGGGACGAGGCCTGTCTGGCAAAGCGGTTGGCGACCTGGTCAAACCCGGGGCGCGATGCAGCAGGCATCGTTTATCAATTTTTAGATGTATATCTATGAAATGAAAGCGCGTTAAGCGCAACTTATTTTGCAACCTAAAATAGATAAATGTTTAGACGATAATCGATCTCAAAGGGGCGGCCGACGACAACAGTGAGCCGGCCGTCACCAGCAGCCATGCCGTTCACGCTGGCGAAGCGATGGTCAGAGAGAGCGGGCGCGCTCGCGCAGGATGTTTTTCTGACCTTGCCGGTCGACGTTTTGGGAAGCTCGGTGAGACGATGGTCTTCGGCGCCTTGAAATGGGCGAGCAGCTCTTTGCAGTGGTCGATCAGCGCCTGTTCACTGACCTCTCGCCGGCTTTGAGCGTGACGAAGGCGCAGGGCGTTTCGCCCCATCTGTCATCCGGTCTTGCGACCACCGCAGCCTCGAGCACCGCGGGATGACGGTAGAGGCGCCCTCGATTTCGATCGACGAGATGTTCTCCGCCGGAAATGATGATGTCCTTGGCGCGATCCTTGATCTCGACATAGCCATCCTCGTGCATGACACCGAGATCGCCGGTGTGAAACCAGCCGCCGGCGAAGGCTTTCTCGGTCGCCTGCAGGTCTTTGAGATAGCCCTTCATGACATCGTGGCCGCGCATCATGATCTCGCCGATGGTCTCGCCGTCGCGCGGCACCGGGGTCATGGTCTCCGGATCCATGACCTCGAGGCCTTCGAGGACCGGATAGCACACCCCCTGGCGTGCGAGCTTTCTTGCCAGGTCCTCCGGCGAAAGACGCTCCCAGGACTCCTGCCGCGCGCAGACGGTCGCCGGCCCATAGACCTCGGTCAGGCCATAGACGTGGGTGACGCGGATGCCGAGCTCGCCCATCGCCTGGAGCACGGCGGCAGGCGGTGCCGAGGCCGCGGTCATCATCTCGATCGCCTGGGAAAACGGACGACGCTCCGCCTCGTTTGCATTGATCAGCATGCCCATGACGACAGGGGCGCCGCACAGATGGGTCACCTTATGTTCGGCAAAGGCGCGGTACATGTTCGGAGCGTCGACCTTGCGCAGGCAGACATGGGTGCCCGCCTGCAGGCAGACCGCCCAGGGGAAGCACCAGCCGTTGCAATGGAACATCGGTAGGGTCCAGAGATAGACCGGGTGCATCGGCATGTTCCAGACCAGGATGTCGCCGACCGCGTTGAGATAGGCGCCGCGGTGATGCACCACCACGCCTTTCGGGCGCCCCGTGGTGCCGGAGGTGTAGTTGAGCCCGATCGCCTGCCATTCGTCTTCGGGAAAAATCGGCTGAAAGCTCGGATCGCCCTCTTCCAGCAACTGCTCGTAGCTGATGTCGCCGAGGCGGTCGCCGAGCGAGCCCTCCTCCATGTCGACCACGTCGATCACGATCGGATCGACCTTGGCCAAGGCGAGTGCTCGCTCGATCACCGGGCTGAACTCGGTGTCGGTCAGCAGCACCTTGGCCTCGCCATGGTCGAGAATATAGGCGATGGTTTCGGCTTCGAGACGCACGTTCAAGGCGTTGAGCACGGCGCCGGCCATGGGCACGCCATGGTGCGCTTCGAGCATCGGCGGGGTGTTGGGTAGCATCGCCGCGACGGTATCGCCGGGCTTGACGCCATGCTCGACCAGGGCGGAGGCGAGGCGGCGCGAGCGTTCGCGCAGCGTGCGGTAGTCGGCGCGATAGGATCCATGAACCACGGCGAGCCGATCGGGAAACACATCGGCCGCCCGCTCGAGGAAACTGAGCGGCGAGAGCGGCGCATAGTTCGCGGCGTTGCGATCGAGACCCTGCTGATAGGGGCTGGTCTCGGGATGCGCCACAAGTTTCATGGGCAACCTCCTCGTCGGCACACGGTCGTGACATCCGCTCCAGGCGGATGGAAAATCAAGGCTATAGCATATCCTCGCTCGGGCCAGCATCGGTGAACGGGTAATGCCAGCCTATGGTACGCTTGGACGTCGTCGACACGCTCTCGGTCAGGGGCCGGCCGGATCGATCCGGTAAGCCTGCACCTTGACAGCGATTCCGTCGGAGGCGGCGTCAACCGGCAAGTATTCAGCCAAGGTCGGCCCATGGCAAGGCCGAAGCGTCAGCAGGAGGTATCGTCCCCCGCTGGCATGGCTGTTCCGGCCTGTCTATAGTGGCGCCCGTCTGGAGCAACGCCGGGATGCGGGCATGGTGGACATCGATGCCTTGGAGGAGCTGTTGATCGACGCCGCGCGCGAGCGGCGCACGCTCGCCTATGGCGAGATCCTCAGCCATTTCGGCAAGCGGGTGACGCCGATCCGGGTCTATGCGCTCTGCCGGGATCTCGGTGTCGTGTCCGAACGCAACCGGGCGCGCCACGAGCCCGAGTTGGCCGTGCTGGTGGTGCGCAAGACCGATGGCCTGCCGGGGGAAGGGTTTTTTCACGGGGCGTGGAAAGACGGGACGTATGACGGTCCGGCGACCGGCCCCGAGGCCAGGGCCTATATCGACGGCCTGACCGAGACCGTATTCGCCCATTTCGCCGGCGGCGAGCGCCGGGCTGCCGGTTGAGAGAGGCCGTGCCCATTGCCGAACATTTGTCGAGCCAATCACCGTGAGAAGGGCTGAAGCATGAGATTTGCCGATCAGAGCGTGATCGTCACCGGCGCCGCCGGCGGGATCGGTCGCGCCTGCGCCGAGCTGTTTGCCAGGGAAGGGGCGGCCGTCGTGGTCGCCGACATCGATGCCGCCAACGGCACGAAGGTCGCTGACCACCTGGTTCGCGCAGGCGGCCGCGCCGCCTTCATCGAAACCGATGTCGGTGACGCCGCCTCGGCGACGGCGCTGGTCGCAAAGACCGTCGAGCGCTTCGGACGCCTCGACGTGCTGGTGAACAATGCGGGCGTGATCAAGGCCGCGGATTTCCTCGAGATCAGCGAAGCGGACTTCGATGCGGTGATGCGCGTCAATCTGAAGGGCGCCTTCCTGGTCGGCCAGGCCGCCGCGCGCGAGATGGTCAAAGCCGGCAAAGGGGCGATCGTCAACATGTCCTCGGCGAACGCCGTCCTCGCGATCCCCAACCAGGTGCCCTATGTGGTGAGCAAGGGCGCGATGAACCAGCTCACCAACGTCATGGCGCTGGCGCTCGCCGACAAGGGGATCAGGGTTAATGCGGTCGGGCCGGGTTCGATCATGACCGACATGCTGAAGACCATCATGACCGACGAGGCGGTACGCCAGAAAATTCTGTCGCGCACGCCGCTCGGCCGCTGCGGCGAGCCCGAGGAAATGGCGAAGGTGGTGGCCTTTTTGGCGAGTGACGACGCCAGCTACATCACAGGGCAATGCGTCTATGCCGATGGCGGACGGCTCGGCTTGAACTATACCGTTCCCGTGCCCACTAGTTAGGCAGGACCGAGGCTCGAAGCCCGGAAATACCTTTCCAAAGCTGGCGGAAACCCCTAGAAAGCGGCAAATGCGGCTGTTGGCCTGGCGCCTGAGGGACGGGCGCCGTCCAGCCGCCTTTAGGAGTAGATGATGGATAGACCCCTTATGCCCAAGGCCACGGCCGTCTGGCTTGTGGACAACACGACGTTGACCTTCGAGCAGATCGCCAAATTCTGTGGCCTGCACGCGCTCGAGGTCAAGGGAATCGCCGATGGCGAGGTCGGGGCGGGGATTCGTGGCCTCGATCCCGTTTCGGGCGGCCAGCTGGAGCGCACGGAAATCCAGCGCTGCGAGAAGGATCCGAAGGCGGAGCTCAGGCTGCTGCGCCCGGCCGCGGCCGACATCAAGCAGCCGAAGCGGAAGACGCCGCGCTATACGCCGCTGTCCAAGCGCCAGGACCGCCCGGACGCGATCGCCTGGCTGTTGCGCAACCATCCCGAGCTCGCCGATCAGCAGATCTGCAAGCTGCTCGGCACCACCAAGAACACCGTCAACGCCGTGCGCGACCGCACCCATTGGAAGAGTCAGGACATCCGCCCGCGTGATCCTGTCATTCTCGGCCTGTGCAGCCAGCTCGATCTGGATGCCGCGGTGATCGCGGCGCGCGCCGCCAGGGCCGATGCCGGCGAGCCGATGCCGGAGCCGGTCGAGCTCGGCGTCGACGACTGAGCCCATCGCCTGCCATGCTGCATGATCGAGACCAGCTGCTGGGACGGCTCGCCGACCTCGGGATCGCGCATGAGACGATCGACCATCCGGCCGTCTTCACCGTCGAGGAGGCGCAGGCCCATACCGCGCATCTGCCGGGCGGCCACTGCAAGAGCCTGTTCCTGAAGGACAAGAAGGGCGGTCTTTGGCTCCTCGTCTGTCTCGACGATCGCCGGATCGACATGAACCGCCTCGCCAAGGTGCTCGACTGTCCGCGGCTTTCCTTCGGCAAGCCCGATCTGCTGCTTGAGGTGTTGGGCGTCACGCCGGGCTCGGTCACGCCGTTTGCGCTGATCAATGACCGCGAGCATCAGGTCAAGCCCTTGCTCGACAAGGCCATGCTTAAGCACGAGCTCTTGAACTATCACCCGCTGACCAATGAGGCGACCACCACGATCAAGGCTTCGGATCTGCCGGTGTTCATTGCGGCCATGGGCCACGATCCGATGGTCGTCGATCTCGACGGCGAGGGGATCGACCAGGGCTGAGCCCCGGAGCTTCGAGGATTTTGCCAGATCCGCCTTGACGCCGCCCGCCGGCCGGGCGAGCCTTTTGCTGCACCATCGCTTGGGGCGGTGATGCAGCCGACAAAGCGAGGGGCCGGCATGACCATGGAAATCCTGCCATCCGTCTGTCCTCATGATTGTCCGAGTGCCTGCGCGCTCGATGTCGAGCGGCTGGCGGACGGCCGGCTTGGTCGCGTGCGGGGTGCGAAGCGCAATGCCTACACCGCGGGCGTGGTCTGCGCCAAGGTGGCTCGTTATGCCGAGCGCTTTCATCACCCGGACCGGCTCGGCGAACCCTTGCTTCGGATTGGCGGGAAAGGCGAGGGCCGGTTCAGGCCGGTCTCCTGGGACGAAGCCCTCGATCGGGTTGCCGATGCCTTTTCCGAGGCGGCGGCACGCCATGGCAGCGAGACCGTCTGGCCCTATTTCTATGCCGGCACCATGGGGCTGGTGCAGCGTGACGGCATCAATCGACTGCGCCACGCCATGCGCTATTCCGGCCAGCATTCGACCATCTGCACCACCTTGTCCGAGATCGGCTGGAAGGCGGGATACGGCAAATGCTGGGGCGTGCCGGCGGAGGAGATGAGCCAGTCCGACCTGATCGTCATCTGGGGCGGCAACCCGGTATCGACCCAGGTCAACGTCATGACCCACGTCTCTCGCGCGCGCAAGCAGAACGGGGCGACGCTGGTGGTGGTCGACCCCTACAGGAACGGCACCGCCGAGCAGGCGGACAGTCATCTGGCGCTTCGCCCCGGGACCGACGGCGCGCTCGCCTGCGCGGTGATGCATGTGCTGTTCCGGGACGGCCATGCGGACCAGGCCTATCTCGCAGCACAGGCCGACGACGTCGAGGAGCTGAAAGCGCATCTCAAGAGCCGAACGCCCGAATGGGCCGCCGGGATCACCGGCCTCGGCGCGGACGAGATCGAGGCCTTTGCCGCCCTCTATGGTCGGACCAAGCGGTCTTACATCCGCTTCGGCTACGGCTTCACCCGGTCGCGTAACGGGGCGGCCAGCATGCATGCGGCGAGCGCGCTGCCGATCGTGACGGGTGCCTGGCAGCATCCGGGCGGCGGGGCGCTCTACAGCCAGCGTGATCTCTACCATTGGGACAAGACGGTGATCGAAGGGCTGGATCTGCTCGATCCCTCGATCCGCATGCTCGACCAGTCCCGGATCGGCCCGATTCTCACCGGCGATCCGCGCGATCTCGGCGACGGTCCGCCGGTGACCGCTCTGTTGATCCAGAACACCAACCCCATGGACGTGGCGCCCGAGCTCGCCAAGGTGCATGCCGGGTTCAAGCGTGAAGATCTGTTCGTCTGCGTGCATGAGCAGTTCATGACCGAGACCGCGAAGATGGCGGATGTGGTGCTGCCCGCGACCATGTTCCTCGAGCATGACGACATCTATCAGGCGGGCGGGCACGGCACGATCCAGATCGGGCGCAAGCTGTTCGAGCCCTTCGGCGAAGCGAGGACCAATCACTTCGTCATCTGCGAGCTGGCCAAGCGGCTGAGTGCTCCTGATCATCCGGGATTCGGCATGAGCGAGTGGCAGCTCATCGAGGACCTTTTAGCGCGCTCCGGCTGGCCGGATGCGGAGACCGTCGACAGGGCGGGCGGGCATGAGGCTATTCCCGACGCCGACACGATGCGTTTTCTGAAGGGCTTTCCCACCGGCTCCGGACGCTTCCAGTTCAAGCCGGACTGGGCAGCCTTCGGGCCGGACCATACGGTCATGCCCAAATTGCCGGATCACATGACCCTGATCGATCATGCGGATGCGGCGCGGCCTTATCGCCTGGTGACGGCGCCGGCGCGCAACTATCTGAACACCAGTTTCACCGAGATGCCGACATCG
>JAWKVM010000070.1:0-4936 GCA_041398025.1 Alphaproteobacteria bacterium
CGATAACCTGCACACCGTGAGACCGGTCGCCCCGTTCTCAGGCAAATATCTGGTCTAGGTTCTCTGAGAAAAGCGGCGGCCGACGAGGGTGGCGGCGATGTTGACCTTCTGGATGTCGATGGCGCCGCCCGCGATGCCCCAGCCCCAGCCGTCGCGCATCTTCTGCTCGATCGGATAGCCGGCGCTGTAGCCATAGCCGCCCATGAGCTGCATCGCTTTGCCGGTGACCTCGCGCACCATCTGGTTCGCGAAACATTTGGCGATCGAGCTGTCACCGACCGAGGGGAGCCCGGATTCGGCGTTGACCACGGCGCGGTAGAGGAGGAGGCGGGCGGCGTCGAGCTGCAACTTCATCTCGGCAAGCGCGAGCTGTACCGCCTGAAAGTCGACCAGCGACCTGCCGAACTGCCGGCGTTCCTGGACGTAGGCGAGCACGTAGTCGAAGGCGGACTGGGCGATCGCCAGGCTCATGGTGGTGTTGCCGCAGCGCTCCAGATCGAAGGCTTCCATCAGTTTTTTGAAACTGCCGGCGGGAACGATGATGTTCTCGAGAGGCACCTCGACGCCGTCGAAAAACATGTCGGCGCTGGTGACGCCGCGAAAGCCCATATGATGCTCGCGCGCGCCGAAGGTGAGGCCGTCCGTGCCCTTCTCGACCAGGACCGCACCGATCCCCTTGGCGCCGGGCTGATCCGACATGCGGCAATAGACGACATAGGCGTCGGCGTGGCCGGCGCCGGAGCACCAGCGTTTTTGTCCATTCACGACGATCCGGTCGTCACGGACGACAGCGCGGGTTTTCAGGTCGGTGAGCGCGCTGCCGGCGTCGGGCTCGGACATGGAGACGGCGATCATCATCTCGCCGCGACAGACCTTCGGAATGACGCGTTGCTTGAGGGCGTCCGGGGCAAAATGCTGGATCGCGAGCACCGGGCCGAAGCAGCTCTCGAACACCGGAAAGGCGACCGCGGGCGAGATTTTCGCGATTTCTTCGAGCACCAGCACGGCCTCAAGATGGCCAGCGCCGGCGCCGCCGAGCTCGGGATCGAGATTGATGCCGAGAAAGCCCATCTCGGCAAAGCGCTGCACAACGTCGCGGCCAGGCGGCTGATCATCACGCTCGACGGCTTTGGCGACATCGGGAAGCTCGGCCTGGGCGAAGCGCCTGGCGGTCGCCTGCAGGGCGGCCTGCTCTTCGCTTAACGAAAAATCCATCCCATCCCTCCGATCGGCAGCGTCCGGCTTGGCGGTTCCATGGCAGCATGGAAGCAGGCCGGACGCGTGTAAATGGGCCGCGATCGATCGTCGACGCTGACTGGCGGTGTGCGCGCGCAGATCAGGGAAACTCGCTGAAAAATTGATGAAATTCTGACTTTCTGGGGGAACGCGACTATCCGTTTTGGCGTTATTATCTAAGAAACAATGACAAAAAACCGTCGAAACATGAGGAAACGCTCATTGTTGCCAGTGAACATTGCGCTGCTCGGCCTGCTGCTGGTCGTGCAGCCGGCCGCGTCCTGGGCCGAAGGTCTTTCGACCTATGCGGCGCGCATGTGCGCCGAGGCCGGCATCGCCGAGGAGGCGTGCGCGCTCGCCGATCGTGAGCAGCCGTCCAAGGCGATCATCCCCGCGAGCACGGGGTCCAAGACAGCGACGCTGATCGATCACGGACGCTGGGTCTGCGCAAAGGAAGGTGTCCCGATCGACGACTGCGTAGCACTCCCGACGTCCCATCGCCACGCCGAAGCGCAGGCCGCCCCATCGCCCTT
This sequence comes from Alphaproteobacteria bacterium, assembly GCA_041398025.1. Lineage (GTDB taxonomy): Bacteria > Pseudomonadota > Alphaproteobacteria > Geminicoccales > Geminicoccaceae > JANQPX01. The sequence goes on from JAWKVM010000070.1 coordinate 1,770, forward strand.
TCTGACCGTGCCGGCCAGCATTCCGCTGGCCAACCTTCCCGCCGCCTATGCGGCGGCCGTCCCGAGCCCACCGCCGCCGGTCGTGGCACGCGCTGCCGGCTACGGCGTTCCGGCCGCTCCCGTTCAGCCACCGGTGGTTCGCTTTATTGCTCCGCCTCCCCCGCCGCCCGTCGACCCCGCCTTTCGCTCTATCCCGCCACCACCACCGCCGGTCGATCCGGTCCTGAGCTTTGCCCCGCCGCTGATCCCACCTGCCGAGACCGTCTTCATCGATCAACCCCTGCCGCCGGCTGGCTTCGTGTTCGACGGCGCTCCTGCGCCGTTGCCCGCCGATCCCGCAGGCGAGGCGTTGCTGATCGAGGACTCCCGAGAGCGCTTTTTTCGGCAAGGGCAAATCGGGCGTTGCCGGCGGGCGGTCGTCTCGTCCCGCTTTCCATCCTATCGCTACGTGACCTGTTGAGACCCCTGCCCGGCGCTGGCAATGACGCCGACAACGTGCCGAGGACGCGCTCAGAAGAAGGTCTTCACCACCTCGATGACCCGATCCTGGTCGTCGATCACGTAGATCAGCGGCCATTTGTCGAAGGTGGTGCAGGGGTGCGAGATGCCGAAGGCCAGCATGTCGCCGACCTGGAGCGGGCTGTCAGTCGGCACGTCGAGAAAGGCGTGCTGGTCGTTGAGGCCGACCGTCACGTGACCGGAACTCAAGTCTTCGGGCGCCGCATGATGGCCGGGGCGGAACCAGCGCTCCGGCACCGGCAGACCGCTGTCGAAGGACACGTCGCGCTTGCCCATGGTCGCAAGGAGCCGACCCGGCTCAGGGCGAGATTGGACATAGGCCCAGACTTCGATCGCCGGGCGGAGGCCCTCGCCGAGATCGGCCAGTTCCGGCGAGCGCCGGTCGAGATCCGCGAACGCCGTCCGATACATGCCGGAATCGTGGCTGAAATAGCAGCCGCTGCGGATGATGACACGCGTGTCGCGACCTAAATCCGCCGCCTTGAAGATTTTTGTGACCTGATCGAAGTGGGAGGAGCCGCCGGCGGAGAGGATCACCGGGCCCGGCGCGAACAGGTCTTCCGACGCCGCTGCCTGGGCGATCTCGACCAGAAAGTTCAAAAATTGTTCGACATGGGTGGCGACGTCGCCTGACGGGTCGCGGCCAAGCACACCCTCGAAGCCCTCGACACCGCGCAGTGCCAGGCCCGGCGTCGCCGCCACGGCACGCGCCACATCGAGGGCGTCGGCGATGGTCCGGCAGCCGGTGCGCTTGCCTTTGATCCCACCTTCAAGCAGGAGCTGCAGCGGTCGTTGCGCGCCAAGATCCCGAATCTCGCGCTCCAGCAGGTGCACGCCGTCGAGCGAGTCGATCAGGCAGTAGAAATCGAAATCCGCGTCGGCCTCCAGTGCCTTAAGAACCTCGCGGATCGCCTGTCTGCCGACCAGCTGGTTCGCCATCAGCACGCGTGGCACGCCGAAGCGCCGGCAGACCCGCATTTGCTGGACGGTGGCGACCGTGATGCCGAAGGCGCCGTCGTCGAGCTGGCGCTGGAACAGCTGCGGCGCCATGGTGGTCTTGCCGTGCGGGCAGAGCGCCACGTCGAAACGTTCGAGGAAGGCCCGCATCCAGCGGCTGTTATGCCGGATCGCGCTGTCCCGCAGCACCATGGCGGGCAGGGCCAGGTCCTGCGCGCGCAGGGACCATCCTTGTGCGCCGATCTCGCCGAGGCGGAGAGCGCCGACGCCCGCAGGCCAGCCCTTGACGGTCGGCTCGATCTCGGTTTTCAGCAGCTCGTCCAGATGCATCCTTCGCCCCGTTCGCTACAGCCTCAGCGCCCCAAATCCCATCACGCCCCGTCCAGCCAGGCAAGAGCCCGTCGGACATCGGCGAGTTGTCCTTGCCGCACACCAATCCCTGGACTCTTTTGCAGCCGCGGCCCAAGAACCATCGGGGGTCTTGCACGCGCGGATGGCCAAGCCTTAACCTTTATCCTGTAGAATTCACAAAAAGTCATCGCGCCAAAAGGGGTTAGGCTTGCTTCGCTACGTCGTCCATCGCTTGATCATCATGATCCCGACGCTTCTGGCGATCAGCCTGATCACCTTCATCATCATCCAGCTGCCGCCGGGTGACTATCTCGAGAGCTACGTCGCCGAGCTGCAGGCCCAGGGCGAGAATATCCAGTCCGAGAAGATCGAGTATCTGCGCCAGACCTACGGGCTCGACAAGCCCTGGTGGCAGCAATATCTGATCTGGATGGGCGGCCTGCTCGAGGGCGACATGGGCTTTTCCTTCGCCTACGACCTCCCGGTCAGCCAGCTCATCGGCGATCGCATCTTCCTGACCTTCGTCGTCTCCTTCGCTGCGATCCTGTTCATCTGGGCGGTGTCCTTTCCGATCGGCATCTATTCCGCGACCCACCAATACAGTGCCGGCGACCACGCGCTCAGCTTCATCGGCTATCTCGGCCTGGCCACGCCGAATTTTCTGCTGGCTTTGGTGTTGCTCTATTTCGCCAATGTCTATTTCGGCATCTCGGTCGGCGGGCTGATGGATCCGCACTATCTGGAAGAGCCGATGAGCTTCGCTAAATTCGGCTCGATCCTCTCCCATCTGATCGTGCCGGTGATCGTCATCGGCACCGCGGGCACCGCCGGCATGATCCGGCGCATGCGCGCCAACCTTCTGGACGAGCTGCAGAAACCCTATGTGGTCACCGCCAAGGCCAAGGGGCTCTCGCCCTTCCGCGCGCTGATGAAATACCCGCTTCGGATGGCGCTCAATCCCTTCATCGCCGATATCGGCTCGCTTCTTCCCTCGATCATCTCGGGCGAGGTGATCGTCTCCACCATCCTGTCGCTGCCGACCACGGGCCCGATGCTGCTGGAAGCGCTCCGCACCCAGGACATGTATCTCGCCGGCTCTTTCCTGATGCTGCTCGCGGTGCTGACCGTGGTCGGCATGCTGATCTCGGACCTGGCGCTCGCCGCCCTCGATCCGCGCATTCGTTTCGAGGCAGGGCAGGGCAGATGACCGTCCCCTCCTCGGAGACCAAACGCTACGTCGACCAGGCGCCGTTCGATCCCGAGGCCGATGACGAGCGTCTCACGCCCGAGCAGGAGCGCTTTTACACGGCATCCCAATGGCAGCTGATGTGGTGGAAGTT
>JAWKVM010000071.1:0-4425 GCA_041398025.1 Alphaproteobacteria bacterium
AAACGTCTCAGAATGCGCCGCCGTACCTGCCGCAACCACCAGCCCGGCAACCAGCACCGCCGATAAATGCCTCCGCATCTCCGTCTCCCGTTTCTTGTCGTTCCATCCGCCCTTCGCTCGAAGAGGCGTCCTGTTCAGCCGTCCGCTACCCGTCCAGTGGACGAATGCGTGGCCTCGCCGTATTTCGCAGCATCGACAATCACTTGGCCGAAAGCAAGCGGCGAAGGCAGCGCTCCAGTATGTCCATGCCTTCGTCGATCAGGGCGAGGTCGGCGGTCAGAGGGGCGAGGAAGCGGATGACGTTGCCGCGCGTGCCGCAGGCGAGAATGATCAGGCCTTCCCTGGCGGCCGCCTGGACGAGGTCCTTGGTGAGGGCAGCTGCGGGATTTGCCGGATCGCCGTTCTCGACCAGTTCGAGGGCCACCATCGCACCGAGACGGCGGATCTCGCCGATCGCAGGTGCGAGGTCGGCGTCCGCCGCCATCGCCTCCAGGCGTTCGCCGATGCGTCCGCCGGTGCTTTCCGCCTTGGCGCAGAGATCCTCCTCCTGGATCACGTCGAGCACCGCGTCGGCGGCGGCGATGGCGAGCGGTGAGCCGGCATAGGTGCCGCCGAGGCCGCCGGGGAGCGCCGCGTCCATGATTTCGGCCTTGCCGGTGACTGCGGAGAGCGGGAAGCCGCCCGCGAGGCTCTTCGCCATGGTCACGATGTCGGCCTGGATGCCCGCATGCTCGAGCGCGAACAGACGGCCGGTGCGCGCGAAGCCGGTCTGGATCTCGTCGACGATCAGGACGATGCCGTGCCGATCGCAGATCTCGCGCAGGGCTTGCAGGAAGGGGGCGGGGGCGATGTAGAAGCCGCCTTCGCCCTGCACCGGCTCGACGATGATCGCGGCCACGCGCTCGGGCTCGATATCGGCCTTGAAGATGGTCTCGAGCGCCTGGAGGCTCTGCTCGGTATCGACGCCGAGATAGCCTGCTGGAAACGGCGCGTGGTAGACCTCGCCCGGGAAGGGGCCGAAGCCGGTCTTGTAGGGAGCGACCTTGCCGGTGAGCGCCATGCCCATCATGGTGCGCCCGTGGAAGCCGCCGGCAAAGGCGATCACGCCCGGGCGTCCGGTGTGGGCGCGGGCGATCTTGATCGCGTTCTCGACCGCTTCGGCGCCGGTGGTCAGGAAGATCGTCTTGCTGGGTGCTCCGGTCGGCGCGAGCGCGTTCAGGCGATCGGCGAGCCGGACATAGCCTTCGTAGGGCGTGACCTGGAAGCAGGTGTGGCTCAGGAGATCGAGCTGGGCGGCGACAGCAGCCTTCACCTTGGGGTGCAGATGGCCGGTATTGACCACGGCGATGCCCGAGGCGAAGTCGACATAGCGACGGCCTTCGACGTCCCAGATCTCGGCGTTCTCGGCACGCTCGGCGAACACCGGCAGCATGGTCGCGACGCCGCGCGGCACGGCGGTTTCGCGCAGAGCCTGCAATTCCTCATTGGTGCTGTTCGGGGCGACCTTGTCGGCAAGGGCGATCGACATTGACTGAAACTCCCGGTTCTTTGGGCGCGCTCTTTTTTTGCCAAGCGCTGGACGTTGGATTTGCTTCGAGCTTCTTTCGAAGGGTAAGGCGTGTAAATAACCCTAGAGGGGTAGCTGTCGCAGCGAGGAGGGCAGGCTATCGATGCCGATGAAGGGCGAAAGCCATGCCGTCGAAGCGCTGGCGAGCGCTGTCGATCATCTGGGGCAGGCGGCCTTCGACGAGGCTTTGCTGGCCTGGCTCAAGGCCATGGTCGCGTTCGACAGCGCGTTGGTGCTGGTCTATGCCGAGCGGCAGCGGCCGAAGATCCTGGTCGACGGCATGAAGAATCCCGACCGGCGCAACAGCGCCGAGCTCTATGTCGGCGCCGCCTATCTCCTCGACCCGTTCTACCTGCACGCGCTCCGGCTGCGCAAAGCTGACGTGATCCGGCTTCGCGACATCGTGCCCGGGGATTTCGCCGAGTCCGACTACATGGCCAGCTATTACCGCGGCTCGGCAATCGAGGACGAGATCAATTTCCTGATCCCGCTCGAGCGGATGACCTATGCGATCTGTCTGGAACGCTCGATCCGCCAGCCAGCGTTTTCGCCCGGAGATCTCGATGCGCTGAGGACGCTCCTGCCGCTGCTCGCCGCCCTGGTCCGCCGCCATGTGCGCCTCGCCGGCGCCGCTTTCGGCTCGGACGGTCCCGACCGGGAGCATCTTCGCCTCGAAAGCGTGCTCGCCGACTTCGGACGCGACCTGCTGACGCCGAGAGAGCGGGAAGTGGTCGGGATGATGCTCGCCGGCCACGCGCTCGCTCAGATATCGGAAGCGCTGAAGATTTCGCCGGAGACGGCAAGGGTGCATCGCCGCAACATTTACGAGAAGCTCGGCATTTCGTCGCTCGCCGAGCTGTTTTCGCGCGCTCTCACGGATCTCGTCGCCGATCGATTTCCCGGCCGGTCATGAGTCCGGTCCAGGCCGTCGCCGATCTCAGGAATGCTGACCGGGTGACCGTGAACGAGACCGCAGGGCTCAGGCGATCAGACGGCCCAGGGCGAGAAACACGCCCCAGCCAGCCGCAGAGGTCACGCCGATCGCGACGATCGAGCAGAGGAGACCGAGGCCGACAATGGCGCCGTCACGCTCCGCGAGGCCGATGGCGAGCATGGCCGCCGCGAGCCCCGGCGGAAGATTGCCGAAGAGCGGGATGGGGAGGATCAGCAAAAGGCCCAGGATCAGGGTGACGAGCCCGACGATCATCTTCGGCAGACCGCTGGTCATCGCCATCAGACGCGGCTTGCAAAAACTCTCGACCCGTTCGACATGGGGAACGATTTTCTTTAGCAGGCGTTCGAGGTCTGCCGTCGCCACCTGGCGATTGCCGATGAAGCGCGGAAGCCAGAGTTCGTCTTTCAGGATCATCAGATGGATCGCGACGACCGCGAGGCCGATGCCGGACAGAACCGGTACGCCCGGCGGCATCGGCAGGCAGCAGGGAATGGCGAAGATCAGCATCGACATGCCGAGGGCTCGATTGCGCAGGGTGCCCGCGATCGCGTCGATGCTGAGGCAGCCGTGTTCGGCATCGGAGACCAGGGACCGCAGCCGTTCGGAGGTGTGATCGTAGCTTCCGGCGGTGTCGATGGTCAGGGTTGCGCAGGCGACAGGTGGGTTTGTCAGGGCCGTTCTCCGTCGAACGTCGAAGCCAAGCCACATCTCGCCGATGCGACCGCAGCATCTGGCCTGCATGCCGCCGCGTTGTCAATCGCGGCGTTCGAAATTTCACCTCCTGCGATCGGGACAGGGTCGCCGTGCATGCGTCCGACCAGGGCTGTCGAGGCTTCTTCAACCGGCGGCGCGCATCGGTCGATCAGGACGCCAGTCGGTCCCTGATCAGCTTCACATGGGTTCGCAGATTGAAGACCAGGTCGGAGCGATGGCGCGGCACGGAGAGCTGCATGAGCTTCCGCTCGATCAGGTCCAGGTGGGAGCGCAGGGCGTCCAGTTCCTTCGGATCGCTGGCGTTGGCGGCAGCCTCTTCGACGGCGTTGAGTTCGTCATACCAACGATAGATCCGACGCCGGATGCGCCAGTCCAGCACCGGCGGCAGGATGCGGATCAGCGGAATGAGCAGGGTGAGGAGCGGGATCAGCAGTATGGCCATGCGCTCGAGGAACGTTGCGATCCAGAAGGGAAGATGGCGCTGCAGCAGGGGCGGGCCTGAGGTCAGATAGCGCCTCGCCTCGTCGTTCAGGGGAAAATCGAGAAGCTTGTCGGAAGGGAATTCGCCGCGCGCCGAGAACAGATCGCCGCGCCGGTGAACGTCGGTGGCGGCGAGCAGGAGCAGGTCGACCAGCGTCGGATGGATCCCCTCCCGGGCGACCAGCGAGGCGGCCGGCGCGAGAAGCGTGACGTCGTGGGAGGGCCGGTTCATGCCGAGATCAGCCGCACCCTGCGCCAGCGTCACCGTCTTCAGAAAGCGGTAGTTCTGCCGGTACGCACCGGATCGCTCGATGCTCATGAGCTTGAAGGCGGGATCGTTCAAAAGGGCTTGCACGACCTCCGCTTCGGGGGAGGCGACGAAGAACGCGGCATCGACGGAACCAGCCTGCAGGGCCTGCACGGCGCTGGATCCGCCGAGGCTGACCAGCGTGCTGTTGTCCTCGGTCACCATGTTCGCGCGCAGCAGATCGCCGACGAACACCCGCGTCCCGCTGCCTTCGGCACCGATCGCCAGGCGCCGCCCTTTGAGATCGCTCAGCCATTTCGGTGGATCGTCGAGGCTTACGAAGATCCAGAGTGGTTCCAGGAACACGCTACCGAGCGCTTCCAGGCCGTCCGGCGGCGGCTGGGCGACGACACCGCCCTGGATGAAGGCGACGTCGATATCGTCCGCTTCCGATTGCAGACG
>JAWKVM010000072.1:0-3364 GCA_041398025.1 Alphaproteobacteria bacterium
AGCAAGTTCTGCGACGTGCGCTTCACCACGGCGATGTACGCGTCGCTCCCGCTCTATCTGGTGTTCTTCGCGACCATCGCCTTTTGCATCTTCTTCCCGGACGCGGTGCTCTGGCTGCCGAAGCAGGTGCTGCCCGAGTCGGTCGGCTGCTTCAAAAGCCCGACCGGCGCCGGCTATATCTGTCCGTAGCCGTAGCCATCCTCATCCCGTAGCGATCCGCCGACGTCATTCCTGCTGACACGTTGCGGCAGCAGCGACTGACTTTTTCTTTGCAAGTCACTTGTCGGTCCTGCCGGCGATGCTAGGTGTTGGGCGAGGACCAAAAGGGGATGGTCCGGTGCTGCCTGTGGCTGGTGAGCTTATTCCTGCGTCCGGTCGATCATCAGGCATTACCGCTCCCCTGGAAACGTCGCCCCGGAAAACGTCGCCAAGGAGGTATGACCGATGAAGGCAACCGCTGATCTCGCTCGCTTCCCCAGCTTCGATCTCACCCGCCTCCTGAAGACCGTGTTCGCACCCAAAGGCGGCGAGCGGGTCGCCGTGATGATCGATCTGCACGACCCGAAAACCGTGAAGGATCTCGCTTTTCTCGACGACGACCGCTACGCCATTCAGCGCCATGCGGTGCACGATATTCTGGGCAGCCTGACATCCCATACGCTGGACGACCTGACGATGACCGGCGGCGATCTCTACGCCTACGAGATCACCGGCGGCAGCAATCTCGATCTGCCGGACGAGGCCTGGACGCCTGCGGGCGAGCGGATCAGCCTGGAGCGGGACGTCTACCCGAGCTACGATCTGATCCTGGTGGTCTCGACCTATTCGGCGACCGCCCCTCTCACCGCCCACGCGAAAAAATTCGGCTTTCGCGGCGCCACCATGCACGGCATGAACGACATCATCCTCGGCTCCGGCCTTGCCGTGGACTATGAGGAGATCAGCCGCCAGGCGGAGAAGCTGCGCGCCGGCATGACCCGGGCCGATGCGGTCGAGATCGATTTCGTGGTTGACGGCCGGAAACATACGCTTCGCCTGGAGCTCGGCGGGCAGGAGGCGCAGAAGAGCCACGGGCTTTGCCATGGCGGCCCGGATGTCGCCAACCTGCCGGCGGGCGAGGTTTACTACGTGCCGGACAGTGCCTCCGGCCGGTTCCCGCTCAAGCTGGAAAGCGGTACGCTCGCGCTCATGACCGTGGAGGACGGCCGCATCACCGCGGGCGCGTGCCTGAAAGGCGATGCCGGCGAGGTCGCGCGTCTGATCGAAAAATTCCGGAGCGATCCGGCGAGCGGGGCGATCGGCGAGCTCGGCTTCGGCACCCAGGATCTGCCGGTCTCGGGCAGCGACATCCAGGACGAGAAGATCCTCGGCACCGTGCATGTCGCCACCGGGCGCAGCGACCATCTCGGCGGCGACCTGACGCCGGACAAGTTTCGGGACAAAGGCAACGCCACCCACGAGGACATTCTGTTCTCACCCGAAAAAACCCCGGAAGTGGCGATCCCCGAAGTGCGCATGGAGAAGGACGGCGAGACCAAAATCCTGATCGCCAACTTCCAGCCGCAATACATGCGCGCCCTTCTGGCCTCATGAGCGATCCGGAGAACGTCTACGAGCAGCCGCAGATTCTCTCGGACTATCTGCTGTTTCACTACGGCAGCGGGGCGCAGATCCTGCCCGGGGATTTTTCGGCTGCGATGGAGGGCGTCAAAGGCGCCCTCCACTTCCCGCTGCGCTGCGTCGCGCATCTGGTCGACGGGGACAGCCTGGACCCTGATACAGCCACCGCCTACGACCTCGGCTGCGCGGTCGGGCGCTCCACCTTCGAGCTGGCGCGCCATGCCCGCAAGGTGACGGGCTACGATCTCTCCGAGCAGTTCATCGACGCCGCGAAACAGCTTCTCGATGGGGGCGAGATCGCGAGCGACATCCTGATCGAGGGCGCGATCACCGAGCCTGCGGTCTTCCAAGCCCCTGCCCTCCCGGACGGCACCGACATCGCCTTCGAGGTCGGCGATGCCGTCGAGCTTGCCGAAACCCTGCCGCCGGCCGATCTGGTGTTCGCCGCCAATCTCCTTTGCCGCCTGCCGATGCCGGCGCGCTTTCTGCAAGCGCTGCCACGCCTGGTCAAGCCGGGCGGCCAGCTTCTCCTGGTGACACCCTTCACCTGGCTTTCCGCCTTCACGCCTGAAGACGCCTGGCCGATAGATGCCGAGGCTCGGCCCATGGCCGGCAGGCCCTGGATCGCCAGGCTCCTCGGCCAGGCTTTCACCCTGGAGCATAGCGAGGATCTGCCCTTCCTGATCCGCGAGCATCGGCGCAAATATCAGTTCACCATCGCCCACGGCATGCGCTGGCGGCGTCGAAACTGAGCAACAGCCGGGCAAAAATCCGGCGCGCATCCCGCATTTGCGGATTGTCGGGCAGCGGTCGACCTCTGTAGACCAATATTGGCGATTGTCGACGTCGCTCTACTCGCCTTTCCGGATAGCACGACGTCCGTCATCACATAGAATTCGGAAAGAATCATCGAGGAGACGACCATGCGACTGGCAGCCCTCCCGGCCGTCCTCATGTCCCTGCTCCTTGCCACGCTGCTTTTGCCAGATCAGGCGACAGCGGCGCCCGGCGATCTCCTGGAGACCAGCCGACGCAACGTCAATGTCAGGATCGAGCCGTCGACCGGGGCCGGGATCGTGGCCACCGTCAATCCGGGCGATCGCATGATCGAGGTGCAACGCAGCAATGACTGGTATCTGATCGATCTGCCCGATCTGGGCAGCCGGGGCTGGGTCTACGGCCCGCTGATCGACAATTTTTCAGAGACGCCCGAAGAGGTTCGAAAGCCGCCGCAGCGCCGCACAGGCGCCTACACGACAGCGGCCACTTATGACCCGGGCCTGATCGGCGACCCCCGCCGCGGCGAGGCCGTGTTCGTCAAATGCGGCTCCTGCCACACCACCGTCGCCGGCATCCATGCCGAAGGCCCGAGCCTGGTCGGCGTGTTCGGCCGCGCGCCGGCCGAGGCGCCCAACTACCGCTATTCCGGCGCCATGCAGGCCTTCGCGCGCAACGGGACCGTCTGGGACAAGGCGACCCTCGACCGCTTCATCCAGCGCCCCGGCCGCATCGTCAAGGGCACGAGCATGCCGTTTTCCGGCCTGCGCGATGCGCAGGACCGGAGCGACGTCATCGCCTTCCTGCAGCAGCTCTCACGCTGACGCACGAGCGCCAGGGGAGCCCCTGGCTGGGCGAACAGGGTCGGGGCTTGCGCGGGCCACCGTCTCACCCCACCCGATGACGCCGCGATTTCGCGAGGCGCTTCGCCTTGGCGCGGGCGTTTTCCTTCTTGACCCGCTGATAT
>JAWKVM010000073.1:0-2905 GCA_041398025.1 Alphaproteobacteria bacterium
GTTTGCGTTGCGCCTTCGCCGGTTTGGCCGGCTCCGGCTCCGGCTCCGGCTTCCGGCCGAGGCCGATTTTCTTGGCCAGATCGCTGCGTTGCGCCGCATAGCTCGGCGCGACCATAGGGTAATCATCTTTCAAGCCCCAACGCTGTCAATCGGCGTGGAACATTGACCCCCTATCGGCGTCCAATTTTGACCCCCTGAGTCATCATGTCATGCCGGCTTTTTCCTTTCGAATTTGAAGAAGAAGGTTGTTGTGGTTGCGGCTGTGGTCATGTGGTCAACGCGCAGCGTTGTCCAAGCTTCTCCGCAGGAGAAGCATCATGTCCACAGCCCTGGCCGCGATCAAATTTTTCGTGTTGAGGGCTGTTCGTGTCAGGCGCGGTTTTTGAAGCGCCAGCTTTCGTTGCCGGTCTCGATGATGTCGCAATGATGGGTCAGGCGATCCAGCAGCGCGGTGGTCATCTTGGCGTCGCAGAAGACGCTCGGCCACTCGCCGAAGTCGAGATTGGTGGTGACGATCACCGAGGTCTGTTCGTAGAGATGACTGATCAGGTGGAACAGGAGCTGTCCGCCGGTCTGGGCGAAGGGCAGATAGCCGAGCTCGTCGAGGATCACGAAGTCCATGCGGGCGAGCCGATCAGCCATCCTGCCATGGCGCTCGGCCCGCGCCTCCGCCTCGAGCTGGTTGACCAGATCGATGACGTTGAAGAAGCGGCCGCGGGCGCCGTCGCGGATGCAGGCCCGTGCAATCGCGATGGCGAGATGCGTCTTGCCCGTGCCGGTGCCGCCGACCAGCACGCAGTTGCGCTGGTGCTCGAGAAAGTTGCCGGTGGCGAGATCGCGGATCAGGGTCTCGTTGATCGGTGAGCCTTCGAACACGAAGTCGTCGATGTCCTTGGCGAGCGGCATTTTGGCGATGGTCATCTGATACTTGATCGAGCGCGCCTGCTTCTCGGAGATCTCCGCGGTGAGCAGATCGCCGACGACCTGTTCCGGCTCATGCTGGCGCTTCACGGCGGTGGCCAGGATCTCATCGTAGGCGGCCTTCATGCCGTAGAGCTTGAGGGTGCTCATGGTGGTGAGAATTTCTGATCGTTCCATCAAACAGCCCTCCTCAGGCGGTCGTAGCGGGCACAGTCGGCCACGGGTTCATGACGAAGCTTCAAGGCGTCTGGCGTCGTGATCGTCAGAGGCCGGAGGACGACATCTCGACGCCGCGCCAGGATGTTCAGGACGACGTCGGCGGAGTGCACGCCCTCATCGAGAGCCTCGGCGCAGGCGGCCTCGACCGCGGGCAGGCCGTCGCTCAGCACCGCGGTCAAGATCTTGACCATCTGCCGGTCGCCGTCGTCGGTCCTGCCGAGTTTCTTGCGCACCCTCGCCAGGCCGGTCGGCAGCACCCAGTCTTTGAACGGCGCGCCGTTGCGCAGCGCACCGGGCTTGCGGGCGAGCACCGGCACGTAGTGCCAGGGATCGTAGATCGTCCGGCCGCGGCCGAAGGATCGCTCATGGTCGCCGACGATTTGGCCGTCCTGGCGGATCTCGATGCGATCGGCATAGGCGCGCACCTCGACAGGACGTCCGACCGCACTGGCCATGACCGAGTATTTGTTGTTGTCGAAGCGAACCAGGCAGGTCTTGGAAACGGACGCCGGCGTCGCATGAAAGCCGTCGAAGCGGCCGGCGTAAGGCACCAGGCTTGGCCGCTCCTCTTCGAATACCTGCCAAACGGTCTTGGTTCTGAACTCCGGATGGTGCTGAGCCTTGGCATGGACGAGGCACTGGTCCAGCAGCCAGGCATTCAGCTCCGCGTAGCTCTTCGCTCGAAGCCTGGGAATGAAGAAGCGGCCACGGACCGTGCCGACCTGGTTCTCCACTTGGCCCTTCTCCCAGCCGGACGCCGGCGTGCAGGCCACCGGCTCCACCAGAAAATGGCTGCACATCTGCTGGAAGCGGCGGTTATAGGCGCGCTCCTTGCCGACGAAGATCGTGTCGACCGCCGTCTTCATGTTGTCGTAGATCCCGCGCGTGCAGGCGCCCTTGAAGAAGGCGAACGCCCGATCATGGGCATCGAACACCATCTCCTGGCTCTCGCGCGGATAGGCCCGCACGAACAGCATCCGACTGTGGCAAAGGCGGACATGGGCGACCTTCACGGTCACCGTCACGCCGTTAATGACGACGATCTCATGGCTCCAGTCGAACTGGTAAGCCTCGCCAGGCTCGAAGATCAGCGGCACGAATGCCGATGACGTCGAGGAAGAGCGTTCCCGCTGCCAGCTACGTGCATAGCGCCGAACAGCATCGTAGCCACCCTCGTAGCCCTGCCTCTGCAGCGCCTCGAACAAGCGGATCAGCGTCAGCCGGTCACGAGCCGGCTTCGCCTCGTTCTCCGTCAGCAGCCGATCGAGCGCCGCCTGAAAACGGCCGAGCTTGGGGAGCGGCTGCACCTCGCGCTCATAGCTGAACTCTGTATCGCCGCTGCGCAGCACCTTGCGGACCGTGTTCCGTGATACGTGGAGCTCGCGGACGATCTGCTTGATCGACTTCCCGCGAACAAAAAACTCCCGACGGATCCGCGCAATCGTGTCCACGCTCTTCATCCCCCACCACCCGTCCCAAAACAGGGAGGGGTAGCGTCTGTTCAACTCACAAACAGGGGGGTCAAAATTGGACGCCGATACCCCCGATTAGGGGGTCATTTTTCCACGCCGGTTCACACCCAACGCTGGCGATACTCTTCAGGGGTCATGTCGTAGCGAGTCTTCAGATGCCGCTTCAGCATCTTCAGCTTCTTGCCGTCCTCGAGGCAGATGATGTGATCCGGCGTCACTGACCGTTTGATCGGTACCGCGGGCGTCGGTTTTTCCTCTTCCGGCGCGGCTTCAGCCTGGCCGAGGCCGGCAAG
>JAWKVM010000074.1:0-2853 GCA_041398025.1 Alphaproteobacteria bacterium
GCGGCCAATAGCAAGCCATCATGCGATGCGACGTTGTTCGTCGATCAGGGTTGACACGATCGAGCGTCAGTTTTCTATCACGAACTCGATGGGTAGAATTCTTGACGTCGACAGGTGAGGCATGCCGTCCTTTGGCCTTGGTGACATCAAGCGGACGATTCCGGGAGCGGCCTTCGCCCGAGCGGAACGCTATGTGCGTGAGCGCCGGGTGCGCGATGTCGCGCCGGGAGAGGAAGCAGGCTCGCTAATCGGGCATGTGCAGGGCACCGAGCACAAGCCCTACGAACAGCATATCCGGATCATCGGCGAGGGCAGGCAGCAGCGCATCATCGGCTGGTGCAGCTGTCCGGTCGGCGCCAATTGCAAGCATGTCGGGGCCGTGCCGCTCACCGCCCTCGAGCGGCCGCCGGCCGAAGGGCGGACGGAGAGCATCGCGCCGGATCTGGCGGCCTGGCTCGACAAGCTCGAAGCCGCCACGTCATCGGCGCCGACCAACGACTATCCGCCGGAGATCCGCCAGCGGCTGGTCTACATGCTTGATCCCGGCAAGCGCTGGCAAACGCCGCCCCGCCTGTCCCTCAGCCTCTATTCGGTGCGGTTGCTGAAGGCCGGCGGCTACAGCAGCTACGCATCGCCCTATTCGGCTTCCAACGCCTTCAACCAGCCACCGGCGAAGTTTCTTCGGCCGATCGATGTCGAGATCCTGCAGGAACTCTGCCGTCAGCGCACGCTGAACCATGAGGTCGGAGGCGACTACCGCCTGGAGGGCGAGACCGGCGCGCGGCTGCTCTCCCGCCTCATTACATCGACCGGGAAAGCGGCGAGATCGGGCCGCTCGAGACCGGCCTTCCCGACCGGCTTGCGGCAGTGTTTGCGCGGGCACCGCTGGTGAAGCCCGCCGACGTGCCGAAATTGATCCCGGCACTGGAAAAGACGCTGCCCGATCGGGCTCTGCCGACGCCCATGCCCCTGCGCAAGACGCGCCGCAAGGACGTCGTGCCGACGCCGCATCTGCGCCTGACCACCGCCTGCCTCGACTATCGCCGCACCCGCTATTGGGAAACGCCGGAGAGCGACATGGCGGCGGTCGCACGCTTGAGCTTCGACTATGAAGATGCGCGCATCGGCGCAGGCGACAGGAAGTCCGATCTCACCCATGTCGACGGCGACCGGATCGTCAGCATCGTCCGCAACCGGCCGGCGGAGAAAACATGTCGGGCGCGGCTGGAGGATCTCGGCTTCGAGCGCATCGATGCGCTCGGTCTCTACGAAGTGACGCCGGATCACCAGAACGACTTCATCATGATCGGGCCGGATCCCGAAGAGGAGTTGATCGATCCCGAGCGCGCGCTCTTGGAGTTCAGCCATCGTCATCTGCCCGCTCTCCGCGCCGAAGGCTGGATCGTCGAGATCGACGAGGACTACCCGATCCATATCGCCGAGGCCGGCGGAGACTGGTTCGCCGACGTTCAGGAAAGTTCCGGCATCGACTGGTTCGAAGTCGAGCTCGGCATTCTGATTGACGGCAAGCGGGTGAGCGCGCTGCCGCAGCTGCTCGATTTTCTCGAGAGCATGCGCTTCGGCGCCGGCATCGGCGATCTCGCCGCCTGGCTCGACGAGCGCGACATGACCCATATCCGCGGCGCGCCTCATCATCCACAGACGCAAGGCAAGATCGAACGCTGGCATCAGACACTGAAAAATCGAATCCTGCTCGAGCATTACTATCTGCCGGGCGATCTCGAAGCCCAGATCAGGGCCTTCGTCGATCACTACAACCATCATCGATATCACGAGAGCCTCGGCAATCTGACGCCCGCCGACGTCTACTTCGGCAGGGGCAAAACCATCCTGCTCGAGCGTGAAAGGATCAAACGACAGACCATCCAACAGCGACGCTTGCAGCATCAAACCGCTGCTGCCTCAATCCATCCATCAGATGACCAGAACCTCTCTCAAATCACGCCGCCATCTGTCCCAAAAAGCCTGACGACGGACAGCTGGTGCAACCGACCCCAGAGACGCATAGCGCACTGTGGCGCCACTGCGCTTTCGATCTAGCTGGTCTCCGCTTGCGCATGGGTGACCACTGGGCGCCATTCGAGACCTACAATATCGACCTTGCTCGCACACCAACCGTCCAAGCCGCGCTCGCGAGCCTGATGGAGGCGTTCGGGCTGCGCGCCATTTCGGCGGACGATCTTGCGCGGATCGTGGTTCCCACCACCCTCATCTGGGGACGGCATGACCGGGCGACGCCGCTATCGGTCGCGGAGACGGCGAGCGCACGATTCGGCTGGCCTCACCTGGTGATCGAGAACTGCGCCGACGACCCGCTGATGGAACGGCCGAAATCTCTGCTGCGCGCCCTGCGCACGACGCTCCACAACGTTTGAATGTCAGCAAAGGAGCAGCTTCGTGGCGAGCCTCGAGACAACACGAGCCGCGTGGGACAAGATCGCGCCGGGCTACGACAGAACCCATACGCCGACGCAGATGTGGCTCGGCAATGAGGGGCTTCACCGTGCCGGCCTCCGCGCGGGCATGCGTTTTCTGGATGTTGCATCCGGTAGCGGCGCGCTCAGCATTCCTGCAGCTCGGATGGGCGCGTCAGTCCTGGCAACCGATCTCTCGTCCGTGATGCTCGATCTCCTGAAGGCGCGCGCACGCGAGGAAGGGCTGGACATCGAGACCCGCGTGACGGATGGCCACGCGCTCGAGATCGAGGACGACAGCTTCGACATGGCTGGATCACAGTTCGGCGTCATGCTGCTTCCCGACATGCCAAAAGCCGTCAAAGAGATGGCACGCGTGGTCAGGCCTGGCGGTCGGGTTCTGATGAACGTTTACGGC
>JAWKVM010000075.1:0-2546 GCA_041398025.1 Alphaproteobacteria bacterium
AAGATGGGCATCAAGGCGTCGGCCACCTGCGTGATCAACTTCGAAAACGCCAAGGGCTGGCTGGTGGGTGAGCCCCACCGCGGCATGCGCGCCATGTTCACCATGATGAACGACGCCCGCCTGGAGGTCGGCATTCAGGGGCTCGGCATCGCCGAGACCGCCTATCAGAGCGCCGTCGCCTATGCGCGCGACCGGCGCCAGGGGCGGGCGCTCACCGGAGCGAAGGAGCCGGATCAGCCCGCCGACACCCTGATGGTCCATCCCGACGTTCGCCGCATGCTGCTCACCATGCGCGCCTTCAGCGAGGGAGCGCGGGCGCTCGCCTACTGGATCGGCATGCAGCTCGACATCTCGGAAAAGCATCCCGATCCAGCAACCCGCGAGGCCGCGGACGACCTCGTGGCGCTGATGACCCCGATCATCAAGGCGCACTTCACCGACGGCGGCTTCCACAACGCCCATCTCGGCGTCCAGTGCATGGGTGGCCACGGCTTCATCGCCGAATGGGGCATGGAGCAGCTGATGCGCGACGCGCGCATCACCCTCCTTTACGAAGGCACCAACGGCGTCCAGGCGCTGGATCTGGTCGGCCGCAAGCTGCCGGCCCATTTCGGCCGCCAGCTGCGCCGCTTTTTCCACCCGGTCATGGCCTTGATCGAGGAGCACCAGGCGGACCAGGAGCTGGCGGAGTTCGTGCTGCCGCTGGCCAAGGCCTTCGCGCGCCTGCAGCAGGTCACCCTGCACGTCGCCCAGGCGGGCCTGAGAAACCCGAACGAGGCGGGGGCCGCGTCAGTCGACTATCTCCGCCTGTTCGCCCTGGTGACGCTTGCCTATATGTGGGTGCGGATGGTCATGGTGGCCAAGCGGAAGCTGAAGGAGGGCGCCAATGGTGACGCCTCCTTCTACGAAGCGAAGATCGCCACGGCGCGCTTTTTTATGGCCAAGATCCTGCCCGAGAACAGCGCGCTGTTCGCCCAGATCATGGCCGGCGCCGACCCGTTGATGGCCTTCGAGGACGCCGCATTTTGACTGCGACGCGCAGTGCGTTGACGTCAGCGATGGCCGTGCTCCTGCTTTCGGCAGTCAAGCCCGCCGTCGCCTGCCAGCCGCCGGAGAGCCCGGCGCGTTTCGTCATCCATCACGAGACCTATGGCGATATCGGCACCCACGTTCTCAACTTCAGCTGTGACGGCGACGATCTCGTCGTCGACACCAAGGTCGACGTCAAGGTCAAGGTCCTGTTCGTCACCGCCTATCGGCGTAAGGCGCACTATCACGAAGTCTGGCACGGCGACCGGCTGATCGCCTATGAGGCGCGCACCGACGACGACGGTGAGCTGTTCGAGACCAGGGCGCGCATCGACGGCAATCAGATGGTGGTCGACGGCGTCGAGAAGGGGGTGCGCGTGCCGCTGGATACCGTCTCGAGCCATCCCTGGAATGTCAGGGTGATCGATCGCCCGCTGATCTTCGGCCAGCGCGACGGCGAGATCCGCCACGTCGAAGCCGAAGCCGTCGGCGAGGAGCCCCTGACCATCGGCGGCAAGCGGATCATCGCGAAAAAATACCTCGTTACCGGCGACCTCGAACGCGAGCTGCTCTACGCCCCCGACGGCACCTGGCTGCAATGGCGGCTGGACAGGGACGGCAAGGCCGTCACCATCACCCGGCAGTGAGCCGGCATGGGGCTGGCTATCGGACGCTTGAAGCTGGTAACAGACAGGCGATGCTGACCCGCTCTTCATTCCCGCTGCTGACCGCGCTCGTCACCTTGGCGATCCTCGCCGTCGCCCATGCCGCAGATCGCTGGGCTCTCGCTGTGTATGCGCTCAGCTTCTGGCATTTCCTGGTCTATGCGCTCGCGTTCCTCTGGCGCAGGATTGCGCAGCGGCGTTTCATGCAGGACAGCGTGCTGCTGAAGGGGCTGTCCCTCGCCGCCTTTTGCGCGGTGCTGGCGGTGACGCTGCCGAACCTACTGTCGCTGATCGTCATGGCTGCCGGTTTCGCGCTCAACATCAGCGCAGCGCGCGCCCTCGGCGCGGAACGCACCTATTATGGCTACGAGCTCTCGGCCCTGCCGCCCAAGCGCGTGACCGCCTTTCCCTATTCGCTGACCGCGCATCCGATGCTGCTCGGCAATATGCTCGCCTATGGCGGCACGCTTCTCGATACGAGCTTTCGCCAGAACTGGTGGCCGCTCGGCGTTCTGCACGTCGTCCTGAACCTGCTGATCATTTTGAACGAGGCCTATGGCAAGGAGAGCCGCTCGGCCGGGATGATCGTCGGGCTCGCCGGCCTTGCGGCTGGGGCGGCTCTGCTGCTCGTCGGCTTTTGGGACGTCCGGCCCTATGCTCTCCTGACGGTCCTGATCGGCGCTTTGTTCGGCATCGTCATCATGCGCCGCTATGCCTGAAGACCGATGACCCGAGCATCGAGCAGGGCGCGTTGCGCGCCTTGGCGATCAGCGGAACAGCGGCGGCCTGGCGTCGATCCAGCTACCCCCGGCCTTCGCCGAGGCGACGGCGGCATGGATGGCGGCCATGGAG
>JAWKVM010000076.1:0-2025 GCA_041398025.1 Alphaproteobacteria bacterium
AACACGTGAAACAGCGGCAGAACACCCAGGATGCATTCCTTGCCGGGCGCGAAGACCGGCGCCCAGGCCGCGAGCTGATCGGCATTGATCACCAGGCTCGCATGGGTGTGCACGGCGCCCTTGGGAATGCCGGTGGTGCCGCCGGTATATTGAATGAGTGCGATGTCCTCTTCGGCATCGATCGGCGCTGGCGCGTAGCTGCCGTCATTGGCGGTGAGCTGGTCGAAGCGGATGAAGGCGGGGGCATTCGGAAGCTTTGCCATCTCCTTTCGTTTGACCAACGGAAAAAGAAAATTCTTCGGGAAAGGCAGGCAATGCGCGAGGCTCGCCACCACGATCGCCTTCAGCCGGCTCCTGCCGATCAGCGGCTCCAGCTTGGACAGCAGGACCTTCAGATCGAGGGTGATCATGATGTCGGTCTCGCTGTCCTCGACCTGCTGCTCGATCTCGCGGGTGACGTAGAGCGGGTTGTAGTTCACCACCGTGCCGCCCGCGCGCAGGATGCCGAAGAAACAGGCGATCGAGTAGGGGCAATTCGGCAAAAACAGGCCGACCTTGGTCCCCCTGCGCACGCCGAGATCCTGCAATCCCCTCGCGACCTTCGCGGCCATCAGGTCGATCTCGCGAAAGCTGGTCTCCTTGTCCAGGAAATCGATGCAGGGGCGATCGGCGAAACGCGAGGCCGCGTCATCCAGGAGAGACTGGAACGGCCGCGCCTCGAAGCGCGTATGCCAGTCGATGCCGTCAGGATAGTGCGCGAGCCAGGGCCGGTGAACGCCTGGCGTCTCGGCCAACGGCGAGACTCGCTCTTTTCCATCAATAGCCACACACATCTCCAAACCGCAGGGGAATCGAAGCGGGTTTTTGAACGTCAATGGCTTTTGCTAAACGATCTTGGTTAACTTAACGTAAACGGTTCTGACGTTAACGTCAATTAATTTACGCAAACGTCAATAACATGCCGCGGAAGCGCAAAACCGCAGATTTTGTGCTTGCCCCCCTCTCGCCTTCAGGTTAGCTTCTTGGCTCTCTTGGTCGAAACTCGGCAGGAGTCCCCTATGAGCAGGCCCTGGATCACTCTCTCCCATTAAGCTGACGTCCGTCGTTCTGACGGCGAACGCCTGCTCGCCGGCCGCGGTCCCCGCGCGCCACCCCTATTTCAACCTCACTCCAGACCAAACCCTGACATAAGCCGACGCACGCCTTTTGTCGGCTGCTCATTTTTCGCTTTGGAGCCTAGCCATGACTCCCGGCTTACGTGACGTCTTCGCCTTTTCCTGGCGACATTGGCGCCGCTATCCCATCACGCTCGTGATTCTCGGGCTGGGGATCGGCGGCAAGATGCTGGCCGAAATCGGCGCCCCGCTGTTCATCGGCCGAATGATCGATGCGTTGACCGCTGGCGACAGCGGCGCAGCACTGTTCGCCCTTTGCGTCATTCTGGCGCTGAGACTGCTGTTCGTCGTCCTGCATAATGGAGGTGACTATGTCTGGACCTATCTAGCCATCAACATCCTGCGCCGCATCTGCGCCGACGCCTTCGCCCGGGTGCAGCGCTACAGCACCGAGTGGCACGGCGACACTTTCGCGGGGTCGACCGTACGGAAAATCACCCGCGGCACCTGGGCGTTCGATCAGCTCGGCGACGCCTTCTACTTCCACCTGCTGCCGTCGGCTGCGGTGGTGCTCGGCGTGATCGTCACCATGGCCTTCCACTGGCCGGAGATGGCGGCGATGTTCACGCTCGGCACGGCGCTCTACTGCTGGGTCAGCGTGCACATGACCATGGGCTATTTCGCGCCCAGGCGCCGGGCCGCGGTGAGCTACGACACCAAGCTCGGGGGTGCTCTCGCCGATGCCATCACCTGCAACGCGCTGGTCAAGGCGTCGGGCTCGGAAGGCCGCGAGGACGACCGGCTCGGCGGGGTGCTCGACCAATGGAAGCGCACCCACATCCATTGCTGGCGGGCGGGCATCGACACGGGCTATGCGCGGATTTGGGTGACGGGCGACTAGGCGGCGACG
>JAWKVM010000077.1:0-1771 GCA_041398025.1 Alphaproteobacteria bacterium
GTCCTCTCGCCGGCGTCCTCAGACTATCAACGTGCTCGCTCTGGCCAAAAGGTCGGTCCTCGCCATGCTCGCTTTTTGCCAAACGCAAAAAGCTGCGCGTGGCTCCGGTCCCGCTACGCGCTTTTGACCGCCGCTGCGCGCGTCGATCGCCTGAAGACGTCGGCTCCGAAGGAATGTCGGAACACTGTCCCACCAAAGGAATGCTGGATTTGTTCTTTGGGCGCAATAATAAATAAACAATATAAAGTCGATTTATTTAAATTCATTGTGTCAATATTTGTTGTTACATTGTGCGTATTTGATATTATTAAGTTCTTATCACGAGAGGCGGCAACCTCTCTTCATCGTCAATGCGGAGCGAATATCATGGACTTTTCTTTTCTTCGTGACCTCGACGACTTCGATTCCCTCATTCTCGACCCCTTCGAGATCGTCGAAATCCGCACGCCCGAGGATCTCGCCGAGACGCTCGGCATTGATCCCGCCGACGCCTTGGCTCGCATGCGGGAGGCCGGACGATGACCACCGGTCACATTTGCGACAGCCTCGCCACCTTCGGCGCGAGCTTCGCCGCTGGAGAGATCGACAACCGGCCCTTGCCCGAGGCCGAGGCGATCGAGACCGCCGTCACCTGCCTGTTCGAGCCAGTGACCGGTTTGTTCGATGGCTGCCCGTTGGCGCTGGACCTGGAAAGCATGCTCTGGGGTCTGGTCAACGCCTTTCACGCCCAGATCAACCGCCTCGACCGCGCCCTTGACGACAACGAGCGCGCCCAGGCCCGATTGCGCGAGCAGCATGACGGCAGCGAGGTCACCGATACCGCCTTGCAGGATGCCATCGACCAGGGACGCGCCCTGATCGATCGGCAAAACGCTTTCCTCGCCATGTTCGACGCCGCCGCGCGCTGCTTCGAGGAGGCGACCGGCAGCACATGGCAGCCCCGTCACGGCTCGCGGCCCCGCACCCGGAACCTGACCGCCGCCATGATCGACTCCCGCGACTTTGAGCGCGCCCGCCGCCAGCGCTGGACCGAGGACCATCTGCCGCCCGGTCCCTATGTCGTCTTCTCCGGCGGCGCGCAGTTCCAGGACATCGACGCCATCTGGCAGCGCCTCGACCGCATCAAGGCGAAGCACCCGGCCATGACCCTCCTGCATGGCGGCGCACCCGGAGCCGATACCATCGCCGCCAAATGGGCCGACAGCCGCAGCGTCAGCCAGATCCGGTTTTCCCTGAAGCGCAACCTCGGCAACCGCGCCGGCTTCGAGCGCAACGAGCGCATGCTCGCAACCTGCCCGATCGGCGTCATCACCTTTCCCGGATCCGGTGTCACCGAGGCCCTGAAACGAAAGGCCCGCGCCATGGGCTTCCCCCTTTGGGACTATGACGCCGCGCGCACCGCCTGCGGCCGGACCGCCGCCGAGCCGGAGGCGATCATCAAGCGCCTTGGCGCCGCCGCCATCGCCCGGCAGTTCGGCATCAAAGAGACGACGGTGGCCGCCTGGCTCGCCAGAGGTGTTCCCGCCTCACGCATCGACGCCATCAAGGCGCTGGCTTCCTAGCTCTGGCCTAGCCGCTTGAAAGGCTCGCCACTTTCGCAGCGAGCCTTTTTTCTTGCCTTGCGGCTCCCTTGAACCCGAGGCCGAGCTAGCCCGGAATTCATGTGGTCGCTCCGGCCATCCACGCGCTACGCGCGGCTCTTCATTTGCTGACCCTCGCTCTGTCGACCTCGCCGGCTTGGCGCTTCGCTCGCCTTCGATCGCTGACGCGT
>JAWKVM010000078.1:0-1720 GCA_041398025.1 Alphaproteobacteria bacterium
GAAGCCCTGCTCGCCTTCGGGAAAGGCGCAGCCGACGATCAGATCCTCGATGTCCTCGGGCTTGACGCCGGTGCGCTCGATCAGCCCGCGCACCACCTGGGCCGCGAGATCGTCCGGGCGGACCTTGGTGAGTTCGCCTTTATGGGCGAAGTGAAAAGGCGAGCGGGCATAGCCCGCGATCACGACGTTCTTCATCTCATCCGTTCCTTTCGACCCGATGGGCGCGCTTCGCCCCCTGTTTCGATGTGCGGTCGCTCTCGCCGGCCAATCCCGCAAGTGCGAGGTTTTCCATCGCCCGCAGTTCCTTCAATGTCGCATCCAGATCGTCGCGCTGCCGTTCCAGCTCGGTGATGCGCTGCCGGCTGCCCTCGAGCAGGGCATGAAACTGCCGGCGCTCACCGTCCTCCATCTCGTAGAGATCGAGCCATTCCCTGATCTCGGCGAGGGAGAAGCCGAGGCGCTTGCCGCGCAGGATGAAGTCGAGACGCACGCGGTCGCGATCGCCGAAGATGCGGGTCTTGCCGACCCGCTTCGGCGACAGCAGGCCCTGGTCCTCGTAAAAGCGGATCGCACGCTGGGTGACGCCGAACATGCCGGCGAGTTCGGCGATGCCGAAAGCCTGCCCATCGTCCGCGCTGCCGTTGTCGATCAGGCCCACGATCATGCAGCACCGGCCCCTTCACGCTCCTCGCGCAGGAGCTCTTTCTTCAGGATCTTGCCGACCGCGGACTTGGGCAGCTCGTCGCGAAAATCCACGATCTTCGGCATCTCGATCGGCGACAGCCGGTCCTTCAGGAAGGCGAGCAGGGCGGCCTCGTCCAGATCGGCGCCTTCCCTCTTGACAACATAGGCCTTCACGGTCTCACCCCGATAGGCGTCCGGCACGCCGCAGACCGCGGCCTCGAGCACCGCCGGATGCTCGTAGAGCGCTTCCTCCACCACCCGGGGATAGACGTTGAACCCGCTGCAGATGATCAGCTCCTTCAGACGGTCGACGATGAAGCCATAGCCGTCTTCGTCGAGATAGCCAATGTCGCCGGTATGCAGCCGGCCGTTGCGGATGGTCTTGGCCGTCTCTTCCGGGCGTCGCCAATAGCCCTTCATCACCTGCGGACCGGAAACGCAGACCTCGCCGCGCTCGCCGGGCGGCAGGACGGTTTCACCGTCTTCGAGCGACAGGATTTCGATGGTCGTGCCCGGCATGGGCATGCCGAAGGAGCCTTCCTTGTGCCGGCCGCCCACGGGATTGCAATGAGTCACCGGCGCCTCGGTCAGACCATATCCCTCGGAGATCGTGCAGCCGGCGCGCCGCTCGAAACCGTGCTTGACCTCGCTCGGCAAGGGCGCGCCGCCGGAAATGCAGAGCCTGATCGAGGTCAGATCGTAGCGATCGATGTCCTTGTGGCCGCTGATCGCGTTGTACATGGTGGGCACGCCCGGCAGCACCGTCGGCCGCTTTCGGTGGATGGTCTTCAGCACCTGGTCGAGATCGAAGCGCGGCAGCAGCACGAGCTTCGCGCCGATGCGCATGCCGTAGGACAGAACCGTGCTCACCGCGAACACGTGAAACAGCGGCAGAACGCCCAGGATGCATTCCTTGCCGGGCGCGAAGACCGGCGCCCAGGCCGCGAGTTGATCGGCATTGATCACCAGGCTCGCATGGGTGTGCACGGCGCCCTTGGGAATGCCGGTGGTGCCGCCGGTATATTGAATGAGCGCG
>JAWKVM010000079.1:0-2621 GCA_041398025.1 Alphaproteobacteria bacterium
TGGCATCGACGCCTTCGCCTTCGGCATGCCCAACCGCAAGGACGGCAAGGGACGCGACGTCGCCGATCACCGCATCATTGGCCTGCTCGACATGGCGGCCGCCATTCAGATCGGCCGGCCGCATCGGGCAAGCGGCGCTCTTGCGCTGCATGTGCTCGAAGTGATGGACGCGCTCGGGCGCTCCTCGGACGAGGGGCGCCATCTCGACATCGAAAGCCGGCCGGAGCGTCCAGCGCCGCTGCCCGAAGGCGTAGATGAGCAGGTTTTTCTTTGATCCCTTGGGGAGGCCGCCATGGCTAAACGCGCACTGATTGTCTGGGGCGGCTGGGAGGGCCATGAGCCCGAAAAGGGCGCCCACATCCTGACCGCCATGCTCGAGGCCGAGGGATTCGCGGTCGACGTCAGGACCGAGACATCCGCCTTCCTCGATCCGGCGCTCGCCGAGCTTTCGCTGATCGTGCCGATCTATACCATGTCCAAGATCGCAAAGGAGGAGCTCACCGCCTTCGAAGCGGCCGTGCGCGGCGGTGTCGGGCTCGCAGGCTATCACGGCGGCATGGCCGACGCGTTTCGGAACGAGCCTGCCTATCAGTTCATGTGCGGCGGCCAGTGGGTCGCACATCCAGGGAACGTCATCGACTACCGCATCGATATTACCCGCCCGGACGATCCGGTCATGGAGGGCCTCTCGGGCTTCGCCTATCACTCCGAGCAATATTACATGCACGTCGATCCTTCCAACGAGGTCCTCGCCACCACCACCTTCAATGGCGACCATGCGCCCTGGATCGACGGCGTGGTCATGCCCGTGGTGTGGAAGCGGCGCCATGGAGAGGGCCGCGTCTTCTATTCCTCGCTCGGTCATGTCGCCAGCGAATTCGACGTGCCGGAGATGGCGACGATCGTAAAGCGCGGCATGCTCTGGGCCGCGAGGTAAGTCTGCCAGGCATCGACAGGTCAGGCATCGCACGCATCACGCAACTCACGGCATCGAAGCAACCCTGAGGCGTAAAACTTCACCGGCGTGAACTGTTGGCGAGGAGCGACAAGTCATTCTACATTGGAAATGGCTTGACGAAGCGATGCAGGAGATCGGTGCATGACCCCCTTCGCGATCGCCGGTGTTCAGATGCACATCGGCGCGCTCGACAGCAATGTCGATGCGATGCTGCACCGGGTCGATCTGGTGATGGCACGCTTTCCCTGGGTGCAGATGGTGCTGTTCAGCGAACTCGCGCCGCGCGGTCCCCTGGTCAGGACGGCACAGAGCTTTCCCAACGACGACGAGACGGCGTTTCGCGAAAAGGCCGAACGCCATGGCATCTGGTTGATACCCGGCTCGATGTTCGAGCGTACGGAGGACGAGCGTGTCTACAACACCTCCCTGGTCATAGCCCCTTCCGGCGACGTGGTCACCCGCTATCGAAAGATGTTTCCCTTCTACCCCTATGAGCAAGGGGTAGCGCCGGGAACCGAGCTTTGCATCTTCGACGTGCCCGAGGTCGGTCGCTTCGGGCTTTCGATCTGCTACGACATCTGGTTCCCGGAGACCACGCGCGCGCTGACCTCGGCAGGCGTCGAGGTGCTGTTGCATCCCGTGCTGACCGGCACGATCGATCGCGACATCGAGCTCAGCATCGCGCGTGCGACCGCGGCGCAGTTCCAATGCTACGTGTTCGACGTCAACGGCCTCGGAGCAGGCGGCGTCGGACGATCGACGGTGATCGATCCCGCCGGTTCGGTGATTATCGAGACCGGCGGTCAGGAGGAATATCTGGCGCTCGAGATCGACCTTGATATGGTGCGGCGCCAGCGCGAGGTCGGCATCCGCGGGCTCGGCCAGCTGCACAAGAGCTTTCGCGACCGGTCCGTCAACTTCGGCGTCTATCAGGACCATGCGGCGACCTCGCCTTATCTCGCCGCCCTCGGTCCGCTGCGTGCGGCGCGTCGTGACGAGCCCGTGCGCATGGCGCCCCGGCCGGACAGCACAGACGTTACCGACGGATCATTGACGATCGGACACACGACGACCAGGCACAAAGACCAGGATTAGAGCGGGAGGCGGAAGGCATGAGTGCGGCGCAAAAATCAAAACATGCACTCAGTGAGTATTACAGCGCGCATCAGCTGCGCACGGATCGCTGGAGCGCGCTGCGCAGCACGACCGAGCGTCTCAGACGTGCGGCAGACGGCAAGGCCAAGGACAAGCTGCACGAGCGCGCCGAGAGCCTGATCGCGTCTCTCCGGCCGATCGAACTCTACTGGGCCTTTCCGGGAGCGCGCGCCTTCGATCGTCTGCGCCATCTGCTGGACGAGGAGCGCTATCCGGAACTCGCCAAGACGGTGTCGACCACCGTGCGGCTGATGCTGAGCGACACTTTTCGCCATCTGGCGCAGCGCACCGACAGCGAGAAGCAGGAGGACGAGGACGAGCTTGCGGACGAGCCGGAGGGTGCCGCCGGTGGCCGCAAACCTTATTTCGAAGTGCTGATCGTCGACCAGCTGAGCGCGAACAAGGAAGAGCTGCAGCGCCAGGCGCTGCGCAAGCTGCGCCGCCCCGAAGATCGCTTCGTCTACGAGCCCGTGTTCGTGCCGAGCATCGAGGATGCGCGCATCGCGGT
>JAWKVM010000080.1:0-1836 GCA_041398025.1 Alphaproteobacteria bacterium
TCGAGATCATGGACGCGGTGCATGCGGACCAGATCCACGGCATGTACGTCATGGGCGAAAATCCGGCGATGTCCGACCCCGACGCCAGCCACGCGCGGGAAGCGCTCGCCAAGCTCGATCACCTCGTGGTCCAGGACATTTTTCTGACGGAAACGGCCAAATATGCCGATGTCGTCCTCCCGGCCTCGGCCTGGCCCGAAAAGGACGGCACCGTCACCAACACCAACAGGCAGGTCCAGCGAGGCCGCGCCGCGGCCCCGCTGCCGGGCGAGGCGCGCCAGGACTGGTGGATCATCCAGGAGATCGCCAATCGCATGGGTCTGAACTGGACCTACGATAGTCCCGCCGACGTGTTCGCCGAGATGAAGCGAGGCATGAACAGCCTCGACAATATCACCTGGGACCGGGTCACGGCGGAGAACTCCGTCACCTATCCTTGTGACGACCCGAGCCGCCCCGGCAACGAGATCGTGTTCGCCGAGAGCTTTCCGACGATCAGCGGCCGCGGCCGGTTCACGCCCGCCGAGGTGCTGCCGCCGGACGAGCTGCCGGATCAGGACTATCCGATGGTGCTGACGACAGGCCGCCAGCTCGAGCACTGGCACACCGGCTCGATGACCAGGCGCGCCAGCAAGCTCGATGCCCTGGAACCGGAGGCCAATGCCAGCCTGCATCCGAAGGAGCTTCGACGGCTTGGCGTGCGGCCGGGCGAAACCATCAAGGTGGCGACGCGGCGCGGCGCGATCGAGATCATGGCGCGCGCCGATCGCGCGGTCGCCGAGGGCATGATCTTCATCCCGTTCTGCTATGCCGAGGCGGCGGCCAACATCCTGACCAACCCGCAGCTCGATCCGTTCGGCAAGATTCCGGAGTTCAAGTTCTGCGCGGCAAAGGTCGAGAAGACGGACCAGATGGCGGCGGAATAAGCCTGCACGTCCAGGCCGGCTGGCGTCGCCGATGACTGTGGTATGATGATACGCTATAGGCGGAACCGTGGGCTAACCACGGCCAAACCGGGGGTGGCGGGTGGACGATATCATCGAGATACTGGCCACGGTCGAGATTTTCAAAGATCTCGACCGTGAGGGCCTGACCAGGATTGCCGAGCGCTGCTGGCGCGATCGCTACAACAGGCGGCAGACGATCTTCACCGTGGGCGACGATTCCGCCGATGTCTACTTCATCAAATCGGGACGCGTCGGCATCACCATTTTTTCGGAAAGCGGCAAGGAGATCTCGTTTCGACAACAGAAGGCCGGCGAAATGTTCGGCGAGATTGCGGCGATCGACCGCCTGCGCCGCTCCACGTCCGCCGTTGCCCTGACCAATCTCGAGCTGTTCCGGCTGTCCGACAGCGATTTTCTGAGAATCATGCGTGAGCGGCCAGAGATCAGCATCCGGGTGATGCAGCGCCTGGCCTTTCTGGTGCGCGCCCTGTCCGAACGCATCTTCGAATTCACCACCTATGGCGTGCGCAACCGCATCCAGGCGGAGCTGCTGCGCCTGGCCAAGGCGAGCGGCCAGCGCAGCGAGACCATCAACATCTACCCGGCGCCGACCCATGCCGACATCGCGAGCCAGGTGAGCACCCACCGGGAGGCGGTGACCCGCGAATTCGGCCATCTCGCCAGCGAGGGCATTCTCGAAAAGCGCGGGCGCAATCTGATCATCCGCAATCTCGCCCGGCTGGAAAAGATGGTGAACGACGTGAATTGAGGGCTTGCCGGGCGCCGATCGATCTCACGACGCTTCCATCGATGGAACGCCCTGGCGCTTGCGTCTGACAGGTTTTGTTCCAAGCGTTAGGTCTTCCTTAACCCGTCCCTGGCACGCTGT
>JAWKVM010000081.1:0-3687 GCA_041398025.1 Alphaproteobacteria bacterium
GCACCCCTCGGAACGGGGTTAATGTAGGCCTGCGCGAGCGGGTGTCAACGCGGCTTTGCGCCGTTTGCACCGCCGGAACGCAGGTCCGGTGTGCGGAACCGGTGGACCGGGTCGAGCCCGTTGTTCCCGCCTGTTAACGCTTTACCCACCTTGATTGTTGCTATGCACCCGCGCGCGCAGGGCGGATTTTACCAAGCATTATGCGCCCGCATGGTTCGATCCGACCGGAAAAAGTCCGGAACAACCCATGAGCATCGCCACACTCCATACCGACCGGGCCGCGTCCTCGCTGCGCGGGCTGCTGCATGTCTGGGTGGGCGCTGCGGTCTACGCGCTGTTCGTGCTGGCGGGCAATCGCCTGCTGATCGATCCGGACACGCTGTGGCAGATCACCGTCGGGCAGTGGATCGTCGACCATCGCGCGGTGCCGACCGAGGACATCTATTCCTTCACCATGCGCGGCCAGCCGTGGATCTCCACGCAGTGGCTGGCGCAGGTGCTGTACGCCGAGGCCTATGCGGCTGCCGGCTGGGCCGGGCCGGTGGTGCTTGCTTCAAGCGCGATCGCCGCCACCTTTGCGCTGCTGGCGCGTTTCGTCAGTCGTCGTCTTTCCGAGAGCGCGACGCTGGTCTGCGTAGCGGCTGGCCTTGCGCTCACCGTGCCGCATCTGCTGGCGCGGCCGCATGTGCTGGCGCTGCCGGTGCTGGTGGCGTGGGCCGCCGGACTGATTGCTGCCGCCGACCGCCGCGAGGCGCCGTCCTGGCGGCTGCTGCCCCTGATGACGCTGTGGGCCAATCTGCATGGCGGCTTCGTGTTCGGCCTCCTCCTCGTCGGCGGCCTCGCGCTCGATGCGATGTGGAACGCCGATGCGCACGCGCAGAAGAAGCTGTTGCTGCGCTGGTTCGCCTTCGGGCTCGCTGCGCTGGCGGCAAGCTGCATCACGCCCTATGGCTGGAATGCGCTGCTCGCCTCGCAGAAGATCCTCTCGCTGGGTGCGGCGCTGCCGCTGATCATGGAATGGCGGCCTGCGGATTTCGGATCGCTCGGCGCGTTCGAAATCTGCCTGCTGCTCGGCATCGGGCTTGCGCTCTATCACGGCATCCGGCTGCCCTTGATGCGGATCGTGCTGCTGCTCGGCCTCGTGCACATGGCGCTGGCGCAGGGCCGCGCCGCCGAAATCCTGGCGCTGATCGCGCCGCTGCTGCTCGCCGCGCCGCTGGCGTCGCAAATCGGTAGCGCCGACCCCGCGACGCCGTCGCCGTTCCGTGGCGCGTTCATTGCGGGCCTTGTGGCTGTGCTCGCGGCAGGAACCGTCGCCTATGCCTCGCTGCATCGCTTCGAGCCCCATACGCGCAGCTCGCCTGTGGCCGCCGTCGTCGAGTTGAAGAAGCTCAATCTGGCGCGCGTGCTCAACGACTACGATTTCGGCGGCTACCTGATCGCCAACGGCGTTTCGCCCTTCATCGACGGCCGCACCGAGCTTTATGGCGAGAAATTCTTCGTCGATCACAACGCCGCTTCCGGCCTGATGCAGCCGGACAATCTGTTCCGCCTGCTCGCGCAGTACGACATCGAGGCGACGCTGCTGCGCACGCAGAGCGCGGCGACCAGGCTGCTCGATCGCGTCGACGGCTGGCAGAAGGTCTATTCCGACGACATCGCGACCATTCACCTGCGCAAGCCGGGCGCCGTGCACACGGTCAACCCTGCGGTGTCTGCAAGGGCGAAGTGAAGCCTGCGCGGACGGCTTTTTAAACAAAGCGTAATCAAGTGCGCCGCAATCGCCGCATTGCAACGACGAATGACGGAAACGGTCACGACGGTTTGTCGTGCAAATGACGCAATCCGGATTTACGGTCCGCGCCGACGTAGACACAGGATGTGTCGAGTTCCGGCAGCCGTCCTGTCCCGTCATCCGACAATCATTGTTCCAGAAGAAGCCTTCAGGGAGTGCGCCATGGCGAGAGTGGGTATCGGCAGTATGCCCCGAGGAAATCCGTGCGCTCAATGCCGCAAGCCGATTGCCTTCCCGGATTGGGTTGAGCAGGGCGAAGGCCGCATCTGCTATCTCTGGACCTGCTACGCCTGCGATTATCGCTTCGAGGCCATTGCCATCTTCGAAGAGCGGAAAGTGGAACCGGCCTCGCTCGCGGCCTGACGCGAATTCGAACCTCACAGTTTGTTTCCATGTGTCACTGCATGTCACGCCTTGCAGTGTTCCCCGCTGCATGTTCCATGCATCATGCGTGGAACGCTTCCTGATGTGACGTGTTCTCCCATCATTCAGCTTCTGAAATGTGGAGAATACGATGATCAAGAAATATGCCATCGCCGGCCTCGCCGGCACGGCCCTGCTTGCCTCGGCTGCATTCGCGCAATCGCCGTCGACATCGAGCGACAGTTCCAAGATGGCGCCGCCCGCGAAGTCCGAAACTGCGACCATGTCGGCTCAGGAGGCCGCGTTCAAGGGCAACTGGCGCACCTCGAAACTGATCGGCTTGAACGTCTACAACGCCAAGAACGAGACCATCGGTGACATCAACGAACTCCTGACCGACAAGAACGGCAAGATCGTCGCCGTCGTGCTCGGCGTCGGCGGCTTCCTCGGCGTCGGCGAGCATCTCGTCGCGGTCCCCTTCGACAAGATGAAGTTCGTCAGCGAGCCGGTCTCCGCTTCGACTGCGCCGGCCAAGCCCGCCGCCACTACGACCACGGGGTCGGCGACGACCACCACGACCATGTCGAAGACGACCACCACGGTCTCGTCGAAGGCGAGCGTCTGGTATCCCGACCATGCCGTCTACAACGCCACCAAGGAAGAGCTGAAGGCGGTGCCTGAGTTCAAGTACTCGAGCTAAAGCCAAGTCAGGGGATGAACCCGATCGGCAAACAGCCGGGCCGCACCGCGGTCCGGCTGTTTTCGTGACCGCGTCTCCATCAGGCGGATGGTGCGCTGCATCCTATCGGCACCCTCCCGCTGATGTTAGGCTTGGCATGCGGCAGGAGCATCCTGCGTCCTGCCCATCACAACGGGAGGACGATCATGGCTGACAGCGTCTACAAGGTGATCGAGCTGATCGGCACCAGCAAGGACTCCTGGGAGCAGGCGGCTGCCGGCGCCATCAACCGGGCGAGCGAGACGTTGCGGGACCTGCGCGTTGCCGAAGTCGCGGAGCTCGATCTCGTGCTGGATGCCAAGGGCAGGGTGGAGGCCTACCGCGCCAAGCTCAAGGTTTCGTTCAAGTTCGAGGGGACGTAGCCGTCGCTTGGCCATCCTTTCCTCCCCCGCAGGGGCGCGGGGGAGGAAAAGTGCTTCAGCGGAAAGACGGGAACAGATAGAGCAATGGGAGGCTCGCGCGCGGGCGCCAGCCTCATGAAACATGCTCTACCCAATGAAAATAACGGAAACGCTCAGTGACGACATCAAACCAGAGCCCGTCTGCCACAGGCACGCCGGTCACCACGGTACGTCTGCAAAACATCGCCCAATCCTACGGTCAGTCCGCCGCCCTGATGGCCGCGGTCGAGGTCGGCCTGTTCAGCGCGATCAGCAAGGGGGCAGGGACGTATGAGGAGGTCGCAAGAGCGATCGACATCCATCCGACTAATGCCGAGCGGCTGATGGTGATGCTGTGCGCCGCCGGTCTCCTGGAAAAGACTCAGGGCCGACACGTCAATGCGCCCGAC